>NZ_LT670820.1:1154363-1921096 GCF_900130135.1 Bacteroides togonis | reverse complement strand
GTCAACCTTATTCAGGTGGCTATAGCACCGGGGTTCCACCTCTTCCCATTCCGAACAGAGAAGTTAAGCCCGGTCACGCCGATGGTACTGCGTAACAGTGGGAGAGTAGGTCGCCGCCGTTTTTCTTGAGAAGTCCTCCGTAACAATCCTGTTGCGGGGGACTTTGTTTTTTATGCCCGCCGGGAGAATCCCTATCGAATCCCTATCTCTTCCATGCTGTGCTTCGTTACGCCTCCACGCAGTGCTTCGTCATGTCCTCAGCAAGTGCGGACTGACACCTCCAAGAAGTGCTGAGTTACACCCTCATGCAGTGCTGCGTTGCATCTTCTGAAAGTATCTCCTTGTGGAGGTTGACTATTTGGGGGATAAAACGCTGTCGGATTGGATTTTTAATGATAAAAACTAATAAAAAGGACATATTTTTTGTTCAGGCCTGTGCAAAGCGGATATTTTTTTGTATCTTTGTCGCCCGAATTATATCTGCTAGCGATTGGCGGCTTTGAAAGGAATAGATGTGGGAAAGTTTGAGAAGTATAAAATAGATTTGAAAGGTATGCATACTGATAGTTGTCAGTATGATTTTCTACTTGACAACCAGTTTTTTGCTGATATAGATGGACCTGAAGTTCAAAAAGGCAAGGTGCATGTGTCATTGGTTGTGAAACGAACTTCTCGCGCATTTGAGTTGAACTTTCAAACAGAAGGGGTTATTTTAGTTCCATGTGATAGATGTTTGGATGATATGGAGCTTTCAATTTCCTCTGCAGATAAGTTGATGGTCAAGTTTGGTGCAGAATATGCTGAGGAGGGTGATAACTTGATTGTTATTCCCGAAGTGGAAGGTGCAATAAATGTAGCATGGTTTATGTATGAGTTTGTTGCATTGGCTATTCCTATGAAGCATGTGCATGCTCCTGGAAAATGTAATAAGGAAATGAGTGGAAAACTGAGTAAACATTTGCGGACCACTGCGGACGATGATGATGAAATGTTTTCTGGTACAGATATGTCGGATGATGATAGAGAAGCGCCGATTGACCCTCGTTGGAATGAATTAAAAAAAATATTAGATAACAATTAAAGTTTTAAGAAAATGGCACATCCTAAGAGAAGACAGTCAAAGACAAGAACTGCAAAGAGAAGAACTCATGATAAGGCGGTAGCTCCTACATTGGCTATTTGTCCGAATTGTGGTGAATGGCACGTATATCACACTGTATGTGGTGCATGTGGCTATTACAGAGGAAAACTTGCTATAGAGAAAGAGGCTGCCGTTTAATTGGCGCGCAGTAGATCTCTGCTTGAATAGGTGTCTGAAAAGCTTTGCTTTTGGAGAAAAGGCAAAACTTTTTAGATTACCTTTTTTGAGTATTTACTTAGTATTGAAATTTTGATGGAAAAAATAAATGCAGTAATTACAGGAGTCGGCGGTTATGTCCCTGATTATATCTTGACGAATGACGAGATATCTCGTATGGTGGACACCAACGATGAATGGATTATGACCCGAATCGGTGTTAAGGAAAGACGTATTCTCAATGAAGAAGGATTGGGAAGCTCGTATATGGCTCGTAAGGCTGCCAAGCAGTTGATGCAGCGTACGGGAGCTGATCCCGATGATATCGATCTGGTGATTGTTGCTACTACGACTCCTGACTATCATTTCCCTTCGACAGCTTCTATCTTGTGTGACAAGTTGCGCTTGAAGAATGCTTTCGCTTTTGATTTGCAGGCAGCATGTAGTGGTTTCCTGTATGCATTGGAAACAGCGGCTAATTTTATCCGCTCCGGCAGATATAAGAAAGTAATCATTGTTGGTGCAGATAAGATGTCGTCGATGGTGAACTATACAGACCGTGCAACCTGTCCAATTTTTGGTGATGGTGCGGCTGCGTTCATGATAGAACCTACCACGGAAGACTATGGTATTATGGATTCTATCTTGCGTACAGATGGTAAGGGACTTCCTTTCCTTCATATGAAAGCAGGTGGTTCCGTATGTCCTCCTTCCTATTTTACAATAGACAATCATATGCACTATATCTATCAGGAAGGTCGTACGGTATTCAAGTATGCCGTATCAAATATGTCCGATGTTAGTGCTGAAATTGCCGCACGAAATGGATTGAATAAGGACAACATTGATTGGGTAATTCCTCATCAGGCTAATCTGCGCATCATTGATGCGGTTGCTAATCGTTTGGAAGTTCCTCATGAAAAGGTAATGATCAACATCCAGCGTTATGGTAATACGAGTGCTGGAACACTTCCGTTGTGTATCTGGGATTTTGAGGACAAGCTGAAGAAAGGAGACAATCTGATTTTCACAGCATTTGGCGCCGGTTTTACATGGGGTGCCGTTTACGTGAAATGGGGATACGACGGTAAGAAAGAACAGTAAGACTACGTTGGTATAATAATAAAAAACGCATCCTATTTTAATGAATTCGATGCGTTTTTTTTTCACAGTTTTAAAATGATTGGTTATGCATAAGGCCGGTTTTGTGAATATTGTCGGAAATCCGAATGTCGGGAAGTCGACGTTGATGAATGCGTTGGTAGGCGAGCGGATTTCAATTGCCACTTTTAAAGCGCAGACTACCCGTCATCGTATTATGGGAATCTATAATACTGACGAGATGCAGATTGTGTTTTCAGATACGCCGGGTGTGTTGAAACCGTCGTATAAGTTACAGGAATCAATGCTGAACTTTTCTACGTCGGCTTTGGCAGATGCGGATATATTGCTATATGTCACGGATGTAGTCGAGACACCAGACAAGCACAACGATTTTGTTGAAAAAGTTAGCAAACTGGAGGTACCGGTCCTTGTACTTATTAATAAGATTGACCTTACTAATCAGGAAAGACTGGTGGAACTGGTGGAAGCATGGAAAGAGTTACTGCCTTCGGCGGAGATTATCCCTATTTCGGCAGCCACTAAGTTCAATGTGGACTATGTAATGAAGCGTGTCAAGGAGCTTTTGCCCGATTCGCCTCCTTATTTTGATAAAGATCAGTGGACAGACAGACCAGCCCGTTTCTTTGTCAATGAGATCATTCGCGAGAAGATCTTGCTTTATTATGATAAGGAAATCCCTTATTCTGTAGAGGTCGTTGTGGAACAGTTCAAGGAGGATGCCAAGAAGATTCATATTCATGCGGTCATTTATGTGGAACGCGATTCTCAGAAGGGTATCATTATCGGTAAGCAGGGGCGGGCATTGAAGAAGGTTGCTTCGGAAGCAAGGCGCGATCTGGAGAAGTTCTTTGGGAAGACCATTTTCCTGGAGACATTTGTGAAAGTAGATAAGGATTGGCGCAATTCAGATAAAGAGCTGCGTAATTTTGGATATCAACTTGATTAAAGAATGAACAGGCGGCTGTGAGAGTCGCAAAACGAATGAAAGATAAAGAACTATGGGAAATTTAGTTGCAATTGTAGGACGCCCTAATGTGGGAAAGTCTACGCTATTTAATCGCTTGACGAAGACCCGGCAGGCGATTGTGAACGAAGAAGCGGGGACTACGCGTGACCGTCAGTATGGTAAAGCTGAATGGTTAGGTCGTGAGTTTTCGGTAGTAGATACAGGTGGCTGGGTGGTGAACTCGGACGATATCTTTGAGGAAGAGATCCGTAAACAGGTATTGATGGCTGTGGACGAAGCGGATGTGATCCTGTTTGTGGTGGATGTAATGAACGGAGTGACCGACTTGGATATGGAGGTCGCATCTATTCTCCGTCGCACTAAGAAGCCTGTGTTGTTGATAGCCAATAAGACCGATAACAACGAATTGCAGTATAATGCTCCCGAATTCTATAGCCTTGGCTTAGGTGATCCTTATTGTATTTCAGCTATGACCGGAAGCGGTACGGGCGATATGATGGACCTGATCGTGAGTAAGTTCAAAAAAGAATCTGCGGAAATATTGGACGAAGATATCCCTCGTTTTGCCGTTGTTGGTCGTCCAAATGCCGGTAAATCGTCTATTGTAAATGCTTTTATTGGAGAGGAGCGTAATATCGTAACGGAAATTGCCGGAACAACACGCGATTCTATTTATACTCGTTACAACAAGTTTGGATTCGATTTCTACCTGGTGGATACGGCTGGTATTCGCAAGAAAAACAAAGTGAATGAAGACTTGGAATATTACTCCGTTATCCGTTCTATTCGTTCTATCGAAAATTCGGATGTTTGTATTTTGATGCTTGATGCTACTCGTGGTATTGAAAGTCAGGATCTGAACATTTTCTCATTGATTCAGAAGAATGCAAAGGGACTGGTCGTTGTGGTAAACAAGTGGGACCTGGTGGAAGATAAGACAGTCAAAGTGATGAAGACCTTCGAAGAAGCCATTCGGAACCGTTTTGCTCCTTTTGTCGACTTCCCTATAATCTTTGCTTCAGCACTTACTAAACAACGTATTCTGAAAGTGTTGGAAGAAGCACGCAATGTGTATCACAATCGGACGACCCGTATTTCCACCGCTCGGTTGAATGAAGAAATGCTTCCACTTATCGAAGCTTATCCACCTCCTTCGAACAAAGGAAAGTATATTAAGATCAAGTACATCACTCAGTTGCCTAATACACAAGTTCCATCATTTGTTTATTTTGCCAACCTGCCTCAGTATGTAAAGGAACCCTATCGCCGTTTTTTAGAGAACAAAATGCGCGAAAAGTGGAACCTGACAGGCACACCTATCAATATTTATATTCGTCAGAAGTAAGTTAGAGATTCTGTCTGAAATTTATAGAAAATAGAATGCATCGGTAACGGTGCATTCTATTTTTTTTTGTTCTTTTATCCGGCTGGATTAGAACTTCTATGTAAGATATTTTCTTTTCTCGGAGATGCTTTCTTCTTGATTGTTTTTTTCTTCATCTTACTCTTCTTTTTACTCTATTTTCGCGCAATTCTAAGGATAATCCTTGCTTAAGTGTCTATGTGAGTGTGATTTATGCGATTAAGAAATTATCTGCGAAATAACGGAAGAATTAATTAGTTTAACAAGTGTAAAACAAATTACAAACGGAGAGGTAAATTCGACAAGAACTAAACGATTAAATATGAGAAACTCAATTATTTACTAATTTTTAAATTGATGTCGTCATCGTAGTCCTTACAAGATGTGAACGTTCCTGTCGTACCCAGCATTAAGGCACTGAACAGGATCACACTTAGATACTTTTTGTTCATAATTAAAAACTTTAAATTTATAAATTTAAAAATTAATAAATAATTGAGTTTCTCATATTTAATCGTTTAGTTCTTGCCGAATTTTCCTCTCCGTTTGTAATTTGTTTTACACTTGTTGTATCAATTACTTTATCCGTTATTTCGCAGATAACGGATTAAAAGTCGTGCAAACATACGGTATTTTGCAAAACTGTGCAAATAATATCCCCTTTTTTTATAAAAAAACTACGCATTTTGAACCATTTCAGTTTGCTTACGCAATCTCCTATATAAATAAAGTGGTTATCGGTTTTCATTCGCTTTATTATTGTGTTACACAAATAGCAACACGGTTCTGCTCATTTACTTCAAAGGGTTGTTCTGTATCGCCCTTGTATTCTATCTGTATACGGTCTTCGGCAATACCTTTTGCTTTCAGGGCTTCTGCTGTTGCTTTAGCTCGTTTTTCAGAGATACGAAGGTTGATGTTTTCGTTTCCTGTTTTTACGTCAGCATATCCGCTGATGATTACCTTTGAATCTTTGTTCTCGTTCATGTACTGAACCAAATCATTGATCTTCTGCTCTTCAGACGGACGAATCTTTGCTGAATTCAAGGTGAAGAAGATATCCTTGCGGATTGGTTCTACTACCACTTCTTTTTCTTCTACTACAACAGGTTTCGGTTCGGGCTTCTTCTCGACAACCGGTGCGGGCTGAGGTTCCGGCTCGTAGTATACCGGTTCGGTCTTTGTGTATCCCTTTCCGAACTTGATGGTGAAACCAGCCATCAGATTGAATTGCCAGTCGGCGTTTCCTGCCTTCTTGGAGTTGAACTTGTCTGAAAGGACATTGCTGTTGGCTTCAATGTTGAAGTTAACTCTGTCGCTCAGACGGAAATCAAGTCCCAGTCCCAGTCGGCCTGCCACGAGTACTTTGCTGTCGTTCCACAAGTAGGCCATGTTGTAACCTTTTGTACTGAGAGCGACTGCTTCGTCGTTGTTGAATGCGCCGTTAACACCTATTCCTGCAAAGAGGTAAGGGTTGACTACTCTCTTGGGATTAAACTTTCCAAACAAGTTGCAGAGGTCGAACATGGCATCTACATTTCCTTGCAGGTAGTTGTACTTGTAGGTTGTGTAGGGAGAAGCCCATGCACCCTTTGCTTGCCAGCCGCTTAATCCGGCGCGTACCCCCAGCCAGGGATTGAACTTGTAGCCTACATACAGAGCTGCAGCAGGTGAAAGCAGATCGCTGAAGTCGCCTTCGCCAATCGTATGGGCTACACCACCTTGAATTTGCATGAAGAAGTGGGGATCAAAGATCGTTTTTCCTTCTTCCTTGATGCGACGCTGTGAAGTTTCTCCACTCGTCTGCTGGGCGGAAAGGCCTGTAGTCCAGAGCAGCATGACCGCCAGCATTAGTTTACTCATTGTTTTCATTGTGACTCAAATTAAAAATTGAACCCTAAATCAACGCAAATATGGCAAAAAAAGTTATAATACCAAAGATTTTTGAAATAACTTTTTTTAGGTCATGAAACAAATTGTATTAAAAGATGTGTTTACGGCAATCATAGATGATTTTCGTGACAATGAGAGGTGGGGAAGTGCCCACATTTATCAGTCTGCACTAAACGCTTTTCTCGCGTTTAGCGACAATCCTCGTTTCAAACTCAAAGATTTGTCGCCAGCTGTGCTGAAGCATTTCGAGCAGTATCTGAGAAAACGCAATTGTAGCTGGAATACGGTTGCAACCTATATGCGTTCGCTTCGTTCGGCTTATAACCGTTGTGTGGATATCGGACGTGTACCCTACGTGCCTCGTCTGTTTGAGCATGTTCATACAGGGGCACGAACCAACATCAAACGTGCTTTGGATACGTCGGATCTTAAACGTCTGCTGGCTTGGATTGATGATGGAGAGGATGACTGTATCTCGCCAGATGTGCGTAAGGCGGGGGTGATATTTGCCCTTATGTTCCTGTTGCGTGGCTTGCCGTTTGTCGACCTGGCTTTTCTGCGCAAAACGGATCTTTGTGGGAATGTGCTGGTTTATAGAAGAAAGAAGACGGGACGACTGCTGACGGTTGTGTTACCCCCTGAGGCTATCCGATTGATGGTGGAAATAGAAAACCGAGATCGTAGGTCGCCTTATTTATTTTCTATTATCGGTAATTGGGAAGATCAGGAAAAGGCTTATCGGGAATATCAGTCCGCTCTTCGCTTTTTCAATTACAAATTGGTGGAACTAGGCCGTTATTTGGGGATTGATGCGCATCTGAGTACCTATGCAGCCCGTCATAGCTGGGCTACTTTGGCCTATCATTGCGAAATCCATCCGGGTATTATTTCGGAGGCAATGGGGCATTCATCAATAGCTGTGACGGAAACTTATCTGAAACCATTCCAGGATGAACGAATAGACGAGGCAAATAAACAGATTATAGCTTTCGTCAAGCGATGATCGATGGAATGCAAATGTCTGAAAAATATTACAATTGGGTGACTTACTCCGTATCTACTCCGTACTTGCTCCGTATCAACTCCGTGTTTGGGTACTTTTATATGGAGCAGGTGCGGAGCAGGTAGTGTTATGGCCATGCCTGTAAAAATAGAGTCGAAATCGAATAGAATCATTGTGATTGAATTTTTCCTAAATATCTATCAATAAATATACTCATATACAGTAGAATAGAATTACCAATCCGTTATCTGCGAAATAACGAGTGAGAAGTCGTGTAAACTAGGTGAAAAATTGCGTGATATTAATTTAAAAATAGAAAGGAAAAAGAGAGAAAAGAAGGATTATTGTTAAATGTAAAAACTCAATTACTTACTTAATTTTTTAAATTTATAAATTTAAATTTTTTATTATGAACAAAAAGTATTTAAGTGTGATCCTGTTCGGAGCCTTAATGCTGGGCACGACAGGGACGTTTACGTCTTGTAAGGATTACGACGATGACATCAATCAGATCAATAAGGAACTGACTGATATCAAGTCTGCAATCTCAGAACTGCAATCAAAGGTTGATAATGGTAAGTATGTTACCAATATCACCAAAGAAGGTGAAGGTATCAAGATCACCTGGAACGACAACAGCACCAGCGTTATTGAAACAATCAAAGGCGACAAGGGTGCTGACGGTACGATCGTAACGATCATTGATGGTTATTGGGCTTTCGATGGCGTGAAGTCTGAATATCCTGCAGTAGGTAAGGATGGTGCTGATGGAGCTGACGGTCAAGATGGTCAGGACGGTCAGAATGGCCAAGATGGTCACGATGCTAAGATCAGTGAAGACGGTTACTGGATGGTATGGGATGCCGAAAAAGGCGAGTATGCCAAAACTGAGTACATTGCTGGTGGTGTCACTGCCGTTGAAACAGCCGGTGGTTGGAATCTTACTGTAAGAGATGAGAATGGCGATGTCCAGACTATCTTTATCCCGACTAGTTCAACAATGGGGTATATTGATGTATTGGATAATGAAATCGCCAACTATCCTTCTGCTTATGGTTTGACTAGCATGAAGGCTCTGTATGGTATCAATGAAAAGGATGTAGAATATGGACCAGCAGACGCAAAGAAGACTCTTCAGAAAGGTTTGTATACAACTCTTGATCGTGACTTGATGATTGTTGTCAATCCTCAAGGAACCGATGCCTCTGACTATACCTTCGCATTGATGAACTCTGCCAATGTAAGCACAGGTCTGTTGTTTAAGGATGCTGTTCCTTATGAAGGCGTATTGTCAAGAGCCACTTCTGCAAACGGTGTGTGGGTTTTGCCGCATGATTTTACCCGTTATGAAGATATCGAAGATGCCAGAACGAAGAATTATCTGCTGTTCAAGGCTAATGATGGCGCTAAACATGCATTGTCTTTGACTGCTACGCTGAACAACACAACAGTTAAGACTCCGTATGATTTGGGAGCTTCTTTGAAGAAAATCGGGACGGTAACAGTAGAAGTTGACGATCTGAAGAATTGTGCTGTAGATAAGGAATATGTACCGACTTATAGCACCACTTCAATTGATGCAAATGCTGTTTATGATTACTGGCTTACTTTTAAACAGTCAGCAGACAACTTAAAGTATGTTGAACTTTACGGTGCAAAGATCGTTAATGACGGCCATGCATTTACTTACACAAGAGAAACTGGCGTAAACAATAATATTGAATTGGTTTACAACTACATCTTGATGGACGGTACTGTTGTTCAAGGAGATAAGGCGCCCCAGTTCAAAGCTTTGATGCGTGAGGAAATGGCTACAGAACATACTCTACCATTAGAACGTTTGAATGTTCCGATGGATGCAAAATACATCGATGGCAAAGACAATAAGGAATTGACTTGGATTGATGACTGGGTATGGTCTAATCAGGGTAAGAAAGTATTTGCTTTGAATACTGAAGCATATCCATTGACAAGTTTACTTGCTGATATGAGCGATGTGGAAAAAGCTGTATGGAACAGTGCTATTGCAAATAACTCAGTAGAATTAACTGTAATTGGTGGAGAAGGTGATAACAATCAGGGTGATGACAATGACAATATGGGTCATAACGTTCGTTATGCTGTTGATACGAAGAACAATACAATCACATTCCAATTCTGTGTATCTGAAGGATATCCATATAATTTCAGCTTAAATAATGCATATCAATTGACTTTGACAGTTAACGATCAGGATACTCAAACTCCTGTAGCTTCTATCATCCTGCCGTTCGAATTCACTCAGCCGACTCTGGATATCACTCGCGTAAACGGTGAAAAGGCCCTGTGGAATGACAAGAAGAATGTATTGAGCATCTATGGTGATAAGGTAGCTATTGAAGATCAGATTGGAATGGCTGTTCCATTCTTTGAGGCATTTACAACTGCTTATGAAAAACAATATAGCAAATTTGGACCGACAGCTCAATATTATACATTGACTAGTGGTGCTGATGATATGGATCCGTCATTCAACTATTGGGGATATACAGTTTTGGGTAAGGACTATCTGGCATTGGATAACGAACCTTTGACAAGCATTGTTTACTCTGGTAATGCATCGCAGTGGAATACTTATACAATTAATTCTGTTGGCGCTGGTATTCCGGTTAAGGCTGACTACACATTCTATGGTGTATATCCTGCAACAGACGAACAAGTTTCTGACTTTACGTTGAGATTTGCAAGCTTGCTGGGTGATGCAACGTCAGTTAAGGCAAACGGTGAATTTACTTCTAACAATGTAACTCGCGAAGTGATTTTGACTGATGCCAACTTCACATTGACCGATGCACTGGGTGACACATTCTATCTGTTCGATGGCGTTAAGTCTGATGGCAACGTCGACAAGCGTTCTGATATGAACCTCCGTCAGGGATTTGAAGAAGGTACAGAAGGTTTTGAAACGAACTTTACATTAGCTACCACAGGTATTAAGGCATACTATTATAAGAATGGTTCTAAGCAGAATATTCCTGTAACGGTAGGTGTTGAAGATACTAATGCTACTTTAGTTACTAATAATAACACTAAGACTAGAGCTTGGGAACCGGGAACTATTAGCGCAACGGATGTTATTGTAACGGATCTTCCTGCTACTGAAGCTATTAAACCTAACTTTGCAGCAATTCCTGGTGGTATTATGATTCAATTGCCGTCATTTGTAGGTACAACAGAACCTGTTACTATCGAATTTGAGTTGATTGACGTATTCGGTGTAACTAAGACTCTGTCTGTAACAGTTAAGGCCGCGAAGTAAGAAGGTCTCTAACGTGAGTGTATGGCTTTTGCCATTCCTCTAGAATAAAAGATTGAGGGTGTATCCAGTTGGGTGCACCCTCTTTGTTTTTTGTACTTTGAATGCTGTAAGCCTATTTGCATTGACGAGAAAACTGGTTAACTTTTAGACGTGATCATGCTCTATTTTTTCACTTTCTAACGCCGTGCTTCCTTACCCTCTGACGAAGCACTTTCTTGTACCCTGACGAAGCACTGTGTCAGAGGGTAAGGAAGCGCCGTGTTAACCCCTCATCTTGTATAGTGTGGCGGCTTCAGTCGTTGGGGGGGTGGAGGAAGATGGATTGCCGTGTGCCGGATAAAAGCTTAAAAACTGTGTTTTCATTTGCCTATGCTTTTACCTTTTTATATATTTGTTTCCAAAATGCCACGATTATGAAATATCCCATTGGAATCCAGAGTTTTGACCGTATCATCGAAGACGGCTATGTCTATGTAGACAAGACTGCGTTGATTTATCAGCTGACACACGAGAGCAGCATCTATTTCTTGAGCCGTCCCCGCCGCTTCGGCAAGAGTCTGCTGGTATCTACGCTGGAGAATTATTTTCTGGGGCGTAAGGAGTTGTTCCATGGACTGGCTATCGAAAAGTTGGAAAAGGAATGGGCGGTTCATCCCGTGTTTCATGTGGATTTCAATGGGGCTGTTTTCAGTGACGTCGGCCAGCTGGAAGAGATGCTGCGCGATTATGTGGAAAGTTGGGAGAGGGACTACGGTCTGTTACCCAACAAGGATTTGGGAATGGGGCTTCGTTTCCGCAATGTGCTCCATGCCGCGCACGTACAGACCGGGCGTCGTGCCGTGGTTCTGATCGATGAATATGACAAACCGATTCTGGACGTTCTGGATGGGGATGCTTCGCTGGAAGACCGTCACCGCAATGTGCTGAAGGCATTTTATTCAGTGTTCAAGGCCGCAGACCGCGACTTGCAGTTCGTTCTGTTGACGGGTGTGACGAAGTTCTCGCAGGTGAGCGTATTCAGCGGTTTCAACCAGCCTAAGGATATCAGCATGGACGGACGTTACGAGACGCTTTGCGGCATTACGCAGGAAGAGATTGACCGTTACTTCCCCGGTCCCATTGCCGACATGGCCGTGGACTACCGCTGTACGCCGGAGGAAATGAAGCAGCGGCTGAAACAGCAGTATGACGGCTATCACTTCAGCGACCGTTTGACGGACGTTTACAATCCTTTCAGCCTGCTAAATGCGTTGGACAGTCGCCGGGTTTATGATTACTGGTTCCGTTCGGGTACTCCCACATACCTGATCCGCCTGTTGGCCCATTTCAACGAGAATATGAACGAACTGACGGGCAAGTACTACCGTCCCGAAGAGTTCGTGGACTACAAGGCCGACGTGGAACGTCCGCTGCCCATGATTTTCCAGAGTGGGTACCTGACCATCAAGAACTATAATTTCCAATTTAACACCTTCCTGCTGGACTTCCCCAACAACGAGGTGAAGAACGGTTTCCTGACAATGCTTGCCACGTCGTATCTGCAACCTCGGGAGGAAATGGGTACTTGGATACGTAGTGTGGTCATGGCACTGCAGACAGGCGATATCGACCGCCTTCGCAGCCTGTTCACGTCTTTCCTGGCCAGTATCCCCTATACGATGCGTCGGAAGGAAGACGAGGCGGAGCGTGAACGCTACTTCCAGTACACGTTTTACCTCATCATGCGCCTGGTGAGCGTTTACACTGTTTATGTGGAGAAAGTACAGAGCCAGGGGCGTGTGGATTGTGTAGTTGAGACTCCTCAGTATATCTATATTTTTGAGTTCAAACTGGACGGTACGGCTGCCGAGGCTTTGCTGCAAATTGAGGACAAAGGATATGCCCGGGAGTATGCGTGCGATATGAGAAAACTTTATAAGATAGGTGCGGCTTTTTCTTCAGAAACAGGGACTATCAGTGATTGGCAGGTTGTGGACGATTAATATTAGGAAACATTTCCGCCTAAAATTTGCTCGTTTCCCGAATAAATCGTTACTTTGCACAAATTTTAGAGATATCTATGCTAACACGGGAAATGGGTACCAGTTTTTATTTCAGTTCGGATGATTTTCATTCGCCGGCTGGTGGTTTCTTCGTTTCCGGTAAGATATTAGTTCTTTGGTAAATGCGTTGTCCGTTGTCGGGTGACGCATTTTTTTTATTCAAAAGCAGACTGAAGCTATTTTAAAACAACTTATAAAGAGAAAAAATGAAGAACGATTTGAAGAAAGTGCTCGTCTTGGGTTCAGGTGCGCTCAAGATCGGTCAGGCCGGAGAGTTCGATTACTCCGGTTCGCAGGCGCTGAAAGCGTTGCGTGAAGAAGGTATCAGCTCCGTGCTGGTGAACCCCAACATCGCTACCATCCAGACTTCGGAAGGTATCGCCGATCAGGTTTACTTCCTGCCGGTGACTCCTTATTTCGTGGAAGAAATCATCAAGAAGGAACGTCCCGACGGCATTCTGCTGGCTTTCGGTGGACAAACGGCGCTGAACTGCGGTACGGAACTCTATCAGAAGGGCATTCTCGAAAAATACGGTGTACGTGTGCTGGGTACCTCGGTAGAGGCTATCATGTACACTGAAGACCGTGACCTCTTCGTGAAGAAACTCGACGAAATACCGATGAAGACGCCCAAGAGTCACGCCGTAGAGAGCATGGAAGATGCTTTGAAGGCTGCCCGTGAAATCGGTTATCCTGTCATGGTACGTTCGGCTTACGCCCTGGGTGGTCTTGGTAGTGGTATCTGCCCCGACGAAGAAGCCTTCATTAAGCTGGCCGAAAGTTCGTTCACTTTCTCTAAACAGATTCTGGTAGAAGAGTCGCTGAAAGGCTGGAAAGAAATTGAGTTTGAAGTAATCCGCGATGCTAACGACCACTGCTTCACTGTGGCCAGCATGGAGAACTTTGACCCGCTGGGCATTCACACGGGTGAGTCTATCGTAGTGGCTCCTACCTGTTCGCTCACCAATGAGCAGGTGGAGATGTTGCAGGACCTGTCGCGCAAGTGTATCCGTCACCTGGGTATTGTGGGCGAGTGTAACATCCAGTATGCTTTCAACGCCGAGACCAACGATTACCGTGTCATCGAGGTGAATGCCCGTCTGAGCCGTTCTTCCGCACTGGCTTCCAAGGCTACCGGTTATCCGTTGGCGTTCGTGGCTGCCAAGATTGCTTTGGGCTACACGCTCGACCAGATTGGCGAGATGGGTACGCCTAACTCAGCTTACGTAGCACCGCAGCTTGACTATTTGATCTGTAAGATTCCCCGTTGGGACTTGACGAAGTTTGTCGGTGTGAGTCGCGAAATCGGTTCCAGCATGAAGTCTGTGGGTGAAATCATGTCTATCGGCCGTTCCTTCGAAGAAATCATCCAGAAGGGGCTGCGTATGATCGGTCAGGGCATGCACGGCTTTGTGGGCAACGACGGCACCCACTTCGACGACCTCGACCATGAATTGTCTCATCCGACAGATCTGCGCATCTTCGCTATCGCACAGGCACTGGAAGAAGGTTATACCATCGACCGCATCTACGAACTGACCAAGATCGATCCCTGGTTCCTGGGTAAGCTGAAGAATATTGTCGACTACAAGCATAAGCTTTCTCAGTATAATAAGGTAGAGGATCTGCCTGCCAACGTTCTCCGTGAGGCTAAGGCATTGGGCTTCTCCGACTTCCAGATTGCCCGTTTCGTGCTTCATCCTACGGGCAACATGGAGAAGGAAAACCTTATGGTGCGTGCCCGTCGTAAGGAATTGGGTATTCTGCCGGCTGTGAAGCGTATCAATACGGTGGCCAGCGAACATCCCGAATTGACCAACTACCTCTACATGACCTACGCTGTCGAGGGTTACGATGTGAACTACTACAAGAATGAGAAGTCCGTTGTCGTGCTTGGTTCGGGTGCTTACCGCATCGGCTCCAGCGTTGAGTTCGACTGGTGTTCGGTGAATGCCATTCAGACGGCTCGCAAGCTGGGTTACAAGTCTATTATGATCAACTATAATCCTGAGACCGTATCTACTGACTACGATATGTGTGACCGCCTTTACTTCGACGAGTTGTCGTTTGAACGTGTACTCGATGTTATCGACCTTGAGCAGCCGCGTGGTGTCATCGTATCCGTGGGTGGTCAGATACCGAACAACCTGGCTATGAAACTCTATCGCCAGTCGGTACCTGTGTTGGGTACTTCTCCGATATCTATCGACCGTGCCGAGAACCGCAACAAGTTCTCCCACATGCTCGACCAGCTGGGCATCGACCAGCCTGCATGGCAGGAGCTGACTAGCCTTGAAGACGTGAAGGGCTTCGTGGCCAAGGTGGGTTATCCCGTTCTGGTGCGTCCGTCTTATGTCCTTTCGGGTGCAGCTATGAATGTATGCTATGACGAAGACGAGTTGCAAGAGTTTTTGAAGATGGCTGCCGAGGTGTCCAAGGAATATCCTGTAGTCGTATCACAGTTCTTGCAGAATACCAAGGAAATCGAGTTCGATGCCGTGGCACAGAACGGTGAGATTGTCGAATATGCCATCTCCGAGCACGTTGAGTTTGCCGGTGTACACTCGGGCGACGCCACGCTGGTGTTCCCTGCCCAGAAGATCTACTTCGCAACAGCTCGCCGCATCAAGAAGATCAGCCGTCAGATTGCGAAGGAACTGAACATCTCCGGACCGTTCAACATTCAGTTCCTGGCACGTAACAACGAGGTGAAGGTCATCGAGTGTAATCTCCGTGCTTCCCGTTCGTTCCCCTTCGTCAGCAAGGTGTTGAAGCGCAACTTCATCGAGACTGCTACAAAGATTATGCTTGACGCTCCTTACTCCAAGCCCGACAAGTCGGCTTACGATATCGACTGGATTGGTGTGAAGGCCAGCCAGTTCTCCTTCTCCCGTCTGCACAAGGCCGACCCCGTGCTGGGTGTCGACATGTCGTCTACGGGCGAGGTAGGCTGTATCGGCGACGACTTCTCTGAAGCTTTGCTCAACGCCATGATTGCTACTGGTTTCAAGATTCCTTCACGCGAAAAAGGCGTGATGTTCTCCAGTGGTGCCATGAAGTCCAAGGTAGATTTGCTCGACGCCAGCCGCATGCTCTTTGCCAAGGGGTATAAGATTTACGCGACGGCCGGTACAGCTGCTTTCCTTAATGCTCATGGTGTAGACACTGTACCAGTATTCTGGCCTGATGAGCGTCCCGATGCAGAGAACAACGTGATGAAGATGATTTCTGAGCACAAGTTTGATCTTATTGTCAACATCCCGAAGAATCATACCAAGCGTGAGCTGACCAATGGTTACAAGATTCGTCGTGGTGCAATCGATCATAATATTCCGTTGATTACCAATGCACGTCTGGCCAGCGCCTTCATTGAGGCCTTCTGTAGCATGAAGCTGGAAGATATTCAGATTAAGAGCTGGCAGGAGTATAAATAAGGAACTATTTTTTCTCTAAGAAATTTTCTCTAGCGGAAAAAGTACGAAGATAATGTCATTCTGAGCAAAGCGAAGAATCTCGTGGATTATGCAGAGATTCTTTATTTCGCTCAGAATGGCATTTTGTTTTGATAGTACACGTCTTCGTTTGTCTCACTTCCGGAGATGATTGGGTAGTGCTAAACGTACTTGTGGTGTATGCTGTAGTACGTTTCTACTAAGGATAGATAATATTTTCAGAAAAAAAACAAGCATTTGTTTGCAGATATCAAAAAAAGTCGTACCTTTGCAGCGCTTTTGAAACGAGAGTGACGGGCGTTTAGCTCAGCTGGTTCAGAGCATCTGCCTTACAAGCAGAGGGTCGGCGGTTCGAATCCGTCAACGCCCACAAAAATAAACCTTCACTTTCGTTATTCAACTATCGGGCGTTTAGCTCAGCTGGTTCAGAGCATCTGCCTTACAAGCAGAGGGTCGGCGGTTCGAATCCGTCAACGCCCACTTCCGACAGAGACTACATCATAAGAATGATGTGGTCTTTTTTATTTTCTACCTTTAATAAAAGCTTGCGGTCTGGAATTAATGTTATCTTTGTGGCAGGTATAGTTCCTTTATTATTTTAATATTTTACGGACGATGAAGCGTAGTAGTATTTGGAAAGCTGTCTTCGGAGCAGTATGTTTGGGCGGATTGTGTGCAGCCTGTACCACCCGTCCGGAGATTCACATTACGGGTTCCGTGCGTCATGCGGACGGGGCACTTCTGGTTTGCCGGCGGTCGGTTGGCGGAATGTTCAATTCGCAGACGTTTGATACGTTGAAGTTGCAGGCGGACAGTACGTTCACGCTGACGCTGCCCGGGGGAGAATACGAGCGGGTTCAGTTCTATCTGTATGGAAAGAAGAATATGGGTTCACTTCTTGCCAAGGAAGGAACGATGCGGATCGAGTTGGACGGATGGGCCGAAAAGCCGATGACCGTCACCGAAGGACAGGATGACAAGACGGTCCGTGTGGCGGAACTGCTGGACCAGCTGTATGACGATGTGTTTGATATCCGTGCTTATGGAAAAGACCATTGGGAGATAACTCGCGATACCGTGGCTACATCGGTGCGCCGCAAACTGACGGACTATGCCCTGTCGCTGGATAAGGAGGTGGAAGGCGTGGACGAGGACTTGCGTACCAAGGTCCGCCAAGACATACGCATGCAGTTGCTGCTGGCTTTCCAGAACCAGGTGCTGGCTTCTGTCTTCCGGTCGTCCGAGGCTACGAAGCAGGAATGGCTGGCCCAGCTGGACAGCATGACGGCTTTCTGCTCCATCAATCATCCTGGTAGCCCTTTCTCCCTTTCGTTCTACGACGCGGCAAGTTATGATACCGGCATTCGTTATTATACCAAGGGCGAGCCGAAGCCGGAAGGAGTGGAGAAAGGCGTGCAGCTGGCTTTCTACGATTTCACGCACCGGCTGACGGGCAAGGCGCAGGAAGCTGCTCTGGCCCAGCTCTTCCTCGAAGACGAGTTCCAGCAACGTTATGACCCGCAACTGCTTCCGCTGGCCGACGAGTTCCGTCGTCTCTATCCCGAAAGCGGATGGATGCCGTGGGTGGACCGTGCCGTGGCCAAGAACCGTGCCTTCAATGAAACGACTATCCCGGCCGATATCCATTTCCCCGATGTCAGCTCGGCCAAAACGATTAAGGACGTGACCGATCGTTATAAAGGGAAAGTCATCTTCATGGACATCTGGGCTACGTGGTGTGGTCCTTGCCGTGCGTCGTTTGCCCACGTCGGTCCGTTGCAGGAGTATGCCGCGGCCAACGATGTGGTGCTGCTCTACCTCTCCATCGACCGTCCAAAGGACGATGAAAAGTGGCGGAAGATGGCCGCGCACTACAATCTGAAAGGCGAACACGTCCGTGGGCAGGAGGCCTTCCATCGGGAAATCTATGATACCTTCGGCCATAAGGGTGCCCTGAGTATTCCGCGCTGCGTCATCTTCGACAAGCAGGGGAACATCCGTTTCAGCACGGCCGCCTCGCCCGAGCAATGGGACAAGTTGAAAGAACAGTTGCAGGAAGCGGCCAGGTAAAGGAGGCTGTACGATGAACAGGTATGGGATAATGGGACTTCTGCTGTGGGTGTTCTTCCCTCTGGTTGCATCGGCACAGATTCCGGACAGCATAGCCGGGCCTCTGACGGCGCTGGCCCGCCGTGTGGAACAGTTCGGTGAGGCACTGCCACAGGAAAAGGTGGCCCTGCACCTCGACAACACCAGCTATTATCAGGGCGACGACATCTGGTTCCAGTGCTACGTGGTGGCCTCCGGACTGAACCGTCCCACGGGGTGGAGCAAGACGCTGTATGTGGAACTGCTCAACCCTGGAGGCGAGATTGTATCCAAGCAGATTCTTCCTGTCAGGAACGGCCGTTGCCACGGCCACTTCGCCCTGACGCAATTGCCGTTCTATTCCGGCTTCTACGAGGTGCGGGCCTATACCAAATACATGTTGAACTTCGATGAGGCTTCGGTCTTCTCGCGCATCATCCCCGTCTTCGACAAGCCGGAGGTGCCGGGCCACTATGTGGAAAAGGAAATCAGCCCGCGGGTAGGCAAGTATCCGCAGGAACGCAAGCGGCCGCGGAAGGAGAAGAAACTGAACCTCCGCTTCTATCCCGAAGGCGGCTATCTGGTGAAGGACGTGCGGTGCGTGTGGCCTTCGAGGCGACGGATGCCTATGGCAATCCGGTGGACGTGTCGGGGCGCGTGGTGGACAAGGAGGGTCGCGAATGCCTCACCTTTGCTGCGGGCCACGAGGGGAAAGGCAGCTTTACCTATACGGCCGGCGAGGAAGAAGGTCGGGCCGAAGTCATCTGGAATGAAAAGCGATACCGTTTCGACCTGCCGGAAGCCAGGGAGCAGGGCTTTGCCTGCTCGGTGGACAACCTCAGCTCGCCGGACAGCCTGCTGGTGACGGTACAGAAGAACGCCCGTACGCCGGGCAGTGTGCTGGGGATGGCGGTCATCGGCGGAGGGCAGCTCTACCACTTCAGTATGCTGACGGTCACCCGCAGCCGTCCCGTCCGCTTCGGGCTGGACAAGCGGGACCTGCCCGTAGGCGTGGCGAAGGTCGTGTGGTTCGACCCTTCCGGCCGGCTGGTGGCCGACCGTCTGATTTTTGCCGGGCAGCCCGACACCCTGTCGGTGGCGGTCCGTTCGGACAAGGCTGCCTATCAGCCCTACGACTCCATCCGTCTGGACGTTGAGGTCCGGGATGCGGAAGGCCGCCCCGTGCAGGCGCCTCTCTCGGTTTCCGTGCGCGACGGCTGGCAGGAGGTGGAGAACCGCTACAGCCTGCTGACCGACCTGCTGCTGATGTCGGACATCAAAGGATACGTCCACCGTCCTGCCTGGTATTTCGAGTCTGGCGACCTGGCGCACCGCCGTGCGCTGGACGAACTGCTGATGGTGCAGGGCTGGAGGAGGTACGACTGGGAGAGCATGGCCGGTGTACGCCCCTTCGACCTGAAATACCTGCCCGAGCAGGGCATCGAGCTGCACGGCACGGTGGTGTCGATGGTGCGCAGCAAACCGCGTGCCGGGGTGGAAGTGTCTTCCTTCCTGAGCAGTCCCGGCGAAGACCCGGAGGTGGGCAGGCAACAGTCCTTCGACCTCTTTACTACTGACAGCTTGGGGCGTTTCTCCTTCGTCTCGCAGATAGAGGGGAAGTGGAATCTGATACTGGCCGTGACGAAGGAGGGCAAGAAGAAAGACCACCGCATCGTGCTGGACCGTGTGTTTGCTCCCGCGCCCCGCATGTATTCGCTGGCCGAGATGCAGGTACGGGTACCCGGCGGGGAACAGAAAGTCGGGGCGTCGGCCGACGAACCGGCCGATACGGTGCAGGTGGAGGAAGACTACAACCTGTTCCTTCGGGCCTACGAAGACTCGTTGCGCCGCCTGGGCATCGACGAGAAGATACATCACCTGGACGAGGTGGAGGTGAAAGCCCGCAAGCGCGACAAGGCCAGCGATGTCTATCAGGCCCGCACCAAGTCCATAGCCTACTACGACGTGGCCTCGGAGATGGACGACATCCAGGACCGGAACGGCTTTGTGGGGGACGACATCCACGAACTGATGAGGAACATGAATCCCGATTTCTATACGCAGTTCAGTCCGTCGGGCGAGGAGTATTTGTTCTACAAAGGCCGTCTGGCTTTGTTTGTCATCAACTATGAACGTACCCGCCACGAGGAAATGGACTTCAACAAATATCGTAGTCTGACGCTGGAGTCCATCAAGTCCATCTACATCAGCGAGGATCTTGGGACCATGTGCCGCTACGCCGACCCGCGGTTCACGCCGATGAACATCGACAAACTGTATGGTTGTGTCGTATTGATTGAAACGAAACCGGAGGGAGAAATACCTGCCAAGGGGGCGAAAGGGGTACGCAAGACGTGGCTTGAGGGCTATAGCAAGGTTAAAGAGTTCTATTCGCCGGATTATCGGGTGCTGCCCCGTGAGGAAGATTACCGCCGGACACTGTACTGGCAGCCGGAACTGATGACCGACGAACAGGGATGTGCTACGGTGCGCTTCTTCAACAACAGCCGTTGCCGCTGCCCGCGCGTCACGGTCAATGTGCTCGATTCCGACGGGCGTATCGGTAGCCTGGAACAATAATCCGACTTGATTTGTATGTATTTGATAAGTCGATAGTTATCAGTTTATTTTCGTTTGAAGAAAATAAACTTCCAGTTTACTGGCTTTAAACTGTCGGTTTACTCCGTTTAAACTGCGAGTTTAAAGCTTTTAAACTGACAGTTTAACGCCTTTGAACTGGTAGTATACTGCGTTTGAACTGATTGGTTAGCACAGGGGAAGCTGGCGGATAACGCTTGCTGACAAAAAAAGAGGGCATATCCCGATTGGGATACACCCTCTTCTCTTATTTCAGGCTGGCAGCCTACCGATGCGGTTGACGCATCAGAGTCCTGCCAGTTCTACAATCTTGTCGACTGCTGCATTCAGGCCGTCGGGGTTCTTGCCACCGGCTGTTGCGAAGTGGGGCTGACCGCCACCGCCACCCAGAATGAGTTTGGCGGCTTCCTTCACCAGGGCGCCGGCTTTCAGGCCATTGGCCACCAGGTTGTCGCTCAGCATGACGGTGAGCATCGGCTTGCCTTCGAACTCGGTGCCGGCCACGAAGAACAGGTTCTCCGTGATCTGGCCGCGCAGCTGGAAGGCGATGTTCTTCACTGTCTCGGCGGGCAGGGGAGCGCAGAACTTGATGAGCTTCACGCCGTTCACTTCCTTCACGCTCTGCAGCAGTTTCTCCTTCAGCTGGGCTTCCTTTTCCTTCATGAATTCCTCTACCTGCTTCTTCAGTCCGGCATTCTCCTCGATGTACTTGCGGATGGTTCCGGCCAGGTCGGGGGCGTTGTTGAAGAGTGCTTTCAGGTCGCGGATGGAATCCTGCAGATTGTCCATCATTTCTTCTACACGGGCACCTGTATAGGCCTCGATACGGCGTACACCAGCTGCAACAGAACTTTCGGAGATGATTTTCACCATGCCGATATTACCCGTAGCGGCTACGTGCGTACCACCACAGAACTCGATGGACGAGCCGAACTGGATGACGCGGACGCGGTCGCCGTACTTCTCACCGAAGAGGGCGATGGCGCCCAGTTCCTTGGCTTCCTCGATAGGAATGTTGCGGTATTCCTTCAAAGGAATGTTGGCACGGATCTTGGCGTTGACCAGATGCTCTACCTGACGCAGTTGCTCGTCGGTCACCTTTTGGAAGTGCGAGAAGTCGAAACGCAGCGAGTCTGGCGTAACCAGCGAACCTTTCTGCTCTACGTGGTCGCCCAGCACGGTGCGCAGTGCTTCGTCCAGCAGGTGCGTACACGAGTGGTTGGCGGCACAGGCGGCGCGCTTGTCGGTATCCACGCAGGCCATCATGGGTGCGTCGAGGTGTTCGGGAAGCTTCTTGGCCAGGTGGATGGGCAGGTTGTTTTCTTTCTTGGTGTCGATGATGTCGATGGTCTCGAATTCGCTCACCAATACACCCGTATCGCCTACCTGACCACCGCTTTCGGCGTAGAACGGCGTCTTGTCCAGCACAATCTGGTAGAGTGTCTGGTTTTTCTGCTTCACCTGGCGGTAGCGCAGGATGCTGGTTTCATATTCTGTATAGTCGTAACCTACAAATTCGGTAGTACCTTCCTTCAGCGTAATCCAGTCGCCGGTCTCTACGGCGGCGGCGTTGCGGGCACGCTGCTTCTGCTGCTGCATCTCGGCATCGAATTCCTTCGTGTCGGCTGTCATACCGTTCTCGCGCAGGATGAGTTCGGTCAGGTCGAGCGGGAAGCCGAAGGTGTCGTATAGTGTAAAGGCGTCCTTGCCGCTGATTTCGGTCTTGCCGGTAGCCTTGGCCTCGGCCATGGTCTTTTCGAGCAGGCGGATACCCGTCTCCAGTGTGCGCAGGAAGGCTTCTTCCTCTTCCTTGATAACCTTGGCGATGAGGTCCTTCTGGGCGTTCAGTTCGGGGTAGGCGGCTCCCATGTTGTCTATCAGCACGGGCAGCAGCTTGTACATGAACGACTGCTTCTGACCCAGGAACGTGTAGCCGTAACGGACGGCACGGCGCAGGATACGGCGGATGACGTAGCCGGCCTTGGCGTTGCTGGGCAGCTGTCCGTCGGTGATGGAGAAGGCGATGGTACGGATGTGGTCGGCAATGACGCGCATGGCCACGTCCTTCTGCTTGTCTTCGCCATACTTGGCACCAGCCATGGCGGCGATGGCCTGGATGAGCGGCTGGAAGACGTCGGTGTCGTAGTTGGACGTCTTGCCCTGCATGGCCATACAGAGACGCTCGAAGCCCATACCGGTATCGATTACCTTGGCGGGCAGACCTTCGAGGCTGCCGTCGGCCTTGCGGTTGAACTGCATGAACACGAGGTTCCATATCTCGATGACCTGCGGATGGTCGTGGTTCACCATGTCGCGACCGGGTATCTGCTTCTTTTCTTCTTCGGAACGGAGGTCGATGTGGATTTCCGAGCACGGACCGCAGGGACCTGTATCGCCCATTTCCCAGAAGTTGTCATGCTTGTTGCCGTTGATGATGTGGTCCTTCGGCAGGAACTGTTCCCAGTAGGAAGCAGCTTCATCGTCGCGGCTCAGGCCTTCTTCGGGGCTGCCTTCGAAGACGGTAGCATAGAGGTTTTCGGGGTTGATCTTCAGCACGTCCACCAGGTATTCCCAGGCCCAGGAGATGGCTTCCTTCTTGAAGTAGTCGCCGAACGACCAGTTGCCCAGCATCTCGAACATGGTGTGGTGATACGTGTCGTGTCCCACTTCTTCCAGGTCGTTGTGCTTTCCGCTGACGCGCAGACACTTCTGCGAGTCGGCCACTCTTTTATATTTGGCGGGATGATTGCCCAGGATGATGTCTTTGAACTGGTTCATACCTGCGTTGGTAAACATCAGCGTAGGGTCGTCCTTAATCACCATGGGAGCGGAAGGGACGATGTGGTGTCCCTTGCTTTCGAAGAAACTCTTGAACGAGTCTCTGATTTCGTTTGCAGTCAACATATACTATCTAATTTTTTAAGTTTCAGAATACTGAGGTTTTTCAAGTTAGCTGATGGCTTGCCCCTGATTCTTTTGCAGGGTGGGAACATTCTGCTTGTTGGAAAACGGAATGTGCAAAAGCTCAATAACTTAAAAACTCAAAAAAACTGTGCAAAGATAGCTTGTTTTTATTACTTTTGCCGCATAGACCACTGAAATATTTCCAAAAAGATGCGCAAAGTATACTATATATACAATCCTCAGACGCAGACCTACGACCGCATTTATCCTACGATGAAGCAGCGGGCAATGAGTTATCTGCGCCGTCTTTTTATTGGCATGGGACTGGGAGCGGGCAGTTTTATTGTGCTTCTGCTCATCTTCGGTTCGCCCTCGGAAAAGGAATTGAGGATGGAAAACAGCCAGTTGCAGGCGCAGTATAATGTGCTTTCGCGTCGGATGGATGAGGCTATCGGCGTGTTGCAGGATATCCAGCAACGCGATGACAATCTCTATCGGGTCATCTTCATGGCCGACCCTGTGCCGACGGCTATTCGCCAGGGGGGATATGGTGGAACCAATCGTTACGAACACCTGATGAAGATGGCTAACTCGGAACTGGTAGTACATACCACGCAGAAGATGGATATGCTTACGAAGCAACTCTATATTCAGTCGCGTTCGTTCGATGACGTTGCACGCATGTGCAAGCAGCATGATGAGATGCTTCGATGCATTCCGGCCATACAGCCCATTTCAAATAAGGATTTGAAGCAGACGGCTTCGGGCTATGGCACACGTGTCGATCCGATTTATGGCACGACTAAATTCCATTCGGGCATGGACTTCTCTGCCCATCCAGGTACAGACGTTTATGCGACGGGCGATGGTACGGTGGTGAAGATGGGATGGCAGACTGGATATGGCAATACTATCATTATTGATCATGGTTTTGGCTATCAGACGTGGTATGCCCACTTGCAGGACTTTCGTACGAAACTGGGTAAGAAAGTGGTACGCGGTGAAGTGATAGGCGGCGTGGGCAGTACTGGTAAGAGTACCGGTCCGCATTTGCATTATGAGGTTCACGTCAAAGGGCAGGTGGTTAATCCCGTCAATTATTACTTTATGGATCTGAGTGCCGAGGATTATGACCGCATGATACAGATTGCAGCCAACCAGGGTAAGGTGCTGGATTAGTCGAGAGAGTTATGTATTATTTATCGTCAGATTGTTAAATAATTGCTTCCGTGTTGAATATCGATAAGAACTTGAAGTTGTATTACTCAATCAGTGAAGTCGCCGAGATGTTCGGGGTTAACGAGTCGCTGCTTCGATATTGGGAGAAAGAGTTTCCTCAGCTTTGTCCTAAGAAAGCTGGGCGTGGTGTTCGCCAGTATCGTAAGGAGGATGTAGAGACAGTGAGGCTGATTTACCATCTGGTGAAGGAACGGGGCATGACACTGCCAGGAGCCCGTCAGCGTCTGAGGAACAACAAGGAAGCCACGCTACGCAGCTATGAAATTGTAGACCGTCTGAAAAGCATCCGTGAGGAGCTTCTGGCTATGCGTGATGCGCTCGATGCTTTTACCTACGACGACTTGGAGGCGCTGAAGGAAAATATCGGCGATCTACAGTCTTCGCCAGAAGATCGTTAGTCCTCAATTCTTGATACCTGTTTGATGTTTTGCACCTGTTTCAGGTTGTTGCAGATGGTACGTACGTCGTCCACATCGTGTACGTACAGCTGTATTTTCCCTTCAAAGATACCATCGTTGGTTTCCATGGTCAGTTTGCGGATATTGACATTCAGTTGACGCGAGATGACCTGTGTCACTTCATTCAGTAGTCCTACATTGTCTATACCTTTGATATAGATGGTTACAAGGAAGGAAAGTTCCTTGTGTGTATCCCATTGGGTAGCTATGATACGATTGCCGTAGCTGCTCTTCAGACGGGCTGCTACAGGGCATTGGCGCTTATGGATAATGACTTGATTGTTCTCGTTGATGTAGCCTAACACGTCGTCACCTGGGATGGGGTGGCAACAGTCGGCCATGATGTATTCTTTGGAGATCGCTTCTTCGGTCAGTTTCAGGATCTTTTTGGTATCTATCTTTTCCTGTTGTACTTTCTCTTGTGAACCTTTTCCTTCATTTGTATCTTTTTCTTCTTTTCCATTGCCGAACGAGAAGGATAGTAGCTTTTTCCAACTCTTTTCCTGTTTCTCCTTGAAGGCATTGCGGTCAGCATCGCCCAGCACCAGTTTCTTGCTGCCGATGGCAACCAGTAGTTCGTCATGGGTGTGGAAGTTGTGCAGGCGTGTCAGTTTGTTCAAAGACACTTCATCCATACGGATCCCCTCTGCATTAAGGAATTCGGCTAAAATCTTTTCTCCCTCCTTTTGGTTGGCTTTGGCTTCTTTGCGCAGGATGGAGGCTATTTTGGCACGTGCGCGTGCTGTGGTGGCATAGTTCATCCATTCGGGTTGCACGCGTTGCGATTTCGAGGTAAGTATTTCTACCTGGTCACCGCTTTGTAGTTTGTGGCTCAGGGGGACCAGCTTGTGATTGACCTGTGCACCGATACAATGACTGCCGATATCGGTGTGTAGGGAGAAGGCAAAGTCCAGTGCCGTACAGTTCTGGGGCATGGTCTTCAGGTCGCCCTTGGGTGTGAACACAAATATCTCGGACGCGAAGAGATTCAGCTTGATGGTGTCGAGGAAGTCGATAGCGTCAGGTTGCGGATCATCTAGAATCTCTTTAATGGTTCTCAGCCATTTTTCCAGTTCGCCTTCGTCTTCACTACCGCCGCCTTCTTTGTATTTCCAGTGGGCGGCAAAGCCCTGTTCGGCTACGTCGTTCATACGTTCGCTGCGGATCTGTACCTCAATCCATTGTCCGTTGTTGCCCATCAGGGTGACGTGAAGCGCCTGATAACCGTTGGCTTTCGGGTGGCTTACCCAGTCGCGCAGTCGGTCGGGGTGGGGCTTGTATATCTTGGAAATAGCTACATAGATGTCGAAACAGTCATTCAGTTCTTCTTCCAGATTCTTGGGCGTGAAGATGATGCGGACGGCCAGGATGTCGTAGATTTCTTCGAAGGGAACATGCTTGGTCTGCATCTTGTTCCAGATGGAGTAAATGGACTTGACACGTGCCAAAATATGGTACTTCATGCCCATTTTGTCCAGTTGGGCACGGATAGGAGCCGTGAAGTCCTTAAAAACCTTGTCGCGTTCGGCGGCTGTAGCTTCCAGCTTCTTCTCGATGACTTCATATTCCTCAGGATGTTCATATTTGAAGCTGAGGTTTTCCAGTTCGGTCTTGATCTTGTAGAGGCCCAAGCGGTTGGCCAGTGGGGCATAAATGTACATGGTTTCACCGGCAATTTTGTATTGCTTGCTGGGAAGCATGGAGCCGAGGGTGCGCATGTTGTGAAGTCGGTCGGCTATTTTGATGAGGATGACGCGGATGTCATCGCTCATGGTGAGCAGCAGTTTTTTGAAGTTCTCGGCCTGTGCGGAAGCCTTGTCGCCAAAGATACCACCTGAGATTTTGGTCAGTCCGTCTACAATCTGGGCAATCTTAGGGCCAAAGATGTTTTCGATGTCTTCTACTGTGTAATCAGTATCTTCTACAACATCGTGCAGCAGAGCTGAGCAGATGGAGGTTGAACCCAATCCGATTTCGGTGCACACAATCTTGGCTACGGCGATGGGGTGAAGAATGTAGGGTTCGCCCGAGCGTCGTTTGATGCCTTTGTGTGCCTGGTTGGCGAAGTTGAATGCTTTGGTGATGATTTCAACACGCTTGCGGTGTTTGGTAGCCAGATAGCAGTTCAGTAAGTCCTGAAAAGCTTCCTGTATCATCGCTTCTTCCGCTTTCTCTTTCTTTTTCAGATCAAGGTTCTCTTCCATATCCGTATCCAATTTACTTCACTTTCTGCAAAAATAAGCAAATTTTGACATCGGACAAGCATTTTGTTGTTTAAAACATCGGTTATGCCCGAATTATTTGGAAGAGGCGGTAAGGTAAGTATACTTTTACTTGTATATCTTTAGCGTCTTTCCTGCGCGAATATTGTTGCCTCGCAGGCCATTCCAGCTACGCAGCTTGCTGACACTGACACCATAACGTTGTGCGATTCCACCCAGCGTGTCACCATTCTTTATCTTGTAGTAGATGGGCTTGCCATTGCCAGCTACGGCTTTGGAAGTACTGCTACTGGCCACGGATACGGTACGGCGATTTTTGAACAGCTCGGCCTGGCGGTGGTTGTAGATGGTGTCTTGGTTGTCTATAAAGGTGCTGATGGCATTCATGGGGAGGCGCAGGGTTTGCGGCTTGCTGTCACCTGGGATAATGCTGCGTTTGTATTGCGGATTGAGACTTTTGAGTTCGTCCATCGGTACGTAGCAGATGTCAACGATTTGCTCGAAGTGCAGGTTGCGGCTTACCTGGATGGTGTCTGTAGCCTCAGGAATGTTGGTTTCCATCGGGCAGATATTGTGCTTGCAGTAGTAGGACATGATGTAGTTGGCCGCAATGAAAGCAGGTACGTAGCCACGTGTTTCACGGGGCAGATAGTTATAGATGGCCCAATAGTCGGTCTTGCCTCCTGCCCGACGAATGGCCTTGTTGATGGTGCCGGGACCGCAGTTGTAGGCGGCGATGACCAGATTCCAGTCGTTGTAGATGCCATAAAGGTCCTTCAGATAGCGTGCTGCAGCCCAAGTGGCCTTGATGGGGTCGCGACGTTCGTCTACGAGGCTGTTGCTTTCCAAACCATAGAGTTTGCCTGTCTGAAGCATGAATTGCCAAAGTCCGGCAGCACCTGCGCGCGATACGGCCGAAGGATTCAGGGCCGATTCGATGATGGGCAGGTATTTCAGTTCGAGAGGCAGGTCGTAGGCATCAAGGGCCTTTTCGAAAATGGGCATGTAGAAATTGCAGGCGCTGAGCATGAAGGCCACCTGATTGCGCAGGCGGGTGGCGTACATGTCGATGAACTTGCGCACGATTTCATTGTAGGGCATCTCCATAATGACCGGCATGCGCGACAGGCGGTCGATGTAGATGGAGTCGCTGAACAGCGGATTTTCATGAGAAGTGCTGCAATCCTTTCCCAAGTCGATGTAAGTCTTGGCTTTCCAGTCGTTCAGCAGGCTGTCCAGCGGATAGGTCATGCTTCGTGGCAGGTCGATGGTTTCTTCGCGTTGGGTTCCGTTTTCGTTGATGACTACGTTTACACTTTCCTGCGCATGGAGAGGGGTGGCCAGGAAGGTGGCGAACATCAGGGCGGAACTTATGATCAATTTCTTCATATTCTTTCTATATCGGTTTGGTGGTGAGTATTCGTTTTTCAGAAGCGGAAGCTGCATTGCACGCCCACAGATTTGTCTTTCAGTGTGGCTGGGTTGTAGTAGCCTCCTGTCTGGTTGTTGATGAGGGTGGGTTCCACCTTCATGCTCAGGTCGGGGCCGATGTCGAAATTGGACAATTCGGCGTCCACATAAGCATCGACCACGGATATCAGATAGACGCCGATGAAGGCGAAGATACTTAAGTCGCGCCAACGGCGATAGGTGTCCTTGCGCTTACGCAGGGTTTCTGTGATTTGCGAGTGCGATACGCGGTCGATGTAGCCCGGCGGTAGCAGGTCGGTGATACTGCTGGAGTCCCATTTCTCGTTGACGGCGTCGACGTAGGCAGCTTGGTAATCTTTGTACATTTTGCCGTTCCATGTCAGGGCATAGGCACAACCAGCAAATCCGCCGTAGACGATGGGCAGCTTCCAATACTTGCGGTTGTAGATTTGTCCGCCGCCGGGGATGACCAGTGCCAGCCAAGTAGCTTTGGTCGGATTGGGTACCCATTGCTTGCGTTTCAGTTCGCGGCTCAGGCTGTCCGTCGGATCTTTTTCTTGCTTGATGTCGGGGCTGGCCGTCAGTTCAAGCATTTTTTTCTTGTTCTCGTTGGCAATGCTGTCGGCCGTTGCTTTTGCCAGAGCGTCCAGCGTGTCGGCTTTTAAGGCCTGTTGCTGAGGCGAGAGTGTCTTGTGGGTTGTGTCGGCCTGCAGCTCGTGCGATCTGCGAAGGGCGGCGCGAGGGCGGTTCTGCCCATACACGACAATCCCTGCCGCCTGTAGGAAACAGAGCAGCAGGGCTGTCAGTATCTGATATTTAAGTCTTCTTCTTGTCATTTATTTTTCAGCGTGTCGAGGATGCCGATGATGCGTTCTAATTCTTCTTCGTTGCTGAAAGGGATGCTGATTTTGCCTTTTCCCTTTTCTGAACAGGTCAACTGGACCTTGGCGCTGAAGAAGTTTGAAAGTTGTTGTTTCAACAGGTTGAATTCTTCGGGCAGTTTGGCTCGTTTGGGAGCTATCTTGCGCCCTCCGCTCTTCACGGCTTCGCCTTCGCTCAGCGACTTGACGATTTCTTCCACCTTGCGAACGGAGTAGCCATGCTCCAGTATCTCCTCGTAGATCTTCACTTGCAGCTTGGGGTCGTCCAGCGTCACGAGAGCGCGGGCGTGTCCCATGTCTATCTGCTTGTTTTGCAAGCCCATCTGTACGGGTGCGGGTAGCTTCAGCAGGCGCAGGTAGTTGGCGATGGTGGTGCGTTTCTTGCCCACGCGTTCGCTCAGGCGCTCCTGCGTCAGGCCGTACTGTTCGAGCAGGTGCTGGTAGGCTAGGGCTATTTCCACCGAGTTGAGGTCTTCGCGTTGGATGTTCTCGATGAGGGCCATTTCCATGACGTTCTCGTCGTCGGCGGTGCGGATGTAGGCGGGTATGCGGGTGAGGCCTGCCATCTGCGAGGCACGGAAGCGTCGTTCGCCGGCAATGAGCTGGTACTCGTCGTCCGAGAGCTTGCGCAGCGTGACGGGCTGGATGATGCCAATCTCGGCGATGGAGTCGGCCAGTTCCTGCAGGGCAGTCGGGTCGAACTCGCGCCGCGGCTGGTTGGGGTTGACGCTGATTTTCGAGAGCTCCACTTCGTTGATGGAAGAGGAGCCTTCGGTCTGCACGTCGTCCATGGAGAGCAGTGCGTCCAGGCCGCGTCCTAATGCATTTCTTTTTTGTGCCATATCTGTCAGTTTCCTTTTTCTTTATTTTTCTCTTTCTATCAGCTCCCGGGCCAGTGCCATGTGGTTCTTGGCGCCTGTAGAGTCTGCGTCGTAGAGGATGGTGGGCAGGCCGTAGCTAGGCGCCTCGCTCAGTTTCACGTTGCGCTGGATGACGGTCTTGAACACCAGTTCCTGGAAGTGGCGTTTCACTTCGTCGTAGATTTGGTTGGCCTGTCGCAGGCGCGAGTCGTACATCGTCAGCAGGAAGCCTTCGATCTCGAGGGCAGGGTTCAGCTTCGACTTGATGATCTTGATGGTGTTCAGCAGCTTGCTGATGCCTTCGAGCGCGAAGTATTCGGCCTGCACGGGGATGATGACCGAGTCGGCGGCGGTAAGCGCGTTGACGGTAATGAGTCCCAGCGACGGCGAGCAGTCTATTAGAATATAATCAAATTCGCTTTTCAGCGGCGAGAGCACTTCCTTCAGGATCCGTTCGCGGTTCTTCAGGTTGAGCATTTCGATTTCGGCGCCTACGAGGTTGATGTGAGAAGAGATGACTTTCAGCGTGTCTATCTCCGTGTCATGGATGGCTTCACGCACGTCGGCACGGTCGATAATGCACTCGTAGATAGTACATTCGGCTTGCTTGATGTCCACTCCAAGCCCAGATGAGGCGTTGGCCTGGGGGTCGGCGTCCACAACGAGCACTTTCTTTTCAAGGGTGGCCAGCGAGGCTGCCAGGTTGATGGTGGTGGTAGTCTTGCCCACGCCTCCCTTTTGGTTTGCCATTGCAATAATTTTTCCCATATTCTCTATCATTTATCGGCGGCGAAATAAGCGATTATTTCTGATAGTGCCAGCATGAAAAGGGAAGAGATTGCAAAAACGGTTGATAAGTCGCCCTTTTTGTTAATAACTTGCGGGCGGCAGGTTGTTCCTCCTCTTCTTCCGTTATTTTTCTCTGGGTGGTTTCCCTTTCGAGCCGACGGCAAATATACACAATTATATTGGAAATCTTAGACTTTTGTGCCGTCGCTTGGGGAAGATTAAGATTTATTTTCCGCCTTTTGAGGCTTGGAGGCAGGGAGTGAACTCAGTGCTGTATCTGCCACGCCAGGGAAAAGCACTGTTTTTTGCAGAGGAAAGCAGTGCTTTCTGGTGGAGAAAGCATTGCTTTCCTTTTTTTCACCATACGGCTTCCACAAACTTCCAAAGGAAATAGCCGCAGAGGGCACACTTCACTACTGTGCCCAGCAGGAAGCCTACCAGCGAGCCAAGACCTGAACGGAGGGCTTCTTTCGTCTCGCGTCCGCCCAGCAGTTCGCCGATGAAGGCACCCAGAAAGGGGCCGAGGATGATGCCCCATGGCATGAAGAACAAGCCTACAAGGGTGCCTGCCAGGCATCCACGCTCGCCCCATCGGCTGCCACCGCTATACTTGGCGCCCAGCAGGGGGACGAAGTAGTCGAGTACCTGGACGATAACGACCAGCACGAGCCACACCACCAGCTGCGTAGGGCTGAACTGTACGCGGTCGGTAAAGTGGAGCAGTAACATGCCCCCATAGGCCAGCGGAGGGCCGGGCAGGGCAGGGAGGATGCATCCTGCCAGGCCTGCCAGCAGGCAGAGGATGCCTAGAATGATTAACAAGATGTTCATAGCCGAATCATGAAGTTTTTCGCAAAAATAAACGTTACCTGCCGAATTGCCAAATTTTTGCCGTTATAGAAGTTTGACGGCTCTTTTTTTTATTTCCCCTCTAAAGTTGCTACCTTTGTCGGCAGTTAACAAAAATGTTTGTATGAGTATGGAAAATCAAAGACCTTTGATATTGGTATCGAACGATGACGGCATCGTTGCGAAAGGAATCAGTGAGCTGATCAAGTTTCTCCGTCCGCTGGGTGAAGTGGTAGTAATGGCCCCCGACAAGGCCCGTTCGGGCACGGGATGTGCGCTCACTACAGGCGAACCTATCCACTACAGCCTTGTGCGCAAGGACGTAGGCTTGACGGTCTATAAGTGCTCGGGCAACCCTGCCGACTGTGTGAAGCTGGCTTTTGAGACAGTGCTCGACCGCAAGCCCGACCTCGTGGTGGGCGGCATCAACCATGGTGACAATTCGGCTACGAACGTACATTACTCGGGTACGATGGGTGTCGTTATCGAAGGATGCCTCAAGGGAGTACCTTCCATCGGTTTCTCCTTGTGCAGCCACGAGCCCGACGCAAACTTCACGGCCGCAGGTCCTTACGTGCGCGACATCGTCCGCCTGGTATTGGAAAAAGGCCTGCCTGCGCTGACCTGCCTCAATGTGAACTTCCCCGATACGCAGGAGCTGAAGGGCGTCAAGATCTGTCGCCAGACGAAGGGACAATGGACCAGCGAATGGGAGAACTTTGCCCATCGCGGCGACAACCATTACTATTGGCTGACGGGCTCGTTCGTGGACGAAGATGCCGACCAGGAGGATACCGACCACTGGGCACTGGCCAACGGTTATGTAGCCATTACGCCTACCACGGTAGACGTCACGGCCTATGGCATGATCGACGAGCTGAAGACTTGGTTCTAATCGTATGAAATACTACCTGATTGTCGGCGAAGCCTCGGGCGACCTTCATGCGTCGCACCTGATGGTGGCCTTGCGTCGCGAAGACCCGCAGGCGGAGTTCCGCTTCTTTGGGGGTGACCTGATGGCTGCCGCGGGCGGTTGTGCGCCTGTGAAGCACTACCGCGACCTGGCCTACATGGGCTTCGTCCCCGTCCTGCTCCACTTGCGCACCATCTTTGCCAACATGGACCTCTGCAAGCGAGACATCGTGGAGTGGCGGCCCGATGCTTTGATACTGGTGGATTACCCCGGCTTCAACCTCAGCATCGCCAAGTACATCCATGCCCGCACGCGTATCCCTGTCTACTACTACATCGCTCCCAAGATATGGGCGTGGAAGGAGTACCGCATCAAGAACATCAAGCGTGACGTGGACGAGCTTTTCTCCATCCTGCCTTTCGAGGTCGATTTCTTCGAGGGAAAGCACCAATACCCCATCCATTATGTGGGCAATCCGACGCTGGACGAGGTGGTCGCCTTCCGTGCTTCCTACAAGGAGACACGCCAGGACTTCTTCGAGCGCAACGGCTTGCAGGCCAAGCCCGTTATCGCTTTGCTTGCAGGCAGCCGCAAGCAGGAAATCAAGGACAACCTGCCCGACATGATTCGGGCGGCTTCCTCCTTCGGTGGTTATCAGCTGGTGCTGGCAGGCGCGCCAGGCATCGACGCCGACTACTATCGCGCCTATATAGGCGATGCCGACGTGAAAGTCATCTTCGGCCAAACTTACGAACTGCTGAGTCATGCCGACGCGGCGCTGGTCACTTCGGGGACGGCCACACTCGAGACGGCGCTTTTCCGCGTGCCGCAGGTGGTGTGTTACCATACGCCGATCGGACGCGTCATCGCTTTCCTGAAGCGACATATATTGAAGGTGAAATACATCTCGCTTGTCAACCTGATTGCAGGGCGCGAGGTGGTGCGCGAGCTGGTGGCCGACACGATGACGGTAGCGCAGATAAAGACCGAACTGGGTCGTATCCTCAACGACGAAGGCTGGCGCAGGGAGATGCTGGCAGGCTACGACGAGGTAAGCAAACGCCTGGGCGAACCAGGCGCCCCTGCCAAGGCGGCTTGTCTTATCCGTTCGTTGTTGGCAAAGGACTGATTGTAAACCAGTCTGTGTATTTCAAATAAAATGTTAAAAGCGGGCAGGTCGATGCAGTAAATGCGCGATCTGCCCGTTTTCTTGTCAGAAATCAGAAGATAAATTGTGAGGATTATGAAAAAAGTACATTGGTTTGTCCTGTTGTTATGCCTGGCTTTGTCGCCCGTCTTCCAGTCCTGCGACGATGGCGATGGCTATTCAATTGGTGATTTTACGCCTCCTTTGTGGGCGACGGTTCGTGTAGGTGGAGGCGCTTTCTATCTGGATTGTGATGTTTGGGGCACGCTTTGGCCTGTCAATACCGATATGGGGTGGTATACGCCTGTCGATGGCCAGCGAGTCATCACTTACTTCAACCCTCTGTGGGACAACTACGAGGGATACGATCATGCGGTCAAGATTTTGGGTATCCAAAACGTGTTGACCAAACAGGTGGAGACCTTGACGCCCGAGACGGACGAAGAGTTTGGTAACGACTCTGTTACTATTTACCAGGGCGATATCAGCATTAGCGGTGGATACATGAACATTATCTTCCTTCAGAATCTGCCTGCCAAGGAGAAACACCGTATCAGCCTCGTGCGTCCGCAAGACGATGCCGAGCTTTATGGTGAAGACGGCTATGTCCATCTGGAGTTGCGCTACAACGACTATGACGACGTGACGGGTTATGGCAATTGGGGAGCTGTTTCCTACAACCTCAGTAGCCTGAACTTCACAGATGCCACAAAGGGTATCAAGCTGAAACTCAATTCTTCGGTCAATGGCGAAGTAGAAGTAGCATTCGACTTTGTTTCGTCTGATGATGAAGGCGAAGGCAGCTCGGAAAAAGGCTTGCAACGTAATGTAGACCTGTCGAAGGTACAGCTGAAATAATGTCTTTTTAAATTGGTATGTAAAGTCGGAGGCCCCGAAGGCGGATATATGTCCAGCTTTCGGGGCCTCGTTTTATAGGGTTGTCCCAGGTGGAAATCTCTTAGAGCAGCGTCAGTGCAAACAGGTAGCAGACGGCGGCGGGGATAGCCATCAGAGCGCTGTCGAAGCGGTCGAGCATGCCTCCATGGCCTGGCAGGATATTGCCCGAATCCTTGATGCCCAGCTGGCGCTTCATGAGCGATTCGGTCAGGTCGCCCCATGTACCGAAGATGACCACTACTACAGCCAGCCCGGCCCATTGGCCTACCGACATGAAGTCGTAGTAGCGGGCAAAGATAAATGAGGATGCGATGGAGAAGACAGCTCCTCCGATACTGCCTTCCCATGACTTTTTGGGCGAGATACGCTCGAAAAGACGGTGCTTTCCTATCAGCGAACCAACGCAATAGGCGCCCGTGTCGCTCAGCCAGATGAAGACAAAGATGGAGAGCGGCAGGATGGGGTTGTAGCTCACGCTGCTCGCCGCCGGGTCGTTGTGGAAGGCCAGCACATTGAGCAAGGCGAAAGGCAGGGCCACGTAGAGCTGGCTCATCATGGAGAAAGCCCAGTTGCCCAGCGGGTTCTTGTGCTTCAGGTAGAGCTCTGTGATCATCATGTAGAGCAGCAGGGCCAGGTAGGGCAGGAAGACGCGTGCGTCGGTAGCCTGCGTGCAGAAGCCCATCAGGGCCAGACAGAGGTAAGCTCCGCCCAGCGAGGTGATGGTGCGGTTGATTCTTACTTCGCCGCTGGCGTTGACCAGGTGGCCGAACTCATGCACGCTCAGGGCGGCAATGAGGGTGAACAGAAGTCCGAAAGACAGGGGGCTGTAAAGGATGCAGCCCACCAGTACGATGATGAACAGGACGCCTGTAATGGTTCTTTTCACGAGATTGCTTTGCATGGCTTTCCTCCTTTATGCTTCAGTAGGTTGTTCTCCTTTCTTTTCGTCCGCCTTGCCTTCTGCCTGTGCTTTTCCTTCGGCAGCAGGTTCAGAGGCATTTCCCTTTTCCTGCTCCTTTACTTCCAGCACGGCTTGTTCGGCACGTTTGCTTTCTTCCTCAGCTGCTTCCTTCAACTCCTTGGAAGTCTTGTTGGCGGTGATGATCTCTTCCGAACGCGAAGCCCAAGGGCGCTTGCCGAAGATTTGCTCCACATCTTCAGCAAAGATGACTTCCTTCTCGATGAGCAGCTGGGCCAGCTTGTTGTGTCCTTCCTTGTGTTCGGACAAGATTTGCTTGGCGCGTTCGTACTGCTCGTTCACCATACGCTTCACTTCCTCGTCGATGAGTTCGGCGGTCTTCTCGCTATAGGGGCGGTTGAAGGAGTATTCGTCGTTGTTGTAGTAGCACAGGTTGGGCAGCTTTTCGCTCATGCCCAGGTAGGCTGTCATGCCATAAGCCTGCTTCGTCACACGCTCCAGGTCGTTCATGGCGCCTGTCGAGATGCGACCCAGGAAGAGGTCTTCGGCGGCGCGTCCACCCAGCGTGGCGCACATTTCGTCGAGCATCTGCTCCTTGGTCGTGATCTGTCGCTCTTCGGGCAGGTACCAGGCGGCACCCAAGGCCCGTCCGCGTGGCACGATGGTCACCTTGATGAGCGGGTTGGCATATTGCAACAACCAGGAGATGCTGGCGTGTCCTGCCTCATGGATGGCGATGGAGCGGCGCTCTTCTTCGGTTGTGATCTTGGTCTTCTTTTCCAGACCTCCCACGATGCGGTCGACGGCATCGAGGAAATCCTGCTTGCCTACGAACTTCTTGCCGTGGCGGGCGGCTATCAGGGCAGCTTCATTGCACACGTTGGCAATGTCTGCGCCCGAGAAGCCAGGCGTCTGACGTGCCAGCAGGTCGACGTCCACCGTTTCGTCTATCTTGATGGGGCGCAGGTGTACGCCGAATACTTCCTTACGTTCGTTCAGGTCGGGCAGGTCGACGTGTATCTGACGGTCGAAGCGGCCTGCACGCAACAGGGCCTTGTCGAGCACATCTACACGGTTGGTGGCGGCCAGGATGATGATACCGCTATTCGAACCGAAACCGTCCATTTCGGTCAGCAACTGGTTCAGCGTGTTTTCACGCTCGTCGTTGCCACCCATGGCGGCCGCTTTCGAGCGGGCACGTCCTACGGCATCGATCTCGTCGATGAACACGATACAAGGAGCTTTCTCCTTAGCTTGGCGGAAGAGGTCGCGTACACGCGAAGCACCCACGCCGACGAACATCTCCACGAAGTCCGAGCCTGCCAGCGAGAAGAAGGGTACGTTTGCTTCGCCAGCTACAGCCTTGGCCAGCAATGTCTTGCCCGTGCCCGGAGGGCCTACCAGCAGGGCGCCCTTGGGGATCTTTCCTCCCAGGTCGGTATATTTCTGAGGTTCCTTGAGGAACTCCACGATTTCTTCCACTTCCTGTTTGGCTTCAGCCAGGCCGGCTACGTCCTTGAATGTCACCCTGATGTTCGATCCCTTTTCGAACAGCTGTGCTTTCGACTTGCCGACGTTGAAGATTCCTCCACCGCCGCCCATGCCTCCGCCACTGCTCCAGCGGCGCGACAGGTAGATCCAGAAACCTACCACCAGCAGGATGGGCACTACATTCCACAGGATGAGGCTCATGTAGTTGCCTTTCTTTTCGTAGGTGATGGCTCCGTCGAAGTGGTTTTCGTCCTTTTCTTTCTGAAGGAAGTCGCCCAGGCTTTCGCGCGAGGGAGCTTCGGTTGTGACCATCGGATTGCGTCCCACACGGGTGGAGTCGATTCCGAATACGTTTCCTACGTGTTGTGGCTTGATGTAAGCCTCTACCGAATTGTCGTCAAAGCCTGTCACGCGGCTGATGTAGCCTTTCTGCACATAGCTTTGAAATTCATCATAGGAGACGTTCTTGCTGCTGACGCCATTTTTGTTGGTCAGCCACAGGCCGGCCAGCATCATCAGGAGAATCATGTACAGCCAGTTCAGGTTGAACTTGGGCAGGTTCACCTTGTTGTTGCCGTTGCCGGTGTTCTTTTTATTGATGTTATTGTTGTCCATATTCGTTTGTTAGTCTAAGTCGGGTATTTCGGTAAGTTTGGCGTCTGCCCAAAGGTTTTCCAGATTGTAGTAGTTGCGCACTTCGGGCAGGAATACATGCACCAGTACCTCAGCATAGTCCATGGCCACCCATTGGGCGTTTCTCAGGCCGTCTACTGCATAGGGCTTGGCGTTGGCTCCCTCGCGTGCGAAGTCTTTGACAGACTCCACGATGGCAGTGACTTGGCTGGGTGAGTTTCCTTGGCAGATGATGAAGTAGTTGCAGATGGTGTCATCTATTTGCGTCAGGTCCGCAATGACGATTTTTTTTCCTTTTTTATCCTGGATTCCTTCGGTGATTTGTTCGATCAGTTTTTTTGTTTCGTCCATTTATACATTATTATATTAAACAGTCGGCAAATATACGCCGTTTTCTTATATGTAACACGTAAAATGTGAAAAGTATTTTGATTTTAGTTTTTTTTTAGTGATGTAATTGCTTGTAGAAAGCCCATTTATCATTTTTCTGCAAAAAAAATCTTCCGAAATGTTTGCGTTTCACAAAAAGTTCGTATCTTTGCAACCGCAAAACGGAAACGTTGACATGCATTGGGCTATGGTGTAATGGTAACACTACAGATTCTGGTCCTGTCATTCCTGGTTCGAATCCAGGTAGCCCAACAGAAAAGAGGACACTTCGATTGATGAGGTGTCCTTTTTTTATTGTCTGTCTGCGTGTGCGTAGGCTTAAAAAGAAGAGGGTGTGTAAAACAGGAAGTACTTTCTCGTTTTTTACACACCCTCTTGTCAGTTGTATATCGCTTTTCCCTTATGCTCAGCCTTCTTTCTGGATGCTTTCGTCGATAACCTTGATCTTCTCCTTCACCAGGTCGATGTCGGCTTTCAGTTTCTCCACCTTACGGTTGAGCTCTGTCAGCAGGCTGTTGCCCTTCTTCGAGGCGGCGTTCAGGAAGCCCAGGTTGTTCTCATACGTCTGCAGTTCGCTCTTCATGTTGTCGTAGGCGCGCATCAGCTTTTCGCGTTCGCGGTAGAGTGCCTGCGGGCTTCCCTCCTGAATGTTGCTGATGGTGTTCTTGAAGCTGCTCAGCTTCTTGTTCGACTGGCTGATGTTGTAGCGTTCGAACAGTTTGTCCACCAGTGCGTGGTATTGTTTGTACACCTTGTCCTTGTCCTTGAAGGGCACGAAGCCTACGGCGTTCCATTCCTTCATCAGTGTGCGCACCTGTTCGATGGCCGTGTCGGCTTCGGTTTCTTCGCCGATGGCTTCCAGCTGGGCGATGATGGCACGTTTCTTCTCCAGATTGGCCTGCTCTTCCGAACGTTGTGAGGCGCCTGCCTGGTTCTTCTGTTCGAAGAAGTAGTCGCAAGCCGTGATGAAGCGTTTCCAGATGACGTCAGAGTGTTTCTTGGCTACAGGGCCGATGGTCTTCCATTCCTTCTGCAACTTCACCAGCGTGTCGGCCGTAGCTTTCCAGTCGGTGCTATCCTTCAAGGCTTCCGCCTTTTCGCAGAGGGCGCGTTTCTTCTCGAGGTTCTCGTTCATGTTTTCCTTTACCGTCTTGAAGAACTCGGCTTTCTTGTTGAAGAAAGCGTCGCAGGCGGCGCGGAAGCGTTCGAAGATCTTTACGTTCATCTTCTGTGGCGCGTAGCCTATGGTCTTCCACTTGTTTTGCAGGGCGATGATCTCCTGTGTCTTGGCGTCCCATGCGGCGAAGTTGGTCAGTTCGTTGTAGTCGATGCCCTCGATGATTTCGCAGATCACCGTCTTCTGGTCGAGGTTCTGTTGCTCGGCCTCCTTCAGGGCGTCGAAGTGCTGCTGGTGGCGGCGGTTGACGGCGGTCGATGCGGCCTTGAAGCGTGCCCATATCTCTTCGCGCAGCTCTTTGGCCACGGGGCCTGTCTCGCGGAATTCCTGATGGAGCTTCTGCAGCTGGTGGAAGGCCGACACGACGTCTGTCTCCTCGGCCAGCTTCTCGGCAGCTTCGCAGAGGTGGGTCTTTATCTCGAGGTTCTTCTTGAAGTCGTATTCGCGGAACTCATTGTTCAGCTTCAGCAGGTCGTAGAACTTCTCCACGTAGAGCTGGTAGTTCTTCCACAACTCGTTGACGCTGGCTTGCGGCACGAGCTTCACCTCGTTCCATTGTTGCTGGAGGCGCTTGAACTCCGTGTAGTTCTTGTTGGCGTCTTCGGGCGACTCCAGCAGGTCTTTCAGCTCTTCGATGATGGAGAGTTTCACCTGCAGGTTCATTTCCTTCTGTTTCTCCACCTCGGCGGCCAGTTCGTTCCGTTTGTTCTTGATGACGGACATTGCGTTTTTCATTTCCTCCTCCAGGGGGTCGGGTGTGGGCACGTAGTCTTCGGGTGCTCCTCCTGCTTCGGCAAACTTCTTGCGTGCTGCTTCCTGTTCGGCGTTGTGCAGCTTGTAGAATGCCTGCTTCAGGCCGTCTATTTCGGCTTTGGTGACGCTTTCCACGTCGCCTGCGATCTCTTTCAGCCGTGCGATGACTTCTTCCTTCGTCAGCTTCTGTGCGGGAGCGGTTTCTACTGTGCTTTCCATTGCCTGTTCCTCAGCCGGAGTTTCTGCCGTTGCCGTTTCAGAAACCTCAACTGTTTTCTTTTCTTCTTCTAATTCCACCTGCTTTTCGGGGAGATTAGTGTCATGAGTGTCCGTCATTGTATATCTTTATTTTAGAAACGGGTTTCCCCGTTTGGGTTACATGGGTTGCAAATTAATGAAATAAAACGTTTACTTCATACATTTTTCCCGATTTTTTTTACAAAAAGTTGTTGGGAGCCTTTACGCCAGCAGCACGGTGATTCCCATGTAGAGCATCATGCCGATGATGTCGTTCGTGATGGAGATGAAGGGGCCTGTGGCGATGGCGGGGTCCACCTTGAGTTTCTCCAGCGTCATGGGCACCAGGGTACCGAAGATGGAGGCGAACATCACGACGGCGAAGAGGCTGATGGACACGGAGTAGGTCACCGTGGCCGTGCTGCCAAATCGCACGAAGTTGTAGATGTACACCAGCAGCGAGATGATGGTGGCGTTGATGCTGGCCACGACGGCTTCCTTGCCCACCTGCTTCAGCGTGTCCTTGGCGTCGAGCGAGCTGTTGGCCAGGCCCTGCACGATGATGGCCGACGACTGCGTACCCACGTTTCCGCCCGTACCACCGATCAGGGGGATGTAGAGCGCCATTTCGGGGTGGGCGGCAAAGGTCGCGTCGAAGTTGCCCAGAATCATGGAGTTGCCGATACCGCCCAGCATGCCGATGAGCAGCCAGGGCAGGCGTGCGCTCGTCTGGCGCACCAGGTTGTCGTCCGTCTCGACGTCTTGCGAAAGACCCGAAGCCAACTGGTAGTCGCGCTCCGACTGCTCGCGCACCTCGTCCATGACGTCGTCGACGGTAATCTGTCCCACGAGCCGCCCGATGCTGTCCACTACCGGCACGGCCACGAGGTCGTATTTCTCGATGATCTGCACCACCTCGTCGATGGGTGTGTCCACGTGTACCGAGATGGGGTCTTTCTTCATCACGTGCTTCACCTTCGACACCGAGGGCGACGTGATCATCTTCTTCAGCGGGAAGACGCCTTGCAGGCGCTCGTCGTCGTCGATGACGTAGACGTAGTAGATTTCGTCCAGCTGCTCGGCCTGCATGCGCATTTCCTTCAGACACTCGGGCATACTCCAGTTCTCGTTCACGGTCACCATTTCCGTGCCCATGAGTCCGCCCGCGGTGTCCTCGTCATACTTCAGCAGGTCTACGATGTCGCCAGCCTGTTCGATGTCCTCGATGTGCGAGAGGACCTCCTCCTGCTTGTCCTCGTCGAGGCCGCGCATCAGGTCTACGGCGTCGTCCGTGTCCATGTAGTCCACGAACTTTTTGGCGATGGTTTCCGAGGGGAGCAGCTCGAGGAACTCCTTGCGGACGTCTTCGTCCATCTCCACCAGTACGTCGGCTGCCGTCTCGTTGTCCAGGAGGCGGTAGACGAAGCGTGCGTCCTCGGGGTCGAGGTCGTTGCACAGCTCGGCGATGTCGGCCGGGTGCAGGTCGGCCAGCAGGGCTTTCACGTTTTCCGTGTCCTTCTGCTCGATGTAGCCTTTGACCTTGTCAATATATTCTTCGTCTATTTCCATTTCTTTAATTGAGAATTGATAATTGAAAATGGATAATGGATAATTCTCAATTCTCCATTCTCAATTCTCCATTATTTAAGTATTCTTTCACTCGGTTCGTCAGCTCCACGAACTCCTGTACGGACAGCTGTTCGGGCCGCCGGTCGAAGAGGGCGTCCTGCGTCAGGGGGCAGTCCTTGCCCACGAGGGGCTTGATGGAGTTGCGCAGCGTCTTGCGTCGCTGGTTGAAGGTTGTCTTCACCACCTGCTTGAACAGGCGTTCGTCGCAACCCAGGTCGTGCGTGTCGTTGCGCGTCATGCGGATGACGGCGCTCTTCACCTTGGGCGGCGGGTTGAACACGTTTTCGTGGACGGTGAAGAGGTACTCCACGCTGTACCACGCCTGTACGAGCACGCTCAGGATGCCATACGTCTTGCTGCCCGGCCCTGCGGCCATGCGTTCGGCCACCTCCTTCTGTATCATGCCCGTGCAGCAGGGTATCAGGTCCTTGTTGTCCAGCATCTTGAAGAAGATCTGGCTCGATATGTTGTAAGGATAGTTGCCTGTCAGCACGAAGGGCCTTCCGTCGAAGAGCCGTGTTAGGTTCATTTTCAGGAAGTCGTCCTCGATGATGTGTTCCTCCAGCTGCGGATAGGCTTCGCGCAGGTAGGCCACCGATTCGTAGTCCACCTCCACCACCTTCAGCTCGCGCTCCTTGGGCAGGAGGAACTGGGTGAGTACCCCCATGCCGGGTCCCACTTCGAGGATGGGCAGGCCGGGACAGGCGTCTACCGTGTCGGCGATGTCCTGCGCCACCTTCAGGTCTTTCAGGAAGTGCTGGCCCAGAAACTTTTTAGGCTTTACCAGTCTCATATATCAAGTTTATTGTTACTTTTGTGCCCCACAAAGGTAGGAGTTTTAATGGATAATTGATAATTGAAAATGGAAAAATAGTTTCGATCGCAATCTTAATTATCCATTTTCCATTATCCATTATCAATTAACGAACGGAAAGATGACGAAGAAAGGATTTTATAGAAACCTGGCGAAGGTAGCGTTGCCTTTGCTGCTGGGTGCCTTCATTCTCTACTGGGTGTATCGCGACTTCGACTTCGCTCAGGCCGCCGTCGTGTTGCGCCACGGCATCCGTTGGGATTGGATGGTCCTTTCGCTCTTTTTCGGCGTGTGGAGCCATGTGGAGCGTGCCCTGCGCTGGCGTCAGACGTTGGAGCCGCTGGGTTGTCGTCCGCGCCCGTCCCATCTGGTCGATGCCGTCTACCTGTCCTACGCCACGAGCCTCGTCATCCCTCGCGTGGGCGAAGTGTCGCGTTGCGGCGTCCTTTCGCGCTACGACCGTGTGCCTTTCTCCAAGTCGCTGGGCACGGTCGTCACCGAGCGCCTGGTCGACACCCTTTGCATCCTGCTCATTACGGGTGTCACCCTCCTGCTCGAGCTTCCCGTCTTCGTCACCTTCTTCCGCCAGACGGGCACCAAGATTCCCTCGCTTGTCCACCTCCTCAGCTCCCCCTGGTTCTACGTCGCCCTGTTCTGCGTGGTGGGCGTCGTCGTGCTGCTCGTATGGCTGGCCCGCATGCTCGTCGTGTTCGAACGCGTGCGTGGCGTGGTGCTCGACGTGTGGCAGGGCGTCATGTCCCTTCGCCGTGTGCGCAACGTCCCCCTTTTCCTGCTCCACACCGTCCTGATGTGGCTTTGCTACTTCCTCCATTTCTACCTGACGTTCTACTGCTTTCCGTTCAGTGCCGACCTCGGTCTTCAGGCCGGTTTGGTCATGTTTGTGGCAGGCACGTTTGCCGTCATTGTCCCCACGCCCAACGGTGCCGGTCCGTGGCATTTTGCCGTCATCACCATGATGATGCTCTACGGCGTTTCCTCGTCCGATGCCGCCCTTTTTGCCCTCCTTGTCCATGGCATCCAGACGCTGCTCGTCATCGTCCTCGGCCTCTGGGGCTGGCTGCATCTTGTTTTGAGCGGGAAGAAGGAGTGAGAAGTGTGGAGTGTTGATAAACAAATCACCCGCCCTTCATCTCTGAAGCAGCGGGTGTTTTTACTTCGTGCTTGTGTTGTCGTGGGCTACGCGCTTCGTTTACAGCCCCATACAGCTGGTGACGCCCAGCGTAGTTCCAATAGCGGTCAGGATAGTGACCAGCGTCTGGATAATGGTTTTCCAAATAGTTTTCTTGTCCATTTCGTTAATTGAGAATTTTCTTTAATTGATAATTGAGACTATTCCTTAGTGTAAATATTAAAGGAGGTTTTGAGCGAAGCTAATGGATAATGGATAATTAATTTCGGCCGCATTTTTAATTTTCAATTCTCCATTATCCATTCTCCATGATTACAGCGGACTGCCTCCTTCGCCGTCGTCCTCGCCGCCGGGTTCGGGTTCAGGGGTGGTGTCTTCTTCAAGGGCGCCGCCGGCGGTGTAGACGGTCAGCTCGGTCAGGCGGGCGGACTTGCGCAGCTCGGCGTTGCTCCAGGTCTTGGTGTTGCGCACGTTCAGGTGGACGCCCGTGATGAGGTTGGTGGTCCAGGCTTCGGCCGTCTCGGCTCCCTTCGAGGAGATGCCCACGGAGAAGAGGCCCAGGTCGCCCAGGCGGACGGACTTTCCGTCGAGCACCAGCTCCTTGAGGCAGGCGAGCATGTCGATGAGTACGCCGTGGATGACGCCGCGCGAGTAGGGCGAGTTGTGTTCAGAAATGTGGGTGACGAAGTCTTCGAATTCTACCGTGCGGTCCTGCACGGCGCGGGCGTACCACTTGGCGGCTCCGTCGGGGTCCTGCGGCGACTTGGCCGCGTAACGTCTGTACTTCAATGTTCCGATTGTTGACATAGCTTTGTTGTTTTAAATTAGTGTTTGGTTAATTGAAAATCTTCTTCAATTGATAATTGAGATTTGAAAATTGAAAATTAATTCCGGCCGCATACTTCATTTTCCATTCTCCATTGTCCATTATCCATTGACACAGGCAAATATAGAGCCTTTCACCCGTGCGGCCAAAAACAGAGTATCGGTAACTTCTAAAAATCTGTTAACAAAATCGAGGCTTCGTGTTAATAAAAACAATACATTGATTTTCAATGCGAAAACCGATGTTTTCGTGCGCAGAAAGCGGTGCTTTCCGTTTTGCGGCGCGGCGTGCGCGTTCTACATCTGCGTGACGCCACTGTTTTTGATTTTCTTTCGTAACAAGTCTGGTTTGCTCTGTGCCCGAGTGGAGACAGCGGAAATCTTACACCTGACAAATGACAATTAATGATTTGTCAGAATCATATATGAAGAAAACGGGTATGAAAGTTATTATATATAATATATATAAATATATATTATATATAATAAAATATATTTACACATAATCCCGTCATTCTCATTTTGTTCGCGGAGTGAGAATGAAAAATGGAAATTTGCTAATTGTCATTTGTCAGGTGTAAGATTTTGTTGTCTTTATTTTTATCCTAAAATAGTTTTGTATTTCATTTATATTTCTAACTTTGCAAATGGCACAGGCGGCACCAAAGGTCTGTGGATGCAAATGAAAAACATGGAACAGGTCAGACACATTACCCCCGGCGAACCCACTCCACGCGAACGCTATCTGGACGCGCGCGTTTCCGAACTTCTGCGCGTGCTGGAAACCCTGAGAGAGGAACTCTTCTTCACTCGGGCTGACCTGAAACGTGCTTCCGAGGAGCGGGAGAGGCTGGCCCGTGCGATGGAGGAGGAACAGCGGGGAAATGTGTCGCGTGACGAGCGCATACAGGCCCTGAGTGACGAGCTGGAGCGCCAGAAAGCCGATTTCGACCGGCTGAAGGCCGACTTCGAGCGGCAGGGGCAGGTGGAGCGGCACACCTTGTCTGAATGGCTGGACCTGGTGGAGCGCCTGCCCTCTTCGCAAAATGCGGAGGCGGTGCTGCTCGTCAATGCGCTGCTGCTCATCTACCGCCATCCCACCGATGAGGAGTTTGCCCGTCTCCGGCACTTGGGGCATAAGGAGTCGGGGCCGGTTGTGGCGTTCGCAGCGCCCGTGTACGACGTGAGCGGCAATACCCACGTATCCATCGAAATGCCGCCCGCATCCCAGGAATCCTGATTAGCCAAGAAATGAAATAAAAATATATGTACTCATGAAAGACCGTTCAGCTGAAAAACGCTCTGAAAGCACGTCCCGCTCCCACACGCCGGGCGGCATCTCGTTCAACGGGAGTGTGACGTTCAACGCGCCCATGTTTGACATCCACGGCAATACCAATGTTTACATCGCCATGCCCGAGGCTTCTGCGTCGGAACAGTCCCTGTCCGAAGAACAGGCCGGGGCGGAGGAGCGGCTGGAAGGCGGCGGGGAGGTTGCCGCCCCGCTCGAAGTCCTGCGCTCGGCCCGCGCCGAGGCTCTGCTGTCCCGCCTTGTGAAAGCTGGCCTCGTGGACGAGCGCTGGCAACCCCTTTCGCTCTCGAACCCCGAGAAGGGCGTGCTGGCTTCCCTGCTGGCCGACCGGCTGGACCTGCCCACTCCCTGGCAGACCTTCGGCGGCCTGTGGGGCATGAAGTCGGAAACCCTCCGCTCGGCCTACAACCTGGGGATGGGACAACGCAAGACAATGGCGTTCATGGAGCGGGTGAAGGGGGTGATGGAGTGATGAAGCGCTTCCTGATTCAGGCAGAATGTTTCTACAAAACAATCGATATTTCTGTGTTTTAATTAACTTTGCGTTCGATTATGAATAATATCAGATAATATCTTATGGTAGAGGAATATAGTCGTTATGAAAATTTGACAAATGAATATGTGAGTGATGTGCTTGCCGATTGCCAACTTCCTTTATTCCCTCAGGTAAAAACGGACACTAAGGGTAAATTGAGAGTCTTATCTCTTTTTTCGGGATGTGGAGGTATGGATATTGGTTTTGAGGGAGGATTTATTTGTCACAAGAAATCAATAAATCCAAGAAGCGAATGGATTGAAGAAGAACTTAATGCCAATTGGGTAAGAGTAAAAGAAACAAATTTTAAAACAGTGTTTGCTAATGATATTTTAGAAGAGGCTAAAGCGACTTGGACATCCTATATGTGCAGAAGGGGACACACGCCAGATTCTTATCATTTGGAAAGCATTGTAGATATTGTGAAACGTCATCAACTAGGCTTTGACGAACTGCCTTCCGATGTAGATATTGTGACCGGTGGATTCCCGTGTCAAGATTTTAGCGTGGCCGGAAAACGAAAGGGTTTTGATTCAAATAAAGATCATAACGGTAAAATGCGAATTGGTAATGTTCCTTCTGAGGAAACTCGAGGAAAACTCTATTTTTGGATGAAACAAGTTATTGATATAACAAAACCTAAAATATTTATCGCAGAAAATGTAAAAGGACTTGTTAATCTTGGTGATGTGAAAGACATTATTCAAGGAGATTTCGCTTCGGCTGATGATAATGGGTATATCGTTTTGAAGCCGCAAGTTCTTCATGCCGCTGATTATGGTGTACCCGAATCGCGTGAACGTGTTATCTTTATCGGTATAAGAAAAAATGCGTTGAAAGATGCTGCTTTGAAAGCGCTTGAGAGCGAGATAATACCTATCGAATATAATCCGTATCCTGAACCTACGCATGCTTATAATTATAAGGGGGACAATTTAGCCGAACCAGTTGTATGTGAAGATGTTTTTGAAGGATTATTAGAACCGGAATTCTCATACGATCTTTCGCAGAAATATTATTCGAAAGCTAAGTATATGGGAAAACATTGTCAAGGACAAAAAGAAATTTCTTTAAAAAAAATAGGGCCTACTATACGATCTGAACACCATGGGAATATAGAATTTCGGAGACTTTCTTTGGAACATGGAGGACTTATTGAGCAGGAGTTGATGGCGGGAATGCAAGAACGAAGACTTACTCCTAGAGAATGCGCAATGATTCAGACGTTTCCGCCTGATTATTCTTTTGTCAGGTATAAATCGTATTCTAAATCAAAATTTATCGTAAGTTCCTCTGGCGCCTATAAAGTAATAGGAAACGCTGTACCTCCGATTCTTGCTTATAATATAGCCATGAGAATTCAATCTTTGTGGAATTTATATTTTAAATAAAATGGATTCAGATAATATAATATCGATACGAAAACGTGATTTATCGTTAGCAAATGATGTGTTTGCTGATTTTATGAATAAAATTGAAACTGAACTCAATCATAGGGCTACTTCTGATCCGGCGTATTTCCGCTCTTTGAATTCAAGCCAATTGGAAACTATTTCTGTAAATTGTATGAGAGAAGTCGCCCCTTCCACCCCTTTTAGACCTGAGGAGATAAAACTCGTTTCTGGTATGTCTTTTCCCGACATTGTCGCTGAAACATATTATGGAGTTGAAGTAAAATCTACACAATCGGATCATTGGAAATCTACAGGAAGTAGCATCATAGAAACTACTAGGGATAAAAATGTCGAAAATATTTATATGTTATTTGGAAAATTAGGCGGTAGTCCTGAATTTCGTTGCAGGCCTTATGAGGATTGTCTATATGATATTACAGTGACGCATTCTCCAAGGTATTTGATAGACATGAATATAAATAAAGATAGTACTATATTCGCAAAAATGCATACTACATATAATGAGTTACGGACGTCAAGGGATTCTATCGCACAGGTTAGGAGGTATTATAGAGATTTGATAAAAACTGAACAGAGAAAAGAAATGCCTTGGTGGTTAGATGAAATTGAGGATAGATCCAATAATTTGATAATAAAGCATATAACTTCACTAAGTATAGAAGAGAAACAAAAAATAATGGCTCAAATCTATATGCTATTTCCTGATTGTATGATTAATGGGAATTATATGGAGCCGGCTATGTGGCTTGTCGCATATCATAAAATAGTTTCTCACAATATGCGTGATTACTTTAGCGCAGGAGGCAAGGCTCGTTATTTAAACGGTACGAAGTTAAGTATTCCCGTTCCGGCTATTGTTAAAAGATTTTTGGATTATGCGCCTTTAATAAAGAGCGAAATTAATCATATGATGTCGGAATTGGATATATTTAATCCAGAGCTTTTAATGGATGGTGAGCCGTATCTAAATTGGGTAAATCAGGTAGATGATTTGTTGATAAAAAGATATGGTCAGACTGTTCATTTTAAACAATGGGCATTAAATGGAGATAAATTGGAAGTTCAAGGCAATGGTTGATAAAATGTCTCCTCAGCAACGTCACCGTTGTATGAGTAAAATCAGAAGTGTGGATACTGGCCCGGAAATAATTGTTCGGCAATGGATTTGGCGGGAAGGTTTCAGATACAGGCTTCATGTGAAGTCTCTTCCTGGAACTCCTGACATTGTTATTCGTAAATTAAAAACAGTTATTTTTATAAACGGATGTTTTTGGCATGGACACATAGCTGGCGAATGTTATAGACCCGCAAAATCAAATGTTGAATTTTGGACGTCAAAAATACGTCGAAACCATGAAAGAGATATACAAAATTATTTGCGTTTAAAATCTGAAGGTTGGCATGTCCTTGTTGTTTGGGAATGTCAATTGACAAAAAAAAGGCGGATAGATACATTAAGGGCGTTATCCCTAAAACTTGGAGAAATTCTTCTCGAACTAAATGGGGCGAAACAGTATGCAACTGAATATAAAAATAACATTTCACTTGTGGCTGAGCCGGATGAAATGTATGGAAACAATCGGTAGTTTGGCTCCAGTTTTATTTGATAATCTTATTCGTACCCACTACGCCGTACCCACTACGTAGTGGGTTTTTCATTTCCTGATACCCTAACTTTGCCCCCGTAAGCCACTAAGAAAGGCTTGCGGGGGCATTTCGTTTTGGATGCCTCCAACCATTAAAACCAAAAACGAATATGGAAAAGTTAGTAACCATTCTCGAACAATTTCCCCTCTCGGCCCGCCCCTACACAGCGAAGGACGGCACGCCGATGGTGTTCAACTCGCGCGGCTTCCTGCTGACCGACGGTATCGACGAATTCTACGCCGAAATGACGGGCGACGCCGCACTGGCCTGCCCCGACTACGACCGGAACATGCTTCACAAGGTGCAGGCCTGCATTAAGACCCGTGCCTACACGGACAAGAACGGCGCGACGCGCTACGAGAACCAGGTGGTCATCATGAAATTGGTTTGAGCAATGTACAAAGAACAATTCTCAATTATCCATTAACCAACTGAGTCGGGGATGTCGGTGAGGGAATCTCATGAGATACGGGTGGCCACCTTCTCTTCCTCTTCCTCCTCACAAAACATTTTTCGACTATGATTATCCAATTACAACTTAGCGACAAGGCCTACGAGCGCCTTCTCGCATCGGGCAGCCGCCTGCAGGGTACTATCGGCCTGGTAAATCCCAACGAGGGAAACTTCAACGAACATGTGCGTCACACTTCGGTCGGCAATGGTGACTACAAGTACATCCGCCTGCGCCACGGACGGGCCAGCGTGGATCCCAAACGAGTGAGACTCGCTTTGAACATTAGCCTAGACGAGGCGGACATCACGCCGGCAGACATTCTCATGGACGAAAGCCGGCAGGCGAGCGACTTTGTGGACCGTGTGTTCGACACCGAGTTCTGATTTTTTCACCACAGATTACACAGATGACACGGATTATAATTGCTTGATAATCTTATTAATCTGTGAAAATCTGAGTAATCCGTGGTAAAACTTAAATTATCTTTTATCCATTCTCAATTATCCATTAAAGCAATGAAGTTCGGAATAAGCAATAACGTAAAGAGCCGGGTGGTGCGCGAATGCACCCCCGAGCTGTTCCACCAGGCAATGCGTTCGGAGCTGGTGGCGGAGGTCTGCGCCGAGATAGCGGACGGACTGGAGCGGCTGCGTCGCGGCGAGCTGACGAAGGAAGAGTATGACACACTGAAAGCGGGGCTGAAGAAGCGGCTGCCCATCTTCACGCCGCACGCCACGTTTCGCAACGGGCGGCGACTGAACGCCGACGCCGTGCCCAGCGGCCTGTCGATGTACGACGTGGACCACCTGCCCAATCCCCGCGGCTACTGGGAGGAGAAGCGGCAGGAGCTGGAGGCCAGGGGTGTGATGCGCTACGTGGTGCTGGCCCACATCACGCCCAGCACCGAGGGGCTGCGGCTGTTCTTCATCATCCCCGCGGGGATGGACCTGGCCGAGGCGCAGCGGTGGATGTCCCAGCAGATGGGCGACGGAAACTATGACGTCAGCGTGAAGGACTATGCGCGCTCGTCGTTCGTAGTGCCCGAGGGGTATGTGCTCTACCTTGACGAGGAGAGGCTGTTTAATGGAGAATTGAAAATTGAAAATGGAGAATTGCCTGCTTCCACCAATCCTTCCGTAGGGACGCACCATGGTGCGTCCGATGACGACGCCCATGCCGCCGAAACGCCCCACACGGACGCACCGTGGTGCGTCCCTACATTTAAGGGGATACCATATAGTCATATTATTCAACAATGGTTCAAGTTGGCAGGTGGTGAACCTGTACAGGGCGAGCGCAACGACAAGCTCCACCGCCTGGCTTCGCACCTGCGATATATTGCGGACAACGACGAGGCGCTGCTCCTGCAAGTGATGCCACGCTACGGCCTCTCCGAGGAGGAGATGAGGGGGCTGATACACTCCGCCTGCTCGGCCAAATGGTATTCGATGCCGAAGATGATGCGACAAGCACTGAATAATGGAGAAATGTTTGCGGATGACGAAGAAAATAATTCTCAATTATCCATTCTCAATTCTCCATTGCCCAAGCGCTTGCCCGCCTTAATCAAACTATTGGTGAGCCGCACGCCCGATGTTTATAAACCTGCCGTGGCGCACGCCGTCTTCCCCTCGCTAGGCGCGCATCTGCACAAAGTACGCTTCCGCTACATCGACAACGTGGAGCACGAAGCCACCTTGATGAACGTGCTGATGGCAGGCACAGGCGCGGGCAAGGACTGTATTTCGGAACCCATCAACCGCATCATGGCCGACATCCGCCGCCGCGACGAGGACAACCTGCGACGCGAGCGGGAGTGGAAGAACGAAGTCACCTCGAAGGGCGCCAACAAGGACAAGCGCCAGCGACCCGAAGGCTTGATCATCCAAGAGATTGACGCGGATATGACGAACCCTGCCTTCGTGATGCGCATGGCCGAGGCCGACGGGCACTTCCTCTACACGAAGCTGAACGAGATCGACCAGTTCGACGCGTTGCGTGGAAGCGGACGGGGCAGCCAACAATTCCAAATCATGTGCCTCGCCTTCGACCCCGGCAACCGCTACGGGCAGACGCGTGTGGGCGTGCAGAGCGTGACGGAGAAGGTGACTATCCGCTTCAACTGGAATGCCGCCACGACCATTCAGAAGGGTAAGCGCTATTTCAGCCGTGTACTGACCGATGGGCCGATAAGCCGCATCAACTTCTGCACCATCCCCGAGCGCGAAATCGGCGCGGACATGCCCGTCTATGGCACGTATGACGCCGCCTTCGACGAGGAACTCCGCCCCTACATCGAAAACCTCGTGAAGGCCCAGGGATTGATAGATTGCCCGCAGGCCTACAAGTTGGCGCAGACGTTGAAGGAAGAGTGTGCCGACTTCGCCCGCCTCTCGCAGAGCCGCGTGTACGAGAACCTGTCGTTTCGTGCGAACGTGATTGCCTACCTGAAGGCCTGCGTGCTCTACGTGGCCAACGGCTGCCAGTGGGACAAGACGTTCGAGGACTTCATCCGCTGGTCGCTCCAGTACGACCTGGCTTGCAAGATGGAGTTCTTCGGGGCGGACATCGAAAGTGCCATGAGTGAGGTGCGGAACGAAGGCAAGCGCCACGGACGAGTCAATTTGTTGACTTTGCTTCCTGACGAGTTCACTCATGCCGATGTCGTGCGCGTGCGCCAGTCGCAGGGTATGGATGCCGAAGGTACGCGTAACATGCTCTGGCAATGGACACACCGCCATTACATTACAAAACTTACAATTGACAATAAACAAATCTACCAAAAGACGGAACAATGGAAATGACATTGACAAGAACCGCCAAGCGTAAGACCTACACGATAGGCCGCCTGGAAATAGACGGAGTGTACTTTTGCGACACGCTGGAGCCTGCGTGGCGCGACCTCGGGCCGGGACGTCCGGGACATAAGATAGCGGGGCGCACGGCCATCCCCGAAGGACGCTATCCGGTGGTCATCACCTGGAGTCCCAAGTTCGGCCAGTGGCTGCCCCTGCTGCTCCACGTGCCTCTGTTCGAGGGTATCCGCATTCATGCGGGCAACACGGCCGCCGATACGGCAGGTTGTATCCTCGTGGGCGAGAATCGCAAGGTGGGGCATGTGTTGAACTCCACGCGCAACGTGAACTTGTTGAAGCGTCGCATCGTCGAAGCCAAGGAGCGGGGCGAGGGCGTGTGGATCACGGTGAAGTGAAGAAACGGAAAAGGCGTCGTCCTGCCGCGGGGCAGGGGCGCCTGCCTTTTTTATCGGGGCGTCCCCTTCCGACTTTCAGCAGAATTTCCTACCTTTGTTTTCATGAACCGATTTTATACTTCCGTTGAAATGCCCGAGGGGCTGCCGCGATTTTCAGGGCGCGAGCGGCTGCTGCTGATGGGCTCCTGCTTTGCCACGAACATCGGCACGAGGCTGGTGGAGGCGAAGTTTGCCTGCGACGTCAATCCCTACGGGGTGCTCTACAACCCGATGTCCATCTCCGCCGCCCTGCGCGAGGCGCTGGAGGGGAAGGTCTATCGGGCGGACGACTTGCAGGCGTATGGCGGCTTGTGGCACAGCCCGATGCACCATGGCGACTTCTCCGCCCCGACGGCCGAGGAGGCGCTGGAGCGCATCAACACGCGCCTGGAGGTCCTGCGCGAGGAGCTGAAGGGGCTGGACGTGCTGGTAGCGACGTGGGGGACGGCGTGGGTGTACGAAGACGCGCAGACGGGCTGCATCGTGGGCAACTGCCACAAGAGGCCCGAACGCTGCTTCCGCCGCCGGCGGCTGACGGTGGAGGAGGTGGCAGACGACTGGTGCGACCTCGTCAGGCGGCTGAGGGCGGTGAACCCGCGCCTGAGGGTGCTGCTGACCGTGAGCCCCATCCGGCACTTGCGCGACGGGCTGCACGCCAACCAGCTGAGCAAGGCTACCCTGCTGCTGGCCGCCGACAGGCTGGTGGAGGCGATGCCCGACGTCGTGGGCTACTTTCCCGCCTACGAGCTGCTGAACGACGAGCTGCGCGACTACCGCTTCTATGCGGCGGATATGGTGCACCCCTCGGACGTGGCGGTGGACTACGTGTGGCAACGCTTCTGCGAGGCTTGCCTGACGGACGAGGCAAGGCGGGTGATGGACGAATGCGACGCCATTCGTAAAGACTTGGCACACAAACCTTTCCGTCCGGACTCGGATGGCTATAAGAAATTTTTAGAACAAATTTTGTTAAAAATCGACCGACTTAACGAAAAATACCCGTACTTAGACTTCGAAAAAGAGAGAATGACATGTCGTATCCGATTGAACAAATAGCAGAAATGATCGGAGCCCGACGCATTGGCGAGGCTCCGGCTACCATCGACTGGCTGCTGACTGACAGCCGCTCGTTGAACTTCCCCGAAGAAACTTTGTTTTTTGCCCTTCCAGCCAAGCGCAACACGGGGGCGAACTATATACCCGAACTCATCGAACGGGGCGTGCGCTGTTTCGTGGTGAGCGAGGAAGAGTATGAGAGTAATGAAGAATTAAAAATGAAGAATGAAGAATTGTCTGTAAGCAATGAGAATTCTTCATTCGGAAGCAAGGCTTCCATTCTTCATTCTTCATTGAATTTTCTCCTTGTTCCTTCGCCCCTGAAGGCTTTGCAGAAGTTGGCGGAGCTGCACAGGGCGCAGTTCAGCATCCCCGTGGTGGGCATCACGGGCAGTAACGGCAAGACGGTGGTGAAGGAATGGCTCCACCAGCTGCTGGGCGACGACCGTCGCATCGTGCGCTCGCCGCGCAGCTACAATTCGCAGATCGGCGTACCCCTGTCCGTCTGGCAGATGGGGGCGGACGACGAGCTGGCCATCTTCGAGGCTGGCATCTCCGAGCCGGGCGAAATGAGGGCGCTGGAAGCCATCATCAAGCCGACCATCGGTATCCTGACCAACATCGGAGGCGCCCATCAGGAGAACTTCTATTCGTTGCAGGAGAAGTGTATGGAGAAGCTGACGTTCTTCAAGAACTGCGACGTGCTGATCTACAACGGCGACGACGAATTCATCTGCAACTGCGTGGCCAAGTCACTGCTTTCCGCGCGAGAGATAGCGTGGAGTCGCAAGGACCCCGAACGGCCGCTCTTCATCTCGAAGGTGGAGAAGAAAGACGACTGCACGCTGATAGCCTACCGCTATCTGGACATGGACAACCAGTTTACGCTGCCTTTCATCGACGATGCTTCCATCGAGAATTCGCTGAACTGCTTGGCGGCTTGCCTCTACCTGATGCTTCCGCCGCAGAAGATCAAGGAACGGATGGCGCGGCTGGAGCCGGTGGCCATGCGTCTGGAGGTGAAGGAAGGCAAGAACGGCTGCCTGTTGATCAACGATAGTTATAACAGCGACCTGGGCTCGCTCGACATAGCCCTCGACTTCCAATACCGGCGCTCGCAAGCCAAGGGGCTGAAGCGCACGCTCATCCTGTCCGACATCCTGGAGACGGGGCAGAATGCATCGACGCTCTATCGGCGCGTGGCCCAGCTGATGAACAGCCGCGGCGTGGAGCGCATCATCGGCGTAGGGCCGAACATCTCGTCGTGTGCCTCCTGCTTCGGCATCGAGAAGGCTTTCTATCCCGACACGCAGGCATTGCTCAAAGCCATTGCCCGCGGCGAGCTGAAGTTGGAAAAGGAGCTGATCCTGATAAAGGGTGCGCGCAAGTTCGGCTTCGACATCCTGAGCGAAAACCTCGAACGGAAGGTGCACGAGACCATTCTGGAGGTGAACCTCGGCGCGATGGTGGCCAACCTGAACTACTACCGCAGCAAGCTGAAGCCTGAGACGAAGATGGTGTGCATGGTGAAGGCATCGGCCTATGGGGCTGGTTCCTACGAGATAGCCAAGACGTTGCAGGAAAGGCACGTAGACTACCTGGCCGTGGCTGTGGCCGACGAAGGGTCGGAGCTGAGAAAGGCAGGCATCACGGCCAACATCCTCATCATGAACCCCGAAATGACGGCCTTTAAGACGATGTTCGACTACAAGCTGGAGCCTGAGGTCTATAGCTTCCATCTGCTGGACGCCCTTGTGCGCGAGGCGGAGAAAGAAGGTATCACGAACTTCCCCATCCATATCAAGCTGGACACGGGCATGCACCGTTTGGGCTTCGCGCCCGAAGAGATGCCCGAGCTGGTGAAACGCTTGCGCGGACAGAATGCCGTGCTGGTGCGTTCGGTTTTCTCCCACCTGGTGGGCAGCGACTCTCCTGTGTTCGACAGCTTCACGCGGCGGCAGATAGAGACCTTCGAAGCGGCGGCAAAGGTACTTCAGGACGCTTTCCCCCACAAGATCTTGCGCCACATCTGCAACTCGGCAGGCATCGAACGCTTCCCTGGTGCGCAGTTCGACATGGTGCGTCTGGGCATTGGCCTCTATGGCGTCAGCCCGATAGACAACTCGATACTGGACAACGTCAGCACGCTGAAGACCGCCATCCTGCAGATACACGACGTGCCGCAGGAGGATACTGTGGGCTATAGTCGCAAGGGACATCTGGAGCGTCCTTCACGCATCGCCGCCCTGCCTATAGGCTATGCCGACGGCCTGAACCGACGCCTGGGCAACGGACATGCCTACTGCCTGGTGAACGGACAACGGGCGCCCTACGTGGGCAATATCTGTATGGACGTGTGCATGATCGACGTGACGGACATCGATTGCAAGGAGGGCGACGCGGTGGAAATCTTTGGCGACCACCTGCCTGTGACGGTCCTCTCCGATGTGCTCGAAACCATCCCCTACGAGGTGCTGACGAGCGTGTCTACCCGTGTGAAGCGAGTGTATTATCAGGATTGAGAAACAAGGGGCAAAGCTGTATGGAGAATGGATAATTTTTCTATCTTTGCCCCCAAATAGAATAGAAAAAAAAGAAAACCATGACAAACTTACTTTTATTAAGCTTCTTGCCTAGTGGCTCTGAATGGATCATTATTGCAGTTATCTTCCTGCTGCTCTTCGGCGGCAAGAAAATCCCCGAACTGATGAAGGGATTGGGCAAGGGTGTGAAGAGCTTCAAGGAAGGCGTGAACGAAGCCAAGGAAGAAATCAACAAGGCCCAGGAAGATCTCAACGAGCCGGTCAAGGATAAGAAATGACCTGAAGCATGTCGGACGACAAGGAACTGACTTTCTGGGACCATCTGGACGAATTGCGCAAAGTGCTCATCAGGGTGCTTTGTGTGTGGTTCGTATTGGGTGTGGGCTACTTTATAGCTATGCCCTACCTGTTCGACAAGGTGGTGTTGGCCCCCTGCAACAACGACTTTGTCTTCTACGACCTGCTGCGCTACATCGGTGAACGCCTCCAGCTGAAGGACGACTTCTTCACGCAGGAGTTTCACGTGAAGCTGGTCAACATCAACCTGGCAGCTCCTTTCCTGATACACATGTCTACCGCCTTCTGGATGTCGGTAGTGACAGCTGCACCCTATCTTTTCTACGAAATATGGCGTTTTGTCAGTCCCGCCCTCTATCCCCACGAGCTGCGTGGTGTGCGCAAAGCCATGTTGATAGGGGCGGGGATGTTCTTCGTGGGCGTACTGATAGGCTATTTCATGGTCTATCCGCTGACGCTTCGTTTCCTTTCTACCTATCAGCTCAGTTCGCTCATCGAGAACCAGATTTCGCTGAACTCTTACATCGACAACTTCATGATGCTGATTCTCTGCATGGGATTGGCTTTCGAACTGCCTTTGGTGACGTGGTTGTTGTCGTTGCTGGGCATTGTGCACAAGCGCTTGTTGCGCAAGTATCGGCGTCATGCGGTGGTGCTCATCGTCATCGTGGCGGCTGTCATTACGCCTACGGGCGATCCCTTCACACTGGCCGTAGTGGCCATACCGCTCTACCTGCTCTACGAGCTGAGCATCCTGATGATCAAGGACAAACCGGCGGAAGCGGAAGAATAGGCAGATTTTATCTAATTTAACGGACAGCGCATGGCGTTGGTACACTCTTTGCAAGAGGGAGGTCGATTTTTGAATTCGATTGTTTAACCATCTAAAAAAAGGAGGAATGCCTTATGGGAGCCGCTGGAAACAAAAAGCCGAAAAAACCAAAAGATAAGCATCATGTACCCGCTTACGAGAAGGAAGAAGCCTTGAACGAGGCCAGCAAGAAGCCGAGAAATCAGAAGAAGTGAGAAAGGCAGGACAAATTAATGTTCTGGTGTGAATGACACGGATAGCATGATAGGATATCTGTGGAAATCGCTATCTTTGCCTTCATGGAAAATGAAGTGAAGGAATATTACGACCGATTGCTGGATGCTTGCAGGGACGATGTGCCCCTGGAAGTGGCTTACAGACAATTGCGCGAACTGCTGGAGCAACTATGCCGCACACAGATGTCGGACGGCAGTTTGCAGATGACCGACCTTTCCGCCCGCATCAGCTACGTGGCGGCGAAAGTCGGCCTTTCTGTTGTAGAGCAGAACCGCCTGCACACTTTTCGCCTGACGTCTAATCGTGTGCTCAATCGCGAAGAAGAGCCTGTGCGCGACAATCTGTTGCGCGACGTGAAGACGCTGGCTTTCTTCGTCAAACTCCTGACGCGCGAGGATATCCCCGACGCCCTCTACCGCCTCCTGCCACGCGCCGACGCCACCTACGTGGTGATGCCCGTGGGACGCCGCGTGAAGCGCATGCGCGTGTGCTTTCAATACGCCGACGACACCTACCTCTATGTACAACCCCTCGACACCCTGGCAGACGAATGGCTCAAGGTGCGCTACAACGTGCCCGACGTGAACGAAGAGTTCAGGGAGACGTGTGAACTGTTGTGGCGCCATGCGCAACTCAACCTGCTGGATGTGGTGGTGGACGAGGAGGGAGTGCTGACACCCTCGTTCATCATCCTGGAGCCCGACTATCTGATCGACATCAGCTCACTGGCCGAATGCTTCAAGGACTACGGACACCATCCGGCCAACTACATCCTGGCCCGCCTCCAGCCGTCGGACAATACGTGTCCGCTGCTGCTGGGTAACATCGCCAACCTCTTTCTGGACGAATGGATACATGTAGAAGGCGAACCCGACTACCTGGCGTGCATGAAGAAAGCCTTCCGCACCTATCCGCTGGAGTTGGCCGCCTGTGAGGATCTGCGTGAGGCGGCGAAGGAAAGGCAGTTCTTTGCCGATTGCCGCCTGCACTTCGAGAACATCCGTCGGACGGTGAACGAGACCTTTCCCGCCCCCGGCTATGGGCTCGACAAGAGCGACGCCGTGCTCGAGCCGTCGTACATCTGCGAGGCACTGGGTCTGCAAGGACGCCTCGACTACATGCAGCGCGACATGACGTCGTTCATCGAAATGAAGTCGGGCAAGGCCGACGAATATTCCATCCGCGGCAAGGTGGAGCCGAAGGAGAACAACCGTGTGCAGATGCTCCTCTATCAGGCCGTGCTGGAGTATGCGATGGGGAGAGACCATCGGCGGGTGAAGGCCTACCTGCTCTATACGCGCTATCCGCTGCTCTATCCCGCCCGGCCGTCGTGGGCGATGGTGCGCAGGGTGATGAACGTGCGCAACCGCATTGTCGAGGCGGAGTATGGCATCCAACTACGAAACAACATCGAATATACGGCCTATAAATTCAAGGACCTGCAACCCGACGTACTGAACGAACGCAAGCTGGACGGCAGGTTTTGGCGCGACTACCTGTGTCCGCCTATCCAGCGTCTGGCGGAGAAATTGGCCGCCTTGTCGCCGTTGGAGAAAAGCTATTTCTATACGCTTTACAACTTCATCACGAAGGAACTCTATACCTCGAAATCGGGCGACGTAGAGGGCCTGAGCCGCACGGGGGCTGCTTCTTTGTGGCTTTCTACCCTCGACGAGAAATGCGAGGCGGGCGAAATCATCTACGACTTGACCATTCAGGACAACCATGCCGCCGACATCCACAAACCTTACCTGCAACTGGCCAGACGGGGTGGCGGGGAAGAAGCGTTGGCCAACTTCCGCGCAGGCGATGCCGTGGTGCTCTACGAGCGCAATTCGGAGCAGGACAACGTGACGAACAAGATGGTGTTCAAAGGCAACGTGGAGTACATCTCCGAACAGACGATCCGCCTCCGCCTGCGTGCTTCGCAACAGAATGCGGGCGTGTTGCCGGCCGATAGCCGCTATGCGGTGGAGCACGACTACATGGACACGACTTTCCGCAGCATGTATCAGGGGCTTTCGCTCTTCCTGTCTGCCACGCAGGGGCGTCGCGACTTGTTGCTGGGGCGTCGTGAACCAGCCTTTGACGAGAGCTTTGACGGGCAGATCCGTGCGGCGGCGGACGATTTCGAACGCATCACCCTGAAGGCGCGGGCGGCTCGCGACTACTTCCTGCTGGTGGGCCCGCCAGGGACGGGAAAGACCTCGCGTGCCTTGCGAGGGATGGTAGAAGCCTTTTATGCGGAGGGAAAACAGATCCTGCTCTTGTCGTACACGAACCGAGCCGTCGATGAAATCTGCAAGGCCCTGTCGGCCATCAATCCTTCCATCGACTACATACGTCTCGGCAGCGAACTGGCTTGCGAGGAGACTTATCGTCCGCATCTGATTGAAAATGTGCTGGAAGATTGCGCCAATCGTCGCGCCGTGCAGGAGCGCATCGTGCAGTGCAGGGTGTTTGTAGGGACAGTGGCCACGCTCTCGACCAAGGGCGACCTGTTCCGCCTGAAGCGCTTCGACGTGGCGTTGGTGGATGAGGCTACGCAGATATTGGAACCTCAGTTGCTGGGCCTGCTTTGCGCACGAAGCGCGTCGGGCGGAGATGCCATCGGCAAGTTCGTGCTGATAGGCGACCACAAGCAGCTGCCTGCCGTCGTCCAGCAGGCGTCTGAACATTCGGAAGTGCATGACGAAGAGTTGCGCCGACTGGGCTTGTACAACCTGAAGGACTCGTTGTTCGAGCGCCTTTACCGCCACCTGACAGCACAGGATGAGGCCGATGATGGAAGTGGAGGCGTGGCGGGTCGTTGCCACGACATGTTGCGCCGCCAGGGGCGAATGAACGCCGACGTGGCCCAATTCCCCAACCGTGCTTTCTATGGAGGCCTGCTCGAAGTGCTCGGACTTGACCACCAGCGGGGCGATCTGAAGTTGGCGCCTTGTCTGCGCGACCATCCGCTGGCTTCCGTGCTGACCAGGCGGGTGGCTTTTCTGCCCTCTGTCGTGGATGTTTCTCTGAAGTCGGTCAAGACCAATGCGTCGGAAGCCAGGTTGGCAGCCGCCTTGAGCGAGGCTGTCTACAGGCAATACTCGGCATGCTCGACTTTCGACTCTGCGAAGACGTTGGGCATCATCACGCCCTATCGGAGCCAGATTGCCTTGATCAGGGCTGAGCTTGCCGCCTTGGGGATACCTGCCCTGAACGACGTGGCCGTGGACACTGTAGAGCGCTTTCAGGGCAGCGAGCGGGATGTTATTATTTATTCCTTCTGCGTGAATCGTGCCTACCAGTTGAAGTATCTGGCCAATGTGACCGAAGAGAAAGGAGTGGTGATCGATCGGAAACTGAATGTGGCTTTGACCAGAGCTCGTATGCAGGTGTTCATCATAGGCGTGCCTCAGTTGCTGAATCAGAACCTTATTTATGCGGATTTGCTTCGTTTTTGCAAAAATTAATCGGTGAATGATACAACATATCGAAATATTTGTTATTTTTGCATTACGTTTTTTTCATAGAGATTTAGATTTAAGGTTAGAAGAATTGTGGAAGTCGTGAGACTTCCCTTTTTTTTATCCTTATGGAAATTATCCTCTTGCTTTTCACTATTTTTGAAGGTTTGTAGGACGTTTGTTTATCGTAAAAAAGAAAGGGGTTGTGTCGCTAATCTGACACAACCCCCTTTTGTTTCTATGAAAACTATGAGTTAGGGAGACTAAAGCACTGTTTTGTTTAGTCTATTACGATGGGTTTGTATTTCGGTACCAAGATCTTCATGATGCACCAGCCGATGAGGTAGGCTACAGCGCAGATGCAGAAGATGATGAAGTAGCCGGCGGGCTTTCCTTCAAATCCCATGAACTGCATGGCGGGCTGTGCATATTCGGCGCCTTGTGCCAGCAGGGCTTTGGTCATTTCCACCTCCTGGCCGTCTACGATGGTTGTACCTGCGGCGTAGGTGAACAACATACCCGAACCCTTGTTGATGAGGTAAGAGCCGATACCACCTGCCATACCTCCCAAACCGATGATGGTGGCCACGGCACTATTGGGGAACATGTCACTACCTACGGAGTAGATGTTGGCCGACCATGACTGGTGGGCTGCACCTGCAATACCAATGATGATGATGGGGAACCAGTAGGAGTATTCACCCAGCGGCTGGGCAAAGAGGGCCAGCAGCGGGAAGAGGGCGAAAATGAACATGGCACGCATGCGGGCGGCGTAGGGGTTCAAGCCAGTCTTGTTGATGATGATGGTAGGCAGCTTGCCGCCATAGATGGACAGCATGGTGATGGCATAGAGTACGAAAATCAGCAACTGGGCTGTACCGCTGTCTGAGGAGAAACCATAGACGTCCGAGATATAGGCAGGAGTCCAGAAGAGGAAGAACCACCATACACCGTCGGTCATGAATTTACCTACTGCCACGGCCCATGCCTGCGGATATTTCAGGCATTCCCACAGACTCATCTTTCTTTCTTCTTTCTTGGGAGCGGCTGCGTCTTGTGCAGGTTGCTCTGTCTGCTTGTCCAGGTTGATGTATGCCAGTTCGGCTGCATTGACGCGTGGATTGCCTTCGGGTTTCTTGTACATGAACATCCATAAGCCCATCCAGATGAAGCCCAGGCCACCGATTACGATGAAGGCCATTTCCCAACCGTTTCCTATGCCGACGCTTTGGAAGTAGCGGGCGAGGGGCGGGATGCTGATAGGCGCTATCAAGGCGCCGATGGTAGAACCTGCGTTGAAGATAGAAGTGGCAAATGCACGGTCTTTCTTGGGGAAGTATTCTGCCGTCACTTTAATGGCAGCGGGGAAGTTTCCTGCTTCGCCTACGGCCAGCACGATGCGTGCTGCGATGAAGAAGTAGACGCTGGTGATAGCGATGGTAGAAGCGATGGCTCCTGTGGCCGAAATCATTTCGGCTGCGTTGTGGATACCTACCACATGCTCTGTGGCCCATCCGCACAAGGCATGAAGACAGGCGCCCAACGACCATACGGCGATGGCCCAAAGGTAACCTTTCTTAGTGCCCATCCAGTCGATAAAACGACCGGCGAACAGGTTGGCTATGGCATAAACAAGTGAGAAAATTGCGGTGATGTCTCCGTAGTGTGCGTCTGTCCAATGGAATTCGGGAGCGATAAAGTCTTTCCACGTCAGTGACAGAACCTGACGGTCCAAATAGTTTACTGTAGTAGCGAAAAACAACATGGCACAGATGGTCCATCTGTAATTGGTCATTTTTCCGACGGCATTTTGAATTGTATTCATGATAGTAGATTCTTTTTTTTCGATTGCAAAAGTAGAGGTTTTCGTGTCAGCACTTTGTGCAATAATTGGTAGAAATACTGTATAAAATGACAAAAATGGGCGTAGACCTGTGTTAGCCTACGCCCATTTGCCGTTATCAATTATTTCATGTCCAAATACTTGATTTCGTCTTTGTCGCTATATTTCAGGTTTTCACCACCCATACCCCAGATGAAGCTGTAGTTGCTGGTACCTGCAGCAGCGTGGATGCTCCATTCAGGTGAAGTGATGGCCTGCTCGTTGTGCAGCCATACGAGGCGTTCTTCCTGAGGTTCGCCCATCAGGTGGCAGATAGCGTTACCTTCGGATACGTTGAAGTAGAAGTAAGCCTCCATACGGCGTGTGTGCGTGTGTGCAGGCATGGTGTTCCATACAGAGCCGGGAGCCAATTCGGTCAGACCCATCTGAAGCTGGTTGGTACCGCCGTTCTTCACTCTTTCCAATACATCTTTTACGATGAGCTGGTTCACTACGCGGTCGTTGCTGTCTTCCATCTTGCCATAGTGGTCGGAGATGGCGAGGGCATATTTCTTGGGTTCAGCCTTCTGAGCTTTTACGTCGGTTGTAATCAGCTGGGTAACGTATTGCTTGTAAGCGGGAGCCGAGTTGATGTAGAACTTGGCAGGCTTCGTAGCGTCGTTGCTCTTGAAAGTCACTTCCTTGTTGCCGCAACCTACGTAGAGGGCTTCTTTATATTTCATGGGATATTCCTTGCCGTCAACCGTAACGACGCCGTCACCTCCTACATTGATGACGCCCAGTTCGCGACGCTCGAGGAAGTAAGTGATTTCAGGACCCAGTTCGCGGAAAGTTTCCAGCTTCAGGACCTTGTTGACAGGCATTACACCACCATAGATCAGGCGGTCGTAGAGGGTATAAGTCAGGTTGATTTCATCGGGAGCCATTACTTTCTCCATCATGAAAGAACTGCGCAGACGCTCTGTGTCATAGTGCTTTACGTCCAGCGGATGGCAGGCAGTCTGTACTTTGTAATTCATTTGGGCGTTGGCCGAGATGGCGGCGACGCCTAACATCATTGCAATTGCTAACTTTTTCATATTCAGTATATAAACTATTAAATAAAACTTTCTTTCTTATTTAGCTGCTTGTTTGGCTTCTTTTTCGCTGCGGATGATAATGCGACGGTTGATGAGCATCAGGGCGATAGCTATCAGAGCGAGTACAGCGCCACCTACATACGAAAGCTTGATGCCGCGGTAGATGGTCCATCCGAATAATGAGGAAGCGAAGTCGAGTGCACCACCCGAGAAACCTTCAGGGATGTGGGCTGTGGGGTCGTGGGTTTCAGCATATACATTGTTGGCAGCCAGGGTGAAGTCGGGGGCCATGTCGGTCACGAAGTAAAGTCCGACGATGAGCGCTACCAGACCTACGATCAATGTTTTCAGTACGTTACCTTTCGTAAAGGGCAATACCATGGGGAAGAGGTAGAACATACCTGCCAGTGAAGCCAGCGGAAGGAATTGGTTACCAGGCAGGAATACGGCCAGCGCAAGGATAACGGGGATCAGGATAACAGATGCCACGAGGGTAGCGGGATGTCCGATAACCAAAGCAGGGCTCATACCGATGTGCACCTTCTTACCATTGAATTTGGTCTTCACCAGCTCGGAAGTCTTTTCAGAGATAGGTTTCAAGCCTTCGATGAAGAGGGAAGTGATGCGGGGGATAAGCTCCATTACGGCACCCATCGTGATACCCAGGAAGAGTACTTTCTTGATGTCCAGCTGGGCAGCCCATCCGATGAGCATACCTACGATAACACCCAGTACGAGCGGCTCGCCTATTACGCCAAATTTTTTCTTCATGCCGTCGGCGTCAATGTCCAGCTTGGAGAAGCCGGGTATCTTGTCCAGCGCCTTGTTGATGAGGATGGCAAAAGGAACGAAGCTTTGGCAGAAAGGTTGGGGAATGGAGATACCGTTCAGGTCATAATATTTTTGGAATTTCTCGGCTGTGAGGTCGGCACATACCAGTGTGATGACATAGCAGATGATGGCTGCAAAGTAGCCCCATGCCAGGCTTTCGCCCATAACGAAGTAAGCTACAGCGCCGATGAAGGCAAAATGCCAGTAGTTCCACAAGTCAATGTTCACGGTACGAGTGGTCTTGGTGATAAGCATCAGCAGGTTTATGCCCAGACAGATAGGGATGATCAGTGCACCTACGGCCGTGTTGTAGGCTACGGCAGCTGCGGCAGGCCAACCCATGTCGAAAACGTTCAGCTGCAGGTGGTAGAGGTCGGAAATGGCTTTCAGGGGATTGTCGAAGTTGGTAGTCAGCAAGGCGGTAACTACACCCAGGCCCACGAAACCGACTCCTACGCAAAGGCCCGATTTCAGTGCCTTTCCAAATTTCATCCCGATACACAAACCAATAATTGTAAAGATAATAGGCATCATGACCGATGCTCCAAGGCTAATGATATAGCCGAAAACTTGTTCCATTCTCTTTTGTTTTTGATTATGATTAAATTTATGTTTTACAAGAATCTATATGAAATTTCGGTGTCAAATTTAGCTCTTTTATTCATTATTCAAAAAAGAAATTCTTTAATTATTGGAAAAAAGGACGATTTTATACCTTTTTTGTCGTTTGCGTGCACAAAAATGCTCGTTTCCGTGCACGAAAACCAAATAATGCACTAACTAGGACAAAAAAATGCACATGTTTTCAACGTAAAAAGCGTATTTTTGTTTCCTGATAGAATTCGAGTCCAAATATAAATTGAACCACTGATTTCATGAAGAAAGAATCGATTATCCGTTTCATCGTTTCGGTGATGTTGTGCTTTGCTTCAGTTTTTGCAGAAGCACAAAATGTAAAGATTGACCAACCTTGGTCGGTCCGTATGGCCGAGTCGGAAATGATACGCTGGCCGGAGTCCTGGCAACTCGATTTCCAGCCGAAGCTGAAGTGGGATTATTGTCATGGGTTGGAGCTTCAGGCCATGCTCGACGTGTACGACCGCTATGGCAACAAGAAGTTTTATGACTATGCCTTGGCATACGCCGATACGATGGTCAACGACGACGGTACCATCAAGAAATATAAGCTGGAAGAGTATAGCCTTGATCGTGTGAATTCGGGGAAAATCCTTTTCCGCATCTATGAACAAACCAAAGATGTGAAGTACAAGAAAGCATTGGACTTGCTTCGAAGTCAGTTCGAAGGACACCCGCGCAATGCCGATGGAGGTTTCTGGCACAAGAAGGTCTATCCGAACCAGGTGTGGCTCGATGGCGTGTACATGGGTGCTCCCTTCTATGCCGAATATGCCTATCGCAACAATGAAGTGGATGCTTATCAGGACGTGGTCAACCAGTTCTTGATGGCCGCCCGCCATACGTACGACCCTCAGACGGATCTGTTCAAACATGCCTGTGACGTCAGCCGCAAGGAGCGTTGGGCCGACCCTGTGACAGGTCGTTCGTTGCATAGCTGGGGGCGTGCCATGGGATGGTATGCCATGGCTTTTGTCGATGCGCTCGAGTTTATTCCTGTCCATGAGGCGGGGCGTGACTCGATGCTGATGGTGCTCAATCAGTTGGCTTCGCAAATCAAGCGCCTGCAGGATGAAGAAACTGGTTTGTGGTATCAGGTGCTGGACAAGAGTGGCGAGCCGGGCAATTATTTGGAGTCTTCCTGTTCGGCCATGTTTGTCTATTCGCTCTTCAAGGCGGTGCGCAAAGGGTATGTAGACAAGTCGTATCTGAAAGTGGCGCTGAAAGGCTATCAAGGCATCTTGGACCATTTCATCGAAGTGGACGAGAGGGGGCTGGTCAGCATCACCAAAGCCTGTGCCGTGGCTGGCTTGGGCGGAAAGAACTACCGTTCGGGCGACTACGACTATTATATCCATGAACAGGTGCGCGACAACGATCCGAAGGCGGTAGGCCCTTTCATCCTTGCCAGCCTTGAATGGGAACATTTGCAGGACGTAAAAGAAATTGTTAACCAAGAATAAAAAAGAGGAAACCAGATGAAAAACTATTTGTATGTCGTGTGGACGATATTGATTCTTGCAGCTGCTTCCATGCAGGTTCAGGCTGCCGGACAGTGGAAAGATACGCTGGTAGTAGCGCGCGACGGCACGGGTGACTATCGCACCCTGACCGAAGCGATGGAGGGCATCCGCGCCTTTATGGACTACAAGGTGACGGTGCTCATCAAGAACGGCGTGTATAAGGAGAAAGTGATTGTCCCCTCGTGGTTGCAAAATGTGGACTTCGTCGGCGAGAGTGCGGAAGGCACTGTCATCACCTACGACGACCACGCCAACATCAACAAGATGGGCACTTTCCGCACCTATACGCTGAAGGTCGAAGGGAATAACATCACTTTCCGCAACCTGACCATCGAGAACAATGCTGCGCAACTTGGTCAGGCCGTGGCGCTCCATACGGAGGGCGACCGCCTGGTGTTTGTCAATTGTCGCTTTTTAGGCAATCAGGACACGGTCTATACAGGGGTGGCAGGCACGCGCCTCTACTTCCTGAACTGCTATATCGAGGGGACGACCGATTTCATCTTCGGCCCTTCGACGGCTTTGTTCGAAGCTTGTGTTATCCATAGCAAGCGCAATTCTTACATAACGGCCGCTTCTACGCCTGCCAATGTGGCGGTAGGATATGTCTTTCGAGATTGCAAACTGACGGCTTCCGAAGGGGTGGACAAGGTTTATCTGGGTCGTCCCTGGCGTCCCTATGCGGCAACGGTCTTTATCGGATGCGACATGGGGAAGCATATCTGCCCTGCCGGTTGGGACAACTGGCGCAACGCCGAGAACGAAAAGACTGTCCGCTATGCCGAATACGGCAACAAGGGCGAAGGGGCGGAGTTGGCAGGTCGCGCGAAGTGGGCAAGGGCATTGACGTCCGAAGAAGCGGCCCGCTATGCCGACTGGGCGTACGTCTTCGGCCTTTGTAGCGATTGGCAACCTGCTGATGCGCCTGTGAAGCCTTGATTTTTCTCCAACTGGGATTTGTTTTTTCTCTAATTAGGAAATAATTTTTTGCTAACTGATTAAAATAATAACATGATGAAAACAAAATTGACCATACTGCTGGGCTTGCTTCTGATGTTTTCGGCCTTTACGTCGGAAAAGCAAGTAATTACTATCTTTACCATCGGAGACTCCACGATGGCTAATAAGCCGCTGGAGGGCGGAAACCCTGAGCGTGGATGGGGGCAGATGCTCTCCCGCTACTTCTCGGAAGAGATTGTGATAGACAACCATGCCGTCAACGGACGCAGCTCGAAGAGCTTTATCGACGAAGGCCGTTGGGACAAGGTGTTGGTGAAACTGAAAAAAGGCGACTACGTGTTCATCCAGTTCGGACACAACGACGAGAAACCCGACGAAAAACGTCATACCGACCCTGGTACGACTTTCGATGCCAACCTGAAACGTTTCGTCGAGGAAGCCCGTGCCAAGGGTGCTATCCCTGTTCTGTTCAACTCCATCGTCCGCCGTAATTTTGGCAAAGCCGATGCCGATGCCGTAGCGAAGGCTGTTGTTCAGGATGATATTCGTGAGGGTATTGCTCCCAATGCACCCCAAGCGGAAGTGAAAACAGGTGCCCGACTGATTGATACCCACGGGGCTTATCTGGATTCGCCACGCAATGTGGCTCGCGAGCTGGAGGTGCCTTTTGTAGACCTCAATCGTGTCACTCATGACCTGGTGGAGCAGATGGGCCCCGAAGCTTCCAAACAACTCTTCGTGTGGGTGGCTCCCAACACAGTGCCCGCCCTGCCCAAGGGACGTGAGGACAATACGCACCTGAACGTTCGCGGAGCCGCGACCGTCGCCTGGCTGGCCGTGCAGGAGGTAATCAAGGTAGTGCCCGCGTTGAAACCCTATGTCAGACATTACGATTTCGTGGTGGCTAAGGACGGTTCGGGCAATTTCTTCTCCGTACAGGAGGCCATCAATGCCGTGCCCGACTTCCGCAAGAATGTCCGCACCACCATTCTTGTCAAGCGAGGTGTCTATAAAGAAAAGATTGTGATACCCGCCAGCAAGATAAACCTCTCGCTGACAGGCGAAGACGGCGCCGTCCTTTCCTACGACGACTATGCCGACAAATTGAACCGCTTCGGAGAGAAGACAGGCACGTCGGGCTCCGCTTCCTGCTATATCTATGCTCCCGACTTCTATGCCGAGAACCTTACCTTCGAGAATACCTCAGGGCCTGTAGGGCAGGCCGTCGCCTGCTTCGTTAGTGCCGACCGCGCCTATTTCAAGAACTGTCGCTTCCTGGGCTGGCAAGACACGCTCTACACTTATGGGAAGGGTTGCCGCCAATATTACGAAGATTGCTACATCGAAGGGACAGTAGACTTCATCTTCGGATGGTCTACGGCCGTGTTCAACCGTTGCCATATCCATAGCAAGACGAAAGGCTACGTCACGGCTCCCTCTACCGACCAGGGGCAGAAGTACGGCTACGTCTTCTACGATTGCCGCCTGACGGCCGACGAGGGCGTGGCCGATGTCTACCTGTCGCGTCCCTGGCGCCCCTATGCACAAGCCGTGTTTGTACGTTGCGACTTGGGTGGCCACATTCTGCCTGCAGGATGGAACAACTGGGGGAAGGAGTCGAACGAAAAGACAGCTTTCTATGCTGAATATCAGAGTCGTGGAGCGGGAGCCAATCCCCAGACACGCGCTCCCTTCTCGCATCAGTTGCACAGCTTGGAAGGATATGCCATGGAGGACGTTTTGGCAGGTACGGACGGTTGGAATCCGATGAAGGACGGAAACGCCTTGCTGGACATCAAACGCTGACGGCATAAGTCGTTTCGTTTCAGCCGAAAAGAAACTATGTTTTAGCAGGCGGAAAGCACTGCTTTGTGGGTAGGAAAAGGCACTTTTACGATTGTAAGGGTGCCTTTTCCTATGATGAGCCGTTTGTTTGCGAGGCTTAGGGCTTCAGCCAGCGGTCGAAAAACTCCAGCGTTTCTTTCTGCATCTCCTTGTTGAAGAAGTGCTTTTCGTCCCATAGCTTCGTCACGAGGTGGTCGGATGCTCCTTGGCTTTGCCACACGGCTTCCATCTCCTGATAGGCGTCTCTTACGCCCTCTATGGGGAAAAGCTTGTCGTGCGTGCCGTTGAAGAAAAGAGTCGGCTTGGGGCAGGCGATGCTGGCTACGTGCGGATAGTCCAGGTAGCGGCGCAGGGCGGGTATCAGCATGGCGTAGGCCGATCCGCCCTTGTTTTGGTTGTTGGTCAGGGTCATGAGATGTTCGGTGGTGTTCATCCAGCAGATGGAGGCCGATGCACGGACGACGTCGGTCAGGGCAGCCAGCATCCACGAACGGTAGGCCCCCATCGAGAAGCCCAGGCTGCCTACGCGCTCCTTGTCTACAAAGGGCAGGGAGGCCAGGAACTCGGCGCTTCGCATGTCGTCCACGTTGATGAAGGCACCCCACGAAGCACCCATCTGCAGGAAGTTGGACGCCAAAGCCTGCTGGGCATCGTAGCTTGTCCCTTCCTTTCGTCCGCGCTCGCCCCAAAAGAGGGCGTCTACGGCCAGCACCACATAGCCGTGTCGGGCCAGGTAGTCGCCTACGTATTGTCCGTCATAGCATTGGCTGGCCCATTGGTCGGCATCCTCCATGACCTCGGGCGCGACGTGGAAGGGACGTACCATCTTTTCCTTTCCGATGGAGAAATGGGCACCATGGTCGTGTAGCAGAACGATGGCGGGGAACGGTCCTTTGCCTTCAGGAACAAGCAGGTAGGCAGGGACGCGGCTCCATTCGGAGAGGTTGAAGCGTATCTTGCGGGCTTCGTAGCCATCGCGTTGTTCACGGTCGGTCACTTCCATGGCATACGCCTTGGGGGCGGGTTGGAGGTTCTGCATGCATTCGGCCAGCACGTGGCGTGCCTGTGCTTTCCATTTCGCAAAGTCTTTTTCTTCCGCCTTTCCCCATGCTAGGGGGTAGGTGAGCTGTTGTTTCATCTGTTGGTAGAAGACGGGCATGTTGCCGGTCACTTCGTAGGCTGTGCTGTCCGTCTGTGCGGAAGCGGTTGAAAGGCTCAGGAGGGAGGCGAACAACAGGGGAAGAAGTTTGTGTTTCATATTTGTGAGAGTTTTTTCGTGTGACAAAAATAAAGTTTTTTTCATGAAATCCTTATATTTGCATCCATATATTCGCGGATACTATGAAGCAAAGGTTATTATATCTGATACTGGCCGTTCTGTCGGCCTCCTTCTTGAAAGCACAGCCGGAGGGCTCTTTTACGCATTATTCGTCGGATGATGGTTTGTCCGAAAACACAGTCATGGACATGTTGCAGGACAGTCGTGGCAACATGTGGTTCTCCACTTGGAATGGCATCAACAAGTTCGACGGCTATACTTTCAAAACGTACAAAGCGCGTCAGGACAATCAGATCGCTTTGACCAGCAATCGGATGGACCACATGGAGCAGGACCGTTATGGCTTTATTTGGGTTCAGACCTATGACGATCGGGCTTTCCGCTTCGATCCTCGTACGGAGGTTTTCGAATCTGTACCGGCCGAAGGTGAGCCTGGCAGTCAGATGGCCGTTTCGTCCATCAAGGTGTTGGCCGACGGTACGGTTTGGTTGTTGAGCGGACGTGAAGGCGCGCTTCGTGTGACAACCGACTCTGTGAACTATCGGCTGACTACCACTTGGTATTCACCGACGTCGGAAGGGTTGCAGCTCTCTCATGTGTTTGATGTTTGTCGTGCAGACAGTTGCGAATGGGTTCTTTCGGATAATGGCTTGGGATGTTTCAGCCCAGGTTCGTCGATACCGACCGTTTATTTTGAAAATGGTGGTAGCAGGCAAAAACAGGGCTTCTATGCCATGGAAGATTGTGGCGACTATCTTCTTTTTGGTTCGGACAATGGTACCGTCTGGGTCTATCAGAAGCATACAAAGACGTTCAAGCCTGTCCAGCTCGATGCTGTTTCACGCATCAGTGGCATTAAATGTCTGAAGAAACTTTCACAAGTCGTTGTTTCGACTCTTTCCGACGGCTTTTTTGTTTATAGCCTGTCTACAGGCGAAGTGAGCCATTATTCGGCGGACAGTTTACCTCCTGAGAAGATAAAGGCAATTTATAGGGATTCGTCCGATGAAATCTGGTTTGAACAGGACGTTGTGGGCGAAGTGGCCCATTTCAATCCTTATACCCGTAAGCTGAAGTGTGAGAAAGTGTATGCCGAACCTACCAATACCGACCGTTCACGTCCGGCTTTCCATATCCATGAAGACATCTTCGGCATGTTGTGGGTGCATCCTTATGGAGGAGGTTTTTCTTATTTCGATCGTAAAAACAACTGCCTGCGTCCGTTTTACAACAGCATGACGGGCGAGAACTGGCGTTTTTCCAACAAGATACATTCTGCCTTCTCCGACCGTCAGGGCAATTTGTGGATGTGTACCCATTCCAAGGGGTTGGAAAAGGTGACATTTCGTACGGAGCGTTTTCATCTGCTGTTTCTGGTCAATCATTCCTACGAATCTTTGAGTAACGAAGTGCGCGCGCTTTGTGAGGATAAGGACGGCAACATGTGGGTCGGGCTGAAGGACGGCATGCTGCGTGTGTATGACAGAAATAGGAATGAGATAGGCTATCTGACAGAAACTGGCACGGTAGCTAAGAGTGGAAAACCTCTGTTTGGCAATACCTATTACGTCATGCAGGACAGTAAAGACAATCTTTGGATAGCGACGAAGGGAGCAGGAGTGGTGAAAGCTGAACCCATGCCAGGAAAGCTTCGTTATAAACTGACGCGCTACCGTTATAGTGCCGACGATGTCTACAGCCTGTCGGACGACAACGTCTATTGCATCTATGAAGATCGTCAGGGGCGTATCTGGATGGCAACATTTGCCAATGGTGTCAGCTATCTGACTCGCGATGCCGAAGGGAAGGAAATCTTCATCAGCCATCGCAACAATCTGAAAAATTTCCCCATCAAGTACTGTAGCAAAGTACGTTGCATTACGGGCGACTCGAAAGGACATCTTTGGATAGGTACTACCGTAGGCTTGCTAATGGTAAACGATGGTTTTGAGCGTCCTGAAGATGCGCGATTTTATCATTATCTGCGTGCGCCTGAGAAAGCTAATGCGTTGAGCAATAATGATATCCATTGGATTAAACCTACACGGAAGGGAGAACTGTATGTAGCTACCTTCGGAGGCGGATTAAACCAATTGGTCGATTTGAACGATGGCGGTCAGGCTCGTTTTAAGGCATATACTGTACGTGATGGACTTCCTTCGGACATTCTGCTTTCCATCCAAGAAGACAAGAAAGGACAGTTGTGGATCAGCACGGAGAACGGTTTGAGTAAATTTACTCCCGATCTGGAGCGTTTTGAAAACTTTCAGAACAAGTATAGCAACTCCAGTATTCGTTTCAGTGAGGCTGCTTCGGCGTATGCATCCGATGGAGATATGCTGTTTGGAACCAATCATGGCATTTTTTATTTCAACCCCGATTCCATCCAGAAGAGTATTTACGTGCCTCCCATTGTCCTGTCACAATTGCTGCTGGCCAATGAACGGGTTTCTCCAGGGGAACATTCGTTGTTGAAACGTACGCTCGATGCTGTGGACGAATTGCAGTTATCTCATAGAGAGAATATCTTTACGATCCAATATGCAGCCTTGGACTTTACAGCCCCTTCAGATATCCAATATGCTTACATGCTGGATGGTTTCGAGAAAACGTGGAATTACGTGGGAAAGCAACGGACGGCTACTTATACCAACTTGCCCAAAGGGCACTATGTGTTTAAGGTTCGTTCGACCAACGCAGATGGTGTGTGGTCCGACAATATACGTACGTTGGATATCGAGGTACTTCCTTCTTTTTGGGAGACTCCCTTTGCCTATTTCCTGTACGTGTTTTTCCTCCTGTTGATTATGGTGACGGCGGTATATATCCTGTTTACCATCTATCGACTGAAACACAAGGTGGTGATGGAGCAACAGCTGACTAATATGAAGCTGCGTTTCTTCACTGATATTTCGCACGAGTTGCGCACTCCCCTGACGTTGATATCCGGACCGCTGGAATATGTATTGGAAAATACCGCTTTGCCTGCTGATGCCAGAGAACAATTGATGGTAGTCGAGCGGAACTCCAATCGTATGTTGCGTCTGATAAATCAAATATTAGACTTCCGTAAGATTCAGAATAAGAAGATGAAGATGCGCGTCCAACATGTAGAAGTTGTAGGTTATACTCGTAAGATCATGGAAAATTTCGAGGCGCTGGCCGAGGAACACCACATCGATTTCTTGTTCGAAACAGAAAAGGAAGCGATCTATCTGTGGGTGGATATCGATAAGTATGAAAAGATTGTCTATAATCTTTTGTCGAATGCCTTTAAATATACTCCTGAGGGGAAAATGATTACGGTGTTTGTGCGTGAGAATGAACAGACAGTGTCTGTTGGCGTTCAGGATCAGGGTATAGGAATTGCAGAAAACAAAAAGAAATCTTTGTTTGTCCGTTTTGAAAATCTGGTGGATACCAATCTGTTTAACCAATCCAGTTCGGGTATCGGCTTGTCCTTGGTACGCGAGCTGGTGGAGATGCACAAAGCAAGCATTTCTGTAGATAGTAAGCTGGGCGAAGGCAGTTGTTTCCGAGTTGATTTCCTGAAAGGAAGGGAGCATTATGACGAAACGGTAGAGATCTTGCAGAGTGATCTGAACGTATCTGGAGTAGATTCTCCATCGGTTACAATGTCAGAATCCCAAGCTTCGCATGAACATGAAGATGTACATCCTGAAGAGGGAGATCTGTCGTCGGTAAAGAGTCTGATGCTGCTGGTTGAAGACAATGCGGAATTGCGTTTGTTCCTTCGCAGCATTTTTGCATCCGATTATCGGGTTGTGGAAGCTGCGAATGGGGTAGAGGGCTTTGACAAGGCTTTGAATCTGGTGCCGGATATTATCATTAGCGATGTCATGATGCCCGAGAAAGACGGTCTTGAGATGATGAAGGAATTGCGTAGTGAAATGACTACCAGCCATATTCCAATGATCCTGCTTACAGCTAAGACGGCTATAGAAAGTAAATTGGAGGGCTTGGAGTATGGTGCCGATGATTATATTACGAAACCTTTCAGTGCCACTTATCTGAAAGCTCGTGTGAAGAATATCCTGCTTCGCCGGCAGAAACTTCAGGAGCTGTATCGCGAACAGTTGATGAATGCCGGAAGCATGATGTCGGTGGAAGAAGTGCACGAAGAGGAGAAGGTTCCTGATATGTCGCCCAACGATCGTAAGTTTATGGATAAGCTGATGGAACTGATGGAGAAGAACATGGATAACGGTGACTTGATCGTCGACGACTTGGTACAGCACATGGCAGTGAGCCGTTCGGTTTTCTTCAAGAAACTGAAAACGCTTACAGGTCTGGCTCCTGTAGAATTTATCAAGGAAGTGCGTATTAATCGTGCTGTTCAGCTCATAGAAACAGGTGAGTTTTCCATGACTCAGATTGCGTACATGGTTGGCATCAATGATCCCCGTTACTTCAGCAAGTGTTTCAAGCAGAAGATGGGGATGACGCCGACAGAATATAAGGAAGCAAGAAGAAAAAAACAGAATTGATTTCTTGAACCGCACTTTTGCAGGGAGCATGTGCTCAATGGTTCGGTTTGTGTTTTTATTATAATATAAGAAAAAATTACTATTTGATTCAAGAGCGCATCAAGATGGTAAATGCTTCGATTTAAGAATTTTGTCATTCTGTGAATAATGTAATTTTCTATCTTATTTCTGATAATATGCTGTATATCAATGATAATACAGGGTCCTTTGGTGAGATTTTTTAAGCTCAACGCTCACGACCGCCACTATGGACCCCTTGTCGAGAGAGAAAAAATTTATAAAAAGTTAAAATGTAAAATATAATAACTGTATTGGGGCTTGTAAATGTTCCACAGATATACAAGGAAAGGTGAGATTATCATATCTCGGCTGTATTCACGCTACGTTGTTTTGTATGAAAATAATAGGATAAAACGCAGAATAAAGCGAATTTGAGCATTCTCACTGACGGTCAGAGGGTTTGGCTTCGGGTGGCACGGAATGACATAAGGGCGGAAAAACGGATTTGGGCGGATTACAGCAATAGATGCACTTGGAAAAGCCAAACAAAAAGCAAGGATTATGAGAAGTACTTTCAAGACCGTCTTCTATGTAAACGGAAGCAAGGAAAAGAATGGAATTGTCCCCATCATGGGACGGGTTACAATCAACGGGACTATCGCACAGTTCAGTTGCAAGCAGCGTATCTCCAAGGATTTGTGGGATGCTAAAGGCAACAGGGCGAAAGGCAAGAGCCGCGAGGCGGTGACGGTGAACTATGCGCTTGACAACATCAAGGCGCAGATAACGAAGCACTACCAGCGGCTTTCCGACCGTGAGGCATTTGTCACGGCTGAAATGGTACGTAACGCCTACCAAGGCATCGGCACGGAGTACGAAACATTGTTGCGTGCCTTTGACAAGGAGAACGAGGCGTTCGCCAAACGGGTGGGCAAAGACCGCTCCAAGCGCACGTACCAAAAGTACCTGACCGTCCGCAAATACGTGGCGGAGTTCATCAAGAGGCACTACAAGCGGACGGACATGGCGATGAACGAACTGACGGAGGACTTCATCCGTGACTACTGCCTGTACCTGCGAAACGAGGTCGGGCTGGCGCAATCGTCCGTGTGGATATATGCGAGTTACTCTCGCAAGCCTTGCCGCCGAGTTGCCTCTCCGAAGTCGGGCAACCTGTTTCTGACCTGCGGTAATCGTGTCTTATTCCTTGTGCTTGATGCCGTATTGTTTCATCTTGCCGTATAGTGTGGTGCGCCCGATGCCGAGCAGTTCAGCAGCCAGCGAGCGGTTGCCGTCCGCCTGTTTCAGAGCACGGATTATCTGCCTCTTTTCCATTTCCACGTTTTTCAGGGATAATGACGCTTCACCAGATAACTGACTTTCCTCGAACTCCAGTTTGTCAGTCGTAACCCAATCCCCGTCGGTGAACAGCACCGCCGAGCGCACCGTACCTTTCAGCTCCCTTACGTTGCCAGCCCACGGATGGGCGAGCATCCTCTTCCTTGCCTCCGCGTCAAAGCCTTTCACCTGTTTGCCGAACTCCTTGTTTGCAAGTTCACGGAAGAAGTCCGCGAGCGGCATGATGTCCTCACGGCACTCACGCAATGGAAGTATGTTCAACGTATATTCCTTAATCCGATGGAACAAGTCCTGACGGAAACGCTTTTCGGCTACTGCTGACTGCATATCCTCGTTGGTAGCGGCAATGATGCGCACGTCAGCAGTCTTTTCCTTGTTGCCGCCTATGGGTCTGTACCGTTTGCTCCTTGCGTGTATCTTCTCGGCGATTTTCTTTGCCCCGCTCCCCGAATTTCCCTACCTTCGCAAACATCAACAAAAACATTACGATATGATTACCGAAAAAGATGCCATTGATTTGATTAATCTCGCCGAGAGCTTAGGAATAACCGTGTTCCTTGACGGCGGCTGGGGAGTAGATGCCTTGTTAGGCAGACAAACAAGGGAACATCAAGACATTGACTTGTTTGTGGAGGAAACGCAGGCGGCACGTTTCATTCGTGCTTTACACCAACAGGGATTTAAGGAACGGACGGAGGCGTATTCCACTCCGCAACACATCGTTTTCGCAGATGCGGACGGGCGGACGGTGGACTTGCATTTGTTTACATATACTTCAGACGGGGAGATTGTTTTTGAAGGAGAAACCTATCCGGCAGACACCTTCAGCGGAGAAGGTTGTATCGGCGAAAAGAAAGTGTCGTGCATTCCTCCGCAGGCGCAGGTCGCTTTCCATACAGGATACGTTTTCGATGAAAACGATGTCAAAGACGTGCTTGCCCTGTGCTACCGTTTCCACATCCCCGTTCCAAACGAATATCTGCCTTATATAAATTAATCATCCAATCTCCAGGACCGCCTGCCCACGTCAAAATTTCTGCAATCCGCGCCGACAACCGCCCTCCCCAGCGGGGACAACACAAATCCTGCCGGATAACCACTTTTCCCTGCGGGGACAGCCCTAATCCGTCAGGATAACCGCTTTCCCCGGCGGGGACGATGCCAATCCTGCAGGATAAGCACTTTCCCCGCTGGGGAAAGGCAAAATCGGGACGGATTGGAACTTTCCCCGCTCTGAACTTGGCTCGCCGGAAAGATTTAGCTACATTCGTTACAGAAATTCTAAAATATCACGGAATATGAAAAAGATTCTCACATTAAACATCAAGCAACTTCGCACCGAGGAGTCGTTCGGCTATCAGAAACAGGTCGTGGCGGAAACGGCGAACCTACCTATCGGCGAGGAGACAGGAACCCCAAGCGAGATAAGCCTGCTGTCCGCTACGAATCCCGTGTTGGAGGCAAAGGTTAACGATTTCACCACCGCTGTCGATGCTTTCGCTGATGGGCATTACCAGATGCACCCTCGGACTTTTATACACGCCGAGAGCGGATTGCAGGGTTCCTTTGTCGGCAAATACGGGGTCAACAAGGATGGTGTGTCCTGCATAATTGATTTTCAAGGTGGCGCTGCGCACCAACCGGATAATAGCTTTCTCGTTCATAATGTTACGCTTTTATGATTTGTCGGGTGCAAAGTTCGGAAGATTCCCCTGATGCCTTTATGCCTTAAAAAGAGAAATATATGCCATTTTGATAAAAGAATGATGTATATTTGCAGAAAGCAAAGAACAAGAGCGATGAAAACGATAACCAACCCCGAAAGACTGGTCAGCGTCCCGTTCAGCAAGACACGTTGCGGCGTGGACTTCTACATTAACACAGGCGAGAGCAAGGACATCTGTGGTGTCTTGACCGAGCACCGGACGTTCAAGACGGATTTTTTCAGTTTCTATTTCTTTCGCCGCGCCAATGGCTATGTGCTGTTAAACTTCCGCAAAATAGAGTTACGGGACGATATGGTGCTCCTCCTGTCGCCGCACCAGCAACAGGAATGGCATGTGGACGAAGCGGAACTGGACTACACTTTCCTTATCTTCCGCGAGGACTTTATGCGCACGTTCATCGCCGACAAGTTCTTCGTCTATCGCCTGCTGTATTATTATCAGACCGACACGCCACCGTACCTGCTTGCCGCGCCGGAAGAACTGGCGGAATATATGCGCCTCTTGGGGAAGATAAAACAGGAGCTGCTGCATCCTGTGGCAGACACTTACAACCTTATCGTATCTGTGCTTTACTATCTGTTGGTGGTTATCAACCGGGCATACGCCAAAACTTACCGTCTGCCGGTCGAAGTGCCGAAGAACAATTATGCCTTCCAGTTCAAGGACTTGCTCGAAAAGCATATCCACACCGTGCAGCGTATTCAGGAATATGCCGATATACTCCGCGTGAGCCGTATCACTCTGAACAATTCTGTAATGGCGCAGTTCGGCGTGTCCGCCACCCATCTGCTCAAACAACGCTTGTTGGAGGAATTGAAAAACGAGCTGTTGTTCTCCGACCGCAACGTGAGCCAGTTGGCGGACGAGTTCCACTTTTCCGACCCCAGCCATCTGATGCGCTTCTTCAAGCAACAGACGGGAAAGACATTTACGCAATATATCACGGACTACCAAAATGGAATATACGAATGAAAAGCAAGAAAAAACTTTATAAGACTTGCACTCCTATCCTCTTTTTTTGTATTTTTGCAGTCGGCGAGAGTTTTTAGGTGGAAATACACCGCATATCACAGAATTAGCAACCGTTGCCAAGTCATTACCTCACTCTTTGAGAAAAGCTTATAAATAGCTTGTTTCTAACAGATTCCTATTTGTGTATCGAATTTTTATTGAAAAATCTTGCATCCGATTCTTGCTGAATAGACAGTGGAAATAGCCTAAAACGGCTTGAGAGATTGTTTGGCTCGACAGGGCGTCCAAGGGATAAACGTGAGCGTTGAGCTTAAAATTATCATACACTTGGCGGTCTCTGTTATAGTTCAGATGAGTTCCGTAACTATCTACTTTAGCGCGCTAAACACCCACTTTAGCGGCGTAACTATGGACTTGAGGAAAAGTACGACGATAGTTGGGCTTTACAGGCTATGCAGGTATACCCATGACGGGTAACTTGCTATTTTTTGGGTTTTGTTTCGAATTCATGTGGTTTGATATACCCCTACTATTAAAACAAAAGTCCTGATAACTAATTGAAGTTATCAGGACTTTGTTTTATGTAGATATCAGATTATCAATACCAGCGTGGGTCACCAACTTGATAATATATCATGTCTTCATTGCTGATGGTGAAATCACCGTTTGCTGCATCTGCAAAACCTGGGTCAGATTCAGTGGCTACTGCAGAATGATCATCTTTATATAAACTAGCCCACAGGTTCGGACAATTGTAATAATAGTTGTTACTGTATTGTGCACTTGCCTTGAATTTGGAAGTTCTGCCCCACGTACCAGACTCTGTAGCACTTGGGTTGGCAGTTCCTATTCCATAGAACAGACAGTTTTTAACGGTAAGCAGACTGCTTTCGTCGGTCTTGTCCATTTGGAAAAGACCACTGTTGTTCGAATTGTCCAACGTACAGATATTGTAGAAAGTACAGTTCTGGAAGGTGATGTTCATGGTGTTTGCCACCTGGCAACGGAGCAATGTTCTGATTCCGTTGCTGATGGTCGTATTGCTGACTGTAAGTGTTTGTAATGCTCCTCCACGGAGGTCAAATCCGTCACCTCCTCCATCGTCTATACCGTCAATAATACAATTGTTGATGAGGATATTCCCAAATGTACCCTTGGCATTGTTATACATGATATGCTTGCCCATGTTCCGTATTTCACATCCTTCGATCGTTAGTGTTCCTACATTGGCTTGTTCACTTTTCAGCTCCAGGATGTTATCGATATCACCCTGTCCATCAAAAATGAGGTTGGTCAATGTTAATGAACTGATAGCCGATCCGATAATGAAGCGACCATGGATGGTGGGTTTGTTGGTTGGAGTAGAAGCAATGGCAATCGCTTTCGATAGGGTATAGTCTCCCAGTTCATAAGTACTTCCTGTTAAGAAGAGTCCTTCGCCGTTATCTGCTTCAATGGCCGCAATCAGGTCGTCGCCTTCTCCTACCAGTGTCATACCACCGGTATCAATGGATGTTGTAAATTCAATCGTACCACGTGTACGATTGTCCAATGTCAGGACGGCCTTGTATTTTGTTTCAGGGGTTAATCCTTCAATCGTGGCATATCCGTTGGCTATGTCTTCAGCCGTAACCGAATAAGTGACGGAAGCCGCTGTACTACCTGCTTGGGTCGGTGTTACAGTAATGGTGCTGGCTTCTTCACCGGCAATCCAACGTAAGATGACCGATGTAGCTGTAATGTCAGCATCACTGACAGCTTGGAATATCTGTTCCGATTCAGTTGTGAATACGGTGGTAGTCCAGTTGGACTCTTTAGTTTCACCTATCGCTTTGATGCGGAAAGAATAGGTGGTCTCGCCAGCCAGTCCAGTTATGATATATGGATTTTCCTTGATGTCCGTATAGGTCTCTGTAGCCGTACCCTCGCAAGTCATGCTGGGATCGTTGGCAAATAATTCAATGGTGTAGGACTGGGCGTCGGCATCTGAAAGACATTCCCAGCTGGCACGGATGTTGGTACGGTCCTGAATGCGTATTTCCAATTCTGTCGGTGCAAACAGACGGTCGTACTCAACGCTCGTCAGTTCTTCTGCTTCGTCATCGCAGGAGACGGCAGTGAATGCTAAGGCGCACATGCCCAATGTATAACTGATTTGTTTTAATATCTTATTCATAATGTTTCGTTATTAAAATAGAGTGAATGATTAATAACCGTAGTAGTTCGTTAACTGACCGTTGCTACCATCGATAAATACTTTCCAGATAGGCCAGAACATCTTTTCATTGGGGTCATTGACGTAAAGGTAGTCAATATAACGTTGGATACGCGTATTGTTTTCTAAGATGTTCTTGTTTGCTTCGTCATCGCTGCCACTTCCTTCTTCACGGAAGACGAACCAGTAGGAACTTTCGGCAAAATTCTCTTTTCCATAGTCATCTGTATCGCCGGCTTCTAAACCATAGACTGTATATCCGTCTGCATCTGTAGGAGCGGCATCCAATCCTTCATTATAGTAAATCTTGGCGGGGTAGCTGGAATATTCTCCAGTACGTTTGGCCAGACGTTCTATTTTGGCTTTCGTTTCTGCCAGAGCATTGCTTAACTGACCCCAGCGCATCAGGTCTACTTTGCGGACAGCTTCTCCAGCAAATTCGAATTTGCGCTGGTCCATAATCTCTTGTTGGAAAGCGTCCTGGCTGGCTGTAGCGTTGCTGAGGATGGCTGAAACTTTGTCGGAAGGATAAGCACGGTTCAAGACTGGTTGCATGTATTGGCCTGCGTTGCTGGGACCGTTCAGCATGTTTTCGGCTTCAGCAGCCATCAGGTAGATGTCTGCATAACGCATTACTTGGAAGTTGATGCCGTCGTCGTTCGTTGAAGTCACGATGCGCTTCATCCATTCGAAACGGAGCTTGCCAAAGTTCCAACCGCCACCGGAAGTTCCGCTGATGGTTTTGTTGGAGGTTGTCTTGTCGCCGTCCCAAGTATAAGGCAGGCAAGTGATGTCGCGGCGTACATCGTCCTTGTCGTAGTCATACCACAGCGTGGGAGTCGGGCCGTTGACACCACCTTTGGCCAGCTTGGTCCATTGGTCTACCTCGGCGTGCTTGCCACCCCAGGTGTAGAGCACACGGCCACGGCCGCTGGCGAAAGGAATTTCGTAAATGGATTCCTGTCCGGCAGAAACATTTTCCTCACACAGGTTGCGGAAGTTCTGCTCGAACGAACCTAACTGGTTGCAGCCCTGGTTGATGACGCTTGCACATTCGTCCAGTGCGATCTTGTACATTTCGCGGCGTTCTGTTTCGTCTTGGATGTTGTAGCGTAAACCCTCGTTGGGCCATTGGGAGTAGCCTGCCAGGAAGAGGGCTACACGGGCACGCAGACCTTTGGCAAAGGCCTTGCTGCAACGCTCTACAGAAGTGGTATAGCTGTTCTCGTTCGGCCATCCCAAATAATTTTCTGCTTCCAGCAGGTCGTCCAACACCTTCTTCAATACGGTCACACGGTCTGTACGGGGCAGGTAGATGGTCTCTGACGTATTGGACTCAAAGCGGTAAGGTACGTCTCCCCAGGCTTTTACCAGATCGAAGTAGATGAAGCTACGGAGTGTCAGCAGCTCGCCGTAGAGTTGGGCCAGATTGGCATTGGTCAGGTCGGCGTTTTCTTTCATGCCTTCAAGAGCCTTGTTGGCGCGTTCAATGCCTTCATACATATAGTTCCACGCATTGTTGGTGGTGTTCATATAGGTGTTGTCCGCACTGGCGGAATAAACGGCCAGGGATATTTCCTTGTCTGTGTACGGGTCCTTGGAGTCATCCGCGTAATTGTTGTATATTTCACAATCGGTGTTGATGCCGAAATAGGGGATAAAACGACCGCGGTAGGAGTTGGTCTGGCCAAATGATTCGTGGATGGCCATGACTGCTGCGTCTGCCAAACCTTCTGTTGAGAAGATCAAGTCGGTACTCAAGGTTGACTTGGCCGGCGCCTCCAAGTCGCAGGATGTAACGGTGAGCATGCCGCCGGCAAACAAGCTGAGAATATATGCTAATTTTTTCATTATCAGATGTGAATTGAATGGTTATTAGAAATTGATGTTTACTCCGATGACCCACTGGCGGCTCTTGGGATAAGCCGAATAGTCTACACCCGGAGTCAGGTTCGTGCGGCGCATGGTCGATACTTCCGGATCGAAGCCTGAATAGTTTGTGAGGCAGAACAGGTTATAGGCAGTGGCGTAGAAGCGCAGGTTGCTGATGTGTATCTTCTTCAACAGGCTTTGGGGCAGGGTGTAACCCAAGGTCAAGGTGTTGAGGCGCAGGAACGAGCCGTCTTCTACGTAGTAGTCGGTCAGGACGTACTTGCTGGTATAAGGAGACCACATGGTGGTGTTGGCGTTCAGAGCGGCCAGTGCCTCTGCATTGTTCCAATCTAGGAAGTTGCCGTTGGCGTCGACGTTAGTCCAACGTGAGCCGGAGGCCATGGTGGAAATCAGGTTACGGTACTGGTATTTGGACGTCTGGGTATATTCGATGGCGTTGGCATTGTACACGTCGTTGCCGATGCTGAAGTTGAAGTTGGCGCTCAGGTCGAAACCGTACAGGCGTGCGTTGATGTTGAAACCGCCGATGGCGTCGGGGTTGGTGTCGCCGATAATCTGACGGTCAGCCGTCGTGATGGAACCGGTCTTTTCGGCTTTGGTCTCTTTCAGCTTCATGGAGCCGGGACGAACGGCACCGATGATACCGCTGGCGTCTGCCACTCCTTCTTTCAGTACCCAGGTACCGGCTGCTTGGGAAGCGGCGATGTCGAAGTCGGATACTTCATAGCGTCCGTCGCTGACGTATCCCCAAATCTGTCCGATGGGTTCGCCGGTCTTGATGACGAAGTCCTGGTCGATTTCTGTAGAAGCCCATTGGGTAGCGATGTTGTCGATGGACTGGAGGTCGCCCAACGATACTACCTTGTTCTTGTTGATGGAGATGTTGGCACCCAGACTCAGGCCAAAGTTCTTCTTGTTGACGGCTGTATAGTTGACGGTGAACTCGAAACCGCGGTTTTGGGTTTCACCCATGTTGCGATACTGGTAGGTGTATCCGGTTCCTGATACAGGATATTCGATCAAGAGGTTCTTGGTATTGTTCCAGTAGCCTTCGATGGTACCATTGATGCGGCCACCCATGAAGCTGTAGTCCAAACCGAGGTTGCGTGTATAGGTGGTTTCCCACTTCAGGTCGGGATTGGCCATTGTAGCCGTAGCGGCCAGGATGTTGTCGTAGCCATTGATCCAGGCGGTTGTCTTGAACTGGTAGCTCTGGTTGATTACGTCGGCGGGAATATTGTTGTTACCGGCGGTACCGTAGCTGAAACGCAATTTCAAGTCGTCCAGCCAGCTGCGTGTCCCTTCCATGAACGGTTCGGAAGAAATACGCCATGCTAAGGCTGCCGAGGGGAAGAAGCCCCAGCGGTTGCCGTCGGCGAACTTGGAAGAACCATCGGCGCGGAAGGTAGCGCTCACCAGATATTTGCTGTCATAGTCATAGTTGACACGGCCGAAATAAGAAAGAAGGATGTCGTCCGGATCGTAGAAGTTTTCAATCTCTTGCGGGGAGGTACCTGCCATGTTGGTCAGTTTCCAAGCGTCGCTGGAAGTAACCCAGTCGGGGAAACCTACAACTACGTTGGTCAGCACTTCGTTCTTCTCCAATACGTATTCGTGACCTACCAGGGCATTGAGGTGATGCAGGCTGCCTTTCGCGAACAACTTTTCGAAGTCGTAGTTCAAGGTATTGGTATTGCGGATCTTGGTACGATACTGTTTGGTCAGTTCGATGGCGGGCTTGCCTTGGGCGTCTGCCGGTACGTTGTTGCGTACGTAGTAGGTGGTAGTTCCGTAGAAGCGGTCTCTGTCATATTTATAGGTGTCGTAGCCCAGTTCGGTCTTGAACTTCAGGTTGTCGATGATTTCCCAGGTAACGGCGCCTGCCATGTTCAGCTGGGTGCGGAAGCGGCGTTCGTCGTTGTCGCGCAGGGCGGTCAGCGGATTGTAGAAGGAAGAGTTGGTTCCGTCATCGTCGCCCGCGTCGGATACACCTTCTACAGGGAACGGAGTGTACTGTACGGCATAACGCAGACGCTTGTCGGTGTTGAGTGTACTGCTTGTCTCGTTGGCGCCGGCACCGTTGATTTTGGTCTTCGACCAGCGGGCCTGCAGGTCTACCGAGATGCGCTTGTTGATTTTGCCGTTCAGCTTCAGGCTCAGGTTGTCGCGCTTGAAGTTGGACATCTGCATGATGGCCTTGTCGTCCATGTGGGCGTAGTTGAAGGCATATTTTACTCGGTCGCTACCGCCGTTGATGCTGACGTTGTGGTTGAACGTGTGTCCAGTGCGGCCGAAGGTGAGGTCCTGCCAGTCGTTCGTGGCTACATTGTCGTACAGGTCGATGTCGTTGTAGCTGCCGAAGTGTTCTTCATAGGTGGTTACATCACCCAGGATGTTGGCCAGTTCGTACTGCCATTCGGCATAGTTGCGTGCGCTGAGCACGTCCAGCGTCTTGGCCACTTTCTTCCAGCTGTAGTAGGCGTTGTAGCTGACGTTCACCTTGCCTTCCTTACCCGACTTGGTGGTGACGAGGATAACGCCGTTGGCACCACGCGAACCGTAGATGGCGGTGGAGGAGGCGTCTTTCAAGACGGTGATGTCTTCGATTTCGGAGGCGGGGATGTCGGAGATGGATTCAACGGGGAAGCCGTCCACGATGTACAGAGGTTCGTTGCTCTGCGTGATGGAGCCGCCACCACGTACGCGGATGGACATTTCTGCGTCGGGCGAACCTTCGGTGGTGGTAATCTGCACACCGGCCATCTTACCCGTCAGGGCCTCTGTGGCGTTGGCTACCGGCACGGCGACCAGTACGTCCGAGTTGACCGTAGCGACCGATCCCGTCAGGTCTTTTTTCTTCACGGAGCCATAGCCGATGACTACGACTTCTTCCAATGCCTGCGCATCGTCTTCCATGGTGATGTCAATTCTGGTTTTCCCTTTGACGGCCACTTCCTGGGTTGCCATACCTACGTACGAGAAGACGATGGTGGCATGAGCGGGAACACTCAGGGTGTAGTTCCCGTCGATGTCGGTGATGGTACCGTTGCCGGTATTCCCTTTTTCAACTACGGAAGCGCCGATGACGGTTTCTCCCGTTTTGTCTTTCACGGTACCCTTTACGGTTACGTTTTGCGCCGATACGCTGAGCGATATCAGGGCTACTAATAGGGTTAGTAGCGCGGTGCGCGTGGTTTTCATCTTGTTAGACATTCTTAGCATGTTATTAAATAAAAGAGTTAGTTTCTATTTAGTGTGGTCGAACACACTGTTAATACATCGCTGCAAATGTATAAGATTGTAAACGAGGGTATGTGGAATATTTGTTTTTAGGGTGGGAATTTTTGTTATGTGTGTGGACTTTAAGAATATTCTCCCAGAAAATATGTTGGACAACATATTTCTGGAAGTGAGAGGGGTGTTATAGCTTTGGCTCAGGCTAAAACGATGTTTTCGATGGCTTCTGTCGTGTCGACAATATGTTTCGGACAGAAGGCCTCCAATTCGGTGCGCGGACGGAACCCCCACGTGACACCACAGGCGGTGACATGGGCATTGAGGGCCGTCTGCATGTCGACACCCGAATCGCCTACGTAGAGGGTATCGTCGGGAGCGATGGAGGTCTGCTTCAGGATGTCGAAGACGATGGTGGGGTCGGGCTTGGTAGCTATTCCTTCACGCTGGCCATAGACGGCGGCGAAGCGTATGGTGGGAAAATAGTGGGCGACGAGCTTTTCCGTGGCCGACTGGTATTTGTTGGAGGCTACGGCCAACTGGACTTGGCGGGATTGGAGACGGGCCAACAGTTCGGGGATGCCTGGGTAAGGGCGGCTCTTGTCCGCATTGTGCTGGTCGTAGTAGGGAACGAAATGGCTACGGACTTTCAGGACGTTTTCTTCCGTCTTTTCTCCTTCGGGCAAGGCACGTTCGAAGAGCTTGTTGATGCCGTTGCCTACCATGAACTTGTAGGCGGCTTCCTCATGGGTGGGGTAGCCCAGGGCCTCAAGGGCGTGGTTGGTGCTTTGTGCCAGGTCGGCGATGGTGTTCAGCAGGGTGCCGTCGAGGTCGAATATAACCAGTTTTTTCATCTTGTTTCCTCCTTCAGTTTCGTCTTTTTCTGCGCAAAAGTAGTATTTATTTCGATAGGGCGGTCGGGAGCGTGTGGAAAAAGCACTGTTTTACGAGGAAGAAAACGGCCTTTTCCTGTCCGTAAAACATAGTTTTGCGTGAAAAGGCCGATTTCCTTGTGTGGTGGTTAGGAAACCCCGCCTGTCAGGGAGTGATGCGGAACCAGTCGATGTCTGCCCATCCGCCGTCGTTTGTCTTGATGGCGGGGCGGGTGCAGAAGGTGCCTATCTTGGCGCCTATCCATTTGCCTTCCTTGGCTTGGAAGGGGTTGCCCAGCTTCTTGAAGCTCTTTCCGTTGAGGCTATAGCTGAAGTCACACATCACCACGAGGTCGTGACCGCCCTCGCTTTCGGCTATCTTTTGGCCGTCGCAACTGAACTTGACGCGCAGATAGATGGTCGGGTCGGTCAGGGGGATGGAGGTGTTGACCTGTTCGGGCGTGCCTTTTTCGGCTTTGGGGCACTCTACTTGCGAGAGCATCAGTCCTTTGTCCGTATTCTCAAGGATGAGGCCGGCGTAATCGAGGCCCATTACGACGAGGCCTGTGCGTTCGCCCTTGTACTTGCTGATGGGCTTGAACGTGAGCTTCATCGTGGCGGTGAAGTTCTTGGCAGGCGTCTTCTGAAGGAGCAAGTTGGCTACGTCCCACAGGTTTTTGTAGTCCTTTACGACAGGGTAGGAGTAGAGGCGGACGAGGCTTTGGTCGCCGGCATAGTAGGCCCACTTCTCGTTGATGTTGGCGTGCCATTGCCATTGGGGCGAGAGGGTGTAGCCGTCGAACTCGTCACTCTCCTGCGGGGTGCAGACGGGGTAGGTCTTGCCTACGTTGGGCTTCTTGTGTGTCAATACGGGTTGGCCGCATCCGTCGCCGTCCTTGTCTTCTCCGATGACGGGCCATCCGTCCACCCACTTCATGGGTTGGAGGTGAACGAGGCGGCCATAGGCGCCTACGTCTTGGAAATGGAGGAACCAGTCTTCACCCGTCGGCGTGTCCACCCACGCGCCTTGATGGGGGCCGTTGACGGGCGTGTCGCCTTGTGCCAGCACGGTTCTCCATTCATAGGGGCCGTAGACGTCCTTCGAACGGAGTACGACCTGCCAGCCCGTGGGTACGCCGCCGGCAGGGTGGAAGATGTAGTAATAGTCGCCCTTCTTGTAGAACTTGGGGCCTTCGCATGTCTCGTGAGCCTCATGGCCGTCGAAGACGATGCGCGAGGGGGTGATGGCCTGCGTGGCTTCGGCGTTCAGTTCGCAGATGGCGATGACGCTCTTCAGCTCGGCACGGCTGCCCGCATAGGCATGTACCAGATAGACTTTGCCGTCGTCATCCCACAAGGGGCAGGTGTCGATGATGCCTTTGCCGGCCTTTACGAGTACAGGCTCTGTCCAAGGCCCCTTGGGGTCTTTGGCTTTCACCATGAAGGCGCCCTGGTCGGGGTCGCCCCAGAAGATGTAGAATTCGCCGTTGTGGTGGCGGATGGAGGGGGCCCATACGCGGTTGCCATGTTCAGGCCGTTCGGGCGTACTTTCAGGAGTCAGTTTATAGGGGATGGCCGCGCCGATGAGGGTCCAATTCACCAGGTCCTTGGAGTGGAGGATCTGGAGGCCCGGCAGGCAGTTGAAGCTCGACGAGGTCATGTAGAAGTCGTCGCCCACGCGGCAGGCATCGGGGTCGGAGTAGTCGGCATAGAGGACGGGGTTCTTGTAGGTGCCGTCTCCCTGATCGGCCACCCATACCTTCGATACGTAGTTTTCCGTCTGTTGGGCGGCCAGTGGCAGGCCGACCAACAAGCTGAGTCCTAATAGTGCTTTTGACAAATTCATGATAGACAGGTTTATCGTTTGGGTATTTATACGCACGAAGGCTGTTCTACACTCAACGGATGATGGTGACTTTTATTGGATTCTCCAACTCTTCCTTCCATTCCTGCATGTACTCGAACCAGGCTTCCGAGGTGGGATAGCCGAAGGTTTCCTTGCGCGAGGTGAACATGGTGTAGTAGTAGAAGTTGTTGCTATCGGGGGCGGAGACGGTGTAGAGGAAATTGTCCTTGTCCTTCACTTCCTTGCGGACATATTTTTGTGGAATGTAGGTGGCGATGCCGATGGTTTCCTTGGCATATTTCACCGTGTCGTTGACGGGCCAGTGTCTGCCCCAGCTACCTACCAGTCCTTTGTGGTCAGAGTAGGAGACGGTTTCGTTGCCCATGATGTTTTGCACGCCTGTACAGAAGGTTTCTTCCTCCAGCGGCTCTGCAAAGGTGGTCTCGATGCGCAGGTCGCGATGGCCGGCATAGAGGATGTAGCGGTGGGTCATGGTCAGTTCTTTCCCCTGGTATTCCCATCCTTTGGCTTCCACCTCCGCAACGGTGCGGATAGGACCATAGGCCAGGATGCGCTCCGTGCGGAAAGCGACAGGTGCTACGTGGGTGGCCTTCTGTCCGTCCCAGCCCTTGAGGGCGCCGATGCCGCAACTATTTCCCACAAGCAACACGTCGTCGCCAAAGCCGCGTGCCAGCTGTTCATCGTTGGGATAGAACTGGCTTTCCTTCAGCTCCATGCCTTTGTTGAACTTGCCGTAGGGGTCAAGAGTCTGTTTTTCATTGAAGTAGACGCGATAGCCTACGAGCTCGGATTCGAACATGGGGCCGTGGCCGTGTACCATGCTATAGAAATCTGTCGTGCCAGGCACGGTGATGGATTGTACGGGTGCGTGGCGGTTGTTCTTGGCGTCGCGTGCCAGCATTTGAGCGAATACGCGGGCGGGGTATTGTTTGGTTGGTTTGGCTGAGGAAAGGGTGAGGGTCAATTCTTTATTCGTGTGGGCAGGCATGTCGATGACGAAGGCCAGTTCGTCTGCCTTCAGGTCGCCGTTGAGGTCGTCCAGCTGGGAGGGGATTTCCTGCTTGTTGTCCATGACCACGGCCGAACGTACCTGGAAGTTGGCTCCCGTTTGGTCGAGGCGGATGACTACGGGCGCATCCTTTTGTGTGCGGTCGCCTGTGTTCTCGAGTTTGATTTTCAGTTGTGTCGTTTCTTGTGCGGTCATCAGCATGCAACTACCGCAAAGAATGCCCAGCAGGGCAAATAGTTCTTTTTTCATGATGTGTATGTGGCTTTTTAAATTACTTTGTTACAAAAGTAATCAAAAAAATGAAAGTTTGCGATGATTTCTCCAATTCAATCATAAAGAATTTCGCCCCTGTGGCCTGATGTGACAGACCACAGGGGGCGATCTTAATGAAACCTCTATACCTTTAGTTGTGTTGATTTATGCCGATGGGTTAATGTTATTCGTTATGGTAGGTTTTTCCGTTAACTTTCACATTCTTGGAGTCTTTTACCTGCAACACTTCTTCTTGTGTATTTACTTGCGTGTTGTCAATCGTTACGTTTTCTGCCTGACTGATGACAATACCCTGCTTGGCGTCGTTGATGACTACGTCCTTGATGTTGACGTTGCGTATCGGCATTTCAGGCAGGCCGTTGAAGAACATGGCCCGACCTATGTTGCTGGCCGTGATGTTCGAGATATGGATATCGCGGAAAGCGGGTGTTTCCTCTGTCACAGGCGGGATAGCGGCCTTCATACGTCCAGCCAGCTCCTCTTCGGTCTCTTCACCCGCTCCCTTGCCGCCATAGAAAAGGTCGAACAGCAGAGCTTCATGAGGGATATCTATCATGTTGATGCGGTCGATGTAGATGTTTTCTACCACGCCACCACGTCCGCGGGTGCTCTTGAAACGCAGGCCTACGTCGGTGCCCAGGAAAGTGCAGTCGGCCACGTAGATGTTCTTCACGCCGCCCGACATCTCGCTACCTACCACGAAGCCACCATGTCCATGCAAGACAACGTTGTTCTTCACAATGACATTCTGGCAGGGCTCGCCGCGTTTGCGGCCGTCCTCGTCTTTGCCGGACTTGATGCAGATGGCGTCGTCGCCTGCATCGAACACGTTGTTGATAATCAGAGCGTTGTTGCACGATTCCAAATCGAGCGCATCGCCGTTTTGTGAATACCAGGGGTTGAATACCTTGACGTTGTTGATCGTGATATGTTCGCACGACAGGGGGTGCAGGCACCAGCTGGGTGAGTTCTTGAAGGTCACGCCTTCGAGCAGGACGTTCTTGCTTTTTACAATGTTGAGCAGGACGGGGCGAAGCCAGGGGCGGATTTCGTCCCATTCTTCATCGGTTTCGATGCCGACGGGGTTGTTGAATTCCTTGCAGGCTTTGGCGCCCTTGAGTGAACCTTCAGTGGGATACCAGATATCATCCTCCACTACACCGCCCGAGGCAATAAGCGTCTTCCATTGCGAAGATGTCATTTTGCCTTTCTTGACAGGGCGCCAGCTGTCGCCTGAGCCGTCGAAAACGCCATGGCCTGTGATGGCGATGTTTTCAGCGTTTCGTGCCGAAATGGGCGACTGGCAACGGCGTGTTTCCAGTCCTTCGAACGAGGTTTTTATGATGGGATAAGCTTGAAAATCGTCTGTAAACAATACCAGTGCGTTCTTTTCTGTATAAAGATTGACGTTGCTCAGCAGTTCGATGGGCCCCGTCAGCCATAAACCTTCAGGGATGACCACTTTGCCTCCTCCCTTTTCGTGGACGGCTTTGATGGCGTTGTTGATGGCTTGGGTGTTCAGCGTCTTGCCATCGGCTTGGACTCCAAAGTCTTTGATATTGACCGTATAGTCGGGGAAAGACGGTTGGATGACTTGGGGCATACTGAAGGGAAGGTTCTCGTAGATGCTGTTGTCAATGCTGCTTTTGCATTGCGTGGTTTCCGCCTGTTGTGCGCAGGCCACAGGGACAATTGCGCTGGCAAGCACCAATAACTTCTTGACAAATGTGTTCATTCGTGATATCTTTTTAATTTTTACCATTGCAAAAGTACCGTAATGTTCTCTGTCTCGTGTGTATTATTTGTTGGTTTAGGTGTATTTTTTGTCATTCAGCCACTTTCTTTCCTTGTTTTTCAAGAAACTTACGTGGAAACTTCCTATCTTTGCGGCGTGAACTTTATAAAAATAGGTATGAGTTACAATTTATTGAAAGGAAAAAAAGGCATTATTTTCGGTGCTCTGAACGAGCAGTCCATTGCCTGGAAGGTTGCAGAAAAAGCTGTTGAAGAGGGTGCAACCATTACGTTGTCTAACACTCCTGTAGCTGTCCGCATGGGCGAAGTATCTGCCCTGGCCGAGAAGTTGCATTGTGAGGTAATCCCTGCCGACGCCACTAGCGTAGAAGATCTGGAGAACGTGTTCAAGCGCTCCATGGAAGTGCTGGGCGGACCGGTTGACTTTGTACTTCACTCCATTGGAATGTCTCCCAACGTGCGTAAGAAACGTACGTATGACGATTTGGATTACGATATGTTGAGCAAGACACTGGATATTTCTGCCGTGTCTTTCCACAAGATGATACAGGCTGCCAAGAAACTGGGTGCTATTGCCGACTATGGTTCTATCCTGGCTTTGAGTTACGTGGCTGCCCAGCGTACCTTCTATGGTTACAATGATATGGCCGACGCTAAAGCTCTGCTTGAGTCCATCGCACGCAGCTTCGGTTACATCTACGGACGTGAACACCACGTGCGTGTGAACACCATCTCTCAGTCACCTACAATGACTACGGCTGGTTCAGGTGTGAAGGGTATGGACAAATTGTTTGACTTCGCCAACCGCATGTCTCCGCTGGGCAACGCTTCGGCTGACGAATGTGCCGACTATTGCATCGTGATGTTCTCTGACCTCACCCGCAAGGTTACTATGCAGAACCTCTACCACGACGGTGGTTTCTCCAGCGTGGGTATGAGCCTCCGTGCCATGGCTACTTACGAGAAAGGTCTCGACGAGTACAAGGATGCTAACGGAAATATTATCTACGGATAAAATTTTATAATTGAGAATTGAAAATTGAGAATGGAGAATTAAATGGAGGATGAATTTTTCATTTTCAATTTTCAATTCTCCATTTTCAATTCATTTAATGGAAACTGCACTCTATCTGCTGCCCGTTACCTTGGGCGACACTCCCTGGGAGAAGGTCTTGCCTGGATATAACAAGGAAATCATAGTGGGTATCCGCCACTTCATTGTGGAAGACGTCCGTTCGGCCCGTCGTTTTCTGAAGAAAGTAGACAAGGACATTGATATTGATGCCCTGACTTTTTATCCGCTCAACAAACATACGTCTCCTGCGGATATTTCGGGCTATCTGAAACCGCTTGAGGGCGGTTTGTCTATGGGAGTTATTTCCGAAGCAGGTTGTCCTGCCGTGGCCGATCCGGGTGCAGATGTGGTGGCCATTGCACAGCGCAAGGGCTTGAAGGTAGTGCCACTTGTAGGTCCTTCGTCCATCATCCTGTCAGTCATGGGTTCGGGTTTCAACGGGCAAAGCTTTGCCTTCAATGGATACTTGCCTATTGAACCAGTCGAACGTGCCAAGAAGCTGAAGCAACTCGAACAGCGTGTCTACACCGAGCATCAGACACAATTGTTCATTGAGACACCTTATCGTAACAATAAGATGCTGGACGATATTCTTCAGAATTGCCGTCCTCAAACGAAACTTTGCATTGCCGCCAACATTACGTGCGAAGGAGAGTTCATCAAAACACGGAGCGTAAAGGACTGGAAGGGGCATACACCCGATCTGACTAAAATCCCCTGCATCTTCCTGCTCTATCAGTGAGCATTGTGTGTGGAAAAGTTTCCGCCACATTCATCAATCATTGAAAAAACACGATTGTATTCGTCTTCGAAGCAATGGTAGAAGTAGTTCTGCCCGATGTTTTGTTCAATCTGCTGGATGGTCCATAGTTTGCCGGCTTGTCCTTTGTCACGTTTCAGTTGGCTTTCGTGGTCGACGGTTATTGTGAAGACATATACCAGGCGGTTGGTCATTTCGTTTTCCAATTTATATTTGAAATTGAATTTGAGGTCTTGCATGGATATTTCGGGCAGGACTTGACGCACCAGTCGGTGGATACCTTGCTTCAGTGTTTCGCCATAGAGCAGATAGCCTTCGACCGGCAGGTCGACTTTGCCTTTTTCAAAAGAAGAGCATTGAAGCCGTGGGCAGAGGTAAAGCATACCGTTCAGCGTGACAGCTACGCGTACAAAGGGTATCATATATTTCTGTTTCTTGCTCAAGGCATCGGAAGCCAATGCTTTGCCCACTACGTTGCCTTCGGCATTGACTATAGGGATGAAGATCGTCCGTTTCATCAGGCGGTTGAAATAGCTGATGCCTATCTGGTTGAATAGAATACTTAGGATGAATACCGCAGGCGGTGCTATGTGATGTAGAATGAAACTTGATTCGCCTTGGAAAAAGGAAGCGCCTGCCAACAGTAGGGCGAGCAAATGAACAGCGCCGAAAAGCAATACGACACGGGCTGATACGATGGTGGCTTCAACGCTTTGAGCCGACGACTGATGCTTCCTTTTAGAAGAACCGTAGTAAGCTTTCAGCGATTTACGGTTCAGGTAGAAGAGCAGAATTAATAGCAGGGTGCCTACTTCGAGGGTGAAGGAGTACCATTGAGGCTGGCAGCTGGCGGCGTAGAAATAATAGGTGAAGGCAAGCAGAACTAGCATAGCGGTAATGCCATATAGCAGAATTTGCGGCAAGTGGCTTCCTTTTCGCAAGAATGTATAGGCGGAGAGGACGATACCCAGCAGGGCGCCCGCATAGATGGCCGTACCTAGCGTGGCTAGTTCGGACAGTATCATGGACACCAGGACGGGAATAAACCCCCATGCCATGTTATACTTGAAAGAAAGAATACTTTGTCGGCTCATGGGTGTATCGCTTTTTCCTTTTAAACAAAAAAGAGGCTGAGTTGTTCAGCCTCTTTTCTTTATTTCTTCAGGTAACGGAGTGACTTTTCCGCGTGGTAGGATGATCGTACCAGCGGGCCGCTCTCTACCTGCGTGAAGCCTTTCGCCAGCCCCGTTTCTTCGTAGCGTTTGAACTGCTCGGGGGTAACGTATTCGGCCACAGGGTAATGACAGTGTGAGGGTTGCAGGTACTGGCCGATGGTCATGATCTGGCAACCGGCGGCGCGAAGGTCGTCCATCAGTTCCTCTACCTCGGCGGGTGTTTCGCCCAGGCCTACCATGATGCCCGACTTGGCCGTGGTGCCACTGGCGGCTATCTGGCGGATCACCTCGAGGCTCGTGTCGTAGCGGGCGGCGCTGCGCACCAGGGGGCTGATGCGGCGCACGGTCTCCATGTTGTGGCTGATGATGTCGGGCCGTGCTTCGATGACCTGCTCCACCAATTCTTTGCGCCCCTGGAAGTCGGGGATCAGCACCTCGATGGTGGTTTCTGGGTTCAGACGGCGTATCTCGCGGATGGTCTGTGCCCAGTGGGCGGCGCCCAGGTCGGGCAGGTCGTCGCGGTCGACAGAGGTCACCACGGCGTGCGAGAGCTTCATCAGCCGTACTGATTCGGCCACGTGCGTAGGTTCCTGCGGGTCGAGAGGCAGGGGGCGTCCTGTTTGTGTGTTGCAGAATTTACAACTACGGGTACAGATGTTGCCGCCTATCATGAAGGTGGCTGTGCCCCGTCCCCAGCATTCGCCCATGTTGGGGCATCGGCCGCTGCTACAGATGGTGTGCAGGCAGTGCGACTCGACGATGCGTTTCGTCTCGGTGTAGCGTTCGTTGGCGCCGATGCTTATCTTGAGCCATTCAGGCTTGCGTACTCGTTCCATTTCAAAAATTGAAAATTGAGAATGGATAATGGAGAATTAATTCCCCATTAACCATTGATTAAAGAATTCCGTCAAGCGCGTGTACAGGTGCATGCGCGTGTTGCCGCCGAAGATGCTGTGGTTGCGGTTGGTATAGACCTGCATGTCGAACTGCTTGCCCAGCTGAACCAGGTGTTCGGCATACTCGGCACAGTTCTGGTAGTGTACGTTGTCGTCGGCCATGCCGTGTACCAGCAGGAGGCGTCCGTTCAGTTTGTCGGCACGGGTGAAGGCCGACGATGCCTTGTAGCCCTCGGCGTTCTCCTGTGGCGTGCGCATGAAGCGTTCGCCATAGACGGTGTCGTAGTAGTTCCAGTCAGTCACAGCTGCTACGGCCACACCTGCCTTGAATACGGAAGTACCCTCGCTCATACTCATGATAGTCATGTAGCCACCGAAGCTCCAGCCCCAGATACCGATGCGGTTCTTGTCCACGTAGGGCAGGCTGCCCAGGTAGAGGGCCGTCTCCACCTGGTCGCGGGCTTCCTTGACGCCCAGGTTCAGGTAGGTGCATTTCTCGAAGTCGGCACCGCGTCCGCCTGTGCCTCGTCCGTCCACGCAAACTACAACGTAGCCTTGCGAAGCCATGAACGTCTCCCAGCTGATGCCGAAGGCGTCGAGCACCTGTTGCGAGCCGGGGCCGCTATACTGGTATTGCAGGGCGGGATATTTTTTGGAGGGAGAGAAGTCGGTAGGCTTCATCATCCAGCCGTTCAGCTGGGTACCGTCGGTAGTGGTGAAGCTGAAGAATTCCTTCTTCGGCAGGTTGTATTCAGCCAGCTGGGCACGGAGTTTCTGGTTGTCCACCAGGGTGGTGAGCACCTGTCCGCGGTTGTTGTTCAGCGTGATGACCATCGGCGTGTCGAGGCTGGTGTAGCGGTTTAGGTAGTACTTCATGTCCGTGCTGAACTGGGCCGAATTGGTGCCCTGTTGCGTGGAGAGTTTCAGTTTCTTGCCTTTGCGGTCGGTCTTGTAGACGGCGGTACGCATGGGGCTCTCCTCGTTGCTGGTGTAGTAGAAGGAGCCTTCCTGCGGGTCATAGCCCAGGAATTCCTTCACCTCGAACGGACCCGAAGTGACCTGCTTCACCAGGCTTCCCGACAGGCTGTACCAGTACAGGTGGTTGTAGCCGCTGCGCTCGCTGACGAAGCTGAAGTGGTCGTCGTAGAAGCGTATCTGGTCGAAGACGTTCTCCTTGATGTACTTGTCGCTCTCGTCGCGGAGCACCAGCTTGCAGACGGTGCTGCGCGGGTTGGCCATGTACAGGTCGAGGCGGTTCTGATGGCGGTTCAGTGTCATGATGGCCAGCTTTTCGGGGTCTTTGGTGAAGCGGATGCGGGGAATGTAGCCGTCTTCGTCCATCGGAACGTCGATCTTGCGGATGACGCGGCTCTTGATGTCAAACGTGTGAACGCTGACCTTCGAATTGGCTTCGCCCGTCTTGGGGTACTTGTATTCATAGGCGCCGGGATACTTCTCGTAGGCCTCGATGTGGGGCTTGTCGCCGGCAAAGACGGGGAAGGAGTAAGATTTTACTTCGCTCTCGTCCCAGCGCACAAAGGCCAGCATCTTGCTGTCGGCGCTGAACTCCAGGGCGCGGTTGTATGAGAACTCCTCTTCGTACACCCAGTCGGGCGTGCCGTAGATGATCTTGTTGCGTTCGCCGTCCTTGGTCACCTGACTTTCGCTGTTGCCGTAGTAACGTTTCACGAGGAAGATGTTGTTGTCGCGTACGAAGGCCACCATCGAGCCGTCCGGCGAGAAGACGGGCACCTGTTGCGGTCCGCCGTCAGAAAGTTTCTCCACCACGTTGTTGATTTTCCCCTCGAGGTTGCGCTTCAGGCTGTACAGATAGTGCACGGCCGTGTACGAGCGGCGGTAGATGGGGGTCGTCTCGGTGGCGATGAGCAGCATCGAGCCGTCGGGCGAGAAGCTGTAGCTGTCGAAGCGCTTGAAGGGGCACTCGCGGGCAGTGGCGGCGTCGAACAGCACTTCCACCTGCTTGCCGGTCTTGAAGGAGTATTTGATGATTTGTGTACCTTCGGCGTTCATTTGCGAGTAGTGTTCGCCGTCGCCGGGGATGGGGATGACTCCGTAGATGTTTTCCACGCGGAACGTGCCCGTCACGACATCCTTCAGCGTGAGCGGCTTTCCGCCTTGAGCGTAGGCTGCCAGCGTCAGGAGGCAGCAGAGTAGGGTAATGCTGATTTGCTTCATGTCTCTTTTTGTTTTTTTTGCAAAGATAAGCCACATTCGGCCGAACGCCAAAAAAGAGTCTCTGTTAAGGTTTAAAAATCTGTTAACAAAACGGATGTTTCGTGTTAATAAAACTAACACGTTGTTTGGCGGGGTGAAAAACGGTGCTTTCGTGCAGGCAAAGCGATGCTTTCTGATTGGTGATGCGGTGTTTGTTTTCTGTAGGTTGAGAGGATAAATCGATTTCAAAGACGGGGGAAAATGACGTTCCCGATGCGAATTTGCTTCCGATTTGCTGGAAACTTCTGATAAAATACCGTAACTTTGTAGCCCGATTTTGAAATCTAACTGATACGAATATGGCAGCAAAACCTTGTATTCCGAAAGGAACCCGCGACTTTTCGCCTATAGAGATGGCGAAGCGCAACTATATATTCAACACCATCCGCGACGTTTACCACCTCTACGGTTTCCAGCAGATAGAGACACCCGCCATGGAGATGCTCTCCACGCTGATGGGCAAGTATGGCGAAGAGGGCGACAAGCTCCTGTTCAAGATACAGAACTCCGGCGACTACTTCTCCGGCCTGACCGACGAGGAGTTGCTGAGTCGCAATGCTTCCAAGCTGGCTTGCAAGTTCTGCGAGAAGGGCTTGCGCTACGACTTGACCGTGCCCTTTGCGCGCTACGTGGTGATGCATCGCGACGAGCTGACGTTCCCCTTCAAGCGCTACCAGATACAGCCCGTGTGGCGTGCCGACCGTCCGCAGAAGGGACGCTACCGCGAGTTCTACCAGTGCGACGCCGACGTGGTGGGCAGCGACTCCCTGCTCAACGAGGTGGAGCTGATGCAGATTGTGGACACCGTCTTCAGTCGCTTCGGCATCCGTGTGTGCATCAAGATCAACAACCGCAAGATACTGACCGGCATTGCCGAGATTATCGGTGAGGCCGACAAGATAGTGGACATTACCGTGGCCATCGACAAGCTGGACAAGATAGGCCTGGACAACGTGAATGCCGAACTGCGCGAAAAGGGCATCGGCGATGAGGCCATCGCCAAGTTGCAACCCATCATCCTGCTCAGCGGTACGAACGAAGAGAAGCTGGCTACGCTGAAAGAGGTGCTGGCCACCAGCGAAACGGGCCTGAAGGGCGTGGCCGAAACGGAATTCATCCTGACGACCCTGAAGGCGCTGGGCCTGAAGAACGAAATCGAACTGGACCTGACGTTGGCCCGTGGCCTGAACTACTACACGGGCGCCATCTTCGAAGTGAAGGCGCTCGACGTACAGATAGGCAGCATCACCGGCGGCGGACGTTATGACAACTTGACAGGTGTCTTTGGCATGGCAGGTGTCAGCGGTGTGGGCATCTCGTTCGGTGCCGACCGCATCTTCGATGTGCTCAACCAGCTCGACCTCTATCCGAAGGAAGCCGTGAACGGCACGCAGCTGCTCTTCATCAACTTCGGCGAACGCGAGGCTGCCTTCTCCATGCAAGTGCTGGCACAAGTCCGTGCGGCAGGCATACGGGCCGAAATCTTCCCTGATGCCAGCAAGATGAAGAAACAGATGAGTTATGCCAATGCCAAGGGCATTCCATTCGTGGCACTGGTGGGCGAGAACGAGATGAACGAGGGTAAGGTGACACTGAAAAACATGGAAAGCGGCGAGCAATGTCTGCTCACCCCTGCCGAACTGGTGGCAGCCATACGCAAATGAGCGGTAAAAAACAAAAATACTATTAAAAAGGAGCGGATTTCGCTCCTTTTTTCGTATATTTGTATCAGGCATGAAATGAAAATGTAACGTCGTGACGCTACTTTTGCACCGTTGCATTACATAATGAAGAAGGAGGTTAGTATGGTTTCCATCCAGTTGAACGAAAACAGACACAATTTGTTGATCGGTGTAATTATGGTTATTTTGGCTGTCCTATTCCTATTATATATGGGCAGCTCGATGGTGAGGTCCACCAAGGCTTTTTGGGAAGAAGGTAACATAGAACGTCTGCTCGAATAAGGGCAGGCGTTTTTTGTTTTCGGACAAATTGGATGTGTTGCGACATTTTGGCAGTTTCTTTCTGCCAAAATAAGTTTGGCACGCTTTTCGTATATTCTTTTTCGCTTGCGCCAAGCAGGCAGAAAAAAGAAAATAAAGTATAACATATAAAACGAAAAGTGACTATGAACATCAAACCATTGGCAGACAGAGTTCTGATACTCCCTGCACCCGCAGAAGAAAAGACAATCGGCGGTATCATCATCCCTGATACAGCAAAGGAAAAACCTCTGAAAGGTGAAGTGATTGCAGCCGGAAACGGTACGAAGGACGAAGAAATGGTGCTGAAAGCAGGCGACCACGTACTCTATGGCAAGTATGCCGGCACGGAAATCGAACTCGACGGTACCAAATATCTGATCATGCGTCAGAGCGATGTACTCGCCGTACTGGGATAAAAACTTTCAATTTTCAATTTTCAACTTTTAATTAGACGAAATCATGGCTAAAGAAATTTTGTTCAATATAGATGCCCGCGACCAACTGAAGAAGGGTATCGACACACTGGCTAACGCCGTAAAAGTAACTCTGGGCCCGAAAGGCCGTAACGTTATCATCGAGAAGAAGTTCGGTGCTCCCCACATCACGAAGGACGGTGTGACCGTTGCCAAGGAAGTGGAGCTGGCCGACGCTTATCAGAACACCGGCGCACAGCTGGTTAAGGAAGTCGCTTCGAAGACTGGTGACGATGCAGGTGACGGTACAACAACTGCTACCGTACTGGCTCAGGCTATCGTAGCCGAAGGCTTGAAGAACGTAACGGCTGGTGCCAGCCCTATGGACATCAAGCGTGGTATCGACAAGGCCGTTGCCAAGGTGGTTGAATCCATCAAGTCTCAGTCAGAGATGGTAGGCGACAACTACGACAAGATCGAACAGGTAGGTACCGTATCTGCCAACAACGATCCGGTTATCGGTAAGCTCATTGCCGACGCCATGCGTAAGGTTTCCAAGGACGGTGTCATCACCATCGAGGAAGCTAAGGGTACGGATACGACCATCGGCGTGGTAGAAGGTATGCAGTTCGACCGCGGTTATCTGTCGGCTTACTTCGTAACCAATACCGAGAAGATGGAATGTGAGATGGAGAAACCTTACATCCTGATCTACGACAAGAAGATTTCCAACCTGAAAGATTTCTTGCCTATCCTCGAACCCGCCGTACAGACAGGCCGTCCTCTGTTGGTCATCGCAGAAGATGTAGATAGCGAAGCATTGACTACCTTGGTAGTGAACCGTCTGCGCAGCCAGCTGAAGATCTGTGCTGTGAAGGCTCCGGGCTTTGGCGACCGTCGTAAGGAAATGCTGGAAGATATCGCCGTATTGACTGGTGGTGTAGTGATCAGCGAAGAGAAGGGCTTGAAACTGGAACAGGCTACGATCGAAATGCTGGGTACTGCCGAGAAGGTTACTATCACGAAGGACAATACGACCATCGTAAACGGTGCCGGCGACAAGGAGAACATCAAAGAGCGTTGCGAGCAGATCAAGGCTCAGATTGCCGCTACAAAGAGCGATTACGACCGTGAGAAGCTTCAGGAACGTCTGGCCAAGTTGTCAGGTGGTGTAGCTGTGCTCTACGTAGGTGCTGCTTCCGAAGTTGAAATGAAGGAAAAGAAAGACCGTGTAGACGACGCTTTGCGTGCAACGCGTGCCGCTATCGAAGAAGGTATCGTTCCGGGTGGTGGCGTGGCTTACATCCGTGCCCTCGAGTCACTCGAAGGTCTGGAAGGCGACAATGCCGACGAAACAACCGGTATCCACATCATCAAGCGTGCCATCGAAGAGCCGCTCCGTCAGATCTGCGCCAATGCAGGCAAGGAAGGCGCTGTGGTTGTTCAGAAGGTTCGCGAAGGCAAGGGCGACTTCGGCTACAACGCACGTACCGACGTGTACGAGAACCTGCATGCAGCAGGCGTGGTAGACCCCGCCAAGGTTACTCGTGTAGCGCTGGAGAACGCCGCTTCTATCGCAGGCATGTTCCTGACAACGGAATGTGTCATCGTCGAGAAGAAGGAAGACAAGCCCGAAATGCCGATGAACCCCGGTATGGGTGGCATGGGCGGCATGATGTAATCGGCCGATTTCCCCTGATACATTAAACATATAAGCAGCCGCGGTGTCTTGTCAGAGAGATACCGCGGCTTTCATTATATGAACCATTAACCATTTTAACCATCAATCATTAACTATGGCTTTTATCGATTATTACCAAGTATTGGGTGTGGACAAAAGCGCCTCGCAGGATGACATCAAGAAGGCCTACCGCAAGCTGGCGCGCAAGTTCCATCCCGACCTGAACCCCAATGACCCTACGGCCAAGGAGAAGTTTCAGGCCATCAACGAGGCAAACGAGGTGCTGAGCGACCCGGAGAAGCGTAAGAAGTACGACGAGTATGGCGAACACTGGAAGCATGCCGACGAGTTCGAGGCACAGAAGCAGGCCCGTCAGCAGGCAGGGGGCTTCGGAGGTTTCGGCGCCGGAGCGCAGGGTTTCCACACGGACGGTAACGGCACCTACTGGTATTCGTCCGACGGACAGGAGTTTACGGGCAGCAATGCAGGCGGATTTTCCGACTTCTTCGAGGAACTCTTCGGCCATCGCGGACGGAGCGGGCGGAGTGCTCAGGGAGGTTTTCGCGGCCAGGACTATCAGGCTGAACTGAACCTGACGCTTCGTGAGGCTGCGCAAACTCATAAACAGGTGCTCAGCGTGGGCGACAAGCAGGTGCGTATCACCATTCCTGCCGGTGTGGCTAATGGCCAAGTCATCAAGCTGAAAGGCTATGGAGCTCCGGGCGTGAACGGAGGTCCTGCGGGCGATCTCTACATCACGTTTGTCATTGCCGACGATCCTGTCTTTAAGCGGTTGGGCGACGATCTGTATGTCGATGTCAATACCGACCTCTACACGGCCCTGCTGGGTGGCGAACAGTTGGTGAATACTTTGGACGGACAAGTGAAACTGAAAGTAAAGCCAGGTACGCAGAGCGGTACCAAAGTACGTCTTAAGGGCAAGGGATTCCCTGTTTACAAGCAGGAAGGCGTGCAGGGCGACCTGATTGTGACCTATCACGTCCAGTTGCCCACCAACCTGACGGAGGAACAGAAAGACATGTTCCGTAAAATTCAGCGTATGAACTAACTAAAAAAAATGAACCGTTATGCAGAATGAATTGATTGTTGTCAGCGATTATTGCGACAAATGTCATATAGAGCCGTCGTTCATCGACCTCCTGCAGGAAAATGGACTGGTCGACATCTTGTTCGATGAAGGCCGTCCGTGCCTCACTTTCTCCCAGTTGCCCGACGTGGAGCGTTACAGCCGTATGTACTATGACCTCTCTATCAATATGGAAGGGATCGATGCCATCCATCACCTGCTGGAGCGTATGGACGAGATGCAACGCGAGATACGCGACCTGCGTACCCGTTTGCGGATGTATGGAGATGTGTTTTGAGGTTTCCCGCAATGGCCTGAACGAAGCGGAAAAGATTGTTTGGCTTATCGATAAATTTGACTATCTTTGTAGCCAATAATGAAAACTTCTAAATAATGTAATCATGATGAAAAAAACAATCCTCGTTGCCGCATTGGCATTGCTGGCCTTCGACATGTCGGCCAAGAAGAAGACTGAGCCCAAAGAAGAAGGCTTCGTTTTCACTACCGTAAAGGAAAACCCCATCACCAGCATCAAGAACCAAAATCGTTCGAGCACGTGCTGGAGCTTCTCCAGCCTCGGCTTCTTGGAGAGTGAATTGCTGCGCTTGGGTAAAGGTACTTACGACCTGTCCGAAATGTTCGTTGTACATCACACCATGGTAGACCGTGCCGTTAACTACGTGCGCTATCACGGTGATGCTCCCTTCTCGCCGGGCGGAAGCTTCTATGACATCATGTATTGTATGAAGAATTATGGCCTTGTGCCGCAGGAAGCCATGCCGGGTATCATGTACGGCGATTCACTGCCTGTACACAACGAACTGGATGCCGTTGCCGGCGCCTATGTAAAAGCCATCGGCAAGGGCAACTTCAGCAAGCTGACCCCCGTATGGAAGAACGGTATCAGTGCTATCTACGACACTTATCTGGGCAAATGTCCCGAGAAGTTCACTTATATGGGTACGGAGTACACACCGAAGAGCTTTGCCGCCAGTCTGGGTATCAATCCTGATGACTACGTGTCACTGACTTCGTATACTCACCATCCTTTCTACACCCAGTTTGCCATTGAAATTCAGGACAACTGGCGCAACGGCTTGTCCTACAACCTGCCTATTGACGAGCTGATGGCCGTAATGGACAATGCCATTCGCACAGGTTATACTTTTGCATGGGGTAGCGATGTGAGCGAACAGGGATTTACCCGTGATGGTATCGCTGTTATGCCCGATGCAGCTCGTGGTGCCGAACTGACTGGCTCTGACATGGCTCGCTGGACTGGTATGACTGCTACGGACAAGCGTAAGGAATTGACTTCTCGTCCTTTGCCTGAAGTAGAAGTAACGCAGGAAATGCGTCAAGTTGCTTTCGATAACTGGGAAACGACTGATGATCATGGTATGGTTATCTATGGTATTGCTAAAGATCAGACCGGTAAAGAATATTTCATGGTTAAGAACTCTTGGGGATTGAGCGGTAAATACAAAGGTATTTGGTATGCATCCAAAGCTTTCGTTGCTTATAAGACGATGAACATCCTGGTACATAAAGATGCCGTACCTGCTGAGATCAAGGCCAAGCTGGGTATTAAATAAGAGAATAGAAACAAATCCTAATGTGAAGGGTATCCAATGTTTTTTGGATGCCCTTTATTTTTTTCGATGTTTTTCACTACATTTGTCTGCTACAAAATGTATTTATGGAAGAAGCACTCATTAAAAAGCATCTGAAACAAGGGGATGAAAAGGCATTCAAATACCTTTACGAGCAACATTATGCACTTCTTTGCCGTTTTGCTGCTCAGCTGACCAATGATATTTCCCTTGCCGAAGAGATGGTAGACGATGTGATCTTCTATTTGTGGGAACACCATACGGAGATTGAAATTTCAGGCTCACTACGCAATTATCTGCTTCGTGCCGTTCGCAACCGTTGCTTGAACGAATTGAACTCACAGAACTATCGGATGGAGCAAAACTGTTCTTCCTATCTGCTTCCTGAGAATGTTCAACTGATAGAAAACTTGTTTCCTTCCGAAGATCATCCGTTGGAAAATATGCTCACTCAGGAATTGGAGGACTTGTTGCGTCAGAGCATAGAGGAGCTGCCGGATGCTTGCCGGACAGTTTTCAAAAAAAGTCGGTTTGAAGAGAAAAAATATGAAGAAATAGCTTCCGAACTTAATATCTCGATAAATACAGTCAAGTATCACATAAAGAATGCTTTAGATTTCCTTCAAAAAAAGATGGCTCCCTATTTGGAAGTGCTTTTCCTCTATTTTTTCATTAAAATCTGAAAAAAACAGCATTTTACACTACCCTTGATGCCTTGAATTTTGTCTTTACTATATAACCGTCGAAAAAGATGCCAAACAAAGAGTCATATATCGAAATGGATCGCCTGATAGATCAGTACATATCAGGACATGCTGACAGAGATTGCATTGAACAACTGAAACAATGGAGTCTCGAATCGGATGCACACCGTATTTATATACGTGACCGGATCGAATTATGGTATACTACATCCACTTTGTATGGGCAAAACCAACCCGATGCAGAACTTGCTTTTTTAAGATTCAAGAATCGAATCAAAAAACAGACAGCAGAGATTCATCCTCACAAACAACAATCGTTTGCTCGATATTTTTGGCGTATTGCTGCTGCTGTATTGGTGTTGGTGTTGCCTTTGGCCGGTTATTGGGGAGGGAAGCAAAACATGGAGAATGCCTTTGCCGATATCGTGATCGAAGCTCCTGTCGGAGCCCGTACCTGTATGTACTTGCCCGATGGTACCCAAGTATGGTTGAACGCTTGTTCGCGTTTGACCTATTCCCAGGGATTCGGAATCAACGATCGTAATTTGAAATTGGAGGGTGAAGGCTATTTTGAGGTATCGCACAACGAACAGCTTCCTTTCATTATTCATACGCAGGAAGTTGATGTGACCGTGTTGGGAACTCAATTCAACTTCAAGAACTATGCAGACGATTCGGAAGCCAGTGTTTCGCTTTTGTCGGGTAAGGTAAAGTTGAGTAATCACCTCAGACAAGAGGAAACGTTATATCTGCAACCCAATGAAAAGGTGACATTGAACAAATTGACTGGAGAAATGAAGACTACTCGTACTCAGGTGCAGAACTCCAAGATATGGACCCATGATGAGCTGTTTTTCGATGAAGAGTTGTTGGAGGACATCGCTAAAAAGCTGATGCGCAATTACGATGTAAAGATAGAGGTGGCCGATTCACTCAAAAATACTCGTTTTTATGGTAGTTTCAAGATGTCGGGAAGCACCATTGAACAGGTATTGGAGACCATTTCTTCGACCAACCGTATGAAATATAAGCAAGAAAAAGGAATATATATTCTATACTAACTTAATGTAGAACCTTAAAAAGAATAACACCATGAAACATTCCCTTTCCGGATAAATCCGAGTGACAGAAAGGCTTGCATAAAAAAGGAGGATGCGGCCACATCCCCCCCTTGAATACTCTGCCAAGCCACAGCAATGCCTCATTCGCGTTTGGAGAGCATGCAAAAATACACAAAACTCTTCAAATCTAGCGACCTGAATCTAGTAATAATCATTAAATCAAAGAGAAATTATGAATTATATCCAAAAGGCTATTTTAATAGCCGGAGCAGCCTTTTGCTTTAATCTGACGATGTCTGCTCAAGATATTACATTGAAAAACAAGAATATAACCGTCAAAGAGGCGATGGAAGAATTGAAAAAGACGTCTGGATATTCGTTTGTCTTTTCGTCAAAAGATGTGAACACGGGAAAGAGAATTTCCATATCCGCTAATAAAGCCTCTATCGAAGAAGTTGTCAATCAAATATTGAAGGGACAGACTGATTTGACGTATGAAATACGCGACAAAAAGATTATTGTGCGCAAAGCCGTATCCAATGCAGCTCCAGCTCAGGCTGGTAAAGTAAAAGGTACTATTACCGATGCGACAGGTATGCCGGTCATTGGCGCCGCTGTCAAGGAAAAAGGTACCAGCAACGGAGTTGTGTCAGATATCGATGGCAACTTTGCTCTGGAAGTAGGTGCCAATGCAACTCTTGAAATCTCCTATATAGGTTATAAGACTCTTGAAGTAAAAGCCTCTCAGCAACCGATGAACATTACGATGGTAGAAGACGCTGAGATGCTGGACGAGGTGGTAGTCGTAGGTTATGGTTCCCAGCGTAAGTCCGACTTGACGGGTGGTATTGCTTCTGTTAATGCCGAACAGTTGGAGATGGTAACCAGCAACAACCTGTTGGACAAACTGGCGGGACAAGTACCGGGTTTAAGTATTACCACAACTAATGCTCGTCCGGGAGAAGAACAATCATTGCGTATACGTGGTATTAACTCCTTGACAGCCAGCAATACTCCGTTGATTGTGTTGGACGGCATCCCCTACAACGGTTCGTTAGGTGATATCGACCCCGAAATCATCGAAAGCCTCTCAGTATTGAAGGATGCTTCTTCAGCTGCTATTTATGGTTCGCGTGGTTCGAATGGCGTTATCCTGATTCAGACAAAGAAAGGTAAACAAGGTAAGCCGCAAGTGACGTATAAAGGACAGATAGGTCTGGAGCAGACTCAAAGTCGGTTGAACTTGATGGACGGACCCGAATATCTGCAAATGCGACAGGAATACAATCGCGAGAAATTGGGGTGGGAAGGTGACCAACTGGCTCCTGAGAACATTTTGCACCCTATAGAACTCGAAGCTTATAATGCAGGTATTAGTACGGACTGGCAGGACTTAGTGTTCCGCAATGCTTTGACCAATCGCCACACAGTGAGTGTAACCGGTGGAACAGAGGCTACCCAATATTCAGCCACCATTTCCAATCTGAAGCAAGAGGGCGTAATGAAGAATACAGGTATTCGTCGTACCAATCTGTCGTTGAATGTGGTGCAGAATTTCAATGCTTGGTTAAAAATAGGTATCGGTACGCAGTTTGTCAGCAAAGACGTGGACAAGAACCAACCCAATCTGGAAGCTGCTCTGAAAATGAGCCCCTATGGAAAATTCTTGGACGAGTCCGGCAACTATGTCGATTATCCGATGCAGGAAACGCTGTTCTCCAATCCGCTGGCCAACATCAATGCTACGACCGATAATAACTACCGCAACCTGTTTCTGTCGGCATTTGCGGAAATCAAGTTGCCGGTCAAGGGATTAAGTTATCGTACGAATTTCGGTTATAACTATCGTAATTCTTTCGAAGGATCTTACTACGGCCGTAACACGCTGAGCGGAAAGAATTCGGAAGGTAGCGCTTCTATCTACAACAGGCAATACGTCGATTATACTTGGGAAAACCTGGTGAATTACAGCAACCAGTTCGGTAAGCATAAACTGGATTTGACGGGACTGTTCAGTATGCAACAAACTTCAGATCAGAATGCTAATCAGAGTGCCGACTGTTTCGTGAACGATGATTCTGAATATCACAACATGAACGCCGGTGAGAAAAATATCAAAATAACTTCAGGCCTGACGGAAACCGCCACCTTGTCTTACATGCTTCGTGCCAACTACAACTTCGACAACCGCTACATGTTGACCTTGACAGGACGTGCAGACGGCTACTCGGCTTTCGGTGCTAACAACAAGTACGCCTTCTTCCCATCGGCTGCTGTAGCCTGGAACATCAGTTCGGAAGATTTTATGGAAAAGGCACGCGACAAGGGAGTAGATATGTTGAAGCTACGTTTATCATACGGTAGTAATGGTAACCAAGCCATCAGCGCTTACCAAACGTTGGACCGCTTGAGTACTTCCAAATATATTTGGGGTGACGGAACTACCGGTGTAAATGGTAGTTATATGGGATTTGGCAGCGTAGGTAACCCCAATTTGAAATGGGAGACTACCCATAGCTTCAATCTCGGTATCGACTTCAGTTTCTTTGGTGAACGCCTGAGTGGTAGCATCGAAACCTACGTAGCCAATACCAAAGACCTATTGATGAGCCGTAAGGTGCCGGTGATGAATGGTTTCAGCAGCATCATGGACAACATCGGCCAAACACGTAACAAGGGTGTGGAAATCAACTTGAACTCTGTAAACATCCAGACTCCGGATTTCACTTGGAATACTAACTTGAACTTCTTCTTGAATCGAGATAAAATTGTTGATTTACGTGGAGACGGCAAGGATGACATCGATAACAAATGGTTCATCGGTGAGCCGCTAAGAGTTTTCTATGACTATAATGTAGTGGGAGTTTGGCAATATGACGATCCCGGATATAAAGCGGAGAAAATTGTAGGAAGTGATGGTAAGGTGACCATTAAAGAAGGTTTCTACAATGAGGAAGGTAAAGAGATACAAGCCGGTGCGAAGCCTGGTTCGGCCAAGCTGGAAGATGTGAATGGAGACGGCCGTATTACTGCTGCTGACAAGAAGATCATCGGTTCCAAGACTCCAAGCTTCCTGATGTCCATGGGCAACCAGTTCCATTACAAGAACTTCTCCCTGTCGTTCTTGCTGAACGGTGTATTCGGTCAATGGAAAGAACGTCATGACCTGAATCTGGAACGTTGGGATATGCGTTTCAATTATATCAGCGGTATGGAATACTGGACACCGGAAAACCACAGCAACAAGGTGACTTCGCTGATTTATACGCCTTATGATAAACACTCGTTCTACTCCAAAGTGAGCTATGTGACGGTGAAGAACATCACCTTTGGTTATGACCTGGAGAAGAAATGGGTGAAAGCCATGGGTGTCCAAGGAGTGAACATCAACGTGAGTGTCAACAACCTTTGTTCGTTCAGCAACATGGACAATACGACCAACCTTGATGCCGACAACATGTACTACGGCTACCCTACTAACCGCTCTTACATGTTCGGACTTAACGTAACATTCTAAACAAAACTTAACAAGATATGAAAATGAAAAAGATAGGATATATAGCCATTGCTTCCCTGCTCGCATTGAGCAGTTGTTCAGATTTTCTGGACGAAAACCTGAAGGGTTCGCTCGCTCCAAGCAACACGTATACCAGTACCCATGGTTTTGAAGTGGGTGTCACCGGCCTGTATGAATATTGCCGTTCGGAATGGAACTGCTGGGGCGGTGAAGGTAATTCTTACAGCCACGGAGGTGCCACGCCTTACGAAGTACTCCAGATAGGTACCGACCTGGCCAACACCGGGCACAATGACGGTACGTTGCAAGTGTTCGATAATCTGTCGTACACACCACAGACTTCTTTTATCAAGTCATGGTGGGAGTTTGGCTACGGATTGGCCTCCAATGCCAACCTGATATTGGAATATTCAGAACATCCTGATGTGGCATGGGACAAACCAACAGACAAAATAGGTTTCCAGGCCGAAGCCCGTTTCTTCCGTGCATATGCCTACCGTTATTTGGTTTATCTGTATGGCGACGTGCCGTATGTGGACAAGGTGGAACGCGATTTCCGCATCGACTTCACCCGTACGCCAAAGGATGAGGTATTGGGTCACATGATTGATGACCTGAAATTTGCCGCAGAAAACCTTCCTAAAGATCCGGATGCCGTACTGCCGGGACGCCTGACCAAATGGGCAGCCCTGCATCTGTTGAGTGAAGTCTATCTGATGGCCGGCATGAATGCCGAAGCCGAAGATGCAGCCGAACAGGTCATCAATTCCGGCTACTTCCACCTGATGAAGGAGCGTTTCGGTACACAGACCAAAGAACCGGGCGATGTGTTCTCTGATCTTTTTAAGGAAAACAATCAGAATCGTACGTCGGACAACATGGAGTCCATCTGGGTGATGCAGCTCGAATACAATGTCATTGGCGGCGGTGATGAGAGTGAAGACTGGACCAAGCGTGCCTGGGTGCCCAAATACTGGGATATCGCCGGCTTCCAGATTGCTGATTCTTTAGGCGGACGCGGATTGGCCCAGCTCATGGGACTGCCCTGGTGGATTGGCAACGACAGCCATTTCTTTGAGGATACAGATATCCGTAACTCTGAATACAACATCAAGCGTCATTGGTATTACAATAACCCTGATGTATCGGATACTTACGGCAAGCCCTGTGAAATGACCGATGACCTTTGGCAAGCCGGTAAACTTTGTCCGGCCATTACGAAGTTCTTCTATGGCGTCATCGGACGTGGTGGCGACGAAGGTTATGGCGGCAATACGAAAGACCGCATGAAGTTCCGTCTGGCCGAGACCTACCTGCTGCTGGCCGAAGCCCGAATGAACCAGGGTGATACGCAGGGGGCTGCCGACGCCATCAACGAAGTGCGCCGCCGTGCCGGAGCCAGCGAAATCACTGCAGCCGATGTGACAAAAGACTTCCTGGCAGACGAGCGTATCCGTGAGTTGGCCGGTGAGGAGCTGCGCCGCTTCACTCTCTTGCGTCTGGGTATTCTGAAGGAACGTTCCGTGAAGTACAATGACCGGGTTGCGCCTCGCTGGGACGACAAGTTCCTCTTGTGGCCCATTCCGCAGAGTGTTATCGACTCCAATACAGGAGCCGAATTCCCGCAGAATCCGGGTTGGGAACAATAATTATGCTTGTTTTTAATAGGAACAAGGTGTAAAGCCTTGTTCCTTCCTCAATTCTTTATCTAACCCTAATCTGAAAACCAAGAAAAACGAATTATACCATGGCAACAACCGACATCAAATATACCCTGAATGCACAACTGGCAGATAATACTTTGACCGTAGACGACAAAGACGACAAGATTCTGACCCTCGTCAGTGCCGGAACGGCAGACAAGCAACGCCTTATCAGCGAAATCATGGAAATCAATCCTGGATTGGAGCGTGAAACCGTCGAGGCGGTCATCAATCTGGAACAGCGTGTTCTGAAGAAACTGCTCCTGACGGGCTATCGCGTGAACACGGGCCTGTTCAGCGCCGTGGCACAGTTCACCGGAACGGTGGAAAACAACGTCTTCGACCCAGCCCGCAACAGTATCCGTATCGCTATGACGCAGGGCAAGGAGTTGCGTGAAGCCATCGAAGCCACTACGGTGAATATCGTGGGCGAAAAGGGAAGTGCCATGTATGTGGCAGGCGGCATCGATACGGCTACCAGTCTGTCGGGCTTCACCGCTACAGCCGGACGTAACTTTACGCTGACGGGGCAGCGCATCAAGCTGGCGGGCGACGATCCTTCGGTAGGCATTACCTTGACCGACGCCGAGGGCGAAGTGACCCGCATCACCGATGACATGATAGCCCTGAACCAGCCTTCGAAACTCATCTTCCTTATTCCTGCCGGACTGGCAGATGGCGAATATAAGCTGACCGTAACCACACAGTACAGCAGCGGACAGCTGCTGAAGACACCGCGGAGCGTCACCAAAACGCTCTACATCGGTCAGGCGCCAGCTGGAGGCGGAGAACCCGGTGGCGGAGATGAAGAAGAAGGTGGAAGCCCGCTGTAACTCTACCGAATGATAGGGGCTTTATCTGCCGGTGGATAAGCCTCTAATCCGGGAGCAGATAAACCCTTTATCTACCGGTGGATAAACTCTTTATCCGGGAGCAGATAAGCTCCTTATCTACCGGTGGATAAACTCTTTATCCGGAAGTAGATAAACTCTTCATAAAATAGACAAGATTAAGAAGCTTGTTTTCAATCGAGGTATTGCTTTGGGGTAAAGATTGATTCTCAGGATAACATTTTCCAGATAGACATTTCCAACATTTTAATCATGAATAGACTACTACTCTTTATATTCAGTCTCTGCATCGGTTTCGGCCTGTCGGAGGCTGCCATCCCTCAATTGTCTCCCCATCCCCAGAAAGTGAAGGAAAACGGAAAAGCCTTTCCCGTGCCTTCTTCCTTTCATCCTATCGGAACCGACGAACTCCCCCCAAATACTCTGAGGCTCCTGTTGCGCTGCGCAGATGACCATACCGATCGTAATGGATTTCCCCTGCGCGTCGGCATCCGCGGCGACGAGAGTGTTCGAAAATACAAAAAAATGATACCGGAGCGGTGCGAAGGCTACTACTTGGCTGTTAACGCTAGCGAAATTGTAGTGGCCGGGAATGATCGCCGGGGCCTGTACTACGGTCTCCGCACACTGGAGCAGCTTTTCGTACAGGCCGGCAAGAACGATTCTCTGCCTGAAGTGGAAATCACCGACTGGCCCGACGTAGCTGTGCGTGGCGTTGTGGAGGGTTTCTACGGCACACCTTGGAGCCACGAAGCACGCATGAGCCTCATTGACTTCTGCAGCGACCACAAACTAAACACCTACATCTACGGTCCCAAGAACGACCGCTACCACCGCGCACGCTGGCGTCAGCTCTATCCCGAAGCCGAAGCCCGGCAGCTGCAGAGCCTCGTAGCCCGTGCCCGCGAGAAGGAAGTGGACTTCGTATGGGCCGTTCATCCGGGAGATGACATCAAGTGGAATGAAGAAGACCGGGACAAGCTGGTGGCAAAGCTTGAAAGTATGTACCAGCTGGGTATCCGTGCCTTTGCTGTCTTCTTCGACGACATCGGCAAGGGGAAAAACGCCACGGAGCAGGCTGACCTGCTGAACTACATCAACCGGAATTTCATCCAAGCCAAAGGGGACGTACGACCGCTCATCATGTGCCCCTCGGACTACAACCGTAGCCGCTGGCATCCGGAAACTGCTTACCTCGAAACATTGGGAGACAAGTTGGATGCCAACATCCACATCATGTGGACCGGAGACCGGGCTCTGTCGGACATCACAGCCGACAACCTGACGTGGGTACAGACCATCCTCAAGCGCCGTCCCTACATCTGGTGGAACTTCCCCGTGACCGACTTCTCAAACGACCGCATCCTGATGGGCAAAGTCATCGGCATCACCCCCGCCATCCGTACCGACGCGTCGGCCTTCGTTTCCAACCCGATGGAATATGCCGAAGCCTCGAAGTTGGCCCTTTTTAGCGTGGCGAATTATACGTGGAACATCAATGCCTATGATGCGGAAGCCTCTTGGCAGGAAGGCATCCGCAGCCTGCTGCCCGATGCGGCCGAAGCCTTTGCCTGCTTCTGCCGCCATTCGTCAGCTACCGGTGAGGCACATTTCCCCAAGGCCGAATCCGAATGCATCCGCCCGGCAGCCGACCGTTTTGTGAAGCAGTATACCCAGTCAGGCAATTGGCAGGCCGAAGACATGCAGACGCTGAAAGACGAATTCGACCGGATGGTATTGGCTGCCGGCGAACTGAAGCTGGCAAAGAGCAATCCGGCCCTCACCCGCGAAATAGCTCCCTGGATAACAGCCTTTGGTCTCTGGGCGCAGATGGGACAAGAAGCTCTGGCACTTGCAGAAGTTGCAAAGGCACAAGAGCATGAACAATCTGTCCGGATATTAAAACGAATGCATGTCTTGCAGCGGTTGATTGAGCAAAACGACCGGTCTACAGCAGCTGGGGCGGCAAGCTTGGGAACGGCAGTCATACAACCCTTGATTAAGCACATTATGGAAACCAAATTTTAAACAACCAAACTTATGAAAAAAGGATTATTATACCCCTTATTGTCCGCGGCTTTATGGATGACAGCAAGTGGACTTAATGCCCAGACGCAGGAAGTGGATCTTTCCGGCACATGGGGCTTCCAGACCGATTTCATGGATTTCCGTCGCGGCTCGCTCGATGTACGCTACATGCATCGCCTGCAAGATACTATCGTCCTACCTGCCATTACGGATGATTACCAGATAGGATGGAAATCACCTTACTGTCACATTGACCGCTTAACGCGTAAGTATGAATACATGGGACCGGCTTGGTACCAGCGTGAAATTGCTTTCCCAAAAGAATGGGCGGGCAAGCGTATTTTCATGTACTTCGAGCGTACTCACTGGCTTAGCTCTATCTTCGTGGATACGAAGGAGGTGAGTAAGTTGGATTACATAAGTGTCCCTCATTGCCATGAGTTGACAGACTTCGTGAAGCCCGGAAAAACGCATCTCATCACTTTGTGTATTGACAATCGGTATCAGTATGATACGCACAAGTGGAATCACGCACACACAGAGTTCACCCAAATCAACTGGAACGGTATCTTGGGTGAAATGAAGCTTATTGCCGTTGATCCCGTTTATGTCGATGATATGCAACTCTATCCTGATGTGACGGAAAAGACTGTCACTGCTCGCTTGCAAATACGCAACTACACCGGTAAGCCTTTTGAAGGTACCGCGCGTTTCCATATAACGGGTGATGACGGATACAATCTGACCCGCGAACTGCCCGTGAACGGCAAGGACAGTCTTGTCAGCTTTGAAGGTAAAATTGCCTTGGGTAAGGACATTCAGTTGTGGGACGAGTTTCATCCCAATCTATACCGTGTGGAGTGTAAACTCCTGACCAGTGTTGGAGAAACCAATTATGAGCATGAGAAGGAGGTTACCTTCGGTATGCGTGAAGTGGCACAGGGCAAGAACCATGTTCTTGTCAATGGCCATCCCATACACTTACGTGGTACGGTGGAGAATGCAGTCTTTCCTAAGACTGGCTATGCTCCGGTGGACGACGCGTCGTGGGAACGTATTTTCCGTATCCTCAAAGATTATGGTATGAATCACATGCGTTTCCACTCCTGGTGTCCTCCTGCGGCCGCCTTCCGCATGGCGGACAAGCTGGGTGTATACCTACAGGTGGAACTGCCCATGTGGGGGAAAGACGGAGAACCGGGCGAACCTGCCCGTTGGGACTTCTTCCGTCGTGAACAGAAGGCTATCCTGAAAGAATATGGCAATCATCCTTCTTTCATACTCTATTGTAATGGTAATGAGATAAGTGGTGATTTTGACTTTATCGAAGAGTTGACCCGCTACGGTCGGGAGCATGACAGTCGTCATCTCTTCAGCGGATCCACTGCTCGCAAGCGTGTGGCTTCCGACCAGTTCTATACCACTCATCAGACTACAAGTGGTGGCGCTACCGTCTATGAAGGCCGTCCCTATACCGACTGGGACATCTGCAAGGGAACAAACATTGACGTACCTGTCATTTCGCATGAAACCGGCCAGCGTTGTGTTTATCCGGACTACAGCATCATCGCTAAGTTTGATGGCCCCGTTGAAGCGCGCAACTTGGAAAAGTTCCGTAGTCAGTTGGAAGCTAATGGTATGGGTGATCAGGCTGATGATTTCTTTCGTGCTTCGGGTGCGCAGACTGTCTTCGAGTACAAGGATGTCATTGAAGCACAGCTTCGCACTTCTACTTCAGCCGGCTTTCAGTTGCTCTCTATCAACGACTTGCCTGAACAAGGTTATGCGCCGGTGGGCATTCTTGATCCCTTTTGGGATTCAAAAGGATTGATTACCCCTGAAGAGTTCCGCCACTTTTGTTCGCCCACCGTACCTCTACTTCGTTTTGAGAAACGTGTTTGGAATGGTGGAGAGACTTTTGAAGCCGTAGCAGAAGTCTATAACTTTAGCGATCGCTCTTTGAAGAACTCCAAAGTGTCTTGGCAACTGCTGGATGAACAGGGTAAGACACTGCGGCAAGGCAAGCTGAAGACGCAAACCTTTTTGTGTGATACTGTAATACGAGCAGGTTCGTTCAGCTGTATACTACCTGAAGGATCAGAACCGCAGAAGCTGACTGTACAATTGCTCGTAGGTAAGGATTATGTTAACAGTTGGGACATTTGGGTTTATCCCAAAACTGGGCAGCTGATGCAATCCACCGCTGATGTACTCTACACCACAACTTTCGATGCTGTGGCCAAGCAGCAGCTACAGGCTGGGAAGAAAGTTGTCTTATTGCCTAATCCGAAACAAGTGAAAGGGCGTCGTTCTTCGTTCCACAATCACTTCTGGAACCCTATTATGTTCAAGTGGGCACCCATGACGTTAGGGTGGCTTATCCATGATGACAGTCCCGTGTTCGACCATTTTGTCACCGAGAATCATCCCGATTGGCAGTGGTGGGACATACTGAACTATGCCAAGGTTATCGAACTGCAAGAGACTCCGCAAGCTTTGCGTCCTTTTATCCAAACTATCGACTCCTATGATAGCAACCGCAAATTGGGTATCGGTTTTGAGGCACGGGTAGGCGGAGGTAAGCTGTTAGTGCTGGCGCTGGACACGCAAAAAGACATGAACAAACGTCCTGCTACCTGTCAGTTGCTGGAAAGCATTGACCGTTATGTGAAAAGTGAGAAGTTCAATCCGCAGGTGGAATTGGACACCGCTTTCATAGATTCATTCCTTATCACTAAACAAACTTTTAAGAAATGATGAAGAAACGATTATTGATAGTCATTTTGATGCTTGTCGGACTCTGCCCGACAAGCAAGATGGAAGCACAGGAAATTCTTTTCAAAGAGGCTGCTTCGCTGGAACAAATGAGCGAGGAAAGCCAGGAATGGGAGGAACTGCCTTCTATGAACGACTTGGGCATGGATGCAGGTGGATATGCTCTCTATGAAACTCAAGTGACCGTCAGCGGAGGTAAGGCCACGCTGGAAATAGAAAATGTGCGCGACTATGCGGTAGTTTGCCTGGATGGGGAAACTGTGGGTGAACTGGATAATGATTCCCGTAGCCTGACATTCCAGGCAACAGACGGAACGCATACGTTGCAACTCTATGCTGAAAACATCGGCCGTATCACTTACGGCCCCGAAATATTGGACAATTCGAAAGGCTTGTTCGGCACAGCCACGCTGGATGCTGAACCGTTGACAGGTTGGATAGTCACTCCGTTGGCTATTCATGCCTGTGACGGGGTGGACCAGCTGAACTTTGGACCGATGGAGGGACCTCATCGTCCTTGCTTCTACCGAGGAACATTCACTGCCCCGACTGGTGGAGAATGGCATTTGGACATCAGAGGGTGGGGCATGGGTGAAGTATGGCTCAATGGCGAATATTTGGGCACATACTGGGAACAGAATGCCCAACAGTCATTGCCCGTTCCCGCTTCGATGCTGAAAAATGGTGAAAATACGCTAATAGTATTTGATTTGAAGAATAACGGAAAGCGTACCATGAAGCTGACTGACAAACCTGTATTCAACTAATCCGACAAATAAATTTCTATGAAAAAAAGATACCTGTTTATTTTACTTCTCGTCGCAGTGCTATTTTGTCCTGTAGCGCAGGCACGTAAAATTACCTGTTTCAACGAAGGATGGCAGTTTATTAAAGGCCCCTTTGCAAACAACATCGTGTCCGCCCAAAACCAATGGAAGCGGAAATGGAATCCTGTTACCCTGCCTCACACTTGGAATGCTCGTGACATGCAGGAAATCGAACGGAACTTCTACGAAGGCGAAGCCTACTATCGAAAAGAATACTTCTGTCCTGCCGAACTGAAAGGAAAACGTCTCTATTTGAAATTTGAAGGTGTAGGAAGTTGTGCTGAAGTTTACGTGAATGGTAAGTTGGTAGGTAGCCACAAAGGTGCTTATGGGGCTTTCGTTTGTGAAATGGGCAATGCCTTGAAATATGGTGAAAATAACCAGATTGTGGTCAAGGTGAGCAATGCATCCCGTCCGGATGTTATCCCCGTCAATCATAGCTTATTCGGTGTTTATGGAGGTATTTATCGTCCTGTTTGGTTGATTGTTACTGAACCTTGTAGTATTACTTTGTCTGACTATGCTTCGTCTGGCGTCTATATCACTCAAAATAATGTTTCTTCTAAAAGTGCAGATGTGAAGATAAAAGTGAAACTGGACAATGGTACTTGGCAACCCTCACAAGTGAAACTTGAGAACGCTATTTATACTCGGGAGGGGAAAAAAGTTTGTTCGGATGTACAGGACATTCGTCTTTCGCCTCAAGGTATCAAAGACTACGTGTCAGAGTTTACTGTGAAGAAACCTCATCTGTGGCAAGGACGTAAAGATCCCTATCTTTACAAGGTAGTGACTCGTTTGATACAGGATGACAGGGTCGTCGACGAAATGGTACAACCACTCGGTTTGCGGCACTATGAAATCGTGGCTGGAAAAGGCTTTTTCCTGAACGGTGAAAAATATCCCATGTATGGTGTGACTCGTCATCAAGATTGGTGGGGGTTGGGTAGTGCTCTCAGTAATAAGGAGCATGACACCGATCTTGCCATGATTATGGACATTGGTGCTACTACCGTGCGTTTTGCCCATTATCAGCAGTCGGATTATATCTACTCGAAATGTGACAGCTTAGGACTTATTATTTGGGCTGAAATTCCTTTTGTAAATCGTGTGACTGGGCAAGAAAGGGAAAATGCGCATTCTCAGTTGCGTGAACTGATTCGTCAGAGCTTCAATCATCCATCTATCTATACATGGGGACTGCACAACGAAGTGTATGAACCGCATGAATATACGGCAATGTTGACGAGGGAACTGCACGAACTGGCCAAGACAGAAGATCCCGACCGTTATACTGCTGCTGTCAACGGTTATGGCCATGCGGAACATCCTGTGAACTTTAATTCCGATATTCAGGGGATGAATCGTTATTTCGGTTGGTATGAAAAGAAAATACAAGATATCAAACCTTGGGTGGAGGAACTGGAAAAGAAATATCCTGAGCAGATACTGATGCTGACTGAATATGGGGCTGGTGGGGTTGTGACACATCAAACCGAGCAATTGGCCGAGTCTGGAAATCCTTGGGGACAGTTTTATCCTGAAACTTTTGAAACAAAGCTACATGAATACCAGTGGAGTGTAATAGCTGAGCATCCCTACATCATCGCTTCCTATTTTTGGAATATGTTCGATTTTGCTGTTCCTACAAGAGTCGGTGGATGTATCCCTGCGCGTAATATGAAAGGTTTAGTGACTTTCGATCGAAAAATAAAGAAAGATGCTTATTATTTTTACAAAGCTAACTGGAGTCGAGATCCTGTGGTCTATCTGACTGAACGTCGTTATATAAACCGCGAACGAAAAAATACACATGTGACTGTATATTCCAACGTAGGAATTCCCAAAGTCTATTTGAATGGTAAGGAACTGACCACCATGCATCAGGGATACACTCAAATACATTACGTGTTTGATGCTACGTTGGACATGGGAAGGAATGTGGTGGAAACCATCGTAACAGCTCCCGATGGACAAGTGTACCGCGACCATATAGAATGGAACTATGCCGGAGAAAGTGACCGGAAAGCGGATGTTTATGAAAATCCGAATGAACATTTTGGCCTTTAACAAGCGCATGACTGAATTTCTATTTATAAACAAAAAAGAAATAGGAACAATAAATTACATGAAAAAAATAACATACAAATATCTGCTTTTGGCTATCATTGCTCTTTTGGGGGGAGCATGTGATAAAGAAAAAGGAATTTTCCAAATCAGAGACTATGCTTTTTATCTGAACGGAAAATCGGTGCAACTCATTTGTGGCGAAATGCATTACCCGCGTATTCCGCGAGAATATTGGCGTGACCGTATTAGGCGTGCCAAAGCGATGGGTATAAATACAATTTCTACTTATGTGTTTTGGAATATACATGAACGTCAGCCTGGAGTATTCGATTTCGAGGGACAAGCTGATTTGGGTAAATTTGTAAAAATTGCCCAAGAAGAAGGTCTGTATGTTATATTACGTCCGGGACCCTATGTTTGTGCTGAATGGGACTTTGGCGGTTATCCGGCATGGCTTCAACAGAATGAAGACATGGTATATAGAAGCCGGGATCCAAAGTTTCTGAATGCTTGCGAACGGTATATTAACAGATTGGGAAAAGAAGTAGGTGATCTTACTATTTCTAATGGAGGCCCTATATTGATGGTGCAGGTGGAAAATGAATATGGATCTTATGGTAATGATAAGGAGTATTTAAGTAAATTGCGGGATATGTTGCGGAATGCTGGATTTAATGTCCCGCTCATAACTTGTGATGGTGGTGGACAGATAGCAGCTGGTTCTGTAGAAGGCGTTTGGCCTACAATCAATGGTTCTACAGGCGAGGATATTATACAGACTTTGGATAATTATGTTCCCGGTGGTCCTTATTTCGTGGCAGAATTTTATCCAGCTTGGTTTGATGTTTGGGGACAACCTCATTCTGTTCGTAATTATGAAAAACCGGCCAAGCAGCTGGATTGGATGTTGCAACATGGTATATCGGTCAGTATGTATATGTTCCATGGAGGTACCAATTTTGATTATACTAATGGAGCCAATACAGCTTATGGGTATGCTCCTCAACCTACCAGTTATGATTATGATGCGCCTTTAGGAGAGTATGGAAATGCTACTCCGAAGTATTATGCTTTTCGTGAAGTTATTCAGAAATATCTACCTGAAGGAGAAAAGCTTCCTGACGTACCAGAAGAAAATCCAATCATATCCTTTCCGACTGTGAAATTGGCACAGTCCGCTCCATTGTCTGCCGCATTTACGAAACGAATCAAAACTCGTGTTCCTTTAACAATGGAAGCTGTCCATCAGGATTTTGGATACATCCATTATGAAACAGAGTTGACCGAACAGATTAAAGACGGTATTCTGGTACTAAAAGATTTGCGCGACTATGCTGTTGTTTTGTTGAACGGCAAATATGTAGGAAGTTTGGATAGAAGACATCGGCAGAATAAATTGCGGATTTCTGTTGATGAAATTCCGGCACAGCTTGAAATTCTTGTAGAGAATGTTGGACGTGTGAATTATGGGGAAGATATTCAGAATAACTTAAAAGGTATTACGGATAAAGTATTGTTGAATGGTAAAGAAGTAGAAGGGTGGATAGTCAGTCCCCTTCCGCTTTATCAGGCTGATGTGAGAAAATTCAACTGGAATGACGCTTCGGTCAAAGGATCTCCAGCCTTCTTTAAAGGTACGTTCCATTTGGATAAGATTGGCGATACCTTCCTGGACGTACGTGGATGGGGAAAAGGAGCGGCATGGATTAATGGACATTCTTTGGGTAAATTTTGGTATATAGGACCTCAACAGACCTTATATGTGCCGGGACCTTGGCTTAAAGAAGGTGAAAATGAAATCGTAATATTCGAAATGGAAGATCAAGGATGTCGTACTGTATGCGGATTGGACAAGCCAATATTAAACGATGTTAGAAAAGATAAAAATGCACCAGAGCGCGAAACAAAATATGATGAGCAAGAACCCATATTGGACAGAGGAGACCAAATTTATGAAGGACAGATGGAGAAAAATGCAGACTGGCAGACATTTATGTTTAATGGAAAAAAAACGTTGCGGCATTTATGTTTAGAAGTCTTGTCGTCTTACGATGGAAAACATTCTTGTATTAGCGAAATAGAATTGCTGGACGGAGAAGGAAAGAGCCTTTCGAAAGATTATTGGAAAATATTATATGCCAGCACGGAACAGAATGGCGAAGGGTATGCTGACCAGTTGATAGATGGTGACGTACATTCTTATTGGCATTCTCAATGGCAAAGCACAGCTTCTCATTTTCCTCATCAGTTGATTATAGATTTAGGAGAAATACAAGTGATCGGAGGAATACGTATAAAGTTACGTAATTCACAGGCTGCCGGTTGTATTAAAGACTTTCAGTTATATGGACGTCCTCAATTCTTTTTGTTTCGTAACCGCAAATAAATCATACTCAATTTAGTACTTAATTTTAAGTTGTAGAGAATTATGTTTAAAATATTCGTTACTCTTTTGTTTTTGTGTGTCCATATCCTAGTTGACGCACAAGAAAACAAGCCTTTCGTCATCCCCGAACTGAAAGAATGGAAAAGTGCTGAAGGTACATTCACGCCCACCGATGGAGGACGTGTTGTTTATAGCGCCCGTCAGCCGGAACTGAAAGCTACTGCAATCACCTTTGCCGAAGATCTTCACCTTATGTTCGGCAGCATATGGACTGTCAGTACCGACAAAGCTCGTCCGGGCGACATCGAACTGACACTCCACACCAAACGTCCCAAACATTCACCGGAAGAATACGAAGTCAGTATCGGCAAGAAAGTCCGCATAACCGCTCCGCAAGCCGTTGGCATCTATTGGGGAACACGCTCACTGCTACAAATCATGGAACAGAACGAAGCACACGCATTGCCCTGTGGTACCATTACCGACTGGCCTGATTACGCAGTGCGTGGTTTCATGCTGGACTGTGGTCGAAAGTTTATCCCCTTAGAGTTTCTTCAGGATTACGTCCGGATCATGTCCTACTACAAGATGAACACTTTCCAGATACACCTGAATGACAATGCCTTTCCACGGTTTTATCACTGGGATCTGATGAAAACCTACTCTGCTTTCCGACTGGAGTGTGACACCTATCCGGGATTGACGGCACAAGACGGCTCCTATACGAAACAAGAGTTCATCGACCTGCAGATATTGGCCGAAAGCAAGTTCGTCAACATCATCCCCGAAATCGATGTCCCTGCCCATTCACTGGCCTTTACCCAATACAAACCCGAAATAGGGAGTCAGAAATACGGAATGGACCATCTGGACCTGTTCAATCCGGAGACCTATAAGTTTGTAGACAATCTCTTCAAGGAATATCTGGAAGGGGAGAATCCGGTTTTCAGAGGGAAACAGGTACACATCGGTACGGACGAATACTCCAACAAGGACACGGCTGTAGTCGAAAAGTTCAGGTACTTCACCGACCACTACATCAAATATGTTGAGAAGTTCGGCAAGCAGGCATGTATTTGGGGCGCACTGACGCATGCCGCCGGAAAAACACCGGTCAAGTCGGAAAATGTCATTATGAACGCCTGGTACAACGGATATGCCGACCCGGCAGAAATGATCAGACAAGGCTACAAGCTGATAAGTATCCCCGACGGATGGTTATACATCGTACCCGCAGCCGGATATTATTATGACTATCTGAACACCGAACGGCTTTACAAGGAATGGACGCCTGCCCGTATCGGGAAGGCTGTTTTCGAAGAAAAACATCCCTCCATTCTGGGAGGCATGTTTGCCGTCTGGAACGATCATGCTGGCAATGGCATTTCAACTAAAGACATTCACGACCGTGTATTCCCTGCCGTACAGACATTGGCTGTAAAGATGTGGACTGGAGCACACCCGGTATTACCCTTTGAAGCTTTCGATCAAGAACGCAAGCAACTAAGTGAAGCACCAGGAGTTAATCAAAGGGGAAAGATAGGAAAAGGACAAGGACTGGTTTATGAACAATCCCAAATACACCCCAATTCGACTCTGCCTTATCGGGAAGCCGGATACGGCTATCGAATCGAATTCGACCTGCAAGGACAACCTGAAGCCTACGGTACAGAACTGTTCCGCTCGCCTACAGCCGTATTCTATCTGTCCGACCCCATCAAAGGCATGATGGGATTTGCTCGCGACGGTTATCTGAATACCTTCCCCTATCGGGTAAAAGACGAACAGGTAAAAGTCCGCGTGGAAGGTGACAACCGTTCAACACGTCTTTATATCAACAACAAACTGATAGAAGACATGCAAATAGGTCGCCAATATTTCAACGGGGGGAAAGACTCCATGAAATATGTACGCACACTGGTGTTTCCATTGGAAAAATCGGGAAACTTTAAAAGTCGGGTAACCAATTTGAAAGTATTTCAACAACAATAGTAAATGAGATGAAAATGAAAAGATTGACAGTCATGTTATTATGCGTCGGAATGTGCTTTCCGGCTTTAGCTAGAAAAATTCAAGATCCATTTCCCCACAAAAAGGAAATCTATAAAAAGGGCTGGATCGACTTTAACAAAAACGGAAAGAAGGACATCTATGAAGACCCGACACAGAATATCGAGAAACGAATCGACGACCTGCTTTCACAAATGAACCTGGATGAAAAGACTTGCCAACTGGCTACCTATTACGGTTACAAGAAAGCTCTGGAAGACAGCGTACCTACCGCCGCATGGAAAACAAATATACTGAAAGACGGAATAGCCAACGTAGACGAACACCTGAACAAGGAAATTGGAGATCCGAATACATTGGCCACGGCGCTGGCCGAAACTCAACGTTTCTTTGTGGAATATACTCGATTGGGTATTCCTGTGGATTTTACAAATGAGGGAATTAGAGGTCTATGCGCGCGTAGTGCAACCAGTTTTCCGTCGATGAATGGACTGGGATGTACATGGGACAAGGAACTGGCTTATATGCAAGGTGTCATTGAAGGCCGGGAAGCCCGTGCCATGGGCTACACCAACATCTATGCCCCTATTCTGGATGTAGCGAGAGACCAACGCTGGGGGCGGTGGGAAGGGTCTATCGGTGAAGATCCCTATTTAGTAGCACGTATCGGAGTAGCCATGAGCAAAGGTATACAGAGCCAGCGGGTTGTATCCACTCCCAAACACTATGTCGGTTACGGTGACTGTAAGGCGGCCCGTCAATGGGATTCGCGTACTGATCCTCATATTACTCCTTCGGAAATGTATTATATTCATGAATACCCCTTCCGGAAAGTCTTTCAGGAAGCAGGCGCTTTGGGCGTGATGTGTGCCTACAATGACTACGACGGGGTACCTATGGCCGGTAATTATCATTATCTGACAGAAGTTCTGCGTAAAGAAATGGGATTCAAGGGTTATGTAGTATCAGACAGCTATGCTATTGGCCGTTTGAATGGTGTACACAAGGTTACCCCCAATTATAAGGAATCTGGGCGTAAGGCTATAGAGGCAGGACTGAATGTACGCACCGAGTTCAATGATCCTACTGAATACATCACAAATATTCGCGAATTGGTACTGGAAGGCAAGCTATCTATGGAGAGGGTAGATGAATTGGTAAGAGATGTCTTGTATGTTAAGTTCTGGTTGGGCTTGTTCGACAATCCCTATACCGGTTCTACCAAGGAGGCTTCCGATATCGTTTCATGCGAAGATCACTTGAATACCGCATTGCGGGCTTCGCGTGAATGCCTCGTACTGTTGAAGAATGCTGATAACATGCTTCCCCTCCAGACCCGATACCGCAAGATTGCCGTCATCGGTCCCAATGCCGACTCGAAAGATTACATTCCAGCACATTATGGTCCGATGGGCTTCGAACGTTTTTATAGTGTAGTCGACGGACTCAAAAGTGTCTATCAACATGATGATGTAGAAATCAATTACGTCAAAGGTATCGATATCGTAAACCCGGGTTGGCCCGAAAACGAACTGATGTGCGACACCCTGACGACCGGCGAACAACAATCCATACAGGAAGCCGTAGAACTGGCACGCCGCAGTGACGTGGCCGTACTGGTATTGGGAGATAACCAACGCACCTCCGGCGAAAGCCGTACACGTAGCAGCCTCGATTTGCCCGGACATCAGGAACAGTTGCTCGAAGCAGTCGTAAAGACAGGAAAGCCTGTTGTGTTGGTTCTCATCTGGGGACGCCCCACAACCATTAATTTTGCTGACCGTTATTGCAAAGGAATTTTGGCTGCTGGATATCCAGGTGCACAAGGCGGACTGGCCATTGCAGAAGCATTGAAGGGAGACTATAATCCTGGAGGCAAACTTACCGGTACTTGGCCCAAAACCGTCGGACAACTTCCGATGAATATACCGACCAAGCCCAATGCCAACTGGGAACCGATGAAATACCGTTCTGCTGCAAACAAGGGATTGTTGTACTGCTTCGGACATGGGTTATCCTATACAACTTTCCGTTATGACGATTTGAAGATAGACAGTATTCACACCCAGACCGCTCATGTCAAAGTATCGTGCCGAGTGACTAATACGGGAACTGTGGCTGGAGACGAAGTGGTACAGCTATATGTCAACGATGTAGTAAGTTCTACCACCACCTATGAGAAGAATCTTAGGGGATTTGAACGTATCCATTTGCTGCCAGGTGAAAGTAAGGAAATCACTTTCAACATCGTTCCCGATGATTTGATACTTATTAACGAACAGAAGGAACGGGTAGTAGAACCTGGCGAGTTCAAAGTGTTGGTGGGCAGCTCATACGAGGACATTCGGCTGGCTGATAGTTTCTACTATCGTTCGGATATCGCAACGGATGGAGATCTTCAGCCTATAGAAAAAGGAAAGATGATTGATGAATCGAACTTCAAGGAAGAAAAGGAATAACGAAGGAGTTTCTAAAATGAAAGAGCCAGCTTCTGCATGAAAATGCGAGAGCTGGCTCTTTTTATATCGTCTTATTTCTACTGTCATTTCGGCAGGGCTTTTTTACACTTCGGTAGTTTTTTCATGATTGCAACAGTGATAACCATTACTTTTACTTCCGCAAAAATAAAGAAATCTTGAGATGCTTGAATAAAGGATAAAAATGCTTCTGCTTAAGCATTATTAGTCAAAACACAAGCAGTAAAAAGGCATGGATTTTGTTTTAATAATAAAGCTTGGGTAATGTTGCCCGGCAGAAAAAATGTGAACGATGAAGAATTTGACATGGATGATGGCGATGTTCCTGCTCATGCTGGCAGGGAGCGCCGCAGCACAAGAAGAAAAGGAATTGACAAAGGCTGAAAAGAAAGCCTTGCAGGAACGTATTGACAAGTATCTGCACGATGAGGCAGAAGAGGCTCTTAACAACCGCGCTTTCACACTGGAGGCTGATCAGGTGATATTCAAGTATGGACAAACGGCACATGTGACGGCTAATACCAACTTTGTTTCGGTGAAGGATGACCATGCTGTTGTGCAGACTGCTTTCAATATTCCTGTCAGTGGTCCGAATGGACTGGGTGGTGTGACTGTAGAAGGGATATTTTCGGACTATGAGCTGAAAAAGGACAAGAAAGGAAATATTTCGCTTTCTATTAACGTGATGGGTACAGGTATTTCGGCTCGTGTGGACATCACGCTCTATGAGGGAAGTAACAAGGCTACGGTCAGCATTACGCCTAACTTCAATTCGAATCGCATGACGCTTAACGGTGTGATCGTGCCGATCGAAAAAAGTAGCGTATTCAAAGGACGTTCTCTATGAGAAGGACAGGACAAATGATGTGCAATAAACTTAACTATAGAAATTTATGAAAAAGATTTTATTATTGGCTTGCATGGCGCTGACGATTGTGGCATGTGAAAAAGATCCCGATCTGGGACAACTGGATTCGGATATGGTGGTTTACACCGATTATGACAGCGAGACGGATTTCAGTAAATTCCAGACTTATTTCCTGCCGGACAGTATTCTGGAGGCAGGAAGTCACCACGCTACATACTGGAAAGACGAGAATGCGCAAAAACTTATTGATGCTGTAGTGGCTGAAATGAATAGTCGTGGTTATCAACGGATCACTGACCCTGAACTGAAGTCGGAGGCTGACCTTGGTGTACAGCTTTCCTATATCGCCCAGCGAGTAAATATCTCCAGCGGTTGGTGGGGTGGCTGGTGGGATTACGGCTATTGGGGTCCCTGGTGGGGCGGCTGGTACTATCCTTACACTGTCAACTATAGCTATGATACCAATACGCTGGTTATGGAAATGGTAGACCTCTCGGATGGGGGAGAAGAGAATGCCAAATTGCCTGTGGTATGGTATGCTGACGCATCGGGTTACCAATATAATTCGAATTACGATATCCGCCTGATGACCGAGGCCATTGGACAGGCTTTTGAGCAGTCACCCTATATTCAGTCTAACAAATAAGAAACGGAGGTTTACAATGAAAACAATATATAACCAAAACATACTGAAGACTCTGGTGTTGGCAGCTTGCATGCTGCTAGCCTTCCTTCCACAAGCACAGGCTCAATATGCTTCGCAGCGAAAAGTACACTTCGCCGTAGATTGGCAGATGAATGCTCCTCTGGCTACCGATTTCACTGACAAAATCAGTGGCTGGGGTATGAATTTTGAAGGCGTTTACGACGTGACGTCCCATTTTTCGGCTGGTGCGTTCCTCTCGTTTCATACCAATCATAGCTACGTAGGGCGCCAGACCATCAGTCTTTCGCCAACCGAAAGCCTGACTACGGACCAGCAACGCTCGGCTTTCCAATTACCTTTCGGAGCCACGACGGCTTATACCTTCTGTACGAATTCGCACGTCCGCCCTTATGTCGGCGTCAAGCTGGGAGCCATGTTTGGCCGTTATACTACTTACTTTGGTACAGGTGGTCTTTATGATACCAGCTGGGGATTTTATGCCTCGCCTGAAGTTGGCCTCAAAATCTATCCGAACTTACAGAAGAATTGGGGCTTCCACATCGCCGGTTACTATAGTTATGCGACGAACCGGGCAGAGACATTGACTGTCGATATTGAGGGACAGAACAACGTCGGGTTCCGCCTGGGTGTCTTGTTCTGAACGAGGACAGACCGTCCTTTTTATATTTTGTTATTTATTTGAAGAGCCCGTAGGCTTGTCATAATCTTTGGCAAACCTGCGGGTTTTTCTTGTGAATAATAGGAGGAAAACGGGTAGGGGAACAGGGTGTAATTGCTCATTCCCGTCTGTATTGTGCATTTTCTGTCCCTATTTCTTGCCAAACCCGACACTTTCCGTAAATTTGCAGGCTGATAGCCAACTATATATTGGCAGTTGACAGAAATAAAAAAGAGAAATACTTATACTAATTATTTAATATCATGAGTTTGAAAATCGTAGTATTGGCAAAACAAGTGCCCGACACCCGCTGTGTGGGCAAGGATGCCATGAACGCCGACGGTACCATCAACCGTGCGGCCCTTCCGGCCATTTTCAATCCGGAAGACCTCAATGCGCTGGAGCAGGCGCTACGTCTGAAAGACGCACACCCGGGATCGACCGTCACCATGCTCACCATGGGACCAGGACGTGCAGCCGAAATCATTCGCGAAGGACTTTATCGTGGTGCTGACGGCGGTTATCTGCTGACCGACCGCGCCTTTGCTGGTGCCGACACACTGGCTACTTCGTATGCACTGGCTACAGCCATCCGTAAGATTGGCGAGTATGACATTATTGTCGGTGGTCGCCAGGCTATCGACGGCGATACGGCACAGGTCGGCCCGCAGGTAGCTGAGAAACTGGGTTTGCCGCAGATTACTTACGTAGAGGAAATCCAGGAAGTGAAGGACGGTCGTATTCGCGTGAAGCGCCATATCGATGGTGGTGTGGAGACCGTAGAAGGTCCGCTTCCCATCGTGCTCACCGTGAACGGTAGTGCCGCTCCTTGCCGTCCGCGCAACGCCAAGTTGGTGCAGAAGTACAAACGTGCCATGGGCGGACAGGAGAAAGCTGCTCTGACTAAAGACGGTGCTGAACTGCCCTATGCTTCGCTCTACGAACAGCGCCCCTATCTGAACATCACGGAGTGGAGCGTGGCTGACGTCAACGGCGACACTAAGCAATGCGGTCTCAGCGGTTCGCCCACCAAGGTGAAGAAAATCGAGAATATCGTCTTCCAGGCCAAGGAAAGCAAGACCCTGACAGGCAGCGATGCAGATGTAGAGAACCTGATTGTTGAACTTTTGGCTAACCACACTATCGGATAAAGAATTATGAACAACGTATTTGTATATTGTGAGATGGACGGCTGCCATGTTGCCGACGTCAGTCTCGAACTTTTGACCAAAGGCCGTAAGTTAGCCAATGAATTGGGCTGCCAGCTGGAAGCCATTTGCGCCGGCACCGGCCTCGAAGGTGTAGAAAAACAAGTGATGCCTTTCGGCGTAGACCGCGTACACGTGTTCGACGCTCCGGGTCTCTTCCCTTATACTTCCCTGCCCCACACTTCCATCCTTGTCAACCTGTTTAAGGAAGAGAAGCCTCAGATCTGCCTGATGGGTGCCACCGTCATCGGCCGCGACCTCGGCCCGCGTGTATCTTCGGCCCTGACCAGCGGACTGACCGCCGACTGTACCCAACTGGAAATCGGTAGCCACGAGGACAAGAAGCTTGGCAAGACTTACGAAAACCTGCTCTACCAGATCCGTCCTGCTTTCGGTGGTAACATCGTAGCCACCATCGTCAACCCCGAACACCGTCCGCAGATGGCTACTGTCCGCGAAGGCGTGATGAAGAAAGAGATTCTCGACGAAAACTATCAGGGGGAAGTAATCCGTCACGATGTGGCCAAGTACGTGCCCGAAACGGACTACGTAGTCAAGGTCATCGACCGCCATGTGGAGAAGGCCAAACACAACCTAAAGGGTGCTCCCATCGTAGTGGCCGGAGGTTACGGTATGGGCTCGAAGGAAGGCTTCGACATGCTGTTCGAACTGGCCAAGGAACTCCACGCCGAAGTAGGTGCCAGCCGTGCCGCCGTCGACGCCGGCTTTGCCGACCACGACCGTCAGATTGGCCAGACCGGTGTTACGGTTCATCCCAAACTGTACATCGCCTGCGGTATCTCCGGCCAGATCCAGCACATCGCCGGCATGCAGGATGCGGGTATCATCATCTCCATCAACAACGACGAGAACGCTCCCATCAACGCCATTGCCGACTATGTCATCAATGGAACGGTGGAAGAGGTAATTCCTAAAATGATTAAGTACTACAAAAAGAACAGTAAGTAATGGCAAACTTTTATACTGAACACCCGGAATTGCGCTTCCATCTGAACAACCCGCTGATGGAACGCATCTGCGAACTCAAGGAACGCAACTATAAAGACAAGGATGAGTACGACTACGCACCGCAGGACTATGCCGACGCTATGGACTCATACGACAAAGTATTGGAAATCACCGGCGAGATTACCGGCGAAGTGATTGCTGCCAACGCAGAAGGCGTGGACGAGGAAGGTCCCCACTGCGCCAACGGCCGTGTGGAATATGCCAGCGGTACGAAACAGAACCTCGACGCCATGGTGAAGGCCGGCCTGAACGGCATGACCATGCCGCGCCGCTACGGTGGCCTCAACTTCCCCATAACTCCCTACACCATGTGTGCGGAGATCGTGGCCCAGGCTGATGCCGGCTTCGGCAACATCTGGTCGTTGCAGGATTGTATCGAGACGCTGTATGAATTCGGTAACGAAGACCAGCACAGCCGTTTCATCCCCCGCATCTGCGCCGGCGAAACCATGTCTATGGACCTGACCGAGCCCGATGCCGGTTCCGACCTGCAGAGCGTCATGCTGAAAGCTACCTACGACGAGGCTAACCAGTGCTGGCGCCTGAACGGTGTGAAGCGATTCATCACCAACGGCGATGCCGACCTGCACCTCGTACTGGCCCGCTCCGAAGAAGGTACACACGACGGCCGCGGCCTCTCCATGTTCATTTACGACAAGCGCGACGGCGGTGTAGACGTACGTCGCATCGAGAACAAACTTGGTATCCATGGCTCACCCACTTGCGAACTGGTTTACAAGAACGCCAAGGCCGAACTTTGCGGCGACCGCAAGCTGGGTCTGATCAAATATGTGATGGCGCTGATGAACGGTGCCCGTCTGGGTATTGCCGCACAGTCTGTCGGCCTCAGCCAGGCAGCCTACAACGAAGGTCTGGCCTATGCCAAAGACCGCAAGCAGTTCGGCAAGGCCATCATCGAGTTCCCCGCCGTTTACGACATGCTGGCTACGATGAAGGCCAAGCTCGACGCCGGCCGCTCGCTGCTCTACCAGACTTCACGCTACGTCGACATCTATAAGGCGCTGGACGACATCGCCCGCGAGCGCAAGCTGACGCCCGAAGAACGTCAGGAGCAGAAGAAGTATGCCAAGATGGCCGACGCCTTCACACCGCTGGCCAAGGGTATGAACTCCGAATACGCCAACCAGAACGCCTACGACTGTATCCAGATTCACGGCGGAAGCGGCTTCATGATGGAATATGCCTGCCAGCGCATCTACCGCGACGCACGTATCACGAGCATCTACGAAGGTACTACCCAGCTGCAGACGGTGGCCGCCATCCGCTACGTGACGAACGGCACATACGCTTCCATCCTGCGCGAGTACGAGCAAATCCCATGTAGTGAGGCTATGCAGCCGCTGATGGATCGTGTGAAGGAGATGACCAACAAGCTGGAAGCCTGCACCAACGCCGTGAAGGAAGCCCAGAACCAGGAACTGCTCGACTTCACCGCACGCCGCCTTTACGAGATGGCTGCCGATTGCGTGATGTCACAGCTCATCATCCAGGACGCTACAAAGGCTCCCGAACTTTTCGCCCAGTCAGCACAAGTTTATGTCAACTACGCTGAGGCCGAAGTAGAGAAGCACTTCAACTTCATCCGCAAGTTCAAGGCCGAAGAGTTGGAAAGCTACCGCAAGTGATACGTGTCCGCCTTCGGGCGACGCACTATAAACGAAAAAGAGGATGTCCCCGCTGTGGGGGCATCCTCTTTCCGTTTTTTCTGAGGGATGGCGTCAGTCCTCTGCCCCTTGTGTCGGAGGCGTTCCGTTGTCGGCCTCCCCGCGCTTGCGGCGCCGCCCCTGGTTGGCCAGCTCCTGACGGAGGCGATAGGCGGCACCGTTGTGCCAAGCCACGACGGTCAGCACTTCGTCCGTTGGTTGGGTGATGGCCAGGGCACCGATGTATTGCGTTAGGGCGCGATAGGCACGGTCTACCTGTCGGCGCGTCTGCTGCGTGTCGATGGCGTGCAGCTCGCTGCGTAGCAGGGCGTCGTCGGCCGCTTCGCCGCGGTAGACGGACTCGAACGCACGTTGCGCCTCGTCCAGCGCCTGCACCTCGGCGGCGAGGCCCAGCAGGGCGATTTCCGAGGCAGTGGGTTCGGCTTGCAGGAGCTCGGTCAGGCGGCTGTAGGCCGACGACGACTCGCCGTACTTGCGGCGTCCCGTCCCGCGGTAGGGGGCGAGTAGGTCGATGAGGTGTTGCGCCGCACGGCGGCGGGGCTCCAGCGGATTGGCGCGGTGGGCATTCACGGTTTGCAGGATGACGCCCAACAGGCGGTCGCGGCGGAGGTCGGCTTCGAGCAGCTTGCGCGTGCTGTTCAGGCCGCGCGGGCGCACGTAGATGCGGCTCTCCACCTGTAGGGCGGCGCGGTAGGCCTGGAGCAGGGGCGTCAGGTTGGGGAAGGACGCCTCCAGCGGGGCAACGATGTCGGCAAAATCGTTGTGGAAGCCGTAGTGCGTGGCGGCGGGCAGCTGTGATACGGGAAATTGGTCGAACTTGGGGTGATTTTTGTCCATATTTCGGTTCGTTTATGTTTTCATGCGGCTAAGATAGTGGATTTTTGTTTATTTGCAGGGGTGCAAATGATTAAAAATCTCGATTTTTGTTTGTTTTTAGGGGTACAAATGGTTAAAAATTGCGATTTTTGTTTGTTTGTAGGGGTACAAGTGATTGAAAATCGTGATTTTTGTTAGTTTGCAGGGGTGCAAGTGATTGAAAATCGCTTTTCCCACCCCGCCGCCAGCCGTTTTCCGCCCTACGGAGCCGGCGGACGGGCAGCAGGGTGGAGGATTGCGAAAAATGGCATCCTTGGGTGGGCGGTCGCGTGGAAAATTGTATCTTTGTCTCGGATAAGTAGAATCTTAAAATTAGAGCATTATGATGGATATTCTTCACGACCCAGAAAAACATCGTTTTACTTTATTACAAAATGGTGAAATGGCTTATGTAGCCTATCGTATTGAAAATAAGACGTTCGATATTCGCCATACTGTTGTTCCGACTCCTCTGGAAGGCCAAGGAATTGCTTCAGCACTTGTTAAAGAGGCTTATGATTATGCGCGTCAGCAGGGCTATAAATTAGTGGCTACTTGTTCTTATGCAGTTCGTTGGTTGCAACGTCATCCAGAATACGGCGGAGAGCCCAGCTCGGATTATTGTGAGGGTAATGCTTGTGCTCTTTGATTGCAGATAATAACAAAATCCCCTACAGATATGTTTTCTTTCTGTGAAAACATTCTGTAGGGGATTCTGTATGAGGGGTAATGGAAAGCAGGCGGATGTCCGCCTATGCTTTCCTTATGATTTAGCTGGATTATTCGGCAACTTCAGCTCCCCAGTTTTCACGGGCCAGACGCTTGTAGCTGTTGTAACGCCACTTAGCGTTGTCCTCGGCAGCCTGGAAGAGTTGTTCGGCTTCTGCAGGATATTGCTTCATTACAGATGCGTAACGAACTTCACCCTTCAAGAAGTCTTTGAATCCTTCCCATTCGGGCTCTTTGCTATCCAGTGTGAACGGATTCTTGCCTTCAGCTTCCAATGCCGGGTTGTAACGCCACAAGTGCCAGTAACCACACTTAACAGCTTTTTCTTCCTCAGCCTGGCTCTTACCCATACCAGCTTTCAGACCGTGGTTGATACACGGAGCGTAAGCAATGATGAGTGACGGACCGGGATAAGCTTCAGCTTCGCGCAGAGCCTTCAGAGTCTGAGCCTGATCGGCACCCATAGCAATCTGTGCTACGTAAACGTAACCGTAAGTAGTAGCCATCAGACCGAGGTCTTTCTTACGTACGCGCTTGCCGGCAGCAGCAAACTTGGCGATAGCACCTACCGGAGTAGCCTTAGAAGACTGACCACCAGTATTAGAGTAAACCTCTGTATCGAGTACGAGGATGTTTACGTCTTTACCGCTGGCGATAACGTGGTCAAGACCACCGTAACCTATATCGTAAGAAGCACCGTCACCACCGATAATCCACTGGCTGCGTTTTACGATGTACTGTTTCAGGTTGTAGATACCTGCGCAAACCGGACATTTGTCTTTGGCAGCTTCCAGCATCGGAACGATACGTTCGTAGATGTCTTTGGTCTTGTCTGCATCCAGGCTGTTTTCCAACCATTCAGTGAAGATAGCTTTGTATTCAGCCGGAGTAGCTTCGTTTGCAATGCCTTCTTCCATCAGTTTGGCGATACGGGCACGCATCTTTTCGTTAGCCAGTTCCATACCCAGACCGAATTCGCAGAAGTCTTCGAACAATGAGTTAGCCCATGCAGGACCGTGACCCTTCTCGTTCTTGGTGTAAGGAGTAGAAGGAACAGAACCTGAGTAGATAGAAGAACATCCTGTAGCGTTGGCTACCATTTCACGGTCACCGAAGAGCTGAGAAATCAGCTTCACATACGGAGTTTCGCCGCAACCAGAGCAAGCTCCAGAGAACTCGAACAGCGGAGTAGCGAACTGAGAGTTCTTCACGTTGGCCTTGATGTCTACCAAGTGCTGTTTGCTCTTCACGTTCTCTACGCAGTAAGTCCAGTTGGCTGCTTCGGCCATCTGGCTTTCCAGGTGAACCATTGACAAGGCTTTGCCACCTTTCTTCGGATTACCCGGACATACGTCAACACAGTTGCCGCAACCCAGACAGTCGAGTACGTCAACCTGCATGCGGAATGTCATGCCATCGAATACCTTACCAACAGCTTTCAGCTGAGTAAAGTTAGCACCCTTCTGCTCTTCAGCATCGAGGATGAACGGACGGATAGCAGCGTGAGGACATACGTAAGCACACTTGTTACACTGGATACAGTTTTCGGCATTCCATTCGGGTACGAATGCAGCAACACCGCGTTTTTCGTACTTGGCAGTACCTTGTTCCCAAGTACCGTCTTCGATACCTTTGAAGGCAGATACCGGCAGCAAGTCGCCGTCCTGAGCGTTGATAGGACGAACTACTTCGTTGATGAATGCAGGATCGTTGTTGGCAGCCTTTTCGTCATCAGGCAGGTTAGCCCATGCCGGATCGATAGTCAGCTGTTTGTATTCGCCACCACGGTCAACGGCAGCATAGTTCTTGTTTACAACATCTTCACCCTTCTTGCCATAAGACTTCACGATGAACTTCTTCATCTGCTCTACAGCCAGATCAACGGGGATAACGCCTGTGATGCGGAAGAATGCAGACTGCAGGATAGTGTTGGTACGGTTGCCCAATCCGATTTCCTGTGCAATCTGAGTAGCGTTGATGTAGTAAACGGTGATGTTGTTCTGTGCGAAATATTTCTTCACCTTGTTCGGCAGGTTCTTTGCCAGCTCTTCGCCTTCCCAGATAGTGTTGAGCAGGAACGAACCGTTCTTACGCAGACCGCGGGTTACGTCGTACATGTGCAGATAAGCCTGTACGTGGCAAGCTACGAAGTTAGGTGTATTAACCAAGTAAGTAGAGCGGATAGGCGTGTCACCGAAACGCAGGTGAGAGCAAGTGAAACCGCCTGACTTCTTAGAGTCGTAAGAGAAGTATGCCTGACAGTGCTTGTCGGTATTGTCACCAATAATCTTCACTGAGTTCTTGTTGGCACCTACTGTACCGTCAGCACCCAGACCGTAGAACTTGGCTTCGAACATGCCTTCGCCACCTACGGCGATTTCAGCTTCCTGAGGCAGAGAAGTGAAGGTTACGTCGTCTACGATACCGATCGTGAAGTGGTTCTTCGGAGTCGGCAATGACAGGTTGTCGTAAACGGCAAAGATTTGTGCCGGAGTGGTATCTTTCGAACCCAAACCATAGCGTCCGCCAACGATGAGCGGGGCATTCTCCTGTCCGTAGAAGCAGTCTTTAACATCCATGTAAAGAGGTTCGCCGTTAGCACCCGGTTCCTTCGTACGATCGAGTACGGCAATGCGCTTAGCAGTCTTAGGTACAGCTGCCAGGAAGTGCTTAGCCGAGAACGGACGGTAGAGGTGAACAGCTACCAAACCTACTTTTTCGCCCTTAGCACGCAGGTAGTCGATAACTTCGCGGATAGCCTCTGTTACAGAACCCATGGCGATGATGACGCGATCAGCTTCGGGATCACCATAGTAATCGAACAGACCATAGTTGCGGCCAGTGATTTCGCTGATCTTCTTCATGTAGTCTTCCACGATGGCAGGAACTGCATCATAGAAGCTGTTGCAAGATTCACGATGCTGGAAGAAGTGGTCGGGGTTTTCGGCCATACCACGTGCTACCGGAGTCATGGGGTTCATGGCGCGGCTGCGGAATTCAGCTAAAGCTTCCTGGTCGATCAGCGGAGCGAGGTCTTCGTTATCCAGCTTCTCGATCTTTTGGATTTCATGAGAAGTACGGAAACCGTCGAAGAAGTTGATGAACGGAACGCGTGCCTTCAGTGTAGACAGGTGAGCAACACCGGCGAGGTCCATCACTTCCTGTACAGATCCTTCAGCCAACATGGCGAAGCCTGTCTGGCGGCAAGACATAACGTCCTGATGGTCGCCGAAGATACACAGCGCGTGGCTGGCCAGTGTACGTGCAGATACGTGGAATACGCAAGGCAGGTTTTCACCGGCAATCTTGTACATATTGGGGATCATCAGCAACAGACCCTGAGAAGCAGTGTAGGTGGTAGTCAGTGCACCTGCCTGCAATGAGCCGTGTACAGCGCCGGCAGCACCAGCTTCCGACTGCATTTCCTGTACCAATACTGTTTCGCCGAAGATGTTCTTACGACCTGCGGCAGCCCATTCGTCTACGTGTTCAGCCATCGTAGATGACGGGGTGATGGGGTAGATAGCTGCTACCTCGGAGAACATGTACGAGATGTGAGCAGCGGCTTCGTTACCATCACAAGTGATGAATTTTTTCTGTTTAGTCATAACTAAATGAATTTATTAAGTGAAAAATCTCTTTTTTATTTTAGTTTCGTTTTTCTGCGTTTTTACCGTGTGTGTTTAGTACAAGAAACCGAACAACCACAACGGGATCTGGTTGTCACGTCCGATTTCCATCTTGTGCATAGCATACACCATGTTAGGATTATTTTTTATTTTGATCCCTTCCGGACAAATCTTGAAAGCTTTGTCCTTATCTACCATGAATGAGACGTTTTTATCTCCTCGATTCACCTTGTGGTCTTTCCACAGGGTGTTGACAAAGAACGTGTCAAGCACATCCTGCTCTTCAACCTTGACCGGGTAGATGGAATACATCAGATTTGAATTGTGCATCATGATTTTGGCCGGCTTCTTGGGGAATTCTTCTCCTACAGGATAGACCATGTTGATGAGGCGGGCGTCAGCCAGGTATTTGATGTAGTTCATTACCGTGGCGCGCGAAGTCTCTATATCGTTGGCCAGTTGGCTTACGTTGGGTGCTTTAGGCCCGTCTACTGCCAAAAGATACAACAGCTTTTTTATTTTCGACAAGTACTTCAGTTCGATTTGCTTGATGAGCAGGATGTCCACTTCTACCATCATGTTCATGGTCTTGAGCAGATTTTCGGAAAAATTACGCTTTTCGAGGAAGAAGGGGTAGAATCCATGGTGCATGTAATCCTGAAAATAGTCCAACGGATGTACTTTGGCCAGTATGCCCTTGGCTATCTGTTCGTGGTTGTTCAGGATTTCGTCCAGCGTGTAGGAGTGGAATTTCATGCCTGTCTGAAGGTTCAGGAATTCGCGGAAAGAGAAGCCACGCAGGTTGTAACTTTTTACGATGTCGCGCAGTTCGAGGTTTTCTTCTTTCAGGCGCATGACCGACGAACCAGTGAAGACAATCTTCAGGTTGGGGAAACGGTCGTAGCACATGCGCAACTCCTTACTCCAGTTAGGAAACTTGAATACCTGGTCAATCAGGAGCACTTTGCCGCCGCGGCGTTGGAATTCGTAAGCAAATTCTACGATGCCGTGGCCGGAAAAGTAGAAATTGTTCATGTTGATAAAGAGGCAGGAGCGGTCGGTCCCGAATTTTTCCTTGGCATATTGAAGCAGAAAAGTCGTTTTACCTACACCACGCGTTCCTTTAATGCCTATGAGACGGTCGTTCCAGTCAATCTCGTCCATGAGGTCGCGACGAACCGGAGCGTTTGTGTGCTCCACAAGATAGGCGTGTGTGCGGTAGAATGCTTCCATATCATTAAACTCTTATCGGCCACAAAGATATAGCTTTTTTATAGAATTGCAAAGTAGACATTGCAAAAATTGCGTAAGTTTGTACCCGAAAATGAAAAAAGTATGAAGCTGCATGTTTTTAATCCAGATACGGATTTGGCTTTGGCCTGCAATGGAAAGCATTATCTGGCACCCGAACAGGTACGTGGGATGACACGCGATCTGGCGTTGCTTCCTTTATGGTATGCGAGGGCGGGAGAAAAGGTATGGATTCCCGATGGGAAAGCAATGCTTTACGCATCGCAAATGTGCCTTTTGCTCAATCTGCAGGTAGAGGTTGTGACGGGTGCCGATGTGATGCGGATGGAAGAGGTGGAAATGTCGCCTTGGGGATGGAATCCTGCTATTCGTCATTTCTTTCTGAAGAATGGTGTTGCTGCCGGCCGTTTGCCTTCTGCTGATGAGATAGAAACCTATCGGACGTTGGCGTCCAGACAAACTTCCGCGGCTTTGTTGGGTAAGTTGCCTGCCGATGGGGCGTATTGTGGTGAGGCGGAGGTCCTCAAGACGCTGGACGCTTGTCGGACGTATGTCGAGGCGCATCAGGGTGGAGTGGTGTTCAAGGCTCCATGGTCCAGTAGCGGAAAGGGGTTGTGTTGGTGCAGAAATGGATTTTCTGCCGTGGAGGGATGGTGCGGACGTGTCTTGAAGGAACAAGGGGTGTTAATAGCTTCTCCCATATATAATAAGGTGAATGATTTTGCGATGGAGTTTGTGATTGACGCTTGTGGAAAAGTTGTTTTTGAAGGCTATTCTTTGTTCATGACCGATAGACGAGGTCGTTACTTGGGGAATCGGGTCCTTTCATCTGCCCTTTTTGAAAAATATATGTCACGCTATGTTTCTGTTGGGGTATTGGATAGTTTGTGCACACGTGTAGCTCTGCTGTTAGAGGAATATGCTGAAGCAGGCTATCGAGGCCCTTTGGGAGTAGACATGATGGTGTGTAAAGAGGAGGACGGCTTTCGTCTTCATCCGATGGTGGAAGTCAACCTGCGTATGAATATGGGGATTGTGGCACTTCGTCTGGCAGAGCGTGTACTGGCTCCTGGCTTGAGCGGTTTGTTTCATATCGAACATTACCCTACACCTGGCGCCTTGCACGAAGCTTATGCTGAACGAATGAGGAAATCGACTCCTGTTGTAGAGGGAGGGCGACTGGTACACGGCTGCCTTCCTTTGGTGCCCGTTACGTCTGAAAGCCGTTGCCTGGCACTGCTCGAGGTGGATTAATATCGACTGGCAGGAGCCGAAGGCTCACTTTCGTTGCCATATCTGTCTATGACCGTTACGACAAAATGGCGACGCGTTGTCCAAGGCAGGATCGGAGCATAGATATATTCCGTTTCACGTATGCCTGTAGCTACGATGTTTGCAGGGTTTTGTGTGTCGACAGGCAGTTCGTCTGAGGCATAAACAACATAAGTAGGTGCGTTTTGCTTGTCGTTGTCGGTTGACGCTTTCCAACGCAGGCGCGTGTATCCTTCAGAGATTTGTTCGGCTTTCAGCTCGGATGGAGCTGAAGGGGCGATGCTGTCTGCCCATGTCATAGGAGGTTGCAGGGCAGGGTAGGCGTAGAAATCGTTTTGAAGTATGTCATACAAGTTTTGGGTATTGTCTGTCACGAATTTCACCCGATAGTGCGCTTCGCCTGCCAGGTGATGGTTACGTATGAAGTTGATTTGCCGTTGTATTTCGTCCAGGCTCCAGTCGCCTTCGCTGGGGTGGAGGAAGTAGACGCCAAGGCCGGGCACTACGTGTCGGCCGTTGCTTTGCTCCTGCCAGTCGAGGGCGAACGGATAGAAAGCGTTGCCGCGGAAGTACATCATGGGGTAGATCTGATCCTGAATGCCTTCGCCCAGCCATCCTTGTACATCCTGGTAGACAACATGGAAAGCATTCCATCCTTTGGATGAGTAGCGGCTGGTATCACGATACTTTCCTACAGGGCAGGTACTGACTTTGACCCAAGGTTTCAGCTGTTTTACACCTTTATATATATAGCGCAAAATTTCCGTGATGTTGTCCCTGCGCCATTGGTCGAGGCTACGTCCGTTGCCGTACTTCCGATAATCATAGCTGTCGGGGAAGCGGAAAGCACGTTCGGGATAGCGCAAGTAGTCGAAATGTACGCCATCCACGTCATATCTTTCCACGACTTCTTTGACCAGGCTCATCAGGTATTCTTTCGTTTTAGGATTGCCTGGGTTGAGAAAATACTCGCGTTTATAGGGTACGCAGATTTTTGGCTGTCGGCGGGTAACAGATTGCTTGCCCAGTGAGGCTACATGTTTGCGTCCTCCCAGTGGAATGGTCACCATCCAGGCATGACATTCCATGCCCCTCTTGTGGCACTCTTCTACGGCAAAAGCCAGTGGGTCGTAACCTGGGTCTTTGCCACTTTTGCCTGTCAGAATGGAATTATAGGGTTCTATGTCCGATTTGTAGAGGACATCGCCACGTGTACGTGCCTGAAACAACACGGTATTGAAGTTGGCTTCTTTCAGCTTGTCCAAGATCTCTACCAGCTCTTCCTTCTGCTTTTGTATGCCGGCTGGGGTTGTCGCCTTGGTGCGTGGCCAGTCGAGGCCATATACTGCAGTTATCCATGCTGCGCGTACTTCGTACTTGGGAGCAGGTTGTGCGGATAAATTGAACAGTATCAGGAAACTGAAAACAATCAGCAGGTATATGCGGTTTATATTTATCATGCGGAAATTGCTTATTCTTATTTTTTGTCGGCGAAATTACAAAAACTGTTGCTAAATAGTGTAAGATAAATAGAAAACAATTACTTTTGCTTCCAAAAAAATAATAAAAGAAACTACTATGATTACTTTTACAATTGCTTTGTTGGCATTGGTTGCCGGCTATTTCCTTTACGGACGCTTGGCGGAACGCATCTTCGGTCCGGACGATCGTCCAACTCCTGCGCTGACACAAGCAGACGGAGTTGATTATATACCTTTGCCAACTTGGAAAGTCTTTATGATACAGTTTCTCAACATTGCTGGTGTAGGGCCTATTTTTGGTGCTATTATGGGAGCAATGTTTGGCACAGCTTCCTATTTGTGGATTGTGCTGGGCAGTATTTTTGCAGGAGCCGTTCATGATTACCTGGCTGGTATGCTTTCGTTACGTAACGGAGGCGAAAGCTTGCCCGAACTCATTGGTCGTTATTTGGGTTTGACTACCAAGCAAGTCATGCGTGCGTTTACTGTGTTGCTGATGATGTTGGTCGGGGCTGTCTTTGTGGCTTCTCCTGCAGGACTCTTGGCTAAGTTGACGCCTGAATCCCTCGATATGACTTTCTGGATTGTAGTTATATTCATTTATTATGTCCTTGCTACCATGTTGCCGGTAGATAAGATAATCGGCAAGATTTACCCTGTTTTTGCTGTGGCTCTTATTTTCATGGCAGTGGGGATTTTGGTGATGCTTTATGTACATTTTCCAGCCTTGCCTGAGGTCTGGGATGGAATGCAAAACACGCACCCCAAGGCTGAAACGACTCCAATTTTCCCGATGATGTTCATTACCATTGCCTGTGGAGCCATTTCGGGTTTCCATGCTACACAAAGTCCCTTGATGGCACGCTGTATGACGAGCGAGCGTCATGGGCGCCCCATCTTCTATGGAGCTATGATTACCGAGGGTATTGTCGCTTTGGTATGGGCAACGGTTGCCACTTATTTTTTCCATGAGAATGGTATGGGTATCAGTGATGCCTCCATCGTTGTATTCGATATCAGCAAAGATTGGTTGGGCGAAATCGGTGGTGTGTTGGCTATTTTGGGTGTTGTTGCTGCTCCCATTACCAGTGGTGATACGGCTTTCCGCTCAGCTCGCCTTATTGTAGCTGATTTTCTGAAGTTAGAGCAGAAATCCATACGGAGTCGTTTGTACATATGTATTCCCATGTTCGTTGTTGCCACCGCTTTGCTGATCTATAGTTTGCGCGATGCTGATGGTTTCCAGATCATCTGGCGTTATTTCGCGTGGGCCAATCAGACCTTATCTGTCTTTACTTTGTGGGCCGTTACTGTTTGGCTGGTGCGTGAACGTGCTCGTTTTCGTTTCTGTATCACCCTGTTGCCGGCTCTGTTTATGACGGCAGTCTGTACTTCCTACATCTGTGTAGCTCCTGAAGGTTTGAATTTGGGGCTTCAGAATGCGGGTCTGATTGCAATGGGAGTTGCAATTGTAGCTTTTGTATGGTTCAATATCTGGAAGGCTAAATGTGAAAAGCTGAGAAGGGAGGGGAGAGCATGAAAAAGATGAAGAAATCGTCTGCCTTGAGTTTGGCATTGCTGATTTATATATCGGCAACCGCTGCATATTTTTTGCCTCGCAATTCAGAGATTAGTGTGGCCGAAAAATATGTAACTGTGTTTGCTTCTTATGTCATTGTGCTGTTGCTATGGCTTGTGTTGCGTCATAAAGAACATAGAAAAGAAAGAAACGGATAACTTTTTCTTTTATCAGTCATCAAAAGTCTCACTTTTTTGGTTTATATTTGCATTAAAGACATTATTTAAACTAAAGTGATAGGTATATGAAAAAACTGATGTTCATTTTCAGCCTCTTGTTGGTCACAGTTGTGGCTCAGGCACAATTCGAGAAAGGAAAATGGTTTGTTAATCCGTCTGTGACAGGGCTGAATCTGTCTTATAATACCCAAACGGAAAAAGCTCATTTTGGCATTGAAGCCAATGGAGGTGCTTTCCTGGTAGACAATCTGGCTTTGTTGTTGCGTGCTGGTGCCCAATGGCAAGGTGGAGGCTCTGATGATTATATTCTGGGTGTAGGCGGACGTTACTACTTTGATGCGATAGGTGTGTTCTTGGGTGCTAATGTCAACTTGAACCATCATGTTGGGGAACATGACAAGCGCACGTTGGTAGGTTTTGGAACTGAGGCAGGTTATGCCTTTTTCCTTTCAAAGACAGTGACTATTGAACCTGCCGTTTATTGGGATATTAATAAAGATCGTTCTGAGTTTGGATTGAAAGTCGGTTTCGGATTCTATTTCTGATAAAAATATTCTGTTATGATAGGAGAAGAGAGCGTTCCGCTGGAAGTGCTCTCTTTTTTTGTGGGTAATAATAATCCTAAAAAGGGGTTATCTCCTTTGATATTCCGTTTTTTATTCCGTTATTTGCTGCAGATTTCAGAAAAGGGGGTGCCTTGTGCGAACGCAATGGCTGAGATTATACCCAATGAACCTGATACGGATCATGCCGGCGGAGGGATTTTTTTGAGTGTTTATTTCTGTTTTTTTCATCACAGCGTCTGTGCGGATGCTCCTTTTCTGTTGTTTATGATATAGTTTAATATGAAAGGAGCTTATGTTTCAAGTACAATTCATTACTCATTTTACCGATACCATTGGCTATGCCGAGTCAGCCCGCATTGCCCTTGAAGGTGGATGCCGTTGGATTCAGTTGCGTATGAAGGATGCCTCGGACGAGGAGGTAGAGACCGTGGCGCGACAAGTTCAGGCTATGTGCCATGATTTTGGAGCTTATTTTGTGCTGGACGATCGTGTAGAGCTGGTGAAGCGTCTTCATACGGATGGTGTCCATTTAGGTAAACTTGATATGCCCGTCGACGAGGCACGAGCCTATCTGGGACCTGAGTTTATCATTGGCGGCACAGCAAATACCTTCGATGACATACAGCGTCTTCATCGTGCAGGGGCCGACTATATCGGATGTGGTCCTTTTCGCTATACGACAACTAAAAAGAATCTGGCGCCTATCCTTGGTTTGGAAGGGTATCGCAGGCTCCTGTCGCAGATGGAGGAACATGAAATCAACCTGCCCATCGTAGGTATTGGCGGTATCGGGGCAGACGATATAGCCGATCTGAAAGCTACAGGTCTGAATGGCATCGCCTTGAGCGGTAGCATCCTGCGTGCTTCAGATCCAGTGGAAGAAATGAAACGAATCATAGAATTAACCCAAAAATAACAGTATAAACTTATGGAAGACAACATTAAAATAACCTATCCCGACTCGGAGAAAGTCTATTTGAAGGGCGAAATCCATCCCGACGTGCGGGTAGCTATGCGTCGTGTCAATCTGACTCCGACTGTCACCATCGAAGACGGCCGTCGGGTGACGCGTGAGAATGCTCCCGTTTATGTCTACGATACGAGTGGTGTCTACAGCGATCCTTCTGTAGAAGTGGATTTGCGTAAAGGTTTGCCGCGCCTGCGCGAAGCCTGGATACGTAGTCGTGATGTAGAAGTGCTGCCCGAAATCTCCTCGGAATATGGTCGTGAACGTCTGGCAGACAAGAGTCTTGATCATTTGCGTTTCGAACATATTTGCCTGCCCTATAGAGCGAAAAAAGGTTGTCAGGTGTCGCAGATGTACTATGCCAAGCAGGGTATCATTACCCCTGAAATGGAATATGTAGCTATCCGTGAGAATATGAACAATCGTGAATTGGGCATTGAATCATATATTACTCCCGAGTTTGTGCGTCAGGAGATTGCAGCCGGACGTGCTGTCCTGCCTGCCAATATCAATCATCCTGAGGCCGAGCCGATGATTATTGGTACACGCTTCCTGGTGAAGATCAATACCAATATTGGTAACTCTGCTACCACTTCGACTATTGAAGAAGAAGTGGAAAAGGCTATCTGGAGTTGCAAGTGGGGAGGGGACACGCTGATGGATCTTTCTACAGGAGAGAACATCCATGAAACGCGCGAATGGATTATCCGTAACTGCCCTGTTCCTGTGGGTACTGTGCCTATGTATCAGGCAATGGAGAAAGTAAAAGGTAAAGCAGAAGATCTGACGTGGGAACTTTTCCGCGATACGCTCATTGAACAGTGCGAGCAGGGCGTAGACTATTTTACCATCCATTGTGGCATCCGCCTGAAGAACATCCATTATGCCAACGAGCGTCTTTGCGGCATGGTGAGTCGTGGTGGAAGTATCATTTCGCAATGGTGCAAGGTGCATCAGAAGGAAAGTTTCCTCTATGAGCACTTTGATGACATCTGCGACATCTGTGCACAATACGACGTAGCCCTTTCGTTGGGCGACGGCCTCCGCCCGGGTGCCATCTACGATGCCAACGACCGCGCTCAGTTTGCCGAACTCGATACGATGGGCGAACTTGTGGAGCGTGCCTGGGCTAAGAATGTGCAGGCGTTTATCGAAGGTCCCGGCCACGTGCCCATGCACAAGATTCGTGAGAACATGGATCGCCAGATTGAGAAGTGTCACGAGGCGCCGTTCTATACGTTGGGTCCTATTGTTACCGACATAGCTCCTGGCTATGACCATATTACGAGCGCTATCGGAGCTGCTCAGATTGGTTGGTATGGTACGGCCATGCTTTGTTACGTTACGCCGAAAGAACACCTGGCTTTGCCGCAGAAGGAAGACGTTCGTGTAGGTGTGGTTACTTATAAGATTGCAGCCCATGCTGCCGACTTGGCCAAAGGACATCCGGGTGCCGAGGTACGTGACAATGCGCTTAGCAAAGCCCGTTATGAGTTCCGTTGGAAAGACCAGTTCAACTTGAGCCTCGACCCTGAGCGGGCGTTGCAATATTATAAGGAGGCCAATCACCTGAATGGCAAGTATTGCACCATGTGTGGTCCTCACTTCTGTGCCATGCGTATCAGTCAGCGCCTGACCGATTGTGACTATACCGAACAGGAAACGGTGAAGGATAAGTAAACAAGATAAAATGATTATAACATTCTAATTTTAAGAACAAAATGATTGAAACAAAAGTATCACAGGGTATTATCAGTACCTATTTTGAGAAGTTGGAGAAGAACCTCGACCTCGATGTTGCTATCGTAGGCGGTGGCCCTTCGGGTATTGTGGCTGCTTACTATCTGGCCAAGGCCGGCCTGAAGGTAGCTCAGTTCGATCGCAAGCTGGCTCCCGGCGGTGGCATGTGGGGCGGTGCCATGATGTTCAACCAAATTGTCATCCAGGAAGAAGCTATGGACATCGTGCGCGAATTCGAAATCAACCATGCACCTTTTGCCGACGGACTCTATGTGATGGATTCCGTGGAGAGCACTTCGTCGTTGCTCTATCACGCCGTACATGCAGGTGCCACTATCTTCAACTGCTACTCGGTGGAAGATGTCATCTTCAAGAACAATCAGGTGAGTGGTGTGGTAGTCAACTGGACCCCTGTCCTTCGCGAAGGCCTGCATGTCGACCCGCTGAATATCCTGGCAAAGGTTGTTATCGACGGTACTGGCCACGACAGTGAAATCGCTGCTACCGTTGCCCGCAAGAACGGTATCCGTCTGGCTACAGAGACAGGCGCAGTCATCGGTGAGCGTTCGCTGGATGTTGTGTCAGGTGAGGAAGAAGTGGTGAACGGCACGAAAGAAATCTATCCCGGTCTTTACGTTTGCGGTATGGCTGCATCAGCTGTATCGGGTACTCCTCGTATGGGTCCCATCTTCGGCGGCATGTTGATGTCCGGTAAGAAGGTGGCTGATGAAATCATTGCCCGCTTGAAGAAATAACCTGTTTTTCAAGATATAGAATAAGGCACGGATGATGCGATTGGCATTATTCGTGCCTTGTTTTTTGCTTCTTGTATGAGCTGTCCATTCCAAAGGATTTGAATGTTTGCTTGATGAAAAAGATGAAGGTGTAAAGATTGGTATTGTGAGGGTGAATAGTGACTATACTTCCCATAATACATTGATTGGCGAGTTAATTATTGTAAAAGCAGAGTGGAAGGTGAAAGAAATTTTACTATTTTTGAATAATAAAAGGTCTCATTGTGGACAGATAATGAATTCTGCTGTTTGAAATGGGAGGATGATTAAATTAGATAAAACTCGTTTTTATTAGAAATAAAAGAAAATCAAGGAGATGAAAAGGAAGATGCATATGATACGAATGGCTGTTTCAGGATTAGGTATCGGTTTGAATGTGAATCATTATGTGAATTTTGCAGGACAAAATAGCAAAAAAAATAATGGTAATACTGAAGGTGAACCTGTTGAATATAATAAAAGTTCAAACAATTTGGCAAAAGTTCCGGTTGTTATGCTGATGGCGATGTCGCCGGCAATGATGGATGCAAAAATACCGTTTACTAATTTGTCAGAAATGGAAGAAGTAAAAACAGAAATGGTAGCACCGATTCCGATTGATTCAGAAGAACTTGATGAGATGACAACAATTGCACCAGATTTTTCTAATCCACAAAATGCACAAACTAAAGCGCCTTTTGGTGTTACGAGTCTTCTTGGGCAAAAGATATATCACTATGATATATTTATGAAGGATGGTAAAAAGCATTATATCGTATATAGTAGTATTCGCACCCCTGACTATGTTGATAAAGTTTCAGTATTCCCAGAAGGTTTTCCAAATAAAAGTGGTGTATTATTACCATGGGTAGAAGAATTAGTTTACCATGATTTAGGAAAAGGTAAAGAATATTGTGGAATTATTGTCAGATCAGTTAACAAACTTCAAAATGGGAGATATAAAACGACTTACGAAGAGGTCCGGTTACCTGATGAATGTGCTCAGACATTGATTGATTTATTAGCAAACTATTCAAAAATGAAAAACAATACTTCAATTGAGTATTCCGAAACTAAATCTGCACAATTAAGACAAACTAAAACTATTTTACACTAATATACTTATAAGTCAGAATTTGTGAAAAGAGGTAAGTGCTAATATAGTATTTATCTCTTTTTTATGTAACTGCCATGTAACAAGTCTGCTGCATTGCTACTTTTCGTTCCGAAAAGTGTAAAACGCCGGTGTGGAAAGATATTTATTGTCCTAAAAATCGCAAAGGAGAATGATGCCGTTTTACTCTTGTAACTTTCGCACTTGCGAAACTGGAGTAAGCAGCTTTTATTTCCCAGTTAGGCAATTATTTTTTCCCAATAGGGAAAAACTTTTTTCCTAACTGGAGAAAAAAGGGTTATAGGGATGAAATTGGGGTATCATGCTTCGCTTTCACAAAACTGTTTCGTGAGAAACAGAACTTTTTACGGTGAAGTTTCACTACAATCTGTTGAACAACAGTAATTTGTCGTGAAAGATGCTTCCTGTGGGTGATTTCTTTGCTTTCACCGTAAATCAATGTAATAGAATAGATTAAGACGATGTGAAAGCGTGAAGGATTTTTCTGGAAACTTAGAATAAAGAGGGGGAAGGGAAGTTTTTACTGGTTTGAAGTGGGAGAAAGGTATTCGCACCAAGTCCTTCTTTAGCTTCGTAAAGTCCCTCTTTAGCTCCCTAAAGTGGCACTTTACGCGGCTGGAGTTGCTGATTGTGATTTGGAGTGTATATAACAAACGGGGAAGATTGAGTCTTTTAATCTTCCCCGTTTGCGTTGAATGGTTAGAATTTATAGGTAGCATCTACAGCAAAGATGCCGTATGAATTTGGATATCCTTTGTCTTTGTCTTTGATGTTCGCACTGATTAAGCCAAATTGGGTTCCGATACCCCAACTTTCGGTCAGGAAGTAAGTGGCTCCAACGTATGTTGCCATTGCCGGTACTATTTTAGAGCCTCCAACAGAAGACCATTTGACATGATCGAGGTCGTTGTAATTGTATCGGGTGGTTATGTCTGTATATTGTGTTTCTCTATGATCGTTGACGCTTGCGCTCTGAAAACCATCTGTATTTTGATAGTTGCCGACGAGATAGGTCATGTAACCAACGCCGGTTCCGATTTTCAAATATGTGTCAAGCTGCGGTATGGGGCTGTAGTGGAAAGAGATGGTCACCAGAGCATTCACATCTTCTCTGGTAATATCGGCATCGGCTGTACCTATTCCTTCACGGGATACTTTCTTGGTTTCATTTATCCTGTCCCATTTCTTGGTGCTGAAGTTGTAGACTTTACCAAAAGTGGTGCGAGTATATTTGTAGTCATACTCTCCTATTACCTTGTTTTGATACTTTCCTCCGTAGGTGTTATTTACAGCAAATCCGAAGCCTATTGTCACTTTGTCGGCAATACGCCCGATGCCCCATTCCATTCCGAAATGTTGGTCGAATGTGCCTCGTGATTTATCGGCATAAGCTACTGTACCCACTCCAATGGCTAAATCCATTTTTCTGTCGCCTTTGTCAAAGGCGTCCTGTGCGTGTACGCTGAAGGCTATCAAGCCCATTGCGCCTAAAAGTAAGAACTTCTTCATTTGTAACTAATTTATGATTAATATTAGAAAGTAATCGATTTACTTGATAAAATAAAAATGATTAACTAGGTATGAGTCTTATTAATTAGCTTTCTGTATTATTGGTTTTGATATTATAACTTGATATCTATCCGAACTTTTGATTTGATTTTTCACAAAAATAGAAAATAAATGTTTACGATATTTTATTTTTATATAAATTAACGCGTGAAAATGGGATGAATGGAGATGACTATTCTATTTATAAAACAAGGTGTGACTTTGTGAAAAAATCGAGCGAGCTTGTTTTTTCTACTTTCTACTTTCGCTATCTTTGTTACTGTTTGATAATAGAGAAGGAAAGCAATCAATGACTGAACGTAAAATCATACATATCGACATGGATGCTTTCTATGCATCCGTGGAGCAGCGCGATCATCCTGAACTACGCGGTAAGCCCATTGCGGTGGGGCATGCCGAGGAGCGGGGTGTGGTGGCTGCTGCCAGTTATGAGGCGCGTCGCTATGGAGTACGTTCGGCCATGTCGTCGCAAAAAGCCAAACGGCTCTGTCCGTCACTTATCTTTATTCCCGGCCGTATGGAGGTGTACAAGGAGGTGTCACGCCAGATACATGAGATTTTCCATGAATATACGGATGTCATCGAGCCGATCTCGCTCGATGAGGCTTTTCTCGATGTTACTGACAATAAGCCCGGCATCCCGTTGGCGGTGGACATTGCCCGTGAAATCAAGCGGAAGATACGCAGCGAACTGAACCTCGTGGCTTCGGCGGGCGTGTCCTACAACAAGTTTCTGGCGAAGATTGCTTCGGATTATCGCAAGCCGGACGGGCTTTGTACCATCCATCCCGACCAGGCACTCGACTTCATTGCCTGTCTGCCTATCGAGAGCTTTTGGGGGGTGGGACCTGTTACGGCCAAACGGATGCATCTGCTGGGTATACACAACGGTGCCCAGTTGCGCGCCCGTTCGTTGGAGATGCTGACTAGAGAGTTTGGCAAGGTAGGGGCGGTGTATTATGACTTTGCACGCGGCATCGACTTGCGGCCTGTCGAGGCGGTGCGTGTACGTAAGTCCATCGGGTGTGAGCATACGCTGGAGAAGGATATCAACCGCACCTCGTCGGTCATCATCGAGCTGTATCATGTGGCAGTAGAGCTGGTGGAGCGTCTCCAGCGGAAGGATTTTCGTGGCAATACGCTGACGTTGAAGATTAAGTTTCACGACTTCCGCCAGATCACCCGCAGCATCACGCAGGGAAAGGAACTGACGGAGTTGTCCGTCATTTTGCCTCTCGCCAAGCAGTTGCTTCGTGAGGTGGATTATGAGGAACATCCCATCCGGCTCATAGGCTTGTCTGTGTCCAATCCGCGCGATGCGGAAGCCGATCGTCACGGAGTGTGGGAACAGCTCAGCTTTGAGTTCAGCGACTGGGAATAAGGACGTTAGCCTGATTTTGTAACAAATGACAGAAAAAATGTATGAATGTTGGGCTATATATGATAAATAGTATTATTTTTGTGGGCATAAGGTGAAATCCCGACAGGGATGGACAATTATTGAAACCTGTAAAACGAATTACCATGAAAAACACTATCTTCTTGCTACTTACACTCCTGTCTTTGCTGGCTGCGTGTCAGAATAGCATTCAAGCAGAATTGGATGAGGAGAACGAAAACTTTTCGGAGGCTACATTGAGGGTACAGACACGTGCGGGAGGAACTTCTTCTCTTACTTATCCTGTTTATATTTATGCTTTTTCGGACGACGGTGCGTATGCGGCTTCTACAGAGATGCATTCTGAAGAGGGCAGTGCGATGGAGCTTTGCCTTGCAGCGGGAAATTATACGATAGTGGCTTTGTGTGGCGTGGATGGCTATTCGTTTTCTGATCGGCCGGATATGGAGGATGTTGTGACATTTTCAGGTCAGCAGATGGCTGAAGAAGCCCTGATGTGCGGCATGGCCAAGGTACGTGTAGACGGAGATGCTTCGACCAGCATCACGCTGACGGCAGCCGTGAGCCGTTTGGAAATCGAACTGCATGCCATTCCCGATGATACAAAAGCGGTGCATGTCACTGTCGGGCCTGTGTATGCTTCGCTTGCCATGGACGGCACTTACGGTGGGAGCACCTCGTTGACGACTGCTTGTAGCGATGCGGGTAGAGGGGTGTGGACATCTCCTGTCTTGTATGTTTTTCCTTCGGCCGATCGTGCCAGGGTGTCGCTTTCCATTGCCTTGACCGATAGCAAAGGGGCTGTTTCTACCTATGGTTATACCTTGTCCGAACCGCTGGTTGCCAATATTCCTTATGAACTGGAAGGGACTTTCTCTGCAGGCTTCAATCTGTCGGGCGAGATTACGGCTGAAGATTGGAAGGATGTGCGTAACATTCATTTTGACTTCGGCAGCACGACAGGCGGCGGTAATGAGGGTGGCGGTGAGGATGATACTGAAATCAGTGGGACGGATGTTCCTGCCGCCGGTACATTGTGGGAAGGTCACTTGGTAGCGCTTTCTACTCCCGACGACAATGGCGGCGCTACTTTGCTTTTGTTGAGTACGAAAGAATGGACGGATGTTCCTTCTGCCTTGAATACGGAAAATCCAAGCGAGGCAGCCGGCCTTGTTAACGCCTATACGGAAGGTGGTCTTAGCGGATGGCGCTTTCCGACGGCCGATGAGGCGAAGGCTATGCGAAATGTCATCGGTGGAACTCACTTGTCGCAGACTAACAAGTTGCTGTCTGATAAAGGATTGGATATTTTAGAGACAGGCTATGAACCGGGTACAAAGGATACACCTGTCCGTTATCTTTGTGAAGATGGTGAGAAAACGTATGTCTGGGGTGATGGTACTATTTCTAAGGCTGGTTCTTCACGTACTTATCGCTTGCGGGCGGTTAAAGAAGTCACGTTTCGCAAGCAGTGAAAGATAAGTTTGAGACAGAATGATCATTGTTATATTGGAAAAATAAAAAGATATGGGTTGTTTGATGAACGTTTTGTGGTTGCTGTTCGGAGGAATTCTGACGGCAATCGAATATGTGGTAGCCAGTCTGCTGTTGATGGTGACCATTGTGGGTATTCCTTTCGGCATACAGACGCTGAAGATGGCTTCGTTGGCCTTGTGGCCTTTCGGCAAGGAAGTGCGTAGTGGTAGCCGTTCGGACGGTTGTCTGTACATACTGATGAATGTGGTGTGGATTTTGCTGGGCGGTATCTGGATCTGCCTCTCACATCTGATTTTCGGAGCCATCCTTTGTATTACCATTATAGGTATACCTTTCGGCCTGCAGCACTTCAAGCTGGCAGCCGTGGCGTTGATGCCTTTTGGCAAAGATATTGTGGAGGCTTGAAGGGATAGGAAGTATTAAAAAGACAAAAGAGAGTGCATCCACTGAGGATGCGCTCTCTTTCTTTTCATATTGTTTAAAGGGTTGTTTACTAAGTCAAGCTTGCTGTGCAAGCAGTTTCTGAAGTTTGCCATTCAAGGCTTGGCACATGGCACCGTTTCCCATTGCTTGATAGCGTTTGATACGGTACTGTAACATCATGATTTCATTTACGTTTTTTTTCATAATCGTCTTGGTTTTGTGCCTTCCGCGTTTCGGAAAGCGGTTTGTACATCTTTTCTTGTTTTCTCTTCTAATAACACTGCAAAGATACGAATTGTTCACAAAAAATATGTTCTATAACATAAAAATCTTGTTGTTCCTTCCTGAATTTGTGTCAAAACGCCCGGTTTTGCCATCTGGATATTACAAAAATATGACTATCTTTGCGTGGAAATCCTTTTGAAAAGTGATATGAAAACTCTATTCGATAAGCTGGTGGTGTTGCTGTGCAGTCCCTATCCTGAGTTGAGGGCGCGTTGGAAAACGGTGGTGTTGCCTTCGCTGCTGGTGTTCTTCATTCTTTATGTTCTCCAGCCTTTCGGCATCTCGCGGATGGAAGGGAATAAGCTGTTTGTATTGGCGGGCTATGCGGTAGTGTCGTCGGCCATGCTGGCGGTGGCGGTTTACGTGTTTCCGGCCCTGTTTCCTGCGTGGTATCGGGAAGAACGGTGGACGGTGGGCAAGGAGATACTTTCCACGCTGCTGCTGTGCGTGCTGATTACGTTGGGCAACTGGTGCTATACGGCAGGGGTATTCGGCTTGGAGCTGAACTTGCGTCTGCTGGCCGTCTGCCTGTTGTGGATGATGGTGATCGGGCCCTTTCCCATTGTGCTGTTCGTGATGTGGAACCGTAACCTGCAACTGAGCCACAACTTGCAGGAGGCGGTGGCGATGAACGCCCGTCTGGCAGAAAGGGTACAGGCGGAAGCAGTATCGGAACCTCGGTCGGCGGAAGCCCGTGAAGAAGTCTTGTTGGAAGGAGGGACGAGAGAGAGTCTGGCGCTCGACCCCGTCCGGCTGCTCTATGCGGAGTCGGAAGGTAACTATGTACGGCTGCACTACTTGGATGCCGATAACGGCAAGCCCGCGGTGAAGCTGCTGCGCCTGACGCTGAAGCAGGCGGAGGATGCGTTTTTGGATTACTCGTATATAATAAGGTGTCACCGCGCCTATCTCGTTAACCTGCATCGAGTGGCGCAGGTGTCAGGTAATGCGCAGGGCTATCGGCTCCATCTGGAGGGGTGTGGGACGGAAGTACCCGTTTCGCGGAGCTATGCCGTCCGTGTAAAAAGAGCTTTGGAGGGCAGCGAGTAAGCTTGCCGTTTGTCCCAGACCTTTGTTATTCATCCCTTGTGGATGCAGTTGGTCACATATCCGGGTTATCTGTCCCGGATATTTTTTTGTCTGTCTACTTGCTTGTAATTTCGCTTTTGCTAAACGAAAAGAAAAGCAAAACAATGAAACGGTTATTCCTTATTCTGATGGTATTGACTGGAGCAGTCGCCCCGGATGCCGACGCGCAGATTGCCGTGACCGACACCATCTGCCTGACCTTGGACGGCGTGACGATGACGGACAGCGTGGGGCTGGATGAAGTGGTGGTGAAGCGTCGGCGCACGCCGGCGGCCAATAGCCGGTGGAGCGACCTGCATCCCGTGGAACTGGTTACGGTAGGCGGAGCGAATGGTGACCTCTACCGAGCACTCCAGACCCTGCCGGGCACCCAGGTGCAGGGTGAGACGGGCCGTCTGCTGGTGCGCGGAGGCGACGACCGAGAGACGCAGACCTACATCGACGGCATGCACGTACTGGTGCCCTACACTTCGGTGGGCATCGGTGCCTCGGCCCGTAGCCGTTACTCCACCTTCCTGTTCAGCGGGGTAAACTTGGCTTCGGGCGGCGCACCACTGGAGTATGGTGGGGCACTCTCGGCCGTTCTGCCGTTGGAGACGAAGGATTATAGCACGGTGGATAAGCTTGGGCTGAATGCTTCCATTGTAGGGGCGGGCGGGGGAGGAACGCGCACGTTCGGCAAAGGATCGGCTTCCGTAGATCTGAACTATCAGAACATGGCGTTGCACAATCGGATTTACCCCGGTCGGAAGGACTTCGGCCGTCCCTATCAGCTGCTGTCGGGAGCCACGCAGCTGCGCTTTACACCCGATGCATTGACCGTGGCCAAGTTGTATGCCCAGTACGATCGGACGGACTTTGCCACCTACGAGGGTGATGACCGCCGCCTGTTCGGCTTGGGCGAGGACAACGTCTACCTGAACGCCACGCTGCGCCGCGTGTCCGGTGCCGGTTGGGAATGGTTTGCGGGTGCGGCCTGGTCGTACAACCGCCAGATGGTAGACAATGCTGCCGCCGAAGGTGACGCTTGGCTGCAACTCCAGCAAGAACTTCATCTGAAGGCCAAGTTGGGACGGCGTCTGTCCCCGCTCTTCCGTCTGGATGGCGGAGTGGAGGCGTTTGTCCGCAGTTATGCCATGCGCTACCGTTTTCCGGCTTCCGTCGGTGAGGCGGAGGGGTGCGTGTCATCTTCGCTGGGTGCTGTCTTCCTGTCTGCAACCTGTTTCCCGCTGGAGCGGCTTAAGGTGGAGGGCTCCGTGCGGGCCGAGTATCACGGGCTGAACGGAGCGACGGAAGTGTCGCCACGACTGGCACTGAACTGGTTTCAGGGCGACGTCGTGCTGACAGCCGTGGCAGGGCGATACACTCAGCCGGCGGCAGACAGCCTGCTGCTGAAGCAGACGGGACTGAAGCCCGAAGTATGCTGGCAGTATAACGCGGGCGCACAGTACGGTCGGGGTGGTCGACTGGCCAAGGTGGAGGTCTATTATAAGAAATACAGTCGCCTGCCCCTGTGGACGGGCGGTGGAGAGGCGCCGTTGTTGCTGACTTCCGGTGGCTACGGCTACAGCAAGGGCATCGACTTCTTCCTGTCCGACCGCGCGTCGTTCAGGAATCTGGAATACCGTCTGTCCTATACCTACAACCTGCCTCGCCGTCGGACAGGTCGCGATTCTGAGCTGACCGTCCCCAAATATGCCACGCGCCACAATGCCTCCGTCGTTGTCAAGTGGTCGCTTCCCCGCCTGCGCACTGTCCTGAGCTTGACTGACCGTTTCAGTAGCGGGCGTCCGTGGCACAACCCCGAACGGCCCGGTCTGATGAACGACGAGGTGAAGCCCTACAACAGCCTCGACGTGGGCTTGACCTTCCTGCCCTCGAAGAAGGTCATCGTCCACGCCTCGGCCACCAACGTACTGGGGCGTCGCAACGAGTTCGGGCGCGTGGACGGGCGGCCTGTGCTGGCTGCCGCCGACCGCTTCTTCTATATCGGCGTCTTCGTGACGCTGGGGCGCCATGCGGCCTACGACGTTTCTAACTTTTAGTCCGCTGAGGTACCTCAGCAGCCTTTCCGAGACCTTCGCTACCGGAGGTGGCGCCAGAGATCGAAACTTGTCTTTATTTACGAATTTAAAAATACAAAACGTATGAAAAACTTGATTTTACTTGTATTGCTGGCCCTCCAAGGCCTTGCCAGTGCGCTCCATGCGCAAACGCTGACCCTCCGTGTGAACGATATCCCGAAGCCGGAGGGGCAACTCTACGTCGCCTTCTATGCCTCCGAGGCCGATTTCTTGAAGAAACCCTTGACGGGCTTCCGCGTGGCGGTGACCGACACCATGCTCGTCATCCCTTGCCGCGGGCTTCCGGCGGGCGAGTACGCCTTTTCACTCTTCCTGGACACGAATGGTAACGGACAGCTGGATACGGCGGCTTTCGGCATTCCGACAGAGAAATACGCCTTCAGCAACGATGCCGAAGGGGTGATGGGTCCTCCGGCCTACGAAAAGTGTCGCTTCTGCTTTCAGAATGATACGACTATGGTTGTTCGGCTGCGGTAAGCCCGCGCGGTACGGGGTAGGGGTAGAGAGGAGAAGGTCGCCAGAAGCTGGTGAAAGTAGACGGTAAATAGCTGATGAATATCGGCAATTTTTTGATTCGTTTTGTCAGTACATTCGGGAATTGCGAGTTGGTAGAATGGAAAACTTATTGTACATTTGTCAGCATAACAACCTCTCATTTATGAAATATATCGTCTACATCTTCAGCCTGGTCTGGCTGACATGCTTGTTTGCCTCGTGCAGTAGCAAACATGCCCATTTTATCAGTGATTCAACCTATCGTGCCCGTGTGGAGCAGGACTTCCAGCAGAAGCAGGTCGTCATGTCCAAGGGCAACCTGTTCGCCATCTTCGATACTGACCTGACGCTCTACGAGCGCGAGGCGCTGGAGTTTCTCTACGCCTACATGCCGCTAGCCGACATCACGGACTACTCCGGCGGTTTCCACCTGATGAATGTACAGGCGGCTCACCGTGCTTCCGAAGAGATGCCTTGGGGGCGGATGGTTTCCGAAGAACTGTTCCGCCACTTTGTTCTCCCTGTGCGGGTGAACAACGAGCCTCTGGACAGTGCCCGCGTGGTGTTCTACGAAGAACTGAAGCCGCGCGTGCAACACCTCTCCATGCGTAATGCCATTCTGGAGGTGAACCATTGGTGCCACGAGAAGGCCGTCTACCAGCCCAGCGACGCACGCACCAGTTCGCCGCTGGCCACAGTTCGTACCGCTTACGGACGCTGCGGCGAGGAGTCTACCTTCCTGGTGGCTGCCCTGCGCTCAGTGGGCATTCCCGCGCGCCAGGTCTATACTCCCCGTTGGGCACATACCGACGACAATCATGCCTGGGTGGAAGCCTGGGCTGACGGCAAATGGTACTTCCTCGGTGCCTGTGAGCCTGAGCCGGTGCTTAACTTGGGCTGGTTCAACGCGCCTGCCAGCCGCGGCATGCTGATGCACACCAAGGTCTTCGGCCGTTACGAAGGACCGGAAGAAGTGATGTCCGTCACACCCAACTATACCGAAATCAACGTTATCGACAACTATGCTCCCACCGCCCAGGCCACGGTGACCGTGACCGACGAGGCCGGACAGCCCGTCAGCGGAGCGTTGGTGGAGTTCAAGCTCTATAACTACGCCGAGTTCTATACCGTGGCTCGCAAGCAGACCGATGTATCGGGGCAGGCCTCGCTCACGGCCGGCAAGGGCGACATGCTGGTGTGGGCGTCGAAAAACGGACGCTTCGGTTTCCAGAAGCTTTCGTTTGGTAAGCAGGACGCCCTGACCGTGAAACTCGACCGTCGCGATGGTGACCCGTTCGAATTGGATTTGGACATCGTTCCGCCCGTTGAGTCGGCCAATCTGCCCGCCGTTACGCCTGAACAGCGAGCAGAGAACGACCGTCGCATGGCCGCAGAAGACTCCATCCGCAACGCCTATGTGGCTACAATGATGACGCCCGAGGCAGCGCATGCCTGGGCTTCTTCCCAGAAGGGACTGAACGAAGCAGAGCAGCAGCGTGTGGCCGATTTTCTGGTGGCTTCGCGTGGTAATCATGCTGTCATCAAGGCCTTTGTTGCCTTTGCTTTGGAGCAGGGACAGGGCGGCCGGGCTGTCGAGCTGCTGGGCGCTGTGTCTGCCAAAGACTTGCGTGATGCCCGTTTACCCATTCTGAAAGACCATTTGCTGCATACGGCGGTTGTGCCTTGCGAGCAGAGCGTGTCGGCGTTGCTGAACCCGCGCATTGCGACAGAAGAACTGACAGCCTATAAGTCTTTCTTCCAGCAAGTCATTGACGAGCAGACAGCCGAAGACTATCTGTATCATCCGCAGAAGCTGGTGGACTGGTGCCGCGAGAATATCGCTCTGAACGATACCTTGAATTCACAACGTATTCCCATGTCGCCCGAAGGCGTATGGAACGCCCGCATGGCCGACACCTATTCGCGCGACATCTTCTTTGTGGCCGTGGCCCGCAGCTTGGGCATTCCTGCTTGGATTGACGAAGTGACCGGAGCTGTATGTTATTTGGACTTGGCCAATCATCCGAATCTGAAGAACGGAAAACTTTATCATGTGGACTTCAATATGGGCGGCACACAGACGGTATCGCCTTCGGGTAGCCTGGTGGCAACGTTCCAACCCACTAAGTTCATTAACGATCCTAAATACTACAGCCATTTCACCCTGTCACGTTGCGAGAACGGTGTACTTCGCCTGCAAAGCTATGATGAAAGCGGTGCTTCATGGAACACCTTGCTGCGTACCCCCTTGCAGATGCCGGCCGGCTACTATGTGATGGTGAGCGGTACGCGTCTGGCCAGCGGTGGCGTGCTGGTGCACATGAGCGGCTTGAATGTAGAGGCGGACAAAACGGTGAATACAGCCTTGACAATGCGTGAAAGTAAGGACCAGATACAGGTGATAGGTAACTTCAATTCCGAATCGCTCTTTACGCCTATCGCTGACGGTGTCGTGGCCGATGATCCCATTAGCGTATTGACGGCATGTGGTCGCGGTTATTTCGTGGTTGGCGTCTTGGGTGTAGGGCAGGAGCCTACCAATCATGCTCTGAAGGACATTGCCAAACTGAACAAAGAATTGGAGAAGTGGGGGCGCAAGATGGTGCTGCTCTTCCCCGATACCGAGAAGTATGGCAAGTTCCGTCCGCAAGATTTCCCGGGTCTGCCGTCTACCATTGTCTACGGTATCGACAGCCACGGCATTGCTGCCCAGATTATAGAGAATATGAAGCTAAAGCATAAAGACACGCTGCCGGTATTTGTGATAGCCGACACATTCAACCGCGTGGTGTTCGTTTCGCAAGGCTATACCATCGGCTTGGGCGAACAGCTGATGCAGACAGTGAAGGGCCTGTAAACGCTCTTCCTGACACAGTGCTTCGTTGGGTTCTGACACAGTGCTTCCTCACCTTCTCATGCAGTGCTTCGTGAGAGGATGAGGAAGCACTTCGTTAGACCCTCATCCTGCACTTCATGGAGGCCCCATGTCGTATGGTGTGGAAATCTGCGTTGATATAAAGAGGAGGATACGAACTGTAAAGGCATAAAAAAAGTCTGGTGTGCTTTCGCACGTCAGACTTTCAATTCTCTCTGTGTGTTGTACTGAAATTATTCAGCTACAACAGCGCTGTCAGCTACTACAGTATCAGCTGCCTGAGCTGCTGCCTCAGCTGCGGCTGCTTCAACAGCTGCGATAGAGTCAGCGATACGGATAGAATCAGCTGCTGCTTGTTCAGCGTTAGCTGCTTTGTTACCACAAGATGCGAAAGATACTGCTACGATAGCTGCTGCCATCAAAACTAATTTTTTCATTTTCTTTTTACTTTAAAAAACGTAATACAATCAATTGCTTTATTAAAACGCCGCAAAGGTAGGGACTTTTTGGATATGTTGTTCTCGAAACCCCAACTTTTTTTATATTTTTTTTCGAAGCCTGTCTCTGAATGCCCTATGTCTGTGAGGAAATAATGGAATATAGAATAATAATGTGTAACTTTGCATCCGCATTAAAAGTTATGTAAGCAAATTATGATTGATACCAATATATTTCAGAATAAGACAGCTGTCTATTATACGTTGGGCTGCAAGCTGAACTTTTCGGAAACGTCCACTATCGGCAAGATGTTGAAGGAAGCCGGAGTACGTACGGCCAGACGGGGAGAAAAGGCTGATATTTGCGTGGTAAATACCTGTTCGGTGACCGAAGTGGCTGACAAAAAGTGCCGTCAGGCCATTCATCGGCTGGTGAAGCAACATCCGGGTGCCTTTGTGGTAGTGACGGGATGTTATGCACAGCTGAAGCCGGATACTGTGGCCCATATCGAAGGCGTAGATGTGGTTTTGGGTGCTGAGCAGAAAAAAGATTTGCTGCAATACTTGGGCTACCTTCAGAAGCATGAAACAGGTGAAGCTTTCACGTCGGCTTTGAAAGACATCCGTTCGTTTGCCCCGTCGTGTTCGCGTGGCGACCGCACGCGCTTCTTCCTGAAAGTGCAGGACGGTTGCGATTACTACTGTTCCTATTGTACCATTCCCTTCGCTCGTGGTCGTAGTCGTAACGGTAGTATTGCTTCGTTGGTTGAACAGGCCCGGCAGGCAGCGGTCGAAGGTGGAAAAGAAATCGTATTGACGGGAGTTAATATAGGCGACTTCGGCAAATCGACAGGTGAAACTTTCTTCGACCTGGTGAAGGCGCTGGACGAGGTAGAAGGTATTGAACGTTACCGCATTTCGTCTATCGAGCCCAATCTGCTGACCGATGATATTATCGACTTCGTATCACATTCCAAGCGGTTTATGCCTCATTTCCATATCCCGTTGCAATCGGGTTCGGATGAGGTGTTGAAGCTGATGCGTCGTCGGTATGATACAGCTCTGTTTGCTTCCAAAGTGCATAAAATCAAGGAGGTAATGCCCGATGCCTTTATCGGTGTGGACGTCATTGTGGGAACGCGTGGCGAAACGGAAGAATATTTCGAGGAGGCATATCGCTTTATAGAAGGATTGGATGTCACACAGTTGCATGTGTTCAGCTATTCCGAACGGCCGGGTACGCAGGCGTTGAAGATAGATCACGTAGTGTCGCCAGAAGAAAAGCATCGTCGCAGTCAGCGATTGCTGGAACTGTCTGATCTGAAAACCAAGGCTTTCTACGAGAAACATATCGGACAGACTTTGCCTGTGTTGTTGGAAAAATCCAAGCCTGGTACACCTATGCATGGCTTTACGCCTAACTATATACGGGTGGAAGTGCCCCATGACGATGCACTCGACAATTGTGTGGTGACTCTTCGATTGGACGAATGGAACGAGGAAGGGACCGCTTTGAAGGGCTTGCCCTTGGAATAAGCTATAGAAGAGAACGGTAGAAGATATGGAAAAGGTAGCAGTCGTCATATTAAACTGGAACGGATGCGAGATGCTTCGTTCTTTCTTGCCTTCGGTCGTGGCCCATTCCGAAGCGGATGGGGCCGTCGTATATGTCGCAGACAATGGTTCTACAGATGCTTCGGTTCAGCTTGTTCGGAAAGAATTTCCTTCAGTGCGTCTTATTCAGCTGGAAAAGAACTGGGGATTTGCCGACGGCTATAATGAAGCCTTGAAGCAGGTAGCGGCGGAATATGTAGTGCTGCTCAATTCGGATGTGGAGGTGACAGCTCATTGGTTGCAGCCGCTTTTGGCCTATATGGATACTCACTCGGAAGTAGCCGCTTGCCAACCCAAATTGCTGAGCTGGCACGACAAGAGCGCTTTCGAGTATGCAGGTGCTGCCGGCGGTTTCATCGATTGCTATGGTTATCCTTTCTGTCGTGGACGCATTATGGGTGTTGTTGAAAAGGACGAGGGACAATATGATACGGTTGTTCCTGTCTTTTGGGCTACAGGGGCTGCTTTGTTCATTCGTCGGAAGGATTATTGGGAAGCGGGTGGATTGGATGGTCGCTTCTTCGCTCACATGGAGGAGATTGATTTATGTTGGCGTCTTCGTGCCCGCGGTCGGCAGTTGGTATGTATCCCCCAAAGTGTGGTTTATCACGTGGGTGGTGCTACGTTGAAGAAAGAAAATCCCCGCAAGACATTTCTGAATTTCCGTAACAATTTGTTGATGCTTTACAAGAACCTGCCTGCCGAAGAATTAGGCAAAGTGATGCGTGTTCGTTGGTTGCTCGACCAGGTGGCAGCTTTTGTATTCCTGCTGAAAGGTCAGTGGGACAATGCTTGTGCCGTTTGGCGGGCTCGTCGGGAGTATTGTCGGCTTCGTCCCTCGTTCCGTCTGTCGCGCGAGGAGAACGAAAAGAAGGCCTGCACATCGGTGATACCCGAGCGTACACGTTACAGTATTCTGATACGTTATTATCTGAAGGGGAAAAAACGTTTTTCAGGCCTGTAAAGTCTGTCTTTCTATATGTACCTCCACTCCTGCTGTTTCAATATCGGCTCCCATGGGTGGATTGCGTTTGGATAGTTTCAGGTCAATGCGTTCGATCGTTGGAAAATCGTTGAACAGACGGCGGACAATGCGTCCTGCGACATGTTCAAGTAGTTTGGAAGGAATATCCATTTCTTCTTTTACGGCTTGGTGGATTTCAGCATAGTTGACGGTATCGGCCACGTCGTCACTTTCCATTGCACGTGCAATGTCTGTTTTCAGTCGTAGCGATACGACGAACTCATTGCCTACAGTCGTTTCTTGGGGAGCTACGCCATGGTAAGCAAAAAAGCGGATGTTTTCGAGAAGGATATAACTTGTCATGTCTGCCTGTTTCAATAAGAAAATATTAAAAATGGAACAGTTTTTTATCAATAAAATTGTTTATTGAACAGTTGCTGTTTTAATAGTGCAAAGATAAAATAAAAGGAGGGCGTCACAATATTTTTTTCGCTATATTTGTGCGTCTTAAATATAGAATACTTATGTCTTTGCATCAATTTCATCTCTTCTTATGGGTGATGAGCAGTGTGGCTTTGCTCGTTTTCATAGCCCTCTATTTTGTAAAAGCTGGTTACGGCATGTTTCGTACCGCTTCGTGGGGATGGTCTATATCCAACAAAGTGGCTTGGGTGCTGATGGAGGCACCTGTCTTTTTCGTGATGTTGGGATTGTGGATGATAAGTGGGGTTGGATTCTCTGCGCCACAATTTTTGTTTTTGCTTCTGTTTGAATTGCATTATTTGCAACGTTCGTTTGTCTTTCCACTCTTGATGAAGGGGCGTAGCCGTATGCCGGTAGCTATCATGGCAATGGGCATTGTATTCAATGTGTTGAACGGATTGATGCAGGCTGGTGGAATATTTTGGTATGCGCCCGAAGGATATGCCGAAGGATGGACTTGGTTGATGCGTCCGCTTTCTATTATAGGTTTGGTGCTGTTCTTCGTTGGTATGGGTATCAATCTGCATTCCGATCATGTCATTCGTCATCTGCGCAAGCCGGGTGACAATCGGCATTACCTGCCAGGCAAGGGAATGTACCGTTATGTCACGTCTGCCAATTACTTTGGAGAGCTAGTAGAGTGGACGGGGTTCGCCTTGTTGACCGCTTCACCTGCAGCGTGGGTATTTGTTTGGTGGACAGCGGCCAATCTAGTGCCTCGAGCTGACGCCATACACAAGCATTATCGCGAAGAGTTTGGCAACGAAGCCGTGGGGCGTAGAAAACGGATTATACCTTATATATATTGATGGCTAGAAAAAAAGAAAAAGGATGCTTTTCTTGATCTTAAAAGGCTGTGATCGTCTTCTTAAAACATCCTTTTCTAAAATTAGATAGATTATGAGTTCGAAATTATTTACTCCAGTAACCTTGGGACCGCTGACGCTACGTAATCGTACGATCCGTTCAGCGGCCTTTGAGAGCATGTGCCCTGGCAATAAACCTTCAGAGCAGTTGCTCGATTATCATCGTTCAGTTGCAGCCGGCGGGGTAGGCATGACGACCGTTGCCTATGCGGCTGTGACTCGTAGCGGCCTTTCATTCGATCGCCAGTTGTGGATGCGGCCGGAGATTATCCCTGGACTTCGTCGCTTGACAGATGCTATCCATGCTGAGGGAGCTGCCGCCAGTATCCAGTTGGGTCACTGTGGCAACATGTCCCATAAGAGTATCTGCGGTTGCTTGCCCGTGGGGGCCAGTACAGGATTCAATTTGTATTCTCCTACATTTGTTCGCGGTCTTCGGGCAGATGAATTACCCGAGATGGCGCGTGCCTATGGTCGTTCGGTTAATCTGGCTCGTGAAGCAGGATTTGATGCGGTAGAAATTCATGCGGGGCATGGCTATCTTATCAGTCAGTTCCTTTCTCCTTCTACCAATCATCGAAAGGACGAGTTCGGAGGTTCGTTGGAAAATCGTATGCGCTTTATGGATATGGTGATGGACGAAGTGATGAAGGCGGCTGGCAACGACATGGCTGTATTGGTGAAGATGAACATGCGCGACGGCTTTCGTGGAGGAATGGAGATTGATGAATCTTTGCAGGTGGCTCACAGGTTACAACAATCGGGAGCACATGCCTTGGTGCTGAGTGGAGGATTTGTCAGCAAGGCACCGATGTATGTGATGCGCGGCGAGATGCCTATCCGTACCATGACTCACTACATGACCTGCTGGTGGTTGAAGTACGGAGTACGCATGGTGGGTAAGTGGATGATACCTACTGTTCCTTTCAAAGAAGCTTATTTTCTGGAAGATGCTTTGAAATTCAGGGCTGCGCTCGATATGCCTTTGGTCTATGTCGGCGGATTGGTGGCCCGACAAAAGATTGACGAAGTGTTGGATCATGGTTTCGAGGCTGTACAGATGGGACGCGCTCTGCTCAATGAACCTGGCTTTGTCAATCGCATGCGTGAGGAAGAGCATGCACGCTGTTCTTGTAAACATAGTAATTATTGCATTGCTCGTATGTATTCTATCGATATGGCTTGTCATCAGCGTCTGAAGGAAGAGCTTCCACTTTGTTTGAAAAAAGAAATCGAACGAATAGAAAGTCGAGGATAGCGATGGAAAAGAAATTGGCTATAATAACAGGTGCCGATGGCGGTATGGGAACGGAAATAACCCGTGCTGTCGCCTTGGCTGGCTATCGTATACTGATGGCATGCTACGATCCGCAGAAGGCAGAAGAGAAAAGACAAAAGCTGATTAAAGAAACAGGTAATACAGACATTGAGGTGCGAAGAATTGATCTTGCTTCGTTGGACACGGTAGCTGCTTTTGCCGATTATCTGTTGGGACGTGGCGAACGTGTATCGCTGTTGATGAACAATGCCGGCACAATGGAAACGGAACGCCGCATAACGGTAGACGGATTGGAGCGTACGGTCAGTGTCAATTATGTCGGACCTTATTTGTTGACGCGGAAATTACTTCCGCTGATGGGAGAGGGAACCCGCGTGGTCAATATGGTTTCATGTACTTATGCCATTGGACGGCTGGATTTTCCAGAATTTTTCTTGAAAGGCAAGAAAGGCAGTTTTTGGCGTATTCCTATTTATAGTAATACTAAACTGGCGTTGACCTTGTTTACACTTGAGCTTGCTGAACGTGTGAAGGACAAGGGGATTGTGGTTAATGCGGCTGATCCAGGTATTGTTTCAACGGATATCATTACTATGCATATGTGGTTCGATCCGTTGACGGATATTCTTTTCCGTCCTTTTATTCGTACGCCACGCAAAGGAGCAGCTACGGCGGTCAGTCTTTTGTTGGATAAGGATGCTGGGGAACGTACAGGAACATTGAATGTCAGCTGTCATCCTAAACAACTTTCAGAACGATTCACTCATCACAAGCAGGCTAAAGAGTTGTGGGAACGGACGGAACTGCTTGTAAAGAAATGGCTTTAGTTTTGGAAAAAGAATGCAGATCGCATCAACTAAAAAGCCAGACATTTCATATTGAAATGTCTGGCTTTTTAGTTGGAAACACTTAAAATTTTCTATTGTTTTTTCTTAGATAGACAGTGCCCGCAATACATTGACAAGCTCTTTCTTGATGGGCTTGTCATTTTTGATAGCCTTGGTGAAGGGAACATAAACGACTTCGTCATGTTCGATACCGATCATTACATTGCGTTGTCCTTCCATAATGGCGTCAATAGCAGCGGCACCCAGTCGGCTGGCCAGGATACGGTCGTGAGCCGTGGGGCTTCCGCCACGTTGCAGGTGGCCGAGGATGGTAACGCGTACATCGTATTGTGGATATTCATTCTTTACACGTTCAGCATAGTGCATGGCACCTCCCGTCAGTTCGCTTTCGGCAACGAGGACGATACTGCTGTTCTTTGACTTGCGGAAACCGTTCTTGATGAACTCTTCCAACTGGTCGACTTCCGTACTGAATTCGGGGATGATGGCTGCTTCGGCACCCGATGCAATGGCACCGTTCAAGGCCAGGAAACCTGCGTCGCGTCCCATAACTTCGACGAAGAACAGGCGCTCGTGTGATGTGGCCGTGTCGCGGATCTTGTCGACGGCGTCAAGGATGGTGTTCAGAGCCGTATCGTATCCGATGGTGGTATCCGTACCATAGAGGTCGTTGTCAATGGTGCCAGGCAGGCCGATGCAGGGTACGTCGAACTCTTGTGCGAAGATGCGGGCGCCTGTCAGCGAGCCGTCACCGCCGATGACTACGAGGGCGTCGATGCCTTCCTTTTTCATGTTGTCGTAGGCTTGCTGACGGCCTTCAGGAGTGGTGAATTCCTTGCAACGTGCTGTTTTCAGGATGGTTCCTCCCAGCTGGATGATGTTGCTTACATTCTGGCTCTTGAATTCTTTAATTTCGCCGGTCACCAGACCTTTGTATCCTCTATATATACCTTTCACTTGAAGTCCGTTGTAGATGGCTGCGCGTGTCACCGCACGGATGGCAGCGTTCATACCCGGAGCGTCTCCTCCGGAGGTCAGGATGCCGATGCACTTAACTATTCCCATAACAATCTTTTTTAGTTAATAAATGACGTTGCAAAGATACGAAAAAGCTTAGGGTAGCTGTAATAATTTTCGTTAATTTGCCGAAGTTTGAAGTTTCTCTTCAATCGTTGCAGAGATTTTTTCCATCAGCCATTTAGGGGTGGAGGTAGCTCCACAAATGCCGATAGAGGAGGCTTTTGCCAGCAGGGAAGTGTCTATTTCTTCAGGGCTGTCTATCAGGTGAGAGTTGGAGTTCACCTTCTGGCATTCGCTGAACAGCATCTTGCCGTTGGAGCTCTTCTTGCCGCTGACGAAGAATATCAGGTCGTGCGAGGCGGCAAACTTGCGGATGTTAGGAATGCGGTTGGCTACCTGACGGCAGATGGTGTCGTAGTATTCGAAGGTTGCGTCGGGCGAGATGTGCTCTTTGATATACTCTACGATGCGTTGGAATTCGTCGAGCGACTTGGTTGTCTGCGAGTAGAGGCGAATGCTGCGGCTCAGGTCGAGCGACTTGGCTTCTTCCAGTTTTTCGATGACGATGGCCTTCCCTTCCGTCTGCCCGACGAGCCCCAGTACCTCGGCATGACCGTTCTTGCCATAGATCACTATTTGCTTGTCTTCTTCCGTGTTTTGGGTATATTCCTGCTTGATGCGTTTCTGCAGGCGGAGGACAACGGGGCAGGTGGCGTCGATGATTTCGATGTGGTTTCGGCGGGCCGTCTCGTAGGTCTCGGGTGGTTCGCCATGGGCACGAAGCAGTACCTTGGCGTCGTGCAGGCGGTTGAATTCGTCGTGGTTGATCGTGACGAGTCCCATTTCCTTCAGACGCTCCACTTCACGGCTGTTGTGCACAATGTCGCCCAGGCAGTACAGCGTGCCGCCTTTGGCCAGCTCTTCTTCGGCTTTGCTGATGGCGTTGACCACTCCGAAGCAGAAGCCCGATCCTTCGTCTATTTCTACTTTTGCCATACGATAAAACGGTGTTTTACGAGTTGGAAAACATTGCTTTCCTATTCGGAAAACGGTGTTTTCCTGATTAGAGGAAAATGCGTGGTCAGTTGCCGGCCACGCGTGCGAATTGTTCGGCCAGCCATTCCTTTTGCTGTTCGATGGTCAGATGGCTGTTGTCCAGCAGCAGGGCGTCGTCGGCCTTGCGCAGGGGACTCACTTCGCGATGCTGGTCGATGTAGTCGCGCTGCTTCACGTTCTCCAGTATCTCGTCGAAGTTTACGGCTTGTCCTTTGGCCTTCAGCTCGTCGTAGCGGCGCTGGGCGCGTATCTCGGGCGAGGCGGGGGCGGATATCTTCAGCTCGGCGTCGGGGGAGACGGGAGTACCTATGTCGCGGCCCTCCATCACGATGCCTTTTTGCCGTCCCCTTTTCTGCTGTTGCTTGACCATGGCTTCTCGTACGAAATCGAGGGCAGCCACAGGACTGACATGGGAGGATACTTCCATGGTGCGTATCTTGCTTTCTACGTTCATGCCGTTCAGGTAAGTGTCAGGACGGTTGGTTTCCGTATTGGGGCGGAAAGTGATGTGGAGGTTGTCTATTTCGTTCCGAAGTTTTTCTACGTCGATCTGTCCGTCGTGCAGGAGTCCGTTTTCGATGCAGTACAGGGTGACGGCACGATACATGGCTCCGCTGTCGATGTAGATATAGCCGATCTCGCGGGCCAGATCTTTGGCCATGGTACTTTTGCCACAGGAGGAAAATCCGTCAATGGCGATAGTTATCTTTCTCATTTTTCCTATATATAATAAGGTGGTTGTCTGTTCAAATGGAATGGCCTTCGTCATAAAACGAAAACATTTCATTTTTTGTTCAAAAAAACATGCCAAAGATAAGGGTATTTTTAAAATATCTCGTTACATTTGTGGCATAAAAGCGAAAGTAGCGTTTTGAACAATTAAAAAAACGAAAATGCAGCATGGAATGTGTAAAAAAAGGCATCCGTGTGTGACGTTTCGGGGGAAAAGTGCTATATTTGCCCAAAATGAGAAACACTAAAATTAATAATAAATTATGGAAGTTAAAAAATCGCCTAAAGCAGACTTGGAGAACAAGAAATCGACTTGGCTGCTCATCGGCTATGTGATTGTGCTCGCTTTCATGTTCGTTTCTTTCGAATGGACGAAACGTGATGTGAAGATTGACATGAGCCAGGTTGTAGCCGACCTTGTGTTTGAAGAGGAAATTGAAATTCCTATTACGGAACAACCGGAAATGGCTACTCCTCCGCCTCCTCCTGAAGCACCCGCCATTGTTGAGACTTTGACAATTGTGGATGACGATATGGATATCGAGTCGACTGAGATCGCTTCTTCTGAGGAAACCGGTCAGGCTGTAGAAATCGCTTACGTGCCTCCTACGGTAGAAGAAGAAGAGGTTGAGGAACAGGAAATCTTCGAAGCCGTTGAACAAATGCCTGAATTCCCCAATGGTGGTATGGCTGGTTTGATGCAGTTCCTGAGCAAGAACATCAAGTATCCGACTATCGCACAGGAAAACGGTACGCAGGGTCGTGTGACAGTGCAGTTCGTGGTAAATGCCGACGGTAGTATCGTGGATGCCAAGGTAATCCGTGGTGTTGACCCTTACTTGGATAAGGAAGCTCTCCGCGTGATCAACTCCATGCCGAAGTGGAAACCTGGTATGCAGCGTGGTAAGGCTGTACGTGTGAAATACACAGTGCCTGTAATGTTCAGATTGCAGTAATTTTATAGTTTGATAATAAGGAAAGAGGTTGCCGTATGTGCAGCCTCTTTTCGTTCCTGTCCATTTCTTTTCTTTCCGAGATTAGCTATGTTTAAATCATCCGAACTACTTGAGAAAATCAATGCTCATATTGCCGGCCTTCAGTTTACTCGTCGTCCTGAAGGACTTTATGAACCAGTGACTTATGTCCTTTCATTGGGTGGAAAACGCATACGCCCCGTGCTGATGCTGTTGGCTTACAATTTGTATAAAGAAGATGTAGAAACAATCTTCAATCAGGCAACGGGAATCGAGGTGTATCACAATTACACCTTGTTGCACGACGACCTGATGGACAAGGCGGACCGTCGTCGTGGCAAGCCGACGGTGCATAAGGTTTGGAATGAAAATACGGCCATTCTTTCGGGTGATGCCATGTTGGTGTTGGCTTATCGGTATATGGCCGAAGGATGTCCTGCCGACCTCTTGAAACCGGTCATGGATTTGTTCGGACAGACGGCGCTCGAGATCTGTGAAGGACAGCAGTTCGACATGGAATTTGAGAGTCGCAACGATGTGTCGGAAGTAGAGTATTTGGAGATGATCCGGCTCAAGACTTCTGTTCTGCTTGCGGCCAGTTTGAAGCTGGGTGCCCTGTTGGGTGGCGCTTTGCAGGAGGATGCTGACCGTCTGTATGACTATGGCGTCAATATGGGCTTGGCTTTTCAGTTGAAGGACGATTTGCTGGATGTCTATGGTGATCCGAAAGTCTTTGGCAAAAATATCGGTGGCGACATCTTGTGCAATAAGAAAACCTATATGTTGATACAAGCTCTCGAGCGTGCATCTGACGATCAGCGGAAAGAGTTGGAGCGGTGGTTGGCTGCCGATGATTTTGTATCGGCTGAGAAAATAGCAGCTGTGACGCGCCTTTATGACGAGATTGGTATCAAGGATTTGTGCGAACAGAAAATCCGCGAATACACCCGCCTGGCAGAAGAAAGCCTTTTGCAGGTAGGAGTGGCAGAAGAACGCAAGCATGAGTTGCAGGCGTTGCTGGAAGGCCTGGCGCATCGTGAGTCGTGAGTTTGGTGCAATTTAATCGTCTAAATTGATAAGACAGAATGCCCTATAGAAGATTACCCAATACGGATCAGGCACGTATTCGAGCTTTGAAAGCTGCGATCGAAAAAGCCGATGCCTATGACAATCCGTACGGAATTCCTTTCAGTTTCAAGGTGCTTGGAGCTGCAAGAAATTTTCTGCCTCGCTTTGAGGCGGCTCACATCTTCTATATGGAATGCTTTGAAAGGCAGGCCGCTGCCGGAAGAAAGCATCAGGCGCATGTGAAAATGGCCCGCCTGTATCTTTCTCATTTCATACAGGTGCTTAATTTAGCTGTGATACGCTCGGAGATACGTCTCTCCCATAAGGAATATTATGGCTTGGATGCCCAAAACTCCCTTCCCGATTTGTCCAGCGAACAGGCTTTGGTGGAGTGGGGACGCAAGGTTATCGAAGGAGAGAACCGTCGTATTTCCCAAGGAGGCATTCCTATTTATAACCCTACCATTGCCAAGGTGAAAGTCCATTATGATATCTTTCTGGAGGGCTACGAAAGGCAGAAAAGCTTCCAGTTGGCTACAGCTCGTGCCTTGGAAGCATTGGCGGCCATGCGTCAGGAAGCCGATGCACTGATCTTGGATATCTGGAATCAGGTGGAAGCGAAGTTTGAACAGATACTTCCCAATGAAAAACGTCTCGAACTCTGCCGTTCGTATGGATTGATTTATTATTATCGAACCAGTGAGAAAATGAAAATAGAAGGAGGATGCTGATGACAATGATTGATACACATTCCCATCTTTTTTTGGAAGAATTTGCTGACGACTTGCCTGAAGTGATGGAACGGGCACGCCAGGCTGGTGTCAGTCATATTTTTATGCCTAATATTGACAGTACGACTCTCCAGCCTATGTTGGATGTGTGTCGTCGCTATGAAGGGTATTGCTTTCCGATGATTGGGCTTCACCCGACGTCTGTCCGTGCCGAAGATTATGAAGATGAACTGGCTGTAGTTGCTCGTGAATTGGCTTCCGGCCGGAAGTATGTAGCCATTGGCGAGATCGGTATGGATTTATATTGGGATCAGACTTTTCAGAAAGAGCAGGAGGACGCGCTTCGCCGTCAGTTGGATTGGGCTTTGGATTATGATTTGCCAGTTGTGATCCATTGCCGCGAAGCGTTTGCGCCTATATATAAGATAATGGAAGATTACCGCTCTACCCATTTCCGTGGAGTCTTTCATAGCTTTACGGGTACAGCTGACGAAGCACAGCGTATCTTGGAGTTTCCTGGCTTCTATTTAGGTGTGAATGGCGTGGTGACTTTTAAGAAGTCCCATCTGCCCGAGTTGTTGTCGTCCGTTCCTTTGGATCGTATTTTGTTGGAGACAGACTCTCCTTATTTGACTCCAGTTCCCTATCGGGGACGCCGAAATGAAAGTGCCTATGTACAGTACGTTTTGCTGAAGGTCGCCGAGGCTTGCCGATGTACGCCTGACGAGGTAGCGAAGCAGACATCTGAAAGCGCGTTAAAAGTGTTTGGAATGCTCAAATAAGGACGCAAAGATTTTAAAGTTTATTAATTTTGGGATTTTATTAAAGATTATAGGCGGAGAATGCGATGCGAGAACAAAAAAAAGAATACATTTGTAGCTGAAAATGCTGGTGGTTCGCAAATTTTTTGTAATTTGCAGCCGATTTGAGGAAATTATAGATAAGGAGAGATGCTCGAGTGGTTGAAGAGGCACGCCTGGAAAGCGTGTATACCCCTAAAGGGTATCGGGGGTTCGAATCCCCCTCTCTCCGCAACAGACGATAAAAAGCGAATAATAAATAAACATAATAACAAGTAATTTAATTAATTAATCTTAAAAATTAGACACACAATGAAAAAGTTATTTGCAATTGTTGCTGTGATGGGAGTCTTAACATTTGGCTCAACTCAACTTGCTAAAGCTCAGGATGCTCCTGCAGCGGAACAAACAGAACAGGCTGCTCCTGCCGTAGAAGCTGCTGCTGACGAGGCTGCTGCTCCTGTAGTAGCAGAAGAAGGTGGTATTCACAAAGAATTGAAGACCAAATTTATCGAAGGTTCTGCATTCTTCATGAGTTTCCCTGCTATTGCATTGGTTATCGGTCTTGCATTCTGCATCGAGCGTATCATTTACTTGAGCTTGGCTGAGATTAACACAAAGAAGTTCGTTGGTGCTGTTGAAGCTGCTTTGGAAAAAGGCGACGTAGAAGGTGCCAAAGACATTGCCCGTAACACAAGAGGTCCTATCGCTTCTATCTACTATCAGGGTCTGATGAGACTTGATCAGGGTGTAGATGTAGTTGAAAAGTCTGTAGTTTCTTACGGTGGCGTTCAAGCTGGTTACATGGAAAAAGGTTGCTCTTGGATCACGCTGTTCATCGCGATGGCTCCGTCTCTGGGATTCTTGGGTACTGTAATCGGTATGGTGCAGGCATTCGATAAGATCCAGCAGGTAGGTGATATCTCTCCGACGGTCGTTGCAGGTGGTATGAAGGTGGCCTTGATTACTACTATCTTTGGTTTGATCGTAGCCTTGATCCTTCAGGTATTCTACAACTACATTCTGTCTAAGATTGAAGCTCTGACTAGCGAAATGGAAGATTCTTCTATCACGCTGTTGGATATGATCATCAAATACGACTTGAAATATAAGAAATAATCTACTGTCTGCGATATTATGAAGAAATTTAGAATTCAAAACGTTTCGGGCTCTGCCTTGTTGATCATGCTGCTCCTCACAGTTGTTGTGGTAGCCATGTTCTTCTTGGGTGGTGAGACTCCGGTGGAGCAACGTTTGGTCGCAGATACCTCTTTGTCTGAGCCTGCGCAAACAGATCTCCTTATCTATTGGATGTACATATTGTTCGGTATCACTGTAGCAGTTACTTTGGTTGCTGCAATCTATCAGTTGATTACCAATTTTATCGACTCTCCGAAGGCTACAATCAAGTCTCTTCTTGGAGTAGTATTCCTGATTGTTGTTATGATTTTCTCATGGGCAATCGGTAGCGATCAGGCTTTGGTAATGCCGGGTTATGATGGAACTGAAAATGTTCCTTTCTGGCTGAAACTGAGCGATATGTTCTTGTATACGATCTATATTCTGATGGGTATAACAGTATTGTTGATCCTCGGATTTGGAATTACAAAGAAATTTAAATAAATTAGTAACACATGGCTAGAAAGAAAAGAGGCTGCCCGGAAATCAACTCCAGTTCAACGGCGGACATGGCTTTCTTGTTGCTGATTTTCTTCTTGATTACCACTTCTATGGATACCGACCGTGGTTTGGCAAGACGTTTGCCCGAACCTCCGCAGGAAAACCAGAAGAAGGAAGATAAGGATATTAAGGAGCGCAACATTTTGCAGGTCTTCGTGAACTTTAACGACCAGTTGATGTGTGGAAGCGACTATGTCAGCGTAGAACAGCTGCGCGACAAGGCAAAGGAATTCATTGCCAATCCGTACAACGACGAAAAGTTGCCGGAAAAAGTGGCTGTCGAAGTTCCTTTCTTTGGAACCCAGATGGTGACAAAATTCCACGTTATCTCTTTGCGTTGTGACCGTGGTACGTCCTACAAAGCATATATTGCTGTACAGAATGAACTGGTAGCTGCCTATAACGAGTTGCGTAATGAACTGGCACAGTCCAAGTGGCAGAAGAATTACGCTGACTTGAATGAAGAGCAGCAGGAGGCTATACGTCAGATTTATCCTCAGGTAATCTCTGAGGCAGAACCTAAAAAGTACGGAGAAAAGAAGTAATGGGAAAATTTAGTAAAACAGGTAAACGCGGAATGCCGGCGTTGAACACTTCTTCTCTGCCTGACCTTATCTTCTCTTTGTTGTTCTTCTTTATGATTGTAACAACAATGCGTGAGGTAACATTGAAGGTTGAGTTTAAGGTTCCGCAAGCTACAGAGTTGGAAAAGCTTGAGAAGAAATCTTTGGTAACGTTTATCTATGTTGGTAAACCGACTGCCGAGTTTCGTAAGAAGCTGGGTGATGAGAGCCGTATCCAATTGAACGACAGCTTTGCTGAAGTTTCTGAAGTATATGACTATGTCAACGGTGAACGTGCCAGTATGAAGGAAGAGGATCAGCCGAACATGACTGTTTCTCTGAAGATTGACCAAGACACCAAGATGGGTATTGTTACTGAAATCAAGGAAGCTCTCCGTCAAGCTTATGCATTGAAGATTAACTATTCAGCGCAGCCGCGTCAGTAATAGTTGAGATAGATATTGAAAAAGGGCATATCCTTTTGGGGATATGCCCTTTTTTGTTTCCCAAACTATTGGAATATTTGTTCTGCAAGTTACGTGTAGCTTGTTTATAATGTATAACCTGTGCCTTTGACGAAGCACTGCATGAGGCTCTCACTCAGCACTTCATGAGGGGCTCACGAAGCACTGTGTTACCCTGTCATGAAGTACTGTGTTAAGTCCTCACGAAGCGCTGTGTCAGTGGGCGTTGTACACGTCCCGATAGATTCTTTGCTTTACTTTCTCGTAGTCTTTCTGGCTGTCCAGTGCTCCATGTACCATCAGGCGCATGGGCAGGAAACTGTCACCCGCTTTATAGGGAGGCTGGTAGTACTCGTTTTCCCACAGCGTGAAGCCGTTCCGTTGGTAGAATCCTATTCGTCGTTGTGCCATTTCCTCTTGGGGCATCTCCACTTCCAGTACGATCGGTTTGCCCAGAATCGTACACAAGTGCTGTAGCACTGCCTTTCCGTATCCACCGTTTCTTTGGGCCGGATCTATGGCGAAATGTTCGGCATAATAGAAGTCGTCGAAGTCCCAGTAGCTGATAAGGCCGATGGGGCATCCGTCGTTCAGCACGATATTGTTGTAGAAGTGCGTGCGGTGATCCGTAAAATCTCTCAGTTCGTTCAGGTCTCTATATTCGTCTGCTGGGAACGAACGTGTCATCAGTTCTTCCAGAAAAGCATACAGCTCCCGGTCAGAGGTAGTAATGCGTTGCAGTGTAATCATGTATGGTTTGTTTATGGATGTAAGATGATTTTCTTTATTCTGTATAAAATTCAACCAGCCGTTGGATGGCCCGTTGGCAGACGGGGCAGAACGTTGGATATTCGTTGGTGCGCATCCGGCAGTTGTCAGCCGGGCGATAGATACCTTTCGCTGAATATCCTCCCCCTTCGTAGACGCCTACCGGATAACGTTCGCTTTCGGCTGTCGGGGTGGGGATCGGTGTTTCCTTACCGAGCATATTCTCCCATTTCGATGTAAAGTCAACGCGGGTGCTGATGTTGGGCTCCCACGGTTCTACGTCCAACGGGTAGGTATCCGTCATAACGTCGTCGTCATAAAAGTATTCATCGGCCAGTCCGGCAAAGCTGTGTCCGAATTCGTGTACCACTACGGGGCGGAACATCGGATGGTGGGCAGTGGTTAGTGTATAGGCGTTGTAGATGCCTCCACCGCCATATTCGTCTGTGTTGGCCAGGATGATGATATGTTCGTAAGGTATGCCGGCCAGTGCGTCGTGTATAGACTTCACGCGCGATGTTGTCAGGTAGCGATCAGAGTAGAACGTGCTGAAATGTGAACTGAAAGCGGTTTGTTTCCAATCATTCAGGCGTGGGATGCTGACGCCACTGTCTTTCGATGGGCTGGCTACGGCCACTACGTTGAAGCGGTTTTTCAGCGACTTGAACGGTTCATGTCCGAACAAACTTTCACAAGCTGTGGCTGCATCGCGGTAGAATGTCTCCATTTCGGCTTCCGTATAGCCCTCTGCCAGGATGGCTACGTCGATGCACTGCTCAGCGCTTCCGCTTTGCATCAGATATTTATGGGGTGTCACGTCGCTGAATCCTTTCGGATGGATCAGGATGTCAGCAGGATCTACCGTATGCTTCATGCTGGCTTTCGGTTTCAGGCGTTTGTCGAGGAGGGTTACTTCCACTTCGACCGGTTGCTTGGGATAGGGCAGTAAAAACGTGTTTTCGAAGCCTTTTTGTATCTTGCGGGCTTCGTCTGTCTCCAACCATTCCTGAAAGAGAGTAGAGAAAGATGTGCGGTAGATGACGGTCCCTTTTTCCTGGTCACGAACCGTTATCTGTCCATAGCCGGTGAGTGGCAGCTGGGCCAGATTGTGCTTGCGCCCGCTCCAGCCGGGCAGTACCGACAACTCGTCTACCCAGATTTCCTGGCGTTCGGCATTGCCGGTAAAGAAGTAATCCACACGGAGCGTCTTGTCCGTAAAATACTGCGAAAAGTCCTGCGCAACCAGTGTGCCGACTGTTAGTAGCAGGATGAGCATGCATGCATATTTTTTCATCACTTATTCTTTTTATGGGAAACACAAAGATACAGCTTTTATCATATATATACAAGAAAAGTAACAATCTCGCTCTTTTTTGCTGAAAAAAATGCTAACTTTGCAGCCTGATAATTTGGATTATTATAATTATAAGAATTAAAAAAATGGGACATCATCAATTGGATACTTTGGACGAGCAGATCTTGAAACTGATAGCTGACAATGCCCGTATCCCTTTCTTGGAAGTGGCTCGTGCCTGCAATGTATCTGGCGCTGCCATTCATCAACGCATTCAGAAACTTACCAATTTGGGAATACTGAAAGGATCGGAATACATTATTGATCCCGAAAAGATCGGTTATGAAACGTGTGCGTACATCGGTATCTATTTGAAAGATCCTTCATCGTCAGATGCAGTTATCAAGGCTTTGGAGAATATTCCCGAGATTGTGGAGTGCCACATCACTACCGGCAAGTACGACATGTTCATCAAGCTTTATGCACGCAACAACCGTCACTTGCAGAATATTATTCAGGAAAAACTGCAGCCGCTGGGTATGGCGCGGACGGAAACGTTGATTTCCTTCCACGAAGTGATTAAGCGTCAGATGCCGATTCTGATCGAAGACGAAGATCAGGAAGAAGATTGAGCGAAGTGGAATCAGTGACTATGTCAGGTATTAGCTCCTGACATAGTCTACAAAGGCATACGGACAGGGATGTTTTTCATCGGCAGGATGAACATCCCTGTTTTTTTCGTGCCATATCTCAGGCTGTACCTGCGGGAAGTAAGCATCCGCTTGCGGAGCTTCCGCGTCTATCTCTGTCAGACAGAGCCGGTCGGCCAGCGGCAGGGCTTGCCGGTAGACGCTTTCGCCGCCGAGGATATAGACCTCTTCGTCGGTATTGCAGTGGCTTAGGGCTTCCTCCAGGCTGGTGAAAACTTCCGCGCCCGGGCAGCAGGTAGCAGCGTTGGACGAAAGTACGATGTTGCGTCGGTTGGGTAGGGCGCCTTTGGGTAGCGATTCGAAGGTCTTGCGGCCCATGATAATGGTATGGCCTGTGGTCAGTGCCTTGAAGCGTTTCAGGTCGTTGGGCAACCAGAAGAGCAGTTTGTTTTGGTAACCGATGGCCATGTGGCGGTCTACGGCGGCGATGATACTGATCATGTTTTCTTTTTGTTTTGGGTTAGACAGAAACCTTGCCTGCAATATGTGGATGCGGATTATAGTTCACCAGCTCGAAGTCCTCATACTGGAAATCGAAGATACTCTTCACGTCCGGATTGATTTTCATCTGCGGCAGGGGACGCGGTTCGCGCGTCAGCTGCAGTTTCACCTGCTCCAGGTGGTTCAGGTAGATGTGTGCATCGCCCAGCGTATGAATGAAATCACCTGCTTTCAGGCCCGTCACCTGCGCCATCATCTGTAGCAGCAGGGCATACGAGGCGATGTTGAACGGTACGCCCAGAAAAGTGTCCGCACTGCGTTGGTACAGTTGCAGGCTCAGGCGCCCGTCGGCCACGTAGAACTGGAAGAAGGCGTGGCAGGGCGGCAGGTTCATGTTGTTCAGGTCGCCCACGTTCCAGGCACTCACGATGATACGGCGTGAGTCGGGGTTGTGCTTGATGGTTTCCACCGCTTCGCTGATCTGGTCGATGAAGCCGCCCTGATAGTCGGGCCACGAGCGCCACTGGTAGCCGTAGATATGTCCCAAGTCACCGTCCGCGTCGGCCCATTCGTTCCAGATGCGCACGCCGTGTTCCTGCAGGTACTTCACGTTGGTGTCGCCTTTGAGGAACCAGAGCAGTTCGTAGATGATGGATTTCAAGTGCAGCTTCTTGGTAGTGAGGCAGGGGAAGCCGTCGTCCAGATTGAAGCGCATCTGATGGCCGAACACACTGATGGTGCCCGTGCCGGTTCGGTCGCTCTTCTCGACGCCTTCGGTCAATATGCGGTTGAGCAGGTCTAAATATTGTTTCATGGCGTAACTTCTTTATTTGGATGCAAAGGTAACCTTTTTAGGCAAAGAAAGAAGAACCTGCGGGATGGATTTTTTCAGAGGAACGGTGTGAACAGATGGGCAAACCATCCTACAAACTTCTTCCACGCCGATCGTTCTTTCCAATATTCGGGCGTCATCAGCGTACTGTTCTGTTTGTCTCTGTTGAACATCTCAGTCAGTTCGGCCGTTGTTTCGGGATCGAAGATGAAAGCATTGGTTTCATAGTCGTAGCGCAGGCTGCGGCTGTTCAGGTTAGCTGTCCCCACGGTACAGAAGCTACCGTCTACCATCATTACTTTAGAGTGATGGAAGCCGCCGTTGAACAGATACACCTTGGCACCTTTCTTCATCAGTTTGTGCAGGATGTAGAAGGCGGCTTCAGGCGTGAAGGGTACGTCGGATACCGAAGGAACCATGATTTCCACTTCTGTTCCTTTCTTCAATGCATGTTTGATGGCTTCCTTGATGGACTTGGTAGGCACGAAGTAGGGGTTGACGATGCGTATCAGGCTGTCGGCTTCACGGATGGAAGTCGTGTACGCACGGCTGATGGAGCGCGGCGTCTCGCGGGGTGTACGGTCTACGATCATGATCTCCTCCGCGATGCTGTCCGGCAGCTGGGGCGTGTCGGGAAAGTATTCCGGTCCGCCGATGTGTTGTCCTGTTTCGCGGTTCCACATGGTCATGAAGATACCTTGCAGGTAGCGGACCGCATCACCCTCGATACGGGCGTGGATGTCGTGCCATTCGCCGATCTTGGGCAGACCCTTGATGTAGTAGTCGGCTACGTTCATCCCTCCTGTGTAGCCAATCTTTCCGTCGATGACCACGATCTTGCGGTGGTCGCGATGGGCGGCGTGGTTGAACCAAGGGAATGTGAAGGGATCGAATTTCACGATTTCGATGCCCTGCTCGCGGATGGCTTTCAGGTGTTTCTTGGTCAGCGGTTTGTTGTTCGACAGATTGCCGAAAGCGTCAAACAGGGCACGCACTTCTACGCCTTCCTTTACCTTTTGGGCCAATAGTCGGAACAGGACACCGGCGATGGAGTCGTTACGGAAGTTGAAGTATTCCAGATGGACATGGTGGCGTGCGCCACGGATCGCTTCGAACAGGTCGGTGAATTTTTCATCACCGCTCATCAGCAGTTCTACCCGGTTATTGTAGGTCAGCGGAGCGCCCATGTCTTTCAGGCGGTGCATAACGATGCTGTCGCTTGGGGGAGTCTGGGCAGCGGTATGTCCAGTCAGGAATAATAATGCCGTTGTCAGTAATAAGTGATATATAAAAACTCTCTTTGCCATTTTAGTTTTTTGCAGGGGCAAAGATATAACATCTCATGGACAATATTGTTCTGAGTATAGGAAAAAAAGCTGTTTTTAAGCCAAAGAAGCTATTTTTTTGTACATAAGTAACAACAGTACCACGACGGCCAGTGCCAGCGATTTGGGGTCTGTCTGCGCCATGCCGTTTTCCAGAGTGGTGGTGAATGTCTCGCGTAGCGTGTCCCACACCAGTTGCACTCCGTCCAGCAGAACAAACAGTACGGTGGCCAGCGTAAATCCTCCGGCTGTCCACAAGCGTGCCAGGCGGTTGCTACGGTAGGGCAGGCTGCGCATTACGCGGCGTGTGAAGCCGTTGTCAGCCACTTCTTGTCGCTGTCCGGCGAAGAAGCTTTCCAGTAACTTGTCATTATTTTCCGTCATATCCATTCTGTTTTAAGTACGTCGCCATCTTTTCCTTGGCCCTCGAAAGGTGGCTTTTTACGGTTCCCGTAGGGCATCCGGTAATGCTTGCTATCTTGTCTATGCTCTGGTCCTCCAGGTAGAAGAGGGTGATGCAGGTTCGCTCGATGTCTCTCAGCGTGGCCAGTGCGCGGTGCAGGTCCGACTGCAGGCCCGTGTCCGGCTGGCGCACGCTGCATTGGGCGTCTACCCGTGTCGTGTCCAGGTCGTCTGTCTCCTTCCGGCTGCGAAGATAGTCATAATATTGATTGTACGCAATGCGGTAGAGCCAGGTGGAGAAGCTGGACAGGTTCTTGAAGGAAGCCAGGCTGGTGTAGGCACGGATAAAGGTGTCCTGCGCCAGGTCGTCGCTCAGTTCGCTGTCGCCGCAGGTCAGGTTCAGGAAGAAGCGCCTCACGGGCGACTGGTATTTCCTGACCAGCTGGTCGAAGGCGCGGTTGTTGTGGAACATCACGACTTGTGCAATCAGCGATATGTCGTTGAGTTGGCTCATTCTTTCGGTTTGTTTGTGTCTTCAGCGTCGGGCGTGTCTTTCTTTTCTGTCTGGTCGCGGAGTTCGATGCCGCCCACTTTCATGTAGCGGTAGCCGGTCTTTTCATCGCGTTCCATGCGGATGAAGGGCTTGCCGTCGCCTTGTCCCGGCTGGGTATAGTAGATGGTTACCTGTCCGAAGCCCGTGAACATGATGAGCAGCCCGATGCATCCCAGACTGAATTCACCTGTAAGAGCCCAGAGAAAGATGAAAAGCCCGATGCCCAGGAAGATATTCTTGATACCCCGGCTGCGCAGGTCTTTGCTTTCTCCTTCCTTGGTTTCTTTGAAGAATTCGGGTGGAAGCTGCTGTCCGGCAGCCAGTGCCTGTTCGGCCAGGCGATATTTGGCCTTTCGGTTCTTGTAACGGAAATAGAAGATGATGAAGAGGAGCAGCGCGGGCAAGCCGAATACGAAGATGATGGCTGTCAGGGCAACAATTGTTTCCGGTGCGTCGTCGCCGAAGTTGAAGCCCACCCATTGCAGGCCGCTACTGTCGTGGCGGTGGCGGGAGGGGCCGTCACTGTCGGCTTCGCTGGAGGCGGTGCCTTCGTAGGTAGTGATGCTCAGGGTGTCGGTAGTCTGTTGCCCGTTTATCACGGTGTCTTGCAGTTCGATGACGCGTTTCTTGCCGTCTACGGTGTCGGTCACGGTTCTGTTTTCGGCCTGCATGCCCAGGCTTGTGGCGGCCATCAGGCCGAGTAGGATAAGGATACGTTTCATATTCGTCAGTCTTTTATTCGTTGCTTATTTTTGTTTTCTTTGTCTGTTAGACGGAACATCTATCCCGCCAGGTTGCAAAGAGACGACTTTTTTTTCAGATTTCTTCGAATAGCTTCTGTTTTTTCCATTATCTTTGCCGCCACAATCAATCATAAACAAACGCTTTTGGAGAAACTGCGCCGCATTATGAAGTATTTTCTTCCCCTGTTGTTCCTAGCGTATTGGGGAGGAGTTACGCTGTTCACCCACTCACATGTGGTGAATGGAGTTATCATTGTGCATTCGCATCCCTTCAAAGCCGGTCATCAGCACACCGAGAGCCAGGCCGAGACCATTTTCTTCCTCGACCACTATGTGGCTTCCTCCGTTCCTGTGCTGTTGGTTGCCGTTCCCTGCTTCTGTGCCCTGTTGGGCTTGCTGGTTGTGGCGCGTACGTCGTGCCTCTGCCTGCGTCGGCCGGACGACGGCATCCGTCTGCGCGCCCCTCCCGCTTGTGTCTTCTCTTGTTGATGTAATCTGTGGTGAGCATCTGTTTAGATGCATCTATCATTTCCTTTATTCAAATTATTAAAATAGAAGACACATGAAAAAATATATCTTTCTTGTGGTGGCTCTGCTGTGCGCATTGCTGCCCGCCACTCTTATGGCCGAAGAACTGAAGAGTTCGGATGCCAACATCGTAGGACATGTATTGGAAAAACATTCCAAAGAACACCTCTCTTATATTACCGTTTCCCTGAAAGGAACCACCATCGGTACCCTGACCGATGCCACCGGACACTATTTTCTGAAGAATCTGCCCGAAGGCCGCTTTACGTTGCAAGTCAGCTCCGTAGGTTACAAGACACTGACACGCGAAGTCGTTCTGAAGAAGGGCGTCACGCTGGAAGAGAATTTCGAACTGGAGGAAGACCTCGTGGCGCTGGACGGCGTGGTGGTCACCGCCAACCGCAGTGAGACGACCCGACGCCTGGCCCCCACGCTGGTCAACGTCATGGACTTCAAGCTCTTCGAACAGACCAACTCTACCACATTGGCTCAGGGACTGAACTTTCAGCCCGGCGTGCGTGTGGAGAACAACTGCCAGAACTGCGGTTTCCAGCAGGTGCGCATCAACGGCCTCGACGGTCCCTATACCCAGATTCTTATAGACTCGCGCCCCGTATTCAGTGCTTTGGCAGGTGTGTACGGGTTGGAGCAGATACCGGCCAACATGATCGAACGTGTGGAAGTGATGCGTGGAGGCGGTTCGGCCCTCTTCGGCGCGTCGGCCATTGCGGGTACCATCAACATCATCACCAAGGAACCCCTGCGCAACTCCGCCCAACTGGGACATACGATTATGGGCGTAGGAGGCTTCTCTGCGTTCGACAACAATACGACGATGAACGCCTCGCTGGTGACCGACAACCACAAGGCGGGCATCTATGTCTTCGGGCAGAACCGCCAGCGCAGCGGCTTCGACTACGACGGCGACGGCTTCACCGAGCTGCCCAAGCTGCGCAACCAGACCGTAGGCTTCCGTTCCTTCCTCAAGACCAGTACCTACTCCAAGCTGACCTTCGAGTACCACCATCTGCAGGAGTTCCGCCGTGGCGGTAACCTGCTCGACCGTCCGCCCCACGAGACCGACATCACCGAACAGACCGAACACAGCATTAATAGCGGTAGCGTAAAGTTCGACTACTTTTCGCCCAACGAAAAACATAAAGTCAATGTCTACGCCTCCATGCAGCACATCGACCGCGACAGCTACTACGGTGGCGACCATTCGCTCAATGCCTACGGTGCCACTACGGACTTGACGTGGGTAGTCGGTTCGCAGTACGTCTACCACTTCGACCGCTGCCTCTTCCTGCCTGCCGATCTGACGGGTGGTGTGGAGTACAACCAGGACGCCATGCACGACAAGATGTGGGGCTACAACCGTTACATCGACCAGACGGTGCGCATCGCCGGCGCTTTCCTGCAGAACGAGTGGAAGAACGACCACTGGAGTTTCCTTGTAGGCGGACGTTTGGACAAGCACAATCTGATAGACCACGTCATCTTCAGTCCGCGTGTCAACTTGCGCTACAATCCCACGAAGGACATCAACCTGCGTGCCGCCTACTCCGTGGGCTTCCGTGCCCCGCAGGCCTTCGACGAGGACCTGCATGTCGAGAACGTGGGTGGCAACGTATCCATGATCCAGCTGGCCAAGGACCTGCGTGAAGAGAAGTCGCGCAGCGTCAGTCTTTCGGCCGACCTGTACCACCGTTGGGGCGCCTTGCAGGGCAATCTGTTGGTCGAAGGTTTCTACACCAATCTGTCCGACGCCTTTGCCTTGCGCCAGATCGGCACCGAAGATGGCATCCTGAAGAACGAACGCTACAACGAGAAAGGAGCCCGTGTCTATGGCGTGACGCTCGAAGGCAAGCTGGCCTGGCTCACCACGCTCCAGCTTCAGGCGGGCGTCACCCTGCAGAAGGCCGAATATAAGGAGGCCCGCCAGTGGAGCGACGACGAAACCGTTCCCATGGAGAAGCGCATCTTCCGCACGCCCGACACCTATGGCTACATGACCCTGACCTACAGTCCCGTGAAACCTCTGAGCATTGCCCTGTCCGGCACCTATACGGGCAGTATGCTGGTGGAACACCGTGCCGGCTACATCGAGAAAGACCGTGCCGAGACTACGCCCAGTTTCTGGGAAATGAACCTCAAGGCCGCTTACGACTTCACTCTCTATAAGGATATCACCCTTCAGGTGAATGCCGGCGTACAGAATCTCTTCAATGCCTATCAGAAAGACTTCGACCAGGGCAAGCTGCGCGACTCCGGCTACATTTACGGTCCCGGCCTGCCCCGTTCCTATTTTGCGGGAGTGAAGATCAGTTACTGATTATTGGCATTCCCATTCGCCGATGGTTCCTGTTTCCGACGAGAAAGTTGCGCCAATCCTATATACCTTACGTGTGTCGGTGGCATACTCGCGGGCATAGCCGCGGTCCTCGATCTGCTGCAGGGCCTCGGCGGCGGTGCCGTCCAGTTTGAACTCGAATATGTAGACGTACTGTGGCGTCTCTACCACACAGTCCACGCGTCCCTGACTCTGCGCCTTCTCCACGTAGACGGTGTAGACACTCACCAGGCGCATGATGAGGTAGAACGTGTACTGGAAGTAGCGTTCGCGTTCGGTTTCGTTTTCCTTGCGCCGCATGGTGTAGGGAATGCTGGCCAGGAAGGAGGTGAACAGGGTGCGGAGGCGGTCGGTGTCGCCCGCCTGAAGGGTCATGACCATGTCGCGTATCCACGTGCCCATTTCTTCTTGGGGTTTCAGATACGACGTGGCCAGCATCGTCAGGAAGCCGTTCTTCACCTCGTTGTTGGGGAAGTCCAGCAGGAAGGTATTGAATTGAAAATTATAGTTCTTGATAGTCAGGTACCCGCTCTGGAAGATCATGGGCAGCGGACGCTCCACGTCGGCCTTGTAGTCCACGAACTCTTCGGGGCGGTAGTACTTGCCCGTCAGCTCGTTGATGTTCTCGTTGAAGTGGGCGAGCAGGCGGATGAGGTACGTGGGTGTGCCCGAACGGAACCAGTAGTCGTATATCCGCCGGCTGTCCAGCGCGTTGAGCAGGCTGAAGGGATTGTACACGTCCGTCAGCCGGTCGCTGAAGTGGTAGCCGTCGTACTGCAGCTTCAGCCGCTGCTTCATTTCCTCCGGCGTACAGCGGTAGTCCGCGGCCATGTCGGCAATGGGTTCGGGGAAATAACGGTCTATCTCGTCCTGCGTGATGCCGCACAGCGTCTCGTAACGCCCGTCCATGCTGATGTCCTTCGGCTGGTTGAAACCGCTGAACACGCTCACCTGCGAGAACTTCGTCACGCCCGTCAGCAGCACAAACTGCAGGTGCTCGTCCGCTGCCTTGAACACGGAGTAGAAGGCCTTGAGCACGTTGCGGTGCCGGTCCTCGAGCGAGGCGTCCACGTCGAGCACGTCCAGCATCGGTTTGTCGTATTCGTCAATAAGCACCACGGCCCGGCGTCCCGTCCGCTCGTGGGCGGCACGGAGCACCTCCACGAAGCGGTCGCCGATACCCAATGCTTTGATTTCAGGCGGAAGACCGTATTGATTCATCCAACGGGAGACATAGAAATCCAGTTTCTGTTCCAGTTCACCGGGATTGGTGAAGTTCGTGCTGTTGAAGTCCACATGAAATACGGGATGCACGGCCCATTCCGTTTCCAGTCGCTCCATGGCCAGCCCGCGGAACAGCTCCCTGCGGCCCAGGTAATAGTTCTTCAGCGTGGACACGAGCAGGCTCTTGCCGAAGCGGCGGGGGCGGCTCAGGAAATAGATGCTGCTTTCGTGTGTCAGATTGTAGATTAGCTCTGTCTTGTCTACATAGACGTAACCGTCTTCAATGATACGGTCAAAGCTCTGGATTCCGATGGGGTATTTCATGACTGTGGTGTTTGATAGTTTTTGCAAAAATAAGATATTTCCCGTTCTTTTTCTTATTTTGCCTTTACATTTTAAACACATATGGTTATGGTTAAAGGAAAAGAATCTTTGACGGCCTGTATGGCCGCCCTGATCCTCCAATTGGAGAAAGAGGGACGTCCCGGCACGGCACACGTCTATCGCAGTACGCTGCGTCGTGTGCTCGACTTCACCGGGGGTGTCCCTCTTTCTTTTTGTGAGGTGACCCCTCTTTGGTTGAAAAGTTTCCAGAACTACCTGCAAAACAGGTTTGCCATGGGCCATTCATCTGTAAAGGTTACTGAAACCTATTTCAAACGGCATACAGACGAACGTATCGGACAGATGAACCGGGAGATTCTTTCACAAGTATTTTGTGCCTGATCTCTTGGGACTTTTCTTATGCCTTTGGGTGGAAGTGTCCCCCAATTAGGTGACAACCGTATAATCAGGTTGTAATTTGGTGAAAGGAGATTATTTTACGTTTCGGGAAAGATGTGCAGATACGGTTACTTTGTAGGTAACGGTGAAAGACGTTTTTCAAGACTCTTCTTCCTTTCACACGGAATGAAAAAGTTCTTTCAATGAAACTTCACTACAAGAAGCTGTGTGTCAATAGCTTGTAGTGAAACCAGTAATTTTCCCTCCTGTAACTGTGAAAGCAGTGTGAAATACATCTCGTTTCACTTCATTCGGTTGCTGTTCAGTGTTTTATGCTTCGTGTGAAGCCTTGAAGGCAGAATCTGGAAGAGAACTTGTAAACATCTACTTTAGCGTCATAAACATCTACTTTAGCCGCGTAAACAGGCACTTTAGCCAAGCCAACATCTATATTTGTGGAGGGCGGTTCCTTTCCGCAGGCAGGTCCGGCCTCACAGTAGGGGCGTGAAGCGGAGGGCGGTTTTCAGGCGTATAGAAGGACAGGCTGTCTGAGCGTAGCGAGTTCCTGTCCTTTAGCCTGGAAGTCGTCTGGAGTAGTCCCGGAAGTGCAGACGGGGCCCTTTCTTTTTGATATCTTTTTCTTTCGGGCAAGCGAAAGAAAAAGTATGAATTGCATAATTGAATTGTAATTTTTAAATGTTAAAATCTTGTTTCAGTTTGTTTGTTTGTAAACAACATTTTTAAATTTGTACCATTGATTTAAATCAATGTTACCTACAAAGTAACAGAAAAGTCTCTTTTATGTTGATATTGAAAGAAATCGTGCTATAAAAATGAAAAATATGAAACGAATCTTGTTCTTATGGATGCTGTTTGTCAGCATTTCTTTGTCGGCTCAGGACTGGGCTGTCAAGACCAACCTGCTTTACGACGCGACAGCAACGGTCAACCTGGGTGCGGAAATTGGTCTTGCCCCCAAGTGGACGCTGGATCTGTCCGCCAACTACAACGGCTGGACTTTCAACGACAACAAGAAGTGGAAGCATTGGCTGGCTCAGCCCGAAGCCCGTTACTGGTTGTGCGAACGCTTTAACGGCCACTTTGTCGGTGCTCATCTGTTGGGCGGACAGTACAACTGGGGCGGTATCAAGATGCCGTTCGGACTCTGGAAGAATCTGGAAAACTACCGCTACGAAGGTTGGTATGCTGGCGCCGGTCTGGTCTATGGTTACCAGTGGCTGTTGGGTAAACGTTGGAGCATCGAGGCTGCTATCGGCGTCGGCTATATACGCGCTCATTACGACAAGTACGAGTGCCCTGAATGCGGTGAATGGAAAGATAGCGGCAAAAAGAACTACTTGGGTGTCACCAAGGCTGCCGTTTCTCTGATATACATTATTAAATAAGGGAAGGAGGAAGAATATGAAAAAAATGATGATATTCTTTGCATGGATGTTGGCGGCATGTCCGATGGCTGTTCTGGGGCAGACGCATTACCTGGAAAGCCTGACACTGGAAAATAGTAAGGTGGAGAAGGTCGGGCGTAGTGTTCGGGTGAGTGCCGACATCCGGTTGGACGCTGTGGAACTGAACCGTCAGCAGACCTTGCGGCTGGTGCCGGTTTTGGTATCGGCCGATGGTAGTCAGCAGATGGAGTTGAAGCCGGTGGTGCTGGAAGGCAAAGTTCGCAATAAGGTGACTGAACGTAAGATCGCTTTAGGCACTATTTCAGAAGAAGAGGGCCTTGTGCGTATAAAGCGTCAGAATGGAAAGCCGCAGACGGTAGATTATACTACCGAGGTGCCTTTCAACCGGTGGATGGTAAACGGACGCCTGGAGCTGCGCGGCTATGTCACGGGCTGTGCCGAGTGCTCCGAAGGCGATGAGGTGCTGGCCGCAGGTAGCATCTTGCCCTATCAGGATCCGGTGCTCGTGGTTTCTCCGTTTGTACAGCCTGAAGAGGAAGAAGTGAAACGGCGTTCAGAGGTAAAGATGGCCCGTCTGGAATACCCTGTAAACGGTTACAACGTGTTGCCGAACTTCCGTAAGAACCGTGCCGAGCTGGATAGTGTACAGCATTCGCTCGAAACGGTGAAGCGGAATCTGAACCTGACCGTGACAGGCATCTACGTCACCGGTTATGCGTCTCCCGAAGGTGCGATGCCCTACAACCTGCGTCTTTCCCAGCAGCGTGCAGAGACATTTGCCGCTTACGTGCAGAAACAGAATCCCGAACTGAAAAAGGAACTGTGGCACGTGTCCTGGAAGGGCGAGGATTGGGACGGCTTTGTGGCTCAGGTGAAGCAAGCCGAAGGGTGGCCGGCCCGTGCAAAGGTACAGGAAGCCATCGACCAGTGTGATGACAATCTCGACGGCTGCGAATGGAAAATCCGCCAGCAGCTTTCGTCCGACGACTACCGCTACCTGATCGACGAGCTTTATGCCCCGTTGCGTCGCAACGAATACCGCATCGAATACAACGTGCGCAACTTCACGCTCGAAGAAGCCAAAGAAGTGCTGAAGACCCGTCCCGACCTGCTCAGTGTGGCAGAGATACAGCGCGTGGCCGACAGCTACGGACGCAACTCCGATGGCTATCGTAAGACCTTGGATGTGGCGGTGCGTACCTATCCCGACAACTTTGCAGCCCGCAACAACGCCGTCTTGGCTGCTGTCGAAACAGGACACTACGACGAAGCCATCGCCTTGCTGAAGGATGCAACGGACGGAGCTTCCCTCAACCTACTGGGCGTGGCCTACTGGAAAACCAACCAGCCCGGCGAAGCTAAAACAGCTTTACGAAAAGCGACGGACACAGGCTATGCTGTCGCCGCAGACAACCTGAAAATGATACGGGAAGCGGAAAAACTGACCGAAGAATAAAAGGAAGAAACAAAATAGAGTTAATTAACATAATGCTAACAACTTAAATTTTTATGAGTATGAAAACAGCAAAAATGTTTTTAGTGGCTCTGGCAGCTTTAAGCATGGCTGCTTGCAGCAACAACGACGAGATTCCGGGAATGAACAATGACGGAACAAAGAGTGTAGCGCTTCGTTTGGACGGCTTGGCTACTTCTACTACAAGAGCTGTGGGAGATGCACAAAGTGCAGGACAGATCGCCTTGTCTAATTTAACCGTTTATTTTACGGATGGAACAAATATTTTAGCAAAGGAATCTTTATCCACTAATACCACTGAGTGGGGAGAACTAACAACTACAGGCCATGTTTTCCATCAATTGCCTTCTACAGTAACTCAAGTACAGATTGTAGGAAACTCTACTGGTAAAACGATTACAGAAACTAGCGTTACTGCTTTGAAGAGTTCTATATTGAAAGCTGCCGGTGAACAGACTTTTACGAATGTAACTTTGTTTGGTGAAGATATAAGTTTAGAGGGACCAACTAATGAAACAGAACACGGAAATGTTTTATATACCGCAGCTGTTAATCTTGCACCTCTTGTAGCCCGTTTTGAAATTGGCAATATCGCATGTACAGACATAGGTGAAGGTCCTGTTAAGCAGTTCGATTTGTCTGTTATAGGTCTGATGGACTTCAATTCAGCTGTTACTTTGACTGGCACAGCAAGTGGTGAATATACACTGGATAATGTATTGGAGCCGGGGTCAGAAGAAGAAGAAGGTAAAGTAATCTTTGGTGAAGCAGATGCTGAAGCTGGTTGGGCTTGGGATAAAATCGTAGGTGCTACAAATATCATAGATACCACACCATGGAATCCTGAAACAAACAAAAAGTTCGTTTACCAGTTTATCCCCAATAAACTTGCTGATGGCAGCATGGCACAGGTTAAGTTGGTTCTTGACAATGTGGTATGGACTGATGGCACAAACAACCCGTTCAATTCCGTAGTTACCGCTAAATTCCAGAAAGACGGACAGGACTTAACAGCATTCGAAGCTGGTAAAATCTACAAGGTTGATTACCAATTCAAAGGTGAAAACGTTGGCCCGTGGAATCCAGATGACGTGAAGTGTGTTCAAATCAACGTAACTGTTGCAAGCTGGGAAGTTGTTGCCCTGACTCCGGTATTTGAATAATCTAATTATATTATGGGAATGAGAAAATATTGGGTTTTATATTGGTTATTTGAAAATGATGGAAATCATGAGGTAAAAGAACTGGTTGAACTCCAAGAAAGTAACGACCATAACACTTTATGCGCTGAAGCGATGGAATATTTAAACAACAAATACCAAGTAGTAAAGGAGCGAAATAATACAAATGTAATAATAAGATACGGTCTTATTAATGTTGTACGATAAATAATTATTTTTTTCAGGCAAGACCTCCCACTTGTTGGGAGATCTTGCTTCTTAAACATACAGTTTGAACATGAAACATTATACATTAGTATTCTTGTCTATTATAGGTCTGTTATTGCCCACAGGCTGTATAAAAGACGATTTGTCGGATTGCGACAATGTCATTATCTACTTCCAGTATCTGGCAGATGGGGATAAGGACGTGTTATATCAATATATGGATCAGGTGGATCTGTATGTTTTCGATGAGAACAATCGCATCATGGATGTGCGGCACTACAACCACGAACAGCTGGCCAGTTTCTCGGCTACTCCTTCGTTCAGGTTACCGGCCGGACATTACAAGATTGTGGCACTGGGCAATGCCAAAGAACGTACAGAAGTGGTGAATATCGAATCGCAGGATTTTGGAGAGATATTTATCCAGCACCCCAACTGGGGAACCTCGGAAAAGGTGAACGGACACGATGACAATTACATGACACAGAAAGTCATTGATGTACCGGGAAACAACCAACATTTGCGCGACACGGTGACCCTGGTCAGCGCACACATTGATGTGGCAGTCGAGATTTTCGGTCTGGAAAGGCCAGCTGGTACACGGGCGGACGAAATCCCCTACGAACTGAGTTTTGAAAACTCGAACGCACAGACTTCTTTCAATAACGAAATCAACGAGGCAGAAAAGGGAACCTGCTATCCCGACCTGGTATACGACGAAGAGCGGAGATGCTATCGCACGAATGACTGCGCCCTCTTCCGTATGGACCATGAAGGCGAACTGACACAAGACTGTTGCGAGCACATACTGGTGCTGAAGGACAAACGCACGAGTGAGGAGCTGGTGCGTGGTAGCGTCTACAATTACCTTCAGCGTAACGCAGAAAAAATAGACGTGACCAAACAGGAAGCCCTGCTGCCTATCTCTATACGATTCAGTTCCATCGGCGTAACGGTGGAAGTGCCCGAATGGATAATAGAAGACATTAAACCGGAATTCTAAAAACGGAGGACAGTTATGAACAGATATGGATTGAAAATTATGACAGCTCTGCTTCTGGTGGGAGGAATGTTGGCTAGTTGCATCCGCGACGAGGCAGTCATGCCGGGTAACGACAAGGAGGGAGTGAATCTGATTATCTCCGTAGCCGGAATGGGCAATCAGCAACTGACACGTGCCACTTCAGATCGTACCGACCGCAGTCGCATTGAGGATATGAATATTGTGCTGGCGGATGCAAGCGGGGTGATTCAAGAGATTATCTATTTGAAGAATCCTACTGAAACTTCGCAAGATGTAGATATGGAGGATAATGGTTTGATAGAAGGCAATCTGCCTATAGATAATGGAACATTGGTCTATCACGTAGGTAGCACGTCATGGGCAGGAAAGAGCAAGATATTTGTGGTTTGTAATTATTGGCAGATAGATAGGAATACAGGAGAAATACTACCCGACAAGAACGACCTGAACAACTGCCTGACTGTTGGAAAATCAACGATTGATGACCTGAAAGCCTTGCAGCAGGGTACTCCTTTCAAGCCGGGTATCATGACTTCTACACTGTTTGGGGAGGCTGTACAAGCTACAGGCACAGATACCCACGGTGGCCAGAACTATACTTGCGAACTGAAACGTACTACGGCAATGATTACCGTTGCTATCACCTCCGGCAGCAATGGTGAAAAGCTGAAAGACGGTGTTAAGATTACTCCGCGTTCTATTTGTTTGCATAATGTACCGGTGAATTGCAACATCGGCATTGACAATAGTGTAAATACTGACGATAGAATTTGGGAAGAAGGCTTGGTGCAGCAGGTAGGATGGGAACCCCTGACTTCTGCCAATGACGGTATGACTGTAGGCGGACACGGCACAGATGCGAACATCGTTCCTCTTTTCATGTTTGAGAACTTGCAGGGGAAGATGAATACTTCTAATGAGAATGAAATTGATAAAGCACCAGATGCAGACAAAGCAAAATACTGCAGCTATATTGAGGTGATAGCAGACTATCTATATACTCCTCAGGCCACAGGAGAAAATCAGAAATATATCTCCGGTCCTATCAAATACAGACTCTATCTCGGAGAAGATATTTTGAACGACTTTAACGTTTACCGTAACAAACACTACCAGGTAACCCTTTCTCTGAAAGGTATGGGTGGATTGGTTGAGGATGGTAGAACAAATCCTGACGGTTCATATATAGGTGATGGAGATGGTGCCAGCTGGAGAGTTGAGAGTATTGGTATATCCGGTGGTGGTTCGTTCTTGTCGGATGGATTGAACATGTCAAGTAACGGGTTCTTGTCGTATGTAGGGTTTGTAAAGGAAGAAGGACATGAATATGGATTATACGCTACTAATAATAAAAATTGGCTTTGGGCAGGTAATACTAATGGTACAGATTTGTCTTCAATACCTACTAGACCAGATAGAAATAACAAGGTTACAGAATTCCCTGGAGAAGAATGTGGTGGAGAACCTGGTGCATTTTACTTCAAATTATATGCTCAGGCGTGGATTGATGAATATGATGGTTGGAAAAATGATGCAATAGGAGATATAAGTACGATTACCAATTGGATAAATAATGGGTATAGACAACTTGAATTGCATTTGTATGATTTTACTATAAGTGAAGATGTTAGTGTCATAACAGTACGCCAGTGGTTGCCGATGCCGGTGATGGTTGATGATAATGGAACCCCGATATCATCAAATAATCTGAATGATGCCTCTTTCTATTACAGTCGTATTGACGTGTATGAAGGACGTGAAATTCCATGGGGACCGGATTATTTTAATAATAATTGGAATGCCTCCCAATTGGTAACGAACAAATGGCAGTATTACAAAGGGTATTGGGGATCTACGCGTAATTATAATCCTGATTATGGTTTTGACGTGATGGTTGCATTGTATGGAACAAATCCTAATGCTTTTACTTTCCAAAAGGACTATGGTCGTCCAAGTAATGCAGTGGGTACGGCTATATTCCGTGCTGGTAATGCTGTCACTTCGTCTGGGGGTAGCATTTCTTATGAATTTAGCAATATGTCGCGTATTGGTCTGCCAACAGTCAATGAATGGGAAAAGATTATGCAATATGGTGTAGTTGATGTCAGATTCGGAATTAGTAATGTACCTTATTGGACATCTACCATGGAAGGAACGAAGTCCTATTCTTATAATCCGATTACAGGCGAAAAAACACTTGATGATAGAACCGTGAAACATAGAACCCGTCTGGTTTATCACAAAGATGATTTTGCGCATAAGAAATAATCAATGAACTGCATGTGCAAAACATTCTTATCCTTGGTAGCCTATTTTTGCACTGTCTGCTTGACGGCAGGCAGTGCACATACTTTAGAAGCGAACGCTACTTTCCTGCAAATGCCAGAGCAAGGAAAGGAATTCCCCTTTCCCATCATTCCCTCCGCCCTAACGGAACCGGAAGCCCGCAAAGCCTATCTGCTCACTCACTATTGGGAGAGTTTTGATTTTGCCGATACTACTCTGGTGAACAACCGCGACATCACCGAGCAGGGCTTCGTGAACTTCATTGCCCTGCTGGCGGACGGCACTACGCCGGAGGAACTGACACGCGAAAGCCTGGAGAACTGGTGTGCGGGCTTTGTAGGGAAAGAACATGCTCGCAAAGTATTGACTAAGACGGCGGACGAGTATCTCTTCAATCCCAACTCGCCTTTCTACAACGAGGGGCTCTACGGAATGTATCTGGAGGCGTTGCTCAGCAAGTTGCCACAGACGGACGCAATGCGCTCCGCTTACCGCTTCAAGCTGGAGCTAGTGAAGCGCAACAATGTGGGGGATAAGGCGACGGACTTTACCTATTACCAGTCCGACGGTATGCGCTGCACACTGGCCACCACACCGGTGAAGAACGACCGTCTGCTGCTGATGTTCTACGACCCGGAGTGCGAGTCGTGTCATGAGGTATTGCTACAAATGGCTGCCGATACGGCACTGGCTGAAGCCGTACGGACCGGCAAGCTGAGTGTGCTGGCCGTCTATACCGAAGGCAACGACGAGGCGTGGCGAAAAGCCCTGCCTGACATGCCCGAAGGCTGGACGGTGGGTACCGACCGCGAGGCGGTGAAGACCGGGGCACTGTACGACCTGAAGGCAATGCCGTCGCTCTACCTGCTGGACGGAAAGAAAACGGTGCTGCTGAAAGACGCGGCCTACGAAAAAATACGTGCGGCGTTGCAGGAACGCTGAAGCCATCGCAAAAAGAAATCGTCGTGAGGCGAGTCTGCCTGTCCGGGCTTGGAGAAGCGGGACAGGAATAGCTTATTAATCGCAATAAGCAATTGTTTGTTTTGTTTGTCAAGCCATATCGTCAAAAGCGGTATGGCTTGTTTTTTCCCAGTCAGACAATCTTTTTTCTCCAGTTAAGGAAATCTTTTTTTCCAGTCAGGGAAAAATATCTGTGATTTAAGGAGAGGAACTTCCCTTCAAATTCTTTACTTTTGTAGCCGAACATTTCAAGAGATATGCCATGCAACTACCCGTTCCTTTTGTAGACTATACCCGTGCCCTGCTGGGCGAAGCAGAATACAATCGTTTTTCCGCCGCCCTGCTGGAGGACGAACAACCCGTCAGCATCCGCCTGAACCCTCAGAAGTGGGATAATTCTTCATTCTTCATTCTTCATTCTTCATTAAAAGAGGTCCCCTGGGCTACCGGTGCCTGCTACCTGGACCAGCGTCTGACGTTTACCTTCGACCCCCTGTTCCACGCCGGGGGCTACTACGTGCAGGAGGCGTCGTCCATGTTTGTGGAGCAGGCGATGAAGCGGTATCTGACGGAGCGGGCACTGGCGGTGCTTGATCTCTGTGCGGCTCCGGGCGGCAAGTCGACCCACCTGTGCAGCCTGTTGCCTGCGGGCAGCCTGCTGGTGGCCAACGAGGTGATGCGCAACCGGGTGCAGGTGCTGGCGGAAAACCTGACGAAGTGGGGACATCCCGATGTCGTAGTGACAAACAGCGATCCGGCGGAGTTTACCCCGTTGGAACATCTGTTCGACTGCATCCTGACCGATGTGCCCTGCTCGGGCGAAGGCATGTTCCGCAAGGACGAGGCGGCCATCGAGGAATGGAGCCCGGAGAATGTGGAAATCTGCTGGCAACGCCAGCGGCGCATTCTGACGGACATCTGGCCCTGCCTGAAGCCGGGCGGACTGTTGGTGTACAGCACGTGTACCTATAACACGAAGGAGAACGAGGAGAACGTACGCTGGATTCGCGACGAGCTGGGAGCGGAGGTGTTGCCGCTCGATGTGCCTGCCGAATGGAACATTACAGGTAATCTGCTGGCGGGGGAAGATTTTCCCGTGTATCGCTTCCTGCCACACAAGACGCAGGGTGAAGGATTCTTCCTGGCCGTGCTGCGCAAGGCGGGCGATGAAGAAGAGGCGGATGGCATATGGACGGCGCAGATGGGGCGGCCGAATGCGGATAAGCTGGCCTCGGGTAAACAACAGAAGGGGAAGAAAGGGAATGGCGGCAAAGCTGCCTCTTCGTCGGCTTTCGGCAAGGAGCAGCTGGCAGCGGTACAAGGCTGGCTGCGCGGGGCGGAAGGATACAGCCTGATGCCCGAGGGACAGACGCTGATTGCTTTCGCTACGTCGTGGCTCCCAGTGTTGTCGGCCTTGAAGCAGCATGTCCGTGTGCTGCAGGCCGGCGTGACGCTGGCCGAGACGAAAGGGAAGGATTGCGTTCCTGCCCATGCACTGGCCATGAGCAGCCTGCTTAGCCGTGAAGCTTTCGCCTGCGAAGAGGTGGACTATCCGACGGCCATTGCTTATCTACGTAAAGAGGCCGTCACCCTTTCAGGTGCGGCCCCTCGCGGTTTTGTATTGCTTACTTATCGGGATTTTCCTCTTGGCTTTGTAAAGAATGTCGGCAACCGGGCCAACAACCTCTATCCGCAGGAGTGGCGCATCCGTAGCGGCTACCTGCCGGAAGAAATAAGAATCTTATAGCCGGCTCTTATAGATTCTAGCCATCACTTTCTGATACTGGTTCTCCAGCTGCAGCAGATTGGCCTGGCTCTGGTAGATGACGGAGACTTCGACGAAGTACTCGATCATGCTGATTTGGCCGCCGTCCAGTGCCTGACGCAGCAGCTTCAGGTCCTGCTGGCGGCCGAAGGTCTCGGCATACTCCTGCATGGAGGCATGGAGGTTGCAGGCCTCATCGTAGAGCTGCCACAGGGCGGTGCTGGCGCTGAGGCGGGCGTTCTCTTCGCGGAAGTCGGCACTGAGGGCCTGCGAACGGGCGGCCTTCACCTTGCCGTGGTTCTGGAAGATGGGGAACGAGAAGCCCACCACCAGTCCGTTCAGCGGATGGCGGCTCTCGGTGTTGCGGCGGTAGCCCAGTTCCAGTCCGGGCAGCCAGCCCTGACGGCTGACGGACAGCTGCTTCTGTGCCGCCTGGCTCTCCTGCCGGAGCGAGAGCAGGGCAGGGTCGGAGGCCAGCAACTCTTCGCACAGCGGGCCGAAGTCGGCAGGCAGGGGGACGGAGGGATAGTCCGTCAGACCCAGGTTCTGCGCCGTGGCGGCGGCAGGACCGTCGGGCATGGGGCGGCCGGGGACGAGCGACAGGTTGCCGTTCAGGGCCGTGAGCTCCTTCAGCTTGCTGTCCAGGGCCGTGCGGTTCATGCGGGCTTCGGTGCGTACGTTCAGCAGTTCGAGGTTGATTTTATTGGTTTCCAGCGTGCTGGCATCGCCCGTCTCCAGACGGCGGCGGTAGTAGGCGGCCAGCTCCTCGGCATTCTTCAGCCGCTCGTCCAGCAGCTGCTGCTGGCGGCTGAGGTGGATGATGTCGAGGCAGGCTTCCTGTGCCTGGAGCAGGATGGCTTGCCGTTGGGCGTTGGCCTGCGCGTCCAGTGAGCTGGCCTTGAGGCGGTTCAGGCGGGCACGGCTGACGTAGAGCGAGGGGAAGTCGAAGCTCTGGGCAATGACCAGCTCGCCCACGGTGATGTTTTTGTCCTGCGAATCCCACAGGTGGGCATACGACAGGGTGGGGTCGGCCAGGTTGTTCGAGGCGCGGTTCTCCAGCTTCTGTGCCTCCGTGGTGCGGGCGTTGGCCTGCAGTTCCTTGTTGTTGGCCTCCACCTGCTGGAGGATGGCTTCGATGCCGCTTTGGGCGTGCACCCCTGCCGCCAGGGCAAGGCATGCACAGATGATTATTGTCTTCTTCATTTCTTCTTGGTGTGTATGAGCAGATAAACGATGGGGATGATGAACCCGTTGAGGAAGGTCGACGTCAGCAGACCGCCGAGGATGACCTTCGCCATGGGGCTCTGTATCTCGTTGCCGGGCAGGTCGCCGCCCAGGGCCAGCGGGATGAGGGCCAGCGCACTGCTGAGGGCCGTCATCAGGATGGGGTTCAGTCGGTCGAGCGAGCCGCGGATGATGCTGTCGTGCAGCGAGTAGCCTTCCACGCGCTGCAGGTGGTTGTAGTGGCTGATGAGCAGCATACCGTTGCGCGTGGCGATGCCGAACAGCGAGATGAAGCCGATGATGGCCGGGATGCTCACCTCGCCGGTGGTCAGCAGCAGGGCGAAGACACCTCCGATGAGGGCCAGCGGCAGGTTGATGAGGATGACGGCGCTCTCCCTGACGCTGCGGAACTCATGGTAGAGCAGCAGGAAGATGACGACGATGGACATGAGCGATGTCAGCAGCAGCGTGCGGCTGGCCGCCTGCTCGCTCTCGAACTGGCCGCCGTATTCCACGTGGTAGCCTTCGGGCAGCTTGATGTCGGCGTCGATGCGGGCCTGGATGTCGGTCACCACGGAGCGCAGGTCGCGGTCGGCCACGTTGGCCGAGATGACTATCTTGCGCTTCACGTTCTCGCGGCTGATGCTGTTGGGACCCATGGACGAGCGGATGTCGGCCACATAGCTGAGCGGCACCTGACGGCCGTCGCCCGTATCAATCATCAGGTCGCCTATTTTCGAGGCCTGGTCGCGCAGGTCGTCGCGCAGGCGGACGGTGAGGTTGAACGACTTGCCCTGCTCGTAGACCTGCGACACGGCCTCGCCCGCCAGGCAGGCGTTGACGTACTCGGCAAACTGGGGCAGGGTGATGCCGTAGCGGGCCAGCATCTCGCGGCGGGGCGTTAGCGTCAGTTGCGGGCGCTCAATCTGTTGCTCGACGGTGAGGTCAGCCACGCCCTCGACGTCCTGTATCTTGTCCCTTATCTGGCTGGCGAGGCTGAACATGCGGTTCAGGTCGTCGCCGAAGAGCTTGATGGCGATGTTGGCCTTTGTGCCGCTGAGCATGGCGTCGATGCGGTGGCTGATGGGCTGGCCTATCTCGACGTTGACGCCGGACAGGGTGGCGAGCTTCTCGCGCACTTCGGCCACCACCTCGCTACGCGAACGGTCCGTCAGCTCGAAGGGGGCCTCGATTTCCGACCCGTTCACGCCGCGCGAATGTTCGTCCAGCTCGGCGCGACCGGTCTTGCGGGCCACGGTCTGGATTTCGGGCACGGTGAGCAGCAGCTCCTCGGCGCGTCGGCCGATGGCGTCGCTCTCTTCGAGCGAGATACCCGGCAGCGAGGAGAGGTTGATGGTGAACGACCCTTCGTTGAAGGGCGGCAGGAACGAGCGGCCCAGGGTGAAGAACAGGCCCAGGGCGACGGCGAAGAGCGCGACGGTGCAGCCCAGCACGGCACGTTTGTGTTGTAAGGCTTTTTCGAGCACGGCGCCATAGGCCTTCTTCAGCGTGCGGGCCACGGCGGAGTCGCCCGAATTGGCCTCATTGCTATTTTCTTTGCTGCGCAGCAGGTAGGAGCAGAGCACGGGCGTCAACGTCAGCGCCACCACCGTAGAGGCAGCCAGGGCGGTGATGAAGGCGATGCCCAGCGGGACGAGCATGCGCCCCTCCATGCCGCTCAGGAAGAACAGGGGCACGAAGCTGACGACGATGATGAGCGTGGAGTTGAGGATGGGCATGCGCACCTCGCGCGAGGCGTTGAACACTACCTGCAGCACGGGCAGACGGCGCTCGGGCGGCAGGAGGCGGTTTTCGTGCAGGCGGCGCCAGACGTTCTCCACATCGACGATGGCGTCATCGACCAGCGAACCGATGGCGATGGCCATACCGCCCAGACTCATGGTGTTGATGGTGAGCCCCATGTAGTGGAGCACCAGCACGGACACGACGAGCGACAGGGGCAGGGTGACGAGCGAGATGAGGGTCGTCCGCACGTTGGCCAGGAAGAGGAACAGCACGATGACCACGAAGATGCCGCCTTCGACGAGCGACTTGCGCACGTTGCCGATGGAGCTTTCGATGAAGCGACTCTGGCGGAAGATGTCGGTCGATACCTTCACGTCGGGGGGCAGGTTCTTCTGCAGGTCCTGGAGGGCGGCTTCCAGCTTGCCGGTCAGCTCCAGCGTGCTGGTGGCAGGCTGCTTCGTCACGGTGAGCAGCACGGCGGGTTTGCCCCGTTCCGAGGCCAGTCCCAGTTTGGGTGTCTGTGCGCCGATGCGCACGTCGGCCACGTCTTCCAGTAAGATGGGAGCGGAGGGCGAGCCGTTGCTGTCCGTAGCTGACTTCACCACGGTCTTGCCCAGCAGTTCGGTGTTGGTCGTAGCTGTCAGTCCGCGCACGATGTATTCGTTGCCGTATTCGTAGATGACGCCTCCGTTGGCGTTGAGGTTCATGCCGCGGGTGGCACCGAGCACCTGGCCCAGCGTCACGCCGTAGTGGCGCATGCGCTCGGGGTCGAGCTGTATCTGGTATTCCTTGATGTCGCCTCCCAGCACGGCCACCTGCGCCACGCCTCCGGTGGAGAGCAGGCGCGGGCGGATGGTCCAGTCGGCCAGCGTGCGCAGGTCGAGCATGGAGGTGGAGTCGGCCGTGAGGCCCACGATCATCATCTCGCCCAGGATGGACGACTGCGGTCCCAGCGTCGGCTTGCCCACGCTTTCAGGCAGTTCTTCGGCCACGAGCGAGAGCTTTTCGCTGACAATCTGTCGGGCCAGGTAGATGTCCGTATCCCAGTCGAATTCCACCCAGACCACGGAGAAGCTGTGGGTGGACGAAGAGCGTACGCGGCGCACGTGTGTGGCGCCGTTGACGGCGGTTTCGATGGGGAAGGTGACGAGCTGTTCCACCTCCTCGGCTGCCATGCCGTTGGCTTCGGTCATGACGACGACGGTCGGCGCGGTGAGGTCGGGGAACACGTCCACTTCCGTGTGCATGGCGGTGTAGGTACCGCCCACGAGCAACAGCACCGAGGCGACGAGCACCAGGATGCGGTTCTGTAGGGAGAAGTGTATGATTTTGTTGAGCATAACTTGTTAAATGAAGAATTAAGAATGAAGAACGAAGAATTCCTGTGTATGGAAATTCTTCATTAGGAAGCGCAGCTTCCATTTTTCATTTTCCATTGAATTAGTGTTCATGACTATGCGCCGGAAGTGCGTTCGCCGCTCCGGCCAGTTTCACCTGATAGGCACCGCGGGTCACGAGGCGGTCGCCTGCCTTCAGCCCGCTGAGTACCTGCACGCGCTGGCCGTTGTCGGCACCCAGGGTGACGAGCTGCTTGCGGTAGCACTCCTCGTCCAGCTGCAGGTAGACGTAGAAGCTGCCCTGTTCTTCGGTCAAGGCCGAGCGGGGCACGCTGATGACACCCTCCATCGGGCGTGCCAGCAGGTAAATCTCGACGAAGGAGCCGGGCACCACGTCGCCGCGGTTGTCGAACTCGAAAGTCACGGGGATGTAGTAACTGCCTTCGCCCGAGGCCTTGCCGTAGGACAGCAGACGGCCGTTCAGGTCCTGCAGAGCATATACCTTACTGTTATAGGGCGTGCAGAAGTTGGCCGAGGTGATGGCGGGCAGCGAGGCATAGTACTTCTCCGACACGTCGGCGCGGAGGAAGAGGCGGCGGTTCTGGGTGATGCTCACCAGCGGCTGGCCCACGGTGACGTAGTCGCCTTCTTTCACCAGCAGGCTCTTCACATAGCCGCCTATGGGGGCGGTGACGGCCTGCCCGCGGTCGGTGTGGTTCTTGGCCACGGCCTCGTAGCTGATGCGGGCGTTCTCGTACGCTTGCTTGGCCTGCGCGAAGTCCTTCTCCGAGACGATGCGGCTTTCCACGAGTGCCTGCATACGTTCGTATTCCTTCTTCGACACTTCGTAGGCAACACGGGCTTTCTGCACGGGGTCGCCCTCGGCGATGTTGCCCGACGAAAGCAGGACGAGCGGCATGCCTTCGCGCACGCTCATGCCTTCGGTTACTTTCCCCTTGAACGACACGACGCCTGCCACGGTGGCTACGGCTACCCGTTCGTCACCCTGCGCGGCCAACACCTGCCCGCTGGTCTTGATGACCTGGGTGAAGTTGCCCGGTTCTACGGTACCTGTCTCTACGCCTGCGGCCTGTGCCTTGGCGGGCGGCATGACGATTTCGTCCGAGGCGCCTTCGGCGTGTCCCTCTTCTTCAGCATGTGCGTCTCCTTCATGGTCGTGGCTGTGGCCTGCTTCCTCGTGGGCATGCTGTTCGTGGTCATGGTCATGTTCGTGGTTGTGGGCTTCGGTAGCATGGTCGTGCCCTTCGTGTCCGTGGTCGGACTGGCTGTTGCAGGAGCCCAGCGACCATGCGACGAGGACTCCCAGAAATATCAGTTTCTTCATTGATAGATGTGGATTAAGTTCTTGCTATTAATAAATGTGGTTTCCGGTTGCAAAGGTACATGTACAGAAGCTGCAACCGGGTTGCAATGTGCAGATGCACACGGCAATGCTTATGCAAGAAGGCTGGGAGGAGCCCTTAATCCCGAGGCACGGGTGATGTAGACACCGTGCAGCGATTCGATATAGGGAGAATATAAAGTAGTTGAATAAAAAACGGTGTAGGGTGACAACAGGCTGACAAGCAGACTGAGGTCGGCCGGTTGCAGGACAGGGCGCGGCTGGGGAGCCTGGCGCTCCACCCGCGGCGTGCGCTGGACGAACTGGTGGGTGAGGCAGCCCTTGTCGTGGCAGCAGTTGGGATGGCCTGCCGGATGGTGGTGATGATTCGTTTCGCCGCAACCCGTATGCAGGTCGTTCTTCAGGCAGATGGCCTCACTGCCATGATGATGATGGGGCACGACGGGCACTGCCAGCATCAGGATGCTGAGCAGGAGCAGCAGTGCGGTAATGTAGGGCTTCCGTATCATCATAGCGTTCAATGTGAAGTTGCGCAAAGATAAGGATTATTTCTTTTCCAGCTCGTTGAGTGACTCCATTTTTTTCTTTTCCAGGAATTCGTAAACGCCGCAGAGGTGTTCGCGGACTCGCTGGTGGCCGAACTCATAGACTTTGCTTACCAGGCCGTCGAGGAAGTCGCGGTCATGGCTCACGACAATCAGGGTACCGTCGAAGTCCATCAGTGCTTGCTTCAGGATGTCCTTGGTCTTCAGGTCGAGGTGGTTGGTGGGCTCGTCGAGGAGCAGCACGTCGGGCTTCTGAAGGAGCAGCTTGGCTAGCTCGATGCGCATGCGCCATCCGCCGCTGAAGTCGCTCGTGGGGCGGTTGAAGTCCGTCCGTTCGAAGCCAAGGCCCAGCAGGGTCTTCTCTACATCCTCCTCGTAGTTGGTGGCGTCGATAGCATAGTATTTCTCGCTCAGGGCCGACACCTGTTCGATGAGCTCCATGTAGCTGTCGCTCTCGTAGTCGGTGCGCGTTTCCAGCTCTTTGTTCAGGCGGTCAATTTCAGCCTCCATTTCGTGCAGATGGGCAAAGGCCTGTGCCGTTTCTTCGAACACGGTACGTCCGTCCTCGGTCATCAGGTGCTGGGGCAGGTAGGCGATGACACAGTCCTTGGGAGCCGACACCTTGCCGCGGGTGGGCTGGCGTACGCCGGCCAGAATCTTCAGCAGGGTACTCTTTCCCGCTCCGTTCTTGCCCATGAGGGCGATGCGGTCTTTTTCGTTGATTACGAAGGATATGTCACTGAACAGGGTGGTGCCGCCAAACTCTACGGCCAGTCCGTCTATGCTTATCATATATATAATGTCATTGTTTGAGGGTGCAAAGATAGTGCAAACCGAGTGAAGTACAAAAGAGGAAAACACAGTTTTCATCTTTTGTATTTCCGAGGTGTAGCCTATGTTCTGAAAAGATAGTGCAAACCGAGTGAAGTACAAAAGAGGGAAACACAGTTTTCATCTTTTGTATTTCCGAGGTGTAATAACAAAAACTCTTATGTTGCATAACATAGCCTTTAGGTTGTTCCTTTCCGAAATATTTGTTTCCTTTGTATCAGCATAGTTCAGTACAGAAAAGGATTCAAGTAAACAGGTGCGATGGACGCTAAATTGTTCGGACAGCAATCGAGTAAGGTTACCCAGTTGGCGGACCTGATCAGCCAGGCAATTTCCATGCGGGAATTTCTTGAAGGGGATTCTTTGCCGTCCATCAACGAACTGAGCCGGCGGTACGGAGTGTCGCGTGATACGGTTTTCAAAGCTTTCAGTGATTTGAGGGAAAGAGGTATCATCGACTCGACTCCTCGCAAGGGTTATTTTGTGACAGGCCAAGTCACCAATGTGCTGTTGTTGCTTGACCAATATACTCCTTTCAAGGAAACGTTATACAATAGTTTTGCAAAACACCTTCCAGTCAATTATAAGGTGGATTTGCTTTTCCATCAGTATAATGAACGTCTTTTCAGTACAATCGTTCGGGAGTCTGTCGGAAAGTACAACAAATATGTTGTGATGAATTTTGATAATGAAAGATTCAGCGCCTCTTTAAATAAAATCAGTCCTGCCCGTCTTTTGTTGCTCGATTTTGGGAAGTTTGAAAAAGAACGGTATTCTTATGTTTGTCAGGACTTTGATGAATCTTTTTATGGTGCCTTGCAACGTTTGGACGACCGCTTTTCTTCGTATCGGAAGTTTGTATTTCTTTTTCCTTCTTCTTTGAAGCATCCTCAGAGCAGTAAGGACTATTTCTTTCGTTTCTGTCAGGATTATAACCTTTCCGGAAGTGTAGAGGAAGATGTCGAAAACTTGAAAGTGGAGAAAGATACGGCCTATTTGGCAATTAAGCAACAGGACGTAGTGAAAGTGGTGAAGCAAGGAAGGCTGGCCGGGTTGAAGTGTGGAAAGGATTTCGGTCTGCTGGCTTATAATGACATTCCTTCTTATGAAGTGATCGACGAGGGAATTACGGCTTTGACGATCGACTGGGAACAGATGGGGAATGAAGTGGTTCGCTTTGTGCTGGACAATGCGGTGGTGCAGAAATATCTGCCTACGGAAGTCCGGCTTCGGAATTCACTTTGATCTTTTGAAGTGTTTTCAGTACAGTTCAGTGTAGGAAAATGGATGAATAAATATAGATGATATTGTAAGAATTAAATAGAACAGTTTATGAAAAAGTATCCTAAAATTGGTATCCGCCCGACCATCGACGGTCGTCAGGGTGGTGTTCGCGAGAGTTTGGAAGAAAAGACCATGAGCTTGGCAAAAGCAGTGGCCGAGTTGATCAGCAGTAACCTGAAGAATGGCGACGGCAGCCCCGTAGAGTGTGTGATTGCCGACGGTACCATCGGTCGTGTGGCCGAAAGTGCCGCTTGTGCTGAAAAATTCGAACGCGAAGGCGTAGGCTCTACCATTACCGTCACTTCCTGCTGGTGCTATGGTGCCGAGACGATGGACATGAATCCTTATTATCCGAAAGCCGTGTGGGGCTTCAACGGAACGGAGCGTCCGGGTGCCGTTTATCTGGCTGCCGTATTGGCTGGTCATGCTCAGAAGGGTCTTCCTGCCTTCGGCATTTATGGCCATGATGTACAGGATTTGGATGACAACACGATCCCTGCCGATGTGGCCGAGAAGATACTCCGTTTTGCACGTGCAGCCCAAGCCGTGGCTACGATGCGTGGCAAGTCTTACCTTTCTATGGGTAGCGTGTCTATGGGTATCGCAGGCTCTATCGTCAATCCAGATTTCTTCCAGGAGTATCTGGGCATGCGCAACGAGTCGGTTGACCTGACCGAAATCATCCGCCGCATGACGGAAGGCATTTATGACAAGGAAGAGTATGCCAAGGCGATGGCATGGACAGAGAAATATTGCAAGGTGAACGAAGGTGAAGACTTCAAGAACCGTCCTGAGAAACGCAAGACGCGTGAGCAGAAAGATGCTGACTGGGAATTCATCGTAAAGATGATGATCATCATGCGCGACCTGATGACGGGCAATCCGAAACTGAAAGAAATGGGCTTCAAGGAAGAGGCATTGGGACACAACGCCATCGCCGCAGGTTTCCAAGGCCAGCGCCAGTGGACCGACTTCTATCCCAACGGCGACTATCCAGAGGCACTGCTCAACACTTCCTTCGATTGGAATGGCATCCGCGAAGCCTTTGTGGTGGCTACAGAGAACGATGCCTGCAACGGCGTAGCCATGCTCTTCGGCCATCTGCTGACCAATCGTGCACAGATCTTCTCCGACGTGCGTACGTATTGGAGCCCTGAGGCTGTGAAGCGTGTGACGGGTAAGGAACTCACAGGGTTGGCATCCAACGGTATCATCCATCTGATCAATTCTGGTGCTACGACGTTGGACGGTTCCGGCCAGTCGGTGGACGAAGCAGGCAATCCTGTGATGAAGGAGCCTTGGAACATGACTCAGGCCGATGTGGACAACTGCCTGAAGGCTACGACCTGGTATCCTGCCGACCGTGACTACTTCCGTGGCGGTGGCTTCTCGTCCAACTTCCTGTCCAAAGGCGGCATGCCTGTCACGATGATGCGCCTGAACCTGATCAAAGGCCTTGGCCCTGTGCTTCAGATAGCAGAAGGATGGACGGTGGACATCGATCCCGAAATCCATGAGAAGCTGAACATGCGTACCGACCCGACTTGGCCTACGACTTGGTTCGTTCCTCGTCTGTGTGACAAACCTGCCTTCAAGGATGTCTATTCGGTTATGAACAACTGGGGAGCCAACCATGGTGCCATCAGCTACGGCCACATTGGTCAGGACCTGATTACGCTGGCTTCTATGTTGCGTATTCCCGTCTGCATGCACAATGTGGAAGACGATAAGATCTTCCGTCCTGCCGCATGGAATGCTTTCGGCATGGATAAGGAAGGCGCCGACTATCGTGCATGCAATGTATATGGACCTTTGTATAAATAAAAATAACACGTTAGGGTGAAGTCTTGCTTTTGTCGGATGAAAGCATTGCTTTCTTGAGTAGAAAACGATGCTTTGTCCGTACGAAAGCAATGCTTTGTTTCTATCATATTAATGAATCGAAATTAAAAAAAACGAGAACATCATGGACACTCCTCAAGAGGGTTATCGTGTACAGACCTATCATGTACCTGTAAAAAGATATTGCCAGACACTTGACTTGCGTGACAATCCTGAACTGATAGCCGAATATCGGAAGCGCCATAGCCGTGCGGAAGTGTGGCCGGAAATATTGGCGGGCATTCGTGAAGTGGGTATTCTGGAAATGGAAATATATATAGTGGGCACACGTCTTTTTATGATCGTAGAGACGCCGCTCGATTTCGATTGGGATACGGCGATGGCCCGGCTGGACACACTGCCCAGACAACGTGAATGGGAGGCCTATATGTCAGTCTTTCAGCAGGCTGATCCTCAAGCCAGCTCTGCTGGAAAATGGAAACTGATGGAACGGATGTTCCATTTGTATGAGTAATAATAGATCCGATAAGAAACCATGAAAACCGATAAAGCTTCCATTCTTTCAAAGGACGGCGTAAGTTACCTGATTCCTTTTGTGTTGATAACTTCTTGTTTTGCCTTGTGGGGATTTGCCAACGACATTACCAATCCGATGGTGAAGGCTTTCTCCAAAATTTTCCGTATGAGTGCTACCGATGGTGCATTGGTACAGGTGGCGTTTTATGGTGGATATTTCGCCATGGCCTTTCCTGCTGCCATGTTCATCCGCAGGTATTCGTACAAGGCTGGAGTCTTGTTGGGGCTCGGCATGTATGCTTTCGGAGCTTTTCTTTTCTTCCCTGCCAAGATGACAGGAGAGTATTATCCTTTCTTGATTGCATATTTTATTCTGACCTGTGGACTCTCTTTCTTGGAAACCAGTTGCAATCCCTATATCCTTTCCATGGGTACCGAGGAAACTGCTACTCGAAGGCTGAATCTGGCCCAGTCTTTCAATCCGATTGGATCGCTGGCAGGAATGTATGTGGCTATGAACTTTATTCAGGCGCGTCTTCATCCACTCGATACGGCCGATCGTGCTCTCTTGGGCGAGCAGGAGTTTGAGGCGATCAAAGATAGTGATCTCAGTGTGCTGATTGCTCCTTATCTGGCCATTGGTCTGGTTATCTTGCTGATGCTGATACTGATCCGTTTGGTCAAGATGCCTAAAAATGGGGAGGAAAACCACGATATAAATTTTGTTCCGACCTTGAAGCGTATCTTTACACAATCCCGCTATCGGGAAGGTGTTATTGCGCAATTCTTTTATGTAGGTGCGCAGATCATGTGCTGGACGTTCATTATCCAGTATGGTACGCATCTTTTCATGTCGCAAGGTATGGAAGAAAAGGCGGCAGAAGTCCTTTCGCAGAAATATAATATTGTGGCGATGGTCATCTTCTGTATCAGTCGTTTTGTTTGTACCTTTATTCTTCGTTATCTGAATGCAGGCCGCTTGCTGATGATTTTGGCTGTATTGGGAGGCGTGTTTACGTTGGGGGCCGTCTTCTTGCAGAATATTTATGGCTTGTATTCGTTGGTTGCCATTTCGGCTTGTATGTCTCTGATGTTTCCTACCATTTATGGTATTGCGTTGAAAGGGCTTGGCGAAGATGCCAAGTTTGGTGCGGCTGGTCTGATCATGGCTATATTGGGAGGCTCTGTGTTGCCTCCGTTGCAGGCACTTGTAATTGATATGAAGACTGTCGGTGGTTTTCCGGCAGTTAATCTGTCTTTCCTTCTTCCCTTTATCTGTTTTATCGTCATATCATGGTATGGCTATCGTACGGTTCGTAACAGATGGTAGGCTGGTGGGAGGAAAGTCGTTATAAAAAATGAGGATGTATCAAAATAGCTTCACTTCATTTTGATACATCCTCATTTTGAAAACAGAAACAGTATTTATTCCGTTTCTGTTTTTCGTTCTCTCATTTTCTTTTGTATGAATTGTATCTTTAGGTTGGCTTCTTCTATATTTTTCTTGATTTCGGTGATGGCAGAAAGCGTTTTGCCAAGTTCGTAGATATCGGATGCTGCTTGGCGGTCGGCTGGTAGCATGTGGGTTGTATAGGAACGCTCACCTTTATAGTCAACGCGAAGGTTTTTGTCTTTGTTGGCTGCCACAAAAGCTATGACACCTCCGTCTTCTCCTAATTTATAATCTGCTTTTTCGATATGCTCTCCCAAGTCGGTGGTTTCGTAACTGTCACGTGAAACGGAAGTTTCCGTGAAGTTGCCATCGGGTGCGGTTACCTTTACGGCTGTGTGGTGGATGTTATAACTGCCACAATAAATGGATGTCAGGCTAACTACACCTGTCTCGTCTGTTTGAAATCTCAGAAAGGAGCGGTGTAAATTTCGTTCAATGACTTGTGCGGGCACCAGGTAATGTCCGATGCGTTGATAGGCTGTGTCTTTCTCCAGGACAAATTTGCTTTTGATGGCTTCGAATTCTTGTTGTTTTACAGCTAGCATGCTGTCCAAATATTCAAGTGTCTTTTGTTGCTCTTTCAGTTCGACTTCCTGCATCAGGTAGATACCCTGACGGCGGGTGTCGAAGGCTTTTGGATAAAGTATTTTGATGCTGTCTATTTGCATCTTCGCTTCGTTGTAGTTGCCGGCTTCGAAGGCGGTACGTGCTTCGGCCAGTTTTAGAGCGGCTTTCTTTTCTACGTTTTCGCATGCAACCAATGTGCTGCAAAGACATGCCAGAATGATAATTTTTTTCATATATATAATCTGAATTTCTATGGATGTTACAATGTGGTTGTCCTTGTCGCGACAAAAATAGAAATAATATCGCTATCTTTGCCGCCGCGAAACCATTAAAATGCAAACAGACTGAATTATGATTGAACTGACAGCTGATGAACTGAAGCAGCGCTTCGATGCTAAGATATTCAAACAAATCTCTGAAACGGCCGATGAACTTGGATTGGAATGTTACGTCGTTGGTGGATACGTGCGTGACATATTCCTGCAACGTCCGTCAAAGGATATTGATGTCGTTGTGGTAGGTAGTGGAATAGCCATGGCTGAAGCATTAGGACGTCGGTTGGGACGTGGAGCTTATGTATCCGTGTTCAAGAACTTCGGTACAGCACAGTTGAAATATCGGGGAACGGAGGTGGAGTTTGTCGGTGCCCGCAAGGAATCTTATACACACGATTCACGGAAACCTATCGTCGAAGACGGCACATTGGAAGATGACCAGAACCGGCGCGATTTTACAATCAATGCCCTGGCTGTTTGTTTGAACAGTGCGCGTTATGGTGAATTGGTGGATCCTTTCGGTGGAATGGATGATCTGAAGGAACGCACCATTCGCACGCCACTCGACCCTGACATTACGTTCAGTGACGATCCGTTGCGCATGATGCGTTGTATCCGTTTCGCCACGCAACTCAATTTCTATATTGATGATGAGACATTTGAGTCGCTTTGTCGTAATAGGGAACGCATCGGAATTATTTCCAAAGAGCGTATCGCAGACGAATTGAATAAGATTATGTTGTCGCCTATCCCTTCAAAAGGTTTTATTGATTTGGACAGAAGTGGACTTCTTGAACTGATCTTTCCAGAATTGGTGGCTCTGCAAGGAATAGAGACTCGCAATGGGCGGGCGCATAAGGATAATTTCTATCATACATTGGAAGTGCTTGACAATATCAGTCGTAAGACTGATAACTTATGGTTGCGTTGGGCGGCTTTGTTGCATGACATTGCCAAACCTGCTACGAAGCGGTGGGATCCGCGTGCGGGTTGGACCTTTCATAACCATAATTTTATAGGCGAGAAAATGATACCCAATATTTTCCGCAAGATGAAGCTGCCTATGAATGAGAAAATGAAATATGTACAGAAACTTGTGGGATTGCACATGCGTCCGATCGTGATAGCTGATGAAGAGGTTACGGATTCTGCTGTTCGCCGACTACTTTTTGAGGCAGGTGACGACATCGATGACCTGATGACTTTGTGTGAGGCGGATATTACGTCAAAGAACTCTGAGCGTAAGAAGCGTTTCTTGGATAATTTCCAGTTGGTACGTCAGAAATTGAAAGATTTGGAGGAACGCGACCGCATCCGCAACTTTCAGCCTCCTGTCAGTGGTGACGAGATTATGCGTACCTTCGGCCTTTCTCCCTGTCAGCAGGTGGGAGCTTTGAAAAGTGCCATCAAAGATGCCATTCTTGACGGTGTTATTCCTAACGAATATGAGGCTGCCCGTCAGTTTATGCTCCAACGGGCAGAGAAGATGGGATTAAAGGTGTCAGAGGGATGAGGAACTAGTATTTCTGCATGGCCGTTCGGGGAAAGTGATCACCACCTCGCGTGGCGTAGCAATTCCTACAAATCCGATTCCTCCACTGACGTTGCAGGGTAAGGAAACGGGTTCCATCAGGGTGGTGTCGTAGTCATCATCATCCAGACAGTTCAGGGCCTTCAGGTAGCGGTAATAGTCGGCTGTCAGGTTGAGCAGGCGGATGTGGATGGATTGGGTACAATATGTCTTGCCGTAGGTAATGCCGTGGAGAGCATTGGCTGTAAAGTCATCGTAGAGGCGAGTGTATACCTTGAGCGTGGCCGAACTGTTGCGGAAACGGTTGTCGATGAAGATGTTGTACTTGTTCTCGATGCGGGGAAACATCAGGTTGTCTTCATCTTCCTGTGAATGACTTATGTTGCCGTCGGTCAGGATGATGTCTTCGCGGTTGACAAGGTCGCTGTATATTTGGGTGGTCAGGCTGTCGCGTTCGGTGTATATCAGATTATGGTTTTCGTCTTCGATGAAGTTTCCCTGTTCGTCCCTGAGGTATTCGTAGATGTGGTAACGTACCAGGAACTGGTTACGGATGTCCAGCCGGTAATGGTTGCTTTCGTTGGCTATGTCATTCATTGTCAAGAGGTAACGACGATGGGGAGTGACGATGCCGCTGCTTATGTTGATCGGGACGGTACAGGTGTCCACACGGAAATCCTGGGGAGGTTGGGGAACCTGTACTTCTGCCGCAGCCCGAAGGGTTCCACCTTGGGCTGTTGCTTCCAGACGGATGAGGTCGCCGGGTTGCAGGGGAGTTGATAGGCGATATTTTCTGTAATGTATGTTTTTTAATAGCGTTTCGTAATCTTCCGGAGAGAGCCATTCTCCTGGATAAGGATAGATGTCTTCCGGTTTGAAAGCTTGGGGAGTTTCGGTGAGTCGTCCGTTGACGTAAAGGGTGAGTATGGCATCGTCATTTACTTTGTCCAAATTGTCGCCTGTACTTAGGTATAGATATACTTCGTTTGTTTTACTTTCTCCTGCTTCGAGTAGAGCGTTCATGACGAGGCAGGGTTGTTTCATTTCAGGGTTATAGGGAATTTCGTTTTCACATGACAATAATCCGCAAAGAGTTACTGTATATATAATAAAGAATAAATGTTTCCGTTTCATATTCGTTTGTAGGAAATGTAGTTCTTAAAATCTGTATGTATAGGTCACAGAGGGAATACATGGCAGGATGGTCATTTTTTTGATGACGGTTCTTGACTTTGAATCTATTTGTATGGCGCCTCCTTGACCGTTATTGACCCAACTGTTGGTCAACTGCTTCCGTTGGGTATATACCAGGTTGGGGTTCATGGCGTTGTAGGCATTGTAGAGGCTGATGTTCCAGGTACGCATTCCGTGCTTGGTCTTCTTGTTGAAGTTTACGCCTAGGTTCAGGCGATGGGTAGCAGGCAGACGGTAGTTGTTACGTCCCGATATGTAGTCGGTTTCTTCGGTGCTACCGTCGGGCTTGACGATGGCTGTCCGTCGTTCGGGGATGGTGAGGCAGCCTCCCGTGTAGAAGATCCATGAGGCACCTACGTCGATGCGGTCGCTGAAGCGATGGTTGACGCAAAGGTTGAGGCTGTGCCGCCGGTCGTATTTGTGGGGAAACCATCGGCCGTGGTTGATACTGCCGTTCGGGAAGCGGCGTTCGCTCTTGGCCAGTGTGTACGAAAGCCAGCCTGTCGTGTTTCCTATGGTGCGCTGAGCCATCAGTTCCAGCCCGTAGCTGCGGCCTTGGCCCATTTCTACCTTCTCTTCCCAATAGGTGGAGGTACCAAAGAAGGAGACTCCGTCCTGGTACTCCAGAATATGTCGCATTTGTTTGTAGTAACCTTCCAGTGAGAATTCCCAGCCGGGCAGGTCGGTATAGTATGTGCCGACGGAGTATTGGTTGGCATACATGGGGCGTATGTTTCGGGTGATGGGTACCCACAGGTCGGTAGGCATGGAGAAGGGAGTGGCGGTGAGCAGATGGACGTATTGGGCCATGCACGAGTAGGAGGCTTTGGTAGCGATGCCCTTTCCCCAGTCGTAACGGGCGGAGATGCGGGGTTGTACCGACAGATAGTTCTTGCCTTGTGTGTGGAACAACGAGGCTCGTATACCGAGGTTCAGGCTGAACCGGCCGGTAGCTTCCCAGTTGTCTTCTCCGTAGAGCGACAGTTCCATGCCCCGTTGCGGAAGGTTGCTGCTGGTGGCATAGGTGGTGTCCTGCCGGGCAGAGCCATCGTTTATGTTGCCGATGTGTGAGGTTGATACACCCGGCGTGAACAGGTGATGGATGAACTCGCTACCGAAGCGGATGTGATGACGGGTGGAAGGTGTGAAGTCGAAGTCGGCACGCAGGCTCCAGTCGCGAATGCCCGAACGGAACTCCGAGCGATATCGGTGGTAGTCGTATAGTTTTCCCTGATAATCGGTACGATCTTCCGACGTTTCGTTCAGACTCATGCGGTACTGGTTGTAGGAAACAGTGAAGTTACTGAACAGCTGATTGCTAAATATGTGATTCCAGCGAGTGTAACCGATGAGGTTTCCCCAGTTCAGGCGGGTCTGGCTGATGTCTTTCTGATAAGTGATGTCGGATAGGGTGGGCGTACTGCTGAATTCGTTGTCGTACCGGTAGTGGTCTTTGCCCCGATAGAAGCCTAGGAACAGGCGGTCGCTGTCGCCGAACTTATGGTTCACCTTGGCATTGATATCATAGAAATAATAGTTATATCGGTCGATGTCTTTGCCATTGCTTCCATTCTCTGTGGTTTTGATACCTTTAGGCAGCAGGATGCTGGGTGTGACGCGCATGCTGAGCGAAAACGACGTGCGTTCCTTTCGAATGGGGCCTTCAATGTGAAATTTGTCAGTAAGCAAGCCGATACTGAGGGTACCATGATAGCCGTTCATGTTACCGTCGTTGGTACGCACATCGACCACAGACGACAAGCGGCCGCCGTAGCGGGCGGGAAAACTGCTCTTAAAGAGGGTGACGTTCTTCACCGCTTCGGGCGTGAACACCGAGAAGATGCCCAACAGGTGGTCGGCGTTGTAGACGGGGATGCCGTCCAGCATCACCAGGTTCTGGTCGGGCGTGCCGCCACGAACGTACATGCCTGCAAAGCCCTCCATGCCTGCCTGTACGCCCGGCATCAGCTGGATGGTTTTCAGTACGTCAGCCTCGCCGAGGATGGAGGGAGTGTGGCGTATCTGTGTCATGGGGATGTCGTGTGCACCCATGTTAGTGGCATTGATGCTCGCCTCCCGCTTTTCCGACGTGACGATTACTTCCTGCAGCTCATTGTGTGTGTTGAGGGCGATGTTCAGTGTGGTATCTGCTGTCAGGCGGAAGCGATCGGTCCGTGTGGCGTAGCCCAGGTAGGAGGACGAGAGGCTCACCTCACCCTCGGGCAGGGTCAGGGTATAGAAGCCGTAGGCGTTCGAGGCCGTCCCCACGGCATAGCGGCTGTCCAGGATGTTGGCGCCTATCAGCGTTTCGGCCGAGGCGGCGTCGGTGACGTACCCGCTCACGGTGAAGCGGCGGCGTTCGCGCTTGCGGGGCATCTCGCGCTTGCGCAGCACGATGTGCTTGCCTGAGATTTCGAACTCTACCGGCTGGTCGCTGAAGGCCTGTTCCAGCACTTGGCCGATGGTGAGCTTCTGTACTTTCAGGTCGATGCGGCGGATGAGTCTGACTTCGTCGCCATAGACAAAGGTGTAACCTGTGGCATTCTCCAGTCGCGACACCAATGCGCGGAGAGTGGCGTTACGGATGTCCATTGTGATGGGGGCCTGCGGGTTTTGGGCTTGGAGGCAGACTCCAAGCAGTACCGCGCCCATCAGGAGCAGGAGCCTGGGGGGGCGGTGGGAACAGCTTGGTTCAGAATAGTTCATGGGTGGTTAAGTTTAGTTTGTAGGATGATGTTTTGGTTCTTGTCTTGTCGGTAGGTGAATCCGGCCGCGGCCTGCAGCAGGTCGAGGATATGTGTCAGGCCCTCTCCGATGTCGAAGGTGGCCGTGAGGCGGTATTCGGCCAGCGTCGGGTCGGCGATGCGGATGTCCGTCTGATAGGTGTTGGCCAGCTGGCGGACGATTTCACGCAAGGGCTGGCTCTGGAAGCTCAACTGGCCGTGGCTCCAGCTGATGTCGTCGGCGGCATCGGGCAGGGATTCTTGCGTCAGGCTACCGCTGCTTTTGTGGTAGACGGCCCGTTCGTTGGGAACCAGTACCAGCCGTTGCGACCGGCTGGGGAGGCTGACGGCTACGGAACCTTCGAGCAGCGTGGTGCGTACCTCGCGGTCACGCGGATAGGCTTCGACGTTGAAATGCGTACCCAGTACCTCTACCTGTACCTCACCCGCTTCTACCACGAACGGATGCGACGGGTCCTTTGCCACTTCGAAGTAGGCGCCTCCCTGTAGGGAGACTTCGCGTCGTGCCTCCCGCCGGAAGTCTTTCGGGTAGGTTAGCGTGGAGTAGCGGTTCAGGATGACTTCCGTGCGGTCGGGCAGGACGACGGTGCGCGTCTCCGCCTGTGCCGTTACCGTCGTCATTTCCACGGGGCGGAACTGTTCGTAAGCCTGCCATCCGGCCACGCAGAGCAGCACGACAGCCGCCACTCCGGCCACCCGCATCCAGAGGGTGCGTCGCAAGCTGGTTCTTTTCAGCCGCGACTGAAGCAACGGCCAGGAACGGGCGGCGCTGAACCGGCCGCGAGGCGAGCGGGTCGAGGCCACAAGTCGGTCGAGCAGGGTTTCAAAAGGGTCTTTCTCTGTCATAAGCGTTTTATTATTTTACTGCCAGTTTCAGCGTGATGGTCGTTGCTTTTACTTTTTTGTCTTTTGGCGTGCAGGTTAGTCTGATTTCGTCCGATTTCTGGATTTTGGCTGGATATATCCGTATGCGTACATGGGCGGTCTTCTTTTTCGGAGCAATGGTCACCTCTTTATCCAGTAATGTGTAGGCTGGTTGTCGTCCTGGTAGGTTCTTGATGCTGATGGTGGCTTTACGTTCGGTGTCTGTTTTTTCGGCAGCAATTATCTTCAGTGTTATTTCACGACTTTCCACTCCTCGCTCAAAGGTGTAGTTTTCCAGAAACTTTTCAAATCCCAGGTAGTCTTTAGGATACTTGTCGTTGTGGTTGTCGCATGCGGTCAGGCTCATTACAGCCAGCAATACCAGCATAAGGCTGGTTGTGGTAAGGATAGCTTTTTTCATGTTTAATCAATTTTTATGGAGTTCCTTTTACCATTAAGACAGCGGAAAGTGGAAAACTCCCTACGCAGGAAACGATTTTTTTCTGTGGGTGGCGTTTTTGTGTAAAGTTCCAATCGTTGTTCTGGCCATGAAAACGGGCAGCTTGAGACATGTCGCAGCCGATGAAGGTCGTTCCCAGTACTGGAAACGCCTGTTACCAAGGGTTGGAAACGGTTGTTCCCCGTGTAGGAAACGAGCGTTTCCTGTATGTGGAAACGAGTGTTTCCTCCGATGGTAACTGGTGTTTCCTTGTAAGGTAACGGGCTTTACGGGCTGTGACAGGTGGAGGAAGGCTGGATTATTTCAGCATTTCTTTCAGGCGGGAGACGGCTTTCTGCAGCTGGGCATCTACGGTCTTGACACTGATGCCCAGTTCTTCGGCCACTTGGGCATAGCTCTGCTTCTCTTCGCGGATGCGGATGAAGACTTCTCGGCAGCGTTCGGGCAGGCGGTCCAGCGCCTTGACGTAGCGGGCAAAGAGCTCTTCGCTGATAAGGTTTTCCTCGGGCGAAGGGTCGGAAGCGTCGCTTTCGGTCAGGTCGGCGGAAAGGGAATCGTTTTGACGCGTTTCTTTTTCCAGGTAGTTGAGCGAGGCGTTGCGGGTAAGGATAAAGCAATAGTCCTCGATGTTCTGCACGGCGGCTAGCGTGTCGCGCTGCTTCCAGAGGGTGAGGAACACGTCGAGCACTACCTCCTGCGCCCATTCCTCGTGCTTCAGGTAGTAGTAGGCGATGCGGAACAGGCGGTCGTAGGTCAGGTCATAGAAGCCCTTGAAAGCCCTTTCGGAGCTTTCTTCCTTCATTTGTCGCAGGTATCTTCGAACTTCCTGTTCGGTCATGTTGCGCAGCTTTTTTCATGTATATGTGGCTGCAAAGATAGATTTTGATGGCGAAACGAGCAATTCCTTCGTTTTTTTCAACCTTCTTTAACGCTGTACTCTTCTATCGTGTCATTCTTTACGTGTCAGCTTCGCATAGAAGATAAGCGCAATGGCCGAAATGGCTCCGATACCAGTGAACCAGTACCAAATGTAGTGTGCGTTGGCCGAAGCGGCTTCCCATTCAGCCGTACTGGAGAATAGAGCGGGGTCGGGGCAGTAGGCCGTGAGCAATATGCCCGACAGACCGAATCCAAGGATAGAAGCCAGAAAGGAATGTAGATGGCTGAAGCCCAGATACAATCCTTCCTCTCCTTTGGGTGCCTGTAGGGAGAAGAATTCCATGTAGCGTGGCGAGATGAAACATTCGGCTAAAGCCTGTACGGCAATACCGGCAATCATCATGACGGTGATGGGGTGCATGCCCAGAATATCACCGCTGAACAGGTTGCCTGCGGCCATAATCAGTGCCGAGAGGGGAATGAGGAACATGCCGACGGTCATGGAAGTCAATGCTTTTCGGCGAGCCATCAGTCGGGTGACGAGGTTCACCAGCAGCACCACGACAAACGGATTGACGTTGGCAATCCAACCCGGACGGGCCGTTTCGCCAGCCATGCGGATTACATATTTGGGCATTGTGGCATACATTTGGTGCTGGATCATCCAAAAACCGGTGACAATCAGAATCAGGAGCAGCAGGCGTCCGTTGGTAAATACTTTACCCAACCCTTTGAACACCTCGGCCATGCTTTTCCCTTGTCCGCTGGTATTGGTCGAATGAAAGAACAGGAAGATCGTGATGAGCGCTACAAAACACAGTGTGGCCGATAGAAAATTGATATAGATATAGGCTTCGTCACCCACCACCGAGCGGAGCGGATCGACGAAACATTTGCCTGTAAAGGCACCGATGTTGACCATCATGTAGAAGATGGAGTATCCGCGGGCTCGGGTTTCCGATGTCGTCTCACGGGCTACCGAGGCCGAAATGATGGACTTGATGAACGAGCCGCCGATAACGAGGATTATCATGATAGGTACAATGAGCATACGCAGGTTGCTGTGCTCAATACCTGTGAATTGTGTCTTTTCACCATATACGACCAACCCCGACGATTCGAGCATCAGGGGAAGCATGCCCAGCCCCAGATAACCGATGGTCAGCAATGTGAAAGCAATCAGGATAGCTTTCCGATAACCTATCTTGTCGGCAAAGGCGCCGGTAAACATCGGCAGGAAGTAGAGCCCGCCCGAAAATAATCCTGAAATCAGGCTGGCTTCCAAATCGTTGAAACCAAGTGTGTTCGACAGGTAGAGGGTGATCACGATAAAGATGGCATAATAGGCCATACGTTCAAACAGTTCGGAAGCATTGGCTGTCCAGAACGCGCGAGAGAATTTTGTCATCTGAATAAAAGTCTTTGTTAATGGTTTGTTAGTGGAAGTGTTTCCTTTTTTCGGACTCAAAGATAGAACAAATCTGGAGAATGACAAAATTACCTTCAAGTCTCTCTTTGCATTTCCTAAGTCCGTAGTTACGTCCGTCAAGTTCATGTTTAGTGAGCTAAAGTAGGTGTTTAGGAATGCAATATAGGTGGTGAGTAATGGATTGTCCAAATCAGCCTCCAATCCTTCATTGGTAGTGTAATCTGTTGCAAGAAAGGGACGTAGGTTGAAAGATAAAGTTTCACGGCAGTGTTCATTGTCTTCGGCTTTAAAGCTGCTACATCATTATGTCATTTTAACATGTCGATATTGTTTTATTGGCTATTTTTGTTTTGTTAAATAGATTTGTTACGGCTGAAAGTTTGTATGAGTTTGAATAGACAGTTTTTATATAGAATAAAACCATGAATAGAAATTTATTAATGACTACTGTTATACTGAGTGTATGCTTCTGTTCTTGCACCCAGAAACAATCCGGTGTTTTCGGCGTTGATTATGAACTGGAGCCGATGCCGTCGGTTCATGCCCCTTTACCCGAAAATTCGGTACCGATGGGGGATGGGGACACATTTGAAGAAGTGAAGTTGGATCTGCCCATCGCTTCGGGACCGTATGAACCGACTTGGAATTCGATAGAGGCCAATTATCCGGGTACTCCAGCTTGGTTGCGTGATTCGAAGTTTGGTATTTGGGTGCACTTTGGACCGCAAGCGGCTGGCGAGAGTGGCGACTGGTATGCCCGCAAGCTTTATGTAGAAGGGACCTCTGCATATGAAAACCATTTGAAGAAGTACGGTCATCCGTCGGAGGTTGGTTATAAGGAAGTGTTGCGCGACTGGAATCCTGCGAAATTCAGTCCAAAAGCTTTGGTGGATATCTATAAGGACGCCGGAGCACGTTTCTTGATTATACAAGGAGTACATCATGATCAGTTCGATATGTGGGACTCTAAATATCAGGCATGGAATTCGACCCGTCTCGGCCCTAAACGCGATTTCCTCGGTGAATGGGAAAAAGCTTTGCGGGCAGCCGGTATTCGTTTCGGTATTACGTTCCATCATGAGTATTCCTGGTGGTGGTGGCAAACGGCTTTTCAGAGTGACACCCAAGGCGATAAGGCCGGCGTTCCTTACGATGGAAATCTGACACTGGAGGACGGAAAAGGCAAATGGTGGGAAGGACTTGATCCGCGCTATCTGTATGGTATCAACTTGAGGGAATATGAGTCGGTGGCTGAGGCCGCTAATTCCCGATGGTCTACTCCGAAGCCGGGTATCTTCAGCGGCCATCTGGAATTTGCCAAGTGGTATGCCAAGTGGTGGGCCTTGCGTATGATGGATGCGGTGGACAAGTATCGGCCGGACTTTATCTATACCGATGGTACCGACCAGCAGCCTTTCAGTGGATCGGGTACAGGTACCGGATACAAGTGCGATGCCATGCAGCGCGTGATAGCCGATTTCTACAATCGGACATTGGCTGATAGAGGAGAAGTGGATGTATTCAGCATCGTCAAGTTCAGAAAGACGACCAACGGTACGGTCAACACCTGTGAAACGGATATTCCCGAAGGTATCAAGGATGATCAGGCCTGGATTGCCGAGACACCTGTGGGCGATTGGTTCTACGGGCCGGATTTTGTATATAGCTCGGACGCTGTTATACGCTATCTGCTTGAAATTGTGGCCCGTGATGGTTCGTTCGGATTGAGTATTCCGTTACGTCCCGACGGTTCGATGGATGAGGCCTGCCATGAAATGCTTCATGAAGTGGGTGAATGGATGCGCGTTAATGGAGACGGTATTTATGGCAGTTCGGCGTGGAAAGTGTTGGGAGAGGGCAAAGATGGCAAGTTGAATACTTTACCAGGAGGTCGTATAGGTCAATGGCAGGCTGACCACGTGTTTTACAATACCGATTTCCGTTTTACAGTGGGTAAAGACGGTACACTTTATGCTTGGTGTATGACGGTTCCCAAGGCGGGCGACAAGCTGACGATTGCATCGTTAGGCACAAACAAAGGGTTGTTCGATAAAAAGATTCGTTCTGTGGAGCTGATGGGGACGGAGCAGTCGGTGGACTGGAAGCAGAATGCAGATGGATTGGAGATTGTCTATCCCGACTCCGTTGATTTAAAGACTGCAGTAGGATTCCGAATTGTTTGCGAATGATCATTCTTTTCGGAGTAAAAGATTGATGAGCTTTGAGGCACGGATTATACAGATATTACAGAAAGAGAACTTCTGTGAAATCTTGCATACTTCGTGCCCTAATATTATTAAGAAATCTGAAAAAAGAAATGATTTCTTTGTTTATTTGGAATATTGTTTGTTATTTTGCGAATAACAAATAGAAAAGGTAAACGATGAACAAGAAATATTCGGAAGAACAGGAAAGGATGGCCCGCTTTGCCAAAGCCATGGGACATCCGGCCCGGATGGCCATATTACAATTCCTGCTGGCACAGGAGTCCTGTTATTTTGGCGATATCCATGAAGAGTTGCCTATAGCCAAGGCTACGGTCTCCCAGCACTTGAAGGAACTGAAGGATGCCGGATTGATTCAGGGAGAAATAGAGGCGCCAAAGGTGAGGTATTGCATCAATAAGGAAAACTGGGAACTGGCCCGGAGAATGTTTGCCGACTTCTTCGGTCAGACTGTTTGCAAAAAGGGGAGCTGCTGCGGGTAAGCTCTTTTTTTACCTTGAATGTTCGTAGTTTGACGAAATACTAATAAATGAAATAATGAAGATGAAAAGGATTTGTTTTTTGTGTTTGTGTTTGGGCTTGTTGCTGGTAGCTTGTGGAGGGAATACCAGGAAAGAGAGTTCTGTTGCTGATGCGCAGGAGGAAGTAGCAGTGAGCGACGGAGTGGAAGTGCTCTATTTTCACGGCAAGCAGCGTTGTGCTACTTGTATAGCCATCGAGAAAGGCACGCAAGAAGTGATGGAGAAAGATTTGGCCGATGCCGTCCGGAAAGGAGAAGTGAAGTTTCGCACGATAGACATCAGTCGTGAAGAGAACGAAGCCGTGGCCGAGAAATATGAAGTGACATGGTCGTCTCTGTTTGTCGTGAAACACAAAGACGGGGTGGAGACCGTAGAGAACCTGACGGAATTTGCTTTCGGCAATGCCCGCAAGTCGCCGGAAGTGTTCAAAGCCGGAGTGATGAAGACCGTTCGTGAAATGCTGGAATAAACAACGGTGGCTATGGATGGATTGCAGACATTGCTGGACAATAGTTCCACACCCGTACTGACGGCTTTTCTCCTCGGATTGCTGACGGCCCTTTCGCCTTGCCCGCTGGCTACCAATATTGCAGCCATCAGTTTTATTGGAAAAGAGATGGAGGATAGAAAACGTGTTTTTCGAAACGGCCTGCTTTATACCTTGGGGCGTATCCTTGCCTATACCTTGCTCGGATTTGTATTGATTCTGATATTGAAGGAAGGTTCGAGCATGTTCGGCATACAGAAAACTATCGGTACGTGGGGCGAACGGGTATTGGGGCCTGCTTTATTTGTCATCGGCCTCTTTATGTTTTTCGGTGACAGGCTGAACCTTCCCCAATTCGGGTTCAAGGGAAACGCCGAGGGCCTTGCAAGGAAAGGAGGGTGGGGAGCCCTGCTGATAGGCGTACTCTTTGCGTTGGCTTTCTGCCCCACGAGCGGTGTGTTCTATTTCGGTATGCTGATACCCCTGTCGGCTACCACTACAGCCGGTTATCTGCTGCCTGCCGTGTTCGCCATAGCCACGGCCCTGCCGGTACTTGTAGTGGCCTGGATACTGGCATTCAGTGTACAACAGATGGGCTGTTTCTATGGCAGGATGCGCACAGTACAGCGATGGATGAACCTGTTTGTCGGGGTGCTGTTCATTGGTATAGGCATTTATTATAGTTGGATGATGTATATGTAACACATTTAAAATATTACGGATATGGAAATTAAAGTATTAGGCCCGGGCTGTGCCAAATGTAAGACAACCTACAATGTTATTGAGAAAGTGATCAAGGAGAATGATCTGGATGTGAAGTTGACCAAAGTGGATGACATCATGGAAATGATGAACTATAACATCATGACTACTCCTGCCGTAGTGGTGGACGAAGTGGTGAAGATGAAAGGGAAGGTTCCTACCGAAAGCGACGTAAAGCAGCTTTTGGGCATCTGATACACGAAGCTATTTGATGATAGGCGGCAGAAACGACCGTGTGAAGGCTCCTGCCGCCTTTATGGTAGTATGTTTGTTCGTATTTAAACGAATTAATCTAAAAAAGAATGATACAAGATTTTGCAGACTGGCTTGTTTACGGACTGTTCGGCCTGAGTGCTGACACATCGTTGGGAGTGGCCGTAAACTTTTTCTTTTACGACACCATCAAGATTCTTATTCTATTGTTTTTCATCAGTGTGCTGATGGGGATTGTCAATGCCTATTTTCCAATAGAGCGGTTACGCACCTATCTGGCTACCCATAAGATGTATGGCCTGCAGTACCTGTTGGCTTCTGTCTTCGGAGCCATCACTCCGTTCTGTTCGTGTTCTTCCATCCCGTTGTTTATCGGTTTTGTGAAGGGAGGCATTCCGTTGGGAGTGACCTTTGCTTTTCTGATTACGTCGCCGCTGGTCAACGAAGTGGCTGTTGCCATGTTCCTCGGTTCTTTCGGATTGAAAGTGACGGTGGTTTATGTCGTCAGCGGCATCCTGCTGGGAGTGATTGGAGGCATTGTGCTTGGACGGATGCGTCTTGCATCTTATCTTAGCGATTGGGTGAAACAGATTCAGGCCCAGTCATCTGCACAGACAGAAGCATGGGAGAAAGATCACATTCCTTTTATCAAACGGCTTCCTGCCATCATCCGCGACGCCTGGCGGATAGTCAGCGGTGTGCTTGTCTATATTCTGATAGGTATCGGTATCGGTGCCTTCATGCACGGCTTTGTGCCCGAAGGCTTCTTTGAACAGTACATGTCGAAAGACAATTGGTTTGCCGTGCCCCTTTCAGTTCTTCTTGCCGTGCCTATGTATGCCAATGCGGCTGGTATTGTGCCTGTCATCGAGGTATTTGTGGCCAAAGGTATTCCTTTGGGTACCGCCATCGCCTTCATGATGGCCGTGGTGGGGTTATCCTTGCCCGAAGCTACCCTGCTCAAGAAAGTGATGACTTGGCGGCTGATAGGTATCTTCTTCGGTACCGTGGCCTTCTTTATTATTTTGTCCGGCTATCTGTTCAATTTCATTTTGTAATTCTTTGACTTTTTTCTTGAGCCATTCGTTTGAGCTGGATAAAGTATTGTTTTAGACAGGACAAAGCATTGCTTTATTCAGCTTAAAGCAATGCTTTGTTGCTAGCTGTTAATATGGCGCTTACTCTTCCACAAACATCAGGTCACTGATAATGCCGTCGGATACAAAGATTCCTTCGCGGGTGAGCCGTAGATGGTTGTCCTGCTGCTCTAGCTTGTTGCTCTTCAGGTAAGGGACGGCCATGGAGGTGCAATAGTCGGAAAGCTCCTGGCCGAAACGTTTTTTGAGTGTCGGCAGGTCAATGCCACGACGGGTACGCAGGGAGGTCATGATGTATTCGTTGTAGCGGGTCGTCAGGCTAAGTTCCTCTTTTTCATAGAGCCTGTTTTTTTCTTCAATTGCGGAAATATATTTCTCCAGTGAGGGAATATTCCATTCCCTACTGTGCATGTCAAACGAATGGGCAGACGGACCACAGCCCAGGTAAGGGATACCTTGCCAGTAGGATGTATTATGGCGTGAGTGAAAGCCGGGCTTGCAGAAATTGGAAATCTCGTAGTGTTCGTACCCTGCGGCCGAGAGGGTATCCATCAGCGTGGTGAAGAAACGTACGCTGCTATCTTCGTCCACCTCGTTGACCCGATGGGCTTGGAGCATCTGGTGGAGGGGGGTACCCTCTTCGTACGTCAGGTGGTAGGCTGAAATATGCTCTACGTTGAGAGTAATGGCTTGGCGGAGGTCGCGTTCCCAACGTTCATCCGTCTCGCCAGGCAGGCCGTAGATAAGGTCGATGCTGATGTTGTGGAAATCATGTCGACGGCAGCGGTCGACGGCTTCAATGGCTTGGAGTGCATTGTGCCGTCGGTTCAGCAGGAGGAGAGTGGCGTCGTCGAAGGTCTGGATGCCCATACTGATGCGGTTGAAAGGCAGACGGCGGAGCATGGCCACGTAGTCTTCGGTCAGGTCGTCAGGGTTGGCTTCGAGGGTAATTTCTTCACAGGCGTTGAGATCGTAGAGGGCGGACAGGGCATCGAAGACTTGGCGGAAATCTTCTTCTTCGAGTTGCGAGGGTGTGCCGCCGCCAAAATAGATGGTACGGACAGCTTCGTTTTTCAGGTAGTCGCGACGCATGGTGAGTTCCTCGCACAAGGCATTGATGTAGCGCCGTTTCAGGTCGCTGCGCGTGGTGGAGTAGAAGTCACAATAGATGCATCGTGTCTTACAAAAAGGGATGTGTATATAGATGCCTGCCATGTATGTTTTCTTTTTCAATGCTGCAAAAGTAAGAAACTGTTTTGGCATTTCTTCTTTGTCTAGCTGAAATATTGGGGGTAATTAGATGGAAGTTCTGCTTTTTTGTGAGGAATTTGTCTTTTTTGAGGGGATATGTTTGTATGTAAACTTTTAAATGTGTATTTTTGACACTTAATAAGTCGTATGACAAAGATTGTATGGAAGATACATGAAGAAAACTGCTGTGCAGTAGCTCTGATAACCTTATGAATTAAATATAAAAAAAGAACCATGAAAAAGAAACTGAAAACGACTTTAGCCTTGTTGGTTATGGCAATGGCTTCGATGGCACAAAATGTAGAAATGACTGGTCCTGACGGACGATTGCGGTTGAAGGTGGTTAACGAAGGAGAGACGGGTGTGTCCTATTCGGTAACTTACGATGGCAAGCAGATGGTCGACGCTTCCCCCTTGGGCATGAAGACGAATGTCGGTGACTTCTCAAGTGGCTTGAAGCTGGTGAAACACGAAACGGCGCAGATAGATACGACTTATCAACTGACACGTATCAAGACTTCGCAGGTACATTATCAGGCCAATGAATTGGTATGTCATCTGTCAAACGCGCAAGGACAGTCTCTGTCGGTTACTTTCCGTATCAGTCGCAATGATATTGCTTTTCGTTATACTTTGCCCCGACAGGGCGAGACGGGTAGTGTGCGGGTAATGGAAGAATCGACTGGTTTTCACTTCCCCCAGCAGACTACAACTTTCCTTTGTCCGCAGAGCGATGCCATGATTGGTTGGAAACGGACCAAACCCAGTTATGAAGAAGAATACAAGGCAGACGCTCCAATGAATGAACGTTCGCAGTATGGACATGGCTATACATTCCCCTGTCTTTTCCGCGTGGGCGATGACGGCTGGGTGTTGGTCAGTGAGACGGGAGTGGACAGCCGTTATTGCGGCTCGCACTTGAGTGATGCCGACAACGGTCTTTATCGGATTGCCTTCCCCATGCCCGAAGAGAACAATGGCAACGGAACGGTAGAACCGGCTTTTTCCCTGCCAGGCAGTACGCCCTGGCGGACACTGACGGTAGGCGCTACGTTGAAACCCATTGTGGAGACAACTGTAGCTTGGGATGTTGTGACACCGCGTTATGAAACGAAACATGACTATCGCTTCGGTCGTAGTACATGGAGTTGGATTTTGTGGCAGGACAATAGTATCAACTATGACGATCAGGTACGTTTCATTGATTTGGCTGCTGAAATGGGCTATGAATATGTATTGATTGACGCCTGGTGGGACAAAAATATTGGCTACGAGCGTATGGAACAGCTCATTGCCTATGCACAAAGCAAAAAAGTAGATGTTTTCCTGTGGTATAGTTCCAGTGGCTACTGGAACGACATAACTCAGAGCCCGACAAACAAGATGGATAATGCGATCATTCGCAAGCAAGAGATGCGCTGGATGCAGAAGTTGGGCGTGAAGGGTATCAAGGTTGATTTCTGGGGAGGCGATAAGCAGGAAACGATGCGTCTTTACGAAGATGTGTTGAGCGATGCTGATGACCATGGTCTGATGGTTATCTTCCACGGCTGTACCTTGCCACGTGGTTGGGAGCGGATGTATCCCAATTATGTAGGTAGCGAGGCTGTCTTGGCTTCTGAAAACTTGATCTTTCAACAACATTTCTGTGACAACGAGGCCTTCAATGCCTGTCTGCATCCGTTCATCCGCAATACGGTGGGATGCATGGAGTTTGGAGGAACTTTCCTGAATAAGCGTTTGAACAGAGGAAATGATGGTGGCAGTATCCGAAAGACATCGGATGTCTTCCAATTGGCTACGGCAGTACTTTTCCAAAATCCCATTCAGAATTTTGCGTTGGCTCCCAACAATCTGACGGATGCTCCTCAGATTTGTCTGGACTTCATGAAACAGATACCTACTACGTGGGATGAAACTCGTTTTATAGAAGGTTATCCAGGTAAGTATATCGTATTGGCACGACGTCATGGCGATAAGTGGTATTTGGCTGCTATCAACGCAATGGAAGAACCTTTGAAGTTGAAATTCTCGTTTCCTGAACTGAGTGGTTCTACGGTATCTGCCTATACGGACGATAAAAAGATGCAACCACAATTGAAAACACAAAAGATAAAGGAAAAAGGAGAATTTCAGTTGACCGTACAGCCTTTGGGGGGAGCTGTGTGGGTAAAATGAGAGCCTAACTAACTTTTGACACACAAACATATTATATATAGGTATCATGAAAACACTTTTGAAATTGGGGATTACGGTCGGCTTGCTGTTGGCTGCCGTTTTCCCCATACAGGCCGGAATCAACAAGGTGGCAAACGAACCTGATTCTGTTTATTTGTTCTCATATGCGCGTGTCGATGGACAGAGTGGATTAAGATTTGCCTGGAGTCCCGATGGAAGGCGTTGGCTTTCTGTGGCAGACGGTTACGACTATGTAAAATGTGATTTTGGCCCTTGGGGAAGTGAAAAGAAAATGTTCTTTCCTCACTTGATGCAGAATACTTCCGATGGTTTATGGCATTGTATTTGGACGGCCACTCGTAGTGGGAAGGTCTTAGCCCATGCTGCTTCGCCTGATTTGCTGAAGTGGGGGGCGCAAAGTTATTTTACGGAAGAAGAACTGAGTAAGTATGAATTGAAATCAGCTTATCCCACTGAGGAAACAAGTGTCCTTTTGGATGGGCAACAGGAAAGTGGTTGGATACAGCGAGTTTCTTATAAAACGATAGAGCAGTTGATTCGTTATGCTGATCATAAAAAATATCGCCAGCGATTGTATGACGAACGTACAGAAGAGGATCCTATACGTTTTGCAGGATTGAAACCGTTGAAGGCGACCATTCAGGTGGATGTTTCTCAAGGAAAAAGTATCAGTGACCACCTGATAGGCATCTTTTTTGAGGATATCAACTATGCGGCCGATGGTGGGATGTATGCCGAATTGGTGCAGAACCGTGATTTTGAATATTCATCGAAAGACGGTTCGCGTCAAGGTTGGGACAGCAACTATGCTTGGAGTGTGAAAGGTGGGCAAGGCACTTTAACGATTGCAACCGAACGTCCGATTCATGAAAACAATCCCCATTATGCCGTACTGGATGTACGGCAGGTAGGGGCGGCCTTGCAGAACGATGGTTATGATGGAATAACGTTGAAGAAAGGTGAAAAGTATGATTTCGCCTGTTTTGCTCGCATTGCCAGTGAAAGTAAAGGAGGAAAAGTCATAATCAGTCTGCTCGATCAGGAAGGAAACGAAGTGGCAAAGGCATCGGTAAAGGTTTCTTCAAAAGATTGGAAGCAACTCAAAGCAGTGCTGACCGCACAGGAAGACGTACAGGCTGCCAAACTTTCTCTCCAACCGGCAGGAACCGGCACATATCATTTCGACTTGGTTTCGCTCTTTCCGCAAAGCACATTCAAAGGCCGTAAGAACGGATTGCGTGCCGACTTGGCTCAGACGTTAGCCGACCTTCATCCGCGTTTCGTACGTTTCCCTGGTGGGTGTGTGGCTCATGGCGATGGCATAGACAACATCTATGACTGGAAAGGATCAATCGGTCCTTTGGAAGCCCGAAAACCGTTGCGTAATTTGTGGGGTTATCACCAGACACGGGGCTTGGGTTACTTTGAGTATTTCCAGTTCTGTGAGGATATAGGTGCGGAGCCTGTACCAGTATTGGCGGCGGGGGTGCCTTGCCAGAATTCGAGCACATGTAGCCATCATTCCAAGGATGAGCTTGGTTGTAAGGGGCAGCAGGGAGGCATTCCGATGGAAGAAATGCCTGCTTATATTCAGGATGTGCTCGATTTGATAGAATATGCCAACGGAGATGCCCGCAAGACGGAGTGGGGCAGGAAACGTGCAGAAGCTGGGCATCCCAAACCTTTCAATCTGAAATACATTGGCATCGGCAATGAAGACTTGATAACAGAGGTATTTGAAGAACGTTTTACAATGATTTATAAAGCCGTTCGCGAAAAATATCCTGAGGTGACGGTCATTGGTACGGTTGGACCTTTCTATGAAGGAACCGATTATGACGAAGGATGGAAACTGGCTACACGCTTGGATGTACCGATGGTGGACGAGCATTATTATGTGGCTCCGGGTTGGTTTATACACAATCAAGACTATTACGACCGCTATGACCGTAGTAAATCGAAGGTTTATTTGGGCGAATATGCGGCTCACTTACCGGGGCGTCCCAGTAATCTGGAAACGGCTCTTGCTGAAGCGTTATATCTGACGGCAGTGGAACGTAATGCCGATGTGGTGGCCATGACTTCTTACGCACCGTTATTAGCTAAGGAAGGGTATACTCAGTGGCGTCCTGACTTGATTTATTTCAATAATAAGGAAGTGAAACCGACGGTCGACTATTACACGCAGCAAATGTATGGTCAGAATGCTGGCAATGAATATTTTGCTTCTACGATTACGTTGGATAATGGATTGGATGCGGTAAAGAAACGGGTTGGTGTGTCGGTCGTAAAGGACCCGATGACTGGTGACTACATTGTAAAGCTGGTGAATATGCTACCGGTTGAGGTTTCTTCCAAGATAGAATTGGAAGGTGTCACGCTCGTGAATCCTACGGCACAGAAGATTGTTCTGGCTGGAAATCCGAAAGATGAAGATGTAACTCCGATAACAGAGGATTTTGAAGTGCAGGAACATGGTTTTGATTATACACTACCTTCTTATTCTTTTACTGTAATCCGTATCGGACAAAAAATGGATAAATGAGATAATTTTTTATGTTTGTACGACTGATTAATAGTTAACCATGAAAAGAACATGTTTATTGGCTGTAGCTGTCCTACTAGTGGGCAGTCTGGCCGCACAGAAAGAAACTTTACATTCCGGCTACCCCATTGATCCGGTTCCCTTTACTTCGGTTAAAGTGACCGATAGCTTTTGGGGACAGCGCCTCAAAGCCAGTCGCGAAGTGACTATTCCGCTGGCTTTCAGTAAATGTGAGGAAACAGGACGTTATGAGAATTTTGTAAGAGCGGCCCATCCCAGTGATGAATATAAAGTAGAAGGTTTCTCGTTTGATGATACGGATGTTTATAAGACGATTGAAGGTGCTAGCTACCTCTTGCAAACCTATCCGGACAAGAAACTGGAGAAATATATTGACAGTGTTCTACAGATTGTAGCTGCTGCTCAGGAGCCCGACGGGTATCTATATACTGCCCGTACCATGAATCCGAAACATCCCCATGACTGGGCTGGCCCGGAACGTTGGACAAAGGTAGAGGAACTCAGCCATGAGTTCTATAACTTGGGACATATGGTGGAAGGTGCTGTAGCTCATTATCAGGCTACCGGCAAACGTAATTTCTTGGATATTGCCATTAAGTATGCCGACTGTGTCTGTAAGGCTATTGGCAACGGGCCGGATCAGAAGAAATTAGTCCCGGGGCATCAGATAGCCGAAATGGCCTTAGTACGCCTTTACCTTGTGACTGGCGACCGTAAATATCTTGACCAAGCAAAGTTTTTCTTGGATGCACGTGGCTATACGAGTCGTAAGGATGCCTATAGCCAGGCTCATAAGCCTGTATTGGAACAGGATGAGGCTGTAGGTCATGCAGTACGTGCTACTTACATGTATGCAGGCATGGCGGATGTAGCTGCCATTATAGGCGATTCCTCTTACATTAAAGCTGTGGATAAGATTTGGGAAAACATTGTTAATAAGAAAATTTACATTACAGGAGGAATTGGTTCACGTCATGCCGGTGAAGCCTTTGGTGATAATTATGAACTCCCAAATCTTTCGGCCTATAATGAAACATGTGCAGCCATTGGTAATGTGTATGTCAATTACCGCCTGTTTTTATTACACGGTGATGCCAAATATCTCGATGTATTGGAGCGTACATTATACAATGGTTTAATTTCTGGGGTCTCTTTGGATGGCGGTTCGTTCTTCTATCCTAATCCGTTGGCTTCGGCAGGTGGTTATAGCCGTAAACCTTGGTTTGGATGCGCTTGCTGCCCTAGTAATATCAGTCGTTTCATACCATCCTTACCTGGATATGTCTATGCCGTAAAGGATGATCACGTGTACGTTAATCTTTATATGGGCAATCGTGGTGAATTGAAGGTTAATAACAAGAAGATTGTGCTTGAGCAGGAAACATCTTATCCTTGGAACGGTGATATCCGTATCCGGGTGGTGAAGGGAACGCTACCGTTTACGATGAATCTTCGTATACCCGGTTGGGTACGCAATGAAGTGCTTCCGGGAGATTTATATCGTTATGATGACGAACAAAAGCTTGGCTATACGGTAACGGTCAATGGAGAAGCTGTAGAAGGAGAACTTCAGAAAGGCTATTTGCAGATTGAACGCAAATGGAAAAAAGGAGATGTGGTAGAAGTACATTTTGATATGCAATCTCGTGTTGTTAGAGCCAATGAAAAAGTTGCAGCTGACCGTGGACGAGTAGCTGTAGAACGTGGTCCTATTGTGTATTGTGCAGAATGGCCAGACAATGATTTTAATGTGCATAATATCCTGCTAAATCAGCATCCTTCTTTTCAAGTGGTAAACAATCCGGATCTGTTGTATGGTATTTGTGAGATTACCACCGATGCGCAAGCTCTCAGTTATGATGCAGCAGGTAGGTTGATTGTGAAAGATGTCAAATTGACTCTGATTCCTTATTATGCATGGGCACATCGGGGAGAAGGAGATATGGAAGTATGGCTTCCTATTGAAGTTGGCGCTTCGTCGGCGCAGCTACAGAAGGTGGTAGAACAGGAAGATAATGGATTTTTTAATCATTAAATATATTTATATATGAAGAAAATAACGACAATTTTGGCCTTGTCTCTTGCGATGGGCCTGCAAGCACAACAACATGTGATGACTGTCGATGTTGCAAAGCCGACAGCCAAGATACAGCCTACGATGTATGGCATTTTCTTTGAAGATATCAATTTTGGTGCGGATGGTGGCTTATATGCTGAATTGGTGAAAAATCGTTCGTTTGAGTTTCCTCAACCTTTTGTAGGATGGGTTCCTTTTGGTAATGTGACAATCCAAAGTGAGAATCCCTGCTTTGATCGTAATCCACATTATGTGCGTGTTGTGAATGACGGACGTTTGTTACGTGCGGGTCTCGATAATGAAGGATTTACAGGTATTGGTTTGAAACAAGGAGAAGAATATCGTTTTTCTGTGTATACCCGTACGCTTGATGCTGGTTCCATGAAGCTTTCAATCGAGTTGGTTCGTGCAGACGGTTCCAATCCTTTGAAGAAAGAAATCGAGATAAAAGGTAATGAATGGAAGAAGCAGACGGTTATTTTGAAGTCTCCGTTTACAGATGCCCATGCACGGTTACGCATCGTGTTGCTGACAAAAGGAACGGTGGATATGGATCATATTTCTTTGTTCCCTGTTAAAACATGGAAAGGACGGGAAAACGGATTGCGTGCCGATCTTGCACAAGCCTTGTATGATTTGAATCCCGGTGTTTTCCGTTTCCCAGGAGGTTGTATTATCGAAGGGAACAGCTTGGCTACACGTTATCAGTGGAAAAATTCAGTTGGTCCAGTAGAAAATCGTCCTTTGAATGAAAATCGTTGGAACTATACTTTTAAGCATAAAGCCTTTCCTGACTATTTCCAGAGTTTAGGTTTAGGTTTTTATGAATATTTCTTGTTAAGCGAAGATATCGGTGCAGAACCTTTGCCGGTGATTAGCTGTGGACTTTCATGCCAGTACGAAAGCAATGAGATCGTTCCTTTGGACGAGCTAGATCCTTATGTACAGGACGCTCTCGATCTGATAGAATTTGCCAATGGTGATGTGAATACGACTTGGGGTAAGGTACGTTCAGAAATGGGACATCCCGAACCGTTTAATTTAAAAATGATTGCTGTGGGTAACGAGCAGTGGGATAAAGTGTATGTGGAACGTCTGGAAGTGTTTACCAAGGCTATTCGTGAGAAATATCCGAATATCAAGGTGATCGGATCGTCCGGACCTAGCGCTTCAGGGGATAAGTTTGACTATTTATGGCCTGAAATGAAGCGGGTAGGAGTGGATTTAGTGGATGAACATTATTACATGGAACCCAAATGGTTTTTGGAGAATGCTAAACGCTACGACAGTTACGACCGTAAAGGACCAAAAGTATTTGCCGGTGAATATGCTGCACATGATCACCCGACCGGAAAAGCTAACAACTTGTTTGCAGCTTTGTCTGAGGCTGCTTTCATGACAGGATTAGAACGTAATGCCGATGTCGTACATTTGGCAACCTATGCTCCTTTGTTTGCTCACGTAGATGCTTGGCAATGGAATCCAGATCTGATTTGGTATGATAATTTGCGTATGATGCGTACTCCTAATTATTATGTTCAGCAGATGTATGGTATGAATGCCGGAACAGATGTGCTTCGCCTGCAGATGGATGGAGAACCGGTAGCCGGACAGGATAGCTTGTATGCAACGGCTGCCTTAGATGCACCTACAGGAGAAATTATTTTGAAACTGGTGAACGTTGGTGCAAAACCTTCTGATGTGAAGATTGATTTTAATGGATTGAAAAAACGTCAACTTGTATCGGGCAGTTGCATTTACTTGCAAAATGATGATTGGAAAACTGTAAATTCGCTGGAACAGGAAATTTTGGTTCCTCGTGTTCGTCCAGTTCAAGTGAAAGGCCAATCGATGAATATACAACTTCCTGCACGTTCATTTGGGGTATATCGCCTGCAATTGAATTAATTTTGTATCATATTTGAAATATATTTCATCTGATTATATTTTCATTTCTCCTATCTTTGTAGCGGCATGTTGGAAAAGTTACTCTTCATGCCGCTATATTTATAAAACTATTTGTATCATGAAGAAACAACTTATTACAGGGCTGTTTGCTGCTTTGGCTATAGGTGGGAGCGCACAGTCTTTCAAGGAATGGCAAGATCCGGAAGTGAATGCCGTTAATCGTGCTCCCATGCACACTAATTATTTTGCCTATGAGTCGGGCGATGCTGCTACGGTGGGTAAAAAAGAACAGTCTTCTAATTACATGTCCATGAATGGCTCCTGGAAATTTTTCTGGGTGAAGGATGCTGATTCTCGTCCTACTGATTTTTGGAAAGTAGGTTATAACGACTTGGGTTGGGACAATATACAAGTGCCGGCTGTATGGGAATTGAATGGATATGGTGATCCTATCTATGTAAATACAGGTTATGCATGGCGTAATCAGTTCAAAAATAATCCTCCTCAGGTACCAACGGAGAATAATCATGTTGGTTCTTATCGTCGGGAGTTTGTTATTCCGGCTTCGTGGAAAGGAAAAGATATCATTGCTCATTTTGGTTCGGTGACATCGAACATGTATTTGTGGGTAAATGGGAAATATGTAGGTTACAGTGAGGATAGTAAGCTGGAAGCTGAGTTCAATCTGACTTCTTTTTTGAAGCCAGGGCAGAAGAATCTTATTGCTTTTCAGGTGTTCCGTTGGTGTGATGGAACTTATTTAGAAGACCAGGACTTTTTCCGTTTCAGTGGGGTTGGTCGTGATTGTTACTTTTATGCACGCGATAAGAAGCGTATTGAGGATATCCGCGTAACGCCTGATTTGGATGCTGATTATAAGAATGGCTCATTGAACATTGCTTTGACCTTGAAAGGTGTAGGTACTGTTAATCTGGAATTGTTGGATGCGGCTGGTAAGCAAGTGGCTACAGCTACGGCTAAAGGTAATGGTTCTGTAGTGATGAATGTCGAGAATCCGTTCAAGTGGAGTGCGGAATCTCCTTATCTGTATACCTTACGTGCTTCTATGCAGGGCAGTACAGAAGTGATACCTGTTAAGGTAGGTTTCCGTAAAATAGAACAAAAGAACGGACAGATATTGGTGAACGGCAAGGCTGTACTCTTTAAGGGAGCTAACCGTCATGAACTGGATCCGGACGGTGGTTACGTTGTATCTTCCGAACGCATGTTGCAGGATATCCAGATTATGAAGAAGTTTAATATTAATGCTGTACGTACTTGCCACTATCCAGATGCCAATCTGTGGTATGATTTGTGTGATAAGTATGGTATTTATGTTATTGCTGAGGCAAATGTAGAATCCCACGGTATGGGTTATGGTGATGAAACCTTGGCTAAACGTGCCGATTATAAGAAGGCACATCTGGAACGTAACCAGCGTAACGTGCAGCGTGGATTCAATCACCCCAGTATCATATTCTGGTCATTGGGTAATGAGGCTGGTTTTGGACCGAACTTTGAGGCTGCTTACAATTGGGTGAAAGCTGAAGATTCGAGCCGTCCTGTCCAGTATGAGCAAGCTCATGGTAATGAGTTTACAGATGTATATTGTCCTATGTATGCCGATTATAACCACATGGAGAAATACGCTCGCACTAAAGATATCAAGAAACCGCTGATTCAGTGCGAATATGCCCATGCGATGGGTAACTCTCAAGGAGGTTTTAAAGAATATTGGGATTTGATTCGTAAGTATCCAGCTTTACAGGGCGGTTTTATTTGGGATTTTGTAGATCAGTCTGTACGTTGGACGGGTAAGGATGGTGTTAGCATCTACGCTTATGGCGGTGATTTCAACCGTTATGATGCTTCTGACAACAACTTCTGTGATAACGGTCTGATCAGTCCGGATCGTGTTCCCAATCCTCACATGTACGAAGTTGGTTATTTCTATCAGAACATTTGGACAACTCCAGCTAATTTAGCTCAAGGCGAACTGAATGTGTACAATGAAAACTTCTTCCGCGATTTATCTGCTTATTATATGGAATGGACTGTGCTTGCCAATGGCGAAGCTATTCGTAGTGGAAGAGTCGAAAATCTGAATGTAGCTCCCCAGCAAACTGCGAAGGTTAAATTGGATCTGGGGCGTGTTTGTGAATGTAAGGAATGGGTACTCAATGTTTCATATCGTTTGAAGAACCGTGAAGGATTGTTGCCAGCTGGTCACGTGGTAGCAAAAGATCAATTGGTGCTGAATCCATATAAAGTTCCCGATATGAATTTGAAGAATGTAGAAGAAGCTAATGTCGCCGTAGTTGTTCCCCAAGTGAAAGAAAACGATTGGAACTACTTGGTTGTAGAGGGCGAGAATTTCAGTCTGGAGTTCAATAAGCATACAGGTTATCTTTCACGATACGAGGTTGCAGGTACGGAGATGATGAAAGAAGGAACACAGCTGACACCCAATTTCTGGCGTGCACCGACCGATAATGATATGGGTGCAGGTCTACAGCGGAAGTTTGCCGTTTGGAAGGATCCAGGTCTGAACCTTACGTCTTTTGAGTGGAATATGAATGATGGACAGGTTGTTGTAAATGCAGAGTATGAAATGAAGAATGTTTCTGCCAAGCTGAATCTGACCTATGTTATCAATAATAAGGGAGCTGTGAAGGTTACTCAGAAAATGACTGCCGATGCGCAGGCCAAAGTGGCTCCGATGTTCCGTTTCGGTATGCAGTTGCAGATGCCCAAGTCATTTGAAACGATTGAATATTATGGCCGTGGTCCGATAGAAAACTACATAGACCGTAACCATTCTACTGATTTGGGATTGTATCGTCAGAGCGTGGATGATCAGTTCTATTCCTATATTCGTCCGCAGGAAACTGGTACAAAAACCGACATTCGTTGGTGGAAACAGCTGAATGCAGCTAATTGTGGCTTGAAGATTGTTGCTGAGGCTCCTTTCTCAGCTTCGGCTCTGCACTACACTATTGACTCTTTGGATGATGGTTGGGATAAAGACCAGCGTCATTCACCTGAAGTGGAGAAGGCTGATTTGACCAATCTGTGTATTGACAAGGTACAGATGGGACTTGGCTGTGTAAACAGTTGGGGAGCGTGGCCTTTGCCACAGTATCAGATACCTTATGGTAATTATGAATTCTCATTCATTCTGACTCCAATATGCCACAGCGTCTCTATGAAATGATGATTTTTTAACTTACTGATAGAACTAAAAAGCCGGATATTTATACTTGATATCCGGCTTTTTTAGTGTGTATGCTGCACAACATAGTTTAGTAACATTCTAAACTTCGTTGTTTTTTCTGTAATTAATTTCTAATTTGCGCCTCACAAAAAATAAGGGCGTGCACATGCATGCTGAGTATTCACATTAAATCTTATATATCATGAAAGTATATCAGACGAATGAAATCAAAAACATTGCTCTTCTTGGCAATGACGGCTCGGGTAAAACCACTCTCACAGAAGCGCTGCTCTATGAGAGTGGTATTATAAAACGTCGCGGAAGAATTACCGCCAAGAATACAGTCAGCGATTACTTTCCGGTGGAGCAGGAATATGGCTATTCTGTGTTTTCCACCGTTTTCCATGTAGAGTGGAATGGCAAGAAATTGAATATTATCGACTGTCCGGGAAGTGACGACTTCGTAGGTGCAGCTATGACGGCGCTCAATGTAACAGATACTGCTGTCTTGTTGTTGAATGGGCAATATGGTCCTGAAGTAGGTACCCAAAATCATTTCCGTTATACTGAAAAATTGGGTAAACCGGTTATCTTCCTGGTGAATCAGCTTGATAATGAGAAGTGCGATTACGATATGATACTTGAGCAGTTGAAGGCGATTTATGGCTCAAAAGTTGTTCCGGTACAATATCCGTTGGCTACAGGTCCAAACTTCAATTCATTGATCGATGTGCTGCTGATGAAGAAATATTCATGGGGACCCGAGGGAGGTGCGCCTACTATTGAAGATATTCCTGCTGAAGAGATGGAAAAAGCAACCGAATGGCATAAGGCTTTGGTTGAGGCTGCTGCTGAACACGATGAAGGGCTGATGGAGAAATTCTTTGAACAAGAGTCATTGACCGAAGACGAAATGCGTGAAGGTATCCGTAAAGGTTTGGCGTGTCGTGGTATGTTCCCGGTATTTTGTGTGTGTGCAGGTAAGGATATGGGTGTTCGTCGTCTGATGGAATTTTTAGGTAATGTTGTGCCTTTTGTTGATGAAATGCCTCCTGTACATAATACACGTGGTGAAGTGGTTAAGCCAGATGCAGATGGTCCTGCTTCTCTTTATTTCTTTAAGACTGCTGTTGAACCGCACATTGGTGATGTGCAGTACTTTAAGGTGATGAGTGGCAAAGTGCACGAAGGTGATGATTTTGCGAATGCCGATCGTGGTTCCAAGGAACGCATTGCTCAGATTTATGCTTGTGCGGGAGCCAACCGTATCAAGGTAGAAGAAATGGTGGCTGGTGATATTGGCTGTACTGTGAAGTTGAAAGATGTTCATACCGGTAATACGTTGAATGGTAAGGGAGCTGAAAACCGCTTCAATTTTATAAAATATCCGAATTCAAAATATTCGCGTGCCATCAAACCTGTAAACGAAGCCGATACGGAAAAGATGATGGCCATCTTGAATCGCATGCACGAAGAAGATCCAACATGGATCATCGATCAGTCAAAAGAATTGCGTCAAACTATTGTTCATGGACAGGGTGAATTCCATTTGCGTACATTGAAATGGCGTTTAGAGAACAACGAAAAACTTCAGATTAAGTTTGAAGAGCCTCGTATTCCTTATCGTGAAACTATTACCAAGGCTGCCCGTGCAGACTACCGCCATAAGAAACAGTCGGGTGGTGCAGGACAGTTTGGTGAGGTTCATCTGATTGTGGAGCCTTATTACGAAGGGATGCCGGCTCCTGATACCTATAAATTCAATGGACAGGAATTTAAAATGAATGTAAAGGGTACGGAAGAGATTCCTTTGGAATGGGGCGGTAAGCTGGTGTTTGTCAACTGTGTGGTTGGTGGAGCCATTGATGCTCGTTTCATGCCTGCTATCTTGAAAGGTGTAATGTCTCGTATGGAACAGGGACCTCTTACCGGTTCGTATGCCCGTGATGTACGTGTTATTGTTTATGACGGTAAGATGCACCCCGTAGATTCTAATGAAATTTCCTTTATGCTTGCCGGACGAAATGCCTTTAGCGAAGCATTTAAGAATGCAGGGCCGAAGATTTTGGAACCTATTTATGATGTAGAAGTTTTTGTTCCTTCTGATAAGATGGGTGATGTGATGAGTGACCTGCAAGGACGCCGTGCTATGATTATGGGTATGAGCAGTGAAGCCGGTTACGAGAAACTGATTGCCAAGGTTCCTTTGAAAGAAATGTCTTCTTATTCGACGGCATTGAGTTCTTTGACGGGAGGCCGTGCATCGTTTATTATGAAATTTGCAAGTTATGAACTTGTTCCGGGTGATGTTCAGGATAAGTTGATTAAGGAATTTGAAGCCAAACAGGCTGAAGAATAACGCAACTTCATTTCATCTGTTTTTTATAATTGTTAAAACCGCCAATCTTTTTAACGAAAGAAAGGCGGTTTTTTATTGTTTTCTCATTAATAAGTTTGATGGAAATGACTGTCATTATTAATTTTTTATTAATTTTGCAAACAAGGCAGGACCTTGTTTTGTTATAGTTCCGATAATGGAACCTAAATAGCTTCAATCGGTTAATTTGTTATTTCGTACGGGTTAAAACTGGTTAATGGGTTAGGAGTGTTAATTAGGGACTGTTAATTTTGTGGCTATGAAAAAGTCTACGATTTGGATATTAGGTGTTGTAATGGGTCTTTCCTTCCTCAGTCTGTTGTATCTGCAGATCAGTTATATTGAGGAAATGGTAAAGATGCGTAATGAGCAGTTTGACGAATCTGTGAAACGTGCTTTGATGGCAGCTTCCAAGGATGTTGAATCTGCCGAGGTGGCTCGTTGGCTACGGGAGGACATTTCGGAAGCAGAAAAGAAAGCTTGGGAACAGGCGCAGGGTACGAACGGAAATGGAATGGTGCAGACTCATCGGTTTATGATGACTTCTCCTGACGGAACAATACGTTCTTCGGTCGAGTTGAAGACGTTCTCCAACCAACCATCCGAGTTACCGCGAGCTATGATTTCGCGCAAACATGGTGCAAAGACTATTCCTCAGACGTCTCGTTCGTTGGCTGATATGATTAAGAACCGTTATTTGTATCAGCGTGCTTTGGTAGATGATGTGGTTTTCAATATGCTTTATCACGCCAGCGATAAGCCTATAGAGGAAAGAGTCAATTTCAAAAATCTGGATCAATACATTAAGTCTGGATTGATTGATAATGGCATTGGAGATTTTGACTATCATTTTAAAGTGATTGATCGTGACGGTCGGGAAGTGTATCGTTGTTCGGACTACAGCGATGAGGGAAGTGAGAGTTCTTATGCACAGCCGCTGTTCTTGAACGATCCGCCGGCACGGATGAGTATTGTGAAGGTTCATTTTCCTGGAAAGAAGGACTATATCTTCGATTCGGTCAGCTTTATGATACCTTCGATGATTTTTACTTTTGTACTACTCATTACATTCATATTTACGATTTATATCGTATTCCGTCAGAAGAAACTGACAGAAATGAAGAACGATTTTATCAATAATATGACCCATGAGTTCAAAACACCGATTTCTACAATTTCGTTGGCTGCCCAGATGTTGAACGATCCGGCTGTAGGTAAGTCTCCTGCCATGTTCCAGCATATCTCGGGAGTGATTAATGATGAGACGAAGCGGTTGAGGTTTCAGGTAGAAAAGGTGTTGCAGATGTCGATGTTCGACAGACAAAAGGCAACGCTGAAGCCTAAAGATGTAGATGCTAACGAGCTGATCAAGGGGGTTGTTCATACCTTTGCTCTGAAAGTGGAGCGTTATAATGGAAAGATTGATACGGAACTGGAAGCTGCAGAAGCGCATGTCTTTGTGGACGAGATGCATATTACGAATGTGATTTTCAACTTGATGGATAATGCAGTGAAGTACAAACGTCCTGATGTAGACTTGCATTTGATGGTAAGGACATGGAATGAATCCGGTAAACTGATGATTTCGGTACAAGACAATGGTATCGGTATCAAGAAGGAGAATTTGAAGAAAATATTCGAGAAGTTCTATCGCGTGCATACGGGTAATCTGCACGATGTAAAGGGCTTTGGATTGGGGTTGGCTTATGTGAAAAAAATAATTATGGACCATAAGGGAACCATTCGGGCTGAAAGCGAACTTAACGTAGGAACTAAATTTATTATTGCATTACCTTTATTAAAAACTGATTGATATGGACGAGAAATTGCGAATTTTATTGTGCGAGGATGATGAAAATCTCGGTATGTTGCTGAGAGAATACTTGCAGGCCAAGGGCTATGCTGCCGACCTGTTTCCCGATGGAGAGGCCGGGTATAAAGCCTTTTTGAAAAATAAATATGACTTATGTGTATTCGATGTTATGATGCCGAAGAAGGATGGTTTTACATTGGCGCAAGAAGTGCGTGCGGCCAATGCTGAAATCCCCATTATATTCTTAACGGCAAAGACATTGAAGGATGATATTCTGGAAGGTTTCAAGATTGGTGCCGACGACTATATCACCAAACCTTTCAGTATGGAAGAGCTTACTTTCAGAATCGAGGCAATTTTGCGTCGTGTACGTGGTAAGAAGAACAAAGAAAGTAACATTTATAAGATCGGTAAGTTTACATTCGATACTCAGAAACAAATCCTTTCTACGGCTGAAAAGCAGACGAAGTTGACGACGAAGGAGTCTGAACTGTTAGGCTTGCTCTGTGCACATGCTAATGAGATCCTTCAGCGCGACTTTGCTTTGAAGACGATTTGGATTGATGACAATTATTTCAATGCCCGCAGTATGGACGTGTACATAACGAAGCTGCGCAAGCATCTGAAAGAAGATGATTCTATTGAAATCATAAATATTCATGGCAAGGGCTACAAACTGATTACTCCTGAACCGGAAAATTGACTTCTCTATTTTAGAGTTGCTATTCTGTCGCTTGTCCTTTGGAGTAAGCGACAGAATAGATATAAAATATAAAAGGACGATTGCTTAGCAATCGTCCTTTTATATTTTTTGTCTGAATTTTGAATTAATCGGCAATTCTCTTGTTGATGGCGATGTAGGTAATCAAGCCGATAACGATAACGGCTGCTGCACCTCCCAAGATAGAATTGTTGTTAACATTACCAGTGAAGGAGCATGCTACCAGAATGATTGCTCCCACCAGGATTAATATCAATCCCAAGTTTTTCAATAAGCCTTTCATTTGTGTGTATTTTTAATAGATTATTATATTCATGCAATTCAGTCACAAAGAAAAGCATAATTCTTTAACAAGCGAAATTATTTGTGCAAAAAAACTGTTAATGGTCCAATTTCATTTGTTTTTTCCCCTTTTCTGTGATGTTTGAAGGGCTGTGAACCGCCCCTTTCAGTCTTTGATATTGAAGAAGATCTTTTTTAATAATTCTTGTCCTACGCTCAGTTCTTCCAGCTTTACTCCTTTCAGGGCTTCTTTCAAGGTTTGATTGGCTACGCGACGCGCTTTGGTTTCCAGTTCTCTTCCGTCTTTGGTTAAATGTATCTGATTGGTGCGGCGATCTTTCTTGTCCGATATGCGCACTACCAGATGCTGTCGTTCCATGTTGTCTATCAGTCGGGTCATACTAGGCTTGTCCTTAAAGGTGGCGTTGCACAGTTCCTGTTGCGTCACTCCGTCTTTTTCCCACAAAAAGATGAGTACGGTCCATTGTTCGGGTGTGATTTCCATTCCGTTTTGTCGGAAGTTACGTGAGAGTTTCCGGTTGATGGCTGCCGATACCTTTCCGTTCAGGATGGCAAAAATCAGCCTCATGTCAAAATTGAACTGTTCTATCATGAAATATTGTTTAAACAACCTTGCAAAGGTAGTTTTCTTGCCTGATAAATCCTACATTGACGAATAAAAAAATATTAAATGTTTGTAGTTCAAAATAAAATGCCTACCTTTGCACCGCAATTTTTAAATCAACTAAATTTATTTAATCAAACGAGTATGAATCATTACGAAACCGTTTTCATTTTAACTCCCGTTTTGTCTGACGTTCAGATGAAGGAAGCGGTAGAGAAATTCAAAGGCATCCTTACTGCTGAAGGTGCTGCGATTGTAAATGAAGAGAACTGGGGACTGAAGAAACTGGCTTATCCTATCCAGAAGAAGTCTACAGGTTTCTATCAGCTGATTGAGTTCGATGCAGAACCTTCTGTAATCGAGAAACTGGAAGTTAACTTCCGTCGTGACGAGCGTGTAATCCGCTTCTTGACTTTCAAACAAGACAAGTATGCTGCCGAATACGCTGTAAAAAGAAGAAGTGTAAAATCAACTAAAAAGGAGGATTAATCATGGCACAACAAGTTCAATCAGAGATCAGATATTTAACTCCGCCCTCAGTAGACGTTAAGAAGAAAAAATACTGCCGTTTCAAAAAGAGCGGTATCAAGTATATCGATTACAAAGATCCTGAGTTCCTGAAGAAATTCCTGAACGAACAGGGTAAAATTCTTCCCCGCCGCATTACAGGTACTTCTTTGAAGTATCAGCGTCGTGTGGCTCAAGCTGTTAAGAGAGCCCGTCACTTGGCATTGCTGCCTTATGTAACTGACATGATGAAATAATAAGGAGGAGATAGTATGGAAATTATATTGAAAGAAGACGTAATAAACTTGGGTTATAAAAACGACATCGTGACTGTAAAGTCTGGTTATGGTCGCAACTACCTCATCCCTACCGGTAAGGCCGTTATCGCTTCTCCGTCTGCAAAAAAGATGTTGGCGGAAGAACTGAAGCAGCGTGCTCACAAGTTGGAGAAAATTAAAAAAGATGCCGAAGAATTGGCTGCAAAGCTGGAAGGCGTTTCTCTGACTATTGCCACAAAGGTAAGCTCCACAGGTACTATTTTCGGTTCTGTAGGAAGCATTCAGATTGCTGATGAGTTGGCAAAATTGGGTCACAATATTGATCGTAAGATCATCGTTGTAAAAGACGCTGTGAAGGAAGTTGGTCACTACAAAGCAGTTGTTAAACTGCACAAAGAAGTTTCTGTAGAAATTCCTTTCGAAGTAGTTGCAGAAGAAGCTTGATAAAACTTTCTATAAAAATTGCGAGAGCGTACATCTTTGATGTGCGCTCTTTTTTTGTATCATATATTTAGGGTAGTTTTTGTTGTATTTCTAAAGTTGCTCTTTAGACTGCTAAAGTCCCTCTTTACGCGGCTCAAGTGCCACTTTACGTCGCTAATGTAGGTGTTTACGGTTGTGGTATTAGAGCTTGTTCCGTCTTTCTGTTTTGTTCGCTTAGTTTATGCTTGCAAGGGCTTAACTCTTACTTTGATATGTTTTTACAGTCTGAATATGATCAGGGTAAATACTGAACTCTCCAGGATATAAAAACAGAGCGAAGGATCTCGAAACGTCAATGCGTATTCGGATCCTCCGCTCTGTTTAGAGATTTCCTCTCGTTAAGGAAAGGAAACTGTTTCCTTTATTCTTCTGCCTGGAACTTCCGGCTTACCTTCAGCAAGTTGCTGGCATAAGTTACAACGTTTTGGGCTTCTTGTACCATGGTCAGGTAAACCATGCTTACTTTGATACTGCCTGTATGGCTCTGTATGCGTTGCAACTCTTCTCGTTTCAGGTGTGCCAGTTGGCCGTTCAAGTCGTTGGCTTTACGGATATCCGTTTCCATACCATCATAATCGTTGTTGACGATGCGGTTGCGGCATACCTGAAGCAGGTAAGTGATGTCTTCTGTAACATCTGCAAATTCGCCCTTCTGAATGGCATCGAGTGGTACGAAGTTATTGTCTACATGCTCCAAGCAAGGTTCGCAGAGGCGGCCTACGCTGTATACCAGTTCGCTGGCAAAATCATTGCCCTGGTAGTAGTAAAGTCCTTTTTCCAGGATGGTATTGTTGTCCAGATGGCTCATGGCCAGTGTACCAGTACGTTTCATCTGTTTGATGAGCTGCTTTTCAAATTTGACGGCGCCCATCGAACGGCGCAGTCCGCGCAGATTTTCATGCAGGAATGAAGTTGAGGTACGTTCAAAGTTCTCTTGTGTGAAGGCCAATACTTTACCTAATTCTTCACGGGTATGCGTTTGCAACAGTCTCAATACTTCGTTATTGTCTGTACTACTTAGCAGTTGCTTCAGTGTTTCGTTGCCTTTTTCTTTCTCCTTGCGTTTCTTGTACATTACTTGGCTTCTGATAAGCGAGAATACAGCCAGGGCAATGAGCAGAATGATAGCTGTTGTACCTCCATAATAGATGATAAGGGCTACGAAAAAGCATAGAGTAAATGCTGCACCTGCTGTGATGAACCAACCGCCGATGACGCTCAGTACACCAGTGATACGGAATACTGCGGAGTCACGTCCCCAGGCCCGGTCGGCCAGTGAAGTACCCATAGCTACCATAAAGGTTACGTAGGTAGTAGATAGGGGCAGTTTCAGTGAAGTACCCAGTGCAATGAGCAGACCGGCCAGTACCAGATTGACCGAAGCACGTACCAAGTCGAAGGCGGCACCGTCGGCTATAATGGCTTCATCCTTACGGAAACGGCTGTCTATCCATTGTTTGGTGCTTTCGGGTACAATTTTGGAAATCCCGTTAGCCAGTGTCAGGCTGAAGCGTACCAAGGTACGGGCAATAGGTGTACTTCCGAAGTTTTCTTCACCTTCGTCCTGGCGGGACAGGTCGACGGATGTTTTGATGACGTTGTGTGCTTTTTTAGAAGTTGCTAAGGCGTATACCATGACTGCACCCGAACCAAAAAGGAAATACCACGGCGTTTTGGCCGGTCCCAGGAGGGATGTCATCAGGTAACCGTCTGCTCCGGCTGCCTGTCCGTTGGCTGTATAGTCCATGAAGGAAGAATATCCTGCCAAAGGTACACCGATAAAGTTTACAAGGTCGTTTCCTGCAAAGGCCAGAGCGAGAGCAAAGGTACCCAGCAATACGATTACTTTGAAAACATTGACTTTACAGATATGGAGTATCTGCATTAGGATGGTGAAGAACACGAAAAATGCGCCTACCAGCATCAGGGTGTTGTCATGGATCCAGGTTTTGTATTCTGCAGTCATGAAGGAGCTGTCCTTCAGACCCTTTATCAGCATGAAATAGATGATACTGGTGGCAGCGATACCTCCGAAGATACCGATGCTGTATTTCATTCTCTTTTGGTAGTTGAATGAGAATACGATACGCGCCAACCATTGTACCAGCATACCGAAGAAGAATGCAATGGCTACAGAGACGAAGATAGCCATGATGACGGAAAGGGCTTTATCTGTATTGATCAGATCGCCTAATCCCAAAGTTCCTTCGCTGCTGTAAACCTTGATAAGTGATAATGCAAAAGTACCTCCCAGCAGCTCGAATACCATTGAAACGGTAGTCGAGGTTGGCATACCCATCGTGTTGAATACGTCTAATAGGACGACGTCCGTCAACATGACGGCCAGTAGAATACACATGATCTCCGCGAAGTAGAAGTGTTGCGGTTGATAGATGCCGTGTCGGGCTATGTCCATCATACCGTTGCTGAGTGCCGCACCGATGAAGACTCCTACGCCTGCAATGAAGATGATAGTCTTGAAAGATGCCGCCTTGGCTCCGATAGCAGAGTTCAAGAAGTTGACGGCATCGTTGCTTACGCCCACCACAAGATCGAAAATTGCGAGGACGAACAGGAAAATTACAATTCCTAGATAGATAGTTTCCATATAAATTATAGTGAATTTTTATTCGGATGCAAAGGACGGTTTTTTCTGTTACACATACTTGTCATATATGTTACAATCGTGTTACAAACGAGATTTCAAGTATTCATAAAAAGCATATTGCGCTCGTACCTTTTCGGTCTGTGGATGAGGTGATTTCCATCGGTTTTTTAACTCCTCGTCCACAAAACATGCTTTGCGCTTATCAGCCAGTTGGATATGAAGCATATCGGTCAATTCCTGTCTCAGTCTTTTGTCGAGCACAGGTGTCACCGCTTCAATCCGTCGGTAGAGGTTGCGGCGCATCCAGTCGGGCGAACCGAGGAAGAGCTGTGGCTTTCTGCCGTTACCGAAGTACCAGACGCGTGCATGTTCCAGAAACGTATCTACAATGCGCGTCACGCGGATGTGCCGGCTGTATGCTTGTCCGGGAATGAGGCAGCAGATGCCTCTCACGATGAGGTCTATCTCTACGCCGGCTTCCGATGCTTCGTACAGGCGGCTTATCATCACCGGATCCTGTAGGGCATTCATCTTCAGGATAATACGTCCTCCCTTTCCGGCTTTGGCCAAGGCTATTTCCCGGTCAATCAGTCGGTTCAGTTCGGGGATGAGGTTGAAGCGTGCCACGAGCAGACGATGGAAGACTGGGGCTTTCTGCTTGCCTTGCAGGGTACGGAAAAGATTGTACAAGTCGTTCACGATGACCGCATTGCAGGTGAATAGCCCGCAGTCGGCATAGAGTGTGGCGGTCTTTTCGTTGAAGTTTCCGGTACTGATATAGGCGTAGCTGGTGAGTTTATGGCCTGCCGGATCTTTGCGTAGTATGAGTGCCACTTTGGCATGCACCTTCAGTTTAGGTATGCTGTAGATGATGCGGATACCCGCCTTTTCCATCATGGCTGCCGTAGCCAGATTGTTCTCTTCATCAAAACGGGCTTTCAGTTCTACGAAAACAGTGACTTTCTTTCCGTTTTGCGCCGCTGCAATCAGGGTATTGATGACGGCCGAATTTTCAGCTACACGGTATTGTGTCACCATAATCTCCTTTACTGTAGGTTCATGGACAGCTTCGTAGAGGAAGTGGATGAAGTGTTCAAACGAATGATAGGGGTAGTGCAGCAATAAGTCCCGTTGTTCGACGTAATCGAATACCGATTCCCGTTCGTTCAGGCAATTCAGTTTCATGGGTTGCGGCTTCTGGATAGGCTTCAGATTCGGGTTCGGGTTGGGCAAGTGGCGGAGGTCCTCCAGGTTGAGATGTTTGTCGCCCGGCACCAGTTCGTTACGGTCTATCCGGTAAGCGTCTACCAGAAATTCCAGGAAATCGGCTGGCATGGCGCGATCGTAGACGAAGCGGCACACAGCGCCAGTCTTTCGTTTTTTGACTTTCGTCTTCAGTTGTTCGATGATTTCGTTGCTGCTTGCGGCATCGTCTATCAGGATATCCGCGTCGCGCGAAATCTTGATGCAATAGCTGCTGTCCACCCGATAACCTGGGAAGATAGTCGTCAGATTGGCTTTGATGATGTCTTCGATGAACATCAGGTAGTAGTCTTTCCCCTTTTTCGGCAGTTCGATGAAGCGGGGTACCTTGCTGTAGGGCAGCTTCATTACGAAGTACTCCGGCTTTGCATCCGGCACTTCTTTTCGGTAGAGGCGCACTGCCAGGTAGAGGCGGTTGTCGCGCAGGAAGGAGATAATCCGGTCTTTGGTCACCGGTACGGGAGCCAGATAAGGGAAAATCTCTTCGCGGAAGAAGCGGCTGACAAACTCCTGATGAAAATCTTCTACCTGTCGGCTTTGATAGAAGATGATGTGATGTTTGCGCAGGGCAGGCAGTATTTTGGTCTCGTAGATGCGGATACGGTCTTCCAGTTGTCGGTTCACTTCCCGGTTGATTTCATCCACCAGTTCGATGGCAGATTGTACGCTTTCGTCGTCTTCGGGTGTTTTGCCGGTAGCGATGGCCTTGTGGTCGGCTACACGTATCTTGTAGAATTCTTCAAGGTTCGACGAATAGATGGAGATAAAGTTAATGCGTTCGTACAGCGGCAGTGAGTCGTCGTCCGCCTCGAGCAGGACGCGGTAGTTGAAGGATAGCCAACTGATATCTCGTTTGAAGAATTGGTATTCCATAATTTGTAGATTTAGGGCGCGGAAGAAACGTCGGCACGGTGTCGAATAACGTTTTCTTCTTTTGCGAATGTATCACAAATGTACTTACTTTGCAGACAAAAACAAATGAAAAGATGATAAAAATAGGTTTGTTATCCGATACACACGGCTATTGGGACGAGAAATACCTGCAATATTTCGAACCGTGCGATGAAATCTGGCATGCGGGCGACATCGGTTCACTCGAAGTGGCCGAACGTTTGGCTGCTTTCCGTCCCTTTCGGGCGGTGTATGGCAACATTGACGGTCAGGATATCCGCCGGCTCTATCCGCAGACTCTCCGTTTTCGGATAGAAGGAGCCGAAGTGCTGATGAAACACATTGGCGGCTATCCCGGCAAGTACGATCCTTCGATTGCCGGTAGCATTCTGACGCGTCCCCCAAAGCTGTTTATCAGCGGACATTCGCACATCCTGAAGGTGAAGTATGACAAAACGCTCGATCTGCTCCACATCAATCCCGGTGCGGCAGGCAAGTATGGTTTCCACAAAGTGCGTACGTTGGTGCGCTTTGTTATCGAGGACGGTGTTTTCAAGGATCTGGAAGTTGTGGAACTGGCCGGATAATTTTTCTTCAGTTGGGAAAAAATTTTTTGCTGACTGGAGAAAAATGTTTTGCCAACTGGGGAATTCTCTGCCTGCTTTCCCGGTTTCTCAGGAAGAGGCTAAGGCTGTCGGGGTGGCCGCTTATGGGCATAAAAAAAGGGCTCCGCTGAGCCCAACCTTTGTTAACCTTAAATCTAATACTATGAAAAACACATTGCAAATGTACGGGTTTTCTGGAAATCTACAAATAATGCAAGAAAAAAGACGTGTTTTATAACATGCTTTATCATTTTTGCGGACTTCATTAACAATTTGACGAGGGAAAATTAGGCTGAATAGTCAGGAGGCCAGTGCCGCGCAGAGCAGCAGTCCCATGAACAGCATGTTGCGTGAAGTTTCGCCCAATATGCGGTTCAGTTCTTTGCCTTCCTTAATTTCTATCATCTTACGCCACGTCAGGGTGTGCAGGTAGAGGTAGATGCATGGTGCCCAGATAAATTCCAGCCACGTGAGCCGTCCGGTGAAGACCAGGCCGGCACAGATGGCGACAGCTGCCAGTCCCAGTCCCAGATACATGCCTGCTCCGAACCGTTCTCCGTACCTCACGACCAATGTCTGTTTCCCGCTGATCCGGTCTTGTTCGCGGTCGCGGTAGTTGTTCACCATCAGCAATGTGTCGATGACCAGTCCCGATACGAGCGACAGCAGGCATACGTCCCAGTTCACCTGCCCTGCCTGTACGTAGTAGGTTCCGCCTACGGGCACGAAGCCGAAGAACACCAGTACCAGCACGTCGCCCCAGCCTTTGTAGGAGAGCACCGTGGTGTAGAGAAACGCAAACAGCAGGCACAGTACGCCCAGCAGTACCAGTTCCCATCCGCCGTGCGGCAGGTTTCCCCAGGCGAAGTACAATACGCCGAGTCCGCATACACAAGCCAGTGCCAACACGATACCGATGCCAATTGTCATGGCATGCGGTGTAATCCATCCCTCAGCACAAGCCCGTTGTGGGCCAAGACGGTCACTGCGGTCGCTGCCTTTCCGAAAGTCGAACAGGTCGTTGATAAAGTTGGCTGCCACCTGCATCAGGCAGGCGAACAGCAGGCATAGCACCGCTTCCCCTGTCTGGAATTGCCGGTCGGCAAAGGCCAGTGCACTGCCCAATATCACGGGGATGAGGGCGGCCGTCAGCGTCTTGGGGCGTGCGGCCAGAAGCCAGGCTTTGGGGGAGTTGGGGCGCATAAGGCTGTTATGGATTTACGGTTGTTTTAAGTTGAATGAACAGTCTGGATATATTGAGAGCGGGTTACTGATAGGGATTGATCCCTTCCGTCTGGATTTCTTCCTTAAGCAGCTTACCATCTACGGTAATACCAAGTGTAACTGTTGTATTGGTACCTTCTCCTTCTACTTTTACCGAAAGGTTGTAACTCTTGGAAGGCTCCAAAGTCAATGTCCCCGTATAAGGATTCTTGAAGGAAGGTAAGCTTACCGTATAGGCCACCTTTCTTCCCGATTCACCAACATTGAAATAAGCCGTCTTAAAAGTATAGTTACTCTTATCGAACGTAAAAGTGCGGCTAGTTGCATCAGTCGCATGGAGTTCGATAGAATAGGTAGTGAACATACTGGTTATGTAGTCGCTGAACTTAACTCTTACAGACGAATTCACCACACCACAATTGACCGTTACAGTCTTTGACTCATCTTTGACGATAGCAAAAGACTCTTTTCCACTTGCACGTGCTTGTCCCCAACCTTGATTCGCACTTTCCGCTTCGACCTCTGTACAGCTTTCTGCTGTCAGCACGTAATCCGGACTCGCAGAATACGTAAATGTTTTTCCTACGAGGTCGCCATATTTCTTATTAGAGAAAATCTGTTCACTTCCTCGGCTTAAACTAACGTTAAACTTATTCACATCAAAATAGTACGATGCCCTGGTAGCAATCTCTATTTCCGTTGTATCCACCACAGAGAATCGGATCTCACCCGTCCCCTCGGAAAGCAACGGACTTTCCTCATTCGTACAAGCAGCAAACGAGAACAGTCCCATCAGGGAGAGAATGTATAGGATTTGTTTATGCATAAATATCATTCAATTATCTATATAAAACTTCTAATGATTTAAATATCACCCAATTATCTACCCAATTTCTATTCGCGTTACTATTATGAGATATGCAAACTCTATAGTTATTCCCTATTTGTGTATTGTCTGATATTATTGTGAATTGATCATCCTTGGGTTTTTGTCCAGCAGCAACAAAAATTCTACTTATAGATGTTGTTTTATCTTTAACATTGTTGTCTGTTTCTTTGCTCACACCAGTATAGATATCTATTGAATTACCTGTTGCTCCAGTTGTGAAATATATAACCTTAGTTGAATAACTCACATCAACCATAGTAGGCACTTGAAAGGTTGGAGAAAAAACATAAGAATTATATTTTATACTTGTACTAATAACACCACTATACTGAAACAAAATATATCCAACATCTCCCCAATATTCTCCAGAGCCAACACTAATCCAAGGATTTACAGAATCATCAAATGGAGATTTTGATGTATAATCCCCTTTATACGGTATTCCAGTAACCTCACACTCCATCGACGCAGTAGCATTACCTCCATCAAACAAGGCAAAAGCAGTTAACTTACGTGTACCCCATTGAAGATTTTGAAATACTGGTGATTCCTCTGTTGAACTTTCACCACTGTCCAAAGAATAAGTGATACTTAATAAATCCCTGTATTTCTCATTGTTCAAAATATCTGGAGATATAGTTGTTGTGGTGGCTATATCAAAGATGCCGGATCCATCTGTTTCATTAGCAGCCGTTGCTCCTTGCGATGTATAAACCGAATAACTGGTTTGAGCAGAAACTGCTGCATCAAAAGTAGGCAAAGGCATCGTAACTGTTTTTGCTTCAATCGCAGTTACCTCCTCACTTACCTCATTTCCGTCAATTGTATAACTATATCTCAATGTATAATTTCCTTGCGGCAAATAAGACCAATCGTTTTCTACAGCCATATCTCCCGTACTAGTGAAATTATTGGTGGTATAACTACGTACGATTTCGCCTGTTGCATTGACCAATGTTGCCTTCCAGTTTGAAATCAAAGAGAGAGGGACATTGGATAAATCGCCAAAGGAAAGTGAAACCTTCGTTCCATTTAAATAACCTGATTCATCAGTCGTATGTTCAGCTACGGCATTTAGTCCAAAAGAAAACACAGGTATATCCGGATCACATTGGATCACATATTTCGTCTTTGCAGCAACCGAGGAGATAATTGTCCACTCATGCGAATTCTCATGTCCCAATATATTCGTTCCCCCGAATACGGCATTTACCGGCTGTCCGGCCTGTACAAACAAGCAACCGTCTGCATTTTCGTTATCTGCCAGCTTCATCGAGGACTCTCCCGACTTAACAGTCAAAGTCCAGGCTGAATAATGGTTTTGCAGGCTCTCGCTGACAGCAGGGGTCAGCATCGCATTGGCCAAGGCAGCATTTATCGGCGCTTTAACAGGCTCATTGGGACGGATCTGCACAGTAGCAGAACCGGAAAAATATGGAGTATTCTGCACGGGGTTGTTCTCTCCGCAATAAGCGGTTACCGTATATCCTCCAGCCATCAATTCGATTCCTTCCTCCGGCAGTTCGCTGTATTTCTTGGGGAAGCCCTCGGCGGAAATGCTGCCTTGTTTAATATCGATCATGAAATCCGCGGTTGTCGGTATAAGATCATCGGGGAGCGAACCTGCATCGGCCTTAGTGGTCGAGGTAAGCTCCACATCCACCTTTCCTAACGTCAGGTGCAAATAGCCCATGCCCTCTCCGTATTCTTGATTAAAAGTATCATCGGAGCAGCTTGCCATGACCCAGCAGAGGGTGGCCAATGCCATGATTTGTCGTAGTATCTTTTTCATATGTATCTTATCTTTCCATTATTCATAAACCAGTTCCATTTCGTCCAGCCAGAGCTTGCTGCCCACACCGCCGATGTAGTAGTCGCCGTATTTGCTTGAGGAAGCTACGACGATGATATACTTCGGAGTGCGGTTTGTCGCGCGGTATTCCAGAGGAATTTCCAGCTGCTTGTAAGTAGAGACTGTTTCACTGGAAGTATATTCACCGTAAGCGATGATGCCGTCGTCTTCGGGATCGAACAGTTGGCGGTTCTTCGGATCATTGCGTATTTCATAGGGTTCCGACCTGTCAGACAGGGCAATATAGATCTGGAACATATCCGGTTGTCCTTTCAGGGAGGCCAGGTCGCCCACGTTGTCGCCTATCATGTTGATAGTGGCCGAGGTGTATTTGTAGTTCAGGCGCAGGGAAGAGGGAAAGGCACTGAACGGACGTCCGAAGTGTAGCAGACCATTCAGACCGTCCAGGGCGAAGTCTCCTGTGAAGATATTACCTGCTCCTAGCTTGATGATGGCGTTTTTGGTTTCCAACAGGGCTGCCTGTCCCTTCACGCTTTCGTCTGTCGGAGTGGTCAGGTTGCCGATGAAGGCAGCTGCTCCGGGATTCCCTGTACCCCAAAAAGCATCATTACCTGCTGCCCAGGGATTCCACTGTTTGCCGTCCTGCGACCATTCCTCCATTGCACCGTTCTCCAGCGGGGTAGCCGCTGCGGTGGTGAACGTCTGTTCGCTGCCAGCCGAGCCGTCTACACTGATACGGTATTTATAGGTAGTCGAGGCACTCAGTCCTGTCAGTGTGGCGCTGAAGGTGTTTCCCGATGTGCTGACATTAGCCGGGGGAACAGTGCTCCACGATGTCTCACTCTCTTTACGATATTCCACCGTTGGGGTTTTACCGCTTTGCACATTGCCTGTTACCGTGGCGCGGGTGGTCATTGCGAAGGCTTCAGCCGAACCGCTACCGCTTTCGTTGCTGTCCGGGTAGACATAGACAGTCCATTCATAAGAATATTCTTCCCACGAGCAGCTGACGTTGAAGGTCGAAGGCTTTGAATAGTCTTTCTGAAGGGTTGGGTCAGGTGTCACACGTCCATATTCTCCGCCCAGATTCAGCTTCTTCACGGTCAGATTGGTGAGGTCTGTGGTCGGATCTACGTAGATGATGACGGTACGCGTATCGGCATCGATGACATAGCTTCTCATGTTCTCCACGTCGATATCCCGTTGGATGATTTGGTTTACCGTTACCTTCCACTGATAGTCTTGGTACGTACGCAGGGTGAAGGTGACCGGTTGTGAGAAGTTCACACGCGTGTTGGATGACAACGGGATGCTGTCCAGCGAAGCAAATCCGGACGTGGGGAATTTCGAGTAGTCTTCACATACATTGGGATCATCCACCACAAGTTCTGCTCCTGTAGTCGTTTTCAGGCTGAGGATTTGCAGGCGGGAGAGGTCCACACCGTCGTTCACGTAGAGGGTTACCGTGCGTGCCGACTTGTTGATGGTGGCGGCAGTAAAGGTGTTCTGATCCGCTCCCCGTTGGCCTTCTACGGTCATCGATTCGATGGAGGCCTCTATGATGGGGTAGGGAATGTCATTTTCGATAGCGCAGGATGTGAGGATGCCGGCCGTCAGTGCCAGCATGCCAAGTATGCGGGCCAGGTATTGTTGAATCATTCGTTTCATATCGTCAGAGGTAGAAAGTCATTCCGAGATTGATGGAGAAAAGGTTTATCTTGAAGTTACCGGAGGAGACGCGGCGTTTGCCCGTTTCCACCTGGTTGGTCTTCTGGTCGGTCCACTTGAAGTCGAAACCCATCACGCCGACCGATACTTCGGCTGCTGCCCAGTTGGTGATGAAGGCCGTCAGTCCCGGCGCAAAGCCGATCTGGAAGTTCTGTACCGTCTGATAAGTTCCGTCATACTCGGTGCCCGAACCGGTAGAGTTCTTTCCCTCGCCGTAGCCGTAAGTGAGTCGCATTTCGTTGAAGAGACCGAACACCTTGCTACGTCCAATGGGAATATAGGAACGGAAGAACCCGGACACTTCGTATTTGTGCTCCAGGTAGTAGAGGTCGTTGAAGGAGAGTGTCAGGTCGCCCAGGTCGATGTCCAGGTTGCCCAGGTCGAGGTAGTCGCGGTTGTAGGCAAAACGGATACCGGCCGCCATGTTGTTGCGGAAGAAGTAGCCAATGTAGGGACTGATGCTGAAGTCGTAGCCGTTTCCTTCGACGTCCTTGATGACAAGGAAGTTCAGGTTGTCCTGTTCGTGCTCGGAGTAGGAGACAGTTCCTCCTGCCATCCATGTACCTTTGGGGATGAATACGCGTGTCTGTACGTCACGGTCTATTCGTTCGATGGCCCGTTTTCCTCGCTGGGCCCATGTACTGGTGGCTGTCACAACCATCAATAACACCAGCAGAATTGTTTTTTTCTTCATCTATTCTTCTATAAGAATTACTTCTATAATATTTGAGTCTGATTATTTCCCACTGAAGGGGTTAGAAACCATTTCCTGTTGTGGAACGGGCTTCTAACCCCTTCAGGTAAGTTTGCAAAGATAGGAATTTTAATCCATTACTTCCATATTGTTGGCTCGCCGTCGTAAATCAACTCGAAGTCGTCGAGGTACATCGTGCTACCGGCACCTCCAGTGAAATAATCGCCATACTTGCTAGAGGTACATACGATAATCAAGTGGGTAGGCTTTTCACCAAACGCTTCTTCCTTGTATTTCAGGGGTATATTAAACTCTTTCCACTGGCCATTTGTACTTACACATTCACTTGCCGGTAACTCACCATATGCAATAAACTGATCTGTGTTTTTAACTTTCTCTTCAGTCAAAAGAGTGCTTGTATCCGTATTGTTAACCTCATATGTTCCTTTGGATAATATTATAAATATGGAACACATATCCATGTCTCCTTTGCTTACAGTATTGGCAGGTTGCCCATTTCCTACGTGATCTATAGAGACTGGAGCATATTGGAAATACCCTTTTAATGCGATTGGTCTAGATGTGAAAGGTTGGCCGAAATTTATTCTTGCACCATTAGTTCCTTCAAGCCCACCAAAAGCACCAGTATAGAGACTGGCCGCTGCAAACTTTTCAATCTTGGTAATCCATATATTTACACTTATAAATTCTGATTTCAGGCATGCTGCTTGTCCTCCTTCTGTATGAACTGGAGAACTAACTCCAGTTGTCGGGTTTTTGTTTACAATTGATGCAGCACCTTGTGTCGTTCCAGGATTACTTGAATCCCAAAAGCTTTTTCCTGCTTCATTGGGATACCATGTTTTATCAACTTGATTCCATTGGTCAAAGTTCCCATTATATAGCGTTTCTCTACTATCAGCTTCTGAAGTTGTAAATTCACTTATATTTCCGATTGTTTCTCCTTCGGCAGTAGCCAAACGGTATTCGTAAGAAGTAGATGCACTTAATCCCGTCAATATAGCGGTATATGTATTTTCATCAACTGTTGTTTCGATGTCAATCCAATCAGCTTCGTTGGATTTAGTTTGTTCATTTGTTTTGATGCGATACTGGAACGTTATCCCTTCAGTATTTACACCTGAACTTGTTGTTACATTTTCAGCTTTTAAATAAGCAACATTCCCCCAAGTACCTATAGTCAACTCGGCTTTATTCGTGGCTTCGGTAGCAACTGTGAAAGTATAGCTGTACTCGTGTGTTGTTGGATCTACAGTAACTGTAATATTAGTACTTCCAGTTTCTTGTACCTTATAGTTTAAAATATAATGATCCTTAGCTTGCACATTCGTAAATTCCTGTCTTAGTGTGTAAGGTTCCAATGGCTTTTCCGGATTATTAATCGTAATGGTTGCATATAGGTTGCCTACAGGAAAATAGGCTGAACGAGTCTCCGTTGTGGTAAAGTTCAATGGTGCAAATCTATTGGTATTGGTTTGATCACCTACTTGAACATTGATGGTTCTTCCTTCAAATTTCTCTAGGAAAGCAGGATCGAATTTGACGGAAACTTTGACATTGGCCAACGTGCAGGTTATGGTCTCCTGTAATTCCTTATTGGCTTGAATCGTAATTTCTTTTGATCCTACATAATAAGGTATATCAAAACCAGAATCCTGACCATCAAAACCGTTTGAGGAAGCTTTAATAGTATAGGTCCCCGTTCCTAGAGCGATTGGTTTATCTATCCATGTTCCACTATCATTAGTTTCCTCTACTACCTCACCTTGAGCATTAACTATCTGAACTGCTATTTGTTTTGGCTCATAGTCTTTAGGAACGGTTTTGGTATTGGCAGAACTATTCGTACCTACAGACAACCGTAAATACCCCATATTGTTAAATATATCTTCGTTTGACTGACAGGAAATTATGGATATTATCCCAAATAGTAATAATAGGTTGTATATAGTTTTCATCTTCTATCTTTGTTATTCATTTAGTGTGATAGTTACAGTTAATGAAGCTGATGCCCTTTCATCGTTGGCATCTAAAACACTGATGTCAAAAGTATGTGTTCCTGGTCCATACATGTTCATCATACCAAAGAAAGAGGCTATGTTTAGTGTATATTTTGTTTCACCGACAGATGGTGGGTTAAGTACTTGCACTAGCATTTTATTTAGGTTCTCATCAAGAATGTTGACGGATTGATTTAAGCCTAAGGTGCTAATTGCAGCTCCAAATCCAGAGTTGCTTGTGGTGATTTTTACAGATATCTCCTTAAATCCTGCTTCTGCATTGATAGCAACATCTGCTTTTTCTGGGTTACCCGACATAATATAGATTGATGTAGGATCTGACTCATTAGCATCCGGGTTAGCAGTAATAGTATAGCTAATGCCCGAAGTTAGATATTGGCTTGTGATAGTTGGAGCTGCAGGAATGACGGGCTCTTCTCCTCCATCCTCTCCTTCATCCGGATCAGTCGTATCTCCACCTTCTCCTTCATCGCTGCCTTCTCCTTCTACCGGAATCTCTTGAGTAACTTCATCATCAGTGAAAGATATTTCCACTTTAACATTAATAGTGGCTCCATTCGGGTTGTCTGGAGTACTTGGTTCACCCGGTTCCATCGTAATGGTCAAAGCATCACTACCTGCCCAGAAATCACTGTCTGCATCTTCGGGTTTGGTGATGGAACGGTCTTCGGTAATCTTGGTTCCGTCTTGCAGGTATGCTACAATATGCACTGTAATTTCAGAAACATTATCTGCAATCAGCCAATATTTGGCTGTAGGATTCAGGTCGCTCTCATCATAGGTTAGTATATTGCTTGATCCGTCTGAGATGGTGATATCCCATTCTTTAAAAATTGTGGCAAATGTTTCACCATAAATCAATTGAATTTTCGTGTTTTGCATAGTGCATGTAACAGTCGTTTCTTTCTCTGTATCTTTGGTGATTTCCAAAGTCTCTTCTCCGTTGTAAAAAGGATAGTCCATTTTAGGAGCAATAGTTCCGGGAGTATGTGCTTTGATGGTATACTTTCCTACCGGTAGTTCTATTTTTCCAGCAGCTTGCAGCTCTGCGTAGGAATCGAATTTTTTTTCGTAGGTACCTTCACTGTTGTTTATTTCTACTTCGAAATTGTCTGCACTAACTGGTGAATTGTTATTTGTTCCTTCATCAGTTGCTGCTCTAGTCGCTTTATCTTGGACTGATACCGCTAAATTTAGATAGCCTGTATCACCTGAAATCTTATTTTTGTCGAAGATTTCATCTTTCATCTCACATGAAGTCAAACTGGCTGCTACCAGCAGGAAGAATGTTATTGTATGTTGAATTTTCATATTCTAATACTCTTTTGTTGATTTTGTTGATTATATCCAATCTGAGGGGATCGTAATATCTACTTCATGGTCATTTGTTGACTCGTCTACTTCAATGGAAATTCCTATCTGACCATTACTTACAGCTGGTACAACATTTACAATCAAATGTTTTAATGGACTCAATTCATAGGTTTTGTTGCCAATCTTGGCTTGTTTCCCTTGTTTATCTATCAAATTATATGTTGCAGAAATCATTTCCTTATCCTCCACTTTCATGTAAATAGGCTCTGTATCATTCTTGGTCCACGAAATATTCATATCTCCAAGTGCCTTTGTTTGAAAGGTGATGGAGTAGTCGTTGAAATAATCGGCCATTTTACTGTCGAATTTTACGGTTACTTTTCCACAAACCGGTTTACAAGTAACTTCAGCAGTTACTTTATCACTGTTAATATTGAAAGTCTTTTTTCCTTCAACATACATGGATTGTCTTGACGCAGCTTCATCTTTACCGTAAAAAGCCTTTAGCTCGTATGCTCCGTTTGTAAGCTCTATTTGTTCGGTTGGCATTTCGGGGTATTTCCATTCCATTCCCTCTACTACTTTCCCTCCTTTTAGAATTTGTACTGTGTAGTTGTTGAGGTCTTTGTATTCTTCTTCGTCCACCGCCTTGGTCTGGAACCCGGTATTCGTGTTCAGCGCCAGTTTTACATATCCTTTTCCTTCAGGAATTTGCTGGAGGTCGTCATCCGAGGTACAGGCCGTCAGCAGCCATCCTCCGAGGATGCATGACAGGAGGCCTCCCAATAATTTTTTCATTGCATTCATGTTTTTATATACTAACTTTGTTTTATGTATCATTGATATTAAAAGGATACGAGTCTGAAATGGAATGTCGCTGCATTCGCTCTCGTAATCTCACAATTTTTCGGGTGCAAAGTAACAGATAATCTGTGAGGCTCACAAGGTCATTTTTAAGGAAGAAAGGTCCTTTTTTTAAGAATTATGGAACAAAAAAAAAGGTATAAACGACTTTTAGTGTTGCTTTTTTAAGATTGTACTTGGAAAGTGGCGACTGCCAAGTCCATAGTTACGTCCGTCAAGTTCATAGTTACGCTCGCCAAGTTCATAGTTATGTCCGTTAAGTGGATGTTTGTTTCCGTCATGTTAAACACGGTTTGTGTGTTGCTCGTAATGGCTTGCCGGTAGAGCGTGATATTGGAATTAACCGATGATGCTGAATATGCTTTCAATCCTTCACACGGCATACAATCGGCTGTAGATGTAGAACTTCCGGTGAAATCGGAAATTTCACCCTCGTGAAAGATATATTCTTTCACGAGGATTTGATTTCACAATAAGATGCTGCTTCTTAGGATTTTACGGTGAAACTTCACCGGAAAGATGCCTCAGATTTCCGGCATCAGCACGACACCTTGTTTCTTCTTGCCGTCCATTTTGACGGTCATGGGCCGTTCGAAGCGGACGTGACGCAGGAATTCTGTTTCGTGCAGGGCGGGCTGGGCGTTGAGGAAGTCCTGGTTGTAGATTCCGTCGTTCATGTAGGCATTGATGGTGAAATAGCCCACGCCGAACGATGTCAGGTTCTGGAAGAAGTGTGTACCCTGGCTGGGATCTACGCGATAGTTGGTCAGGCCGGCTTCCACGATGACGCGGGCTGCACTGATGTGGGGCCACTTCACGGGGATGCCCAGCCACGTGTCGCTGCTTCCCCAGCGGCCGGGACCTACCAGTACGTAGTTGCGTCCTTCGTCGAGGAACTGCTGGTTGAGTTTCTCGATTTCCCAAGCTATCTTCTGATTGTTCGAGGCACTGTAGTGGTCGGTTTTCACATAGACGATGTCATAGAGGTCGTTCATGATGCCATGGCCCAGCGAGTTGTAGGAGCGAAGCAGCAGACGGCCGTCGGGGATAGCGGTGAGGTCTTCGTCGAGCACGGCGTTGTTGTCCACGATGGGACGTATCTGAAGCAGGTAGAAGGTGCCAGTCTTGTCTTTTTCGCGGCTCAGTGTGGCGGCAAACTCGATTTCCACGGGGCGGCGCATCTCTTCCTGCCCATATTTCAGGGCCAGTTGCAGGAGGCGCGGCAGGGGGAAGACGTCGTGCTGCAGGATGTTGGCAAAAGTGATGACCTTGCGTCCGCCCGGATACAGACCGTCGCGGATAATCTGATCGTAGGGGTCGTAGGTCGAGGCGATGTAGTTGAGTGCACCGTCTTTCTCGGCTTCCTTGACGTGAAGCTTCAGCAGGTTGAAACCGTCGTCGATGGAGAAGTCGTGGCCACAGTTGCTCAGGTCGAGGGCATAGAAGCGGGTCTGTGTCTCGCGAAGAGCTATCTCCATCTCGCTGGTCTGCAATACCTTGGTGGGGTGATAAGGCGAGAAACGGAGTGTCAGGCCGCCGTCCACGATATACTTACCCAATCCGAGTGCCAGGTTGACGATACCTTCTTCGGCCTTCTCGTCGCCCAGGGGGTAGTAGTTGAGCGAGCGTGCCACGCCCGACATGCTGGGATAGAAGCGGGGACCGTATTGGTTGCCGACTACTTCCTGGAGGATGACGGCCATTTTTTCCTGGTCGATGACGTTACTCGTGGCCTGCATGTAGGCTTTGGAATCGCGGAAGTAGACCGAGGCGTAAACCCCCTTGATCGCATCGCTCAGCATGCGGAGCATCTCGTACTTGTCGTCCAGGTAGGGAATCATGTACGTATTGTAAATGCCGGCAAAGGGCTGGTAGTGCGAGTCTTCGAGCAGCGACGATGAACGGATGGCGATGGGCGACTTCACCACGTCGAAGAAGGTGAAGAAGTCCTCGACCAGGCGGTCGGGCAGCTTGGCCTTGAGGAAATAGCGCAGGATGGTGTTGTCGTCCGCATCCGACAGGGCTACTTGGTAGAGGTTATTGGTCTCCATGAACTCGTCGAACACGTCGGTACAGAGCACGACGGTCTTGGGAATGGCTACACGGGCGTTGTCGAATTCCTCGAACTCGGGATGGCGCTTTACCAGATTGTCGATGAAAGCCAGGCCGCGGCCCTTGCCTCCCAGCGAGCCTTCACCGATACGGGCAAAGTTGGAGTAGCGGTCGAAGCGGTCGCGCTTGAAGACAGCCACCACGCCTTGGTTCTTCATCTTGCGGTACTTGACGATGGCTTCGAAGATGATCTGGCGGTGGGCATCCACGTCCTGCAAGGTATTCCAGGTGATGGGTTTCAGGAATTCGGCGATGGGGAACATGGCACGCGAGTAAAGCCAGCGGCTGATGTGGTTGCGGCTGATGTGATAGAAGAACGATTCTGAGGGCACGGCGAACAGGATGTTTTGCAGTTCCTTCAGGTTCTTTACACGGGCGATCTCTTCCATGGTATCGGGGTTACGGAAGATGAAGTCGCCGAAGCCGAAGTTGTCGGATACGATGCGGCGCAGGTCGACGTCCATTTTTTTGGAATTCTTGTCGATGAAGGCGGCACCGTACTTGGAGGCGTAGGTCATGTTTTCCGTTTCGGACGACTGGATGATGAGTGGCACAAACGGGTCCTGCTCGCGTATGGCGGCGCAGAGGCGTATGCCGGCCATGCCGTCTTTTTCGCCACGTTCGGTACGCGGAAAGCGGACGTCAGTCACCACGCCGAGAATGTTATTCTTATATTTATTATAGATGGAAATGGCTTCTTCGTAATTTCGGGCCAGTACGATCTTGGGACGTCCACGCATACGCAGGGTACGTTGGTGGGCGTTCAATGCTTCGGTACTGAACTCCTGGCTTTGCTTCAGCACAAACTTGTAAAGGTTGGGCAGCAGGGAGGAATAGAACCGGATGCTGTCTTCTACCAATAGGATGGCTTGTACGCCTACCTCCTTGACATCATGGTCGAGGTTCATCTTGTCTTCGATCAGCTTGATGATGGACACGAGCAGGTCGGTATTGCCCAGCCAGCAGAATACATATTCGAAAGCGCTGAGGTCTTCGTTGGCGATGCGCTTGGTAATACCGTGGCTGAAAGGGGTCAGGATGACCATCGGAATGCTTGGCCAGGCCGCTTTGATGGTGCGTGCCACGTCGAAGCCCTCATTGTCGCCCGTACCCGGCATGCAGATGATGAGATCGTAGGTCATGTTTTTCAGCTGCGCCAATGCCTCGTCGCAGGTACTGACTTGCGTGAAGCGCGGCGGGTAGCGCAGAGACAGCGAGGTATACTCGTTGAATATCTTTTCGTCGATGCGGCCGTCGTCTTCGAGCATGAAGGCATCGTAGGGGTTGGCTATCAGAAGTACGTTGAAGATACGGCGGGTCATCAGGTTGGCGAACTGCGTATCCTTCAGATAAAGCAGATTGAGTTTCAGTTTGCTGAGCATGTTTTTCCAAAATTAGTAGGACAAAAATCGGGCTTTTTCTTGGGATATGCAAAAAAGCGAAAAGGTATTTCGGAGGGCTGAAGAACAGCGTGCGAGGAAAAACGTATTATATATTAGATGTTAAATGACATTTTATTATTATTTGCTTATTTTTTCGTCTTAAAATTTAGGATGTTTGAAAAGAATAGCTATATTTGCAGTGTTGTTGGTTGACAATTTGCTCAGCTGGCAGCGAGTGAACCATTGATAGAACCTTTTTAAAACGTAATATTATGAATATTGAACGTATTATGGCCTCTTTGGAGGCAAAGCATCCCGGTGAATCTGAGTATCTTCAAGCCGTAAAGGAAGTACTTCTTTCTATCGAAGATATCTACAATCAGCATCCTGAATTTGAGAAGGCAAAGATCATTGAACGTCTGGTGGAACCCGATCGTATCTTCACGTTCCGTGTCACTTGGGTAGACGACAAAGGTGAAGTACAGACCAACTTGGGCTATCGTGTGCAGTTTAACAATGCCATTGGCCCATACAAAGGCGGTATCCGTTTCCATGCTTCGGTCAACTTGTCTATCCTGAAGTTCCTGGGATTTGAGCAAACGTTCAAGAATGCCCTGACGACGCTGCCTATGGGTGGTGGTAAGGGTGGTTCGGACTTCTCTCCCCGTGGCAAGAGCGACGCTGAAATCATGCGTTTCTGCCAGGCCTTTATGTTGGAGTTATGGCGTCATGTAGGTCCCGATATGGATGTGCCTGCCGGTGATATCGGTGTAGGCGGCCGTGAGGTAGGCTACATGTTCGGTATGTATAAGAAATTGACCCGTGAATTTACAGGTACCTTTACCGGTAAAGGATTGGAATTCGGCGGTTCGCTGATTCGTCCTGAGGCTACAGGCTTCGGAGGCTTGTATTTCGTGAACCAGATGCTGCAAACCAAGGGTATCGACATCAAGGGTAAGACAGTGGCTATTTCTGGCTTCGGAAACGTGGCATGGGGTGCCGCTACCAAAGCTACTGAATTAGGTGCCAAAGTGGTGACTATCTCCGGTCCGGACGGTTACATCTACGATCCCGACGGTATTAGCGGTGAAAAGATCGACTATATGTTGGAGCTCCGTGCATCGGGCAATGATATCGTAGCACCGTATGCTGAACAGTTCCCGGGTGCAACGTTCGTGGCTGGCAAACGTCCTTGGGAAGTGAAGGTAGACATCGCACTGCCGTGTGCTACCCAGAATGAATTGAACGGTGACGATGCCCGTCATCTGATAGACAACAATGTGCTCTGTGTAGGTGAAATCTCAAATATGGGATGTACGCCTGAGGCTATCGACCTCTTCATCGAACACAAGATGATGTATGCACCGGGTAAGGCTGTCAATGCAGGTGGTGTGGCTACCAGCGGACTGGAAATGTCACAGAATGCCATGCACTTAAGCTGGAGCGCTGCTGAAGTGGACGAGAAGTTGCATGCCATCATGCACGGCATCCATGAACAGTGTGTGAAATACGGAACAGAACCTGATGGTTACATCAACTATGTGAAGGGCGCGAATATCGCCGGCTTCATGAAAGTTGCTCATGCCATGATGGGTCAAGGTATAATATAAGAGAGAAACTTTGTTTAGTTGTATTTGTATTTGTGGTTTATGCTGCCCCGTGCCTGTGAAGGTACGGGGCAGAGTGTTTTTAGTCAGGAAGTGAAATATACCTATTCGTAGGTATTTTCGGATTATCTGTCCGTATGAAAGGTTAACTTACTTTTTGATGCGTGATGCTTATTCCTTAAAATTACTATCTTTGCAAGCAGAAACCATAAACAGCTAAGAAAATGTTATTTCCAGAATTGAAACAAAGACGTGATAAAATACGCATTTTGATGGCTCAACAGGGGATCGATGCTGCCCTTATTGCTTGCAATGTCAATTTGATTTATACATATGGTCGCGTGGTCAGCGGTTATTTGTACTTGCCGTTGAACGATTTTGCGCGTTTGTTCGTGAAGCGTCCCAATACCATAGAGGGAGAACACGTGATGTCTATCCGTAAACCCGAACAGTTGCCTGACCTGATTAAGGAGTGTGGCTTGCCGTTACCTCAGAAATTGATGCTGGAAGGGGACGAACTGTCTTTCAGGGAATACAACCGCTTGGCAGCCTGCTTTCCTGAAACTGAGGTCGTTTCTTGCGGCTCTTCGCTGATACGTCAGGCACGTGCTACAAAGACCGAGATGGAGATTGAATTTTTCCGTCGCTCGGGCGTAGCTCATGCCAAAGCCTACGAACAGATTCCGTCGGTCTACCGGCCTGGTATGACCGACCTCCAGCTTTCCATAGAGATCGAACGGCTGATGCGTCTGGAAGGTTGTCTCGGCATTTTCCGTGTGTTCGGTCAGAGTATGGAGATATTCATGGGCAGCCTGCTGGCGGGCGACAATGCCGCTACTCCTTCTCCTTATGATTTTGCATTGGGAGGGGCCGGACTGGATCCTTCGCTTCCCGGTGGCCCCAACGGTACACTGATACAGCCCGGACAGAGTTTCATGGTGGATATGGGCGGCAACTTCTATGGCTATATGTGTGACATGAGCCGTGTATATTCCATCGGCAAATTGAGCGAACAGGCCTATGCTGCCCATCAGACCTGTCTGGAGATACAGGAAGCCGTATCGTCCATGGCCAAGCCGGGAGTCATCTGCGAGGACTTGTACAACAAGGCCATTGAGATGGTGACAAAAGCTGGTTTTGCTGACTATTTCATGGGAGTAGGACAGAAGGCAAAGTTTATCGGGCATGGTATAGGACTGGAAATCAATGAAGCTCCTGTGATAGCTCCCCGTATCCGGCAGGAATTGGAGCCAGGCATGGTCTTTGCGTTGGAGCCGAAAATCGTATTGCCGGGAATCGGCCCGCTGGGTATCGAGAACTCTTGGGTAGTGACGGCCGAAGGCTTGGAGAAGCTGACTACCGCTCCCGAAGAAATCATCGAGCTTTGACGGGCAGTTGTTTGGGGGTGTCATGCAGTGCTTCGTGAGCTGCTGATGCAGTGCTTCGTTACCCTCTCATACAGTGCTTCCTTACACTCTGAGGAAGCACTGCATGACACTCTGAGAAAGTACTGCGTCAGAGTGGTTTGTAGGTATCGAAGTTTTGTATTTATGTCCTATTTACTTACTCTGTTGATTTTGAGTGTTTTAGGTAGATGCGTGATAAGTGCTTGTATAAACTTTCTGTACATTTATTTAATTGTCCGCGTAATGTTTACCAATAGCCTGCCACGCATCTACCTAAAATGAACATAATCAGGTAAGTAGGTAGATGAGTGGTTGGTGGAAGCTCACTTTTTGCTCAACCACCGGCGCACAGGCTTATCATAAAGTTTCAGGCAGAGCCAGGCCAGCAGGATGCTGCCTGCATAGACGGCGAGAGCCGTGGGCCACACTTCGCCGAACGTATAGTATTTGTGTTCGATCAGCCAGGAGTAGAACAGGTACATCACGGGGTAGTGGACGGCATAGAGCGGATAGGAGATGTCGCCTGCAAACCGGCATATCCGGGTGGAATGTTTGTCTGTAGTCTTTCCGGAAGCGGCCAGCCACACCAGCAGCGGGAACACGAGGAAGATGCAGAACACTTCGTACAGACCGTTCAGGCAGATGCCCTCTTTTCCTTCTATATAAGGAACGCAGAACAGTACGAGCAACACGGCTGTACAAATCCAGAAGGCCCCCTTGATTTTGACGGGCTTGAAGTGGCGCGAAAGCAGCATACCCAGTGTGAAGGGGAAGAGCATGCGCAGCAGGCCACCCAGGAAGTTGGCACCGTCCAGTGTCCATCCTACACCGATCATGCCGTATCCCACCACGTCGAACAGAGCGAACCAAGCCAAACCTACTCCCGACAGGACGGTCAGCAGGGCCAGCATCTTGTTGCTCAGGCGATGGATGAAGAGCGCATAGAGGATATTACCGATGTATTCGAAGAAGAGCGACCAGCTCGGACCGTTCAGCGGAAACATCTCGCCGTTGCCGCGTATGTCGTAGCTGGCTCCCGGGGCGGCGGGAATGAAGAACATGGCACAGAGCAGGGCAAGCATTACCAGTGAAAGACTGATGTGGGTGCCGTCCCATTGCACCGAGCCTTGCAACAGATAGAATACCACACCCAGCACAGCTCCCATTACAATCATCGGGTGGAGTCGAATCAGTCGACGCTTGAAGAAGTTGCCCAGACTCATGCTTTTGCCCAACCGGTCGTCGTAGGCATAGCCGATGACGAAACCGGACAGGATGAAGAAGAAGTCTACGGCCAAATAACCGTGGTTGATGACGGTAATGAGGGTACCTCCGGCGGCAAAGGACAGACCCTCGAATATGTGGTAGAACACAACCAGCAGGGCGGCTACTCCTCTCAGCCCATCGAGTAGCTCATAATGGGGTTTGGTGTCGTTAAAAGCGGCGGAAGAAATGTTTTTCATGTGTGATAATGTTATTTTCTGTGTTAATTCGAGTTATTTGTGGTGGATTCTATAATTCTTAGTTTCCTTCATAATATTCTCCCAGAAAGTAACGGGCAATGAAATCCCAGTTCTGCTGTAGTATTTCCCGACCTCTGTCGAAAGGGAGGGCGACATCACACAAGAGGTTGTTCTGCATACCATACTTCAACAGATCGAATGGACAACGGCCGGGCAGGCAGAACAACTCGTAACCTTCGGCTGTGGCAGTCTGTGCATCATAGGCTGGATTGTGGGAATCACGGAAACAGGCAGCTACGCCGGGAGCCAGTAGCATGCCTTTGGTGTTGGCATAGACTACAAAGTCCTTTTCAGCTTTCAGGTCAGCCAGTATGCCATCGGGATGATCTTCCCACTCCAGTGTACCGATGAGGAAGACGCGTAGTTCTTCGTAAGTTGCAAAATAGAGCAGGGGATTTCCTTGGCTGTATTGCAGGCAGCGTTCCACATCCTTGGTCAACCGACTGTCGGGAGTGACTTCGGGCAGGGGAACGAAAGGTATTTCCAGCAGGTTGAGGTCCATGACCCATGTTTCCGGAGAGGGAATTTCGTTGATGGGGGCTTCTTCGAAAAGGGAGTCCATCCGGTCATAGAGTTGTCGAGCCAGAGTTAGCAATGACTCTTCGGAAGGATTCTGGAAATAGAAAGAAGGATGAACATCAGACAGGTTTTTCCACAGGAGGAAACAGACATCATCCCAATTGATTTCGTCATCAATATAGCTTGTACAGGGGTAGAACGGTAACGGTTGTCCGTACAACGTGCCGTAACGGGTGGTGAATGCTTTCCAGCCTCCGGTTTGAGCAATGGCATCCTGAAAGTAAAGGGTTATGTCCAAAACCGTTTTAGTTATCTTGTCAGCAGTCTTGTTGGCAAACAAGGGGGAGGCTGCAATTAGGGGGAGCATTTCGTTGGTGAAATTCAGATACCATGAGTCTCCGGGTAGCGTTCGGGTACGTCCGTTGGCCTCCAACCAGCGTTTCATATAGATAGTAGAAGTGGTTTTCATGGATGAAATAGCGTTTTAAAGTCTTTTTAAAGCCAGTTTGATCACTTGTTCCACCGGAGCATCAGGCGTTTCCTTCAGGATACCCAGTACCACCTTCTGCGAAGCAGCCTGTGCAAAGCCCAGCATGGTAAGGGCGGCTACGGCTTCGTCCATCACCTCGTTGCTGGCAGTAGTGGCGAGCGGAAGTCCCGGCTCGACACCCATTGCCGCGGCTACAGAACCGGTCTTCATCTTGTCCTTCAGGTCCACGATGATGCGCTGGGCGGTCTTCAGGCCGATGCCTTTCACCGTCTTCAGCAGGTTGGCGTTCTCCGTACTGATGATGTTGATGAGCTCGGCAGGTGACAAAGCCGAGAGTATCATGCGGGCGGTGTTTCCGCCGATGCCCGACACTGAGATGAGCAGTAGGAAAAGTTCGCGCTCCTGTTTGTCGGCAAAGCCGTAAAGCTGGTAGGCGTCTTCGCGGATGGCTTCGTAGACGTAGAGCTTGCAGGACTTCTTGCCCTGAATGGCCGAATAAGTGTTGAGTGAGATACTGGCCAGGTAGCCCACACCATTGCAGTCGATGATGGCGGCTGCCGGAGTGAGTTCGGCCAGTTCGCCTCGGATGTATTCTATCATATCAAAAAGTTTCGTTGTAGCTGTTCCAGAACAGTGTTTTGTGGTCTGCTCGAACAAATGCTTTACTTGTCTTGTTTTATGTCTGGTGCAAATGTACAAAATATCTCTTGGCTATAAAATAGTCTTAATAAAGAAAAAAGGAAATGGAAGAATGAACTGTTTTATGTTCAAGTTTAAAGAATAATGACTACTTTTGTACCCGCAAAACAGAAAACTGATAATTAAATTCGATAAAAGTATGAAAAAAGTAAGAGCTGCCATCGTTGGTTATGGCAATATCGGGCACTATGTGCTTCAAGCTTTGCAGGCTGCGCCTGATTTTGAAATTGCCGGTGTAGTACGTCGTGCAGGTGCCGAGAACCGTCCGGCCGAACTGAATGACTATCCTGTGGTAAAAGATATCAAGGAACTGGAAAGTGTGGATGTAGCCATCCTCTGTACGCCGACCCGCAGCGTGGAGAAGTATGCCAAGGAGATTCTGGCACTGGGCATCCATACCGTGGACAGCTTCGATATCCATACGGGTATTGCCGACCTGCGCCGTACGCTGGATGCCGAGGCCAAGGCTCACAACACTGTTTCTATCATTTCGGCCGGTTGGGATCCGGGAAGTGACTCTGTAGTGCGTACACTGCTGGAGGCTATCGCCCCGAAGGGCATCACGTACACCAATTTCGGTCCGGGCATGAGCATGGGACACACGGTAGCCGTGAAAGCCATCGAAGGTGTGAAGGCTGCTTTGTCTATGACGATTCCTACCGGTACGGGCATTCATCGTCGTATGGTGTACATCGAACTGAACGAGGGTTATGACTTCGACAAGGTGGCTGCTGCCATCAAGGCCGATCCTTACTTCGTGAACGACGAAACACACGTGAAGCTGGTGCCCAGTGTGGATGCACTGCTTGATATGGGACACGGTGTGAATCTGACTCGCAAGGGTGTTTCAGGCAAGACGCAGAACCAGTTGTTTGAGTTCAACATGCGCATTAACAATCCGGCTCTGACAGCTCAGGTATTGGTTTGTGTGGCACGTGCGGCCATGCGTCAGCAGCCGGGCTGTTATACAATGATCGAAATTCCCGTTATCGACCTGTTACCGGGCGAGCGCGAGGAATGGATCTCTCATTTGGTATAATCCCTGACCTATATATAATAAACGGCGAGAGGGTGTGTCGTAATACGCGATTCACCCTCTTTTCTTTATCAACGATAAGAGCGTTGTTAACTTTTTCAAGCAGCGATATTCTGAAGATAATCTCGATATTTTGTTCCCAATAGCTTAAATGAGTGGTAATAAGGCCGTAAAGGTGTTTAATTGGCCAATTTATCCCCTCTTTATTCATCTTGGTACACATCTTTTTTATATTGAAGGCGATGGCCAGGAAGGAAAAGTCAATAAGGACCTTGTCCTTTCCAAAATGACGGAAGCGCTTGTAGTTCATGTTGAATTTTATCTGTCCAAATACAGCTTCCGGTTCTATACACCTTTGCCCTCTGTGTTTCAGTCCTTCTTCGGAACAGAGAAGTTCCCGGGCTTTCTGTTTGTATATCCTGAGTCGGTGATTCAGTTCTATCGTCCTGTTTCCTTTAGCTTTAAAACACAGACATCTTAACGGACACCCTTCGCATCTGACAGCCCTATACCTGGCATATTCGACTACATATCCGGATTCGGTTTTCGTATGCCTGGTACCTGCCCTCTGCATCTTTTGTCCCATTGGACAGACGCAGTAGTCCTGTTCTTCATTGTAGAAAAAGTTTTCGGCTTTAAAAGGATTCGGTTTAAATCTTGGCCGCTGCTCCATGTGGAAACAATTGTATTTGACGTATGCTTCCATCCCGTTTTCCGACATAAAGTGGTAATTCTCTTCTGATCCGTAACCGGAATCAGCAACCACCGTATGAGCCAAACGGCCGTATCTGTCGGCAAAGGACTTCAGAAAGGGAATCATCGTCAAGGTGTCAGTCGGATTCGGAAAAAGAGAATAATCGATAATGAATTGATTTTCCGTAGCAATCTGAAGATTATATCCTGGTTTTGTCTGACCGTTGTGCATGGCATCCTCCTTCATTCTCATAAAAGTGGCCTCTTTGTCTGTCTTGGAATAAGAGTTGCGGTCCTGAAGATTGTCCAGATGGTTATTGTATTCCTGAAGCTTATCTCTATGTGCTTCCAGTTCTTTCAGCTGCTTGCGTTTCTTTCCCAGCGCAGATTTCTGCTCTTTCGTGGATGGTTCTGAAGTCTGTTCAAGAGCAGTGCGTAATTCTCCCGCCATTTCTGTCAGCATGGAAGGAGTAAACTCAATTTCCTCGTTGTTTTCCGAAGCTTTTTCCTGAGCGATGACGTCATCTATTTGGCTTAACAAAACACTGATTTTCTTCATCAGTCGTTCACGGTTTCGCTCAACGCTCTTCCGCCATACAAAAGTATATTTGTTGGCCTTGGACTCAATCTTTGTTCCGTCAATATATTCCACATTCAGACTGATGAAACCTTTGGATGAAAGCAGAAGTACGGTTTGGGTAAACACTTCGTTGATCTCCTTCTTCACCCGATTACGGAAACGGTTGATAGTAATAAAGTCCGGTTTCTCATAACCGGCTAACCAAATGTAATGGATATCACGACGAAGGAGCTTTTCTATTTTCCGGCAGGAGTATATATTGTTCATATAGGCATACAAGATAACCTTTAGCATCATCTTGGGATGGTAAGGACTACGGCCGCATTCTTTGTATAACTTCCTGAAACCTTCAAGATTCAGGCTTTCAACCAAAGCGTCAACCATGCGTATAGGATCGTTTTCTGCAATATCTTCATCGATTCTTTGCGGAAATAGTACCGTTTGGTTGGGAGTGTAGGGACGAAAATGTATCTTTGCCATATGTATAAATCTTTAGGCTTAAAGATACAAAATCTTTAGGTAATAACAAAGCCCCAGCTTGTGAAAGTCGGGGCTTTGTGCTAAACAAAGAAGGTGTGCTTTTTGACACACCTTCTCGTTTTATTTTCATCTTACTTCGCCGGTTTTAACAGCAATGTATGGTTGTTGGTATCACGCCATTCAGCCATCAGGGCGTAGAAGTCACGGTAGACTTCAGGTGTGAGCAACTGTTGCGTGATGCTGAGGCTGCGGGTGACGGTTATTCCATCTGTACTGGGGTGGTAAGTGAACGATACTTTGCCACACTTGTTGGCCACTACCTTATTGGCCTTCGGACTCCAAGTAGTACCTTCGGGCAGTTTGATCAGCGTTTCGCTGGTCACGTCCACGGTCTGCGGAAGCAGGATGTTCTCGCGGATGGTGGTATTGGCAGCATAGGCATAGAGCGGAAGAGCAGCCGATATCGGCTTCAAGTTGACAACTTGCCATCCTTCGGGCAGTGTTTGCGAGTTGTCGGCTTTGACTTCCAATACGGCTTTCTGAGTGTCTTGAACTTCGGGTGCTTTCAATTCCAAAGGTTGTGCCTGTAGGTCGGTCACTGTCATGTAGCCTTGCAACCTGGCTTCGTCCGTACCTTGTAGCACTACACCTTTCGGGGTGGCATCCGATTTTGCGACGAGGGATATGATGCTTCCCAAACCGAGGTTGTCCACTTCCGCCGGGTGAAGGGCACAGATGGTTACTTCGGCTTTGAGACTGGCAGCCTGTTGCAGGGCGACGTCCAGATTAACCAGTTCGGCCTGTGTACCGTAGGCACTACGGATGATTTCCGAAGCCGGACGTAGGCGGTAGCCCGCTTCTCCGAGCGACACTTTGCATTGGGCGGAACGGTAGAGGCCGTCCATGTAGGTGGCGATGGCGCTGCGCAGGTCGCTGCTGTCTTTTTGGGCGGCTTGCTTTAGTTCGGTCAACTTGGCTTCGATGACAGTGCGGTCGCCGGGGACGAACTGCTGGGCGAGCGACTTCAGTGCGTCGGCATAGCTGGCCCAGGTAGAGGCCACAAGGACGGGCATCATGCCGGAGGCTGCTTGCTGCACCAGCCCCAGACTGCTGCGTAACGAGGGATAGGAATAGGGGCGCGGTTCCACGTTCTTCAACTTCCAGGTGATGGATTTCATGCCGTCCTTGTTCGTTTCAGCCGGACGGGCGGAAGCATTCAGCAGTTCGTAGTGCAGCGTCTTTCCTTCAGGTACTTCGATGCGTAAAGTGAATTCGTCGATGGGCGACAGCTCTTTTATAGGACAACAGATGTCCAGTTCGGGCAGGTAGCCGGCACGAATCTTGATGGAGTAGTCCAGGCAGATGGTGGCGCCCAGTTCCAGACCGGTGTGTACTACGACCATTTCCTTCAGTCCGTTATAGGCAGGTGCATTGGCGGCTGCGGAGGGCAACACTTCGACAAAGGCGTTGTTGGGAGTACGGACGATGGTACCGTCCTTCTGCCGCGTATAAGAATCGTGTATTTCGAGCTGCTGGTATTGCGGATCGTAGACGATGAACGTTTCGCCGTAGAGGCTGTTCATGGCGGCGTGGGTGTAGAGGGTCAGTTCTTTCTGTACGCGGAGTTCCTGACTGCCGTCGGCATGCAGGGTGTAGGTCTTCGACAGTTTGCCAAAACGTGCCTCGGGTGCGGCCTGTGCGGTGAGGGTCATGGACAGGAGCAGGGCAAGCACACCTATGTATAGATGGATTGTTTTCATTTTTCTTCAATTCAGTTTTGAGTGTTCGACGAATCGGTTCATTTCTTTACGACGAGATACTGGCCATAGCTCTTGGCGGTGTTGACGGCCTGGCGGAAGCTGTTCCAGTCGGCTGCCTCATAGACGCGCTTCTTCAGGGCGAGGCGGGTCTTCACCGTCAGTCGGTTGCCCTCCTGGGCAATGGAACCTTCGAAGTCGGCTGCCTGTCCGCTGAGGCTATCCTGACGTGGTTCTCCTGCCAGTTGGTAGCCCGAGGGCAGACGGAGTGTTTCGTCCAGTTCCACCAGACGCGAACAGCCGTCTTTGAAACCATACTGACGTGTCTCCAGACTGGTGTCGATGCGCAGGTAGGACATCACTTGCGTATAGAGGTTGTTCAGCACGAAAGGCTTGAAGACCATCCCGCCGTCGTCGCCCGCCAGGGCATAGTCGGGTATTTCGTAGCGGAAGGTGATGCGGATGGGAGCCTTCTGATAGTCCTTCGGGTTGCGTCCGTAGTCCACGCTGAGGAGGCGTGCCTTGGGCGAAACGTTCAGCAGCTGGCGCTCCATCGTGTTCTGCCACTCGCTCTGGAAGCCGGTGGTGAAGATGCGGCGTATGTTGCTGTCGCTCTGTCCTTCTGCTTCAATGGTGAAGCTGCCTCGCAGAGTACCGTCGGCCGAGAGGCGGTTGTCGGCGTGGATGCGGACGTAGTGGTTCTCGGGAGCGGAGACGGGTGTCAGGCAGAGGTCGGTGCCTTCGGGCGTGCCGGGCAGGTAGTTCTGTTGCTGTTCGGCACTGCTCCACAGCTCGCGGCAGAAGGGCACCCACGTGGGGTCGAGGGGCATCAGCGTGCCGTCCTTCAGGCGTACCACGGCCACGCAGTGGTTGAAGTGGTCGGCAGGGATGGTCTCCACGCGGCTGCCTGCCATCGTCATGGCCGGATAGGCTTCGAAGCCCGCCATGCGCAGGAAGGCAATAAGCGTACCGGCAATGTCTTTGCACACGCCGCAGCGGTCGGTGTAGTTCATCTTCAGGTTGTGCAGGGTGAAGCCTTCGCCCTTGCCCATGGTGATGCCGGCGTAGCGGATGTTGTCGGCCACCCAGTGGGTCAGCACGGCTATCTTCTCCAGGTCGGTCTTCTTGCCGCGTATCAGTTCGTCCACCTTGCGCTGGGCTTCGGGGATGGCGGTGAAGCTGCCGTAGTCTTCGTTGACGCCATGGAACCAGCGCGACTTCTCACGCCAGTCGGCAGTGGTGGACATCATCAGTTTGGGGGCAGCGTCGTAGAAGTCTACCATGTTGGGCTCGCGCCGGAAGGGCATCAGGCCGTCCGAGGCAAAGGTGTAGACTTTGCGTCCGTCCTCGTAGCGCAGAGACGAGGCGCAGCTGCCTTGGTAGAACTGAAACTGCATGTCCTTCTCGGCAGGCAGACTGACACGGTAGACTTTGCGCACCGTCGGGTCACTGCTCCAGAAGGGCACGATGTCGTAGAACTGGCCGCGCATGGGCGGGATGAAGCGTGAGTCGTCTCCGTCCTGAGGCATGTCGGCCAGCAGGGCATAGGTGAATCCCTTCTTGTCTATTTCGTAGTCAATGACGTCGCCGGGCTTCAGCTGCCCCAGCTCGATCATAATCTGACGGGCACCCCAGTAGATGGCTCGGGCGGGTGCGGCATAGTCCAGGGTTTTCGATACATCCACTTCGGTCTTCGTACCGTCGGCATGGTGGACGGTGACCCGACGGAAGCGGGCGGCAGCCGTCAGCGGGTCGTAGTCGTACTTCAGTACGCGCTGGCGCAGGGCGCCGGCAGGTGTCTGCACCTTGACGGTGCGGCACACGGCGAACGAACCTTGTCCGCTGGGTTGCACGGTGACACTGGTGCTGTCCAGCAGGTTGACACAATCGTGTCGGGCGTAGGCTTCGTCCTGCAAGGTCGTCCGTTCATAGGCCTTCCACGACTGAGCCTGGAGAGCCGTCGCTCCGCACAGCAGGGCGGCGGCCAGGGTAGCAGTTGTTTTTCTCATATCGTTTGATTTTAGTTTGGTACAGGCTTGTCTTTTTTTCGTTGTCGCTGTATCGGCGTGCTAAGGTAAGATTTTCCGTTCGAAAAAGCAAGCTTTCGCGGTTTGCGAAAGCTTGCTGACGCTGCGATGATATTTTTCAGATGCTGGAAAACTTTATCTCGCTGAGATAGCACTTTCCCAAAGCTGGAAAGCTTCATCTCGCTGAGATAGCACTTTCCCAAAGCTGGAAAGCTTCATCTTGCCAAGATAGCACTTTCCCGAAGCTGGAAAGCTTTATCTCACTGAGATAGCACTTTCCCGAAGCTGGAAAGCTTCATCTCGCTGAGATAGTACTTTCCCAAAACTGGATAACCTTATCTCACTAAGATGGCGTTTTCTTGAAACTGGAACGCGAAAAAAAGCACGGGCGGCTCGGACAGGCACGAAACGCTGATGCAGTCAGTCCGTGCAGGTCCGGGTCGCCCGCGTATGGGGGAGGGGGAATCCGCCTGTTTATTAACAGGTCAGAAAATGAACCTCAGTACATCGTTCAGGTTCGCCCAAAGAAGTAGGGCGAAAAGTAGGAACATGCCCACCATCTGCGCACGTTCCATGAACTTGTCGCTGGGTTTGCGGCGTGCCACAATCTCGTAGATGAGGAACAGCACGTGGCCGCCGTCCAGGGCAGGAATAGGCAGAATGTTCATGAAGGCCAAAATGATGGAGAGGAAAGCTGTCATGTACCAGAACTGGTGCCAGTCCCACGTAGCGGGGAAGATGCTGCCGATGGTGCCGAAGCCACCCAGCTGCTTGGCGCCCTCCTTGGAGAAGAGGTATTTCATTTGTCCCACGTAGCCCTTCAGTGTGTTCACACCCAGCATGACGCCGGCGGGGAAGGAGGAGAAGAAGGTGTATTCCTTCTTCACCACGGGTAGCAGGTGGGCGGTACGCATGTCGGCCGTGATGCCTATTTCGTAGAGCGAGTCGGTGGTTAGCGTCAGGGTATCGGTCACGCCGCTTCGCACGTAGGTCAGGCAGATGTCGTGCGAGGCCTGTCCGTCAGCCTTACGTTTCAGCATCTCTTCCTTGAAGTCGAAGTAGGCGATGTTGCGTCCGTCCAGCTGCGTGATGCTGTCGCCCGGTTGCAGTCCGGCCAAGGCAGCAGGACGTCCATCCACGATGCTGTCGATGACAAACGGGTAGCGGAAATCGGCAAAGCGAGTACTGTCTGCCAGCAGGCGGTCCATCAAGTTATCGGGAATGTAAACTGAAGCCTCTTGGCCGTTGCGCAGCACCGTCACTTGGCGGGCATCGACAATGGCCGTCAGCAAGTCGCTGCCCATGCGCTCGAAAGGTACGCCATCGGCTGAAATCAGCACGTCGCCGTCGCGGAATCCTGCCTGATGCATGGTTTCATTGAAATCCATGCCAAGTGGTGCCTTCTGCACGGGGATGTAAGAGTCGCCCCAAGCGAAGAGAATCATGGAGTAGATGAACAGGGCGAGCAGGAAATTGAACAGTACGCCGCCCACCATGATGAGCAGTCGTTGCCATGCGGGCTTGGCGCGAAACTCCCATGGCTGCATGGGTTGTTTCATCTGTTCGGTATCCATCGACTCGTCTATCATGCCAGCAATCTTAACGTATCCGCCCAGCGGTAGCCAGCCGATTCCATATTCCGTTTCGCTGTTCTTGGGTTTGAACTTGAACAGTGTGAACCAGGGATCGAAGAAGAGGCAGAACTTTTCGACCCGTGTCTTGAAGAGGCGGGCAAAAAGGAAGTGCCCCATTTCGTGGATGACGACGAGCAACGAAAGGCTCATGACAAGCTGTAGGGTACGAATTAAAAATGTTTCCATTATTTATTTAACTATAAATTATCGATTATTAAAATTCAATTATTTGTTTATCAAGCTTTCTGCTACACAGCGCGCTTCGGTGTCTGTTGCAACATAATCTTCGTAGGTAGGTTGCTGGATGAAAGCTACGCGCTCCATGGTCTTTTCAATTACGTCGCTCATACCGAGGAACGAGATGCGGTCGTGTAGGAAAGCAGCCACACAGACTTCGTTGGCTGCATTGACGATGCAGGGTATATTTCCTCCACGGTGCAGGGCTTCGTAGGCCAGTGCTAGGTTGCGGAAACGCATAGTATCTGGCTGTTCGAAAGTGAGCTCTGTACATTTCGTGAAGTCCAGCCTAGGAAACGAGGCATGCAAGCGGTCGGGGTAGGAGAAGGCATACTGGATGGGCAGGCGCATGTCCGGCATGCCAAGCTGTGCCTTCACTGCACCGTCTTCGAACTGTACCATGCTGTGTATGACCGATTGCGGATGGACTACTACTTCTATTTGGTCCGGCCGTACGCCGAAAAGCCACTTGGCCTCTATTACTTCAAATCCTTTGTTCATCATCGAAGCCGAGTCGATCGTGATTTTGGCTCCCATGTCCCAATTGGGGTGGCGCAGTGCCTGTTCTTTGGTTACCGTCTTCAGTTGTTCGTGACTAAACGTGCGGAAAGGACCTCCGGAAGCCGTAAGTATTACTTTTTCAATAGCGTTGCCCGCTTCTCCGGCCAGGCATTGGAAGATGGCAGAATGTTCCGAGTCGACTGGCAGGATGGGGGTGCGGTTTACGCGTGCCAGTTGATTGATGAGTTCTCCTGCTACCACTAACGTTTCCTTATTAGCCAAGGCAATAGCCTTGCGTGCACGGATGGCATTTATCGTGGGGCGCAGTCCTGCATATCCTACCATTGCTGTCAGTACGATGTCTATCGGTTTCTCCTGTACTATTTGGCAAAGTGCTTCCTCGCCGGCATATACTTTAACTGGCAGGTCGGCCAAGGCATCCTTCAGTTGTTGGTATTTTGCTTCATTGGCTATTACTACTGCTTCGGGCTTGAATTTACGTGCCTGAGCGATGAGTTCTTCCACTCGGTTGTTGGCTGTCAGTACATAAGCTTCGTACTTGTCGGGATGCTCCTCAATCACTTGCAACGCCTGTGTCCCGATTGAACCAGTGGAACCAAGTATGGCTATCAGTTTTTTCATGATATATCGTTTATTTAGAATACAATATAAATTTCAGGGTTGATGGCACGGCCCCGATGCCACAACTCAAAATGCAGATGTGGGCCAGTACTCAGCTGTCCTGTATTGCCAACCAATGCGATCGCTTCTCCACCTTTTACCGTGTCGCCCTCTTTTTTGAGCAGCGATCCGCAGTGTTTGTAGGTGGATACGAAATCTTGTCTGTGTTGTACCTGTATCACATATCCCGTTTCAGCGGTATAGGTACTCAGAATAACGGTGCCATCCAGAGTGGCCAATACGCTTTCGCCCGGATTAGCGGCGATATCTGTACCGTAGTGCTTCTGTTCAGCATTAAAGGAGGATGATACGATTCCTCTGGTGGGACAATGGAAATTTAGTCCATCTGCCGACATGGCAGTTATGGTTGTCAGATTGTATTTTTCTTTCTCTTCGTATTGTTTGCGAAACTCTTCTTCCCGTTTGGTTCGTTCCATGAGTGAATCCTGACGCAGGGTTGTCAATGAGTCGATGGACTGAATGGTATCTGCCTTAACGTCGCCGCGGAAGATGTCCTGTATATTCATGATGTACAGGTTCTGCCGTTCTACCAATTGTTGGAGCGAGTCTACACGCAAAGCATTGTCTACTACTTGTGCGCGGATTTCACTGTTCATATAGCCGGGCAGATAATTACGCAGTGGAGTGAAAGCTACGATCAGTGAGGCTATCAGAAATAGAACAGTCAATACGGACAGGAGTACAGAGATGCCGTTCAGCTTGGACACATGCAAGCCTACCACCTCTTCCAACGTATTCTCGTTGACGATGGTCAGTTTGTACTTGAACTTGATGTTGTTCCAGAAAGCTTTACTTTTTCTTCTTTTCTTAGGGGTCGGCATGTCTTCTTTATGTGTATAGGTTATTCCTCTTCTGCTTTATCAAGGTCTATTAGGCCGACGGGAAGGTCGACAGTAATCACTTTATGCTTTCGGTCGATATCGGTAATGAATTCTTCTTGAGCAGGAATCAATAGTTCTTCGCTGTTATGGTCAACGACAAACAGGGTGTTGATGGTAGAAGTATCTACATCTGTCACTTCCCCTATGTTACCGTGGTGGATTTCTTCCATACGAAACCCGATGAAATAATTCCATGTCAGTTCACCGTTGTCAGCACTTTCTGCATGTTTTACAGGAAACCAGACTTCGACGTTGGTAAACATACGGGCACGCTCTGCAGTGTCCACTCCTTCGAGTTTCATCAAGGCGGTGGAATCTGAGCGGAAGCGGTATTCTTCGATAAAGAAAGGTACGAAGATGCCGTCCAGCAGACAAATGATGTATTCTGCCTCCACCCGATCGAAAATGTCGTCGGTGAAAGTGAACTGCAGTTCGCCATGGATACCATGTGGCTTGTTGAATATACCTATCTTATATACTTCTTCTCGTTTAATCATATGGTCAGATTCTCGTGATTCTTGCTCCGATAGCATTCAGACGCCCTTCAATGTCCTGATAACCGCGGTCTATTTGTTCGATGTTGTGGATGCGGCTGATACCGTCGGCGCTCATGGCTGCAATGAGCAGGGCGATACCGGCACGAATGTCGGGTGAGGTCATGTTGCCGCCGTGTAGGCGGAAACCACGGTTATGGCCGATGACCACGGCACGGTGCGGGTCGCAGAGGATGATCTGTGCTCCCATGTCTATCAGCTTGTCTACGAAGAACAGGCGGCTCTCGAACATCTTCTGGTGGATGAGTACACTTCCCTTAGCTTGAGTAGCTACTACGAGCATCACACTCAGCAGGTCGGGGGTTAGTCCTGGCCAGGGGGCGTCGGCAATGGTCATGATGGAGCCGTCGATGAACGACTCTATCTCGTACGTCTCTTGTGCAGGGACGTAGATGTCGTCTCCTTGCTGCTCTAAGTGGATGCCCAGGCGGCGGAAGCACTGGGGAATAATACCCAGGTTTTCGTAGGAGACGTTCTTGATGGTCAGTTCGCTGGCTGTCATTGCGGCCATGCCGATGAAACTACCCACTTCGATCATGTCAGGCAGGATGGTGTGCTCTGTACCGTGCAATTCCTTTACCCCTTCAATCGTAAGCAGGTTAGAGGCGATACCTGTTATTTTAGCACCCATGCGGTTCAGCATACGGCAGAGTTGTTGTACGTAAGGTTCGCAGGCCGCGTTGTAAATGGTTGTCTTGCCTTCGGCCAGCACGGCGGTCATGACGATATTGGCCGTACCTGTAACAGATGCTTCGTCCAGTAGCATGTAGGTGCCTTTCAGGCGGTCAGCAGTTATTTCGAACGTGCCGGCCTCTTCATTATATCTGAAGTCGGCTCCCAAATTCTGAATGCCGATGAAGTGAGTGTCAAGTCTTCGACGCCCTATCTTGTCACCTCCTGGTTTGGAGATGATAGCCTTGCCGAAGCGTGCCACCATGGGGCCTACCAACATTACCGAACCACGCAGGCTGGAGCATTTCTTCAGGAACTCTTCGCTTTCCAGGTAGGCAGTATCTATCCGTGCCGCTTGGAAGGTATAGGTGTCAATTCCTGTTTTAGACACTTCTACCCCCATGTCGCGCATCAGCTGAATCAGGTTGTTTACGTCCAGAATGTTGGGTACATTGTGCACGGTCACCTTCTCTGCTGTGAGCAGGGTGGCGCAGATGATTTGCAATACTTCATTCTTGGCTCCTTGCGGATGGATGTCACCTGCCAGCCTGTGTCCTCCTTCGATGATGAATGATGCCATGATAGTCGGTTTGTTGGATCTGTTTGTGAAGTCCGCTAATGGGGCAGAATTCAATATTTCTTTTTCTTGTTATTTCGGTTGTTATTGTTATTGGGGGTATTGGCCTTGGTCGGACGATAGTATAAGTCAATTCGTTCGGCCATCAGCTTCAGAATTTCATCTGTCATCTGTAATTTCCCGCCCGACAGTTCATACAAATCGTCTGCTATTTTGCGGTCGTCTACCGTGTCTTTGTTCCACGTCATGTAGTCCTTCTTCATGTGGTTGCAGATGAGGGCTACCAGATTTTGCTTTTCATCCCCTTCAGGAAATTCGCATGCCTTTTGGATCAGCACTTCCAGTGTGCGGCCGTAATGGCGGTAACGGATTTTTGTGCAGGGATAAGGCACAGGCTCAGGTTTGGCATCGAGGTTGTTTTTGGGGATTACCTCAAACGGATAGTCGATGTCCAGCTTGAAGTCGGACATGATAGCCAAGTGATCCCATAACTTGTGTTTAAAGTCGGGCACGTCGCGCAGGTGAGGAAACATTCCTCCCATGATGTTGATGATGGTATTGGCGCAACGTTGGCGTTCGGCACGGTCTTCGATGGTCAGTGCGTGGTCTACCATGTTCTGGATGCTGCGACCATATTCAGGCAGGGGCATCCGTTTCTGTTGGGTGTTATATTGCATATATTCAGTAAATTATCGGTTTATAGTGAACGGCTAATTATCCGTTCAGCAGATTTTTGGGTTTGCCTGCTACGAATTCCTTCAGGTAGAAGGGTTCGAAGTAGGCTACGTCTTCGAAATTCTCTTCAGCGATGGCTTTCTCGGCCAGGGGAAACATCATACTGGCCAGCGGGCGGATGCCGTCGATAAAGTGAGCGTTGGGGTGCGTAATTTTTTCCTTGCACTTGGCTGCTCCGTCTCCGAAGAAATAGACAGGGTGCTGGTCGAGGAATTCGCGGTATGAGTTTTCGTCCACAATGTCGGCAGCAATGTCGCGTACGGGTTTCAAGGCGCGGTCGTAGACGGCAGCATAGACTTCCATGCGGCGGGCATCTATCATGGGGCACAGCAGGGCATCGTCGGGAAGCTCGTCGTGATAGAGCAATACCGGCACGCACTGTACTTTCAGCGTAGGCAGGCCGATGAGTTTCAGATTACGTCCGTAGCAGATGCCTTTTGCCATGGATACTCCGATACGCAGGCCTGTGTAGGACCCCGGCCCGCAACTCACGGCCACCGCATCCAACGGCATGGCATGGCTATCGGCGAAAGACAATGCTTCGTCTACAAAAACTCCCAATGATACGGCATGTGAAGGGCCGTTCAAGTCTTCCTTTTTGAACACTACCTGCCCGTCTTCGCTCACGGCTACCGAACAGGCGGAAGTGGATGTTTCAATATGCAGGATACATGACATAGTTACTATTCATCTTTTTAATCAGCTGACAAATTTACGTGATTATTTTCAGTAATTAAAAATAATCGTGTAATTTTGCACAAAACTTAAGAAGCATTATGATACAGTCGATGACGGGATATGGCAAGGCTATTGTCGAATTGCCCGATAAAAAGATAAATGTTGAGATAAAATCGCTTAACAGCAAGGCGATGGATCTGTCGGCACGAATTGCTCCCGCTTACAGAGAGAAGGAGATGGAAATCCGCAACGAAATAGCCCGCGTGCTGGAGCGTGGCAAGGTAGATTTCAGCCTTTGGGTGGAGAAAAAGGATGCCGAGCAACTGGCTACTCCTATCAATCAGGAACTGGTGGCTGCCTACTATCATCGTATCAAGGAAATCTCTTCTGCTACAGGTATTCCTGAGCCTGAAGACTGGTTTGGTACTCTGCTTCGTCTGCCTGATGTGATGACCAAGACCGAGACACAGGAACTGAGCGAAGAGGAGTGGCAGGTGGCTCATGCGGCCGTCGAAGAGGCACTGAACCATCTGGTGGACTTCCGCAAGCAGGAAGGTGCTGCACTTGAGAAAAAGTTCCGTGAGAAAATAGCCAACATCGCCCATCTGCTCGAAACAGTGGAGCCTTACGAAAAGGAACGTGTCGGAAAAATAAAGGATCGCATTGTCGATGCGCTCGAGAAGACGATCAGCGTGGATTACGACAAGAACCGTCTGGAGCAGGAACTCATCTATTACATCGAGAAGCTGGATATCAACGAAGAGAAACAACGCCTCAGCAATCACTTGAAATATTTCATCAGCACGCTGGAGACAGGTAGCGGACAGGGTAAGAAGTTGGGCTTCATCGCACAGGAGATGGGGCGTGAAATCAATACCTTGGGCAGCAAGTCCAACCATGCGGAGATGCAGAAGATCGTGGTTCAGATGAAGGATGAGCTGGAGCAGATCAAGGAACAGGTACTGAATGTAATGTAATCGATTTTTAAGTATGGGTAAACTGATTATCTTTTCCGCCCCTTCAGGTTCGGGCAAATCGACTATCATCAACTATCTGCTGACGCAGAACCTGAACTTGGCTTTTTCCATTTCGGCCACCAGCCGTCCGCCGCGTGGCACGGAGCGCGATGGCGTAGAGTATTTCTTCCTTTCGCCCGAAGAATTCCGCCGTCGTATTGCTGAGGGTGAGTTTCTGGAGTACGAAGAAGTCTACCACGACCGCTTCTATGGTACATTGAAGTCGCAGGTCGAAAAGCAGTTGGCTGCTGGGCAAAATGTGGTGTTCGACGTCGATGTCGTAGGCGGATGCAATATCAAGAAGTTTTATGGCGACCGTGCCCTGTCTGTTTTTATCCAGCCGCCTTCGGTCGAAGAGTTGCGCAAGCGCCTGGTGGGGCGAGGGACTGATACGCCCGAAGTCATCGAGGATCGTGTGGCCAAGGCTACTTACGAAATGTCTTTTGCCCCGAAGTTCGACAAGATTATTGTGAACGACGACTTGGAGACGGCCAAGGCCGAGGCGTTGGAGATAATCACCCAATTCTTGAAGGCATGACGAAAGATTATAGCGGCAAGAACTTCTCGCGCAAGATGAACAAGGGATTATTGATTGTCAACGTCATCTTGCTGGTATGTGCCGTATGGTTGCTAATTGCCAATATACAGCACGAAGAATACACTGTAGCTATAGGCATGGGGCTTGTTGGCATAGTGTCCATCGCGAACGGCACCCTTGCTTTCCTTCGTCTGAAGGGAAAGAAAATCTGATGCGCTTATGGATATTGGTATCTTCAGCGGTTCGTTCAACCCCATCCACGTCGGCCATCTGGCTCTGGCCAATTACCTTTGCGAGTTTGGCGGGCTGGATGAATTGTGGTTTCTGGTGACTCCCCGCAATCCTTTCAAGGTGGGGCAGGACCTGCTGCCCGATGCCTTGCGGTTGGAGTTGGTGCAACTGGCCGTAGAGGGATATCCCAAGTTTCGTGCTTCCGATTTCGAATTCCATTTGTCTCAACCTTCTTATACCATCCATACGTTCGACCGCCTGAAGGAAGTCTATCCGCAACACACATTTCACCTGATTATCGGATCGGACAACTGGCATTCCTTCTCCCGCTGGTATCAGTCCGAACGCCTGCTGGCCGAGAATCCCATTTTGATTTATCCCCGTTCAGGCTATCCCGTCGACGTGTCTTCTCTGCCTCCTCGCGTGCGTCTGGTCGATTCGCCTGTACTCGAAATCAGCTCTACCTTTATCCGAGAGTCTATCGAGGCAGGGAAGGATGTACGCTATTTCCTTCATCCTCGCGTGTACGAACGGCTGATGCAGAAGTAAGCTTTCGGCTTCGTTTACTAGCCTTAATTATGCTCCCCAAAAATAAGTAATGTTTTTGCTGAATGGAAAGCATTGTTTTGTCGAGCGAAAAGCAATGCTTTACCATGCAGAAAGCAATGTTTTATAAAACGGAATAGGTTGGCATTTTAGGAAGGGGCTGTTATAGGTCGAACAGTCTCTCTACCGCCATGGCTACTCCATCTTCATCATTACTCAGGGTAATGTAGTCAGCAGCCTGCTTCACTGGCTCCTGAGCATTGGCCATGGCAACCCCCATGCCTGCGAATTTAATCATGCTAAGGTCATTGTAACCGTCGCCCATGGCTACCATCGCTTCACGCGTGAGGCCCAGTTTGTCCAATAGCACGGACAAGGATTGAGCTTTGTCGATGCCCATTGGCACCAGCTCCAGAAAGTAAGGCTCTGAACGGTAGACGCTGATTTGTCCTTGCAGGCGGAGGGAGAGCTCGGCTTCGGTTCGTATCAGTCGGTCGGGGTCGCCCACGATGAGGCATTTGGGCAGGGGGAGGGGAGCTGCTGCCAGAAAATCGTCTACGGCACGTATCTGCATTTTGTTCAGAAAGGCTTCCTTGCGGACATATTCGTCGTCGGGACTTTCGGTCAGGATGTATTCGTTGTCGTAGGTCAGGATGGCCTGTTCGTTACGCACAGAGGCTGTATAGAGTATGGGCAGCACATCGTCGGGCAAGAGGTTCTTGTAGAGCAGACGGCCTGTGCCCCATTCGATAATTTCGCCTCCGTTGTAGGAGAGGATGAAACCACCGTATTCTTTCATGCGTAGAGTGTCGGCCAGGGGAGCGATGCCATACGTGGGGCGGCCTGAGGCCAGTACCAGGCGGACGCCGCTCTGCTGGAGGCGGAGCAGGGTTTGCAGGTTGCGTGGAGAAATCTCTTTCTTCGAGTTGGTCAGGGTGCCGTCCAGGTCGAGGACAAGCAGATGGTATTTTTGTGTCATCTTGTGGTTTCTTTATTGAATTTTAGCGGCAAAGATACGGAAAGACGGGAGCAGAGGCAAATCACAAGAGCAGGATTTTTCTGTCTGATTGAGGAATGTATTTCCTTTTTTTGAGCAAAGTGAAAAAATAATAGGTTTTTGAACGAGAAAAATGTTCTTTGTATTGTTATTATTGTCACCTTAGCTATCGGCTATTCTTCAAGGTTTGTAATGGCTGGAACTATGGAAAATATTTTTTAATAGAATTAAGTATGGAAACGACAAAAGAAATCTATGAAGCCCCCCTTTGTACAGTCATCGAGGTAGACGCACAAGAAGTAATCTGCACTAGTGGCACACACCAAGGTTTTAAAGAAGATGATTATCCTTACGGATGGTAATTGACATACAGAAATCCAACCAATCAACTTATCAGTCATGAAACAAATCAAAGCTATACTCTATCTGGCGGTCTTGACCGCCATGGTATCCGCCTGCTCCGAGGACGAACTGGCAGACAACACACAACCCTCAGGCAAAGTGCCAATGGAGTTCTACGCCAACACCGACGCCTCCACACGCACCGAACTCACTACCGGAAATGCCGTATATTGGGAAGCGAACGACGCCATCTCTCTGTTCGATCCCATAGGCGACAACAATCGCTTCTATACTACCGAAAGTGGTCCGAGCGTCACCTTTACCGGCAAGGCAGCTCCTGTCGAGGGTACCTATTATGCTCTCTACCCGTATGATGCGAATGCACAAATAAAAGGCACCACCATCACCACCACTCTGCCAGCCGAACAGATGGCACGAGCAGGCAGCTTCGCACAAGGCCTGAATCCGTCCGTAGCCACGGCCGACGCCACGAACAACCTCTATTTCAAAAATGTATGTGCTTTGGTGAAATTTACGCTTGACGGAAGTATCACCACTACCATAACCAAGGCAACACTGTGCGGAAACAACGGTGAGGCGTTGGCAGGGACACTGACTATCGATGCTTCACAAGAGAATCCGATAGCGAATGTTGACCCCGAATGGGCTGGAATAGAAATTGCCTTAAAAGGAAACTTAATTGCAGGAAAAACCTACTATTTCGTAACCGCACCAGCCACACTAAACAAAGGACTGATCCTCAGCCTATATGATGATAAAGGGAACGTATGGAAGAAACAGAGCACAACAAATGCCACTTTGAAAGCGAGCCATATTCTAAACTTAGGACCCATAATCCCCGGCAAGTTCGAACCGACACAAGGATATGAAATGATAGACGGTATATACCACATCTACAACGCTAAAGGCTTGCAGGCTTGGGCACAAGAAATCATTGCGAATGCAAATGTACTTAACAAGGACGTCATATTGGAAAAAGACATAGACCTGACAGGCGTGGACTGGACACCTGTAGGTCGCGACATGAACACCGGCACAGGCTACGCCGGAGACTTCGACGGCAATGGAAAATTTATCTACAACCTCGTGGTAGAAAGCAACGCAAGCAATGTGGGCTTCTTCGGTGGACTGGCTGAAAAAGCCAAGGTGCATAATGTGAAGTTTGCTAACGCCCAAGTAACTGCCACCAGCGGAGCTGCCTATGCAGGAGTGATAGCCGGATCCAGCATGGGTAAGATAGAAAGCTGCAACGTGCGTAGCTCCCAAGTGGCGGGACACTATGCCGGAGCCATCGTGGGAAACAACAGTGTGCAGGTGAACGGATGCAATGCACTTGATGTTGAGGTCAGTGCCACTCATGCCGCCGGAGGCATCGCAGGTGCCAGCTATGGAAAAACAGAATATTGCAGTGTATCGGGCAACAGCCACATAACAACAACAGGATCAAGCACTCGTGCCGGAGGCATCATAGGAACCTCTTCCCAAGAAGGCGGCGTCAGCACCAGCGGTCGACTGCTGAAGTGTGCTGTAGATGGTGCCACCATCTCGGGCACTATGGCTGGAGGCATAGCCGGCGAAAATAGCTTCGGCATCGTAGCTCAATGCATAGCCAACAGAGTAACAGTAACCCACAATTCATCAGAAGCAAGTACTCGCCTGGGAGGTGTAGTAGGCTATAACACGCGTGGCGACGTAGTGGCCAGCTATGCAGCCTACTCTACCATTGGCAGGCAGGATCTGACATCAGAGGCGATGGGAGGCATAGTAGGATATAACTACAACGGAGCAGCCTCAGTGTATGGATGCTACTCCACACATGTGTCACTCATGGGCACTACCCAAGGCAGCGAATCGGGCGTGGGAAGCATAGCGGGCTATAACAGTGGACACATTATTTCATGCTACGCCATCTTACCTGACAACGTAAAAGACATCAGTTTAGTTGGCAAATACACTTTATACACCGCCCCAGAGCATTGTGTAGAAGCCGGCAATACAGACTACACAACATTAATAACCAATGTGCCCAATCTTATAGCAGACGACAAGTCTGTTTGGGAGGCAGCCAAGATATGGGACTTGACCGCTTCGGGCAGTCCTGCCATCATATCAGACTATATCTGTAATCCGCCTGCTAACCAACCATAAACCCCTTCCTAACAAGAAAGATGCCCTCAACCTGCTTTACCCGGCAGTTGAGGGCATCTTTATTTTCCATACAACCGTTGTAGTTGTTTACTCCAAACACTCATCCAAATCATGTGCCAACTGTTCCTTGTCAAGGTGTTGGCCGATGAAGACAATCTTTTGCATGCGGTCGCCGTACTTTTCGTCCCAGTCGCGAAGCAAGCCAGGCTCTTGTTTCATCAGCTCGATGAGGTCTTCTTCGGGCGCGGTGGCATACCACTGTCCTGCCTCGGTGAGCTGCTTCTGTACGCCAGCCTGCTCGAAGAGGTAGGACATGTCGCGGTTGTGGCTGAAGTAGCACACGCCTTTGGCGCGGATGATGTTCTTGGGCCAGCGGGTGGAGATGAAGTGGTCGAGCTTGTGGATGTCGAAGGCCGGTCGGCGGTAGTATACAAACGTGCCGATGCCGTATTCTTCCACCTCTCCGCCTTCGTGGTCGTGGTGGTGATGGTGGTGATGATGTCCTTCTTCTTCGTGCTCGTGTTCCTCGTGGTGGTGCTCTTCTTCATGCTCGTGGTGATGGCTGCCGTGGGCATGTGCTTCGCGCTCCTCTTCCTCCGTGGCGGCACGTTCTATTTCGCGGATCCAGCCGGCTGAGGTGGCGGCACGTTCGAAGTCGAACAGATGTGTGTCGAGCAGCTTCTCCAATGGCACGTCAGCATAGTTGCATTCGATGATTTCGGCTGAAGGTTGCAGGGTGCGGATGATTTTCTTGATGCGTCCCAACTCTTCGGGCTTCACTTCGGCTGCTTTGTTTAACAGGATGATGTTGCAGAACTCTATCTGCTGGATGATGAGGTTTTCGATGTCTTCCTCGTCCAGTCTCTTGCGTGTCAGGCTGTCGCCGCAGGCAAATTCGCTTTGCAGGCGCAGGGCGTCGACTACGCTGACCAGGCAATCCAGGCGGCAAATGCCGTGGCGGGTATAGGCATCGCCCAGGCGGGGGATGGAACAGAGTGTCTGTGCGATGGGTTCGGGCTCGCAGATACCGCTGGCTTCGATGACGATATAGTCGAAGCGTTCGGTACACATCAGTTCATAGACTTGTTCGATGAGGTCGGCCTTCAGTGTGCAACAGATGCAGCCGTTTTGCAGGGCTACGAGGCTGTCGTCTTTCTGGGCCACTACGCCGCCTTTCTGGATGAGGTCGGCATCGATGTTCACCTCGCCGATGTCGTTCACGATGACAGCGAAGCGGATGCCCCGCTTGTTGGCCAGGATGCGGTTCACCAAGGTGGTTTTGCCACTGCCCAGGTATCCCGTGAGCAGCAGTATGGGAATTTCTTTTTGTTTCATGTCGTTTTTTATTTAGCAGGGGCAAAGATAAGCCTTCTGGATTAGATTATGCTTCCAAGTCTTACCTTTTTCTTGTAAATTCTCTTTGTTTTTAGATAAAATAGGATGCACTTCGACAGCGTCTTCACTTAAAAGCAGGCTTTTAGTTTGGTACTGCGCTCACCTTTCATTATTTTTGCAGAAGCATCTGCGGAGAGGGCGGTTGTTGGTTCCTCTTTCTGTCAAAAGATGCCATGTCGTAACCCTTAAAAAGAAAGAGATTTATGTTTTCTGGAATTGTAGAAGAGTGTGCCACGCTGGTAAACGTGGTAAAAGAACAGGAGAATGTGCATTTTACTTTCCGTTGCTCCTTCGTGGGCGAACTGAAGATTGACCAAAGTGTGGCCCACAACGGCGTCTGCCTGACCGTCGTGGCACTGACCGACGATACTTATACCGTCACTGCCATGAAGGAGACGCTCGACCGCTCCAACCTGGGCTTGCTGAAGGTGGGCGATGAGGTGAATGTGGAGCGCAGCATGATGATGAACGGACGTCTGGACGGACACATCGTGCAGGGGCATGTCGATCAGACGGCTACTTGCATCGACGTGAAGGATGCCGAAGGCAGCTATTATTTCACCTTCCGCTATGCGTTCGACAAGGAAATGGCCCGACGCGGCTACATCACTGTGGACAAGGGTTCGGTTACAGTCAACGGAGTCAGCCTGACGGTGTGCAATCCCACGGACGATACCTTCCAGGTAGCCATCATTCCCTATACCTTTGAGCATACCAACTTCCACGCCATTCAGGTGGGCTCGGTAGTGAACTTGGAGTTTGACATCATCGGCAAGTACATCAGCCGTATGATTCAGTATCAGTCATAAATCATATCATATAAAAAATGAAGAATCTGTGCTGGATGCTCTTAGGAGCAAGTCTGTTGACAGCCTGCAGCCCTGCGGCTAAAATGGAAATCAGCGGTACGCTGAATGGCATTGAGAGTGATACGTTGTTGGTCAACCATCGGTCGGTAGACGGTGGCGAGGCACGGCTAGACACAGTGCCTATGCTGAATGGGCAGTTTGCCTTTAATGTGGGCGACAGCGTGCTGAAGCAAGTCTATATCTATGCCAAGCCCTCGGGTAATGGTGCTGTTAGTATGAAAGCTTTGGGACTGGTACTTTTGCCCGGCCGTCCTGTTACGGTAAGCGGTACGCTGGATGATTATCGTCTGAGTGGTGATGCTTTTTACGAAGCCTGCAATGAACTGAATGAACAGCTCCGCCCTTGCATCACGAAGCTCGATTCGCTTAGCAAAGTATGTATGCAGATGGAGGTTGATGGCATTCCTGCCGACAGCATCCGACGGGCTTATGCCCCTTCACGAGAATTTCTGAACCGTATGCAGGACCTGCGTTGTGACTTCATCCGCAGCCATGCCGACCAGGCTGTGGCCGTCTATGCTCTGTCACGCGACTTGTCTGTTGAGAAGATTGGCGAGATGCTTGATGTGGTGGCCGAGCCTGTACGTACGGGTGTGATGGCACCGTTGTATCGTCAGGTAAAGGATGGGTATGACAAGGAAATGGCCCGTCGTGCTGCTGCCGAACGGGTGAAAGAAGGCAATGCGGCTCCCGATTTTACGCTGAAGGATCTCAAGGGTAATGACTTTACTCTTTCGTCGCTTCGAGGCAAGTATGTAGTACTTGATTTTTGGGGCAGTTGGTGTGGCTGGTGTATCAAGGGTGTGCCCGATATGAAGAAGGCCTATGCCAAGCACAAGGCCAAGGTCGAGTTTGTGGGCATCGACTGTCGTGATACAGAGGAGAAATGGCGCAAGGCGGTAGAAGAGCATGACATGCCTTGGTTGCATGTCCGCAACGAGGGCGATCCCGATGTTTCTGTCCTGTATGCTGTCCGCGGCTATCCGACGAAGATAGTCATCAGTCCCGAAGGTATTATCCTGAAAGTAGTTGTAGGTGAGGATCCTGAATTCTATACCTATCTGGACGGATTGCTGAAGTGAGGCCCGTATTTGAAACAGCCTTCTTAAGTCTTCAACATATTGTCATAAACTTATAGATGGAGAGATAGCAATGGATTTTCTGCAATTGGCGGCCAGCCGCCAGAGTGATCGCGCTTACGAGCACCGGCCTGTGGAGCGCGAAAAGTTGGAGCGCATCCTCCGGGCGGCCTGCTTGGCTCCTTCGGCCTGCAACGCCCAGCCGTGGAAGTTTGTGGTGGTGGACGACCCCGAACTCGCGCGAAGGGTGGGGAAGGCTGCCGCAGGGTTGGGCATGAACCAGTTTGCCAAGGAGGCGCCTGTTCATATCCTCATTGTCGAGGAGTCGATGAACTTCACTTCCTTCCTTGGCGCGAAGATCAAGGACAAGTATTTTCCCCTGATAGACATTGGCATCGCCGCTGCCCACATCACGCTTGCCGCCGAGAGCGAAGGCCTTGGCTCGTGCATCGTGGGTTGGTTCGACGAGAAGGAGATGAAGCAGCTGGTGGGCATTCCTGCGGGCAAGCGCCTGTTGCTCGATGTGGTCGTAGGCTATGCAGCCAAGCCCAAGCGCAAGAAGTCGCGCAAGGATCTGGAGAAAGTCGTATCGTATAATCACTATTAAGAATCGTGGTGTGTGAGGCTATACTTGCACCCTTTCTGACGAAGCACTGCGTCAGCCTTTCAGGAAGTGCTTCCTGAGGGTCTCATGCAGTGCTTTGTGAGGAGGTGAGGAAGCACTGTGTCACGCCTTCATGAAGCACTGTGTGAGGACGTCTGCTGGTGGAATGTACCCCTGCGACGCCCTTTTTTGTTTAATAAGTCCGCAGATTTGCTAAAACATGTTATTAAACATGCTTTTTTAGTTGGATTATTTGCAAGTTGCTGAAAAATGCGTACCTTTGCAGTGTGTTTTTCATAGTATCCTCAAATCCGCAACCTATAGGGTTTAGTGGGATTTTGCTTGCAAAGCGACAAAATTCATTTTATTGTACATATTTCTTGCACAACAGAAATGTCGCAGACACAAAATCCCCTTACCCCATAAAGCGACTTGAGGTAATACGCTGGTTTAACCAGAAAAGCATGGTCTTTAACCAAAGTCTGTCTTGAACAGGTTGGCATAAGCATTGTTGTCTGAGTAAATATTCAATACATGCCTACGTGATGTCTTAATCCATTTCGCAGGAACAGAGATGAACTTGAAAACAAAGGTCTTGATTCTGCTGGTGGCACGCAATCCAAATTCATGGGTTTTCAATCTCTGCATAATAGCTTTGTAGAAGTTTCTGATGAGAGCTGTCATAAGCAGGAATACAGTATTCTGTGCCATGAACGATTTTGGCAATCGATTCCAGCCAAAGCCATTGTTCATGTCATCGAAGATGCGTTCCTTGCCACCACGAAGATTGTAGAATTCCACGATGTCTCTTGCACTCGACTTGTAATCGTTAGTCAGTATACATCTGTAGGTATATTCGCCTTCCCAAATGTCAAGGTCTCCATCTATTCGCCTTTGTCTCTGTATGACAAGACGATACGGTTTTCCTTTCCATTTCTCAACAAGGATGGAATTCAGCTCAAATTCAATACCGTTGATTTCAACAGTTTTCCATCCAGTCAAGGCAAACATGGAATCGTAGAAGGAAGAGCATCTGTTGGCACGAATATAAAAATGCCTGCAATGAGCCTCTACCATATCTACGATTTCCTCCGAGCATGAGCCGCAATCCATGCGGGCACGGGATATATATACTTCTGATGCCTCCAGTCGCTTGAAGATTCTTTCCAAAGTCTCTCTTTGGTTGAAGCGCACGTTTGTGTTGCCGTCTCTATTTTCAATACCGACAATCATGTCGTTAATGACTGCCACACCTGGACTATAGCCCAGGAACTTCTTGTAGGTTGGTTTTGCATCATGCTTCTCTGTTTCAATGAACTGATGGTCAAAGTCAAAATCATACTCTTGACCGGATTTCAATTGACCAGTAGCAAGCAGGGCTTTGATCAATAAGCAGTTCATCTTGTCTGCAGTATTGAAATCATAGGAGTTGCCAGAAGCAGATTTATAGGTGATGTTCTTACAAGTCAGTTCTTCGATAGCACGCAATATGGTGTCTGCGCTGCAAGTGCGAAGAGTTGGATGAAGAGACAAATGTTTCATCAAGTGAGTTGTAACATCCTCAATACATGAGCCGCCACAAAGATATACGCACATCAGAGAGCGTAGAATTTCGCTATATTGATAACCAAACATAGTGCATCTCAATCCCAAGGTGGAATCTATGGTTTGAGCTAAAAGAGCATCAAATTGCTCCATAATAGAAAAAATTCCTCCAAAAGGAGTGAGTTTCTCAGATTTTATTTGTATCTTTGCCATGTCATATTAGAGTTTTGCTTGTCTTCTTTTCGCAACACTAAGGTAAGTGAAAATTCTGACATGGCAAAATCCTGGGCAACTTTTTGTTGCTCAGGCACTTATAAATAATGTTAAACTATAGTGTTGCGGAATTAAGGTAGATTAAAAAAGTTCTTTGTGCTTTTGTCAGGGAACTTTTTTTTCGTAAATTTGCGTTCAATTATGCGGCAGTAATAATATACATATTAATACGAGTTAAGAATCCTGTAGTTTTCTACATGCTACGAGGAGGTATTAAAAGGTGCGTTTCGACAATGCATCTATTGTAGTATATTATTGCTTAATCCAAATGAATATTATAAATTTAGGAATTCTTGCTCACATTGATGCAGGAAAAACTTCCGTAACCGAGAATCTGCTGTTTGCCAGTGGAGCAACGGAAAAGTGCGGCCGTGTGGATAATGGTGACACCATAACAGACTCTATGGATATAGAGAAACGTAGAGGAATTACTGTTCGGGCTTCTACGACATCTATTATCTGGAATGGAGTGAAATGCAATATCATTGACACTCCGGGACACATGGATTTTATTGCGGAAGTGGAGCGGACATTCAAAATGCTTGATGGAGCAGTCCTCATCTTATCCGCAAAGGAAGGCATACAAGCGCAAACAAAGTTGCTGTTCAATACTTTACAAAAACTGCAAATCCCGACAATTATATTTATCAATAAAATTGACCGTGACGGTGTGAATTTAGAGCGTTTGTATCTGGATATAAAAACAAATCTGTCTCAAGATGTCCTGTTTATGCAAACTGTTGTCGATGGATTGGTTTATCCGATTTGCTCCCAAACATATATAAAGGAAGAATACAAAGAATTTGTATGCAACCATGACGACAATATATTAGAACGATATTTGGCGGATAGCGAAATTTCACCGGCTGATTATTGGAATACGATAATCGATCTTGTGGCAAAAGCCAAAGTCTATCCGGTACTACATGGATCAGCAATGTTCAATATCGGTATCAATGAGTTGTTGGACGCCATCTCTTCTTTTATACTTCCTCCAGAATCAGTCTCAAACAGACTTTCAGCTTATCTCTATAAGATAGAGCATGACCCCAAAGGACATAAAAGAAGTTTTCTAAAAATAATTGACGGAAGTCTGAGACTTCGAGACATTGTAAGAATCAACGATTCGGAAAAATTCATCAAGATTAAAAATCTAAAGACTATTTATCAGGGCAGAGAGATAAATGTTGATGAAGTGGGGGCCAATGATATCGCGATTGTAGAAGATATGGAAGATTTTCGAATCGGAGATTATTTAGGTACTAAACCTTGTTTGATTCAAGGGTTATCTCATCAGCATCCCGCTCTCAAATCCTCCGTCCGGCCAGACAGGTCCGAAGAGAGAAGCAAGGTGATATCCGCTCTGAATACATTGTGGATTGAAGACCCGTCTTTGTCCTTTTCCATAAACTCATATAGTGATGAATTGGAAATCTCGTTATATGGTTTGACACAAAAGGAAATCATACAGACATTGCTGGAAGAACGATTTTCCGTAAAGGTCCATTTTGATGAGATCAAGACTATCTACAAAGAACGACCTGTAAAAAAGGTCAATAAGATTATTCAGATCGAAGTGCCACCCAACCCTTACTGGGCCACAATAGGGCTGACGCTTGAACCCTTGCCGTTAGGGACAGGGTTGCAAATCGAAAGTGACATCTCCTATGGTTATCTGAACCATTCTTTTCAAAATGCCGTTTTTGAAGGGATTCGTATGTCTTGCCAATCTGGTTTACATGGATGGGAAGTGACTGATCTGAAAGTAACTTTTACTCAAGCCGAGTATTATAGCCCGGTAAGTACACCTGCTGATTTCAGACAGCTGACCCCTTATGTCTTCAGGCTGGCCTTGCAACAGTCAGGTGTGGACATTCTCGAACCGATGCTCTATTTTGAGTTGCAGATACCCCAAGCGGCAAGTTCCAAAGCTATTACAGATTTGCAAAAAATGATGTCTGAGATTGAAGACATCAGTTGCAATAATGAGTGGTGTCATATTAAAGGGAAAGTTCCATTAAATACAAGTAAAGACTACGCCTCAGAAGTAAGTTCATACACTAAGGGCTTAGGCGTTTTTATGGTCAAGCCATGCGGGTATCAAATAACAAAAGGCGATTATTCTGATAATATCCGCATGAACGAAAAAGATAAACTTTTATTCATGTTCCAAAAATCAATGTCATCAAAATAATGGAGCGGTCAGGAAATTTCTATAAGGCAATACAGTTGGGATATATACTTATCTCCATTCTTATCGGATGTATGGCATATAATAGCCTCTATGAATGGCAGGAGATAGAAGCATTAGAACTTGGCAATAAAAAAATAGACGAGCTCCGAAAAGAAATAAACAATATCAATATTCAAATGATAAAATTTTCTCTATTGGGTGAAACAATACTGGAATGGAACGATAAAGATATCGAGCATTACCATGCACGGCGTATGGCAATGGACAGTATGCTCTGCCGTTTCAAGGATTACAAGGAAATATATATCGAAACCGAACGAATTATCATTCGAAATTTCAAACAGAAGGATGCCGAAGGGTTGTTGGAGTATCTTTCCCATCCGCGTGTGAATTGCTTTGCCGGAGACCGCCTTTGTTCCAGAGAGGCGGCATGGGCATATATGCAGTATTCCCCGAAAGACATGCTGCGCTATGCGGTGAGTCTGAAAAAAGATGACTTTATTATCGGTGACGTGTTCGCTTTGCGTGAGAATGAAGACACTTATAATGTGGGGTGGCATTTCAACAAACGTTTTGAAGGCAAAGGATTCGCTTGTGAAGCGGCAGCCGGATTGTTGGATTATCTTTTCCGAGAGGCGGGCGCACGGCGTATCTATGGATTTGTGGAAGATGACAATATCCGCTCCAAACGCTTATGCGAACGTCTTGGTATGCGCCGCGAAGGATGTTTCAAAGAGTTTGTGACATTCGTAAACAATCCTGACGGCTCCCCAAAATATGAAGATACCTGTGTTTATGCCATTCTCGAAAAAGAGTGGAATACCATCCGTCAGTGGTGACACACCAAACCTATTATGAATTAATACAAAACAAGAAGAAAATATGAACAAGCAATTCATTATCACGAATTTCGCCGCATTTGCTCTCATGCTGTTCCTGCCGACCGGATGCAGGCAGGCGGACGGCAAGCAGGATGCGGTGCAGAGTTATCGGGTCATAAAGGTCGCGGCAAGTCCGGTGGAAATCTCCGAGTCCTATTCCGCCGCCATACGCGGACGGCAGGATGTGGACATCCTGCCGCAAATATCCGGGCGCATTATCCGTCTGAAAGTGAAAGAGGGTGAACGGGTGAAGACCGGTCAAGTATTGGCTGTAATTGACCAAGTGCCCTATCGGGCGGCATTACGCACGGCGCAGGCCAATGTCAGCGCGGCACAGGCAAAAGTGGAAACGGCAAGAATCGAGCTGCGGGGCAAGCAGGCATTGTTTGACGAGAAGGTCATATCCGACTACGAGCTTTCTCTCGCCCGGAACCAACTGGCAGTGGCGTGTGCTGAACTCGAACAGGCAAAGGCACAAGAATCGGATGCACGCAACAATCTCTCCTATACGGAAATCAAAAGCCCGAGCAACGGAGTAGTAGGCACATTGCCCTATCGCATCGGTGCGCTTGTCGGTCCCAATATGGCACAGCCTTTCACGGTCGTGTCCGACAATGCGGAGATGTATGCCTATTTCTCCATTTCGGAGAATATGCTACGGCGATATTTGGCTCGCTATGGCTCGATTGACAGCATGATAGCCGGGATGCCGGAAGTGGGCCTGCAACTCAACGACGGCAGCCTGTACAAGGCGAAAGGACGTATTGAAACCGTAAGCGGCGTGGTGGATCCTGTTACCGGAACGGTACAAATCAAAGCCCTGTTCCCCAATCCCGACCGCGAACTGTTGAGTGGCAGCATCGGCAATGTCATCCTTCAAAACCCGAAAACGGAGGCCGTAACCATTCCCATGACCGCCACCGTGGAACTGCAGGACAAGATTATCGCTTACCGTCTGAAAAACGGACAGGCGGAAGCCGCCTATCTCACGGTGGACCGCCTGAACGACGGCAACCGGTTTATCGTAAAAGAAGGTCTTTCGGTCGGTGACACCATTGTCGCCGAAGGCGTGGGACTGGTGAGAGAAGGCATGAGCATAACCCCTAAAAACGAAACGAAATGAACCTGCGATTTTTTATAGACCGCCCGGTGTTTTCGGGCGTTATCTCGGTGGTGATTGTACTGTTGGGCATGATTTCCATGTTTTCCTTGCCGGTGGAACAATACCCCGACATCGCACCTCCGACCATCAACGTATTCGCAACTTATCCTGGAGCAAACGCTGAAACTGTGCAGAAGGCAGTGATAACCCCTCTGGAAGAAGCCATCAACGGCGTGGAAGACATGACCTATATGACTTCCACGGCATCGAATACGGGCGATGCTTCCATCGACATCTATTTCAAGCAGGGAACCAACGCGGACATGGCGGCGGTAAACGTGCAGAACCGCGTGAACGGCGCGCTGAGCCAGCTTCCGGCGGAAGCCACCAAGACCGGTGTCACCACTGAAAAGCAGCAGAATGCCGAACTGATGACTTTCGCGCTCTATTCGCCCGATGACCGCTTCGACCAGACCTTCCTGAACAATTACGTGAAAATCAATGTCGAGCCGAGGCTGAAACGTATCAGCGGCGTGGGAAAGGCACAGATGTTCGGTTCCAACTACAGCATGCGACTTTGGCTGCGTCCCGACAAGATGGCGCAATACGGGCTTATCCCCGATGACATATCCACCGTACTCGCACGACAGAACATCGAGGCCGCCACCGGCTCCTTCGGTGCCAATCATCCTACCGCCAATGAATACACGATGAAATACCGCGGACGCTTGTCCGGCGCGGAAGAGTTCGGTGAGTTGGTCATCAAGTCACTGCCGGGCGGCAATGTGCTTCGGCTGAAGGAGGTTGCCGATGTGGAACTGGGCGATGAATACTACAACTATTCCTCCGAAGTGAACGGGCATCCGGCAGCCATGATGCTCATCAACCAGAAAGCCGGGTCCAATGCTTCAAGCACCATCAAGGAGATTCACGAAGTGCTTGACGACCTCAGCCGGGACTTGCCCGAAGGGACGGAATTCGTGGTGCTTACCGATACCAACAAGTTCCTGTATGCTTCCATCAATTCTGTTATCCGGACACTTATTGAAGCGATACTTCTGGTTATCGTGGTGGTATATGTATTTTTGCAAGATATTAAGTCCACGCTTATTCCTACGATATCCATTTTCGTCTCCATTATCGGTACGTTCGCCGTGATGTCCATGATCGGCTTCTCCGTCAACCTGCTCACCCTGTTCGCGCTTGTGCTTGCCATCGGAACTGTGGTCGATGATGCCATTGTGGTGGTGGAAGCGGTGCAGGCGAAGTTCGACGAGGGCTATCAGTCTGCGGTTCTCGCGGCTGATGATGCCATGAAAGGCGTTTCGTCGGCTATCCTGACCTCTACCATCATCTTTATGGCAGTGTTTTTCCCCGTTGCCATGATGGGCGGGACTTCGGGAGCGTTCTACACGCAGTTCGGTATCACGATGGCTGTTGCCGTGGGAATCTCGGCAGTCAATGCCTTCACACTCTCACCGGCACTTTGCGCGCTGCTGCTGAAACCCTATATCGATGAGCAGGGCAACACCAAGAACAATTTTGCAGCCCGTTTCCGTAAAGCGTTCAATGCCGTCTTCGACCGTCTGAGCCGACGCTATGTACGTGGAGTGATGTTCATTATCCATCGCCGATGGCTGTTGTGGAGCATCATAGGCATTTCTTTCGGGTTGCTGGTGCTGCTGGTCAATGTCACAAAGACGGGACTTATTCCCGAAGAGGACACCGGGACGGTCATGGTGAGCATGAACACGAAGCCCGGCACATCCATGGCTCAGACAAGTAAGGTGATGGAGCGTATCAACAGCCGTCTCGACAGCATCGGCGAGATTGAATACAGCGGTGCGGTCGCCGGTTTCTCTTTCAGCGGTTCCGGTCCCTCGCAGGCGATGTATTTCGTGACACTCAAAGACTGGGAGCAGCGTAAGGGAGAGGGGCAGTCGGTCAATGATGTCATCGGAAAGATTTATGCCGCCACTTCGGATATTCCCGATGCCACGGTGTTCGCCATGTCGCCTCCGATGATTGCCGGGTACGGCATGGGAAACGGTTTCGAGCTTTATTTGCAGGACAAGGCGGGCGGAAACATCGCCGCCTTCAAGGAAGAGGCAGACAAGTTTGTCGAAGCCTTGTCGCAGCGACCCGAAATCGGCGAAGTCTATTCCTCCTTTGCCACGGATTATCCGCAATACTGGGTGGATATCGATGCCGCCAAATGCGAACAGTCGGGTGTGTCGCCCGCAGATGTGCTTTCCACATTGTCGGGCTATTATACCGGACAATATGTTTCCGACTTCAACCGGTTCTCCAAGCTCTACCATGTGACCATGCAGGCTCCGGCGGAATATCGTGTGAATGCGGAATCCCTGCACCACATGTATGTGCGTGCCACCGATGGCGGCATGTCGCCTTTGAGCCGGTTCGTGCGCCTGACCAAGACCAACGGCCCGTCAGACCTCACCCGTTTCAACCTGTTCAACGCCATCTCGATTAGCGGGTCTCCGGCTCAGGGCTACAGTTCGGGGCAGGTGCTCGAAGCCATCGGCGAGACGGCACGTGAAGTGCTTCCGTCAAATTACACATACGAGTTTGGCGGCATTTCGCGTGAGGAAAGCAAGACGACCAACAATGCCACGCTTATATTCCTGCTCTGCATGGTTCTGGTCTATCTGATTCTGTGCGCCTTGTATGAGAGCGTGTTCATACCCTTCGCGGTTCTGTTGTCGGTGCCTTGCGGACTGATGGGCAGTTTCCTGTTTGCGTGGCTCTTCGGTCTGGAGAACAACATCTACATGCAGACCGGACTTATCATGATTATAGGCCTGCTTGCCAAGACAGCGATCCTGCTTACCGAATACGCCGGTAAACGGCGGTCGGAAGGCATGACGCTGGCACAGGCGGCATACAGTGCGGCAAAAGTCCGCCTGCGCCCCATATTGATGACTGTGTTGTCCATGGTGTTCGGTCTTGTCCCGCTGATGATGGCGCACGGAGTGGGTGCCAACGGCAGCCGTTCGCTTGCCACAGGTGTAATCGGTGGAATGATTGTAGGTACTTTGGCTCTGTTGTTCCTTGTGCCGTCATTGTTTATTGTATTCCAATATATCCAAGAACGTGTTAAGCATAATTAAATGAAGAAGACAGTAATATATATCATATTGTCGGGATGGATGCTTGCCGGCTGTGGCACATACAGCCGGTATCATCGCCCTGACCTCTCAACGGAGAATCTGTATCGGGACATGCCGGCGGACATTGATACAATGACCATCGCGTCCCTGTCGTGGCGGGAAATGTTTACCGACCCGAAACTCCAGTCCTTGATTGAAACCGGACTTGAACGGAACGCAGACCTCAATGTGGCACGGTTACGCGTGGAAGCGGCAGAAGCCGTCCTGATGACTGCCAGACTATCATATCTTCCATCACTGGGACTGACTGCCGAAGGTAATGCCAATAAACATGACGGAGCAACGGCAAAGACATATAATGTGGGAGCGTCGGCAAGCTGGGAACTGGACATCTTCGGCAAACTTACGGCGGCAAAGCGTGGCGCAGCCGCCGCATTACAAGGAAGCCGTGCCTACCGGCAGGCCGTACAGACACAGCTTGTCGCCACTATTGCAGACAGTTACTACACCCTTGCCATGCTTGACGCACAAATGACAATAAGTAACCGGACTTTGGAGAACTGGCGGACTACCGTACGCACTCTTGAAGCGTTGAAAAAAGTGGGGAAATCAAACGAGGCTGGCGTATTGCAGGCAAAGGCGAACGTGATGCGACTCGAAGCATCCCTGTTATCCATACGCAAGAGTATTTCCGAAACAGAAAACGCCCTGTCTGCGATACTTGCCATGCCGTCACACTCGATTGGACGAAGTGATCTGGCCGAGGCTGCTTTCCCCGATACTGTCTCGATCGGAGTCCCTTTGCAACTGCTTTCCAACCGTCCCGACGTGCGTCAGGCTGAAATGGAACTGGCGCAAGCATTCTACGCCACCAATGCGGCCCGTGCCGCCTTCTATCCCAATATTACCCTCTCGGGAATTCTTGGATGGACTAATAACGGCGGTGGCGTAATCGTAAATCCCGGACAATGGTTACTTAATGCCATCGGTTCCCTGACACAGCCGTTATTCAACCGGGGCGTAAACATCGCCAACTTGAAGATAGCCAAAAGCCGTCAGGAAGAAGCCAAACTGTTGTTCCGGCAATCATTACTGAACGCAGGAAAGGAAGTGAACGATGCTCTGACCGCATGGCAGACGGCAAAATCGCAAATTGAAATCAATGCTCGGCAGGTTGAAACATTATGCGACGCTGTGCGAAAGACAGAATCGCTGATGCGTTATTCCAATACCACCTATCTGGAAGTGCTGACCGCCAAACAGTCTCTTCTCGAAGCGGAAGTGCAACAGTTACAAACTCGTTTTGAACGCATACAAAGTATAATTAAACTTTACCATGCGTTGGGAGGAGGAATGTAACTTTACAAGAATTATAACCTAATACTGAACCATGTTGTGTAATTTTTATATTTCAGTCGTCATAAACTTATAAATAAGTAATTTAGTATGCAAAAACAAATTAAAAAGTCTTCTCTTTTTTTGAAGAGAAGCAACACCTGACCCACTTCGCTACCGAACAGGATGTAGCAGAAGAATTGTTTGAGTTACTCTTAGAAGCGAGAGAACTCTATCTTCAGGATGTGATTTTGAATGGCAAGCGGTATGACCGCTATGTGGATGACTTCATCAACAGTCATCGGTATATCAACTGCAACAGTGCAATTTGCCGAAACTGCCACGAGATGAACATCCACATCGTCAAGGGACTGCTGAACGAATGCGCCCACCTTATCCAGCCTCTTTTTGAGGCATCCGACTTCTCCTTTGAGAAGTGTATGGAGTTACAAAGGAAGTATGACCGCTCGGAACCGTTGCCGCCATACAGTTGGCACGGAGCAAGGGGGCTTTTGTGTATGGCATCTGCAACGTCGTGGGTGCCTCTATCCCAAGAAATACGGATTCCGGGACATACATCCATGTAGGACCTGAGATAGGTGTGGCTTCTACCAAGGCTTTTACAGGACAGGTAACGGTGCTGATGCTGCTTGCCCTCTGCGTGGGACAGATGCGTGGTACTGTGGATGATGCAACCGTAGAGAGGATTGTCCGGGAGTTGAAGAACATGCCCCTATATATCCTAAAATCCGCAAGCAATCTCAATGGCAATCTCAATTGCAGTAAAGAGCTTGAACACTATGCATCATGATAGTATGAGCGTGAATTTTGTCCGATTTGTGCATACCTTCCCCTTACCCCACAATGCGACTTGAGGCAATACGCATATTCTAACCGGAAAGAAAGGATTCTTATCCGAATTCTGTTTTGAAGGGTTTTGCATAAGCGCGGTTCTCTGTGTAGATATTCAGCACGTATTGCCTTGCAGTCATGATCCACTTGGCAGGTACGGAGATGAATCTGAAGACAAAAGCCTTTATGCGACTCGTTTTCTTGAGCCCAAAAGCCTTGGTGTCAAGCCTGCTCATGATGGTTTTGTAGAAATTGTGTATCAATGCAGTAAGCAGAAGAAAGACAGTATTCTCCGCCATGAATGACTTGGGGAGCCTGCTCCAACCGAATCCGTTGTTCATGTCGTCAAAGATACGTTCCTTGCCGCCACGCAGATTGTAGAATTCAACAATGTCCCTTGTCGATGACTTGTAATCGTTGGTCAGAATACAACGGTAAGTGTATTCGCCTTCCCACAGGTCAAGGTCGCCGCTGTTGCGTCTTTGTCTCTGGATGACAAGACGATAGCACTTGCCTTCCCATTTCTCAACGAGAATGGAATTGAGTTCGAACTGGATGCCGTTAATCTCCTCCGTCTTCCATCCTCTCAGAGCAAAGATGTCATTGTAGAGCGAACTGCATCGGTTGGCACGGATGTAGAAAAGTTTGCAATGCTTCTCTATCTCACTGACGATTTCCTTCGAGCAGGAACCGCAGTCTGCCCTGAAGCGATTTACACGGATGTTCTGGGATTCCAGAAGAGCGAAGAATCTCTTATGGGTGTCTGCCTGATGAAAACGCACATTCGTGTTGCCATCGCTGTTCTCGATATAGACTATCTTGTCACCGATAACATATACGCCAGGCCTGTAGCCGAGGAACTTTTTGTAGGTCGGTTTTGCATCATACTTCTCCGTTTCAAGAAACTGATGGTCAAAGTCAACATCGTATTCCTCAATTTCCTTCAACTCGCCTGTAGAAACCAAAGCGTTTATAAGCAATGTGTTGAGTTTGTCTGCAGTATTGAAATCATAGGTCTTGCCTTGGTCGGAAGTATAGGAGATGTTTTCCTGTGTCAGTTCCTTGATGGCTCTGAGGATGGTATCAGAGCTGCATGTACGAAGGGTAGGATGATACGAGAGATGGCGCATCAGTTGTGACGTTACATCTTCCACGCATGAGCCGCCACAGAAATAAACGCTCATCAGCGAACGGACTATCTCGCTGAACTGATATCCGATGATACTGCGGCATCTCTGACCCAGTGTTGAGTCGATAACGGGTGAAAGCATGGAGTCAAATTTCTCCATGATTGAAAAAATTCCTCCAAAAGGTGTGAGTTTTTCGAATTTTATTTGTACCTATGCAGCGCCTTGTTACGATTTTCGCTTGTTTTCTAATTGCAACACTAAGATAAGTGAAAAATCTGACACGGCAAAATCCTAGGCAACTTATTGTTGCTCAGGAACTTATAAATAAAGTTAAATCAAAGTGTTGCGGAATTAAGGAGTATTAGATTTAAGGTTAACAAAGGTTGGGCTCAGCGGAGCCCTTTTTTTATGTCCATACCTCTCGTGTCGGGATTATAAATCTTTCAGCAACACTTCGCCCGCATTCCTGTAATATTCTTCACGTGTTTTCATCAGTGTCGTCCACTGGTCGTTGTAGGCGTGTTCCTTGTCTATCTTGAAGTCCTCGGAGCCATGCGAGTCGAGGCGGTCGAGCAGGACGGCTACGTTCAGGCGGTTGATGTCCATCGAGGGCTGGTAGGAGAGCGATTCGCTCTTCTCGTCGGTAGCCACTTCGTGCACCAGCTTCACGTCCTGAAGCTCTTCAAAGATGCGTCGGGTCAGGCGGATGGGGATCTGACATTCCTCCGAAATCTCTTCGGCCGTATAGGGCTTTTCGCCGCGGGCAAAGCGCTTGGCGATGAGCGACATCATCAGCACGGCCACGAAGTCGTGGTAGCGTCGGCTGATGTTGCGCGTATCCTTGTCGAAGCTGAAGCTGTTGATGTTCTGCCCTGCATAGGTCAGCTGGACGCCAAAGAGGCAGATGGTCCACGAGATCTGAAGCCAGAGGAGGAGCAACGGCAGGGCGGCGAAACTACCATAGATAGCATTGTAGCGCGACACCCACAACTGGCTGCTGATGTAGAGGAACTGAAAGGCCTGATAGGCGGTACCTGCCAGGATGCCCGATATGAGCGCGTGCTTGAACTTCACCTTCGTGTTGGGCATGAAGATGTAGAGCCCTGTGAACATGCACCACGTCAGTACATAGGGGATGAGGCGCACCAGGAACTTGCCTAGAGGGGCCAGCAGTGTGAAGTCTTCCATGTTCTTCAGCATGGTGCTCATGAAGATGGAAAGACCGCCCGAGAGCACCAATAGGATAGGTATCAGGAGCAGCATGGAGAAATAGTCCGTGATGCGCCGATAGACGCTTCGTGCCTTCTGCACCTGCCAGATGCGGTTGAAGGTGATTTCCATGTTGTTGATCAGGTTGAGCACCGACCAGAGCAACATGATGAGACCCACGCCGATGAAGATGCCGTTCTTCGTTTGCGACAGGTAGGCGTTGACGATGTTCAGGATGGCGCTGCTCGTCTCGTTCAGGCCGCCGAAGCCTGTGGCGATTTCGTGCTCTATCACGTTGTCGAAGCCGAACCCGCGCGCGATGGCGAAGACCACGGCCAAGATGGGAATGAGGGCAAACAGCGTGCTATAGGTCAGGGCAGCGGCCTTGTTGGCCAGTCGGTCCTTGGTAAATCGGTTGACACAGAGGTAGATAGTCTTGATGACGGTATAGACGGAGAAGGTGGTCTTGTTCACCTCGTCCTCCGTGATGCGCCAGATGTCATCGGTGAGGAACTTCCAGAGTCTTGCGATTTTTTGGTTCATGGCAAAGATATATATATAATAAAAAGAAAAGCAGTTGGCCTGTAAGCCGGGTTCTGTGCCTTGTCCGAGGGGGACAAGGTGTCTGCCATTTATCTGAGCCGTATGTCACCATACGCGCTTTAGCGGTCCACCCTCCGGCATCGAGCGAGCAACTCTCCTTGCGCCGGTTTACATGACCTTACAACTCCCAAGACGCACAGCCCTTGTGTCGCCACAAGACTGGTGGGCTCTTACCCCGCCTTCTCACCCTTACCCTCCTTCCGAGAGAAGGAGGGCGGTTGTTTTCTTCTGCGTTACTCTACCCTCGCGGACAGCTTTCTGTTAGGAAGTGGGACGCTCTGTGTTGCCCGGACTTTCCTCATGCACACCCAAGGTGCAGGCGGCAGACCGGCCAACTGCTTTATGGAGGCAAAGGTACGATTTTCGCATCAAAAACACAGGATTTATGGAAATAATTCGTAGATTTGCTCGTATTAATCACCCACAAACAGACATTTCATGAACAAAAACTATCTTATTCTTGCTCTTTTGCTCTTCTGCTCCTTGCCATCCGCAAGGGCCTATGCCGCAAGCGGAGACATTCCGTCCGAGGTTGTTGCCCTGACCGACAGCCTCAAACAGAAGTATGCCCCCGACGGGCGTGTAGCCCTTTTCAAGACAGACTATACGTTCGACGGCAAGCGCGTGATGCTTCGTGGCGAGACTACTTCGCCTTCTGCCAAGGCCGAACTGGTGGCAGCCCTGTCGAAGGCCGGCTACGAGGTGATGGACTGCCTGAAGGTGCTGCCCGACGAGGCGGCGCTCGAGGGAAAGACTTATGGCATTATCAACCTCTCCGTGGCCAGCTTGCGCGTACAGCCCGACTATTCGTCGGAGATGATGACGCAAGCCCTGCTAGGCATGCCCGTGCGTGTGCTCGAGCGCGACGGATGGTATCGCATTCAGACGCCCGACGACTATATCGCCTGGACGCATCGTGTCAGCGTCCTGCCCGTCACCCGCGAGGAACTGACGGCTTGGAATCGGGCAGAAAAGGTCGTGGTCACGTCGCACTACGCCTTCGTCTACTCCCAGCCCGACCGTCGCTCACAAACGGTGTCCGACATCGTGGCTGGCAACCGCCTGAAGCTGGAAGGCACGAAGGGAGGCTTCTATCGCGTGTCCTATCCCGACGGCCGACAGGGCTATGTGGAGAAGTCCGCCGCCCTGCCCGAAAAGGAATGGCGCAAGAGCCTGAAGCAGGATGCCGCCAGCATCATCCGCACGGCCCACACGCTGATGGGTGTGCCCTATCTTTGGGCAGGCACCTCGTCGAAAGGCGTGGATTGTAGCGGCTTCGTGCGCACAGTGCTCTTCATGCACGACATCATCATCCCCCGCGACGCCTCCCAGCAGGCCTACGTGGGGCAGCATATCGACATCGCCCCCGACTTCTCCAACCTCCAGCCGGGCGACCTCGTGTTCTTTGGACGCAAGGCCACGGCCGAACGCAAGGAGCGGGTGGTGCATGTGGGTATCTACATCGGCGACCGCCGCTTCATCCACTCGCAGGGCGATGTGCGCATCAGCAGCTTCGACCCGCAGGACGAACGGTTCGACGAATACAACTTGGGGCGCCTGCTTTTCGCCGCGCGCGTGCTTCCATCTATTAATAAGGAGAAGGGGCTGAACACGACGGACGAGAACCCCTACTATCGGTGGTGAGCAGGAAAGCATTGCTTTCCCCTCCGTAAAGCACCGTTTTCTCCTCCGCAAAGCATTGCTTTCTCGAGGACGTCGGTGCTGTATTGAAAATAGACTAAAAACGATATAAAATAAGAAGATATTACGATGCAAAATAGAAGAGATTTCCTGAAGACGGCGGCCTTTGCCGCATTGGGTTCAGGCATGGTGATAAACGAGGCGCTGGCCGCTGAAAAGAAGCGGGGCGCATGGTTCAATCTGAACAGAAAGAGTGGCGCAGGGACGCAGATGAAGTTGCGCTTCTTCCCCTACGAGTTGAAGCTCCGCCACGTCTTTACCGTGGCCACCTACTCGCGCAGCACGACGCCCGACGTGCAGGTGGAGTTGGAGTACGACGGCGTCATCGGCTATGGCGAGGCCTCCATGCCGCCCTACCTGCAGAAGGAGTTGGGCACGCTGGATAGCGTGATGGCCTTCCTGAAGAAAGTGCAGGACACGATCGGTCGGTTCTCCGACCCCTTCCAGATGGAGGATATCCTGACTTACATCGACGGCCTTTCGGAGAGCGACGCGGCGGCTAAGGCGGCCGTAGACATAGCCCTGCACGACCTTGTGGGCAAACTCTTGCAGGCGCCCTGGTACAAAATATGGGGGCTGGACAAGGATAAGGCCCCGTCGACCACCTTCACCATCGGCATCGATACGCCCGACGTGGTGCGCGAAAAGACAAAGGAGTGTGCCGACCGTTTCAACATCCTCAAGGTGAAGCTCGGAGGCGATAACGACAAGGAGATGATCGAGACCATCCGTTCGGTCACGTCCCTGCCCATTGCCGTGGACGCCAACCAGGGATGGACCGACCGCCAGCATGCCCTCGACGAGATACACTGGCTCAAGGAGCAGGGCATCGTCATGGTGGAGCAGCCCATGCCCAAGGCGCGGATAGACGACATCGCCTGGATTACCCAGCAGAGCCCTCTGCCTATCTTTGCCGACGAGGGCGTCCAGCGCCTGAAGGATGTACCTGCGCTGAAGGGAGCCTATACGGGCATCAACATCAAGCTGATGAAGTGTACGGGCATGCGCGAGGCGTGGAAGATGCTCAACCTGGCGCGTGCGCTCGACATGAAGGTGATGGTGGGGTGCATGACGGAGACTTCGTGTGCCTGCTCGGCGGCTGCCCAACTCTCGCCCGCGGTCGATTTTGCCGACCTCGACGGCAACCTGCTCATAGCCAACGACCGCTTCCGAGGCATGGAGGTGGTCAAGGGGAAGATTACCTTGCCCGACCTGCCTGGCATTGGGGTAGTGATTAATAATTAATAATTGATAATTGATAATTGAGAATTGAAAATGAAGAATAGCCGTGTGCGTGTGTTCATTTTCCATTTTCAATTCTCCATTTTCCATTAAATGTATGAAGAACCTGCTTTATCTTGTCCTGTTTCTGCTGGCCTTTTCGGCTTGCAACCGCAAGGCGTCCGATGCTTCCTACTCGTGGGAGGCCGACCTGCACCAACGCCTCTTGACTGATTTCTGCCTGACGGAGGCGCAAGTGAAAGATTACATCCGCCGTTACCTGCCCGACGTGACCGACGAGCAGATGCGCCAATGGGAGGAGTCGGGCGCGTTGGAGTGCATGATGCTCGATGGCGAGAAGCGCTACTTCCGCAATGCGGGTCCCAACCTTTTCCGCATCGACTCCCTGTGTCGTGAGGTGAAGCTGGCCAAGGAAGGCGAACAGGTGAGCACCAGCGACCGCTCGAATGCTGAGAACCTGCCCGAAATTTTGGCCGCTACCGACGGACGGGGCGACTCGTGCCTGGCGGCTCCCAAGCGCATGCGCGTCACCTATACGCTGACCGTCGACACCAATGCCGTCCCAGCGGGCGAAGTAGTGCGTTGTTGGCTGCCCTATCCGCGCACGGACATTCCCCGCCAGCGGGATGTGAAGCTGATAGCCACCAGCGAGCCTTCGTACACGCTGACCTCTGAAGGCACGACGCACAGCACCCTCTACATGGAGAAGCGGGCGGTGAGCGGAGAGCCCACTGTCTTCTCGGAAACGTTCGAATACACCTCTTATGGCGAGTGGCACGACATTCGTCCCTCCGACGTCCTGCCCTACGACACCACGACGGAGCTCTACCGACGCTACACGTCCGAGCGCGACCGCCACATTGTCTTCTCGCCCCGCCTGCGCCAGTTGGCTGACAATTTGACAGAAGGCGAGGACAATCCCTACTTGAAGGCCTGTCGCATCTTCCGCTGGGTGAACGATCACTTCCCTTGGGCCTCTGCGCGCGAGTATTCTACCATCGACAACATCCCTGAATATGTGCTCGACAACCGCCATGGCGATTGCGGCCAGGTGACGTTGCTCTTCGTTACCCTGTGTCGCATTGCGGGCATCCCTGCCCACTTCCAGAGCGGCTTCATGATGCAACCCCGCGCATGGAACCTGCACGACTGGGCAGAAGTCTACTTCGAGGGCATCGGCTGGGTGCCTGTCGACCAGTCGTTCGGCCTGGCTCCCTATGCGGAGAAGGCTGGGAAGCCCTATTTCTATCTGGGTGGCATCGACTCGTGGCGCATGGTGGTGAACCAAGACTATGGCATGCCGCTCGTGCCCGAAAAGAAATATCCGCGGAGCGAGACGGTGGACTTCCAGCGTGGCGAAGTGGAGTGGGCAGGTGGTAACCTGTACTTCACTGAGTGGGACTATCACATGGATATCGAGTACCTGAACTATTGACCTCGTATTCCGTTCGACGTTTCCTTTTTCCGACCTGTGAAGCATCTCTTTAGAAGCGGAAACATATTTTTACGCTCTAAGCCTCAAAGTGTTAAAGTGGCAGGAAACGTGCATAAATGCTAATTTGGCAGCCTCTGTCGTTAACCGCTGTTAAGCTCAAAAACGGCTTTGTTAAAAGAGGACAAAAAAGACTGACAGGGTGAATAACTGAATAGTTTTTGTCGTTATTTTAACGTCATAAAGTTAAAACAAAGTCGAATATTAACATTTTAAAGAGATAAGATTTATGAAACGGACAGCAAAAATGGTAATGGGAGTCACCGCTGGTGTACTTCTGAGTTCCGCGATAGGTGGATTTACTGCCTACAAGTTAATGGCCAAGCAGCAGATGGAAAACGCCACGTTCAGCGAGCTTTTCCAGCAAAATCCAAATAATGTAAGGTTGGCAGGTCTGAGCGCAATCAATGCGCAACCCGTCGACCTGACCCAAGCCGCCGAAAGTTCAGTACATGCCGTAGTGCACATCCGCGCTACCGAGCTGAGCAAGACGCGTACCATTCAGACACAACCCGATATTTTTGACTTCTTCTTTGGCGATGGCCGTGGCCAGCAGCGTCAGATCCAGACACAGCCGCGTGTGGGCTTCGGCTCGGGTGTCATCATTTCGAAGGACGGATATATCGTGACGAACAACCACGTAGTCGAGGGTGCTGACGAAATCACTGTCAAGCTCAATGACGAGCGCGAATTGAAAGGACGTGTCATCGGTACCGACCCCGACACCGACCTGGCTCTGCTGAAGATCGAAGGCGACGATTTCCCCACCATCCCTGTGGGCAATTCGGACAACCTGAAGGTGGGCGAATGGGTTTTGGCCGTGGGTAACCCCTTCAACCTGAATTCTACCGTTACGGCAGGTATCGTGAGCGCCAAGGCTCGTTCCATCGGTACGACGGCTGCCAACGGACAGGCTGCCAGCATCCAGTCGTTCATTCAGACCGATGCTGCCATCAACTCGGGTAACAGTGGTGGTGCCTTGGTGAATGCCGCCGGCGAGCTGGTAGGTATCAACGCCATGCTTTATTCGCCTACGGGTGCCTATTCGGGCTATGGCTTTGCCATCCCTACCAACCTGATGACGAAGGTCATTTCCGACCTGAAGCAGTATGGTACCGTTCAGCGTGCTTTGCTGGGCATCAAGGGTGGTGACTTTACGACCGACCTGCAGATGAACGACGAAGTGGTGAAGGAGATGGAGAAACGCATGGAAGAGCTGGGCGTGAAGGAAGGTATCCTTGTGGCTCAAGTCATAGAAGGCGGTTCGGCTGCCGGTATCCTGAAGGAAAACGATGTCATTATCAAGCTGGACGGCAAGAAGCTGCACAAGTTCACCGACTTGCAAGAGGCTCTGTCCAAGCACCGTCCGGGCGACAAGGTACAACTGACCATCGTTCGCGACAAGAAGGAAAAGGAAGTGACCATCACGCTGAAGAATGCTCAGGGCAATACGAAGGTAGTCAAGAATGCCGGTATGGAAATCTTGGGTGCTGCCTTCAAGCCGATCGACACCGACCTGCGCCGCCAGCTCAACTTGGGTTATGGTCTTGAAGTGACGGGCGTAAGCGGTGGCAAGATGGGCGATGCAGGTATCCGCAAGGGCTTCATCATCTTGAAGGCCAACGGCCAGCCGATGAAGACCGTCGAGGATCTGGAGGACGTACTGAAGGCTGCTACGCAGACACCCGAACAAGTGCTCTTTATCACGGGTATGTTCCCCTCGGGCAAGCGTGCCAGCTATGCAGTAGACTTGAGTCAGGAATAAGATTTAGGTATTAGGTATTAGATATAGATATAGGATAGGTTAGACAGTTGATAAGGTAAGAAGGTTGAAGTATGTTTAATTTATCTTGTAAGTGGTGCCGGCAAAGAACTTGTCGGCACTCTTTTTGTTACCTTTTGTAAGGAGCCCGAAAGGCGTTCCTCTGACTTTTTTTGTTGAACCTGACAAAAAGATGGCAAAAGATTGGTGCTAATCCGATTTTTTGTCGTAACTTTGTCAACCCAATATGTGTATAGAAGAATGAGACAACTAAAAATTACCAAAAGTATCACTAACCGAGAGAGCGCTTCTCTGGACAAGTACTTGCAGGAAATCGGGCGTGAGGACCTCATTACTGTTGAAGAAGAAGTGGAACTCGCTCAGCGCATCCGCAAGGGTGACCGTGTTGCACTGGAGAAACTGACACGTGCCAATCTGCGTTTCGTCGTATCTGTCGCAAAACAGTATCAGAACCAAGGCTTGAGTTTGCCCGACTTGATCAACGAAGGCAACCTGGGTCTGATCAAAGCAGCCGAAAAGTTCGATGAGACACGTGGTTTCAAGTTCATCAGCTATGCGGTGTGGTGGATACGCCAGTCCATTCTGCAAGCCCTGGCCGAACAGTCGCGTATCGTGCGTCTGCCGCTCAACCAGGTGGGCTCGCTGAACAAGATCAGCAAAGCCTTCTCCAAGTTCGAGCAGGAGAACGAGCGCCGTCCGTCGCCCGAAGAGCTGGCCGATGAGCTGGAAATCCCTGTTGACAAAATCTCCGACACGCTGAAGGTATCCGGCCGCCACATATCGGTCGACGCGCCTTTTGTCGAGGGAGAGGACAACAGCCTGCTGGATGTTTTGGTGAATGACGATTCGCCTATGGCTGACCGCTCGTTGGTGAACGAGTCTCTTGCGAGGGAAATTGATAGAGCGCTTTCTACGCTGACCGAGCGCGAAAAGGAGATCATACAGATGTTCTTTGGCATCGGACAACAGGAAATGACCCTGGAAGAAATCGGCGACAAATTCGGACTGACCCGTGAACGTGTGCGCCAGATCAAGGAAAAAGCTATCAGAAGATTAAGACAAAGTAATCGTAGCAAATTGCTCAAGTCCTACTTGGGATGAGTGGGAATATCGGTTTCCGACAAACAAAAAGAATTCAAAAAACGGCAGTGGCGTGCAGCTCTGCCGTTTTTTTTGTTACCTTTGTCCCCTATAAAGTGATAATTTGGAATTTTTGAAAACAGAAAGACGTATGAAATACATTCGACTGATTATGGCGGTGGCTCTGACCTTCCTGGTATGTTCCGCCTTTACGATGAAAAAAGACAAGGAGAAACCCGTGTATGTTTTTGGTGTGGCAGCTTCGTTCACCGACACGCTGGTCTATTACACCGACATCCAGTTGCTGGACAGCGTTCACCTTAACGAGCATGGCTTCCTGCCCCAGCGCGACTTGTATTCCTACCAGCTGAAGAACCATCTGGAGTATAACATGAACAAGCTCAACTATACGTGCGTCATCTATTTCTCCGACAACAAGAAGAAGCTCGAGAAAGAGGCTTCGAAAGTGAAGTCGGGCTACCTGAAGAGCAAGCAGACCTTGCGGCCGATCGAGGCTTCGGAGTTTCAGTTCAAGAAGCCCGAAGAATAAGTGTGAGCGTGTGTATACGGATGTGATTTTCTGAAATAAATTAATGGAGTATCCTGCGATGAAACATTGGTTCCTGTTCCCCCTTCTTTTGCTTTCCCTTCTGCTGACGTCCTGTCACAAAGACGATGAGCCCCAAACGACGCCCTACAGGCGGACGGTTTTAGTTTATATTGTTGCAGACAATAATGGTCTTGCTTCTTATGCCCAAGAAGATTTGGCGGAAATGAAAGAAGGTATGGCTCAGGTGTCCGACGGCATGCTCCATTTGCTCGTCTACATCGATACGGGCAGCTCGCCCCGCCTTGTGGAACTGAAGAAACAGAACGGACAGGTGGTGGAAGACGTGGTGCGCACCTACGACGACCGCAACTCCGTGGGCGTGGACGAGACGCGCGAAGTCTTTGCCGACGTATTTTCCAATCCCGATTTTCTGGCCGAAGGCTACGGCTTGATTTACTGGTCGCATGCCGACGGGTGGATCCCCTACGGTCAGGCTTCGACCCGTTGGGTGGGGCAGGACAAGACCGACGGCGACCATCGCATGAACATCTCCGAGTTGGTTTCTGTCCTTGAAGGGGCGCCCCATCTCGATTTCCTTATGTTCGATGCCTGCTTCATGGCCTCTGTCGAGGTGGCCTACGAGCTGCGCGGCTTTACCGACTACTACATCGGTTCGCCTACCGAGAACCCCGGTCCCGGCGCTCCCTACGAACGCCTGGTTCCCCTGATGGCTGCCGACCAGGCAGCGGTCGAGATGTCCAAGGCCTATTTTGCTGCCTACGAGGAAATCTATAACGGCGGTATCGGCATTTCCAATTCCAACTGGACGGGCGGTACGTCCATCTGCGTGATGCGCACCGACGCCCTCGAGCAGCTGGCTGCGCTCACCGCCCAGCTCCTACCCGAAGAGGTGGTGAATATCGCTGCACTCAAAGCCGCTGTCTTCGACTACGACCACGACGGTTGGGGGCGCGACTACGTGGGTTACTTCGACCTGAAGCAACTCATGGAGCAGGTGCTCGACGATGCCTCGTATGCCACGTGGACGCAGGCCTTCGACGCCGCCATTGCCTACTGGAGCACCACGCCCAAGAACTATTCCCAGTTTGTCGGCATGTTCTCCATGGAGGGTGCCAACGGCATCACCCACTACATCCCCGGCAGCAGCACTCAGCGCGATGCGGCCTACCATTCTATGAAATGGTATCAGGACGCAGGGCTGGAGAAGCTGGGGTGGTAACGATGGACAGACTCCTCTTGTTTGTAATGATTTATGCGTAACGGCTCTGTTATTGTGTAATATTATTTTATTGTTATTGCCTGCCCTTGCTTAAGAAATCGCTATTACGAATTACAGATTACAGTTAGCGAAACTGAATATTTGGGAGAGAGAGTTATATAGTTATATTATATATATAATATATATATTATATATATAATATAAAATTTTGTACGCACTTTTTAAAATTGAAATTTGCTAACTGTAATCTGTAATTCGTAATTTGTAATTGGACAGTTCCCTTGAAATTGGCGACAGGCAGGGTTCTCTCGCATCGACTTCATGCAGCCATCTTCCCTGCACCGACAGCCACATCCTTGGGCAGGTAGATACGTCGCCGCCGCCCACCGCGCACCGGCGGGGATATGGCTCCCCTCTCAGCAAAATATCGCTTCCCAGCCCGCAAAACAATGCTTTCCTCCCCGCAAAACAATGCTTTCCTCAAGAAATAATATCTTTTACGATAAATTTTCCATTGGAAATTATGTTTTCTCGGAAATTATGCTTTTCTTTGCGGCGTGAAACCGAAAACAACAACGAAAACCCAACAACAAGAAACGTTATGAAATACCTGATTATTGGGGGCGTGGCAGGCGGAGCAACCGCCGCCGCCCGACTGAGAAGAGTGGACGAAGCGGCAGACATCATCCTGCTGGAGAAGGGAAAATACATCTCGTACGCCAACTGCGGCTTGCCGTACTACATCGGCGGCGTCATCGAAGACCGCGCCAAGCTGCTGGTGCAGACGCCCCAGTCGTTCGGGCAGCGCTTCCGCATCGACGTGCGTGTGGAGAACGAGGCTGTGGCCATCGACCCCGCCCGCAAGGCCGTGACCGTGCGCCGTGCCGACGGCACCACCTACGAGGAGACCTACGACAAGCTGCTCCTCTCGCCCGGCGCCACGCCCGTGCGTCCGCCCCTCGAGGGCATCGGCGAGGAGGGCATCTTCACCCTGCGCAATGTGGACGACACCGACCGCATCAAAGCCTATCTCACGGAGAAGCGCGTGCGTCGTGCCGTCGTGGTGGGCGCGGGCTTCATCGGGCTGGAGATGGCCGAAAACCTGCACCACGCCGGTGTGGCCGTCTCGGTGGTCGAGATGGGCAATCAGGTGATGGCTCCCATCGACTACTCCATGGCCGCCCCCGTGCACCAGCACCTTGTGGAGAAGGGCGTGGGCCTCTACCTGGAGGAGGGTGTCACCAGCTTCCGCCGCACTGACGAGGGCCTCACCGTCTTCCTGAAGAGCGGCAAGCCCCTGCAGGCCGACCTCGTGCTGCTCTCCATCGGCGTGCGTCCCGCTACGGCCTTGGCCAAGGAGGCCGGATTGAAGCTGGGCGAGACGGGCGGCATCTGGGTGGACGAGTACCTGCAAACCTCTGCCCCCGACATCTATGCCGTGGGCGACGCCATCGAGTTCCCGCACCCGTTGACGGGTAAACCCTGGCTGAACTACCTGGCCGGCCCCGCCAACCGTCAGGGACGCATCGTGGCCGACAATATGGCCCTGGGCAACGTCACCGCCTACGAGGGCGCCATCGGCACCTCCATCGCCAAGGTGTTCGACCTCACCGTGGCCTCCACCGGTCTGGCCGCCAAGCGCCTGAAACAGCTGGGCATGGACTACCTGAGCTCCGTGACCCACTCCGGCTCGCACGCCGGCTACTATCCCGACGCCCTGCCCCTGACGCTGAAACTGACCTTCGACCCCAAGACGGGCCGCCTCTATGGCGCCCAGTGCGTGGGCTACGAGGGCGTGGACAAGCGCATCGACCAGATAGCCCAGCTCATCAAGCACGGCGGAACGGTGTACGACCTCGTGGAAACCGAACACGCCTACGCGCCGCCCTTCTCGTCGGCCAAGGACCCCGTCGCCATCGCCGGCTATGTGGCCTCCAACCTGCTGAGCGGAGCCATGCCCGCCATCACCTGGCGCGAGCTGGCGGCGCAGAAAGACGGCCTCGTGCTCATCGACACCCGCACGCCCGAGGAATTTGCCTTCGGCACCATCCCTGGCGCTGTGAATATCCCCCTCGACAACCTGCGCCAGCGCCTGTCCGAAGTGCCGGCGGACCGTCCCGTCGTGGTGTTCTGCGCCGTGGGTTTGCGCGGCTATCTGGCGCAACGCATCCTGCTGGGTCGCGGCTATACCAACGTGCGCAACCTGATTGGCGGCTACAAGACCTATTCCGCGGCCGTAGCGCCCGTTTTGCCCACCGAGGCATGTTTCTGTACCTGCGAGCCGTCCGCGTCGCACAGAGAGGCTGAAAATGCGTCGTGCGTGTGCGACCGCCCCGTGGTGCGCATCAATGCCTGCGGCCTGCAATGCCCCGGCCCCATCATGAAGGTCAAGGAGGCAATGGACGCCGCCGTGCCCGGCCAGCGCGTGGAAGTGGTGGCTACCGATGCCGGTTTTGCCCGCGACGCCTCGGCCTGGTGCCACACGACGGGCAACCGACTGATTGAAAAATCGGAGTCGAAAGGCCGCTATACCGTGCTTTTGGAGAAGGGAAACGGCGTTTGTGAGGCCGAAAATGGCGGAAATGGCGGTCGCGGAAAGACGCTGATCCTCTTCAGTGACGACCTGGACAAGGCGCTTGCGACTTTTGTTTTGGCCAACGGAGCGGCCGCCACGGGTCAGAAGGTGTCCATATTCTTTACCTTCTGGGGTTTGAATGTGTTGAAAAAAGTGAATAAACCCGCCGTGCAGAAAGACATCTTCGGCCGCATGTTCGGCTGGATGCTGCCCTCCAGTTCGCTGAAGCTGAAGCTCTCGCAGATGAACATGCTGGGCATGGGCAGCCGCATGATGCGCTACCTGATGAAGCGCAAGGGTGTGGATTCGCTGGAGAGCCTCCGTGCGCAGGCACTGGCACAGGGCGTGGAGTTCATCGCCTGCCAGATGTCGATGGACATGATGGGCATCGCCCGCGAGGAGCTGCTGGACGAAGTGACCGTGGGCGGCGTGGCCACCTACATGGATCGTGCCGACCAGGCGAATGTGAACTTGTTCATCTAATTGGAATGAAGAATGAAGAACGAAGAATGAAGAATTTCCGTGTGGCCAGTTTGCCCCTTATTCTTCATTCCTCGTTCCTTATTCTTCATTCCTCATTCTTCATTTATATATGGAAACTTTGTGTAAGATACGCGATATTTATCGGGCCATCGCCGAGTTCGAGGCCCAGTTTGAGCAGGCCTATGGCCTGTCGCTCAACGAAGGCATGCTGCTCTGTACGCTCCTGTCGCGGGGCAAGCTGAGCTCCAGCGAGGTGGCCGAGACTTTGGGCTTGTCGGCCTCCAACGCGTCGAAAGTCATCCGCTCCGTCGAGGGCAAGGAACTGATTGTGCGCCAAGTGGGGCGCGAAGACAAGCGTCAGATGTACTTCGTGCCGACCCCTGCGGGCAAGGAACTGATCGGGTGCATCAAGGCGGCCCACTTCGACTTGCCGCCCTTGCTGGCCGAGGCCGTGGGCGAGGGGTGCTGAGACAACTTCATCTTCGTTACCCGCGATGAGTTTTGAAGGAAGAACTTGCCTTTTGGGAAGGTTTTTTCTTCAGAATTGTTTATTTTTGTAGCCAATAATGATTGGACACAACAAAAAAGAACGATATGCAAAAGCTGTTGTCATTGCCCCCCAACCTGGTGGAGGCCTTCTCCGAACTGGAACGTGTAGACACGAACGAATGGTTTTGTACGTCCGACCCTGTCGGCATGAAGCTGGGTTCGGGTGGTGGTACCACCTGGCTCCTGCGTCAGTGGGAGCAGAATCGCTCCGCCGAGGCACGAGCCGAGAAGCGCATCCTTCTCCATGCCGGCGGACAAAGCCGACGCCTGCCGTCCTATGCCCCTTCGGGCAAGATACTGACGCCCCTGCCCGTGTTCCGCTGGGCGCGCGGCCAGCGGTTGGGGCAGAACCTGCTCTCCCTACAGCTGCCCTTGTACGAAAAGATCATGGAGCGTGCTCCCGAGTCGCTTCGCACCCTTATAGCCAGCGGCGACGTCTACATCCGTGCCGAGAAGCCCTTGCAGGACATTCCTGAGGCCGACGTCGTGTGCTACGGCCTGTGGGTAGATCCTGTGCTGGCCACCCATCACGGCGTGTTCGTCTCCAGCCGCAAGGAGCCCGAAGTGCTCGACTTCATGCTTCAGAAACCTTCGCTGGCCGAGCTCGAAGACCTGGCGCAAACCCATCTCTTCCTGATGGACATCGGCATCTGGCTCTTGAGTGACCGTGCCGTCGAGTTGCTCAAGAAGCGTTCGCTCAAGGCCGAAGGACCGACAGATCCTGCCGTTCCCTGGTCCGACCTGCGCTACTACGACCTCTACTCCGACTTCGGTCGGGCGCTGGGTGCCCATCCGCGCATTGCCGACGACGAGCTGAACGCCCTGTCGGTGGCCATCCTGCCCCTGCCTGGTGGCGAGTTCTATCACTACGGCACCAGCCGCGAGCTGCTTTCGAGCACCCTTGCCCTGCAAAGCAAGGTGTCCGACCAGCGTCAGATCATGCACCGCAAGGTGAAACCCAATGCCTCCATCTTCACCCAAAACGCAGAAGTGGGCATCAAGTTCTCCGAGGCCAACGAAAACGTGTGGATAGAAAACAGTTGTGTGCCCGCTTCGTGGGAGCTTGGCGCGCGACATATCATCACGGGTGTGCCCCGCAACCAGTGGGAGCTGGTGTTGTTCGATGGCTATTGCGTTGACATCGTGCCCTTGCAGGGTGGAGGATGGGCGGTTCGCCCCTATGGCTTCGACAATGCTTTCAAGGGGGCTTTGGACGATGAGAATACCCGTTACCTGAACAATTCCTTCAACTTTTGGATGGAGTGCCGCGAACTTACTTTGGACGACTTTCCAGGCCGTCACGACGACCTTCAGGCGGCTGCCCTCTTCCCTGTGGTGTACGATGTGGAGACGATGGGGCAGATGGTTGCCTGGATGACCACTAACCCTACCTCGTGGGAGGTTCGTCAGAAGTGGCTGGCGTCTGAACGCCTCTCGGCCGACGAGATTTCCGCCCGTGCCGACCTGCGCCGCCTCTATACCCAACGCGAAGCCTTTGCCAAGAAGAACTGGGAACTGCTGGCCACGAACTATGAGAAAAGCGTCTTCTACCAGCTCGACCTGGCCGACGCCGCGCGCGAATACCATCGCCTCGACCTGCCGAAGCCAGCTCCGCTGCCCGACGATGCCCCGCTGATGCAACGCATCCACAACCGCATGCTTCGTGCGCAGGTAGACAAACTGGGCGGCGCCGACTACAAGGCCGACGAACAGGCTGCCTTCGGCCTGCTCCACGAAGGCCTGCTGGCCGACCTCTACGAACACAAGAGCCGCCCCATGCTCAACGTCTATAGCGACCAGATTGTGTGGGGACGAAGCCCTGTGCGCATCGACATGGCGGGCGGATGGACCGACACGCCTCCCTATTCGCTCCTGGCGGGTGGGCATGTGGTGAACATTGCCGTCGAGCTCAACGGCCAGCCGCCCCTGCAGGTCTATGTCAAGCCCTGCAAGGACTTCCACATCATCCTCCGCTCCATCGACATGGGTGAAATGGAGGTCATCCGCACGTACGAGGAATTGCATGACTATTGCAAGATAGGTTCACCCTTTTCCATTCCCAAGGCGGCGTTGGTGCTGGCTGGTTTTTCGCCCAAGTTCTCCGAAGTAGCTTACGAGACATTGGCCGAACAGCTTCAGGCCTTTGGGACGGGCATTGAAATCACCCTGCTCTCGGCCATCCCTGCGGGGTCAGGGTTGGGCACTAGCTCCATCTTGGCGTCCACCGTCTTGGGGTCGCTGAGCGATTTCTGCGGCCTGTCGTGGGACAAGAACGAAGTGTGCCGTCGCACCCTCGCCCTAGAGCAGCTGCTCACCACGGGCGGCGGTTGGCAAGATCAGTATGGAGGTGTGCTTCAAGGTATCAAGCTCTTGCAGACGGAGCCTGGCTTCGTTCAGCAACCCCTCGTGCGCTGGTTGCCCGACCACTTGTTTGTACAACCCGAATATCGCGCCTGCCACCTGCTCTACTATACAGGTATCACTCGCACGGCCAAAGGCATTCTGGCAGAGATTGTCCGTTCGATGTTCCTCAATTCAGGACCTCATCTTTCCCTGCTGGCCGAGATGAAAGTTCATGCGCTCGATATGGCCGAAGCCATCCAGCGCAACGACTTCGAGGCCTTCGGCAAGCTGGTGGGCAAGACATGGACGCAAAACAAGGCTTTGGACAGTGGTACCAATCCGCCCGCCGTAGAAGAGATTATCAATAAGATCAAGGACTATACGCTGGGCTGTAAGTTACCTGGTGCGGGTGGGGGAGGCTACCTCTACATGGTGGCCAAAGACCCGCAGGCCGCCCTTCGTATCCGCGAGACATTGACCCGCGAGGCGCCTAATCCGCGCGCCCGCTTCGTCGAGATGTCTCTGTCGGACAAAGGGTTCCAGGTATCGAGATCGTAAGTTAATTGAAAATGGAGAATTGAGAATGGAAAATGACCCAGTTGGGAAATAATTCTCCATTATCAATTTTCAATTCTCAATTATTCATGATGGTAAGGGCTTCCGTTCAGGATGGACATGGCGCGATAGAGCTGCTCTACGAAGATGAGGCGCACCATCTGATGGGAAAAAGTCATGCGTGAGAGCGACATTTTCTCGTGTGCTGCCTCGTAGACTTTCGGCGCGAAGCCATACGGCCCTCCGATGATGAAGACCAGCCGCTTGTTTACCGTATTCATCTTGCGCTTCATGTAGTCGGCAAACTCCATGGAGCGCATTTCTTTTCCTCCCTCGTCAAGGAGCACTACGACATCGCCCGGCTGGAGTGCTTTCAAGATCAGTTCGCCTTCCTTTTCCTTTTGCACTTCTTCGCTCAGACTTTTGGTATTCTTCAGCTCAGGAATCACTTCCATGTCGAACGACAGGTAGCGTTTCGTGCGTTGCACGTAGTCGGCAATGGCCGTAATGAAATGGGGCTCAACGGTTTTTCCTACAACAAGCAGAATGGTTTTCATACGTCTTTGGGGTTGGTTTTGTGCACAAAAGTACGACTTTTCTTGCGTTTTTTTACAATAAATTTCTACCTTTGCGTGGGTAAACACTTGTGATATGAAGAAACAGGTACTCTTTTGGTTGTTCTGCTTATGGACAGGGGTGGCTGCACTGATGGCGCAGGAAATCCCTGCCGAAGTGTTGACAGCCTTTCAAAAAGGAAGTCCCAAGGGCCTGACCCGCTATATGGGCGATAAGGTAGAGTTGGTTATCTTGAACAAGACAACCCATGCCGATAAAGAAATGGCCTCAGATATCCTGACGGATTTTTTTGCCAAGAACAAGGTAAGTCGCTTTGATGTCAGGCATCAAGGCAAGCGAAATGAGTCAGGTTTCCTTGTCGGCACAATGCAGACGGGCAGAGGAACGTATCGCGTGAACTGTTTCCTCAGAAAAGTGAATAGCAATTACATTATACACCAAATAAGAATTGATAAGACAAATGAATAAGGAACAAGAACTGATAGACAGGCTCATCGACCTGGCTTTTGCAGAAGACATAGGCGATGGCGACCATACCACCCTTTCGTGCATCCCCGAGACGGCGATGGGTAAGTCGAAGTTGCTGATCAAGGAAGCAGGCATCTTGGCTGGCATCGAAGTGGCCAAGGAAGTGTTCCACCGCTTCGACCCTACGATGAAGGTGACCGTCTACATCAACGATGGCGCTGAGGTGAAACCTGGCGACGTGGCCATGATTGTGGAAGGCAAGGTACAGTCGCTCCTCCAGACGGAGCGCTTGATGCTGAACATCATGCAACGCATGAGCGGCATCGCCACCATGACCCACAAGTATCAGGAACGCCTCAAGGGTACGCACACCCGCGTGCTCGATACTCGCAAGACTACTCCTGGTATGCGCATCCTCGAGAAGATGGCCGTCAAGATAGGTGGAGGTGTGAACCATCGCATCGGTCTTTTCGACATGATTCTGCTCAAGGATAATCATGTGGATTTTGCAGGCGGCATCGACAAAGCCATCACCCGTGCCAAGGAATATTGCAAGGCCAAGGGCAAGGACCTGAAGATAGAAATCGAAGTGCGCAACTTCGACGAACTCCAGCAGGTGCTCGACTTGGGCGGCGTGGATCGTATCATGTTCGACAACTTTACGCCTGAGATGACCCGCAAGGCCGTCGAGATGGTGGGTGGTCGCTACGAGACGGAATCGTCGGGTGGCATCACGTTCGACACCCTGCGCGACTATGCCGAGTGTGGCGTGGACTTCATCTCTGTCGGTGCCCTGACTCACTCTGTGAAGGGACTCGACATGAGTTTCAAGGCTTGTTGATTTTCCATATTGTTTAGATAACAGGATTTGCCTTTCATAGATTGTCTGATTGCAGGGCGGTTTATGAAAGGCTTTTCTTTTCTGTTCATGTGTATAGAGAGGTAAATCTTCCTCTTTTTAACTTCTTTTTAAATTTCGGATTGCAGCATTTGGATAGATGCTGCGTCTAACAGACAAAAGACGCGAGGAAGCGTCCGTAACGTAAGGTATTGGTATTGGATTGTGAAATAGAGCTGGTTGAAGGGTGTCGGGCAGGTGATAATGCTGCTCGGAAAGAGTTGTACACCCTTTATTCCCGCCAGATGCTGGCCGTGTGCTATCGTTATGTGGGCGATATCGATGAAGCCCACGATGTGTTGCACGACGCTTTCATCAAGATCTTTTCCAATTTCACCTTTCGTGGCGAATGTTCGCTGGCTACGTGGATGACGCGCGTGATGATGACACAATCCATCGACTATTTGCGTCGCAAGCAACGCTTCAATCAGTTGATAGTTAGTGATGATCATTTGCCTGACGTAGTGGATGAAGCGGAGGCGGCGGAAAGTGGAAGCCAGTTGTCTGAAGAGATATTGATGCAGTTTGTGGCCGAATTGCCCGACGGATGCCGAACGGTCTTCAACTTGTATGTGTTCGAGGAAAAGTCGCATAAGGAGATAGCCCGCCTGCTTCACATCAAGGAACACTCTTCCACCTCGCAACTTCACAGGGCCAAGAGTTTGTTAGCAAAGAGAATAAAAGAGTATACAGAACATGAAAGGAAATAATGAAGAAATAGTCGGATTGTTCCGTCAGAAGTTGGGCAGGTCAGAGATGCCTGTCAACGATGGCTTTTGGGAAGCATTGGAGCGCGATTTGCCCGCTTCAGGCATTGCCGAAAGCAAGCGTCGGATCTTGTCCCCCTCTTTTTATAGGATAGCCGCCGCCGCGTCGGTCGTGTTGGTACTGGGCATGGCGTCGGCTGCTTTCTGGTTCTTCTCTCCAAAGGAGGAGATGGAAGAAGCCTTTACGCAAGTGGCGGCACTCGTGCCTGGCGCAAGTCTGGACGGCGACCGTTTGGAAGAAATCTTGCCTAGTGTGAAAGAGGCGACTCCTACAACTCCTTCTGCAGGACAGATGCAACCTGTGTTGGCTGCTTCAGGTGCCGAAGAGGAGGGCGAACAGACGATGTCTGTACGTGTTTCCATTCGCGTCACCCAGCAGGTGTATGGCCATGCAGGGCGGAACAAGTCGGGCAGCTACCATGCAGGTATGGGAGGTAATGGCTATCATGCTGCCTCGTCGGCCGAAGACATGCCGGCAAAAGAGAGCACTTCGTCACCCCAGGTAGAAGAAAAATCTGTAGCCAAGTCTGTCTTGAAGTCGCGCAACTGGGCTTTGAAGGCTTACGTGGGCAGTTCTTTGCCCGATGGCGATTTCAGAATGCCTTTGACGACAGGCGTCAGCGTAGAGCGCCAGTTAGGCAAGCGTCTTTCGCTGGAAGCAGGGTTGCAATACAATCGTCTGCACGACGTGGCGTTGCCAGAAGGCAGTCACACTTATCATACGCTCTCCATCCCTGTGCGATTGAACGTAAACCTGGCAGGCAATGACAAAGTCGACCTTTATGCCATGGCTGGCGGAAGCGTAGAAAAATGTGTGGCTGGGGCCGAAAACAACAGCTTCGGAGCCGAGCCCTTGCAACTGGCTGCTTTGGCAGGGGTAGGCGTACGCTATAAATTGAACGACCGTTTCGCCCTTTTTGCCGAGCCGATGCTGACCTGTCATTTCGATACGGATTCTTCCACCCGCACCCTGCGGACAGAGCGACCTGCCAACTTCAATCTTTTGTGCGGCGTTCGCATGACTTATTAACCGATAAAGCTCAACGACTATGACTACCACTTTAAAATCCCTGTTATACAGCCTCCTTGCAGGCTGCCTGTTGACGTTGGCACTGACATTCACTGCGTGCCATGCTGAAACTTTCGATGCTGAAAATCCCGATGTCGACCTTTTTGTCGACCAGCTTCGGTCGGGCAAATACCACCCCGATGGAGATGATGCCTTGGGCAAGGTGCCCAAATTTACACGCGAGGACATCGGTCGCCTCCTGAAGTATGCCGACGACCTGACGCTCATCCCTTCCTTCCCTTTGGCCACGGCTTCTTATTCAGCAGCTGGCAGGCTTCGGTTGGGCGAATGCATCCTTTGGACGGTAGAAACCATCCGCCTGGGGCATAACGCCTCGATGGGGTGCAAGATGGTGCATATCGATGCGGACAACTACGAAGGCATCTACTTCCTCTCCGACGAAGAAGTGCTCGACGCCGCCGCCCGATATCGTCGCTGGTGGGAGAGCCGCAAGTATCCGCGTACCATGTGGACGGTAGATCCCTGCTACGACGAGCCCCTCTGCGGTAGTGGCTACATGTGGTGGTAAACTCATTTACGTACTAACTATCCGATTGCATTGTGAAACGTTTTTGGTACCTATATGGGCTGCTTTGGCTGGCAGCTCTCCCCCTCTATGCGCAAGACTGGACGAAAGCCGACTCTCTTCGCCTCCAGCAGCTGCTCCAATCCGACGGGGAGATCATCCTCAATCTGGACATCCTGAAGGAGGTGGACGAAACCCCTTGGGGAAGTCCTAAGACCGTCGAGTCGAAGCCCTGGCTCGAGGTGGACGAAACCTTGCCTGCCGTGCAGGGCATCCGTCCACGCAAGGTGAAGTTGACCCTCTTCCCCTATACAGCCAACACGCCCTACAACTGGGACCCTGTGAGGCAACGCAAGATAAAAGTCGACAAGAATACCTGGCGCAACGATCCCTTCTACGAACTGAAGACGAGAACCATTTACTCCAATTGGGCCAAATCGCCACTCGATGCCGGCCCTCGCGAGACGGTCGAGCAGATAGAAGCTACCGGCCTTCGCTATGTCGTGATGGGGCGTATGGCCAATCAGTCAGTCCTCGGCTGGCAGGCCATCAGCCGTCCTTCGGGCTATAGCCTGATGCCCGACAAGGGGGCTTGGAACATTCGTGCCCGCAAGCGGCGGGCGCGTACATTGGAGGTTCTCCGCATGTATGCCGACTCTACTCGCATTGAGCCGAAGCAGCCGGTCTCTTCCAAAGAAGAACAAAAACGATAACGGGTCTTGAAAGTCATTTTGATGGGATCGGTAAAGCATTGCTTTCGTCAGGTTAAAGCACCGTTTTCCTTTGGTTAAAGCATTGCTTTCCTATGGATTGATTATGGAGGAGGTATGAACCGAAAAAAGCTTCTTGAGAACACGAAAAAGCTTACTTTATGTCAGTTTTTTGCTTAAATCTTGCTAATAGAACATTAAAAGAGAGATTTTGGATAGTTATAAATCAGTAAAATCTCCTAACTTTGAGCAATTTTTTAAACTCTAAATAAAATAATGGCATGAGAGAAATGATTAAACCAGCAACAGGACGTCTTGGCGTACTGGTTGTTGGAGTGGGAGGCGCTGTGGCCACCACTATGATTACAGGTGTATTGGCAGCCCGTAAGGGACTGGCAAAGGCGATCGGTTCGATAACCCAGATGGCCACAATGAAAATGAAGGACGGCAAGGAGCATCTGATTAAAGATATCGTGCCTCTGACCGATCTGAATGACATTGTTTTCGGCGGTTGGGACATCTTTGCCGACGATGCTTACGAGGCAGCCATGTACGCCGAAGTGTTGAAGGAAAAAGACTTGAATTTGGTAAAAGACGAACTGAAGGCTATCCGTCCGATGACGGCTGCTTTCGACCATAACTTTGCTAAACGCCTGAACGGTACGCACATCAAGTCGGCAGCCACTCGCTGGGACATGGTGGAGCAGCTCCGTCAGGACATCCGCGAGTTCAAGGCCGTCAATGGTTGCGAGCGCATCGTGGTATTGTGGGCGGCAAGTACGGAAATCTTCGTGCCCCTCTCTGACGAACACATGTCGCTGGAGGCGCTGGAGAAGGCTATGAAGGAGAACAATACGGAAGTGATCTCGCCTAGCATGTGCTATGCTTATGCGGCCATTGCCGAGGGTGCTCCTTTCGTGATGGGTGCTCCCAACCTCTGCGTGGACACACCTGCCATGTGGGAGTTCTCCAAGAAGATGAATGTGCCCATCGCAGGCAAGGACTTCAAGAGCGGACAGACGCTGATGAAGACCGTGCTGGCGCCGATGTTCAAGACGCGTATGCTGGGTGTGAGCGGATGGTTCTCTACCAACATTTTGGGCAACCGCGATGGCGAGGTGCTCGACCAGCCCGAGAACTTCAAGACGAAGGAGGTGAGCAAGTTGTCGGTTATCGACAACATCTTCGAGCCTGAGAAGTTCCCCGACCTCTATGGCAATGTCTATCACAAGGTGCGTATCAATTACTATCCGCCCCGCAAGGATAACAAGGAGGCTTGGGACAACATCGACATCTTTGGCTGGATGGGTTATCCGATGGAAATCAAGGTCAACTTCTTGTGCCGCGATTCCATTTTGGCCGCACCTATCGCGCTCGACCTGGTGCTCTTCAGTGACCTGGCTCTGCGTGCAGGCATGTGTGGCATCCAGACGTGGCTTTCGTTCTTCTGCAAGAGTCCGATGCACGACTTCGAACACCAGCCTGTGCACGACCTCTTCCAGCAATGGCGCATGGTGAAGCAGACCATTCGTGGCATGGTGGGCGAGAAAGAACCTGACTATCTTGACTAAAAGATGGATCAATGTAAAGAATGATTGTATAACATAATAAAAGGGAGAGAGGGTGTACGCCGAAGATTACAGGCAATTCAAAGGAGTACATCCTCTCTTGTGTGAAACGAATCGAAGATAAGACTATGGACAGACCTCCTTTCCTTCCGATGCTGATAGGCACGGGGTTCGGCTCAGGCTTTTCGCCCGTGGCGCCTGGCACGGCCGGTGCGTTACTGGCTGCTTTGGTGTGGTACCTTCTGTCGTTCCTTCTGTCAGGAGTGGCGTTGTTGTGGTTTACGGTGGCCTTGATACTGGTCTTTACCTTGGCCGGCGTTTGGGCAGCCGACCGCCTGGAACCTGCTTGGGGCGAAGACCCTTCGCGGGTGGTGGTCGATGAGATGGTGGGCGTATGGATCAGCCTGCTGGCCGCTCCTGCCGGGCACGTGTGGTATGGCTTGGCTGCCTTTATGCTCTTCCGCTTTTTTGATATCCTCAAGCCTTTGGGCATCCGCAGGATGGAGAAGCTGCCAGGAGGGTGGGGAGTGATGATGGACGACATCCTTTCGGGCGTCTATGGTTTTATCGTATTGATTGTGGCCAGATGGATAATCGGTTGATGGTAGACGGAGGAGGACGCAGGCATCGGCGCAGAGAAGTGTGGATGTTCTGCAAGGCGCAGTTGTCGGCTTGGCTGGCAAGTGTCGTCGATTTCTTGGTGACCATCTCGCTGGTAAAGTTTGGAAGCCTTTTCTACCTGTATGCCACTTTCATCGGCTCTGTGGTGGGAGGTGTCACGAACTGCGTCATCAATTATGGCTGGGTGTTTCATGCCGACGGATGCAAGAAAGTCCACGTGGCCGTGAAATACCTGTTTGTCTGGGGAATGAGCATCATGCTCAACACCTGGGGAACCTTTGCTCTGACCGAGTGGGTCACAGGAATGGGCTGGATGGAGCGACTGCCTGCTTATTATGCGGACAACATGTTCATTGTGTCGAAGATGCTTGTTGCTGTAACCGTAGCTTTCTTTTGGAACTACAGCATGCAGCGGACATTTGTTTACCGCAACCTTAACTTCAGGCGTATCTTCCGGAAAGGGAAGTGAACGTCGCAATGCTTGGGATATTATTAATTATTTATTCTGTATATGAACTATAGAGACTATTTGCAACAGTTGATTTACAAGATTATCAATCCTGTTGTGCATGGCATGATTAAGGTGGGAATTACCCCCAATTTCATTACTACTACGGGGCTGGTGTTGAATATCGTGGCAGCTGTCGTATTTGTGTATGCAAGTTTTGCCGGTGGTGATAAGGCGTTGACCTGTGCTGGATGGGCAGGTGGTATCGTATTGTTTGCCGGGTTGTTCGACATGATGGACGGGCGTGTGGCACGTGTGGGAAATATGTCTTCCACGTTCGGCGCGCTCTACGACTCTGTGCTCGACCGTTATAGCGAGCTATTCACCCTTTTCGGCATCCTCTACTTCCTACTCCTTCAGGGCTATTTCTGGGGAAGCATCATTACGGGGGTGGCCATCATCGGTTCGCTCATGGTGAGCTATGTACGTGCCCGTGCCGAAGGCTTGGACTTGGAGTGTAAGGTGGGGCTGATGCAACGTCCTGAGCGTGTGGTGCTGACAGCTTTGGGTGCCATCTTCTGTGGCGTTTTCCAAGATTGCACCGCTTTCGATAGCGTGTACATCCTGATTGCTCCACTGGCCATTATTGCCGTGTTGGCCAACTGGACGGCATTTGTCCGCATCAACCATTGTCGCAAACTTTTGAAGAAGTAATCGGATGAAGTCATTAATTCTGCCTCCGGCAAGGGAAACCTTGTCGGTTCTTGTGATAACCTCCCTTTTCTTATTGTTGACAGGGATGTTTGTGGGCATCCGTCCTGAACATTTCCTGATGGTGGGGCTTTTTCTGTTGCTGTTCTTTTCAGGAAGCTATACCCGCAAGCTGGCGGTAGCTTTGCTTCCTTTCATTGTGTTTGGCGTTTCCTACGACTGGATGCGAGTATGGCCCAACTACGAGGTAAACCCCATCGATGTGCAGGGACTTTATGAGGCTGAGAAAAGCCTCTTTGGCATTACAGTGGGTGGACAGACGCTGATTCCTTGTGAGTTCTTTGCTCAACACCATTGTAGTGTGGCTGATTTTATGGCCGGCATTTTCTATCTCTGTTGGGTGCCCGTCCCTATTGCTTTCGGCCTGTGGCTCTATTTCAAGGGGCAGCGCAGCATGTACTTGCGTTTCTCAATGGTTTTCCTGCTGGTCAATCTGATAGGTTTTGTCGGATACTATATTCACCCGGCTGCTCCGCCCTGGTATGCCATGAACTATGGTTTTGAACCAGTACTTTCCACGCCAGGCAATGTCGCTGGCCTTGGCCGATTTGACGAACTTTTGGGTATTACCGTTTTCGAAGGTATCTATGGACGTAATGCCAATGTTTTCGCAGCCGTTCCTTCGCTCCATGCTGCTTACATGGTTGTGGCCCTAGCCTATGCCGTCATGGCTCGTTGCCGTCGTTGGCTCATTGCTCTCTTTGCCTTCATTATGGTCGGTATTTGGTGGACAGCTGTCTATTCGGGTCATCATTACATCATCGACGTATCGCTGGGCATCGGTTGTGCTCTGCTGGGTATCTTTGTCTTTGAGCAGGGGCTGATGCGATGGAATGCCTTCCGTCGTTTCTTCCAACGTTATAGCAATTACATTGGCTGATCCGGCTGACTCCCTCCTTATTCTTCGGCATTCTGTTCGCTGTATTTGGAGGGAGATACGCCGAATTGTGCTGCAAAATGTTTTCGTAAAGTGCGTGTGTCATTATAGCCCACCATCTCAGCTATCTCCTGCATGCTATATCGGTTCTCCAAGATGAGCGAAGCCGCTTTGCTCATTCGTACACTACGGATCATGTCGATGGCCGCCAGTTCGCTCCGTTGCTTGATTTTTCGATAGAGGGTCGGTTGACTCATGTGAAGCTGGTCAGCCAGCATTTTCACGTTGAAGTTCTCGTCTGCTAGGTTGGCTTCTATTATCTGTATTACCTGCTGGATAAAGTAGTCTTCTGCTTCTTCTTTTTCATCTTTTTTTTCTTCTGTTTTCAGTCTCAGAGTACCTGCGTACAACCGTTTTAGCCTTTCACGTTGGCGTATCAAGTTGCGTACTCTTGACTTCAGCATCTCTGGATTGAAGGGCTTCATCATATAGTCATCTGCTCCGATGCCCAATGCTTGTATTACGTCCGAGTCCTCAGACTTGGCGGTGAGCATCAAGATGGGGATAGAGGCGGTTTGTGGTGATTCTTTTAGTTCGCGACAGCAATCCAAACCGTCTTTGACAGGCATCATGATATCGCAGATAATGAGGTCTGGTGTTTGTTCGTGGGCAGCGCGGATGCCTTCTTCACCGTTGCCTGCTTCTTCAATGGCAAACTCTCCTTCGAACAGACTGCCGATGTATTGGCGGATATCAGCATTGTCTTCGATGATAAGCAGCCTTTTTCCTGTTTCGTGATTGTGGTCGGCTGTATCCGATATGCTACCTGTGGTGGCAGGTTGTGGTTGTTTAGCCGGTTTATAGAGGCTTACTTTCTCGTTGGTTGTGTCGAAGTGAGTGTTTCCTTCGGGGATGTAAAGGCTGATGATGGTGCCGTGGCCAGGACGATCGGCAGTTCGGATATATCCGTGGTGTAAATCGACAATGTTTTTCACAATACGCATACCGATTCCAGTTTGTGTAGAGTGTATGGGGGTATTTACTCCTGTCGTAAAAGGTTCGAATAAGTGTTCTTTTACTTCTTGAGGTATGCCTGCTCCTGTATCGCTGATGGTGACGTTGCAGAAAGGATGTCCGTCTATAACAGTTCTTCCTATAACCAGTTCTACAGTTCCTTCTGGTAAGGTATATTTAAAGGCATTGGAAAGCAGATTACGTAATGCGGATGCCATTTTTTCTGCATCGATCCATAACATAAGTGGTTCGGGCAGAAGATGGATATGAAATTGATAGTGTCCTTTTTCAGCCATTGACTTAAATGGTTCGCATAGGTTGTCCACTAGTTGATTGATGTCTGTTTTTGTTACTTTGAGCTTTACCATGTCGGCTTCTACTTTTTGTACGAAAAGCAGTTGGTCCATAAGGGCATGTAACGACTTACTATTGTCAAAGGCCGTTTTCAATTGTCTTTGTATTTTTGGGGATAGTCCTTCGATATGCTGTAGTTCTTGCAGTGGGGCCAGAATTAAGGTAAGTGGTGTCCGTAGTTCATGGGCAATTTCTGTGAAGAACCGTTCGCGTTCCATGCGCAGTTGTTTTTCTTTGTCACGTTCTACTTTGGCAGTAAATACTTCGTGCTCCAGTTGCATTTCGTGTTCCATCCGTTTTGCCCTCAATCGGATTCGTCTGAAGACGAATAGTATGCATAGTGCTATTGCTATGAAGATACAGAGACGAAACCAGGCACTGCTACTCCAGTGAGGTTCAATGGTGATATGCAGGGCAGTTGTTTGGTCCGCTGTGTTGTCCGGATGTAAGTTTTTGATTTCAAAGGTGTAGTTACCGTGTTTCAGGTTAGTATAGGACACCTTTTCTTCTCCTGTGGTATAGATCCATTCTTGTTGGTAGGGATACAGTCGATAGGCGTATGTTTCCCGTTCGTCAGAATAGGAAAGGTTACTGAAGGTAAGGGAGAAGTCCCGGTTCTTATAATTGAGACGGATATTTGATAAATAGGTGATGTCGTATGGCAGGATATGTTGTCCATTGACAACTTGGTCGATTCTTATTAGTTGGTTATTGACTTCCAGTCCGGTTATCAGTACACGTTTGGATTGTTCGAAACGATCGCTATTCTCTGGTTTGAAATAAGTCAGGTTTTTATTGTTACCCCAAAATAAAGTTTTCTTCCAATATAAGGCCGAACGGTTACTTCCCGATACAAAGATGTTAGTAATCTGTATGTCAGTTAGTTGGGTTGTATTGGAATGGTATTTGAGCCATGATTTTATTGTTGGAAATAGGAGTTTAAGTAGTTGTAAATCAGCTTATTATGTACTATATAAATGTTGCTTTCTTTTGTTTTCACAAGTTACTTACCAATACACATTTGTTATATAGTTGATTGTCAGATAATTAATGGCTATTTGGCTCGTATTTGAGCCATTACTTCCACTTACTAGCTAAAATAACTTATATAATTGATTATCAGTATTTTATATTGTAGACCTACAATCTGAGTGCGTAATCGCTGGTTGAATCTTCTTTATTCAGCTACTTACCCACACAGTTATATAAACAGTCTGATGCTCAATTTGATACAGCTAATTGAATCATATTTGAGCCATTAAATTTTACGTTTCTATCCATTTGGAAATATGAACGGTTCTGATTTTCTTATAAGTTTCAATTTTTTCATCACTTTCCTGATTTAGATGTGATTTTATTAGAGTTTAATATTTAATAACACAGATGCGAATGAATTTATCTCTAATATGCATCTATATTTTGCAAAATTAGGTAATTATCAATTATTTCGCATAATATGTATCGAAAATATTTCTCAATATCTCATCTGTGTTTATTTAGTCGCCAATTATTTCAGCAAGGAGAAAAAGGTATTCACATATATACAGGTTTTCAGATTCTCAGAAAGATGTACGTTATGTTGATCCTGCATATGGTAGAAATTTATGCTACATGATTTTTCAGCAAAGGAATAAAGAACTTACTTTCTGCTTAGGGATGAAGTTTATAAATAAGTTTATCAATTCATATATACATATATGAGTTCTATTAAACTTGTAAACTCAATGGCTTATCCTGTTGTATGGCTGAATCAGTCAAGTAAGTTTAGTTTAAGATACATGTATATATACATGGGTAAATCTAAACTTTAAACTTGTAGAAAGCCCTCCATCAGTCAGAATGCTGTTCTGGTTGATGGAGGGCTATATTGGTCTTTTTCTCCTTGCTGAAATTGTATTTCTGTTTATAGTTACAACTGTTGTAATAGATGGCTGGTCTTTGCCCAATAGTAATAGGCTTCAGGAGAAGTCCTTTTCAGCTTATTCAGTCGCGAAGGAAGTGTGGGTGCTATATCCAGGGAGCCTATGGTGGCAGGATTACCGTCGTATTTTTCTATTATTGTGTTGCCCGTCTCTATCATTGTGGCGATATAGGCTGCGCGTGCTGCGTCTCTAATCGCATCGTCAATGAAATAACCGCCATTGAACATGAAGGATTTGATCCTTTGTATACCACGTTGTAGTGCATCAAATTGTCCGTTTCCTTCACTTCCCCTTGTTGCCAGACACAGCGAAGTCTGTCTGATATCATCGAAAATGAGTTTTGGATTGTTTGGCAAATGCCTGTATGAGAGTTCAACTTCTGCAATTTGTACAAACGATTTTGTCGTTGTTTCAAGGACCTCTGTCTTCTCGAACAGTCTGGCTATATCATATAGCTGTTTGATGATCTCCATGCTGGCATCCTTACCATTTTTGATATATGGAATACCTGTTGTATTGGGTGCATACGCCGTAAGCTTGTCTCCGAGAATATCTCCAATGGATGGTACTTTTACATAATTCAGTTCACCTTCTGTCTTTATAAAACGGCTTTCTACAGGTAAAGTCACGACTTCGTTGTAGTGACAGTCTTCATTTAGAACGTCCAGTAGGATGGTTTCTTTTCGGTCTATGCCATCAAGGAAAGCCACTTGATAAAAGAATTTGGAATGCGATTTTGGTATGTCTGTTCCACGCTGAATTCTTTCTATCGGCTTATAGTCAATAAAGCCATAGTCTTTGTATGATTGCAGATACTCTTCTATTTCAGTACCTGGAGGACATATTATATCAATATCTATAGACAGCCTGTGTCTTTGTTCTTTTAAAAGAAGCATCAGACTGCTTCCACCTTTGAAATGAAATGGGCAACCTGAAGCCGCCAACATGTCCAGCAATGAAAAGGCATGGATGACCTTTTCAATGATATTTTTGTCCGGATAGTTTAGCTCCTTGGATTTTTCTTCAATCCATCTTGCTGTAAAGCATTCTTTATTTATCATATTTTTGTGATTGTTCTATTAATGAATAAGTACTATCGTATGCTCCTCTACGTTTTGCATATCGGAGCATTTTGGGAGTATTGACTGTGTACAAATCAAAGGCGGTCTGATACATATAAGTGATTTCCGTGCCCTGCATATAATCAAAGTCTTCGTCTTTCTGTATATCTACGAGTAGCTTTTCGATGGTAGGAGTAACCATCCCATCAACCTTATTTACTGGAGATTCAGTGACAAATATCTTTACAATGATGCATGGTTCATGCATGTTTACGTAGTCGTACATGAACTTTGCTGTCGGTTGCTTATAAACGGGCATGTCTGAATCCTTCAACAGAGAAAAAACAGAATCTACAGCATCCCGGTTGGTCTCGACATAAATAGCATGGTTCACAGAGACGTGATGTTGTAGTGTGGTGAAGATGCTGCCATCGTAGATGCAGAAATCGGTGAATGGCAATTTCTCTTTCAATCCGACATATAGTTTTCTCAGTGTTTCTGTTGGAGCAAATGAGAACACCTGTTTATCTGTAAGCATGTATTCACCATTTCCTGTACGGGCTATCTTGTTCTCTTTGGTTAAGGTACAGAGATACTGGCGGGCGGTATTGGTCTTTATCCCCAATACTGATACTAATTGAGGCACTTCAATCCGTCCGTAAGTACGAGCATAATTCAATATGCTCTGTTTAATACTATATTTCTCGTCAATACTCATTGCAGTGCAAATATAATATAAAGTCGGCAACAAACCAACTTTATTGCCGACTTTATATATAAGTTCTGAGCAATTAATCATTCTTTAGTGTGTTTTTCTATATTAAGTAACACCATTATGAATTCATCATATTATGGAATATATGAGGTATTTTTCTTGTGTTGTAAAAGCATAGTATTAAAAGTATCCCGCAAATGACTAAGAAATTAAGTAGAATCTCTTATTAACGAAACTACACCTATCTGCTTGACTGTTTCCTAATATGAAGAGGTAAATATTTCTCGATCAACAATCTGAAATCACACCATAAAACATTGTCTTACCATTTACGTTTACTCTTTGTAAAATGATTCCATTGTTCTGCTAGGATAATATAAAGTCGGCAATAAAACCGATTTATTGCCGACTTTATATTATCAAATTCTTTTATCCGGGCTGTTAACTACTTTATGAGAATATTTACATGGTTGTGCATTGTCTGTCGGTGCTTCAGTAAGGAGAAAATGTAGTTCCCATTTTCTTTCTCATATGATATTTCTATTCGCAATGAATTGTTCGTCAGTCTTTTTATAAACCTGTTCAGGTTTGTAACCAAAGTTTAAAATACATGTATATATACATGGGTAAATCTAAACTTTAAACTTGCAGTAAGCCAGAGTAGGACAGAAGTCCGCTCTTTGACTGATAGGCATTGCCTTTCTTTTTCTCCTTGCTGATTTTGCACCTTTTCATCACTCACATGAGTGGCATCAGCCTTGTTGTGCTTCACCTCTGGCTTCCATCCTCTTGAATAGCTTCCGTGTTCAGACCTTTTTATGCAGAGTGCGGAGTTTCGTATTTCTCTTGCTATGCTATGCCGGGTTCATGGTGAAGTTTGGGAGTTATCGCTTTCACTATGTCCGGATTGCTTGCCATGGATCTGTGAAACCTGTCGAGTCTGACTATGAGAACAGCATTCTTTACCATGACCAGACACAAGAATATCAGGCCATTCCCTTCACATCTCATTTTGGACGAAGCCGTGACACTTACTTTTTCCTGTTGCGAAGTTAGTGCAAGCCGCATACTGCAAGTACCAGAACCTTATTCCCTGAATTTTTTCAAAAACTTTTCCAGCTGCAGCTTTTCGGAAAACTTTTCCTGCCTGACGGTGAAATAATTCGGTAATTACTTGCCTGATTGCTATCCTTGCCAACTTTGATGGCAACGTAAAAAATAAATGTTTCACTTCTAAAATTTCAATGTTATGAAGAAAATGGAAAATTCTTTCGTAGTTTCTGGTTTTGTAGGTAAGGATGCAAGCATCCATCAGTTCTCAACCGCAAGCGTTGCACGTTTCCCTTTGGCAATCAGCCGCACTGAGAAATCAGGCGAGGAAACAACCCGCACTTCCGCTTTCATAAACGTCGAGACATGGCGCAAGAATGAGAATACTACATCCTTTGACCGCCTTGTCAAAGGAGCACTCCTCACGGTTGAAGGCTATTTCAAGCCGGAGGAGTGGCAGGATGCCGACGGTGTCAAGCGCAACAGAGTGGCATTTGTAGCCACCAGGTTCTATGAAGCTGTTGAAAAGGAGGAAACTCCAGCAGCTCAGGAGAAGAACTCCAAGAAGGGCAAGTAAATCCTTTCTTCTCTCCAATAGAGCGGCCTTCGGGTCGCTTTTTTTATGCTTATACTTCTCTTTGCCGAGATTCGTTCCTTATACACCGACTTCGGGGAACTGGCATAAATTCCGTTGCGAAGGTAATTGTCCGGTCTTGTCATCAGCAAGGTCAGGGCTTCGCTTTGCCGCAAAATCTCCACACCTGCGGGTAGTATTTTGGAGCAAAACCTTGCAGAGACAGCCCCGACACCTTCTTGGTGCAACAAAATTTATATGTGTTCCCGAAGTAGTTGATCTACGAGAGGGAAGAAAAAAAACAGATGATATTATGACGACAATCCAATCAATCCTGAGCCGACTGACCAAGGCTGTTGGCGGTACTGAAAAGATGCTCTACACAGAGCCGGAGTTGAACAAGTTTGCAGAGTTCTACCTTGACAAGTGGGACGAGAACACCAGTGAGGATGTCATAGCCGAGTCTTTCACTGACTTCTGGTGGGACACAGACAGGGCTTGCAGAAGATGTTCAGAGTGTGGCAGACTGATGCGTGCCGGGTATTGTGCTGACATGGGAGTAGCCTACTATTGCAGTGATGAATGTCTGCACAGTGACTTCACCGATGAAGAATGGGCTGAGGAATGCGAGAACAACGACCAGAGTTATTATACGGAGTGGTAATCTTTTAAAATTCAATGATATGGCAAATTTAGCAACAACGACCTATAAGGTCACTGGGACACGTGAAGCAGTAAATAACCTGTGGACTACCTTTCAGGACATGGAAGTGGATAGTAAGGATATAAGGCTGTTCAAGCTTGCCGAGCATTACGGCATTGACTATGAGAAAAAGCAAATCAGTGTTAGAGGACATATCTATTGGGCTGAATATGAAGAAGACGAAGAGAATGATTATTTCCTTCTTTCATTTGAGACAGAAACCGCATGGGATGCCTGTAACGAACTCTTCTTTGAAATAAACCGGATATTGAATGATGAACTGAGTATTTCATACAGATGTTGCGAAAGTGGATGTGATTTGTTCTATACCCATGACGAGGGGGATTTCTTTCCCGAAGAATGTTGTGTGAGTTCATACGGCGAACCTTTCGAGGATGCATGTGAGGATGTTTTTGACACCATTGAGGATGCCATAGCTGAATGGACATCAAAGACCGGTATTGGACAGGGAGACCGCAGTGAAAAAGAAATGGTGGATTTTATCAATAGCTATGAATGCGAAAGCGAAGAGACCTATTTCTACATCCACCCTTTTACATTCGAATAACATACCCGCAAGGACATGAGGCAAGTCTCGTGTCCTTGCATAAAAACAAGATAATATGGACAGGTACAGCGCAGAACTGATTGGAGCATCTTGCGAACTTATAACCCCATGCAGGGGCTGTAGCCATGGAATAATTGTGGCAGTGTATAACGAACAACTTCTTGTACGGTTAATCAGCGGAGCACAACGATTAGTGAGCAAAGATGAAGTCATATTATTATGACCCTGATACTTTCCCTGACTGTTTTCAACTGTTAGGAGACATTGGTAGGTGTTTGTATATCATACATTTACCTTTGTATACATTGATACATGTGGACAAGTACACGTGTAAACAGGAATACAAGAACACATTGAAACATATAAACATAAAAACAAATAGTATGGCACAGAAAATCATCACTTTCGCCAACCATAAAGGTGGCGTATCAAAGACAACTTCAACCGCCTCTATCGGGGCTTGTATGGCAATGAAAGGCAAGAAAGTCCTGCTTATAGACCTTGACGGACAGGCAAACCTGACACTGTATTTCATACCTAATGAGGATGAAATTGAGACGAGCATTTTTGATTCATTGGTAAACGGTGTTCCTTTGCCTGTAAAACATATCCGGGAGAATCTTGACCTTGTCCCTTCTTCCCTTGAAATGGCAAGTGCGGAAATAGCTCTGACCAATCTGTTGGCAAGAGAGCAACTGCTCAGCCGTCTGCTTGAACCGCTCAGGAAAGACTATGACTATATCCTGATTGACTGTCCGCCTTCTCTTGGTATTGTCACTACCAATGCCTTTATCGCGGCTGATGAGATCATCGTACCGATGACACCGGAGCTGCTTCCTTTGAAAGGCATGAGGATGCTTGACGCATTTGTCACCACCTTGCAACGTGTCAAACCGTCGCTTCGCCTGGGCGGTGTGTTCATCGCCAGATTCAATCATCGTAAACTGAACAAGGTAGTGGAACAGGCTGTAAAGGAGCGTTACGAAAGTATCACCATGAATACCCGCATCCGTGAGAATATCGCCTTGGCTGAATCAGCCGGTAGTGGCAAAAGTATATTCGAGTATGATTTAAATTCCAACGGTGCAAAGGATTATCTTGCACTTACGGAGGAAATTCTTTCACGTAACCAATAACAACTATGACAAAAAACAATATGGACATTCTGCTTGGCAATATTTTGGGCAGTGCTGCTATCAGCCCTGACAATAAAACAGTAGAACAAACACCCGAGACCAAGCCAATTCCGAAACAGGAAAAACGGTCAGTCAAGGCAGAACGTAAAGAGCAACTGGACAATTCCTGGCGGCATTTCTCCTTTATCTGCTCCAGGGAACTTGTAGATAAGGTACAGGCAATAGCTTACAAGGAGGGTTTCACTATACGTGCCTTTATGGAGTATGTGATGAAACAGGGCATCGAGGCATACGAGGCGAAGCATGGCAAGGCTCGGAAAGTCAAGTCCAAAAGCATCAATGATGTAATGTAAACGTGTATACACGTAGCCATGTGTACGTATAGGTATGTGTACGTGTAGCAATATATACATGTTTACACGTACACGTGAATACACAGATATATTCAAGTCAATAACAATCAAAATATTATGAATATGAATAAATACTTCTCATTTGCCATTGTAGTATTCCTAATGGCAGTACCATTGGTATTAACTTCTTGTGGCAAAGACAACATTTTGGATGATGTTGAAGAGCTTCAGCCGGAGTTGAAAGTATGGACGGAGCCTTATCATGTTGAAAGTTCAACCATAGACGAGGTCAAGAACTATATGGAGTTTTCAATGAAGCGATATGGTCTTGTATCGGAGGCAACAATAGCTGGTTCTATTCAACTCACTTACAAAACCGGCAACGGTAATGAGGGTATCCTATATAGCTTTTATGCTTCAAATGGGGAATTGTATTCGGTAATAGATACAGAGCTGATAGCTAATAGCCGTCTGGTTATCGACTATTTGAAGGAACATTATTCTCTGATTGTTCCGGCGAACGAGGCAACACTTGAATACTGTTTCACGAACTCAGACAGGTCAATGGTCATTACGACTGCAAAGGTTTCTGACACCTATTTCAACGTAAATTACGCCTACGTCAATTGATATTGTCTTATATAGCTTTGAGCCATCATCAAGTCTTATGATTTGGTGGTGGCTTTTTGTATACATGTATTCATATGAGGGTGTGTCGTAATACGCGATTCACCCTCTTTTCTTTATCAACGATAAGAGCGTTGTTAACTTTTTCAAGCAGCGATATTCTGAAGATAATCTCGATATTTTGTTCCCAATAGCTTAAATGAGTGGTAATAAGGCCGTAAAGGTGTTTAATTGGCCAATTTATCCCCTCTTTATTCATCTTGGTACACATCTTTTTTATATTGAAGGCGATGGCCAGGAAGGAAAAGTCCATAAGGACCTTGTCCTTTCCAAAATGACGGAAGCGCTTGTAGTTCATGTTGAATTTTATCTGTCCAAATACAGCTTCCGGTTCTATACACCTTTGCCCTCTGTGTTTCAGTCCTTCTTCGGAACAGAGAAGTTCCCGGGCTTTCTGTTTGTATATCCTGAGTCGGTGATTCAGTTCTATCGTCCTGTTTCCTTTAGCTTTAAAACACAGACATCTTAACGGACACCCTTCGCATCTGACAGCCCTATACCTGGCATATTCGACTACATATCCGGATTCGGTTTTCGTATGCCTGGTACCTGCCCTCTGCATCTTTTGTCCCATTGGACAGACGCAGTAGTCCTGTTCTTCATTGTAGAAAAAGTTTTCGGCTTTAAAAGGATTCGGTTTAAATCTTGGCCGCTGCTCCATGTGGAAACAATTGTATTTGACGTATGCTTCCATCCCGTTTTCCGACATAAAGTGGTAATTCTCTTCTGATCCGTAACCGGAATCAGCAACCACCGTATGAGCCAAACGGCCGTATCTGTCGTCAAAGGACTTCAGAAAGGGAATCATCGTCAAGGTGTCAGTCGGATTCGGAAAAAGAGAATAATCGATAATGAATTGATTTTCCGTAGCAATCTGAAGATTATATCCTGGTTTTGTCTGACCGTTGTGCATGGCATCCTCCTTCATTCTCATAAAAGTGGCCTCTTTGTCTGTCTTGGAATAAGAGTTGCGGTCCTGAAGATTGTCCAGATGGTTATTGTATTCCTGAAGCTTATCTCTATGTGCTTCCAGTTCTTTCAGCTGCTTGCGTTTCTTTCCCAGCGCAGATTTCTGCTCTTTCGTGGATGGTTCTGAAGTCTGTTCAAGAGCAGTGCGTAATTCTCCCGCCATTTCTGTCAGCATGGAAGGAGTAAACTCAATTTCCTCGTTGTTTTCCGAAGCTTTTTCCTGAGCGATGACGTCATCTATTTGGCTTAACAAAACACTGATTTTCTTCATCAGTCGTTCACGGTTTCGCTCAACGCTCTTCCGCCATACAAAAGTATATTTGTTGGCCTTGGACTCAATCTTTGTTCCGTCAATATATTCCACATTCAGACTGATGAAACCTTTGGATGAAAGCAGAAGTACGGTTTGGGTAAACACTTCGTTGATCTCCTTCTTCACCCGATTACGGAAACGGTTGATAGTAATAAAGTCCGGTTTCTCATAACCGGCTAACCAAATGTAATGGATATCACGACGAAGGAGCTTTTCTATTTTCCGGCAGGAGTATATATTGTTCATATAGGCATACAAGATAACCTTTAGCATCATCTTGGGATGGTAAGGACTACGGCCGCATTCTTTGTATAACTTCCTGAAACCTTCAAGATTCAGGCTTTCAACCAAAGCGTCAACCATGCGTATAGGATCGTTTTCTGCAATATCTTCATCGATTCTTTGCGGAAATAGTACCGTTTGGTTGGGAGTGTAGGGACGAAAATGTATCTTTGCCATATGTATAAATCTTTAGGCTTAAAGATACAAAATCTTTAGGTAATAACAAAGCCCCAGCTTGTGAAAGTCGGGGCTTTGTGCTAAACAAAGAAGGTGTGCTTTTTGACACACCTTCACTTGTATAGGTGTATACATGTAAACGTGTGGACATGAATACATGTGGACATTGGATGAATGAAAGATAATTCTCTAAATCATTGATAGACAAATGAAATAAACCCTTTATAGTTGAATCTAAATTCGCCTTCTTGTAATTGATTAAAGCATATTTCATAAGCTTTTTGTATGCTGACAATTCACGGCTTGTCAGATTTTCACCGCAAAATTACTGTGAATGTCCGAACGCCAAGTACCGATTCTCTAATGTGTCTCAGATTGGTATGGCAACCTTCCGCAAATCAGAGATTTGGGTATTCCATACAAATCTACAGCCATTTACTTGTCTTATCTTCCATGTCTCACAGTATCGGGAGCGTGAAAATTTGAAGCCCTTTGAAATTGTCATGATTTCACAAAAGGGAAATGATTAATTTTAATACTTATAGATATGGAAGTACAAAAGATTCATCCGGCAGAAGAGTATCTTCGCAACGAAAAGAACCCCACATCATTGTATGTCAGAATTAGTGGAGAACGTAGAAAGTTGTTCATTAACCGCAGTGACGGAGAGGGAGTGATTGGCATTATTGCAAAAGGTAAACGCAAACGAGGTTATGTTTTCAATGCCTGGTCAAGCATTGAGAAAGTCTATTATCCGACCACTGAAAATGAAGAAGAGGCAGAAAAGAAGATGATTCTCAAATACCAGAAACTTGCCAGACTTGCCACACATACAAATGATTGGTTGCGCAGGATTGCAGGTGCGGATTTGACAAAATCCCTTTACGAGAACCATATAACCACAGGAACAGGTATTGACGGAAAATGTATCAGATTGAGCACCATCGAGAAGTATTGCGGCTACATGGTGATGGCATGCTTCAGGGAAGCCTTCAAAAAGAAAGAGAAGTATTCAAGCTATAGGTTTGACTTTTGCGGTTATGACGGGACACTTTGGTGTGAACCGAAAGAGAATGGTGATATGATAGCCGGATTCAGCAAGGAATACCGAAATTGTGGTAACGGTTATTATTATCTGCTTATCAATGATGATTGTGTGATAGGTTATGACATAGACTGATATAGTTATAATTCAAACAGACCATATCGGGAAGCCCCGATGTGGACTGTTTGAAGATCGAGTATGCTGACGGTTGATTACCTCTTTTAATACTTACATTCCAGGTTGGAAAGTAGTGAATATATTCCTTGAAAAGTCGTTGGTTGTTATTCCATAGCCAAAATTCCTGTTTATAAGACGTAGTCAGTTCTGATATATGTTTGAATCTGTAACGTTATTTGTAGAACTTTTTTTACTCTTCGCCCACGCCAATGTCCGCATTCGCAAACAGTTTGCCATAGAGATATTCTGTCCATGGTCGAGTGGATCGACTATAGCCAGAACATCCCTCTGTCAAAAGTACGGCAGGAGCATTCCGCTATCAAAGATAGTGGAGAGCTCCTTAATGCCGTACTTGCTGTTGGCGTTGCAGGACATTTCCCACCCGACAGTTGTAATGCTATGCTCTTACCACTCCACCAGCTAACGCTTGCCTTAAACTTTATAATCTTAGAGTTTTCTTTTTCCTTTAATCTTCGCCCACACCAATGTCCGCATCCGCTAACAGTTTGCCATAGAGATATTCTGTCCATGGTCGAGTGGATCGACTATATCCAGAACATCCCTCTGTCAAAGGTACAGCAGGAGCATTCCGCTATCAAAGATAGTGGAGAGCTCTCTCATGCCGTACTTGCTGTTGGCGTTGCAGGACATTTCCCACCCGACAGTTGTAATGCTATGCTCTTACTTCTTTATAAGCTGACGCTTCCCTTGACTTTTATAATCTTAGAGTTTTCTTTTTCTTGTAATCTTCGCCCACACCAATGTCCGCATTCGCTAACAGTTTGCCATAGAGGTATTCTGTCCATGGTCGAGTGAATCGACTATATCCAGAACACCCCTCTGTCAAAGGTACGGTAAGAGCATTCCGCTATCAAAGATAGTGGAGAGCTCCTTGATGCCGTACTTGCTGTTGGCGATGCGAGACATTTCCCACCCGACAGTTATAATGCTATACTCTTACTTCTTTATCAGCTGACGCTTCCATTGGTTTTTGTAATCATAGAGTTTTCATTTCTGTAATCTTCGCCCACACCAATGTCCGCATCCTCTAACAGTTTGCCATAGAAGTATTCTGTCCATGGTCGAGTGAATCGACTATATCCAGAACACCCCTCTGTCAAAGGTACGTCAGGAGCATGAAGGTGTGTCAAAAAGCACACCTTCTTTGTTTAGCACAAAGCCCCGACTTTCACAAGCTGGGGCTTTGTTATTACCTAAAGATTTTGTATCTTTAAGCCTAAAGATTTATACATATGGCAAAGATACATTTTCGTCCCTACACTCCCAACCAAACGGTACTATTTCCGCAAAGAATCGATGAAGATATTGCAGAAAACGATCCTATACGCATGGTTGACGCTTTGGTTGAAAGCCTGAATCTTGAAGGTTTCAGGAAGTTATACAAAGAATGCGGCCGTAGTCCTTACCATCCCAAGATGATGCTAAAGGTTATCTTGTATGCCTATATGAACAATATATACTCCTGCCGGAAAATAGAAAAGCTCCTTCGTCGTGATATCCATTACATTTGGTTAGCCGGTTATGAGAAACCGGACTTTATTACTATCAACCGTTTCCGTAATCGGGTGAAGAAGGAGATCAACGAAGTGTTTACCCAAACCGTACTTCTGCTTTCATCCAAAGGTTTCATCAGTCTGAATGTGGAATATATTGACGGAACAAAGATTGAGTCCAAGGCCAACAAATATACTTTTGTATGGCGGAAGAGCGTTGAGCGAAACCGTGAACGACTGATGAAGAAAATCAGTGTTTTGTTAAGCCAAATAGATGACGTCATCGCTCAGGAAAAAGCTTCGGAAAACAACGAGGAAATTGAGTTTACTCCTTCCATGCTGACAGAAATGGCGGGAGAATTACGCACTGCTCTTGAACAGACTTCAGAACCATCCACGAAAGAGCAGAAATCTGCGCTGGGAAAGAAACGCAAGCAGCTGAAAGAACTGGAAGCACATAGAGATAAGCTTCAGGAATACAATAACCATCTGGACAATCTTCAGGACCGCAACTCTTATTCCAAGACAGACAAAGAGGCCACTTTTATGAGAATGAAGGAGGATGCCATGCACAACGGTCAGACAAAACCAGGATATAATCTTCAGATTGCTACGGAAAATCAATTCATTATCGATTATTCTCTTTTTCCGAATCCGACTGACACCTTGACGATGATTCCCTTTCTGAAGTCCTTTGCCGACAGATACGGCCGTTTGGCTCATACGGTGGTTGCTGATTCCGGTTACGGATCAGAAGAGAATTACCACTTTATGTCGGAAAACGGGATGGAAGCATACGTCAAATACAATTGTTTCCACATGGAGCAGCGGCCAAGATTTAAACCGAATCCTTTTAAAGCCGAAAACTTTTTCTACAATGAAGAACAGGACTACTGCGTCTGTCCAATGGGACAAAAGATGCAGAGGGCAGGTACCAGGCATACGAAAACCGAATCCGGATATGTAGTCGAATATGCCAGGTATAGGGCTGTCAGATGCGAAGGGTGTCCGTTAAGATGTCTGTGTTTTAAAGCTAAAGGAAACAGGACGATAGAACTGAATCACCGACTCAGGATATACAAACAGAAAGCCCGGGAACTTCTCTGTTCCGAAGAAGGACTGAAACACAGAGGGCAAAGGTGTATAGAACCGGAAGCTGTATTTGGACAGATAAAATTCAACATGAACTACAAGCGCTTCCGTCATTTTGGAAAGGACAAGGTCCTTATGGACTTTTCCTTCCTGGCCATCGCCTTCAATATAAAAAAGATGTGTACCAAGATGAATAAAGAGGGGATAAATTGGCCAATTAAACACCTTTACGGCCTTATTACCCACTCATTTAAGCTATTGGGAACAAAATATCGAGATTATCTTCAGAATATCGCTGCTTGAAAAAGTTAACAACGCTCTTATCGTTGATAAAGAAAAGAGGGTGAATCGCGTATTACGACACACCCTCGAGCTCCTTGATGCCGTACTTGCTGTTGGCGGTGCAGGACATTTCCCACCCGACAGTTATAATGATTGTATTCAGTTATAAAGTTCCTATATACTAGTATTTTAACCATTGTGTCTTCATTCCTACTTGTGATTCAGCGAACTTTTTTCTGCAAAGTTGTTGCATCCATCACCAAATTGGCAAGTCGTTCTTAGTAAACAATCTTCCTTTTCCTTGAAAAGAGTATTGTCCACTGAAGACTTGCTGTATTGGTTTGTCTGCACTTTGTAAAACAGAAAAAACTTCCCGATCACAGTCCGAAAGGACTTAACAAAAGGGAAACAAAATCAGAGTGCAGTATGAACACAGTGAATGTTTACATCAAAGGTCAGGAAGACAAGGAACTGATTAGTTTCTTGCGATATTTTCCTTCACGCATCAAGAACATAGGAATGGACGCAGTTTTTGACCGTCAGATTGTCTATGACTACAAGGATGGCCGCAACCACCTGGAGGTGGCCAAATGCGTGGCAAAGTTCCTTGTAAAGAAGTTTGGCCGTAAGATATGCAATGTGGTATTCTCGTGCATCCCTGCAAGTAGTCCGGAACGTAACGAAATGAGAAACAGACATTTTTCCGAGCTTGTATGCAAGTTTTCCGGAGCCATTGACGGGTTCTCTCATGTGAGTGTCATCGGTGAACGTACTGCAGTCCATGGAACAAAGATAAAAAAGGAAGAGCGTGCCAAACGGATAAATGAGCAGAACAACATTGAGATTGATGCTGATTTCTTCAAGAACAAGGAGGTCTGCATTTGGGATGATGTAGTCACAACGGGTGCATCCTTTAATGCCTATGTCTCCCAATTAGAACAGGCCGGAGCTCATGTGACCAACGGCATCTTCCTTGCCAAAACAAGCTATAAATACGTACTAAAATGACAATTATGAATGATTTGAAATTTGACAGGACAGTCTCAGCTGCTTTTACAGGACATCGGTTCTATGACTTTTCCCAAAGGGAATTTATTCAGGAACGCCTTACTTCGGCAATATCCGAAGCCTATGACCATGGCATCAGGAATTTCATTTCCGGATTTGCTTTGGGAATAGACCTGATGGCAGCACAGTTGGTACAATCGCTGAAATGTAATTTGCCCGGAATATCTCTGACTGCAGCCATACCATTTGAAGGCCAGGCAGAGAGATATAATATCTATGATAAAAGAGTTTATAGACGGTTGCTTGAACTGGCTGATAAGGTAATTGTGCTCAGTGACTGCTATTATCCGAGGTGCTTCCTTGACCGAGACGAGTTTATGGTTGAGAATGCTTCATATCTCATTGCCTATTATGATGGCCGTGAGAAAGGTGGAACATACTACACCGTTAAAAAGGCACGGGCGAGGGGCATCCCGATTATTAATGTGTATTGATTTTAAATGGAACGAGTATGAATGAAATTTTTGATACTGTTATTGTCTTTTTCGTCTTCCGTCTTTTCTTCTACATCGTGGAAGTATGGTGGAATGGAGATGAACGGAACGATTTCAGAAGAGACAGATAGCAATCTTGATATATAAGTCAAGTACAGGTGAGTAGGAGTGGTCTTGCCATCAGCTTCTACAGGACAATCACGCTTTCATTGCAGGGATAAGTTTTTATCCTTGCTGGGTCTTTGCGTATTTTGGTGAACGAAACTTCGGTATAACTCGTTATAACTCCGGAGTACCATGTCTTCTGATAGACAGAATATTATCAATCAGAAGCACTTTCTCGTCCGATAACGTGATTGTTCTTGTCATCTCGTCGTATTTCTTGACTGTACCTGTTATTGACACGTATTTGCCTCCCTCTTTTTGAGCATCAGGTACGTAATGCACGAAAGTGTATTCTTCCTGTCCCGGCACCTGTTCAATGACGCAGGTGAGTTTTCTTGTAAGACTTGCCATCTCATCATCAGAAAGGAGTTTCTTGGGGGTAGTCAGCCTTGCTGTTTCTGCTATCGCTTCGTCATGACCGGTGAGAGCTGCAAACGGGGCAAACTGGGCGGCACGGTTCTCCATGGACATGGGTGTCCTGTTCTTCGATACGTGGTGTGGCAGGTTGATTATGTCGTCATATTTACTCATGGTGTCCTCCAATCTGTTGGTTACGTTCTTTCTGGGTAGCTCCATCTGCATAGTTGATGCCTTTCAGGATGGCATTCTTACCAAACTTCTTCTTTATACTCAGGATAGCTTCCTGACGTCTGCGTTCCTTCTCAGCCTTTTCCTCGTCAGCCTTCCGCTGTTTTTCAGACTCCTCTGGGTCAGTAAAAAGATCGAGCTGGACGATTTTAGGTTGCTTCTTATACAGCTCTTCATGGATGAGGTGATTCACCGACAGGTTAAGACGGCGCACGAGTAGGACAGGATTCACTATGCGGTCGTACAGCTCGGCCACTTTTTCGGAGATGACACTGCCTGACGAAGTTGGCTCCTCGATATTTATAGTACCATGAGCATGGACCGGCACCTGTCTGCCATAATGGTCTGTTGTAATCTTACCATGGTACTTCTCCCTTATTGAAGGGTTGGTCAATGATTCAATGTCGTACCCCACGGTAAGCACTAATTGGTCGGTGAGCAGCCTCTTGTCCACAAGATCGAGCGACACACTGTCGACCATTTCGAGTATCACATTACGGGCCTTATCCGTCGTGTAAGCCGACTGGAGTACCTGACCGGAACTCAATGATTTGCTTTCAGGACGATAGGCTTTCACATACTCCATGGTGACAGGTTCCCATCCCCAGGCATGGTCAATAAGCAGTTCAGCATTGACTCCAAACATCTGGTATAGGAAGCCTTCGTGTTCTATAGAGCATCTTGCCACATCACCCATCGTCAGGATATTGTACTGAGCCAGGCGGTTGGCAATGCCTTTGCCTACTCGCCAGAAGTCAGTGAGAGGCGTGTGCTCCCAAAGCATCCTGCGGTAAGACATTTCATCCAGCTCGGCAATGCGTACACCGTTCTCGTCGGGCGGCATCTTCTTGGCCACAATGTCCATGGCTACCTTGCACAGATACATGTTGGTACCTATTCCTGCCGTAGCTGTAATGCCTGTTTCCGAAAGGACATGACGGATCATCTTCATCGCCAGCTCATGAGCAGTCATCCTGTATGTTGCAAGATAGGTGGTCGCATCGATGAAGACCTCGTCGATGGAATAGACGTGGATGTCATCCGGACTGATATATTTCAGGTAGATGTCGTAGATTCTTGTACTGTATTCTATGTAGTGAGCCATACGGGGAGGTGCCACCACATAGTCAATGGCAAGGCTTTTATTGCTGTCCAGCTCCTTCTTCGAGTAGGATTTTCCACTGTTACCTCGCTGCCTGTTTGCTACACGTACTTTCTCAATCACCTCGAATAAGCGAGGACGGCCTCCGGTACCATACTTTTTTAATGCCGGCGAAACAGCCAGGCAGATGGTCTTTTCCGTTCGTGAAGCATCAGCCACAACAAGGCATGTGTCGAGCGGATCCAATCCCCGTTCAACACATTCTACTGAAGCATAGAATGATTTCAGATCTATGGCTATATATTGTCGTAATGGCTCTGTACTCATTATATTTCCGGAAAACGATACAAAGATAACGAGAATCCTCTAAAATTCTTGAATATTGTTATTGCTTATCAGTTATATACAGCCCATATCTCACTCTTACATGCAGTTCCGGACTGATTTTCACCTGTTATATGTCTGCCTTTAAGCACATCCGCTGTCGTGTCAGAGGAAAATTTTTCAGCGAAGTTATCTTGGATCTGTCAAACTGCAAGACGTGTCTGGTGAACAATCTTCCTTTAAGCGACAGGCACTTAAAGAGTATTCTTCACGCCATTCTTGCCTTATTTGCCTTCTCCAAACTTCTGATGCAGAAAAATCTTCCCGACACACAGCTGAAAGGCTGTAACAAAAGGGAAATAAATAATTCACATATTATGACAGCAACAAAATTCAACAATCGTCTGATGACCGCAGAACTGAGAGAGGCTCTGAGTGATTATCCCCTGTATTCACAGGACGCAAAAGGAAAGGATGCGCTTTGCATCGCAGTGTTTCACCTTGGCAATATCCGTTGGTATATTATGGAAGGACAGCCCGAAGGAGATGATTTCACCCTATATGGTATTGTGGTGGGCTTGCAGGAAACAGAGTACGGCTATATGTCAGCAGCAGAGATGGCCGATGTCACTTACGATGCGAGTAAGTACGGACTTGGCTTATTGAAGATTGAACAGGACAGGACTTTCAGACCTTGTGCCCTCAAAGGGATAAAGGACGAAGAACTGCAGTCTTTCTTGTCAAGACTTTACGATGAAAACTAATGTATAACTTAAAATTTGAACAACTATGAAGATTATTGTTATGGATTGCGCAAATGCCCGTATAGATGTTTTGAACGTTCCGGAGAATATGGTTGGAGAGGACGTTGAACTTTTCCTTGTAGAGCACGACTACTCCTTGAATAACATTTCATGGATGGCAGTTCCTGCAGATTATGTTCCGGTGCAGTTTCATGAATATGGCATAGATGAAGAGAATGGCAAGGAGGTACATGAACAAAGGGATGCCAGGTTGAAGAACTTTTCAATCTATGATAGCGTACAGGAGGTAAAGTATCGCGAACAGAAAGAACTTGTTTCTGCAGTCCGCCAATTTGGTGAGAAAGTTGCCGATGGCTATGAATGGCACTTTGAGGGTGATTGTCCAATAGTAGCAGCGTATGACTATGATGAGCCTTGTGATGTGGTAATCCTTGCAGTGAGGATTAACAATGATGGAAGAATAACCATCATAGGTGATGAGAAAAACGACCGGGGCAATGAACATGAGATTGATGCCGATGATATATTTGCTGGCCACATTGATTTCATTACGTCGGAAATTGAGTGATAAGAACAAAGGAACAGGAGCCACAGGGATGGTCTTCTGTTCCTTTACTCGTTGCAGTCTTGTAGTTATAGCTGCTATGCGGATAAACCTTAAACACTCAGATGTCTATTTCCGTAAACCTTGAAAAGCTTCTTCCATCCCTTTCTATAGTCTCAAAAAACATCTTTTCCGGTCTGACCCAATAGGATTTTTCTCCATAGAGAGCCTGATATACAACCATCCGCTCCTGAGTTTCACTGTCAAAAGCGGAATGGATATATTTATAGGTACCACCCTTGAAATGACGGAAATATCTTTCTTCTTTCTTAGGAAACTCCATCAGCATCTTCATGGCCAAGGGTGCATACCAGGTCTTCACTTCCTGTTCTGTAGGAGTATGCGCACCCGGGAAATGATGGGAATTGTTGTAATGTCCCATGAACATGGGCTCATAGTGAGCCAGTCCGTCCTGTTCGCCGAATAGTCCCCAGACACGGTCTCTGTAATACGGATTACAGCAGTCAAACTGAATCTTTTCGAGTTCGGCAAACTCCTCGATTAAAGCTTCATCAATGACTAGTGTCTGATTGCCGTCCTTGCGTGGAGCTTTGTACTGATGCTCACCGATTCTTTCTTTTAAGAATTTCGTCATCTCAAAGTGCGGATTGCCAAGCAATGCCGGGATGCCGACTATCGGGGCGAGAATCTGCGCAAGAAAAGATCCGCAGCTGTTACCCAGCAGCAGGTCGGGCGATTCCTGTTCAATGATGGAGCGTACCTGTTTTAATGCCTCCTTGGGATGAAGCGGAAGGTCGGGTGTTAAGACGAAGGCATGATTTTCAAATGCTTCTTTCAGAGCAACTGCCATCGGACAACTTCCTGTGGCAAAGAATCCGTGAAGGAAAAGTATCTTTTTCATTATAGTCAGCTTTTATTCACATCTTTCGATGTATCCTCTTCATTTTTCTTTTTGATAGGTCCGGAATGGTTTCCTCTATTGAGTTTGATGCCATGCTTGTTCAGAATACGGAACACAGAACTTCTGCTTTTGAAGCCGCTTGCTCTCCATATCTCATCTATAGGATGACCGGCTGCATACAGATTGATGACTGTCTTTTCTCTGTCGAGCTTTTGTAATTTTGTGGAAGAAACCTTCGGTAATGATGCAATCATCTTCGCCTGCAGGTTTACCACATGCTCGGCAGTCTTTCTCAAAGCAAGTACTTCTTCAGGTAAGGCACCCATCATTTCCAGCACATCCGATGGCTTGGTTTCAGGAAAAAGCTGGTTCTTGGAATCAATCCGGTCGTGTATGCTTATGACGCGAATAGCTTTTACCCGGCAAAATTCCAGGAATGTAGCCAGTTCTCGACTGCCACGGATGGCATTTGAAAATTTGGGGATAACAAGTTCATCTCCCCTTTGCAGGGCAACCATGAGTTGCTTCCAAAGCGGTCTGTTGCGTTCGTTCTCATCGCACTCCTCAATAATGCGTATACATCCGAAGTTATTCATCCACTCCCTGTCTTCTTCCAGTTTGTCATACTGGGATATTGCCATGATGTAACCTATCTTTGCCATATTATAAAGGTTTTGACTGATAATCAAACAGTTTTCTTATCTTGTCTTGAAAAATATATAGTATAATAATTCTCCAAGAGTATAATGAACACTACTCTGATGCAAAGGTATAAATTATATTCATATTAGTAATCATACTGATATGGCAGTTTTATGATTGGCTTTTCTTTTCCCAAATTCCTATTACTAATGGATATACATTATAAATCATACTATTATGAGTATGAAATATAAATTAGTCTAAACTGGATATTTTATACCGACAATGTGGAATTTTATCTGTACATTTGCCACATAATAAACAAAAATATGCCAATGATATATAGAACCTAAAATCCGCAACTATCATCCAATACACGATTAAGGGTAGATTTATGAGTCGTTAGTAGTAGCTTTCAGTAAAAAGCAACAGCACAACATCAATATGTAGCCAACATCCCCTTACCCCACGATGCGACTTGAGGAAATACGCAGATTCTAACCGGAAAGAAAGGATTCTTATCCGAATTCTGTTTTGAAGGGTTTTGCATAAGCGCGGTTCTCTGTGTAGATATTCAGCACGTATTGCCTTGCAGTCATGATCCACTTGGCAGGTACGGAGATGAATCTGAAGACAAAAGCCTTTATGCGACTCGTTTTCTTGAGCCCAAAAGCCTTGGTGTCAAGCCTGCTCATGATGGTCTTGTAGAAATTGTGTATCAATGCAGTAAGCAGAAGAAAGACAGTATTCTCCGCCATGAATGACTTGGGGAGCCTGCTCCAACCGAATCCGTTGTTCATGTCGTCAAAGATACGTTCCTTGCCGCCACGCAGATTGTAGAATTCAACAATGTCCCTTGTCGATGACTTGTAATCGTTGGTCAGAATACAACGGTAAGTGTATTCGCCTTCCCATAGGTCAAGGTCGCCACTGTTGCGTCTTTGTCTCTGGATGACAAGACGATAGCACTTGCCTTCCCATTTCTCAACGAGAATGGAATTGAGTTCGAACTGGATGCCGTTAATCTCCTCCGTCTTCCATCCTCTCAGAGCAAAGATGTCATTGTAGAGCGAACTGCATCGGTTGGCACGGATGTAGAAATGTTTGCAATGCTTCTCTATCTCACTGACGATTTCCTTCGAGCAGGAACCGCAGTCTGCCCTGAAGCGATTTACACGGATGTTCTGGGATTCCAGAAGAGCGAAGAATCTCTTATGGGTGTCTGCCTGATGAAAACGCACATTCGTGTTGCCATCGCTGTTCTCGATATAGACTATCTTGTCACCGATAACATATACGCCAGGCCTGTAGCCGAGGAACTTTTTGTAGGTCGGTTTTGCATCATACTTCTCCGTTTCAAGAAACTGATGGTCAAAGTCAACATCGTATTCCTCAATTTCCTTCAACTCGCCTGTAGAAACCAAAGCGTTTATAAGCAATGTGTTGAGTTTGTCTGCAGTATTGAAATCATAGGTCTTGCCTTGGTCGGAAGTATAGGAGATGTTTTCCTGTGTCAGTTCCTTGATGGCTCTGAGGATGGTATCAGAGCTGCATGTACGAAGGGTAGGATGATACGAGAGATGGCGCATCAGTTGTGACGTTACGTCTTCCACGCATGAGCCGCCACAGAAATAAACGCTCATCAGCGAACGGACTATCTCGCTGAACTGATATCCGATGATACTGCGGCATCTCTGACCCAGTGTTGAGTCGATAACGGGTGAAAGCATGGAGTCAAATTTCTCCATGATTGAAAAAATTCCTCCAAAAGGTGTGAGTTTCTCAGATTTTATTTGTACCTTTGCCATGCCTTGTTACGATTTTCGCTTGTTTTCTAATTGCAACACTAAGATAAGTGAAAAATCTGACACGGCAAAATCCTGGGCAACTTTTTGTTGCTCAGGTACTTAAAAAGTTATATTTATAATAGTGTTGCGGAATTAAGGTAGAAATTTAATCGGTCAGAATCACTGTAATAGCGGTTTGATTGGTATGTCTGACGCATGTTCAGGAAAACAAGTGAAAGAAAGTAAATCAAGTGAAAGAAAAAATACTCAAATGAGTTTAATCTTTCACTTGATTTTTTTATGCTCTATACTCTTGTTTTACTCATGCAATAATCATGAGAAATATGATTTTGAGTCCTCTGATGAAGCTTTGAATGAATACGATAATCTTTATAAGACTGTCAGAGCACAGGGAACATGTAATGCCGAGCAGCTTGCCTCATTTATCAATCTGTGGTATGAATGTTCAGACACAGTATACAAATTCATTCAGAAAGACCCTTCGTTTACGGCTCATGCCGATCTGACCATGAGGTTTGACAGTATAACGGATTCCATTCGCACGAGGCTGATGGAGCTTGCGGACAACTTTACGCTAAGTGATGTGACATACGTCAAACTTCATACTTCTATCTATGGTCAGGATAAGGAACTTGACTCATTAAAGCGACAGGCAACAGTATTCTTTTCCTCATTGGACAGCATTCCTGTATATACCGGGAATATTAGAGACTTGCTTGCCGATTACTCAAAGTTTCTGCTTTCATATAAATTACATGGGGTACACTCAGAAGATGCGCTTCTTCGATTTATCCGTATGGAAGACTTCTTCTTCCGAAGCTTTCTTGCTTCCATTGACGAGTGTTCAGCTTTGGGTATGGCGGATATTACTGATATGACGGCCAATATTTGTGACAGCATTTATAAGGAAGCATCAAATGGTAAAATCAAGGCAGATGAAACTATTACCTATATGTCCATGAGGACAGGTCGCCGTCTGCTTCTGAATGCCAAAGTCTGTCATGAGAAACTGAAATGTGGTATAGTAAAGGATTCGCAATATGCCAATGCTTATTTGTGGATGATGCTACAACCTTATCTCTCGATAGATGCCCTTGCCATAACAATGCTGACACCGGAACAAATTCGGCTTATGACTGATATGGCAAAGGATTATCCGGCTATTATTTCCAGATTGGACAGCAAACACTTAATTGACCGGGATGTGTCCACAAAAATTCCGAATCAGCTAATTCGATTATACATATCAACCATCTAATCAAATAAATATCATGTTACAGGAAGCTATTTTAAAATTCAGATCATCTGGTCCCATATTATTGCCAGCCATTATTGATAATTATTGGCTTGGGGAAATCAAAACTTACGAAGATTATGCTGTACTCCCTTATGAAGTACACGAACCTCAGCCTCTCGAAAAGGTTCTGGACATGTTTGAGATGAATGCGGATCTTGCCATTCTTTACCACATAGTGCCATCATCCGCTACCGCATACGGACATGAATGCTGCGCCTACTGTTATCCGGTGACGGAACGTATGTTCAAGATAAACTGCAAGACACATACGGATGGTCTTATCCATGAGTTGTATGTTACTATCTACAATTCCATTGAGGTTATGTCTGCTGACATTTTTGAGGATTTGCGACTACATGAACGTCGTGGAAAATTTATAGAAAAGCGAGAGCATGTCCAGATAATGAATGACTTCAACTGCGGACTTTGAATGAACAGGCAGACGTATTACCTCATTGCAGACATCATACATAAAAACAGGACATGGATAAAGGTTATCGGCACAGAGAAACTGGTGGAGATGCGAATACTTCAGGATGGAATGTTGAAGCCGCTACTGTTTAAAGCAATCACTTTGAAAAGCTATAGGGAACATTACTGTTTCAAGAGGTCCTGTACCTGGAACATCAATGAATACGATTTGAGAATGGGATTGTTGGCTCTTTGTAAAAAAGATCCTTCAGCCTCTGAACGGATAAAGCATGATGCGCTCACTTTGCGTGATGTTGAATACATTATAGAGAAAGCTTCTTTCGGTATAATAAAACTTGAACTTGACGATTATGAATACTAACAGGAAAATTTATGTTTTTTATTTTACAGTCATCCTGCTGGCTGTACTGGCGATGATGGTATTTGACCTGAATATAATAATCAAGGCAATACTGTGTTTCCTCATATTCTCTTGCCTGATGGTTATGAGAAGCATTAAAAGGGCCTATGACCTGGCCGATGATATTGACCCTGATACGTTGGAAAAGGTGACTTCATTGACTGATGATTATGCTATAGGAGATGAGAAAAGGAATCACGATTCCAATTTGGATTCTTATCTGAATCTTCTCATCGAAACGGATGAGGAACTTTCAAAAGACCCCACTATTGACCAGAAATCGTTCAGCTATAATGTCCAGTTGAACAGGCGCATCGCTGAACGGTTGGAGTCAATCCAGAGAAAAGAGCAGGAACACGTTGAGAATACAAATAACTAAATGGATTCACTATGATACATACATTAACCATCATCCGTTTTTTGTTCCCGTTTTTGCTTCTCCTGGCATTCTTCTGTTTATACAAGAAACAGTACCGCTGCATGAAAAGCTTCATGTGGAGGATGGTTGTATTTGACAGTGCAAGAAAGTTTTATGTAAGTATTATGATGCTTGCACTCATCTTCATTAACTGGTGCTGTTGTATGACAGATCCGAATCTGGCAGTTGGACTGTCAAGCATCCTGACGCTGGCACTTTTAAACAGAAGGATTGCCGATAGTACCCTTCATATTCTGCATGAAAGGAAACGGTTTTGGCTTATCACACTCCTGATAGCAGTGGTATGTTATGCCACTCCTTATATGAACAGCGTGTTCCAGCTTTTTTTCCTGCTAAGTGTGGCAGCTGTCTTTTATCCGTCTGAAAGAGTCCTTCAGCAGAAAAGCGTACTTGAAGACTGCGACAGTTTTAAAAGCCAGGTTGAATGGATAATGAAGAACTACTATTAATGCCACTTACATGTGGAATATATATTCTTTGCTTGCTTGTTTTCCACTTTTTTAATGTAATCTAAAAATGACGCAAATGACTAACAATAAAAACAATTATGCTTCTGAATTGAATGACCCACAAGGCATAGACCGCTCTTTGTTGGAGTATCTGAAGCCTAAATCAGAAGACCGATACAGTAAATTGGAAGCCTATTGTGATCTGCTCACAAGAGCGACATCAGGAACATACTCCACATCTGTTGTGGTAGGAAATCTGAAAATACTCCCCGGCCAGTTTGTTGCCACCATATCTGAGCTTGCGCGGAAATGGCAGTGGCAACGTGCAACAGTCCGTCAGTTCCTGACCGGTCTTGTCAATCTGGGCTATCTTAACATGGAGCAGTATTCAAAAAGCTACGTGTTTTCTGTAAGCCAGAAACAACGTCTTTCTCTCTTTGTTGAGACTCCGTCTGATATATTGGACTTTAACGCACTTCAGTTTGTGCGGTTCCTTAAAGGACGCAATACTTCCAGTCAGGTAGCCCAATCCTATAATAGTTATTTCAATAAGGTAATGGAATTGGCGGTAACGGAAAATGACGGAGGCAGACCTGATTGCCATGTTCTGAAACAGCAGAGTCTGGTATTCGATTCATTGGTAAAGTCCATATTTCAGATATTGAAAATGGAGAAGGAAATGCCTGAAGAAATGACGGATTCAACCGGTCTTCTCTTTGGTAAAGACCATGTCTGGGACTGGCAGAAAGTAATAGACATCCTTGGCATTCTGGTTGTTGCGATACGTGAAAACAGGAAGCCCAGTTATATGGCAGAAACCGTGTCCTGTTATACGAAGGCAGAGATTATTCTCCTTGACAGCATCTTTGAATACTATGTATCTGACCAGGGATCATTTTATTACAATGACCATCCTCGGCCTGATTTAAGCCCCGTGGAGAACAAAACGAATTATAAACCTGGGGGCACTTCCTCTGTTGAACACGGAGCGGATTAAATGCCTTATTAACGATGCACGGCATGTCATACGCTTTTGTACACTTTGTCTTTGTCCCGCAAACGGATGGAGGTAACGACAGGCAGCGTGCTTGCACGTGCCACTTTTTTACAGTCTCGGGAAGCCTAATACCCCGACCGCTATGAAGCGTCGGGAGGGCTGACCAGATAAACAGCAAGCTGGGTCAGTTTTCTAAGTATGCGTATGACCGCAAAGGAGACTGATAAAAGGCTCATAATAACAAAAAAATAGAATTGTCAATATGGGTACTACATCAAAACAAGTCATGGATATAAAGACTTCCAAAGGGCTCTCACAGACGAGCAATGAGGAGTTACGTGCCTGGACGGATAAGGGATGGGAGCAGGCTATGCGTGAGGGTAACTATGACCGCAGCCGTGAGCATCTCAATTTTGAGGTCCAGAAAGGTGGCATTGTTACACCGATAGACAAGAAGCGTCCGCTGACAAAACGCATGGCAGAAAACCTTGCGTCACGTGGCATCAAGGATCCGAACGAAGGACTAGCCGAGCCACGTTTCCGGACTGTGGTCAACTTCATATTCGGAGGCTCAACCGACCGTATGCGTGAGCTGGCCTTCGGCAACCAGAAAGTTGACTTTGAGAGCAAAGGAGGTAACGAACATGTACGGCGTATGCCGGAAATAGAAGAATGGGCTCGTGACATTTATCGCTTCGTGGCAGATAAATATGGAGAGGAAAACATCATTTCCTTTATAGTTCACTGTGATGAGAAAAATCCGCATGTTCACTGTGCTCTACTGCCGATAGACCAGAACGGCAAGTTTGCGTTCAAGCAGATTTTCCATGGACAGAATCGTCTGGAGTTTAAGAATTATATGCTTGCCCTTCACGACGAGCTTGCAAAGGTTAATGAGAAATGGGGGCTTACAAGAGGGGTGTCGGTTGTGGAATCTGGTGCGAGGCATCGCTCTACAGAGGAATACCGACGATGGCTGGCTAACGCCTGTGTGACACTTGAAGCCCAGTTGGAGAACAACAGCAAGTTGCTGAAGTCACTGAACGAGGAACTGGCAATAGCCCAGAAGAAACAGAAGTCATTTACGACCATGATTGATAATCTGAAGACGGAGAAAGACCGTCTTGAAGATGAACTTCGTCCTCTTCGGGCAATGCAGGCCAACAGCGAGAGTATCAGTGCAGAGATAGCACGTAAGATTCAAAATCTCGAATACCAGAAGGCTCAGGTCGAAGCTAAACTGGCAGACAAGGAAAAGAAACTTGATGAGACTAACCGGTTGCTTGAAGCTCTTCGTGAGGATAAGGCTAACATCGAGCAGCAGGCCAGGGAACTGGAAGACAAGGCCAATCAGTCTGAACTTTCATGGGCTCACAACATGAGCTATCACTTGAACGGTACAATGCTTGACACAATGTCACAGGAGTTCACATCCCGCTATCACCATCTGCCGGAGGAAACAAAATCCTTGTTTGACGATACACTGCTCAGTCAACTGGCAGAACAGGGGAATCATGTTGTCATGGTTGCCTTGAACCTTGTGTGCGGTTATGTGGACGATGCTACGACTATTGCCCAGACTCACGGAGGTGGCGGTGGTCCCTCTACTGGTTGGGGAAGACGTCCCGAAGATGATGACCGTGAGTGGGCGCGTAGGTGTCTGGTAATGGCACGCAAGATGTGTGCGCCATCTGTCAACCGGAAGAAGAGAATGTAATGGTAAGCCTTTTGGCTTATGACAGTATCAACAATTAAAGTACAAACTATATGAGAAAGAATATTCTTATGTTTTTAACGGGATGTCTTGCTACGATGACAATCTCTGCAAGTAACACCCATCATAATGCTGACAGCATTTATAAGCAGAATACTTTCAGTCAGGAGCAGATGCTCTTGCCTATGAATCCTACATATCTGAAGAATGTAAGCGAAGCAGCCAACTGGGGTAGAAATTGGTTTATAGAAATTAAGGGCGGGGCTTCAGCTTTTCTCGGATCACCCATTGGTTGCGGTGATGTGTTCGATCGAATAACACCAGCCTTGCAGGTCGGCGTTGGGAAGTGGTTCACACCCGCAATCGGTGGACGTGTAGGTTTTCAGGGACTGACGTTCAAGAACGCTGAGTTCAAATCTATGAAGTATCAGTTTTATCACGCAGACTTGATGTACAATCTGACTTCCGGACTTCGTCAGAATGAGTACGGACTCTCTCTTTGGGATATTGTTCCTTATGTGGGAGTGGGTATGGTTCATAATGCGGACTGGTCTGATCCTTGTTCATGTGCCAGTGGTTCCGATGGCAGCCGTCCGTTCGCATTTACCTATGGTCTGGAGATAGGTTACAGAATTGGCAACAGGGTAAAACTTGTTGCAGGTGTAAGCGGACTGACAACAGCCCAGAACTTTGACAACATTGGTAGCTCTATAAAATTCAAGGATAATATGCTTACAGTCTCAGCTGGTCTTTCCATAACATTAGGAAAGGCTGGATGGAAGCGTGTAGTTGATGCTACACCTTATATCGAGCAGAATGCTTATCTCAAGGATTACATTTCCTATATGAAGGATGAGAATATACGATTGCAGAAAAAATTGTCAGGTGAGAAAGATGTACATGCTGTCTATCCCAAGAATAACTATAGTGGGCTTAATTCGCTAAGAGCGCGATTGTCGGAGAAGAAGTCAGATGCTTCTGAAAGCAAATCTGGGAATGACAGTATAGCCAGAAAGCTGGCTGATGATGCTGAAATCGGTCTTGTGGATGCGCATGCACAGATTGGAGACTGCCACTTGGATTCGCTTTTGTCTGCCGGTCAGAAAATATCTGATAATCTTATGTCTGCAAATAATAATGAATTAGACTCAATAGAAAATTCAGGTAATTCAAAGATAACAGTGGGTATCCCAGTGTACTTCTTCTTCCAGCTAAAGTCAGACAGGCTTGTAGATGAATCCCAGATCGTGAACCTCGATGACATTGCAAAAATATCCAAGGTGCATAATTTAAAAGTGACCATATTCGGAGCAGCCGACAGCGCCACTGGTACACAGACCATCAATCAGGAACTTGCCCAGCGTCGTGCCAGATATATTGCTCAAATGCTTGTGGATAAAGGGGTATCCGAAAGTCTTATTCATCTACATAGCTTTGGTGGAATAGATAAATATAAGGTCAATGACTCAAACCGCTTTGCGGTAGTCATGCTTACTGAATGATAGAAGTTGTTTTTTGTATAAGCTAAAAAGTCTTGAGACTTTCATTAAAATTTAAATCTCATATTTAAAAATTTGTCGAGAAGGTATGCTTGGATTTTCCTTGCATACCTTTTTTATGTGGGCTAACATGGAAATGTTTTTCATACTACAACTTAAATGTTGGGAATTGATGTCTCAAGACAAAATCAGATGAATATCGAAAATGATTGGAAAAGTTGATTTTTGACGATTTTATTAGATGGGAAAATATTCAATGATACTTAAATAATACCTTGTGTTTTTGAATTTATTGAGAAATATTTCCTTGGATAATTTTAATTTTATACCTTTACAGACAAATTATAAAGTATCTTAGAGTTATGTATTATTCAAGAATGATAGACGGATATTTGCTGGAATGGTCACAAAGGTCTTCACATAAACCTTTGCTGTTAAGAGGTGCGCGTCAAGTAGGAAAGTCAACAGCAGTTCGTCATCTGAGTCAGAAGTTCAAGAGCTTTGTGGAGGTGAACTTTGAACGGCAACCTTCATATAAGCAGCTATTTCAAGGCGATATTGATGTGAAACGAATTGTTCCACAAATGGCGGCTATTGCCGGTAAGCCGATAGAACCAGGAAGCACACTTCTGTTTCTTGATGAGATTCAGGCTTGTCCCGAAGCCATCATGTCACTCCGATTTTTCAAAGAGGACATGCCCGAACTTCATGTGATAGCTGCAGGCTCTTTGTTAGAGTTCGCACTTGAAGAACTGCCAACATTTGGTGTCGGCAGGATTCACTCGATGTTTATGTTTCCGATGACGTTCGATGAGTTCCTGCTTGCTAATGGCGAGAATTTGCTTATTGAGGCGCGGAATCAAGCTACGTCATCAGCACCACTGCCAGCTCCTCTATATGAAAAGTTGGTGGGGCTACTCCGTACTTTCATGCTTGTTGGCGGAATGCCTGAAGCCGTGAGCAAATGGGTGGAGACCCACGACTATCTGGCTTGTCAGGAGGTGCAGGATGATATTGTCGTTACCTATGAAGACGATTTTCCGAAATATAAGAAACGTGTTGATCCTATGCTTTTGCGCCTGACCATGCGTAGTGCAGCCGTTCAAGCCACTAAAAAGTTTGTCTATTCTCAGGTCGGCGGCAGTTATAGTACTTCAGAAGTGAAGAAAGCCCTTGAAATGCTTATTCTTGCAGGCATACTGATTCCTGTCACGCATACGTCAGCCAATGGCGTACCTTTAGGAAGTGAGGCTGATTATTCCTATCGTAAGATGCTTTTGCTCGACACTGGTTTGATGTTGCGTCTGTTGAATATGACGACCGGTGATGTAAGTGAGCTGACAACCCAAATCCTAACATCCGATGTTTCAGAATTGGCAAACAAAGGACCAATGGCAGAAATGGTTGCAGGACTGGAAATGCTGCACTACAAAACTCCGAACATCCGCCATGACTTGTTTTACTGGCTTAGAAGGGCAAAAAATTCCTCTGCAGAGATTGATTATCTTGTGACATATAACCAGCAAGTTGTTCCCATCGAGGTGAAGGCGGGAATGCAAGGCGGAATGAAGAGCCTTTGGCTGTTTATGAACGAAAAGCATTTGCACAATGCCCTTAGATGCTCAATGGAGAACTTTGGGAGCTTTGAGTATCAAGATGTCAAGGATAATAATGCAGTACGTCACGTACAAATCTGCCCACTCTATGCCATGTCGCAAATGGATAAACTGCTGAGTGCCTTTGTGTGGGAGAATAATCAGTAGAGTAATGTGTTCCTTATCGAATGGCAAGGCTTCATTTCATGGAATATAACGAAAGACTTTATTTGAACATCAATGTGGAATACTATATTAATTAAAATATTATCGATATGTGGCCTTTTAATTATTTCAAAAAGAAGCGTGAAAAGGAAGAACAAGAACGCCGTCGCGCTGAAGAGCAAGCTAGCCAACAAAAGTTGGAGGAAGAGCGTATTGCACGTGAAAGAGAACGTAGGTTGGAAGAGAACCGTCGTAAAGAACTTGAACGTCAAGCCAAACTGAAAGCAGAACGTGAACAGAAAGAGTCAATACAGCCTTTTACATTTCGTTCCAATTGTCATCAGCGTTATGAAAACGACACTCCTGTTATGGGTTTACAGGAGTGTATTCGTACTGTCAGTATGGTAAAGAACACTGATGGTTGCCCTGGTTACAAGTTAGCCCCCGGCGTTGGTTACATCGTAAAGATATACAATGATGACCTGGGTAAGCCGAACATGTCAGACAAACCTATGAAGGTTGTGAAAAAAACGGCAGACATGGTAGAATTGCGTGGTTTCCCTATCGAGGCACGATCTCCTTTCGGTTGGCAAGAAGTAGATTACAGCGACTATGGTTTTGTAGTTTATTACAAAAATGGGCAAGTGGAAAAGTGTGTGCTTCATATGTATGACCGCAATATACGCCTGGAGTATTTGCATTCGTCAATCATTAAAAAGGAAGAGCCGAAAGAAGATGACAAACCTTTCAATAACAACATCTCAATTAGTGCAGTAGCCAATGGTTTTACATTTAATTTGAAGTTACCAAAGGTTAAGGTTGTCAAACAACCTTATCATGGTGACGCACAAATTATCGAGACGGACTCATCCGCTTATGCTAGAATTGTGAGAAAAGAGACAAACGGAACTGTTACTTTTGATATTAGCAATATAGCAGAACTTCGTTCAAAAAGAATACTTCAGCAGAATCCTACATTTGTTCCACAATTTGATTACCAATCACAAGGTAACGATTTCGAGGCAGCTTCTGCTGAAGTCGGAAATTCTTGGGAATCTGCTTCAAGTGGTAAAGAATATGTTTCATTATTTCAAATAACTCAACAGAAAGGTAAGATTGTTGCATTTATAATCAATAATCTTCCTAATGAAGATGATTTCTATTACTTGATAATGTTTAGTGAATAAAGTATGGCATCTTGGGAACATACAGACATAATCGTTGATGGGCAGCCTGTGAAAGCGCAGGCTCCTATCATCGTGTCGGCAAGTAGAAGTACGGATATTCCTGCATTCTATGCCGATTGGTTTTTTGACCGCTTAAAGAAAGGTTACTCAGCATGGACCAACCCATTTAATGGCGTGAAGTCTTATGTATCGTATGATAAAACTCGCTTTATAGTTTTTTGGTCAAAGAATCCTCATCCGCTTCTTCCATATCTTGATTATCTCAAAGAAAGAAATATAAGGTGCTATATACAATACACATTGAATGATTATGAGAAGGAGGGATTGGAGAAAGTACCTTCACTTTTAAATCGCATTGAGACATTCAAAATGTTATCTGATAAACTTGGAGCGGACGCTGTTGTTTGGCGTTTCGATCCGATGATTCTTACAGATGATATTACTATAGATGACCTTATTAGTAAAGTTGAGAAGATTGGTGACCAGCTCAAAGGATATACGAAGAAATTGGTGTTTTCGTATGCTGACATCAAGCTTTATAAAAAGGTTAAATTGAATCTTGAAAAGAATGGCATTCCATATCATGAGTGGGAAACTGCGCAAATGGAGAAGTTCGCTATGAAATTATCAAAAATGAATAGCGAAAGAAACTGGAATTTCCAGCTTGCTACTTGCGGAGAGCAGATAGATATTGATAGATATGGAATAGCTCATAATAGGTGTATTGATGGAGATCTAATAACTCGCTTGGCGTGGGACGATAAGGTTCTTATGGATTTTATGAAGGTTAAAATTCAGCAGATGCCAGCACCGTCATTGTTTGAAGATTCACCATCATTACCTGATGGTGCAATTATTCTGCCACACAATCAATTCTTCCTAAGTGCTCACAAGAAAGATCCAGGACAAAGAGCCCTGTGTGGATGTATGGCAGCTAAAGATATTGGTGAATATAACACTTGTCCACATCTGTGTGAATACTGCTATGCAAATACAACTAAGCATTTAGCTTTAGAGAATTGGAAACGTCATCAGCAGAATAAAAATGCTGATACAATAACAGGGAAATAATTATGTCAAATTTTATAGATATATTCAGAAGAAACAGAAATATCTCGTTTGTCGGTATGAGAGATGCAGCATTGACTCTTCTTCCTGCTGATCGAACGAGTCGTAATAAGCTGTATCAGGATTTAGAACGAGGTAAAGGCATATTAGATGACGAAGACCATCTAAATATGTATTTACATAGCTTCGGTAAAATGCATAAAGCGAAGCTTGATGCTGCTTTTGGTTGCATTCCTGATATTTCTGAAATCTTCTCAGAAGAAGTGGAGATTTACGATTGGGGTTGCGGTCAAGGAACAGCCTCAGTATGCTTATTGGATTTTCTACATTCAAAGAATATATCACCTAATATCAAGCATTTTTGCTTGGTAGAGCCTTCTTCTGCTGCTGTCGAAAGAGCAACACAGGTTATTGAAAGTTTTAGTTCTGCATATTTCGTAAAGTCCATTACTAAGGATTTTGACTCTTTGAGTCCGGAAGATTTCAAGAAATCGAATATTAGGAAAGTACATCTTTTCAGTAATATTCTCGATGTAGAAGCTTTTGACCTTGCACGATTCATTCACTTGTTCCAACAGCTATTCGGAAGTGATAACTATTTTGTGTGCATCGGTCCTTATTACAGCAACAACAGACGTGTTGATGAATTCGTAGCTGCCACAGCACCTGATATTATGTATGCCACGATGAATAAGGAACGTGGGACATGGCAGGGTGACTGGACAATCTCAATGCGTATATTCTTCAAACATTTCGACCGCATTGAGACCGTTGAGAATATTCGTAAACGTATTGAAGATTCGCATAAGAAAGAACAGTTCTTTGCAGGATTTGTTCTTGATGCTGTCGCAGAGGAATATAGCAAATCTGATAAGGCAGATAATGCTGAAGAACTTTATCGTTCTCTTTCTGCTTTCGATGTCAAATCAAATATACCTCTTGCTTATAATTCAAATACAGACTCCAAACTTGCAGTCTTGGCAAATATCATATCAAGAGGTTTGCCAACAAAGGCTCCGTTGTTATTAGAGAATACTTTTTCTGATTTATTCCATATTTCAACCAAGCCAAAAGAAGAAGCGATACTTGATTATAAATCTACTCATAAAGTTTCGGTGCAGGAAATTTATGAAGCCCTGCATATTATAGATCCTCGTTTTAATGTAGATTTCTATAATGGAGATATGCTTGACAGTTCCTTTGAGAAAGATTTTATTGAAAAATACTTGGAAGGTTCTCAAAGTGAATATCTGATTCAAGTTTTTGAGCCACAACGTAATCTTTCATCAATTGTAGATATTCCTGATAGAAGATTCAGCAAAGATCAACGAGTAGATTTTGCGTTGGAAATTCCTTATGGTGATGCAAGAACCGGCTTCATTCTTGAGATGGACGGTCTGCGTTATCATTCTAATATATTCAGTAGAATTAGCGATGAGCGACGTGACCGAATGGCTCTCAATGGAGGCTGGGATACATATCGTATTGAACAACTGAATAATATGGCGTTCATGCAAAATTGGGAAAGTGACGCTGCTTCAGTTGACTACTTACAGATTATAAAGGCTAATTACAAAAAGGCTCTGTCTGGAAATTGGTTGGACACTTTGCAAATAGTTCTTGCACCAATGGCAATTGCACGAGTAGAACGAATGTTGGTGGAGGCAATGATGTCCGGTGCTCTTAGTCTTGATAGCGATGTATGGAATATTGCCATTGTAGAACGTGATATCCCATGTTCTGCATTGGCTATAAAGGACCTTGCTGAAAAATATAGGTATATTTGTGAATTAGCAGCTTCATCAGATAGACTGCCGGAGATAAAGCTTCAGATCATATCAACAGAAGAATTCAAAAAATCTCCATTGCATTTGGGAAACCGTGTCGCTACTCAAATGCCAGAAGGACATTTTGACCTATGCTTGGATATATCAATGTTACTTAGAGACAACATTGATGCCCTTCCTTTGAATGTCGATGCAGATACTGTCTATCTTATCCGTTCTTCTCATTACAAGAAACGTGAGCGAACAATCTGCGCTGCAGACAATATACAATATCCTCCATTGGTTACAAAAGATGGCACAGGGTCTTATGTAAATATAAAGGAAAGGGAAGATGTCCTTACATATTTCTTGCGTGATATTTTCCGCAAGCCATCTTTCCGTCCTGGGCAGTTGCCTATTCTTAGCCATGCTTTAGCTGATAAAACTACAATAGGATTACTTCCTACTGGTGGCGGTAAGTCTTTGACATATCAGTTATCATGCATTTTACAACCTGGCGTTTCTATAATTGTTGACCCTCTCGTTTCACTTATGGTTGACCAGGTTCGAGGGTTGCGCGAAGCACGAATTGATGCTTGTGAATGTGTTAATAGTGGAATGAATGCCAAAGAGAAGGCTAAAAAACTGAATCTTCTTCAAAATGGTTCTGTCTTGTTCATGCTCCTTTCTCCGGAAAGATTTATGATGGAGAATTTTCGTTCAAGTTTGCTTACAATGACAGAGAAGAATCATGTGTATTTCTCTTATGGCATTATTGATGAGGTTCATTGCGTATCTGAATGGGGACATGATTTCCGTACTTCTTATCTCCACCTTGGACGAAACATGATAAATTTCATGAATACGAAATCAGGTCGTCCATTGTCTATTATAGGTTTGACGGCTACAGCATCGTTTGATGTTCTTGCAGACGTTGAGCGTGAATTGACTCTTGGTGGAAACCTTACTATTGACAGTGAAACAATTGTACGTCCTGAGTCTGATTCACGTCCTGAACTAACATATCGTATTATTGAGGTCTTTTCTAATTTTGATGAATTGAGAGAACCTAATGAGCAGTTCTTGCTTAAAGCAAAATCAGATTGGGAACTTAAAGATGTTGTAGCAACAGCAAAAAAGAATAAGATGTATGAGCTACTGCATGAAATACCTTCAGATATAGTGCAAGTCAATCAGCATGAGACTGAGAAATCAAGGATTGCTCATATAGAGGATTTTTCAGCAGAGGATTTCTATTCGGCAGATAGTGAACAACACTATAAAAATGCTGGAATAGTATTCTGTCCACATGCACATGGAACTTTCGGTGTAGAAGATAATGTTTGGGGTACCAGGACTGGTATCTCCACTGAATTGCGAGAGCATGAGCCAGAATTGTCGATGGGTACGTTTGTTGGCGGTGACAAGCCTTCTGGTGATATGAAGTCATTTAATGAAAATGACCAAAATCTGATGGTGGCCACTAAAGCGTTCGGTATGGGTATAGATAAGCCAAATATCAGATATACAATTCATATAAATCACCCTTCATCCATTGAAAGTTATGTTCAAGAGGCAGGTCGTTGTGGTCGTGATAAGAAGCATGCCATATCTTATGTTTTATATGATCCGACAGAATTCATTGAATTTACTATAGATAAAATAAATGATATTCGATATTTGATGGGGGATGAAGACCCAACATGGCTTGAACGATATATAAATAAGTTTGTTCTTGCAGATGATATTCCTGCATTGTGCAAATATAATAACTGTACCAAAGAACAGACAGATAAGATTCTTGATATTATCAGAAAGCAAGGATTTCTGGAGAACATAGACAAGGACATTAACTTGTGGTTCCATAATAACTCGTTCCGTGGTCTATTCAAGGAGAAGGTCATTCTTGTTGAACTCACTGATAGAATAATCAATGCTAAGCCTACACTTCTAACAGAGATTCAGGCAAAGTTGAGAGACGAAGCAGGAAACGAGGATGTGTGCTTAAAGATAGATACAAGAAAAAATGCAGTTAAAATCGTTTCGGAAGAAGATAATAACAAACAATATGGTTATATCTTCCTCGACAGCCTACGCCCGACTTATAATTATCTAGGTTTTGAATATTCATTATGCTCGTATATATCTAATTGTTTGATCCAGATACTCCAATCATATGAAGATTATTCTCCTAAGACACTTATGCGCCCTTTGGAGGGAGAAGACAATATCACAGAGGGTATATATCAGGCAATGGCACATGCTGACGAAGACGGCAATGCAAGTGTTGTTGTTTCTTGGGAGAATAATGTTCAACAAGATCCTGAAGGTTTTGAAGCTTCAATCAAAAAGGAAATTCTTGCTATATCTGAGGAACAGGGATGGCAAAATATCAATGAGGACAGATACGGAAAGTTGGATTTGAAAAAAATTGGTGATTTTAATGAGTTGATAGCTAAGATAGCCAAATGCTCAGGTGATACTAGATGGCTTCGCAATCATGCAAATAAAAGCATCTATAAAAGGCTACGAATGGCTTTTGTAAGAAAAGAGATAAAGATGATACAGATAAAGCAATATACAGAATGTGCTGCATAGGGCTTGTAGATGATGTGACTATTGATTATCTGTCACAAACATACGAACTTAAAATCCACAAACGAACTGATGAAGAGTTCAAACAGTATATGTTGGATTTCTTCCGTAAGTATTATTCTTTGGAGCAAGCTCAGAAGAAGGTGGATGAAATTGACAAACAGCCAGGGCGTAATTATTTAGACCGTTGCCTGGGCTATTTAACAGCCTTTGTGTATGAAAACCTTGAAAAGAAGCGTTATCGTGCCATCGAGGACATGTGTATAGCATGTGAGGACAGTATCATAGAACGTCAAGCAAATGGTAACGATGAATGGCTGAAGGAGTTTATTCATCTGTACTTCAACTCTAAGTATGCGCGAACCGGCTATGAAGTTAATGGAAAGCCTTATTCCCTGAAGGATGATACAGATATAGAAGGAAAAGATGGATTCGATGTCGTTAAGAAGTATATTGAAATAATTGACCCTGTTAATGATAACTCTGGCAGTGAAGTGGATAATGTCAAACATCTGTATGGCGCGACCTTACTTTGTCTGAGAGCACATCCTGATAATGCTGCTTTGCAGCTTTTGCTCGCTTATTGCATTACTTTTTTAGGCGCAGGGAATAACCAGACACTGAAAAATAATGCTTACAACAATTATATCGAAGGCTTTATGACTTTGTATAATAGGGATAATAAGCAGGTTTGGAGTGACATTGACACTTTTACATCTTATCTAAAAGCCAAAGTTCGTAAAGATGATAAGTTTATCAAGCAGAACTTGGTTGACGATGGTAAGAAAACGATAACACTGTTTGTCCATGAGGATAAGTTAAATGAAATAACAAAGAAATACCTAAAATAATTATATCAAAATGACATACGATATTAACGCTACTTTGGAAAGGTTAGAACAGAACCTAAAGCAACTTGATTCTGCAAGAAAACAAGTTGAAAACACTGTTCAAGCAAGTGAAGGACTGCAAAATGCCGTTGCTGGTTATGTCGCTTCAATCAATTCTCTTGTTAAAGAAATCAAAGAGTGGGAGAAACAATTAGAAGGAGCACAGGTTGGAATTTCAGAAGAAGTGCAGAAGTCAGTGGGTAAAATGACCTCTGCTTGCGAGAATATTACGTCTAGTTTCACATCTTCAGTCGATGCTTCTTTGCAAGAATTTACCGAGCAGAATAACTTGCTATCTGAAAGGGTCGAAGAACTTAGCGCTCTTCGTGAAGAGATAAAATCAACCACAAAAGAGATTCAAACCATTAAAAAGTTTCTTTTTGACATTTCCAAAGATTTGAAAGAATCTCAAAAGGGGCAAGATAATGCCATTGCATCAATCAGTCAAAATGTTGATGACCTTCCCTCAAATATTAAGGAACATGCTGATAGCATTACTACGAAGTTGAATCAATGGAATCAGGAGCTGAAAAAGTTAATAGATGATATTTCTCCAAAGATAAAATCTATTGAAACAAAAGTTGATGCAATTACCAATATAATTAATTGTATACAGACTTCATGCAATACCATTAAAAGTTCAACTGATAATATAATTAACGAGACTAAGAATTTGCAAAATGAATTAGCGACTTCTTCTGAAGCTACGACGAAAGCAATTAACATCAATCGTTGGATTATTATTGCTGGTATCATTATTATTGCTGCTTTGCATTTCATTCGTTAAATAGTAAGCTGTAATTGTATGCACAATCGTCCTATAGCTAAACTCATTAAATGGTTTGTCAAACGTGAGAAAGGCAAATTAGTTGATGCACGTATCCGAAATACAACGACGTTTTGCTTATCTTGATATGAATGACCAAAAGAAAATCCTTTTATTGTTCCTATTTTCCGGTAAATTAAAAAGAACCAAAACAACTAAAATCTAAAATATTTATGAACTCACGTAAAAAATCAATTTTAATCTATTTAGGTGGTATCATAACGGGTATCATTCTTACTTTTGCATTCTTTTTCTTCGTAGCATTAGGAAATACAAACGGAACATCATCTGACAATAATATCGTGATGTTTGAAAAGCCACAGCAAGAAATTAATGTCCATTCCTTTGAGATTATGCAAGTACTTCCAGATGGGAGTGCATTGGCAACGGTAGAAGATATTTCTAATATAGGAATGATTGTTTTATTCCTTGCTGATAAAGAAATTTCATATTATGATAATCAAAAAATAGATGTTCCATCAGACAAACGTGTAATGCAAGTAGGTACTTACAAATACATCTCGCGTAGTGAAATGGAGAAAACTGTTCCGATTGTAGAAATTATGGATAAGTAAAAACTCTTACCATATAAGGTGATATTTAGTAAAAGAACTACCTGTTTCCATAGAGAATACGTGCTGGTGAAATCACCTATATACAAATTTATCCACTTGTTTTAGAACTTCGAATAACGAAGCCTAATACAAGTGGATTTTTTGAAAATACGAGAGGGAAAGATAAGAGAATATTCCATTATCTTCCTCGATGAAAGTGAGTCTCTTCTTGTGCGACAGTTTCCATTTTCTGTTCCTGTTTTTCAGCAATGGACTTGACATCAGCAGTGGCGTTATCAGGCAATCCGTAACGGGTGATGTTCTGTCTGACTTCTTCAGCAGTGACTTTACGCATCACATCATAGGTTCCTCCAACAGACGGGTTATATACCACGGCATAGTGTTCGTTCTCCACCAACAGGTCATCTCCACGGTATTTTGTAGGAGACAGGTAAGTGTTGGACAGGTCTATGGCATCACCGGCATCGTACTCAATGGCTTCCTTCAATAGTGCCTCATAATCGCCCTTTTCTTGTAGCTTGTCAAGTCTGTCTGTGTCTTCACCCATTTGAAGGTAGGCTACAGAAGCATAGTACACAGGCTCTTGGCTATTACTTTGGACTACTTCTATGTTTTGTTCCTGGTCAATTTTCTGTTGCATGGCATCAATACATTTTGTAATCATACTTGATGCCTTTTTCACATCTGTCAGTGTAGTTTTGATGAATTCCGGAGATTCATTCAAGCTGTCAAGCCAGCTTTTGAGGTAACTGGCACTGTCTTCTTTCAGATGCTTGGTCATACCATAGCGTTGTGCAACGAGGGCTGCACTTAGCTCGGCCACAAGCTCTTCCCGGGCATACTCCTTACTACCAAAGGACGTTGGCTGTAGTCTTCCCAACTGATTCTCTGCTCCTGTGGAATGGGTCATCTCATGCCCCAGGTTGGTATAGAATGACTCACCATCCTTGAACTGCTTTTTCTCAGGAACGACAATCTCATTCTTCGAAATGCTGTAGTAGGCACTGTCTCCGTAAGTAGGCTTAATAGGGCAGATCCATTCGTTATCCTTTATTATCCTGTCGATAGGAGCAAAGGAAAATTCTTCACCTTCAGACTGTGGACGTATCTGTTTTCCTTCATCGGCAAGTTTCTTATATAAATCAGGACGAGCTTCCTGAAGATTGGTCTGGTGCACATTAAATACGTTATATACTTGAAGCTTTGGATAGACGTTGTAGCCTTTCTTTTCCTCCTCACTTAGCTGTTTATACTCATCGTATTTAATTTTCTCTTTTGTCTCTTTATTGACAACAGTGAATGTCGTGATGAACACCGGGAAACTCTTTTCTCCTTTCAGGATGGAGACCTTTGGCAATTCTTGCCCATTGTTATCCTTTATCTGCTGACGGACTCCCTGTTTGTCTTTGGTGTAGTTCAGACCGGCCACACGGTCAAAAGTACAGAATACAGGCAGTTTATATCCCTTTTTCTCACAGTGCATCATGAGTAAGAGTGCGTTCATTCCATTGTATTCGCGGCCAGAAAGATTTCTTGGCCAGGAGATGGATTTATCTGTAAACCAAGGCTTCTTCCAGTCGTTCTGCAAGGTCTTGATTTTCTCGATCATCATCTCTGCGAATTTATCCAAGGCCTTATCTTCACTGCTACGGCCATCTGAATTATAAATCTTTTTACCTGTCATAATCATTAGTGTTGGTAAGAGTTAGAGCTTTTCTCCCAAAGAGAGCATTCGCTTATGCGGCATGTAAGGTCAAGTCTGTTATTGTACACACCTAATTCCAAATCCCCCTTAGCATTGATTCCGGCTTTGGGTTGCATCCATGCTTCTTTTCTTTTGTCGAATTGCATAAAGCGTACCCAAGTATAGGTGTAATTATCTCCATCCTTTTCGCTACTATAAGCGGAAAACACCGTAAAGGACTTACCACTTTTAGTTGTCTTGTCCTCAATTTGTTTGCCTAAAGTACCTCTGAACTCCATTGTACCGTTAATGCCGTCGTTATTGCTTGCATTGAATGTGTTAATGCCAGTTGCAGACAGGTTAAGGTATAATGCTTCTCCCTTTTTGTGAAACATTAGAATACCGGCTACTTCAATGCGAGTCCCAACTTGAATTGTTGGTAACTCAGATAGGCTGTTGCAGGTCTTGGCCACACTGATTTCAACTGTCTTGTTAATTCCTGATTTTGCCGGAATAACTATATTGATACCGAATGATGCGAACTGCGTACCTTCTTTGTTAGCACGCATTTGTGCCTGGCGGGAAACGGTGCCACACACGGTTACATTACATTTAATCATAATAAAACGAATTGATTGTTATACTTAAAAAGCAAATTATTTCAACTGTACAGACTCCTGTCTGCCTTGTTGGTTCTCCAGATTGTTCTGATAGTTTTGTGACATCTGCAGCGTGACCACGGCAGAGTTAATAACAGAGGCGATGCTACGTCGTTTCTCATCATCGTTCATCATGGTACTGCCAAGTGTCTGTTGGATCTTGTTTATTTCTGCATTACTCAGTTCTCTGTTGAGTTGTACAACTCCATTGTCTGCATACAGATTGGGTTTACCATCATGCAGGCTTATGGTGCAGGTCTTATAGGATGGGAGGATAGGAGTAAGGTCTATGCTTTTACTGACAGCTGCATCAGTGGCCTTCTGCATCTTTTCCTCCTCACTTGACTTGTCTATCTGGAGGGCAAGAGCCATGAGTGAGGTGAACATAGTCATGGCTATCTCTATTACAGGATCTGCTATAGGCATATTTACCCCACTGTCTTCAGAGGACAGAATTTTCTTCATCCACTCATCCGGACTCATGGCTGTATCTGGCTGCACATTGGCATCGGATTTACTCGCACTCTTGTATTGCGCAGTCAGATCTTTTCCGTTACTGAGAACCTGTAGTGAGATGTTCCCTTTTTGTGAAATCTCAGCAAGATATGCAGCCGGGTCAATATCTCTTTTTGTTCCATCTGTGGATATGGATTTAACTCCAAAATGAAGATGTTCACCAGTAGTCCGATACCCAGTGTTTCCTGAAATGCCAAGCTTCTGTCCGGCAGCAACTTCATCACCGACCTTGACGGATATACTGTCCAGATGCATGTAGGTACATTGATATATGCTGCCATCGTTTCTGTTGTACTCAACTGTAACAGACCGTCCTCCGTTTGTATTAGCATTGCTGTTCACGTTGACAACTTTTCCTTTATCTTCTGTTGCAAGGACTGCCTCATGATTTGTCTGAATGTCAATCCCTTTATGCAACTGGGACTTACTTGCGTCCAAAGGATCCTTTCTTGTACCAAAGGGAGAAGTAACCAGTATAAATTCATCTCTTTTTAACGGGAAGGAATATTTCTTTTCTTCAGTATCCTGCACGGAAACATCATCTGATGTGGCTTGACGGGGATTATCAGTTGTTCCAAAGGATTTACCCTCTGCTTTCATCTCCTGCATTACCATCTGGTCATATTTTTGCAATCCGTTCTTCTCGATAATATTCTGAAGGGTTGCTGCGTATTGTTTGCTTGACGCATATCCTGCATCCTGTAATCCGTTTGTCCATCCTTTGTAGTCATCAGGAGAGAGTTGGAACAGCTCGGCGTATCTTCCGTTCCTTTTCAGGAACTGAGAATGATGCTCATAGGAATCTCCAACATTCGCATACTGGCAAAACTTTTCGTTTGGACGGTCATCGGTATATACAAGATATTTGCCTCCATTCTCAATCCAGCTGGAGGTGGCTTTGATCCCAAAATGGTTGTTTCCCTTACGGGACAGTTCACTCTGGCCACTGGCACTTTCGCAGATACCCTGTGCAAGCGTGACAGAGGCAGGTATGCCATATCTGCGCATCTGTTCCATGGCATACTCTGCATATTGTTGGATATATTCTTGATTCTTTGACATTGCGGTTAAATGTTATCTGTGCATTCTTGAAACCTTGCTCTCTTCCTGATTGTCGGGTTCATTTTTCTGTTTTTCAGTAACGTCTTTTTCTTGCCTGGGAGTTTCCAATTGGTCACAGATGGCAATTCGCTCACCGGCACGGATCAGTTTAGGAAGGTAAACATCGAGCGCATGGTGAGGAAACCCTGCTATCATAAGAGGTTTTCCTTCAGCATCTTTTGTGTGATTGCTTTTGCTGAGCGTGATTCCAAGTATTTTGGCTGCTTTCTCTGCATCGTTGCTGTAAGTTTCATAGAAGTCTCCACATCTGAAGAGCAAAATTGCATCAGGATGCTTCGATTTTAATTCATAGAATTGCTTCAGCATCGGAGAGAGCTCAGTGGTTACTTTTGTTTCAGTCTTAGGACTTTCATCCTTGCTCTTATTGCCCTTAGATTCGGATGGCCCATGAGATTCACTCTGTCTGCTCTTCTCTTCGGTCTGTTCCTCATATACTTCCGTTTGCTGATTTGGATTCTTTGACTGAGCCTCCTGTTCTGATTTATCCGTACCTACTGCAACAGCATCTGTACGGTCCTTACGGAGCACATCTGCAAAAAGACTTGCTGCAAGATGTTTCTTGTAATCTTGCATATCTTCTGCCAGCCACATACGTTGCCATTGCTGTGGACTTACTTCACGGGCTGTCAATTTCTCACCGTTGACTGTGGGCATACATAATATCACACTGGGAGTACTCTCATTACCTTTGGTCTTGAATATGTTCACACGGTCTATCCTTGCGAGTTCTTCTGTAGTCGCATTACTTTTGAAGAGGTCAACTTTAATGTCCGGACTGTTCTGGGCGGCCATATAGTATTTTTGGGCCATATCCTGACGTACTTTTTCTGAAGTTTCTTCGTCACCTTGCTTTACAGTGGTAAAGAAAAGGTTAAGATCTGCCTTCTCGGGGTAAACGCTGAAGCTCTTTTCATTTTCGGGCTTCAGATAAAGTGCCCATTTCCCTTCGTCATTACGCAACATGAGTATCTTTTCAAAGTCTATGGCACCGGAGCGTTTGACGGCATCGGACACATCAAGTAATGTAAGGGTCTCCAGATTCCACTTGTTCATGCGGTTCACGGAAACTTCCTTGCCGTCAAAGAAACTGTCATCGGGACGATACCCCATAGAACCATCTACGTTGTAGAATGTAACCGTTTCATATCCCTCTTTTTGAAGTGCATGTTCGATACGGCCTTTGTTCATTCCAGGAATCTCATTCTCGACTCCTAATGAAGCTCCAGATGGGAGAACCACATCAGCCATTTTCTGTTCAGGTTCTTTTATAACCACGAACTCTTTAGTATCAATATTGGGCAACGTCTTGATTTCATCGGCTACATAATAGTGTTTTGGAAGAATGTGCTTAATATCTGCTATCTGTTTCTGTAGGACTCTGTTGTTGAGTTCTACTTTCTCACCACGTTCAGCCTTATGAACCATATCTATAGCGTTGTTTACGTCTCTCTCCAGAATATCTGGCAGATGCGGGTCTTCTTTCAGCTCTCTGATCCAATAATCGGTCATCTTCATGCTGTCCGGAGAGAGTTTAGCTGAGATACCCAACTCCTGCAGCTTAACAGCTGAAGCTACTTCCACAACCAGCCTTTCCTGCTTCACGGCATCCTCTGAAATCTTGTCGTTCTTGACTACCATTCCTTCACGGGCGAGCCTCTGTTGGTGTCCTGTTGCAGATATAAGCATGGATACTGCATCTCGGGCATAGTCTTCATAATATTCATAAGATGAAGCAGGTGGCAGGAAGACAATATCCTTCTTGCTGTCGTAATGCGCTACACCTGTAGTATCAGTGCGTATATCAACCAAATTTTTTCGTGACTGTTCCAGAAGATTTTCGACACCCTGACGGATTTCATTCGAAGCTGACTCTATATCTGTACGGTCTTTCAGAGGACCGGTCTTTTTTACTACTGTATCAAATGTTGTTTTATCAACCATAGGGAGTGTGGTCTGCTCGATATTGAAAAGTGAGCGGACTTCACGGTTTCTGATTCCTTTATAATCCTCTTGCTTGTCAGCTGGCAGTGCTTGATAGTCTGAGCGACTGATTTTCTCTTCAGGATTATGTTTGTTTACATACTCATTCCAATTATACCAGAGAAAAGGTACTCCCTTTTCTTTGGTCTGGACAGATTCACCGCGTTTCTTTGCTTCAGAAAAAAGCGTATATTGATTTGTTTTGTATCCATTCTGGTCGCTGTGCATTCCCAATATGATAGCATTGAAAGCAGAAATCTGCAAAGGCTTCAGATATAGTTTCGGTGCTTTGCGACCATCGTTGTCAAGCCACATTCCTCCATTTTCTTTGGCTTTATTGAAAGCATTCTCAAACAGCTCAACCTGACGTACTATTGCCATTTTCTCTTGTTGGTTCTTCTCTTCCATAAGTCTGATTATTATATTGTTATCCTTTTATCTTTGTGCAAGTGGTCTTGCTACTGTTTGCCGTTCGCTTGCTTCGTAGTTTTCAGAAACAATCTTACGCATCTGGTCATTCTTGGCCAGTATTGCATTTGCAAGTGTGTTGAGAGGTAAAGCTCCCTGCTGATAAGCATCCACAACTTTATCCGGCAAAGTGATGCTGCAAGGAACCTTGTCTATTGTAGCAATCAGACAGTTGGACCTAATCTGAGGATTGACAATCCGGGGATTGAGCGGTTCATCAGGATAAACCCGATAATTCACTGGGCTGTTTCCTGCTTCAGGGTGCTGATGTGCTTTGAAATCATCCAAAGTCTCATGCCCGGCCTTGTTCAGCAGATTGAGTCCTCCCATACCGATAAGTATCATTTTCAGGATTGGATTCTTGACAAACATGCCTGTAACGATACTGGCAATAGGCATCATATTGTCCTTCAGATTGATTGACTTTGTTTTTCCCGTGAAGAGTCCTACAAGCATGTCAGGTAGCATGGCCAGTACATATCCGATATTGTGTCCAATGTCGCTAATGCCATTGAGTCCGAAAGAGGTCAGCAACCCTTGCCATCCGTCCATATTGGTCTGTTCCGGCTTCGGGGAGGTCTGTTCTTCTGTTGGTTGTTCCTCTTCGACCGCTTCTTCTTGTTCCGGTGCAGTCTCTGCTGATGAAGTCTTAGTCTGTGGCTTTTCTTCTGACTGCTTTTTCATTTTCTCCTGGTCTTGTCTATATTGTTCCTCGCATCCCGGGCGCACTATTGAAGGTATGTCTGAACGGTCTTCCTGTTTGTCAGAGAATTTAGATAACAGGAAGTCACCGCCGACCCATGTGGCCGCTGTTTTCCAACCGCCACCGGCTCCACCCATACATGCGAGATCAGTTACGGATCCGAGAATTATACCTGTGTTCTTTTCCCACGCAGATGGGTTGTATCTCTTTTCGGCTTCTGTATCCATATGATGTTCTAATGGTGATTTTGCAACTTCCTGGGGGAGATAAAAGATGGTGTTAGTTGCTGCCTTCTTTAAGATGTATTCAATGGATGAGCGTGGAATCTTATCCTGAATCATCTTGTCTATCATCTTTTTCTCCATGGCGGAATCAACGGTGATGTGCTGGCGTTGAAGTTCTTTCTTGACCATTTCAATATAATCTTCAGCCGTTTTCGAGTTCCATTCACCTGTGTAACGCAAAGACTGCATCTGTGTCAGTCTGGCAGACATTCCACCATCAGGACCAATGGCACTGGCCATCAATCCTGCAAATGATGAGGTGTGCTCTTTAAGCTCTGCTGCCATCTTATCTTGCAGTTCATTCCGGACCTTGTTCATGATTGGAATGACCTTTTTCCTGAATATTCTATCTTGTTCTGACTCTGCCATGAGTTGCTGTTTTATATGATTGATAATTTATATGCCCTTTATAGATTTATCTGGTTGAGTAATTGCTCGCGTGTCTGTTCTATGGCATTGTGATATACTTCCATCTGTTTCGGGAAATATTCTTCCAGCCATTCATCCTTTTCAATGTTTTCATTGATAAACTTGATAGCCAGCTCACGTTCAATCTCTATCGCAGCTTCTCCTTTCTCACTACCATTGAACCATGCTTTTGTCCACCATCTGATACCGGACTTATCCGGATACACGCTCACCATACGGGGAATATCGAAGCTTTGAACATCAATATCGAGCTCTGCCAATGGATCAATAAGTCCACTGGTTGCTATGGCCAGTTCTTGTGCTTTTTTTTTTCGTGATCACTTAAACTGGAAAGGAATATCTGATGACGCAGGGCAAGATAGTTCAGGAAATCACCGATAAGCAGATTCTGTACCCGTTCTGCAATCGGTATACTTCGTGCGCCCATACCTAATGGATTGGCCATACTGGGGATGGTTTCATAGAAGTAATTTTTTGTAGCCGACAGTGAGAGAATATTTCTCAAAGTGAACTGTGTATGTTCCGGCAACGTGTAGGCTCCAAGACTGATGTCTTTCATGTAGTCCGGAAAAAAACGCATCATCAGATTCTCTATCTCCTTGCTGTCTTTGTCATACATGGTTCTGACATCCATATCCAGTGTCACAAATTGTGGTACCGCACCAGGTTGCCCATTTTGTTCCATGACTTTCAAGTTACTGTATATCATGGTCAGGAACTCCAGAGGATTGAGCTCTTCTCCTTTATACTTGACCTCCATGTGGAGTATTTCCCCACTTACGGCAATAACCTGACCGGCCTTGACTTCACTTCCGTAGTTGCTAAAAACGTTCGAGAGGTGTGCGTATTTTACCTCGTAGTCTCCATAGCGTGTCACCTGATAAATACCATGTACGGCATCATTCCCAAGTCCAGTGATCTTTCCTGTTGCAACTGCTGAAAGAAGATAATGGTTGGCCTTGAAATCCACACCATGATGAAAAAAAGGTTCCCCTGTATGCGGATGTTTCTGTTTACCGTAGCCAAGACTCATCTGTACGTCACGGCCTTTTTCTTCGTAGGGCATACAGTATCCACTGTCTGAACGAAGAATCATTTCTTGTGTATATTGCATATTATATCTGTTTATAAATTTTACTATCATCTTCGTCTGCCGCCACCAGTGCCTTGCGCAACCTCCGACTGTTGACTTTCGTCTTGACTTTGTGTAGCAGGTCGTTTCTTCTCACTGGCAAGTGCCTCGTTCATATTTACATTGTTTCCTATCATCATCATGGCAAGCACAGCTCCAGCTATCTTGCCCATCCATCCGAATCTTCCGAAAACAAGTAGTGCGGCCACTACAAGTCCGATGAGACTCAGACCGGAAACATTCCCTTTGCCTACATTGCTGAAAAAGTTCCCCATCATGTTTCCACCGTTCCCAGAGAAAATACCTTGTAGGAACTTGCTCATACCGCTCCATTTGCTGTCTGCACTGGTGATGGCATCATTGACATTTTCAGTGAGACCAGTTACAGAGTCTTTCACCTCTTTCATACCTTCACCTATATTCGAAACTGTATCTCCAATCTTTTGTGTCGTTTCTTTGCCAATGACAGCATCGCTGACAATACCCACTACGCTTTTGTCTGTAGTCAGTTTCTCCCAACCAATGTAGCCCAGGCTTCCACCTATGGCAGCAGACTTTGTGGCGCTTCCTAATCCTTTTAGCGTTTGCTGAGGATGTACTACTGCACCCCCTGCCGATTTAGCTATAGCTTTTATAGCTCTTCCTCCTAAGCTGACTGCTGCTTTCAATAATGCTCCCCAACCCATACTTAAAGTTTGATTGTTAAATTGTTATCCTGAATTATCTTTATACCTGAATACTTACTTTGGCTTTGCGTTCCTCTTCCATCTTTCCTTGCATTTCTGTACAATATTGGGCTTGTCCACCTCACTTCTGCCATTGTAGTCTATCTCCGCCCATATGTCAGAGAGCGAAGTATATTTAACAGCTCTCGTAAGCCTTTTGAGCTTTTGATTCATGAGTTTAAGTTTCGGACGGATGGAAAAGAGAACTTCCAGTCGTTCCTTCTCTGTCATCTTGGTATCGGAGAGGCACAGTTGCCGGATGTCATTGACTATATCGACACTATTCATGATAAGTTCTCTATAGATTTTATTCCTGTTTGAAGACAATGCTACTGCCAGGGTATTTCCTGTCTGGTGCTGGAGCTGGTCATTAAAAGTTCCCAGGTGTTTCACGAGTCGGTCTATTTCATGATAGAATCCATATATCTGTGCCGCATAACTGATGATGCTATGAAAGTTATCCAAATAAGAGTTGAACTCCTTTTGCAGGTCAGTCACTCCTTGTACTTCTTCCTTTATCCACAGATGACCTGTAGATTCCAGAAGCATCATTTGTTCCTGCTGCTTCAGTTCTTTTTCTGCCTTATTTGTGTATGCCAGAATCATTCCGGCCAAAACAGGGTCGTTGCCCTGAGCCCGGAGAAAACTCCCACCCAGCCCTTCAAAAGGGAGGGTGAGAGAAATAAGCATGGCAAAAAACAGCAATAAGCGTTTCATTGTGTTATCCTGATAATCTTTTATGGTGTTACTATTCGTGCGCATCTATGCCACCTGTCCAAAGCTTGACCGGCAATCTCAGCGGTGTTCCTGTCTATCATTCCTGCAGTGGCTCTGTTCCATACATCGGCCATTGTGTAATAACGGATGCTGATGGAGAGCTGTGAAAGTCTTTTGTTGAATTGTGCCAGACGGTCATTCAACTCCCAAAGAATCTTACTGCGTTCCGCACCCGTAAGCATATTGCTTGCTCCACCTTTGGCTACGGCATCTTTCAGGATGCTGTATACAGTGATGAGTTCAATCGCTGTTTCGATATAAAGGTTATTCATACTCATTGTGGCCATTATCCCTTGCGGGTTTTGTGATATGGCTTTCTTCAAATCACAAAGACTGATGAATATCCTTACACCGTCGTCATAGAGATGACTGCATGCTTTAAGTGTGGAGGCATAGCCAGACACGGTTTTCAGGTAGCTGTTGTACTTTCTCTCCCATTGCTTTATCTGAGTGAACTCTGCCGCAATGGTATTTTGTAGTAGTGCCGTCTTCTGCTGGTCTTCAATCTGATTCTTGATTTGACCGTTGATAAGCTCATTACCTTCAGCTAATGCCACATATTCCATCGGATTGCTGGAAACCAATTGGGCACGACTTTCAAGACGGAATAGGAACAAGGCCAAAGCAATGGCCGAGATAATCATCCATCTGCTGTCGTAAGCAATGCCTTTGGAAGTCTTGGTTTCTGACGATATATTATCTGTTCGTGATTTCATAGATACCTTTCCTTTGTTTGTTATACTCAACCCGTTCACGGATAATTCCTACAACATCAATGCGCTCCTTGATTCCAAATATGTCCAGTTTGGGATTGGAACGGTCTCCGCTGAAAATCGAGACAGTCTTCAATCCGAACAGCTGTTCCACGATACCACGGTTTTCACTGAAGTCAACCACCCTGTAGAGTTCAATGTAGTCACTCTTCCTGATAAGTACACCATGTTGGATAATCAGTTGTTCGGATGTGATGATATAGCTCAGTTTGTGTAGATAAAGACAACCGTAGAGCATGATGCACGTCATGATTGCCCCGAGTACCACAAAAGGCATCTTATAGGTGATGCTTTCGTGACCGGCTGCCAAGAACAGGGCACAACTGATAAGAAATGCCATGCCTTGTGAGATAATGTATTGCGCCCAGTGAGGGTGCAATGTGATTATGCTGAACCGTCTGTTTGAGTCTGTCATATCATTTATCGTTTTAGTCCGCTCTTTTTGGTTTCTTCATTTTCTTCTTCTCTCTCTTCAGTGAGAGAAACACCATTTTCGTCAAAGGCTGTCTCAACGACATCGGTCATTGAGTATTGTTTCTTTTCCAACAGTTCATCATTAAAATCCTTATAGCCTTCAGACGGCAGTTCACGTACTATTCCTATTGGATTCAGGTCTTGTCCGTCCTGAACATGGAGCTTTTGAAACAGGGCCTCTTTAAACTCCTGATAGGTTTTGTTCATTCTGTCAGCTGCTTCCTGCTTGTCTTCCTTGCACAGAAAGGGAGAATAATGGTATTCCCATGCCTCATTTCTTGCTGTGTCATAAGCGAGGTAAAGCTTCTGTAGTCCTTCAGGGAGTTCTGCATATCTGTCATCGTCAATATCAAGCAGTTCTTTGGTAGATGTGATACCTTCCTTGAAACTTTCAATGAAGCCTTTCATGTCCGATGAGACTGATTCAGGGTGCAACGGATTCATCTTTTGTACGATGGATTCAAAGTTGAAGACGAACTGTTTTCCCGCCAGGTCATTGTCAAAGCCAAGATGGAAAGTAGCACAGGGAGCAGCCTTGACCACTCCCTGTATCTGCCCGTAACTGGGATTTCCTCCGGTGGAGATAAATACGGCTGACTTCAGCTCCTGTCTTGCTTTGTAGTCCAGTCCGGAGTCTTTCTTCATTCTCAACTGGTAGAATGCCATGGCATCGTATGCACTCTCAAACACATATACATCTTTCGCATCTTTCAGTTCCATGTCTTTCGGACTTGCCATCCACAGACCTTCACTTGCATTTGTACCGGCTGCCATACCTTTTCGTGCAGAGCCATCCTTACGTGGATAGCCTCTTTCTTCCAAACCGACACATTTCTCCGGATGCCCCGGTATATACATGGGAAAAGAGAGGTTCTTATAACTTGCTCCATTGTCTGCGGCCTTGGAAGCAAGAAAGAAGTTACGGTGAAAAGCACAACGTGTAGCAAAATCGATTCCTCTTGACTTGAAGAAAGCGTAAAAAGGTTTCTGAGAGTCAGCTTCATCAGGATGAAAACGCTCAATCTTATAATCTTTGATATTGAAAGGCTTTGCATCACGGGTAGGAGCAAGCACATTCTGGTTACGTTGCTCCACAGGAATATTCAATAGCCGTTGACAGACTTTGTGAACAAGAGCAGACTCTTTCATTCCTTGATTGTATTCAGGAAAGAGGTTCGGATGTTCCCAAATGAAGGATGTGACAGAATACAGTTTTATCGTTGGAGGTTGGAAACAACAGTTCTTATTGGGCATGACAATAAATTTGTCACCCCTGATTCTGCGTCCATCATTATCCAGACGTACATAGGCAGGATAGCGCAAGCCGTCCCGCTTGTGAAGCGTATAACCTGCATCCGTCAACACGTCTCTGATATTAAGACGGTTGCGATAGTCTTCAAATTTCTGCTCTTCGTTCATTGTGTTCTATGATGATTAAGTATTATCTGCCATGTCCTAAGCCGACTCCATGCTCAGCTGCATTGAGTCCGGCATCAAATGCTCTTGAAGCAAGATCCTGCGGTGAGTCCACACCTCCTTTGAAATAGACATGTGGCCCTGGTGCATGATGATGTTCAACAAACACGGCTGGAGGATAATGGTCTCTTCCGAGTTCTCGCATAACAGTAAGACCTGCAAGTAGAGCACCTCCAATCATGGCACCTATATTCCTTCCATGTCCCGGCGCATTCTTCATGTCTACTTCGTCAAAGATTTTAGAGAAGAGTTTCATGCGATGATAGTCATCTACGGCCATGAACTTTTCATATTGCTTTTGGCTTATCTCGTGACTGATGCTTTCGCCATTGATAACAGCGGTCATACGGAACATAGCATTGCCTTTTTCGTCTTGCTGGATTTCTCCTTGCTCGTTTCGTACAGGCTCAACTCTGATGTCGTCCACCTGTACCTCACGTCCGTTTCTTCCTTCCCGAAACCAACCTTTATCTTGGTTTATGTCATAAAGGCTGTTGCCATCCACATGGGCTACGCTTCGGTCTTCCTGCTCCGCAATGACATATTCATTTCCCTGAGTAAGAGGAAACGCATGTTCTGCCACTACTTCTTGTCTGGCATTCAGTTCTGCTTCCACTTCGGGAGTAAGATTCAGGGCTATCTGTTCTCTTGAATTGAGCATGTCCATCGTCAATCTATCTGAGAAGTCATTTTTGATGACATTGTTGATGATGTCCAGACGGTTCTGTACAGGTACATTCTTGATGGAGTTGTCCGTAAGCTGGGTAAGTTCTTCATCCGTCAGGTCGTAAACAAGATCATGCTGGGTGGTAGCCGACTGAATGGTCAGTGTCTTACTGTTGGCATCAATAATGACTCCATGAGAATACAGGCATTCCTGCCATTTTTCGTTACTGAAGTATACGTCTGAGGTGATAAGTTCCTTGTATGGTTTTGCCGGTTCCTGTGGACGTGTAGGTATTTCAACAGGTGGAATTACAGCTTCCAAATCTGCGAGTACATCCTGTGAGGGCTGCTGTGCCATATTTTGCTGTTCTCCTTTGTAATAGAAGCCATAGCCTCCATTGAGTAATTCACCTGGTTTGATTCTGCCATCAGGACGTTCCGGAACCATAGGGGCTCCCTGGACGAACATGGCACCACCGACACGGCGCATGTGGAAGCCTTCCTGATTACGCGGTGTCCATCCCAAAAATCGTCCATGAAACGGGTCCATCATCATAAAGGCACGTTGTCTGTCCCACGGTAGTCTGCCGTATTCACTAACACCAATCCGGTAGCCGTGAAGTCCCATGGCCACACGACCATTGGCATTACGGGCATGGACAAAGTCTCTCGGCATATAGAAGTCTTTCTTCACTAAATCAGCAAAGGTGTTATAGGCTTTTTTGTTAGCCGAGTTTGTACCCCAATCTGCCAAGTCCCTCATCTGCAGGGCACTGATATTATAGGTTAGGAGAGGTGAGTCATGCCCTTGAACAGCCAGAAGATAGTTTTCTCCTTGTCGGATGATATGTGCTTGCATACCGTTGCGACGGAGAATATCCCGCAGCTCAGGTGACAAATCTCTACCTACTGGTAGTGCATTGGATCTGATTGACATATTGTGATTGATTTTAAATGTTGATTATTCGCCTGTTTCAATCAATTCGCCTTTCCATTCGATAAAATCTTCGGCTGATTCTTCATTGACTACAAGGTTCCTTTCATTACAGAATTCGGTGTACTCTTCTTGCCATTCCGGTGAGTGGTGATTGATGTAATCGAGCCAACCGTATTCTCCACTCTGTACTTTCTGCACAAGCTCGTCTTCTGGATAGTATTTGATATTTGCCATATTGAATTTGTTATTTATGGTTGTTACTTTGGTTTATCGCTGCATCATACGCATACCTTGTTTCTTCTGCTCATTCCAGATTTCTTCAGAGTAGTCCTCCTCATGGATATAGTCAAGATTACCATTTTCGTCCATGGTCCAACAACCGAAAATACCGAAGTTGTATTTGTCCCATTCCCGTTTGGCTTCTCTGTGCCAAATTTGTTCATTACCTGCAGCGAGACGGATACCTGTATTTGAATTCAGATCGATACCGATGGAAATCTCATCATCGTCTTCAATGATAGAAAGGATTTCTCCGTTCTGCAGTTTCTGCATCTCAGTACCTGTAAGATGATAACGGTCTGTAAGATATTGAATGTTCCTGCCTATGACAGGGGTTGGTACGCTCAGCACTTGTTTGCTTTCCTGGTCAAGCTGAAAGAAACATTTGGTACCGAGTTCGTTGCCAGACTCGTTGCTCTCCAAATGTCCGATGATGGGTTTGCCTGCAAGAAGGTTTTGCTTCTGCTGCTCATTGAATACTTTGAAATCATACTCGTCAAGCTTCGGAAAGAAGAGAACATCTACATTGCCTTCTGGCATTCTCACAAGGCAGAATCGTGTTCTTGCTTTAACTTCTTCACCATCATCTGCAGTGATATGGACTGGTAATACTGGAGAAAGTCGGCCATTGAAAATATTCTGTAGAATATCCGTTGGCAGATCCTCAATCATCTCCTGTGTCAGTCCAAAACGTTCGAGAGTGCCGTAGGGCATTTCTTTCTCATCAAAGTTGTAAATCATTTGTTACCTTTTTTAATGCGTTATTATTTCTGCTATAACAGTATTTCATTTTCTTATGAAGTACTTTATTAATAGTTAATTCAGAAACAAAAATAAAAGGTGTGATTAGAGAATCAGAAGAATGGGTATATCATACCTTATGTTTTATATATCATTATGAAAGAAGTATGATTTATCGATTAAAATCATACTATTAGCATAAATAAAGTTAGAAAAATCACTTGAAGTATATGAGTTTTAATTCATGGTAATGGAGATATGTAATTTTGCCTCATGAATATTAGAAATATACTCATGATGGTGCTTCTGTCGTTGATGTCAGGTACTACAATAAAAGCTCAGTTTAATACGGTTGGACGTTTGTATAATCACCCAGCAAACAAAACAAAAAATCCGCAAGAGATAAATCCTTCTCTTGTGGACAGTTTGATATTGAATGATTCTTTGAAGAATGATTCTATAATAGAACTGAAAGCACGTTTTATGAGCGTTAGCTATCCGTTGTCTAACATAAAAATCAATTCATCATACGGCTACCGGAAAGACCCTTTTTCTGGGAAACGTAAATTCCATAATGGCTTGGATCTTCATGCAAGGAGTTCAAGAGTTTTTGCAATGTTGGCCGGTGAAGTGGTGAAGGTCGGACAGGATAGGGTCTCAGGTAAATATGTAACACTCAAGCACGGTAGTTTTACAGTAAGCTACTGCCACCTTTCACGCACTTTTGCTTATCAAGGCCAGACAGTCAAGGCAGGGGATACTGTTGGGATTACAGGAAGTACTGGTCGCAGTACAGGAGAACATCTTCATATAACACTTAAAAAAAATGGTGAATATATAGACCCACAATTCTTATTGGATTATATAACGTCTATTCGATGGTCTTGTGTTCTTATGTTAGCAACAGAATCGTAAATCATGTCAGTTTCGTCCATCTTTGTCCATGTTTTTAATTTCTTCGTCATCTCCAATAAAACAATATACTTTTGTGGTCGCAATATTGCAGCAAAACATAATATAATACAATCATGAACATGAGAAATTTAAGAATGCTATTTCTACTCGCAGGTGTATTACCGTTCACTTCTTGCGGCACATTTAAGAGTTATGTGGCCAGTTACTCAATTGGACTATCTGAAGTTGAAAGTCCGGCAGATTCAAAGCAGCAATTCGGTGAAACAAAAGTAGTAAGTTTCAATGAAGAGGGCGTCAATAAATATCGTTACGAAGACGATTATATTGATATAATTTGGTACGTCGGTTTGAAAAAATTTAATTTCACGTTAAAGAACAAATCCGGACATACTTTAAAAATTAATTGGGATGATGTCAGCTATGTTGATGTAAAAGGGCAGGTTGGACGAGTAATGCATTCTGGAGTAAAGTATATTGATAGAAATTCTTCTCAGCCTTCCACTACAATACCTAAAGGAGCAAGTATAAGTGATATTCTATTACCTACAGATAATGTATATTATATCTCGGGTCAATATGGAGGATGGAGAGAAAGTTATCTGGTTCCTTGTGTCTATAAAACGCCTGAAGCATTTAATTCTGAGGCGCCTGCATTAGTTGGCAAGAAACTGACAATCATGATGCCGATTATGATTGAGAATGTACAGAATGATTATACATTTACATTCAATATTGATGAACTAACAAATGAAGCAAAATGATAAAATGGCTGCCGCAGGGATAGTTCTCCCGCCCGGTAGCCATTACCATATAATTTTGTTACTTCATAGGAGTAGAATCAGGGTTGAAGATATTCCATGTTATGCAATGTAATGCTCCTCCATCTTTCGCAATTGCATTACAGTCTATTTGTCGTACTCGACAATAGGGAAACGCTGTTTGTATAAAACGTTTTGCCTGTTCATCTTCATTGATGCCAAACTTCGGTAATATAATGTTGTTACCGACTTGAAGGAAATTGATATATGCCCAATTTAAGTCGTATCTGGGCTCTTGTACTGTAAATAACATCTCAGTTACTACATAACCGTTTTCTTCAAGTACTTGGCGAATCATAATAGCTTCTTCTTCATCAGAATCACGATGATTGCCCATGAGAATACGATTCCCTCCACAGTATTTTATAAAACCATCTGCATGTCCATAAACATCAGCTTCTTCATCATCTAATGCTCCAGTAGCGTGCCATGGTATAATAATTACCTTATGCCCGAAAGTGTTTTCTAATTGTTTGAGAAAGTCTACATCATTTTTATCCCTGTTGTTTTCTGCAAAAACTTTATCGGTCATAATAACATTATCACCACATAGTACAACATTACCTCCATCAATTACTATGTCAGTCTCTCGATATTGTATGCCTAATTTTCGACACGCTTCCGTACAATCTGTTATGTATGACTTTCTCTTTTCAATTTTGACTAGGTAATCCGGTGCATATTGGTATTTTAAGAAAACATTTTCTTCTATCTGAATAGGCATGAAATCTCTTGCCCAAATATCTTTTGCATCATAGATTTTTCCATAAGGAATTTTCAATTCATCCATGACTGACATCAATTCATTGCAAAACGTACTATAGTTTTTCCAAAGACTCAACTTGTTCGATATGTAAACGAAATTAGTATCTTTATCTTGTATCATATTATACATGTAATTGGTTTACAATATATTAATGCTATTTTTGAAGCATATATCATTGTAATGCGCTTCTAATGATTCTTGGAGCATGGCAGCTAATTGGGGTTCTGAAAATTCGTCTAATCCATGGAATCCAGTAGAATATGGATCTTCACCTCTAAGGTACAAGAAATAGTATGCTAATGTATCCTTTAAGGATGTTATGGTGACAGGTGAACGATTTTCCATATATTTTTCAATTTCAGAAACAAGATCCAGACCATTAATAACTAATTCTGATAGAATTTCTAATTTCTCATCTACAGTCTTTTCGGTATATTCAAAACACAAATTATCAAAGAACACTTTAGGCCGATAAACGAATACACTTCCGTCAGAGTTTTTAAAATTATCTAAATTGATTTTAACCATAATTTTAAGTGTGAAAGATGAAACATTTTATAAGTCTTTCATAATTTTTGCATCTTCCTTTAAGAAACAGCAAAAGATGATGCTTCCTTTATATTTGTCCACTACTTGTTTTTTTAAACGCATCTGTCATAACTCGTTATTTTTTTCTTTTCCTCACTTGACAAGAAATAATACCTACTCATTAATAACTTCCATCTCCAAAATTTCACCATTAGTACGATAGTTACCTATTTTGTCTCCTCTGTAGACAACTTTTGATTCGAGAATTTCTCCTCTTCTTAAATGTTCTACAAATAGAATGTCATCTACTTTCAAACTACTATTGGTTGCTTCAATTACTTTAAGAGCCTGAATCCCTTTAAATGTGATAACTTGAAATATAATCGTGCGATTCAAGTACTTAATCTTGATAGTAGAGCCTAAATGTAAATCTTGAACATATAATGTATCATCAGAATAATTCCACTCACTATCTAAACGAAAAGCTCCATACATGTCATTCCAACACTGAAACCCCATATACATTGCTACAGTATTCAATGTATATTCATTCGTTTTTCGGTCATCTACTATATATCCCATTAGCCGCTTAATAGTATTAACGCCTATTGTTCTATTTGTTGATGAAAATATTTTATCACATAAGATATCATAGTCCTTTGCCTTGTCAAAACATAGTCCTGACTTTTTCTTTATTGCATCAATTATCAGACTGTTTAGAATCATAATATCTACTTGATTTTAATTAGTTTCTTTGTAAAATCTATCCGTTTCATATCTGCTGCCATACTTGAACCATAAACAAGATAAACGTTTTCTTCATTGATATCTTGTTTGATTAAATAGGCGTTTCTTACAAGATTACATGCGGGGAATTTATCAATGCTTGATAGTCCATAAGAGTAGTCACCTTTTTTGATAAGCACTGCACCATTATGTATAGATTCAATACTTTCCCACATTGGCCATGTGTATCGTTCATCAAGAGGCATCAAATTGCTTGTGTCGATTATTGTCAATCCAATAACTTGTTTGCGAAGATCGACATTTCTATAGCTACGTTTTACGACTGCGAATATCCTATCTTTATCTTGAAATAAGTATGGTGCTGCATCGACATAACAATCTGACTCAAAACCGTCTTGGGTTGAGATATAACATTCTGGTAAGACTCCATCATACTTAAAACCAGTCATAATTCCGGTGCTTTCGAACAAATATATTGTGTCAAAATAGCGAGAATGTATACCTGGCTGACTAACTTTTATGTATTCTCCCATGACGGTCAGTGTTCGTCCTTGCCACATAGAATACTTTTCCTCAAAATTATCTATGGTTATGACTTTGTCACATTCAATTCTCATAACAATATGTATATAAATGAGTGATTATCAGTAAAACTATCATTTTGTTTCTCTATGTCAAGTTTATCCATGCGGATTGATTCCATTAAATAATCAATAGGACATTCATTATACATGCCATCCGTACATATTAGAATTTCGTCCCCTAAGCATAAATCGAGTTTGTCATGATCAACCTTGTCATCATCATTACCCATGATAGAGCGTGTTATTATATGCTTGTACCGTTTTTTTTCGTCAAAAGTGAGTTCTCTTACACGGCTTAAATCATTCAATAATGAGTGATCTTCTGTTTTATATAAAAGATTTTTATCCCTATAGACATAAACTCTTGAATCTCCAGCCCAAAAAATTGAAGCTTGTAAGCCGTTCAGGAATACAGCAGCAACAGTGCTTCCCATCTTGGAGACACCTAAGTTCCTGCATTCTGTTTGAATATCTCTTGAAACCTCCTTAGTCACTTCATCTATAGACAGATTATTGACTAATCCATGAATATAACTTTCACATACTATCTTTGAAGCTATCTCTCCACAGTCATATCCACCTATACCATCTGCTACAATATGAATACTTTTATCATGATCGAACGACAATGATGCGAGACAGTCTTGATTTATTTCACGACATCCTATATTACTATATTTAATTACTTTCATTATACGGCTTTAATTGTATCACCTCCATGTTTGGTCACTCTTGGCCTTGTACTTATTTTCATAGGACGGCTCGTTACTCCTTTGTCAGTAGATTTAGTTGCCCATAAATAAGCTTCTCCAGGCATTAATGTAGCCATATCTGAAGATGATAATGTTTGTAGTTGGGTTATAGATTTTTGTACATGTTTAACCCATTGAGGGCTATTGAACTTGTGCATCAGCATTATCGACGAAAGTTCAATTATCTCTGTTGGTAGGCTCATTGGATCCTGACTTGCTATCATCATTGACACTCCTTTATGTCTCATTTCTCGTATAGCAGTGACAATAGTACTTGTCAAGTCCTTGTTGTCCATGTATTTATGAGCTTCATCAAAAACAATGAATTTATTGAATCTTATTCCTTGATATTCCTTAACACCAGCGAATATATTCAACATTATTACGAAAAGGCCAAGGGCATCATCTTTGTCAATAAACTCATCTCTCAAATCCACAATAATCAAGCGACCTGGACGGAGTAAAGAACCAAGTTTTCGACTATCATCAATATATTCTTCAGCAAAAGATAAACGTTGTTGTGCTAATGCTTTTTGTGAAGCAGAAAGTAATGGAGACGCATCAACACTCTGCTTTAAGCTATTAAGGTTGAGATTTTTTCGGTTAGCTCTCATTATAGCACGAAGCTGATTTATATAAGTGGACTCATTTCCAACAGCTTTCAGTAGGAACATCCAATCTTGAACATTTAAGTCTGTAGAATGGAATGCAATAGGATGAATTTCTATTGAAGGATACTCTTCCTGCCTTTCCTCTAATTTGTCAATAGGACAAAGCATAATGACATCATTAATATTATCAGGCTCTGCTCCATAAATATCCTTAAGCTTCTTCAACTGACCAGCTTCGTCATTTGGATAAATCATCGAGGTAAATTCAGGCGCATAATCCATGCTTTCGCTGTAGTGGAAGATGACACTGGCCATAGGTGCCGGCAAGAGGTTTATATTGGGGAACTGCTTTAGGGTCATCTCAGTGATAGTTCCGATTGTATAGCTTTTACCTCCACCTTGAACACCAAAAAGACTTATCGTATTCGTCTCACTCAGATCAATGGCAATTTTCTTGTGACCATTAATACTTTCACCAAGAATACCATATTGTTCACTTCCGCTAGTCTTACCGATAAGAATATCGTAGCTTGGTGCCTTATAATCAGTTTTCTCTCCTTCTTTTGAAGTTGTCTTTACATTGTTTCCTTGTCCTTTTTCGTTACTGTCAGAGTCTATTTCTTCCGAATCAGAAGAATTTTCATTAACTGGATCTTCTTCGGAATCAGGTTCATCTTTTACTTCCTCATGTTCAGAAGGATCAATAATATCTTCTTGTGATTCTTTAGAAGACTCTACATTTTCTGTCTCTATGGGTGGTAATTCTTCATCGTTATGACTTATTTTAAAAGATTCTTCGCGCATCAATCGATCTGATGTCTCAAAGGCAGTGCGGAAATCGTAATCAGCATTCATCATTTCCAGATCAATTGTCTTGACGGACATGTCTTTATCGAGAATACGCTCAATCATAGGCTTCCCCATGATATAGTATAATATCTCATTCATGTCATCTTTCCGTTGATATTCCGTACTACCGAATTGATATATTAATCCGAGCCTCTTGAATCTGATTGTGTAATTTCCTTGAATCAAAGAAAGGATAAACTTCTCATATTCATCTGCTGTTTCTTCATTGAGATATTGATACCTTGCTGCACGTTTTGAATAAAACATGAGCAGAGACTGCAATTCAAGTGTCATCAGCTCCCGGTCCAGTCGATCTGGAGTTTGAAAATCAATGTCAAAACGTTTTCTTAGAGCTAAAATAGTGTTGTCTATTTGGTGACGCATTTTTTCCTGTAATGCTGAAAGCTCATCATCAGATAAGATTTGACGACATTTGATTTCAATTACTGTGAAAACAATCTCTCTTTTATTTGTATGGAAATCAACTAATAGGTTATCTGCACGCTCGTGTGATTCTGCATCCATATCTCGGAATAACTCCTGGTGAAGATCTATAGGAATTATAAATGAATCAGAAAGAAGATCTTTTTTTCGTAACATTCGTTTCATCAAGGTTGTACCCAACACTTCAAAAGCCTTGTTCCTGGTGCTCCCAAGTTGCATTATCATACTACTTGAAACAGAACGAATATCAGCTAAAAGTTCAAAAAATGACTCTTTATCACTCAAGTTTATACCAAAGTTTTTAAAATGAGGCACTAATAATCCTTCTATTTCTGATGTCGGTCTGCAAGTCAGGAATGATGAAATACCATTTAACTCCACACTTGGAAGGTAATCTAAAAGATACGGAGTTTCACCTTCTCTGCATGGAATATCATAGAATTCCGGTCCCATGTTTTTATCAAAAGTTATTACCCAGTCACTAATATCATGCACATATGACAGTAGGATGGAGTTTTTATCTTTGATGCTAAGCGTAAGTGATGGTACAGATGCTTCATGATCTGTAGTCATAGAGTTTGCAACTATCCACTGAAGAGTTGAAAAAAGTTCCTGAGTTTCATTAGAAAAATTTGACACAGGATTTGCTAATGGTGCTTCAGAGATATATCTATGCCACATGTAACCCTTTTCCGCTTTTTCTACTTGAATTATCGGACGGGTGATAACGCCATTTAAGAAAAATGACTGTTGCCGTGTGTTTGAGCGTTTAAGCGATGCTTTTGTCGGGAATGGATTTACCAAGAAAGAAAGATGAGCAGGATATTTATTAGGGTCATTGGTAAATTCATCCACGCTATTGACCGAGAAACGCAATTTCGGGAATAGCCTGTTATCATCTGCCTGAGAAAAATTCTCTGCTTCTTCTGAAACTTGTGTATCCGGATTCAATAAGTCTCTTAATGCTTCTCCTTGTGGAAAGCGCTTATCATCGCAAAACATTCTGATTTCGTAATGAATATCAAAAGGCGTATTTGCGGTATCACGTTCAAGCATAACAAGGTTGTCAGCGAAAACAGCTGCATCGCCGGCATTGAATATATTGATAATAAGCTTGTTTGTGTAAGGATGCTGTGTTATATACTTCCAAATCAGACGATAAACCATCTGCTTGTTTACATCAGAATCTATACGATACTGAACACCAATATTAAGTAATTGGGACACATATGCTTTTAGCTGGCGAAATCCTGTAGAGAAGGTATCATCACCTGACTGCTGAGGATTAACATAGAATCCCCAACCAAAACATAGTTCACCAACATATTGGAGATAGTCCTCATTATGAATGTCGCGCATAACTAATGGAGCAACATCCTGAAGTAAATCTCCATAGAACAAGTTATCCAACTTCTTATACCAAACATCAGGCTTTCTGTAGCGAGAATCTTCTGCAGTTTTGGTTTCCCATTCTTCATATTGCTCATATATATTGACTAACCATCCCAGTCTGATAGGATGTAGAGGTGTCAGCAGTTTTGTATGAGCAATTCTGTCATCTGGCATCTCTATTTGAAGAGAAACCGTATCAATACTTTGTATGAGAACAGCTAATGACTGACTTATATTCTTTTCTTCAAGAGATTTTAGCCATGCATGATATTCATGAATATACTCCTTTATGTCGCCGATGTGGTTAAATACTTCGTAAGTCTCAATTACTCCAGTCCTGTCTGGTGCTGAATTAAGAATACTTTCAAATAAAGACACTCTTTTCTCAATAAGAGATTCAGGTATTTGCAAATCATCTATTTCTCTCAGAATTATTGATTTGAGAGTCTCATCTGTATAGTTATCTGATATTATAGCATCTATATAACCCAGCTTTTTGCTGTTTTTTAGAATCGTCTCTTCCAATTCAAGAAGCTTGATTGAAAGTGGAATCTGATAGTTGTTGTTTGTATCATATCGTAATTGAAATGTTTTTATATGCGTTGCAAACTGCCAACTTTTATATTCATCGTCAGATGTTTTCCCTGATTTGTCATTTATTGCTTGTCTTTGAGGAGTAGTAAGTTCCTGTCCTTTTCGATTGAGTTCTATACGATAGCGGAAATAAGCTTGAAGGACATTGTTTATTTTCATACGAGTACCTGTTTCCTCCGGCTCATCCGTAGCGTTTACGACTTGCAAGAAGAACGTGTCACTGTCAGAGGTCAGCAGTCGTCTGGTCTGTTGTTGAAACTCTTCCTTACTTATATTACCGCTTGTTTTAACCTTTTCCCATTCTTGTTGAATAGCTTCATCCCTGAACACGTCTGATACATTCAGTTCAGTACCGTCATTGTTTTCTGCATATACATGGAAAAAATATGTTCCGTTCTCAAAGGCGTTATTCAGTGAAAAAGTTATGTCACGATAATCCTTGTTGTTTTCTGATATTTTTTTTGTTACAACATCAGTCTCTTTATAGAAGCCATCGCCATTCATGATGGCAATCTTTACTTTCTTTAGTTCGGTATAAGCACTGGGCTTGGGGGAGAAGTAGATTCGTAGCTTGACTTTGGCTCCTTTACTCGGTTCCATTTTAAGTTTTATGTCTTCGCCGTCAAGGTGAAAGACTTTACCACCTAATTCAACTTTTGTTACATGTAGTACACCTAATTCAGTAATGTTCTTTAGATAGCTATACCAATTAGAAAAATTTAACTGAGGATAGTTCTCCAAAACTTGTGCGCATAAGTCCTTTCTGTTAATTAGTGAGTTATTCTCACGCAAAAATTTTGCTGCCTCTTGTTGAATTGTTCCTGGTTTTACAGGAATTGCACTAATTCTATCTGCAATAGCCATTGAATAATCAGCCATTACAGATATACACTCATCGTTTTTGACAAGAAACTGAGGAATATACTCTTTTTTTGAAACTAAAGAGGAGTCAGGAAGCAGGTTTAGTAAATATAACCCGTTTCCAATTGCTTCATCTGTTCCCCCATTTAAGATAACATACAGCAGGTATTTAATCTTATCCTGCAGTGTACAGTCAAGATCTTTTCCTGCGTAATTTAATGCCTCTTTTATAGCTTGTTTGCCAGATAATTGTGTTTGAAGTTTCTTATATAGTATTTCATCAAAGTCTGAAATGCTTAGCTCCCTAAACGTAGCATTACCATAAGAGTCCTCAGCCGATGTTGAGCTATTAACAGGTATGAGCACTAAAATGGATTTTGTTAAATCATTCCGGAGCTCAATCAACTTAGTAGGCGTTATATACTCTGCTCCCGTCATACCGGGATCTTCTGTAAGTATATAGAATAGAGTTTCGGTGTTAAGCAGAGACAAACGGGTATACAAGTCACGTAATATGTCTAAAGACAGACTTGTGACTTTCATGCAATTACCTGGTTGCGCAGATTCTATGCTTTTGCCATATACCTCCATGAATATGTCAAGGATATGATCGTAGTATGCTTTTATTATATTCATTGTTTCTTTTATTAATGGTTGAACTTATACCTCGGACGAATCTTCTGTAAAGAAGAAGCATCACTTAAATCCGTGTAGAAACCAATTTGCCGCAATTTGTTCTTGAGTGCGTTCATGTTTTCTTTGAATGCCAGATGTGTCTTAATGTCGGCGTCCTTAAATCGAGGTTCATCTGTGCCATCAATTATTAAACCATATCTGTCCCGTATTTCTTTTGCAAGTTGGCGAATACTTAGTGGTCTTGATTCTAAGCCTCCTGAAGGAGTTTGGTCGATGACTAGCAATTGTACCAATACTTCTAATAATTTTGATCCAATAGCTCCACGTCTTCTATGTTTACGGCTTCTTCCATCTATGATGAATGCTGACGCTTCATTTTTCATAGAAGCTTTATCAATGAAATCTCGTGAATACCTTAATTGATACGCAGCACCAACTTTCATTAAACATTGTACATATTTATCAAGAGGAGTCTCTTCAAATTGAAGATATTCTTGCAGTTCCTTTACATTTTGTTCTGCTTCCTGCTGTTCTTCTGCCGTTTTTACATTAGCATAATATTTATTGAATATATTACGTAGATTGGCATTTATATCAGCGTTGATTTCAAGAGCTGGATTCTTTATCATTGAAAGAGCTGTTGCTACAGAAGCGTGAGGAGTCACTATTCGTCGCATAACTTTTATGGAGTATGAGGCTTTGATATAATCAATTAACCCATTAAATGTTTTATCCATATCTGCACATGCTATAGGAGCAACGCCGCTTTCAAGCTTATCCGTCAAATCTACCACCTGACTCCAATCATCCACAACATCAACTATTCCTTCCTTAACCATTTTAGGCAACAGGTATATGAGCTTTTGGAAATACAGAGACAGATGAAATCCAACCAGTATCCGCAGGTAGTCAATAAATACTGAACGTGGAATACTATGTTGATATGCCAAAAGACGCATTATGTCATCACAGAAAAGATTGGACTGCTTTTCTAATAGTGGTTTAATAACTATTTGAGACGATGATGCTTTTGTATCAATATCAATAAGTTTAATTAAATGAAGAATACCAGCAGTATCAACATCTAAAGTCGAATTATCCACCAATTTTCGGCTGGAATTGTCCCAACCGATTGAAAGATAATCTTTGAGAGCTTTCATAACTTCTGGACGCTGACTTAACATGATAAATAACTGATCTGCAGAATTATAATCTTTTGTGTGTTTAATGTTCCTTATTCTGTAGCTTTCCAAATGTAGTGGGCGCATAGATGCGACATTTTCTTTCGCCTTGCCACGATACACCATGTTCACAAGGCTACTTCTAAGCCAACTTTCAATAGCTTCTTGATTATCAGAATAGCCAGATACACAATGCTCCTTTTCTAAAATCATGAAATATTCCTTTAGCGATCTAATGTCATGAAATTTTCCAGATTTTAACATTAGCTTGATACGTGCTCCATTATTACGCATGAGCATGAATAGATTTACTAAAACATTGTCAATTGTAATAGCTTTTACATCTGAAGCAAATATATATGGATCGCGGAAGGCTTTTTCTTCTTTGTCAATAATAGGCATTTGCATGGCTTATTCCTCCTCTTTTTTTAATGGTTCAACTATCAGTTGCATAGTTTTTCTATCTAAAGAAATCTTGTAATAAGATTTTTCATTGTTCGTCACAATGACCTCAGTGTAGGTTTCGCTTGCAAGTAGGTTCTTAAAGACCTGTAACTCAATAAAGCGTCCTCTGAGATCGCTTATTGACGGACTAAATCCGTTCTTGATATAGTACAACATCTCATACAAATCAAGTGACACTGTAAGTTGAACAGAATGGTTCTTTTTGTACCTGAATATAAAATTATCATGTTCATGTTCAAGAAACTCTGTAAGGCGTTCATTTGTATCTACCATCAAGTCAAAGTCTTCAAGCGAGAATCTTCGATAGCTCTTTCCACTTGGATCATTTACTCTTGAAGAAGATAGGAGCAGGTGCTGAGTTGAAATTCCCGGATTCCAACATCCTTCACTGCAAGAGATTGCATAAGCTAAACGCTTTTTCTCAGCTAACCAATTAGTATCGTTACTATTTAGAATAGTATAAAAATCTTTAATGGATTGATACGGCATCCGTTGCATGTAATCGACTTTCCCCTCAAAGTATTGGTGTCTGATAAAAGTTTGATGACGTATCTTTAAGAACTCTATCTCCTTAGGAGACATGTCATAACTTGGCTTTATTGTTAGCAATGAATTGAATTCATCTAACAATGATGTCGTAGAACGAGAGGCAAAAGCCAAATAATCAAGTTCATTTTTGTCACGATAATACAAATCTCTATCCTTATCTGGAATGGCAACATTTGCAATATCTGTTTCTCGCAACAATTTAATGATTCTATCCTCAGATCGTAAATGATGGAAATAAGCACTTTCAGGCGCCGTAACATTAAAATATAACCTAAGCCACTCTTCAAGGCGTATCTGTTCGTATTCTTGCTGTAATACAGCCTTTGCAGAAGCGTCTGAAACTTCTTCAAGTTTGGATTTTATGTCTTCTTCTCTTTGAATGAGGGCTGGTATTTGGTCACAAGTATAATCGCGAGTCAGCATCCATGCTATCATGGAGCGCAAGTCTCGCATAGTAATGTGAACTTCTCGTTTATACACTATGGTTCTTACAATCCACTCGAGACGAGTGATAATTTCGTTTCCTACAGCAGAATCATTAAAAGAGCTAACGTTAAAGTTAATAAAACATTTACTCGCTAATGGACAAGTTCTACATTTGCTCCACAGATGAGGAGACGTCAAAGCCTTGATTTGTTTACGTAGTAATGAGTTGCCATTATTGTCCTTTGCTGTTACTGAACGTAGATTCAAATTGATAATCATTACGCCATCAGGAAGTTTGGCGATTCCACCTTTATAAAAGTATTCATCAATAGCATCATAGAGGAATTTATGTTCGGGAGATCCTTCAAGGAAGTCCATTAATCTACCTTCATTGATAGCAATAATGCGGCCTTCTGATGCTTGATTGAAATTGTCATATAATCCTTCAAATGGTTTGAAAAAATCAGTTAGAACATCGCTGTTCTTCATATTTTTTTCATCCTGAGAACCATCATAATTAGTCTGATATACAATTCCATTCAAGAGAATACGGGCTCCATTATGAGTATCGTCAAAATACTCAATCTCATCGCTACATTGTTCTACCTGACGTATGAATGCCGTTTTACCGTCACCGGCATTTCCTGTAATAATCAGAAGACGATATTTTCCTTCCTTAATTGCAGAAAGTAGGTCGGTATCTAACTTTGTCTTTGTATATGTCTCTTTATCCAATATGTTATTGCCTTTCCATCCTGCACGTGTTCCAGCATTTCCTCCTTGGCTTTGGCTATAAAGGCTATTGATATAATCAACTATTTGCAGCTCTTGTCCGTTATAGTCAAGGACAGCGACTTCTGTTTTCTTAGCTATTCCAGATTCTCCAATGGCCTCTAAAGATTCCAACATCTCTTTTGCTGTCTTGAAACGATTTTCATGTCGTGTATTGATAGCCTTCATGACGAATGCTCCAAAGTCTGGGCTTATTAAAGAATTTAACGACACAATATCTGTTGGTATCTTATCTAAGACAGGTATTCTTTTGCCGGGCCAAGGATAGCTGTGTGTCAATAACTCATATAATGTTATACCCAACGCAAATGTATCTGCACTATCTTCCCATTGCATGGTCTGCCCATTCATTAAATCAGGTGCTAAATACGGCCATGTTCCAACTTTGTCAAGATCATGAACATTACTTGTAGCGATGTTGAAGTCTATCAGAACAAACTTTCCACTTTTCTCAAAGATAATGTTCTCAGGTTTGATATCACGATGTCTGAGTTTCCTGGCATGAAGATATACGAGAGCTGAAGCCATCTCATGAATGAACTTATATATTATTGGAAGAGTAAAATACTTATCTCCAAGGCAGTATTCTCTTATATCCTTACCGTTGATAAACTCCATTAAGGTGTAGAATAATCCACCGTAGGTTATACCATTAAATTTAAAACGGACAATATTCGGATGACTAACATCCTTTAGTGCGTTAAATTCATCTATTGTAGATTGTGGACTAACTCCTTCCTTGAATATTTTGACAGCAAACATTGCCCCGGGCTGAAGAGTATGAATAGCTTGAAAGACCTTTGAGAATCCACCTTCACCCAACTCCTTGTATAGTGATATCTCAGGAGTTATCATATCTCCATTTTTTAATTCACTCCAGTCTTTGGCTTCAGGATGTTTTTCCTGTTGACCGTATTTTTTCTCAATAGCCTCTTCAAAAATATAGTCACAGATTTCCTCAATATTAGACCATCGATGGCTTGCATCTTCTACTATAATTCTACTACATACAATGTCAACCCAAGGATCAACATTCGGGTTCCGTTTGCTCGGCATCATGTCTTCAGTCAATGAGCCTCCCTTTGCTTTAAGTTGCAAGTAATTTGAGAATGGTAATTCGCCAACCATAAGCTCATAGACAATAACTCCAAAAGAGTAAACATCTGAAGATGGCGAATAATCTCCAATTATTACATCCTCTGATGTATATGGATCACGATCGAACGCATCCAGACTTAAAGATATATTTTGCTTGTCAGGCTCATGCAGCACATTATATGATAGGCCAAAGTTGGCTAAAGCAGCATGTCTGTCAACCTGAATATATACATTCTCCGGACACACATTTCTATGAATAATACCATTTTCATGAGCCAGCGCAAGAGCCTTACCCAAGTCGAGGATAATCATAATTTTATCTTTATCTGTAAAGGTATTCCTTTGCATGGCACTGCGCAATGAATGTTCTTCCAGATAATCGGTAATAACATAGTAATGATTCCCATCCTCACTGGTCTGGCAACGGCTTTTGATAATAAGAGGAGAGGCTGGTAATAGCTCTTCACTCATCTCTGCGTTATGTACCAACTTGTTGTGCCTGTCGAGCTGTATAGGAGACAGTCCTTCTTTATCGAGAGCATAATCGCGAACCTTGTGTTTCTTATCTTGCAAGAACTTGCTATGACACATGTATTCTACATAGTCATCGTTTGCCTCTAGAATTTCTTCTATAATATAATTACAGACCTCTGTTTTCTTCTTCTTTTGAGATTCACTACTGCCTACAAGATATTCCATAATTGGCAATTGAAGATGGCTGATTGCGTTTGCTGACTTGTGAAGACGGTCATAATCCATCAAATAGTTCACAAGTTCGTCATTCAAAAGAAATGTTTTATTATCGCAATATGCTCCTTTCTCAAAGCCTGACTTGTTTTGCCCAAGAGAGCTAAGAGTGACTATTGCATCAACCCATGCCAAGCCAAAGCGATGATCCTTCTTCTTCAAATAGCTCGCCAATAATTTACTCTTAAAAGTCGCTGACTTTATTGGATTTGGCTTCTCTGTATCATTTATAAACCAAGAAGTGTCATTTGCTTCTATTCGTCCCTTATAGTCTTTGTTCTCTATAGCATAGATAGCATGAGGGGCAATTACAATGCAATCATACTCCCAATATTGAACTGCACCCTGTGCATTCATACTTGGGTATTCTCCATTCGGAACAAGATAAAAGCTATCAGGTAGCTTTAGTTCCAAAAACTTAAGGAGTCTTTCTTCTCCTGCATTAACAGGGCCTCCAGAAAATTTGGGTACACAAATTTTAGCCATATATACTTATTATCTATTTATCAACACTTTAAGTTTCTCTATTATTCGGTTTGCCCTTTTGGGGATTGCTTCTTCGCAGAAAGAGCAAAACATATCAAAAGCTTTGAAATATTCATCGCGTTCAAGTCCTTTCATTGAACTCCATATAAACATGAATAGGTCTTTAGGTTTACTTTCGCTGTTGACATAATCCTCTAGCATCAGATTCGTTATCAATTTCTTAAATCCCTCTTCTCCTTCGTAATCAACCATTAACTTCCTGTTTCTATAAAGTATGCCCTGAAGGGCTTTGTCAAGTTCCTTTTGACCGGTAAGTACATTGTAGATTCCTTGCAGAAACTTATCCATATATCCACGGTACTTGGGACCTGATCTAAGCTCATCAAACGTAGCCTTGTTGGGAAGTACCCATATATTTCCAATGGAATATGCAATATGTGCAACGTGTATAGCCCTTTGTGTCTGTTCAGCTGAAGGATTAAACTTTTCCATACCTTTGAAATATTCATCCATAATGTTTGAGCCAAACAGATTCAAAGTTTGATTCATCGTATTGCACCAATACTTATAATGCTCCATGGTCTCTACATTCAGGTCTGGCCATACATCAGAGAAGACTACAGACATAATAGCTTTTACTATATTGGATCTTGGAATATCACAGCCACCGTATTTGCTGTCATCTCGTAAGTTTGACAAATTATATTCTCGCAATTTGTCAATGTCTCCATTAAGTTTTTCGCTTATAAATTCTTTTATGAGCTGTAAGGCATATACGTTTGAAGATTTTTCTTCTTTCTCTTTTACCGCTTCGGCTTTTTCCCTTTCTCTACGTTCAAATTCGGACTCGTTATCTTCCGGACCTCTATAATGGAGACAGTATCCTTTGATATAATTTTCACGAAATTCATCTTTCGCCAGTTTTTCGCAGCCGTCTCCTTTTCCTATGATCGTATTAGCGAAGATACACCCATCACATACCCTTCCTTCTATTCCTTTCCATGGGAAATTATCATCCACTTCGGTCTTGAACTCAATGTCAGAATCTTCCGCAAGAGGATGAATGACAATAGGTTCATAGTCATCTGGTATGAAAAAATCAAAGAATAACATGAAATGATGAGTCATGTCATGATATAGAGTGCCATATGGAACTCCTGTTGTCTCTCCGCAATTAGGACAATGGTATAGGAACAGCTCTTCGTTGAAGATCTTTTCCCTAAGTTTCGGGTCAAGATCAACATTCACTGAGTTCCAAATATCCATTTTGCCTTTAGCTTGGCAATGTGGACAGATTATTGTTTCTTTTTTAACTTCTGACATAATTCATTCATTTAATATATGACTACTATCATACTTTATCATATATCAGTCTCGCACGTTTTCTTTTAATTCTTACTCCAACTATCTATTTCATTTTCGACTAATTTTATCGCTTTTTTTTCTTTAGAATTGGCTTCATATTGTTTTGAATAAGCCTCGCAGACCATAGTGTGGATAGCATCCATATCTTCTTTTTCAAGAATTGGAACAGGTAATGTATATAATAACTTCGGATTAGGATAACATTGTTTTGTCCCATATTGTGTAGAACGAATTAGACGAAATCCATAATCACTACTAAGCCATGCATATAAATATCCTGATGGAATGCCTTCTGCAGGAGACATTCTATAAAAGGCGCTTGAAACAAGTTGTCCATTTAGTTCATCTCCGACATACATACATCTGCAAAATGTTTCATTCTCACCCAAGGTGCCGATTTTTGCTATCAAAATTTCACCTTTACGAAGTAGATATTTTTTATATTGAGGCCTATTAACAACCCATTTACCTTGAATATGTTGATTAAATATATCTGATTGGTTAATCAACATGATTCCGTGACCTTCTTTTAGTTCCTTAACGGATACACCTATGGGTGATTGCAACTTGTTAGCATCAAGAGCTTCATATAAACTTATTGTTTTACACTTTTTGAGTCTCGGTAGAACTTTTGTCCTTATTCTTTCTGAGTGATTAAATGCATTTATTGTAGTTGTATTTATGTCTTTAATACTTCTGATAAAACATGATACTTCACGGTCATTAGATTGTGGCCCAAAATAATCATAATCCTCAGTTGATAAGTCTCTTAGCTCAGCCTTGTTTTTTAGATACTTTCTTGCTGTTTTTAACATTACTGTTGCATCTTCTCTTAATTTTGAGGCTTCTTCAACCAAATTACTCACTTCTTCTTGAAAAGGTGTAGGAAAAGACGGTATAGCTATATTATATACATGATCTATATTAATATGTTTTACCACACCACCAAATTTTGATTGTGTTAATTGGCAATAACCATATTTTGATGATAAATAGGCAAATACAATCCCTTTCAACATTTTACTATCATCAGGAATGATACGAATCAAATCATGAGTCGCTATTCTACCTTCAAATGCTGAATTTGTGAATATTACATTTCCTATAGTTCCAGAACAAGTAATCAATATCCAATTCTTATGAAGTTTCAAGTAATTCAATTCTTCTGATTGTTTGTTTGATAAAAAACGATTTGTATCTAAATCAGCAAGAACTGTATCTGACGCTGAAAGATATGGAACTCCATGTTCTTTATCTTTAACAAAGATTCGAGAAAAAATATTGCCTATAAAAACTTTTTCAACAACATTTTTAATGAGGACATTTCCATAAGGAAGTTTGTCTTGTATACCTCTAAATCTTATAGCGTCACTTAAATGATATGAAGGGTCAATCCTATTAGATACTGCTATATTTTTGTGCAAAGTAATAGTACCACATTTCATAATAGTCCCTCCAAATATTTTTTATATGCTGCACTTATTTTTGGTAAGTCATCATCTACATGCTTAACACGTTCAGTGCGGTGACGTGCGATCAGTTCTCCATTATGGTTATAACTTACCCATTCTTTATTTTCAACAAAAAGGATTTCTGCTCCGTCATCATCTCGTTCATAAATTACATTGCCCCTTCGATCTTTGCCAACTTTTTCGGCAATAGCCATAAATACATTATAAATTTCGCTATCAGGGTCAACTAAACGTTCTATTGCAGTCTTTTTTTGAAGGAATAGCAAAGAGGCTTGTACTCCAACTTGTGGAAGGAAGGTTTCCACTGGCAGGTCTATACTTGCTAATAGTTTGAAGTGTTCTAATATCCATTTGCGAACGGACTCCATATTAGGATTACCGAGTATTCCATCTGGTAATACTATTCCCATTTTCCCTCCTGGCTTCAAAAAATTATAACATTGCTCAATAAATAGAACTTCAGGTGCAGTAAAAGCTTTCAGTTCGTAGTTTTCTGCAATAGTAGAAGCGACCTCTACTTTTGAGCCGAAAGGAGGATTGGTGAAGATACAGTCAAATTTACCCAAAGCATTTTCCAAAGAATATGAATTGTCACAATCTTCGATATCACCTTTATGTTTTACGCTATTGGCGACAGATTCACTGACTTTATTTACATCAGGTAAAGTACCATTGGGGTATTCCAAAGAGTTGATATTGTATATGTTTGAATGACCATCTCCAGCCATAACCATATTCATTTTAGCGGCTTTCTTTAAATCAGGGTCGAAATCAAATCCAAAAATCATATTTTCTGCATACTGTCTTACCTTTTCATTAACAGCATCAGAATTTGACTTAGTTTCGAGTAATACCCCTTCCAATTCAGGATACATATTCTTGGTTATCTGCTTACGTACATGATCAAGTACCATAACGATGAAGCCTCCAGATCCACATGCTGGATCAAGAACACGAGAATTAATGGTAGGATTAATAATCTCCACCATACACTTTATTACGTTTCGAGGAGTAAAGAACTGACCGGCCTCTTGTTTTAGCGTGTTACTGACAATAGTCTCATATGCAGTACCCTTTACATCAACAGTTGCATCAAGGAAAGAGTATTTTGAAATTTCGGACGCTACATATGCTATTCCATTGTCTGATAATGAAATTTGTTCATTCCCAGCAAAGACTTCCTTGAATATAGCATCAGTTTTCAACTGCTCAAAGATAGATTTTATACGCTTTGCTACTGCTTTTTGACCTTCTGGGGTATTTCTTTCCTTTACACCGACCCAGAATTGACGATGATAAGACTCATTGCGTTCTGCACATAGATATCTGCGCTTTTCGTCATAGATTTTACAAAAAATGAGATTTAGTAGTTCCCAAAAAGCGTCCTTCTTTCGTCCTTCATTTCCATATAGATAATCATGGCATCGCTTGAATGTCCTAATTAATGAATCGTTTGCTGGCTTACGAGGTTGGGAACGATCCCCTCTACGTTCCATGTCTTCAATGGACTCATCAACACCAGGAAAGTCTGTAATATCGACAATCTTTTCATTGCCGACCGCATCTTCTGTTCTTTGGCTAAAATGAAGCTCATCACCATTTGTCCATAATCCGAAATCACAGGAAGATGCACGTAGGGCATAATTCAATGTGCTTTCAACACCTTTCTTGGAATCGGCAGCTTTCACTTTGGTATCGCAAACAATACAAATGCGTTCAAGATTTTCAGGTTCTTTGGTAGCACCTGCACGAAATATGGCAAGATCAACAGTGACACGTTTACGCTTATCTTCTTCGTCTTGGAAAGAAAACGTAAAATCACGTTTCATGTCAGACATTTCAAATCCATATTCTTCATTCATTTGAAGGATTACTGATTGAAGCATCAGTTCCTTAGCACTTGCTTTTTTCTTGTTCCCGGTTAGGACACAGATCAGTTCATCATCGTTCAGAACGATCTCATCTTTTATCTCCTCCGCCATATTGGTTATTTCTTTTCAAATTAGTAAAAGTACTATGTTCTTTTGAATTCGTATGAATTATTTCTCATCCATGTTGGTCCATTCTTAGAAGTTCATTAACATCTACTTCTAAACATTTTGCAATCTCTATGAGATTCTCCAAGTTGGGCTGTGCTGAGTTTGTACACCATTTTGAAACAGTAGCAGGGTCTTTCCCGAGTTGTTCTGCAAGCCACTTATTCGTTCGTTTCTTCTCCGCAAGCACCACTTTTAAACGATTCAGATCTTTATTCTCCATAATGCTATGATTATAATATACAAAACTAATGTTTTTCTCGCAAATACATTTCTGATTTAGAAAAAATATCGCTTTTGAGACAAGAAAATGGCTTTTTTATCAATTTAGAGCATAACTAAGGTTTGAAAATGCTTGAATTATTGTGACTGATATAATTCATTTAAGCTAATTCTTTGTAAATTTGTAGATTAAATTAAAGAATTTATATGAGTAGGTATTTAATCATATCAGTATTGGCAATGTTTGTGGCCATCCCTCGAATTTGTGCTCAGTCACAGGTTCGTATGGCTTTGCCTAAGACGCAGACGATGGTTCACAATTCTCTATCCAAAAGCAGGGCAAACAAAAGCAAAAGGGGAAATGCTCAATTTACTATCTCCAAAGACTTGCTTGCTAAGATGTTTGGATTTTGTGGAGTGTCAGTATCAAATGACACTACCGGTTTGGCTTTATCCGTTGATACCTGTGCGACGAAAAGAGAGGTGAAGAAGTCGTTGTCAGAAGCAACTGATAATGAACTTACAGCTTTGGATGTTTTGAATATGTTAGTGCCAGGAGCATTCTCTGATAAGGAAAAAGAACAATGGAAGTCTTTGCCGAAAGAAACCAGAAAGGCGATAATAGGAATGGTGTTAACTCCTGGGGGAACACAATGGGATGCCTTGAATGAGGCTCAGAAAGCTGTTATACATGAATATAGTAATGGGAAATAAACCTAACTGTCATGTGTACTAAATATAAATTCCACTGGAAAGATACTGAGGCATTTTCCAGTGGTATTATATATTCATGAATCGAATAACAATAAAAATTCAGCATATCGCCGTCGCTCTATGGAAGCAATCTTCTTTCCACGCCAGTGGCAATACTGCACATAGTCATTTTTTATATTTCTGTCTCCTGAATCAAGTTTTTTAAGGATTATACTCTTTGGGTATTTACCGTCTAATCCTAAAAGCTTGAAAACTCCAATATTATAAGCTAACGCTGCGAGCAAAAGTGAATCTTTACCATAGGGACGAAACAAGGAACATAGCTCTTTGAGGTCTTTACGGAGAAGAGCTTCTGCTTCAGAGGCAGTCATCTCGGATGAATACCTTTCTCCGGGTCGTAGCCGATGTCCATATCCAACGTAAGGATAATCTTTTTTTCGATGTAGTCCCTCATAGAACCTGATGCAACAGACTGCTCTTTCAAAAGGTGGAAGGTCGAAAATTGTTAGGGTTTTAGAGAGTGGCTCAGACGGCGTTACCGTCTGGCCATTAACTCTCATACCAAATATGAATATGACAAAAGCTGCTATTATCCTGAAACTCATTTTACTTTAAATTTTGTTATCTCATCAATCATGTTCTTGACATCAAGATTGACACTCACGAAGTTCTGGTACAGAATACGTTCCTTGGCATCCTTTGAAGGGAAGGTGTAGAACTTTGGTATCTGATAATTCTTGTAGTTAGCTTCCTCTTCGGCAATCTTCTTCATGTCGAAATCAGTCTTGCAATAAAACTTGGATGTTTGAAATTCGGCAGACTCCTGAATGTTCATGCTATCGCCACGTCCTGTCTTGGTCTTGATAAAATCACGGGCAGACTGGCCACAAATCCATCCGGTGGGCATATCTGAAATTTTACTTGCCGGAACAAGGCTGTCCATATTCTCATTGAGATTGATGGAGGTCTTGTCACGGTCAATAGTCACACCTTTTTTTAGCTGGACAATCTTACCGAAGATGTCGTTAGAAAGCCACTCCAAAGTCTCTTTTGCTCTTGCTGAGCCACTGACTACGTTACCCACTGTTGTGATAACTTTCTGCATACCCACTTTCCCATAATCGGATTCGAGCTGCGGCAATTCCTGAAAACCCAGTGTAACACTGACCTTGTTACTTCGGGCGGTACCAATCAGTCTGTCTATTTTGTGAAAATAGAGTGTAGGCAACTCATCCACGATGATGCTCACAGGAATATTCTTACCTTGACCGGTATTCACACGGGTTACGAGACGGTTCAGAATCAGCGCATTCAATGCACCGATAATGCTTTCCATCTCCGGGTCATTGGCTATTAACAGATAGCTAGGATTCTTCGGATCAGACACCTTCAAGTCAAAGTCATCTCCATCCTTATGAAATATCCAATAGGATTCCTTGGTGGCCAGCCGGGATGTATAGACACGCAGCGTACCAATCATACCTTCCAACTGTTCCATCGCCTTGTTCTTCATGGCTGTCTGGAACGGCCCCAATAGGGGAGCTACTTCAGGGTCAGTCTCCAATACCTCAAAGATGGTCTGATAGTCTTGGTTCAGGAAGGATAGGATATGAGGCATGTCGCTGTATTTCCCTAACCAATATTCAGGTTCCACTTCCTTGCCTGTCTTGTCAAATACTCGGCCTGTAGGCTTGGGGCGGTGCGTCTTCGGCTCTGTGGTCATCTCTGCAACGAGGGGATGGCCGTCCTTGTCGTAAGGTACTTTCTTATAATTGACAAAGAAATAGATGCACGCAGCGAGGAAGTTCACGGCAGAAGTCTGGAAGAACTGGTCGCTACCTCCACCACCTTCTTTCTTTCCTTTCTGCAGTGATTCCAACAGGGTTTCAGCGGTTTCGCTGGCAGCAGCAAGGTTTCCGATATACTTCTGTTGGATAGGATTGACACGTCTGGAATACCCTACATCCACAAAGTTGATGATATTGAACTTACAGTCCTTGGGAACTTTCCCAGCTTTTTGGTTTATCTTATAATGATAGTATAATTTCTGAGCGAGTGTCGGAAACTTATAATCGTACACAACCATGGCAAAACCTTTTGCACTATGCTGCCGTATGAATGGCTCGATAATTGAGAACGTCTTACCTGACCCCGGCGTACCGACAACCCACGTACCACGGAAGGGATTGACAATGTTCACCCATCCTTTACGGAATTTTCCCTTATAATAATAGCGCATAGGGATGTTGACACTGTACTTGTTTTCCTGCAACTCCTGGCATTGTTCAAAAGACTCATTCTCGAAATTAAAACGGTCTTTAAGAAGCCCTTCCTTTAAGAACTTGGATATATTATCAAGGGCTACATGTATACATATGGTGCCAATGATTGACGCAACCATATACAACCAGTAGTTCAAACTGATCGTATAGAATTTCATACCCATACTCTGGCCGTAAAGCCAAATAGACAATATCAATACAACGAGTCCACCAAATAATGGGTAGAATACCTGATGACGAGCATCAAATTCCAGATGCTTCTTATTACGTGTTCCTATACAGGTGATGCAGATAAGTATAAAGGTGGCTATTTTACTCCATATAAGGTTGCCGTCCTGATAGATATACCACCGTTTTATACGGTCATGAATATCGCACAGGATGCCACCCCAATAATCCAGTAGCTCAGGATTAATGGCATACTCGAAAAATTCCACTATCAGTGACAGATAAATCAAGTAGCGGAATATTTTATACGTGGTCTGTAGTTCTTTAGTTTCTTCCATTCAAGCGGTTCTTTAATCAATTGTATAATGTGATGATTGGTCTGATTTTATGTGCTTGTGTTTTCGGCGTTTCCTGAATGGCTCCAGAGGCAAGTGAGAACAACCATGCTTTATCGGTTTCCTGCTCCTTTACTTCTGTTGATGTCCAGTACCAGCATTCATCAGGATTGTCCTGTATCTCATCTCCACCACATTTACGGATATATTCATTAATCTTATTTCTTACTTCATACAACAGGTATAGCTGAGCAACGGAAGGGATGTAGGCGCTCTGTCCATATTGCCACATGTCAAAAACAGCTTCGGCTGCAGGCGAAGTATAGGTAGAATACATGGCATGGGTATTGCTGTTCCCATCGAAGGCTGCCAGGTCTGCGGAAGTATCATGCTTTATTCCAATACTATCAGAGTAGGCGCAAGGCTCTATATCTTTCAGATAGACTGCATATCCAGTACCTTCAATATCCTCTTTTTGATTGACATAGAAAACCACGGCTATGGGTGTCTTTTCCTGTGCTTTCATTTCCTCATATCTGACGACCTTTCCATCGGTACACAGGATGTCTCCAATCTTCATTGAGGTATCCGGAGAGTCCTGATGTGCATCACATGATGCTATGGTTGCCGCCATGAAAGCGGCACAAATGGTGTGAAATATCTTCATCTTCTTTATCTTTTTGATGTGGGTATTTTAAATCCTATTACTATACCAGTTCGGAACAAATCCTTACGGTCAGGGACGATAAGGTCGCATTTGGCCTGAATATACAGTCCCCAGCCATGACGGAGTGATAAATTATGCTCGTAACCGGCATGAATACCGGCAATGAATTTATCTGTGTCACTGCCTCCAGAAGCTCCTATGCGCAGATTCCCGTAATGGTTACGTCCTCTGACTAAACAAGGTTTGTATGCGATTCCAATTCCCCATGTCCGATAGTTGTTCCAAAATGAATTAGGACAGATATGACCACATGAAGCACATTCGTCCCATTTAATGTAGCCGTTGATGAAATACTCCCAAGCGTTATGGTGACGTGTTTCATGTTCCCATGCGATGGTAGCATCCAGCCCACGTTCATAAAGTGCACCAACTCCCAAGGATAAACGGTCACTGTGACTTTGTGCAAATGAAGAAATGGTACAACTGAGTACCATTATCAATGATAAGATGATTTTCTTCATGGCTTATTCCTCCATCATTAGACATGAGTTGAAAGAGTCCGCATACAGCACATCTTCATAATCGATGTCAAGGCTGATGGTTCGGCCACTGATTTGTTTCTCAGAAAGTTCAATAGTCAGGACTTTGTCATTGGGGAAGGTCATCTTCTTCAGAACTATGACATTTCTGTATCCATGCTTGAAACTTTGGGCCGTTTCGAGTGCCAAGACCGGAGTCAACTCTATCATCTGTGCGTTGGTTGCCTTGGATATTTTCTTGTCGTTTAGCTTGATGCGCAACTCATCGATGTCAAACCGTATGTTGGTGCGGTTCTCTATGCTGAAATCCAGAAAGAAATATTCACCAACTGAGTAGATGTTATTCAACCGCATAGTCATACGATGCTGTCTGGTACTCACATTACGTATTCTCGCAGGGGAGTTCCATATCGTTCTGGCATATCTAGTCATCTCTTCTGTACTCATTGAGACTGCCGGGTTGTGGTATGGAATTTTCTCTGCCGGCTGGATTTGTTTGTCAGACACTGCCTCCTGCATACGTGTAGTATAGATGAGTGCATATTGTGTACGATAGCGTTCTGTTACAATCGTCACAATGGCAAGAATATCTCCATCGGCATGTATGTTAGCTCCTTCTTTAGGTTTAAGACGGATGGTATTGTTGATGGGCTGGTCTCCAACAACGGCATCAGTGGAGATGTCGACAAAGCGTACTGGTTCTGTGGCTGTGATAACAGTTGTCACATTCTCATTAACGGTGAGCTGTTCGATTTCCTGATACGTCTGCTGAGCCATAGAGGGGAGGGTTGCCAAAACACATACCGCCAATGCGCCGATTCTTTTAAAAGTCTTCAGTTTCATAATATCTATGTGTTTAAATTATTTTCCTTTGTTGTTTGAACGAGAATTAATGAGGTAAACAAAAGTGCCATATTTGAGCTTGGCTTTATTTTTTTTGATTGCCTTGCTGACGGCATTACTGCTTTTCTGGACTGCATTGGAAATAGCTTGCGCTCCCCATGATGCCAGACTGTTTCCAGATGTGGTTGTATTGGTGAGTGTTGATGTATTGCTTAGCGCACCGCTACCCACGTCTTTTGTAGTTTCACGGAACTGGCTGCTTGGAACATACAGTCCTTCTAATCCGTCTGTATCATAGAGGGCAAGGTTTACTTTGATAATCTCACCATCTACCATGATGCTTGTAACATTGCCTTTAACACGTTGTGAGCCAAAACCGCTCATAGTTGCATATAGGTATGAACCTTTGGGTACAACAACTTCATTGATTTCCACATCATCTATTAATCGGAGACGAACTCTTGAGCCGTCAACTGCCTTGATGTTTTCATCTATGATGGCTTTAATCAATTTCTGTTCTTTTTCATTCTCACAGATAGTATTGAAATAATCGGACGTTACTCTGACTTTCTTGACCACTTCCTGGGGTTCATCGTTTTTTTCTTTTTCATCGGACACTTCCAGATTCTTTTCATTCATCTTTGTAAGTGTATCCGTATCAGTCGGCAAATTTGTAGCTTGCAGACCTTGCAATCTGGCTTGGGCAATAGCTCGGTTCAGCTCCTCCATGGCTTCTTGCTCACGTTGTTTACTGATGGCTAAGCGGTCTTCTTCAGAAGTACCGTCGCCTTGTGCGACTTCCTGACCTCTCTGTGCGCTCTCCTGTAGTTGTCTTTGCATCTCAGCGAGTTTCTCGGCTTCCTGTTTCTGAGATTCCAATTGTTTAAGCTCTTCTTCTGAATATTTTGAATCATACTCTTCTTTGTTGTCTTCTTCATTACGGTCAATGTTTCCTAAAGCAGTATAGTCATCTATTTTCCCATATGATTTAAGCATATTGTCATACTTATTGCCAATACCATCGCCTTTCATGTTGGCATCAGGCAATTCCGGATTCAGATAATCAGTCGTAGTGAGTCCGTTAGGAGTCTCTGCCTTCTCCGTATGAAACAGATCTATGACAAAGTAACCGACAAACAACAGGGGAAAGTAGATGATTATTGGAATCATGTACTTTGGCTGCTTCCAGTTAATTTTCTTCAGTGCGTCCATCGTTCTTTATGTTTACGTTGTTATTATTAGATTCGTCATTGACGGTAGAAAGTCCTTCGTGAAGACGGTTGGATTTTTGATTGCCCTTGTTGTAATATTTGCGCAATATCAGCTCTTGCCTTTCTGTGGCACTTTGGACGGATTGTTGCCTGTTAAACACAAATGCCATTCTGTAGATATTCAGACATAGACAGATTATGATAAGTCCGAAAACAATGACAAGAAACAGCTTCCTGTGGTTGTTGGCAAAATTCTGAACCGTTCCGGCAAGCACATCAAGTTTCATCATACGTGCGAACTTGCGACCAGCATTGACTTCATTTTCGTATCTTTGCTTATATTTCGGATCATCCTTATCTGGCATCTTCTCTCCAACAAATAACTTTTTCCATCCCATATTAGTAGTTCATTTTGTTCTTTTGTTCAATATCCTTATTCATAAGTGTCCTCCAGTTTGTGATAAGCAATCCGTGAGGGTTATTGTCAGTTCTTGGTACACGTTTCAGCTGACCTGCAGTGACCAGTTCTCTGGTAAGAATGCTTGTCCGTCGTTCAATACGCTGTTTGCCATAATACATGAACTCCATCTTTTCCTTATCGAATTTTATACTGTCGCAGAATATGCTGAACACAGCACTCGTACCCATAATATTCGAGTAGAATCCTTTTTCCTTCAATGTATTATACTGGGCAAGACCCGTTTCGTCCACTAAATACATGGCTTTGTCCATTGTGTACTTGATATATTTGTCGTCTGGAGCCAGGGTGAAAAACAGATGGTGGAACATCTCTATGTGAGACTTAGCTTCTACGTCAAGCGTTTCGTCCATTGTGCTCCGATGAACAAGAATAGGCACATTGCCGTCCAAAACATAGACTTTCTTATGGGCATCCGAGACCATTGTCCTGGCTGTCCAAATGCTGGATATGCAGATGATGATGCAGCCTGCAAGGAAAAGGGAACATATAATCAGCACCAGTTTGATTTTGTTTTCAAGATTCTTAATTACCATAATATTCCATATTGATTTATTGCTTACATTACTTTGCTAATCATGCCTTGGGTTGATACTTTGGCTTGCTGTGCGACTCCTTCACCAAAGTTTCGAGTTGAGAATGCTGTATCACCTTCCGGTATCATCCATGCGGCCAAATCAGGTACAAGGTTGAGACATTTCAGTGCCACAATACTTGCGGCCATGAGATAACCGGCTGAGAAGAACGAGTTCTGCAGATAGGCCGCCATAGTCTGTTCACTTTCGGTAATGGCAGTCAGATTCTCCACCTGTATGCACAGGACAATATCAAATAGGAGTAGAACATAAAATCCAACGAAGTACAGCATAGCTCCGTAGAAGTGTACGGTCAGATAACGTATGAGCCACTTTGCCCAGGCGCCTTCCCATTTGGGCAGAAGACTGAATGCCCACTGTATCGGTCCGAAGATGGTCAGCATTCCCAACAGGATTTGCTGGCAGTAGATAGTTGCCCACCAACCGATGCGATAAACTATCAGAGCGATGAGCATAATGATTTTATCCAGTCCGACCACTGCACCTGCTGTGAGTGAGGTAAACCATAGTCTGGATGCGTCCTTTTCCATGTTAGTCACTTCTTCAACACCGGTCTGTTCCATCGTGGACTCAATAAGATTTGGATCGGACGTTCCTGAATGTGCTACGTCAGCCTGAGCTTGCAAGGATGTATAGAGAGTGTCCCTGACATAAATGAGTTCCTGGACTTCCTCAAACTTATCTTCTATCTGTAAGGATTCTGCCTGATAAAGGTCATGAGTATATGAACCGATACAGTTAGGAATGTAAGAAAGAAAGTCAAGGAAACACCAGCTACTTCCACTGTTGGTTATTCCCGTATCTGCAGGTGGATACCACCAACACAGAATAACGGATATTGCCAATGGCCGGAACAGTTTCATCACGTCCAGAGGCTCGTGCTTCACCATCATCTTATAAGCTATATTTCCTGCCACTACAATAGAGAACAGAGCAGCGAGAGCCATGCACATTTGGAGAATCCACCAGAACGGTCCTTGTGAACCTGTGAATGTGGCATCTGTAAGGAACTCGTTCGTCTGGAAAATCACGTCATCAATCTCTTCTTCAAGAATATTGATACCGAAATCTGAGAGTATATTTGAATCTGCCATGATTTTAGTTTCCTTTTATGTTATAATTCTCTGTTAATTGTGCCCTTCTGAATTTAGTTGCCCGGCTTCTCGCCAACGGCTAAATGCTTCGGTTGCATGAGAAGCAACATCAGTTCGTCTGTTCAAGCGGGCGGCCAACAAGGAAGCTGTCTTGTTCCTGTTGCTTAACTGAATCAGATACGCTATGAGAATTTCATTCTGATGCTCTATATCAGCATATATCGCAAGGTATTGTCTTTTCCTTTGGGCGTTTGGCATATAAGCGTCCTGGGTTTCTTTAATGACTGTCCTGAACATATTGTAGTATTCGTTCCATCGCGTTTTATCATTTACCGTACCTCCAGAACTGATGATGCGGTTGATATTCTTTTCAAAGTCTGATAGCTTGTTATTCACTTTGCTGCCTTCTGCAAGCCAGGCAATATCAATCTGTCTATCGGCAATATTGAGAGCTTCAATTTCTGCCCGCTGAGTCAGTGACGCTTGAATGCTGTCAGCTAAATCTACCTGTTGGTATGATTCTACACCAGCCAGTGTCCTAAAGCTCAGCTTGTTTTTACTTGCTGCCGATTTCTGGTAGCTGTTATGAAAGAGGGTGTAGTAGAAAGCAGGGGTTAGTCCGCCAACACCTATTTCCTGAACTGTAATCTGATTCATCTTTGTAGCATCGTGGTTGTATGTCACATAAGACTGGGCAACTGCTTTGAAACAAAGCAGCATTGCACATAAACATAATGTTGTCCGATAACTGATAGAATGTACCATATCTGTTGAGTTTTAAATTGTTATTTAATAGCCTAAATAGCCCGCAACTTTCCACCGGCCAAAAGCATCATTAATAATCTCTTCCTTGGTCTTTGCACGATAAACCTGTCTTTTCCAATATCCGATGCGTACCTGAATGTATCTCCAGGTCTCAAAGTATGCCCTGTTCAGATGCGTCCTGATATTGTCAAGTGAGTTGTTTATGTTCATCAGAATGAGATAGAGATCCGCTGTAGAACAGGCTGCCGCACCGGTAGCATACAGGATTAAATCACTGACCGAACGATACAGATTGTCTCCTTCTTCGGCAATCTTTGCCAAGGCCCCGGCATTGACTGTGATTATCAAGGTATCTGTGCTTACAATGTTTCCTCTGTCCAGACACTTCTTTCTGAAGTCTTCAAGCATGTTTTTATAATCACCCACACGGTCACTGATGTTTTCGTAGGTGTTGTAGATATTGAGACTAGTTCTAAGAGACTGATACAGAATGTCAATAACGTCAAACGCACGTGTGTATCTGTCAAGTTCCTTATTGATGTCCCTGAAGCCGATATTGGCATCACTGCTGTACTCATGCAGAAGTTTGTTGCTCGCTTCCAGTGTGGATCGAACAAGCAGCAGACTTCGTTGTTGTTTATGGTCGTTGATATAGGCTTCTATGGAAGCTACATCAAAACCATATTGAGCCTTGGCAGTGAACGGGAACAATACCAAAAGGCAAACAATAATCGGCAATATTTTATTCCTGGTCGCTTTCATCTTCATCGTATTTACCATTATATGTATCTGAGTGGGCACTGGAGGCTGCCTGACGCAACCATCGTTTTCTACATTGTTCAATGAGTGTCAATCTTCTGCCACTGTCATCGTTGATATACGGGACTACGCTTTTCAGCATATCTATGATGGAATGTTTGTAGTGCATCATCTTTTCCAATGACACAAGGTCGGCATAGATATTGGTTAGTCTCGTGTCAATCTGACGGGCTATTTCAAGTCTGTCACTTGACCAGAGCAGATGATAGGTATCACCGGTATCATCTGTTTCTATAGGACTGCTTTTGGCATATTCCACAGAAGGAGTGCAATCCGGAAATTCTCTGGCCACTTCTGATAATTTTGAATTGACCTCGTTGGCTTTTTCCGCATCCGATTTGGACGGATCGAGATTGATAACTTCAACAACCTGTGTGTCACTGTACTCAGTAGTAAGCGTCCATGAAATTTGTACGATAGCACGGTGTATCTTAATCCAAAGGAAATACTTTGGTTTCCGGGCTATGGATATGGTTGCCTTAAAGGTTATGGTACCGTTGATGTTGGGCATGGAGGCTGTACGAACGAATGTATTGCCTTCCCATGCACCTGAACCGTTCCACGACAGATTATAGGCTGTTTTACAATCCTGCATGATAGCCGGTATGCGGTAGTAGTCATCCGTGGCAGCATTCTCACCGTCGATAGCTTCCTGCTTTGCCTGTTCATACTGTGACAGTTCTGTCTCATACGAGCTCATCTCAGCTTTTAGGCTTGATATTCTGTCCTTGTTCTCATTGTAGGACTGTCTGTATATTGCAGCATCCTCAACGCTTGCTGTCTGGATTTTTTTCAGGAGCTCTGCGTTTTCTGCCTCCAGTGCTGTTATTTCTGATTGTACTGAGACAATATTTCGTTTCAACTCCGTTATTTTGGAGTCTATTTCAGATATATTGATACTTCCTTCGGAAACACTTGTTGCCATAGAACATTGCTTGGTATGGTTGTTTACACTGCTTCCACAATCAGAACATTTGTATTGTGTTGAACCTTCTCCTAATTTGGCGCCACCATGACAGGTTACGCTGATGGTTGCTGTCTCACATCCTGAAATTTTCTGGGCATTGGTAGTCTGGTAGTATTTCTTTGGGTCACTTCCCAGATAATAGGTATAGCCTTCTTCATTATCGTTAAGTTCAGACAGACGTGCGTTCATCCCGGCCTTAAAGGTATTCAGGTCCATAGTGTATGAATCAAATATGTCTTCATAGGCTACTTCCTTACGATTCCAGCTTTTGGTAGCATAAATCTCGTAAGCGTATGCTTTTGCATATAATCCTTTTTTTGAAGAAGTAATCTTATATGCGAGCATGTAGTATGAGATGCTGTAGGTATAACCATCATTGGCTTTGTTCAGATTGGCTATCTGTGAACGGCTGTATCCTGCATGATTCTCGGAGTTCTGCAGTGCAGCTTCTCGTTGGGTAGATGATGGATAAAAGTTTTCATCTGTAGTGCTGATTCTGTACCAGTGATCACCATTGATAATTGAGTTATTGTCTTCGGGAGGATAATAGTCGCAAAGTTTAATGGTGCCAGCATCTACACGGTAGATATACCACCTTTGTGTGTAGTACTGGCCGAATACTTCATTGGCATAGTCTGTAATCCATGCCGTTGTGTTGTAATTCGACAAAGAGAAGAGATTGGCGATGCCTTCCTCACCACCGATAAACTGTAATAAGGTATTTCCGGCATTCTTGGAAAGATTGCCGTATAAGTCGTACACATTCTCGGCTATCTCAATGACACTGCTTGTCTTCTCCATGATGGTACCGTTAAAGGAACTGTTCCCAAGAATGGAACTTACAGCATTGCCGGCTCCAGCTGAAGCAAGGCTAACGCCCATCGCATAGAGGTTATCTATGTCTTGCTTCAGGTTTTCCTTTGTGAAGTTTGTCCCGATATTTGAGAAGCTTTCAAGCAGAACATTCCAATCCACATTGCCCAGTTCTGACAATTTCAGAATTGCTGCAAGTTCCTGGTTGATTTCAAGAAATACGATGTCCTTGAATGACAAAGTACTATTGGTAACAATAGACTCAAACTGATAACACAAAGTCTTTACCTCATCACAGATCTTATAGAGATAGCTACCCCAATAGAGGGCGTTATGAGGACTTTTAAGCATCATGCCGGCAACAGTCCATATTTTGGGCATAATTTTGGCAGACACCATGTTGTATATACGGCGGTAATAGTAGTTCTCTGTTGCACTGGTCCAAAGTCCCAGATTTGTGAGAGCTCTGCGATCGAGGAACTTGGAACTGAAGATTCCTGCAGCAGCCACTTCCGCTGCCTGATAATGTTCCCTGATCTTGGCTATCTGTTGAGCATAATACGCCTCAGTAGCAGCTTCTGTACCGAAAGCCGCCGACATTTCCGCTACAGTGCGAGTATCATAATTTACACTGTAATACTGTGCCATAGCAGGCACTATAGCACAGAGAAATAGAAGTTGTATTATCAGATAGCGTTTCATTTTCAAATCTTACATTTCTGTTTTTGTTTTGAGATTAAGAACATGTTGAGCCTGGTTCACCTTTTGTGCAAAGGCCAAAGACTTGCTTATTCCTGAAAGACTCCAATCCCGGCAATAGGCTTCTATGGCATGCTGATGGTCACACTTCAACTCTCTTTTATAGAGTTTCAAGGCTTCCTTTTCAGCTCGCTCTGTAGTGTAAGTCATGTAGCATTCACGTGGCTCTTCAACTCCAAATACGGCCCCGACACTTCCACGTCGGATAAAGACCTCACGGAAGAAACTTCGTCCTTCCTTATTCTCCAGACGGTTGATAGTGAAAATCTTCTTACAATCAACGTCCGTCAAACCGAGCGTGGCTTTAATCTCATCAAATCGCTCACGGAATTTGCTCTGGTCGAGCAGCATTACCACGTCTGAGTTATTGATGATAGCTTCCTTGACAATAGGACTTCCTACAATATCCTGTATTTCCTGCGTTACAACACCGACAGAAGCCCAGAACTTTCGGGCAGTCTTGTAGAGATACTTGATATATTCGGCCATCATGGGAGAGGCGATAGCCTTCCATGCCTCTTCGATAACCAGTACCTTACGGTTCTTCTTGATTCTCATCTTCTGGATGAACACATCCATGATGATAAGCGTAACAAGAGGGAATAGAAGAGGGTCATCCTTAATGGAGTCGATTTCAAACACGATGAAGGTTTCATCAAACAGTTTGGTGTCCAGATTCTCATTCAGCGTCACCTCATGACTGCCTCCTTTATAGAAGTCCTTTAACAGATAGTTGTAGGCCGCCAAGTCAATGCCGGAAAGTTTATTTTCTTCAATGATTTGTGGAATGCGGACAATACTGTATTCATAGAAGGTGTTGAACGAGAGATTCTCAATACGACGGTTCACAAAATACTCGTCAAAGTATTCTTTGATGACTTGCTCAATAAGCCGGTCTTCCGTCTTGGTAACTATTCCCTGGGTGCCTTTCCAGATAAGCATAATCAGATTCTTCAAGAAACCGATTTTCTCGATGTTCAGCTCTTCATGTTTGATAGCAAAAGGGTTCATCGTGATAGGATGCTCCTCGGTATAGCTGATATACTTGCCACCTACATACTCGCAAAGTCCCTCGTATGAATTACCTGTATCAACCAGAACCACATCAGTATTCTGTTCCCACATCTGACGTACAACGCTGTTCATGTGGAAGCCTTTATATATAGCATAACATACTGAGCCACAACACTTTCATAAAAACAATAAAATCTAAACGGTACAAATATTGAACAAGGGAAAAATAGTCATTCAAAGCACTCACCAAAGAGAAAAAACTATGACAGGGGCAAAAAGTAGATTTAAGATTATTTATGAAAATATTTTGGACGATTTTGACTGATTGCTATCCAAAGAGCGCATTTTTGGTAAAAAGTACCATTCTCATTATCCATAAAGAGTGAGACAGTCGAAAAAGAAAAAGAGGGGTATGAGTGCCTTGCAGGAGGACTGCAAAAAGGGTCAAAAGTGGGTGTCTTGTACCTTGGTTGTATTTCAGTCGGCATATATGGCTGATATACAATGCAGGTTAATAATTCGGCGGCAATCAAATTCTATTTTCTGGGTTGAAACGTTACATTAGTATGGTGATTCGGAGTGAAAAATTGAAATAAACGCTAAAAAATAGAGTTTGAATAGTATATTTTGCTGAAATTCCAAATGTTTCTGGATTTTTTTGTGTATTTTTGCAGCAAAATATTGATTCATCATGGACAGAGAACTAATAAATAGAATAAAAGTGGTGCTGGCAGAAAAGAACCTCACAAATAAATGGCTTGCTGAGAAACTCAACAAAGATCAAGGTACAGTGTCGAAATGGGTAACCAATACAAGCCAGCCCGACTTGAAGACACTAATTCAAATAGCCCAATGTCTTAATGTCGGCATTCAAGATTTACTTAGAGAACCTGTTCAGAATATTAACGTAAATAGTATAAAACAATAATGGCAAAACTTAAATTCATAGATTTGTTCGCTGGATTAGGCGGCTTTCACCTGGCTTTAGAAAAGTTAGGCTGTGAATGCGTTTTTGCCAGTGAGATTCAAACAGAACTACGAACCCTTTATGAGAGGAATCATGGGATTATATGCCATGGAGATATAAATGAAGTGGATATTGAAAAAGACATCCCTGAACACGATATTTTGTGTGGGGGATTTCCATGCCAGCCATTTTCTCAAGCAGGCAAACAAAAGGGGTTCGGTGACGAGAATAGAGGAAATCTATTCTATAAAATTTGGGATATACTGCAATGCAAGAAACCAGAATTCGTTTTTCTTGAAAACGTACCTAATCTAAAATCTCACGATGAAGGGAATACTTATAGAGTAATACATGAGACACTTTCAAGGTTGTATGATATACAAGACGACATAATCTCTCCTCACTATTTTGGAATTCCCCAACATAGAACAAGAATATATATAGTTGGTAGATTGAAGTCAAAAGGTGGACTTAAAGATTTCAGGTTCCCAGAACATATAGAACGCCCAGAATGCAACATCAATGACATTCTTGTTCCAGATGACACGGATTATATGTCTTTAAGACCTATTACACGCAAACACATGGCAGCATGGCAAAAATTCTTGGATTTGTTATTCGAGAATCATTGTTCTCTGCCCACTTTCCCTATATGGGCAATGGAATTTGGCGCGACATATAGTTATGATGGAGCCGCCCCATATTTTCAAAAAAGAACTCAATTACAAGGGAAAAAAGGTAAATTTGGCGAAGATATTATAGGAAACTCAAAAGACGATTATCTACAGCAGCTACCTGTGTATGCGCAGGGAAAGCCCAAAGGCGGGAACAGACAATTCCCAGATTGGAAGAAACTCTTTATTAAACAAAACAGAGAGTTCTATCAGAAAAATAAAATTTGGATTGATACATGGATCGAAGAAATCCGTCAACCCGGATTTGAGAATAGTCATCAGAAATTCGAATGGAACTGTGGAATGGAGGAACATCCTAATCTCTACACAAAAATTATACAGTTCCGACCATCGGGTATAAGAGTCAAGCAACCGACATATTCTCCTGCTCTTGTACTTACAACAACTCAGATTCCTATTATTCCTTGGGTTATCACGCCTAATGGAGAAAAAGGCAGGTATATGACAAGGAAAGAAGGTGCAAAACTACAGTGTATGCAGGATCTGAAAGAATACCCTGATACGATTGCCAGTGCATTCAAGGCATTTGGTAATGCAGTAAACGTAGAAGTCGTGAAACTTATAGCAGAAAATTTGATTAAATTGACATGAAGCAAATAGAAAGAGTCTCAATAGCATTGAAACCTAACGTGTACAGCACATTTAGGAATCTCAATAATACTGTCTCAAACACGTTGGGGGAGTATGTTGATAATGCTGTCCAAAGCTATCTTGATCATAGAGAAAGACTATTACAGGTAGATGGACCAGATTACAAACTAAGTGTTTCTATTGTTATTGACTGGGAAACCAGAGCTATTTATATTCGTGATAATGCAGCTGGAATAGATGCTCAAAACTATGAAAGGGCATTTGAACCAGCACATATACCATTGGATGATACAGGGCTTAATGAGTTCGGCATGGGTATGAAGACAGCCTCTGTATGGTTGGCCAATAAATGGAGTGTACGGACGAAAGCCCTTGACGAAGAAGTGGAGAGATTCACGACTTTTGATTTAGAAAAAGTAACATCAGAAGAGAAAGAAGATCTTGTTGTAACGGAAAATCCTAAACCGGCCTATGAGCATTACACAGAGATTGTCTTGACTGACCTGTCTTTTAATGCGCCGAAAGTGATGCAAATGGACAAGATAAAAAGGCATTTGTCAAGTATTTATAGACATTTTTTACGTAGTGGTCAAGTCGAAATATCCGTGAATGGAACTATACTTGAAGCTCCAAACTATAACATATTAAAAGCTCCGTTTTATAAGACTCCAGAAGGTGAAGAAATTTTATGGAAAAAAGAAATAGACTTTGAGATTGACCACTATAAAGCAAAAGGTTTTATTGCCATCTTAGATAAAATCCAAAACAATGCAAATGGATTGGTGCTAATGAGACGTGGCAGAGTTATCGTGGGTGGAGGTGATGAACGATATTTTCCACCTGTTCTTTTCGGTCAGTCTGGTAGTTTTAGATATAGACGATTGTTCGGTGAATTAGAACTTGAAGGATTTGAAGTGTCCTTTAATAAAAATGGATTTAGAGAAGAGGAGGATTTGTATCTGCTCATGGAAGGCATCCGTGATGAGCTAAAAGCTGACGAACCGAGTCTTCTCAGCCAAACAGATAATTACAGACAGCGAGGGAAAGAACAATTTGAGAAGATTTCCAAGGCCATAAAGAAAGACTTGGAAAAGAAGTCAAAGCCCAAGCAACTTTCCAGACAGGTAAGTGAAGTTGAAAACAAAATCAACAACTCACAATACCTCCAGAAAAATGAAGAAAAAATAATTAAGGCAGAAGTCTTGGATAGTTGTAGTGAGACGTTTAAGTATAACGGTAAAAGTTATATACTTAAAATGGAATTAGTTACAGAGGCCGAGACAGACTCTTTGTATTCTGTAGTGAAGGATAATAGTGAAGATGTAACAGTTTCTGAGGCGACTCCAATAGTATGCAAGGTAAATCTAGCACATCCTTTCTTCACTCGGTTTGACCAATTCAAAAAAGGGCAAGATTACACGCCAATCATAGCAATATTTAAAGCACTGACTTTGGCTGAAATAATGGCTCCAGACAAAGGAACTAAATTCGCATCTAATGTCAGAATTTTGTTTAATCAAAGTATTATTCAATTGTAATGGAAATAGAAATTGTAAAAAAAAGCAACATAGGCTTTTCTCCCGAAATTGGAGATATGACACATGAATTACTTTCTCGATTAAGTGAGAAAGTTGATAGTGAAGGTATTGACGTACTAAAAAAAGAGACAGTCGATATACTTTCAAAGTGTACTGATCCAAATAAAAGAGAATGCCAGTCGGTAACGAATCTTGTAGTCGGATACGTTCAGAGCGGTAAAACCATGTCTTTTACAACATTATCTGCACTTGCACATGACAATGGTTTTCGGGTAATTATATATTTTGCTGGTACGAAGAATAATCTTCTATCTCAAACGACTAAACGATTGAGAAAGGACTTGATTAATGGGAATGTTAACTCCAAGCATTACAAATTGTTTGAAAATCCCACAAAGAACGATTCACAAAGAATCCGTAATGCACTTTCTCTGAGTTCCAAACCAACCATTTTAATTACTGTATTAAAACATCATAAGTATATCTCAGAGCTGGCTGCTATGTTCGATAATGTGCAAATAAAGAATACCGTAGCTAAATCGGGAGTGCTCATTATTGATGACGAGGCAGACCAGGCAAGTTTGAATGGCTACGCATATAAAAACAGCAAGTCTCAAGAATGGGAAGACGATGAATATACCACAACATATAGTAGCATATTGAAGTTGCGTGGCGCATTAGACAACCATTCATATGTACAATATACTGCAACGCCGCAAGGACCACTGCTTATAAGTATTATGGATTTGCTTTCCCCAAAGCATCATACAGTGTTGACCCCTGGCAAAGGTTACACGGGTGGAAAAACTTTCTTTTGTGACCATCCTGGACTTGTAATCACAATACAACCAGAACAAGTCTATCATACCAAACATAATGATTTGACTAACTGTCCAGATTCTTTAGTTAATGCTCTGCAACTCCATATAATGGGAGTGGCAATTATAGTGAACATTAAGGAGAAAGAATCTTTTTTGTCCATGATGGTTCATGCAGATAGAGAGCAGGATGCGAGTGAGAAATTTTATGGTTGGATTAAAAATTTGATAGATGCATGGGCTAATATGTTGGCAAACGGAGAACTTGATCCAGGTTATCAAGAACTAAAACTGTCGTTTCAATCGAACTATGAAGAAGCTATCCGTTTGTATAAGAGCCACGAAGAAGACTATCCTTCTTTTGAAGAAATATGGGAATATGTTCATGATATTATTCTCGATACTAACATAGAACTTGTGATTAGTCGAAATAAACGGCAAGGCGAAAATAAAGAAATTGATTGGTCTAGTAGTTGCTCTCACATATTGGTAGGAGCTGATATGCTGAACAGAGGATTTACAGTGGAACACCTTGCTGTGACATATATGCCCCGATATAGTGTTGGCAAATCGACTGCCGACACTATTCAACAGAGATGCAGATTCTTTGGCTATAAAAAGAATTATTTATGGTCTTGTCGAGTATTTCTTCCTTTCGAGGCTATTCTTGAATACAGAGAATATGTGGAGCATGAGGAGGAAATGAGAAATTGGCTATTAGAGAATAAGAGCCTTGAAGATGTTGAACGTCTTCTCCTGATTTCCAACAGATTAAATGCGACAAGAAAAAATATCCTGTCAAAAAATACTGTGACGACGAAGTTGTCTGGATGGCGTAAAATGAACGCATTCCAAGCCATTTCAGAAAACACTTCATTCATAGAGAATTTCCTTTCAAAACATGAGTGGAAATTGTATGAGGACTATAAAACGACTGATAGAAATCATGCTTATGTAAAAATTCCGATACAAGAATTAATTGAGTTCTTGACAGAATTCAAATTCCAAAATATGCCAGATGCTGCTCGTAAACAAGCAACTTTGCGCTATATAAAGTACCTGACGACTAAAACCTCATCCCCGCTCAGTCATGCCTACATTATACACATGGCCTATAAAGGTGATGCGCGTTTACGTGCTTTCAATGTTGAGACGCAACGACTCGTTAACCTGCACTCTGGACGTTCAACAACAGAAAGTTCGGTTTATCCTGGAGATGCTGCAATTAAGTTTGAGGACTCACTAACAATTCAGATACATAAAGTTAAATTAAAATGTGATTCTCTGATTTGGTCTGGCAGAGAAGCCTATACGATTGCTATATACTATCCTGAAGACTTTGCAATAAACTATGTTGAAACGGAGGAATAAAATGAAGAATACGATTCATCAAATATTCAAAAAGTTATTGTGTAACGATTCTTTAACTGAGAATTGTTACACAGTAGCTAACATTCCACCCATAAAGGCACATAAACTTGGTATTGATAGGGAGGGAAGACCTATGTTCTTCATACAAAGTACAATAACCGATAAAGTTCCAAACATCAACTTGGAAATGATGTCTGTACAATTCAACGAATTGTGTAGGCTAAAGAAAAACAATGCCCCCAAAAACATCATTGAGAGTTATTATACAGTAATAACCTTAAAGACCGACTTGCCTGACTATGTTAGATATTTTCTTGATATAGTATGTATCGTATTGGAAAAGATTGGTGAGACTCCATCACAGCAGGTGTTATTGACAGAAATACAGAAGATAATAGACTTATTTAGGCGTTTTTCAGCACCTCCTTTGAAAACAATTCAAGGATTATGGGCGGAATTGTTTGTGATTGAAAGAGCAAACAACCCTAAATATTTGGTTAAATCATGGCACACATCAGCCATAGATACATTTGATTTCAATGATGGAACTGACAAAATAGAAGTTAAGAGTACTTCTCGAAACAATAGAATTCATCATTTTTCTCATAACCAACTTACACCAAACAAAGGGTCAAATGTTGTTATCGCCTCAATCCAAATAGTTCAATCCGGAATGGGGAAAAGCATTCATGATTTGAGGGAATCTATCGAATCTAAGCTGAATGAACCAGACTTACGATTTAAACTAATAGATGTCATAACAAAAACGTTAGGTGCTGATTTTGACAAAGCGCATGAATGTTGTTTTGATTATGCGTTGGCGTGTGATTCCTACCGACTCTTCGATATAAACGATATCCCGTGTATAGATAGTTGTAGTATTCCTGAAGAGATAGATAACATCCATTATGATTGTAATTTATCCTCTGTGAAGTCTGTCGAAGTACCATCTGTAGCATATCCCAAAAGTGAATTATTTAAAGCCTTGTGAAATGAAAACAGAGAAGATTTTACCAGAGACATTGCTTCAACTCCTGCTCAATGTGTTTGAGGCTGCCCCAGATTTTGTATATAAGAATGGCATCCAGCCTTTTTTAATGGAGATAGGGGGAAGGGAATTCTATATCTATGTTAAAAATCTTTCGTCTGCATATTTCAAGACAAGACCAGATACTACAAGAGCTCAGTTGCCTGTTAGGGAAGATTTTGAAGAAATCAAACATTCTGCGATTCCTTTTGTCTTTCTTGGATATGACAGTGTCAATGATGTAATTGTCTGTTGGAATTACCACACAGCCAAACAAAGATTAAACGAAAGGAAGAGTGTGTCTTTCTATTCCAGAAGTTATTTTCAAGAAGAAGTCGTTTCTGGCGAATTTTTAAGAAAAGAACTTAAAAATGGAGATACACCTGTATTGTTCAAAAGGAAAGATATAATAACCTTCTTCCGGTCTATTGATTCATTCTTTGGAAAACCTACAGGAAGTGAAGATGAAAAAGACATCATCGTTGATGGTAAAATAAACAATATCACCGATAAGACGTTGCTACAGAAACTTAAACCGCTTCTCAATACAGATACACCTCATACATTAGAGGCAATAAAGGTGACGCAACAGTTTTATGGTGATTTACCACAAATGAAATTTAGAGATTGGGCAAACCTTGTGAAAAATGTACAATTTAATGTTTTAAACGAGGATATGAAATGCGACCATAAATAGTGAAATAATGGTATGTTATTCATCTGTAACCGACTTATTATAAATGACATCCTATAATAAGTCGGTTGTCGTTCTTTTAGCGTTTTAGCCCATTTCTCTCCTTTGGAATATCATTGGCAATTGCTTCAAGTTCCCTATCTATTTTTGTAAGTTCTGACCTTGTCAACGCATAGATGCAGTCGATAGTCAGACGACTGGTGGCAATTTTACGATGTGCGAGGATGGTCTCTTCGCCACCGATGGAGGGGCGGTTAGCACCGCTCGCCTCCAGATAGTCGTTTACTGCGTCCCGCATGGTGAACTGTCTCATGCCTGTCTTTGCCCAGTAGATAAGGGCATCGGCAGCGGCTTTTCTTGTTTTGCTGTATTCGTTGTCTGTCATGATTCTGATGTTTTGAGTTTGCTAAAAAAGTTTGATACATATCCAAATGGTTATTTCAACCAAGATGATTGCCCAACTTACAAAAGCCAAGCCGAACATCCAGGCATAGGTGCGACCGTTGAAGTATGCACCCTCCTCGATATTGCGGATTCGTTTGAGTTCCTTCTGCTGGTGAGCGAACAACTCCTTTATCCGCTTCTCATGCTCGTCAAGGGCTTGCTTGAAAGCTGAAATGGCGGTGTTGTTCCGCTCGTCCAATTGGGCAAGTCCTTCATCGTTGATGCCTACTTTGAGGTTGCTTTGCTCAGCCCTTACTATGGCATGGCATATTCCATCCACGATGTTGTCCGTACTCCTGTGGGCAGCCACAAGTGCCATTCTCGTTGATTCCAACCTCCTATAGACATTGCCCAGTTCCTCCTTTGCCTCATAGAGTGCTTTCTTGGCTGATTCAATCTCTTCCAGGGTCACTTTGATTTCTTCCTTGCCACTCTCGGTGTTCTCGTCCTCCTGCATCTGATTATACAGGTTAAGCACATCCTGTGTGGCATCCTTCTTGTTTCTTCCCATACCGTTCTTGTTTGAAAAGTTATCGTCTCATGCCTCTCTTTATCGGCTTACAGAGTCTGTTTGCTTGTATTACGCAGCGTCTTGCCCAATCACGGTCATCATCGTCCTTATCACGTCCCCAACCACTGCCAGGACTGCCACCGCCACCACAGGACTCAGACATTGATGTGGCAGCATCGAGATAGTTCATGAAGAGCAACATAGCCACATTCAGAATGTCAGTGTGGCTTGCAGATCCATTCTCAGGGACTTCGATACAACTGTTCATCGTATCGTATGCGGTTCTTTGCATGACTATGTTGAAACGCTCGCCATCAACCTCAATAATCTTTCTCAATTTGGCAGGAAGGACAAGTCTGCCATCAACGACTGTCCGAGACTGACCACTTGAAAATGCCGTATTTCGGCTGTCCAATGTAGTAGCGCTTGGAACAGAAGAAGCAGGTCTTTGACCAACTGCAACAGGGGTTGTCTGTGGGTGCAGCTTACGGAAAGTATTCCCGATTTTCGATGCGGTGAGATTCCTGCCTACACCAAGTTCTGATGCCTTGATGGTCGTTCTGCCGAACTTGAAGCGATAGCCATGCACCCTGCCTTGACCAGTCTTGTCACGGATTAGTTCGATGTCATATCCCTTTGCCTTCAATCGGTCGGCATATTCATCCCAGTCAAAGAACGGCATTGAGCGCAGCACATCCATACACGCTTTGGTCACCTCTGCAATACGCTCCTGACGAATCTCCATGGCATCCTTCCAGCCATGACGCTGATTGACGGCTTTCGCAGCCATCACGGCACGCTCACCGATGAACCTCACATCATTGAGATTGCCATCCATGTCGATGCGGTTCACCACCAGATGCAGGTGGGGAATGCCACTCCTGGAGTCACGGTGAAGGGCGGCAAAATACTGCGAGTTGGCGATGTTGGTCGGCTTGACCGAAGTTGCAGCCTTGCCCTTCTTCTTCCCTATGTGGTTCACCTTGGAGATGCCATCCATCTCACGGATGAACTCGTCAAGGAATCTCCTCCAGTCTTCCATCGACCAGTTCCGTGCCTCTTCCTCAGATGGTGAAAGCTCAAAGCGGATGGACGTCAGTTCAATGGGCTTCTTGGCGTACCTCTGCTTGAACATGGACTGATGCAGAACCATTTCGTCCCACATGCCCATAGGGGGCAGACCTTCGCTAAGATGGTTGGTCTTGATGATGTCAGCACGGTTGTTTTTGGTTGCGTAATTGGTCATTGCCTGACCATGCTGAATTGCTGATGCTTTAGCTATCATAACATATTTAGGAATTTGTCCCTAATGCGGCTCAGTTCCTCTATCAGGGTGTTGATGCCTTGTAGCCAACGCTCCATGAAGTCGGCTCTCTTGAAGAGTTTCAATCTCTCGGTCTGTGGCAGGGCATGAAGCGCATTGCGCACATAAACCAGTTCAGACCTTGCCCCGATTAAGCCCTTCAAGGCTTCCTCCTGCCCTTCGGTCATGGGTAGGGACGGCTTGTGACCGATGCCTAAGTCATGGAGATAGGTGCTCTTGCTCCTGCCTGACAATCGGGCATTATGCACCACCTCATCGTATTCTTCTTCTGTGAAACGAACGTCAATGTGTCTGGTCTTCGGAGGTCTCTTCATTGAGGTCTTCTCCGTGTTGTTATTCTTGACTTTTGCCATTGTAAATGGGGTTTGTAAAGTTTATACTCTGATATAACAGGACAGCCAATGTGAGCCTGCGAACATTCAAGAATGCCAGTAGGAAGCGGTGGGCGAAGCGAAACCGTCTGACACTGGTACTTCTTGTTTAGACCTCCGAAAAAACTACGGCTAATAGAGGTGGCGGCTCCTGGATAGCGTGTCTGTTATGACTGTCAATAGTTGAAATAAGGGAAAAGGAGAAATGGCATCATGAGTGCCTTGGGGTGTTGTGTGCGTCTTGCCACTCCGTGTTCTCCTCGTTGAGACTTTCATCGGCTGGAGGCTGCAAGAGACAGCCCTCGTCATCATAGACAGGAGACGGCAGCAGTTCAACAGATGGAGTATCTTCGCCTTGGTTGTAATCATCTTCTGACGGCTGTCCAACCTCATACTCAAAACAGGTATCACCTTTCTCTTCCCTTCGTTTGAAGTCTTGTGGTATCGGAGAAGGATCTGAAAGTTCGTCCCCGATGACATGAGAATTAACGGAAGGGGAAGCAGTATTATAAGAGGCTGGAACATGGGGCTGCTGAATGTCAGCAGTGGCAGGATTGACGCTGCTGTCTTTCTGCTGCCCTGTGCCATTGGAAAGATTGCTTCCCGAAGAGTAAGCGGTATCGGATGGGACATCGGACACCGGTTTCTCTTGGGTGGCGGAAGTCACGACTTGACGGTTATAGAAGGGGTTCTTGACGGCTTCCTTGATGCCGTCAACGTACCAAAAGGCGATGCAGAGTATCGTATGAATGGAGGTGCGGTTGTTCCTCTCGGTTGAGAGAATACCCACCTGATTGAACAGTTCCACCACCTTTGCCACTGTCTTGCGGTCACACTTCCAGAGGGCAGACAATTCAACCGTGGAGATTGCAAACTGCCCTATGGAGAGTGAAGCGGAGAAGCCTGTCTTCCGATAAACACTCGGCTTGATGGAAGCCATTGATACAAAAGTGTCGAAGGCGGTCATGCGGTGGAAGCCCTGCCTGTCATCCTTCAAGAAATCGAGCTGCTCCTTGGTCAGCAGGATTCCGTATTTTATGCTTTGGTTACTCATCTTGAAAAACTGGTTATAAGTGAAACGGATTACTCAGCAAAGAGAGAATGAATGGTTATTCTTTTCCCTTTCGTAAAAAAAGTAGATACCATAAGTCTATTATCCATCATGTCATTCTTCTCCATTGGGTAATCTCGCTTCCTTGTCCTTCTTCATGGAGGCAGGCTTGTTCTTCTTGCTCTTCTGCAACAATGCCAGATGAGCCTCGAAGTCTGCCTGTTCCTCCTGGGTCGGTTCGTAGGGCTTATCCCAAGAGCCACCTGACTCAATCCATTTTATCAGCTGGTCTTTGAAGAAGTAAAGCGTGTTGCCTCTCTTGTAGAAAGGGATGCGCCTCTCGGATGTGTAAGCATAGAGCGAAGAGACCTTCTTTCGTACAAAGGCACTTGCCTCTCTGATGTCCATAAGAACATGGTTATCCTCGTTCGGAGCATTGCCTATTCTCTGACCAATGTCATCAAGACGAGTCATCATTGTATTGACCTTCGTCAGAAGTTCGCCAACTGCGCTGGGCAGTTGGTCGAACGATAGTGATTTGTTATCTTCCATTTGTTATCCTGATTATGTTATTCACTTATGTCTGGTCACTCTCTGCTTTGGTTGGTATTTTGAGCGAGATACGTTCTGCCGCATCACGTTTGAGTTCGTCCACCACATCGGCATACACCTGAGTAGTGGCAAGATTGCTATGGGTAAGCAGCTTGCTCACGGTGTAGATGTCTGTTCCCTCTGCCAGTTGTAAAGTGGCGAAGGTATGTCGGAAGCAGTGGAATGTGATGTGCTTCTCGATGCCGGAAGCCTTTATCCACGGTTTGAGGTACAATGTCACTGTACTGTTCGTGAGGTTCTTGAATACCTGCCCAGTGCCTCGCTCACCACATAGTTGCAGAGCCTCTTCGCTGATAGGCAGGATTGCAGCGGTGGAAGTCTTCTTTGTGATAATGTCCATTCCCCAGCCGCCATCAGCCAACTTGACGATGTTCTCCCACTGGAGTCTGATGCAATCAGAGAGGCGAAGACCAGTGAGGCAGGAGAAGAGACCAGCACGGCGAAGGACATCACTCTTGCATGGAGTCTGAGACAACTGCAACAGTTCTTCCTTGGTGAGGAACTGCCGCTTGTTGCCATGAGCCTTGGCACGCACAAGTTTCTTGGCAATGTTCTCTTTGAGCAGTCCGTCTTCGTAAGCAATGGCAAGGATGCACTTCAACTTGGTAAGGTTGTTGTTGGCAGTCGTACCCATCATGCGTTTGCCATTGTGCATACAGGCATCCGACAGCAGGTAGTCAAGAAACCCCTGGCAGTACGGAACTGTAAGGTCACAGAAACGACACTCACCATGGGTGTAGTTGTGGAAGTGCATGTAGGCGGTTGCCCAGTTCTGGCTGCTGCCACGTTCAATCATGAGGTTCTTGAAGTATTCCAAAAAACACTCCTTGCCCTTGTTGCGGTCGAGGAAGCCATATTCCTCATTGATGATGGACTCAGTCCTGCGGCACTTGATTATTTCCGCTTTCTGAATCATACTCTTGTTATACTCCTGCTGGAAGCGTTCAACAGGGTTGGTGTAGATGTAAAGACCAAGGTACTCCCTGCGTGAGAGCTTGCCTGTCTTCGGGTTGCGGACTGGAGGATAGAAATCCAAATAGAGGGAAGTCTGTCCGTTCTTAATAGGTCGTCTCCGCACGGTGACCTTTGTACAAATGTTTGTCATATTGTTACTATTTTATTATTGTTTATGATATGTATCTGTGGATGCGAATAGCCTTTGTTGCAACGTCTTAACTCTCAAATCCGATGCAAAGTTAGATTGCCGTGAAAAGAGAAAAGTAATGATGGCTTCAAATACTGTCTGAATTTAACCTGAATTTGCTTTTGAGTATGATTTTACGCTAAAAATCGGACTTAAATGGGGTTTCAGTAGCACATTTTATCTTATATCCGTTTCTCTGCGTTTGGGGTTTGTTTCGCCCGTCAATGATAGCAGTTTTAGACCATTTGCAACGGCATGGGTCGTATATGAGTTTGTTTCTCACTTCCGCTTTGCCTTGGTCGAAGTACTGCTTTTCTCTGCCTTCTTGCGTGCTGCCTCCCAATCTGCTTTCAGATAGTAGTTGGCTCTTCCGCCTTTGAACTTTCGGATTCTCACTCCATGAGTTTCTGCAAATCTGCGTACCTGTGTCTTGCCCAATCCGTAAAGCTTCATGATGTCGAAGCAGGTGTACCAGTCATCGGAAATGTTCTTTCCCTGTTCTTCATTGTAAAGCCCGATGACCCTCTCTACATCTTCTTTCTTGAAGCATGTCGTACCCCATGCATGGACTGATTGGAGTTGGTAGCGGTTGCGGACTTCATAGAATCTGCCATACTTGATATTATAGTTGCTCAACACCTCTGCCATTGTGTAATGGGTGTCGTGAGTTACTCCATCAGGTGCTCTTTCACCAGCTCTGGGAGTCTTGCGACACTTTGCCAACTTGTTGACTGCCCCTGTCTCGGCATCTTTCAACCTTTGTGCATTCTTGGAAGTTGTCCCTTCTAACGATAGGGAAGAAGGGAGAACCACCTGAAAACCTTGTTCCTTGGCTATTTCAAGAAGGTCTTGCAAATAGATCCTTGTCATGCGCGTACCTAAATTTACGGCTCTGAGCCTGCCTTGACGAATAAGACTGCGTACTGTCTTGACGCTGATGCTTACTGCCTGTGCTGTTTCCTCTACTGACATCAGCACGATCGGAATGCGAGTTGTAGTATTCATTTTTACCGTTATTTTTGAATTTTGAAGTGACTCATGGGGGATGGTCCTTGACGGAAACTTTTAAGAGGAAACAAGGGGAAATAAGAGGAAATAAGAACCCTCATTAAGAACCGTGTGTCCCTCTGCCCATGGTACAACCGTGGTACAAAATTACTATAAACGGATGAAACTCGCAATAGGCGGTTGGAGCGTTATGTTAATGAATATGTATTGAAAATGAGCGTTTTATGACGCTTTTCTAAGTTTTGTTTGGAGTTCTTTTCGATGCGTTTTAGTCCATATGACATGCATGTGGAAGCTTTTACCACTGCCAGAAGGACCCAGACAGAAAAAATTCGAGTTATCTGTAATCTTGTTCTTGCCTTCCTTACCACTGATGTCTATTGCAACAGGGACTCCCTGTCTGTCGGTGTAGTATATTTTCAGCGGTGTTTCTTCGCTATGCTGAATCCTTTCCTTATACATAAGACATGCTGCTGCATCACTAAGGGTCAGAAAACGGTCGTATTCAGGATTGGTGGAATAACAATTTCCAGGGAATGAATTGACAAAAAGCTCCAACTGATTGTACGACTGTTTACTGATGTGGATTCCCAACTTGCTGAATAGATTCTCCAGATGATTGGTACATCGCTGAATATCCGTATCGATGGGTACTCCAACGATAAGATTGAAATGGGTATACACCAACTGTTTGTTTTCTCTTGCGATAACATCCTGTACATTTTTAATGTCCTCCACGGCAATCTGGTTGCTTGGATTGGGCATACTTGCATGGCGGTTTTTTTTCTTTTCAAGCTGAGAAAGCTCTTTTTTCTGGTTGGGAATGAAGAGCATCTGGTTATACACGACCACCTCAGCTGACGGTATGCTGTCTAACAATGATACCATGTCTACTGGCATGGAAACATTGTTCACCTCAATGTTCGTAAACGGACGTACCAGAGAGGGGATGTTGATGCAGTCCACATCCACGAGACTATATATCTTGCATCTTCTATCACCCATGGTAATAGCTTCGTCATCTACCTTGAAATTGTTCATCGACAAATTTTTGTCCGTGAAGTTCATAGAGAAATAGCGGTCTACGTAATCACGGGCTTTATTGCCATCAAGAAATTGGGCATCCACACCGGAGTCTCTCAACTGGTCTTTGACCTTGCGTATCTTTACCATGAAATCACGCCATTTCTTGCTGTCAAATGAAAAAAGATTGCTCTTCTTGTTTTCCTGAGTAATAATCATGTAGCTCTGACAGTCGGTATAGGTACGACCTGTGAAATAGTTGAAATATGATTCCGACAGAAATTCATGATTATCATTACTATCGTCATGAAACTTCTTGCGGATGAATATATCTTGTTTGTGGATGGCATATCCATCACCTAAAGTCTGTGCAAGGGCAGTGAAGAGATGATTGAACTCGTAGTAACTGTCAATGTCTGCCGAATATTTCTGTACCGGGTTTTCCATCTTCAGAATGGCCGAGTATTCACCGGTCTTGGTGTAAAGCACCCCGATACCGTTGACCTCTTCCAAAGAGAAGTAGATATTCTGGAAGATTTTCTTGCGTTTCCCTCCAGTACCGAAAGCCATGACTGAGATAGCCATACCAATAAGGATTGCCACAAATGTTAAGATGACGTATAGAATCATTGTTCTTTGAATTTATTATTCGATTACTTATCAGTTACGTTCACAATCTGAGAGTTGTCGTATAAACTATGTTAGGCTCATCCTAACGGGAGGGTGAGCCTAACCACACACTGTTCAAAATCCAACTCTCTTGCTCATTTATCATGTTGTCCGATTACATCTTATGTGCATTGGCATAGATGAATACGCCATGTTCCTCTTTCTTGGTGTGTAATCCTTTCCTTTGTTTGAAAAAGATAAGTGCAGCACCGGTGCATAGAGTTGCAGCAAGGACGATGAGTCCGGCAATAAATCCGAGGATGCAATATACTATGATAAAGCTGAGAATACCTCCACCTACAGTTGCCGCAGCCCAGGTGATATACCTGCCTTGGAATCCCATAAATTCAAGGGGTTTCTGAAGTCCCTTAAACATGGGATAGCTGACGTATTGATGATTGCTCGATTCCTTTGTCATGATGAATCCATATCGCTTGGATAATAGTTAGATACCAAAGAACAAAGGCAAAGCCTGTGCAGCAGCTACAAGGAAGATACATGCACCAACAACCATCATGATCTTTTTTTTGACGTCCTGCTCTTCATTGTTCATTGCAATGTAAACGCTGATGGCACCGACAACGGCAACAACACCGGCTATGGCATAACAAAGCTTCACCACGTATGGAACGTACTTTGCTATTTCTTCCGTAACTGTAGTCAAAGCATTTGTTCCGGCTGTGTAGTCTCCGGCAGCATTCTGAGCATAAGTGGCTGCTACTCCGCAAAAGAGCAACATGGCCAGTGTTCCAATACGTTTAGCATTGAAAATCCTTTTGGTTAAATTCTTGATTTTCTTCATTTTTTTGTTGTTTTACAGTTAAAAAATTAGACACGTTATCCTTACTTGCTTGGTTATTTATTTTTTACTTTTATACAATATTATAGCCAAAGAATGCAGGGAAAATGATAGTTGCTCCAATCATAAACAGGCAAGCTCCAACCAGCATCATTATTGATTTGGTCACATCTCCTTCACCGGTATTCATTTTGATATAGATTTGTAAAGCTCCTATAATTGCTACTATGGATGCAATAGCATAAAGAAGATATACGACATAGAGCATCATTGTGACTGTAAAATCATGGGCATTGCTCAATGCGTCAGCTCCCCAGCTGTAGTCAACACCACCGCATTTAGCTAAAACCGACTGAGGCTGGAGGAGCATGAAGCCGAAGCTGGCAATAAAAAACAATTGATTGATTTTACAGTTTATCGATAGCATTCCTTTTCTCTATTTTTCTTTTGTTGTGTTTATCGTTGAGATTTTGCATGAATTCATCTGGATAGAAACTGTATTGGGAAACTGGCTCTATCTCTTCCATGTTCTCTTCGTTTTCCTTATTGAGTTCTACACTTGTAGTAGTCTGTTTTGTGGATTTAGATTCTTCCTCTTCAGGAGGTGGATTGTTGGTCTGCTTATTGCCTGTAGGAATGACTACGCGAAGGCCGTCATCTGTTACTTGTTCTGTATATGTTATGTCACCACCTTCAGGACCATCAATATGCTCTTCTACGGAAACTGGTACTTCTTCATTACTCATGCTGCTTACATCAATGGTCTCTTCATCCGTTTTCTTTTCGTCTTTCTTACTATGAAGATCAAGGGTAATCATTACTGAAAAGTAAACTACATACGCAAAGGTGAGGACGAATACGAATATTACAAATCCTGGCATTTCTCAATCTGATTTTAATTTGTTATTATAAATATGATTCATACTCAGAAGATAAAATTGGAAACCAATCTGCTCCTGTGATATGACAAAGAAAAAGAGTTTTATGGTATTCCGATAAAAATATGCCGATTTAGACTTCAGTATTAACATACATTTGTTTGGAAGTATGATATTCTGATAAAAATCATACTATTGGAATAAAAACATGACAAAAAAAGGAGGCTCTCCTGTTGGAAACCTCCTTAAACTAATAGAACAGACTGATTATTTTTGTTACTCCTTTACTATTCCATTGATGACATCGTTTAGATCTTTGAAGTTTGGGTATCTTATGGATTCATCAATTACTACTTTGTCTTGATATTCATCCTTGATTTTCTTTATGGTCGCTGCACCGGCAGCATCATTATCAAGATAGCAGTGGATTACATTATAATTCTGAAGATATGGAAGTGCTGTTTTGATATTGCTGATAGAATTAAGAACAATATAATCGCACTCACACTCAACGTAAAGCTGTATGTCCATCATCCATTTTTTTAGACTTGCATAAGTGAGCATGTCAAATAGCCCTTCAAATATACAACACTCAGGATGTGACTCGCCATTTGTTCTTATGATGGATATGGTTTTCTTACCAATACTCCGCTTGGAATACTTGTTTCTGATCTCCATACCACCTTCAATATTCTCAAAGGCGATGGCGTAGTAATGTTTATCATAGATATGATAATGTATTTCCTTGCAGTATTCCTGAGCAATTTCGAAATCAACACGTCTTTGTAAAATATAACTTTTCAGATTGGGATGACAGAGTTTGCAAATACGATCAACGAAAGTAATGCAGTTTCTCTCCTTTGTTCTTTCTGTTACCTGACTCTGTTTCCATTCTTTTCTTCTTTGTTGTTCTTTGGTAATAGCTTCATAATCTTCAGCATATTTGAGGTTATGGTTCTTAATCTGTTGTTCAAGATAAATCAGGACTTGATGATTATTCCATGAAGGGTGCATCTTCTGAACAAGATTTATAATGTTTCCTCCTGAGTTGGCTCCAAAGTCATTCCAAAGATTTTTTGTAGGACTGACATTGAAAGAAGGAGATGATTCAGCTCTAAAGGGAGATAGATACCAGTAATTACCTCGGTGGATATAGGCATACTGATAACCTTCGGTTTCTAGGAACTGCACAATACTGACTGATTTGATTTCCTCTATAGTCATGGCGTATCAATAATATATTATGGGATTCATATTAGTTTAATATATATATATACCCTGTTAAACTTAAACTTATAAACTTACTTTAGCGGCAGGAGTGCAGGATGATAATGATAACCTTCTTTGTCCTTGGTAATCAGTTTACGCTCACAGAAGATTTTGAGCATATCCTTAACTGCATTGTCTCCACGCTTGTAGCCTTCTTGTGCGTAAGCTTGACTGATTGCTTTTACCAGTTCAAGATACCTCTGCGGACTATCACCATCAAAAACAGTGCGAAGTACCTTGGCATGTAAGTCATCCGGCAAAGATGTCAAGGGCTTATCTTTGGGCTTGACTACTGTAATATGGTAACCATCATCTAAGACGGGAAGAGAGTTGTCGTCAATGTGAAATGCCCATGAAGAAAACTCCTTGTCTCGCATGTGCATAGGCCTGACTTCACTGATGTTGGAATCCTGTTTGTTTTTGCTGATTATCAGAACTGTTTCAGCCTTGTTTTCAAGTTCGGTACCAATATGACCTCTGGTGTTATTGTCATTCTTGTTAAGGTGTAGCACGCAGTGGATGTGAAGATTGTACTTACTTGTCCAAGCCATGAGCATAGTCATTACATCTGTTGATTCCTTGGCATTGTTGATGTCATACATAAGATCTCGCAAGCCGTCTATAATGACCAGTCCTACATCCTCAAATGTCCTGAGGGCATAATCTATGAGGGCAATACGTAGAGTAGGAGTGAACTCCCTTAACCCATAGAACTTGATGCGCTTATCTTCCTTTGTCAGGCTTAATCCAGCAAGACGGTAGATGCGTTCTATCACATTGTGGCAATGAAACCTGCTTTGTTCTGTATCGAAATAAAGAATTTTGCGTTTCCCGTCAGGAAGACTGGCCCTGTATTTGAGTACTGTAGAATTATTTACAGCTGCTGCAACCATTGCTGTTATATTAAAGGTTTTCTTGCTTTTTGCTTTACCGGTAGATGCACTGAAATTACCAAAGGTTGCTATGGTACAATCTCCAACCCATAAAATCTGTGGTGGAACAGGAGGCTTTTCACATGCCTTTATTTCTCCTTGTCTCAGGTAGTTGTCAAGTTCCTGGTCGTTGAATGTACTCTTGCTGAGCATTCCGACTTCAAGAGAGCTTTCAACTGAACATTCCTTATCATTACTGTTTTTCCTTCTTATCATGACATAGTTCTTTTTTATTATCATTTTTTGAGGAACTTATGACAACTTCTGACTTTTTTAGTAAAGCAGTCAGTTGAGCATCTGTATAAACCTCCGTTTTATTATGTTTCTTCCTTTTCATTGTAATATTCTATTTATCATTTTTTTGTTTTGCTGGCACTACATGATTCTTACGCATCCATCTCAGGAGTTCTTGTCTATTGAAATAGATGGTTTTCCCTTTGGGCTTAAAATGTGGAATCTGCATATTCATAGTGAGTTTATATATCTGGGATTGTGATATTCCCAAATACTTTGAAGCTTCTTCAGTGGTCAACATTTCTTTAACCACATATAATCTTTCCTCAATCTTAGCAAGACGTTCATTGAGTATTTCTGGATTAATACTATTAAGTTCTCCAATTTTCATTTCCAAAAGTTCTAATCTCTTTTTTAAGATGCTGATTTCAATGTTACTGGTTCCCATTTTCTAATGATTTAATGTTATACAATAGGGAGTACCCCAAAAGCTGAATCGATTCTGGGCTAAATATACTCCTATTGTTATTTTCGCAATTTGAATGTCTCCTGTCAGTTTAAAATGTCAGGGAGAGTGTCAGGGATTTTTCTTTCAATTGCTTTACATTGTTTCACTTCAACCTAAAATCCGCAACTATCATCCAATACACGATTAAGGGTAGATTTATGAGTCGTTAGTAGTAGCTTTCAGTAAAAAGCAACAGCACAACATCAATATGTAGCCAACATCCCCTTACCCCACGATGCGACTTGAGGAAATACGCAGATTCTAACCGGAAAGAAAGGATTCTTATCCGAATTCTGTTTTGAAGGGTTTTGCATAAGCGCGGTTCTCTGTGTAGATATTCAGCACGTATTGCCTTGCAGTCATGATCCACTTGGCAGGTACGGAGATGAATCTGAAGACAAAAGCCTTTATGCGACTCGTTTTCTTGAGCCCAAAAGCCTTGGTGTCAAGCCTGCTCATGATGGTCTTGTAGAAATTGTGTATCAATGCAGTAAGCAGAAGAAAGACAGTATTCTCCGCCATGAATGACTTGGGGAGCCTGCTCCAACCGAATCCGTTGTTCATGTCGTCAAAGATACGTTCCTTGCCGCCACGCAGATTGTAGAATTCAACAATGTCCCTTGTCGATGACTTGTAATCGTTGGTCAGAATACAACGGTAAGTGTATTCGCCTTCCCATAGGTCAAGGTCGCCACTGTTGCGTCTTTGTCTCTGGATGACAAGACGATAGCACTTGCCTTCCCATTTCTCAACGAGAATGGAATTGAGTTCGAACTGGATGCCGTTAATCTCCTCCGTCTTCCATCCTCTCAGAGCAAAGATGTCATTGTAGAGCGAACTGCATCGGTTGGCACGGATGTAGAAATGTTTGCAATGCTTCTCTATCTCACTGACGATTTCCTTCGAGCAGGAACCGCAGTCTGCCCTGAAGCGATTTACACGGATGTTCTGGGATTCCAGAAGAGCGAAGAATCTCTTATGGGTGTCTGCCTGATGAAAACGCACATTCGTGTTGCCATCGCTGTTCTCGATATAGACTATCTTGTCACCGATAACATATACGCCAGGCCTGTAGCCGAGGAACTTTTTGTAGGTCGGTTTTGCATCATACTTCTCCGTTTCAAGAAACTGATGGTCAAAGTCAACATCGTATTCCTCAATTTCCTTCAACTCGCCTGTAGAAACCAAAGCGTTTATAAGCAATGTGTTGAGTTTGTCTGCAGTATTGAAATCATAGGTCTTGCCTTGGTCGGAAGTATAGGAGATGTTTTCCTGTGTCAGTTCCTTGATGGCTCTGAGGATGGTATCAGAGCTGCATGTACGAAGGGTAGGATGATACGAGAGATGGCGCATCAGTTGTGACGTTACGTCTTCCACGCATGAGCCGCCACAGAAATAAACGCTCATCAGCGAACGGACTATCTCGCTGAACTGATATCCGATGATACTGCGGCATCTCTGACCCAGTGTTGAGTCGATAACGGGTGAAAGCATGGAGTCAAATTTCTCCATGATTGAAAAAATTCCTCCAAAAGGTGTGAGTTTCTCAGATTTTATTTGTACCTTTGCCATGCCTTGTTACGATTTTCGCTTGTTTTCTAATTGCAACACTAAGATAAGTGAAAAATCTGACACGGCAAAATCCTGGGCAACTTTTTGTTGCTCAGGTACTTAAAAAGTTATATTTATAATAGTGTTGCGGAATTAAGGTTCAATACATTTCTTTCAGTTGTTTTACTATATTCACATATTCTTCTTCAGGAAATGTAGCAGTAGTATTCTTTAGTTCTGTAAGACGTGAACTGATTGCTCCACGAGTTGATGGTATCATACTTTTCTGTGGGGCTAACATTTTATTTCTTACTACAAGTGATACCCAATTATATGGAATCATTTTTTGTTGGGAAAGAGAATATAACAGCTGAAGTATATAGCGCAAGTTTGTGGCTATAAGAGTCTTTTTTAATGTACAGTTAAAGAACTTTTCAATAGTATTCTCGTCAACAGGGGTAGTGAAGAAATTCTTTCTATTGGCAAAATCTGTGATAAGTTTAATTTGCTTTCTGTTAAAGGATGCAAGTCCATTGGAGTCCTTTAATATAACTTCCACATGGTTAAACTCATTAAGCATTTTAGAGAAGTCTGTCTTTTCGAATGTAGATTTAGTGAAGTACTTCTCAACAAGATCTTTTCTGTCGGTCAGTAATTCATAAACACAGAAAAGATTTTGGAAATGTTTTCGTATTGCTTCCTCATCAGATGTGAAAACAGGAAGATGATAACTGATTAAGTCATTTACATAGCGATTGTAAATTTTTCTATCATTAATTACTTCAGTTTGATAATGCTTGTAACTGACTTTAAATAAGTCCCAAAGCTCATCTTTGGACAGCTCAATCTCTTGGTTTGTGAAATGATTGTTACATTGTAAATACAAAAAGAGAGAGCAAAGAGTGTTGATTCTTTTTACTCATAAATTAATTTTTTTTGTGTATAAATATTTAATTCTATTTCTATGATCATTTGTTTATATACTATATTGTAATTATCACTGATCACTTTGCTAAGTGCTTTTAAGTGATATATGCAAAAAAAATAGCCTACATTAGATAATCCTTAATGCGGGCTATTTATGAATTCGCATTTCTCTACTATTTCCTTCGACTTGATCTTTTGCTGAGTATTTGATTGATTTCTGCTGTACTGATTGGCTTTTCAGTTTTACAACCAGACTCAACCCATTTGATGAGATCATCCCTGAAAAATGTGTATTTCTTACCTTTCTTGTTGACTGGAATTTGTCCGTTCTGTATATAACAGTACATTGTCGATTTTTTTATTTTGAGAAATTCACAGGCTTCTTTTACATCCATTGGAATGTGTTCAGATGGAGACTTTTGATTAGATTGACGAATCTCTTCATGAAGTATTTCTATGGACTGTTCAAGTAGATCACATTTTTTAAGTATATCTGACATAACTCTTGGTATGTCATTAAAGGTTATCGGATTATCTTCTACGTATTCTTGCATATATAATTCTTTTAATAATGAAACTCGTAACTATCTTTATCAGGAATGTCAATTTCTATTTTACATTTCCCTTTTTGTCTGAGTGTACGCCTGATGCTTTCAATTTCAACGTCATTAAGTTCTTTAGGAAAACAGAGCTTGATGAAGGTAGCTCTGGTTTGTCCACTCCAACCAAGCCGTTCTCCTATATTCCAGGCATAATGTCTGATGTCGAGTGTGTTTAACTGACCATTTGTTAATACAGAATTGATACACGATTCTGGAATCTCGTAAAGTTTAATGTTCTGGCATAGGGTTTCCAGACAATCATCTGTCATGTATGGTGAAAAAACAGTATATGTATACTCCTTGATTGCCTCATATCTGTTAACCTCCAAATGGTCCTGTTTATTTTTATAAATCTCACGCATAATCTCTGCTTTATTCTTTTCTGAAGTAGCAGGTTGTAGGGAAGTGATGCTATTATTAATGATTATGCGCTTCTCAGTATGTAACCTGTACAGGACAGTTATTATACAAACTAATAAAGATAATAAAATGAGGTATAACAAAATCGGCAATGGGGATAACATTAGGTTATTATTTTCTGTTGCATTAGTGCTTGTGACCACCCTGATAATATATGGAGCGGTCACAAACAGAATAATGGTAATAATGTTTGAAATGAGAAGTATCAGTAAAATCTCTCTTATCTTTTTTGTCATTGCAATTGGTATTTATCGTATTACTTTATTGCAAATTTATAGATAAACTTACTAATTGATACTAGTTGTTACTAATAAAATATCTCCAGAAAACATTATTTATATTTCAGTGTTTCAATGATTTACGCTGCTATTTATTGTCACTTTTTTGATTTACCTTTCTCTTTCTTTCTCTTGGTTTCTTCATTAACTTTTATGTTTTCATTTTCTTGCATTTCCATTTTTACATTTGTTAACCTAATTCTATCAGCTGCTTCTCGTGTTTTCGGATCAGCATGTGAAGCATAGATTTGAGTGGTACTTACATTCTTGTGGTTAAGGAGATGTTGTACTGTGTAAATATCAGTTCCAAGTTCAAGCTGTAAGGATGCGTAAGTATGCCTGAAACAGTGAAAGGTAATATGTTTATTTATTCCACATTCCTTAATCCAATCTTGCATGACTCTATATGTCATAGTACGATTAAATCCTGAAAAAATATATTTATCTGTTGTTTGTGGCTGAATTAGTTCATAAGCATCATCACCGATTGGAACCTGTGTCTGACGCTGAGTCTTTACACATTTAAAATCAAGATAATGTCCGCCATCTGCATATGTTTGGATATTTTCCCATTTTAAATTGAGTATATCACTTATACGTAATCCACTCAAACAGGAGAATATGGCTGCTTTTCTCACCACTGGAACTGAACATTCCGAGTTATATAGTTTTCTGACTTCCTCCAGTGAAAGGCTTTGCTTGACAGGTATTGTGCAAGGAATATTATCCAAAAGAGATGCTATGTTATCTACAAGTCTTCTTTCCCTATAGGCTTTAGTTATAACTTGTTTGAAGATATTCCAATATGCTGAAGCTGTATTTCGTGATATAGGCTTGTTAACCATGACTTTGCCTCTTGCTGATACTTTCGTGTCTAAGAGATATTCTTTATACTTGTTACAGAATACGGTATCAAGCATTTCAAATGTACATTTGTTGTGGCAGAACCTGCAGAAATGTTTATAGGCTGCATCACACTTCGCAAAGTTTCTGTTGACAATATTCTTGAAGTATGCAAGAAAGTCCTCCTTTAGACGGTCCTGGTTAAAGAAGTCATATTTCTCATTAATTACCTCTATGAATACCTTACACCGAATAGCTTCAGCTTTTGCCAGAATAGCTTCATTATACTTTTTCTGTTGTGTAGAAATGGGGTTGGCATATATATACATGCCAAGCGAACGACGACGAATCAGTTCCATTGTTTCAGGATTTCTATAGCCTGGCCAAAAGTCCAGAAATAATGATTTAGTACCATTTCGTCTATCTCGCATACGGAGAGTTACTGATTTACAATACTGCATATTATTTGTTTTTATAGTTTTATGTCTCAAAATTCTCGAATGATATATTGCTGACATCGGTAAATTGAAAGTAAATATCACTATATATCAATATTTGCTATAAAATCATCTTCTGAGAACCGTTTTTCCATTAACCGGTCAAATTCTTCTTTTCTAAAAAAGATGAATTTCTGCTTCTTTACTCTGGTGAGCTTATAGTGATTGACGTAATAGAAGACAAGTGAATTTGTAAGATTATATTTCTTTGTAGCTTCTTCTACGGAATAATACCTGTCTCTACCAACAAAATATCCATTCTTTATTTCCTCTATGTGTTGTTTGGAATAATAGGTACTACCATACTCAACCTTTGCTGGAATCTTATGTCTATGAATAAAAGAGCGTACACCATCTGCTGTCATTTTAAATGTTGTACGCATTTCCTCTGGCGTTATCCAGTCTGTGATTTCTGCATACTTATTCTTTTTGTTGTATAACAGGTCAATGGATCCCTTCTCATAGAAATTAAATCCTTTCAGTGCTATCTTAGGTATGTTGTTCTCTCTTGTTATAACTCCAGCATGCTTTATTGATATTTTAAACATCTCTGCTACCTCATCAGTAGAATAGTATCCTTCAGGAGTTGCTGGACAGATTTTTTCCTGTTGCTTTGCCGTGAAAACAACCTTTTCTTCACCATTTGACTTTATTAGTGGAGTTGAATTTTGAAGACGTTGATGCATGATATTATCAAAATCCGTCCGATAAATCATGGTGAATTTTCCACGCTTTTCAGTCTTAATGCTATAGGTCTTTAGAGTATAACTTACCTGATCTTTAGTTATGCCATACTTTTGCATAGCTTCTTCATAAGAGTACCAGTCAGGATCAATTTCATCGGTCTTGTGTTTTATACAATCTATATGAACCTTAGAATAATAAGACCTGCCATTTCTCTTTACCCTGGGAACCGCATGGTATTTTACAAAACAAAGTGCCGCACCCTGAGTCATATTGTACATTTCCATGATTTGATTTAATGTGTAATAGTTGTCAATGTCAATAGCATCAAGAAGCTCTGAGAAGTTTGCATCAATAAGCTTTTTACTGTAGAAAGTATTACGCCCTTCGTAAACTTTAGGGATGCCTAATCTGTCACAACGCCCCCATACAGCTTTACGTCCAATTTTATACTTATCCATAATCTCTTGTAGGGTATAGTATTCTTGTTCTTGCTTACGCTTGTAACTTCTTTTTCTATAAGGTCCTGCATCCTCAAAGTATTTGTCAAGATCCTCACGACGGACAAGTGTTTTTCTACGTATTCTCACTGCCTTGATGATTCCGGAATAGAAACATCTATAAACAGTGCTAACACTCATATCAAGTAATAAGGCAACATCTGAGGGTGTCAAAAATGGTCGTGAAGCAACTGCGTCTCTTTCTTTATCAAGAGCTGCTTCTTTTTCACTTTCCCGGACACTTTTTTTACGTTTTGCTTCACGTTTGCGAGATGCGTCACGTTCGCACTCTCTACAGCAGTATTTATTTGACATCTTGGATGCAATAAACTCTGCTCCACATGTTAAACATTTCTTTAATATCTTCATCTTTTTGGCATGTTAAAATCGTCCATTTCCTTTGCAGCAATTTTCAGGTATTTGCAGGAATTTTCACGAGGTGTCCAACATGTCAACGGGCGCACATTTATCACTTTTGCAGTTTTTGCATAAGGTGCCATATATGTCATTTTCCGATTGCCATTTGGTCGCAAAATTTAGGGATAGGAACGATATTTGAGCCAAATTTACCCTTAAAAACTGGTTGTAACAAGTTTCAAATGGAAAGTGTTAAAATGAAAAAAGCCACCAAAACGGTGGCTTTCAGACAGTTACTAATGTATTGTAATATTGTTGATAATCAGCTACTTACCGATGCATAATAGTTATGAAACAATCGTTGGTGGCTATTATATCGTGAGATGCCCGAGTTGGAGCCTATCCAAATATTTCCATTCCCGTCTTCGGTAATACAACCCACGAAGTCGTTACAAAGACCGTCTTGAGTAGTGAAAGTTTGTATAATGCGATTTTCATATGGTGACAGGACTGCAAATCTATTCATATAGCCAATGTACAGCATGCTATCTTGGGCAGCCAGTAATGAACGGATTGAATAGTCTGTCATGTCGGTTTTGCTTTCATATCCGGCGTCAAGAATGTTTCCTTCTCCTTTGTATCGGTAGAGTCCGGAAGTAGTGCCTAACCATAGACTATGATCGAGAGTCTCAGCTAGTGCACGAATGTAGAGAGGAGGAATCTTTTCACCTTTATTATTAATGAAAGTAATTTTTCTGCTTGAAATAGAAATAGGATCGATCACAAATAAGCCACTTTGCGTTCCAATCCATATTTGCCCATTGCTGTCGGTCAGTAGGCTCCAGACAGAGGCTTGGTTTGGCAAATTTGAACTGTCAGCCAATTCTATGATTTGAAAAGTTTTCTTTCGTGTATCATATCGGGTTAATGTGCCGTCTGCATTGCCAAACCATAGGTTTCCTTCTTTGTCTTTGGTACTACTCAGTACGGTGTTTCGTTTTTGAGTTTCAGGGGTTCCTATCGGTATGAAGTCCAATTCTTCATCAGCATGGTAGGGGGTACGGCTGCGAAGGATGCTTCGATGGAAGGTTGTGAGCCATACGTAACCTTCGTCATTTCCTACGATGGAACAGATTTCATTATGTCTGTCTTGATAATAACGTTTGTAAAACTGCTCTCGTAGGTCTGACCAGATGGCTCCACCACCATCTGTCCCTATCCATAGGATACCTTGAGGGTCGTAGTAGGCTGTGATCATTCGTGTCTCGATGTCGCGAAATATATAAGAGGTGGTGTTGTTGAAAACCTGTCCGGTCATCTCGTCTGGATTCTTTTTATTCAGATTGATGAGTGTGTATCCGTTCCATGTGGCAGCTAAATAACGATTCTTTTCCAAGCGTATCACGCTGAATGCATCGGTATGTGATAGCTGGTTAGCTGTATATTTGTTGTGGTAAGTCATGCGGCTGGTTTGGCCGGTCTTTACATTGTAGCGTATGATGCCATACGTGAGAGTCGAAAGCCAGATGTTGTCGTCTTCATCGTACAAAATGTGGTTGATTTGTATAGGGTAGCCGAATCCTAAATCTATTGTTTTGCAGTTTTCCATTCGGTCTGTTTCGGCAATCATTACTTTCCCTTGTGTGTCTGCTACACAGATGTGGCGTTTGTCTGGCGTCAGTGACATTTTGGCTAGTATATGCCCTTTTTCATTCCATTGCGAATATCGTTTCAGTATGTGTAGAACAACAGCTTTGTCTTGTGGCTGGTTTGTCTTTCGGGCCAATATTAGTTCTTCGTTGTTCAGTATCCACAGGGTAGAGTCGTTTATTGATTCGGTAGCAATGGCTCTGAAAGGTTTTCCGTCTTCTGTTTGTATAGGGAGAAAACGTTCGTTCCGCAAATCGAATCCATAGAGAATACCTCTACTTTCGAAGCATAGGAGTCCATCAGCTATTTCTTTCAAAACCGAGATATTGGTACTGGTACTGTCGAAAGGGAAAGATTTCACTTGTTTTCCGTCGTAACGGTTTAGGGCGTCGCGCGTACTTAGCCAGATAAATCCGTTACGATCTTTACAAATGGAGTGGATTGTGTTGTCGGCCAGGCCGTTTTTCATAGTTAGCAGATGAAGATCTTTTTCAAAAAAAGCTTGGCAGGGCAACTGCGTAAACAAACTTAGGCAAATAGTTGCTATATAAAAGACTTTAAGGTTCATGTCTGGTATAGAATTATCGTAGCACAAAGAAATGAAAAATATGTTATTTATCGAAATGGAATGAGAAAAAATATTGGGCTATGTTTCTTTAATAGCCTTGTTTGGAACGTATTTGTTTTTTGTTGGACCATTGTCTGTAGAAACAAGGGATGACGCAGTGCTTCCTGACCCTCTGACGCAGCACTGTGTCAGTACCTCACACAGTGCTGTGTTACACCCCAACAAAGCACTGTGTCGCATCGTCATGCAGCACTGTGTCATCCCCCTTCTCAGTATTGTTTGGCATTTGCATTGCTAAGGCTATCTTGCTTCTCTCCCGATTTCCTTTTGTGGCTTGGAATTTTGTAGAAAATGCGGAAAAACAGCAGCTTGTATTAAACGTGTATGTTGAATGAAATATTCATGTATATTCGTTTTGATATGGAAACATTATGTTTGCAACATCAAAAAAACCTCATTGTCTAACCCTAAAAAGGAAAAACATGAAAAAAAGCCTTATTTTCTTTTTGATGCTTTGGAGCAGTATATTCATGTATGCCCAGCATCTCAGCATTACTGGTAAAGTCACAGACAAACAGGGTGAACCGATTATTGGTGCCAGCGTGCTTGTCAAAGGTACGTCCAACGGTGTAATTACAGATTTGGACGGTGTATTCAATCTTAAAGATGTTCCGTCTGACGGAACTTTGTCAGTTTCTTACATTGGTTATAAAGATGTAGAAGTAAAGGTCAATGCTTCGCAAAAATCTTATTCCGTAACGTTGGAAGAAGACAATCAGATGCTTGACGAAGTGGTGGTGGTAGGTTTCGGTACGCAGAAAAAAGTGAATCTAACTGGTGCTGTTGCTTCAGTGGATAACAAGAAACTGGAATCCCGCCCTGTTACTTCTGTCGGACAGGCTTTACAGGGTGTAGTACCGGGTCTTAATATCAGTATGCCCGATGCTGGTGGTAAACTGGATGCTAATCCTTCTTTTAACATTCGTGGTACAGGTAACTTGGGTACAGGTTCTAGTGCTTCACCTCTTGTCTTAATTGACGGTGTTGCTGGTGATATCAACCAATTGAATCCGCAGGATATTGACAACATTTCTGTATTGATGGATGCCGCTTCGGCTGCTATCTACGGTTCGCGTGCTCCGTTTGGTGTGATTTTGGTTACAACCAAGAAGGGTAAGCAGGGCAAGACCAGTATCTCGTATTCTAACAACCTGCGCTGGTCGCGTCCGACCAACATCCCCGACATGATGGACGCTTACACCTTTGCCCAGTATTTCAATCGTGGTATGGACAATTCGGGGACAGGTGCTGCCCATTTCTTTGATGACGCAACGATTGACCGTATCCAACAATATATGCGCGGTGAAATTACAACAACAGCCGACCCCTCGTTGAGCCAGGCTTCCGATTGTTTCGTGTTCAATCAAAGATCGAATGACAACCAGAATTGGCCGCGTAACTTTATTGACAAGACTGCTTTCGGACAGGAACATAATCTGAGCCTGTCGGGCGGTAACGAGAAAGTGCAATATTATGTATCGGGTGCTTTCCTCGACCAGGACGGTCAGATGAACTATGCAGATGATAACAAGAAACGTTACAATGCCAGCGCCCGTATCAGTGCCGAAATTACGAAGTGGATGCGTCTGGAATTCAACAGCCGTTTCATCCGTGAAGACATCGGCATGCCTACCTTCCTGAAACTGTATGGCGACCGTTTCTTTGCCGAGACGACCAAACTGCATCCCAACATGCCGCTCTACGACAACAACGGACACTATACCCGTAACCCGAAACTGATGCAGCTGACATCAGGTGGCCGTTCCAATACACAGGATGACACTTACTTTACACAAGGTAGCTTGATTTTGACTCCGGTGAAAGGTCTGACCATTCATGGTGACCTGGCTTTGCGCACGGGCAGTTACGAGCACATCTACAACGTGGCTAAAGTGTATTTGTACAACAGAGACAACCAGCCCGTACCCGAACAGTGGCTGGGCGGTGATCCCGACTTGGCAGCCGGTAAGACTTGGGCTTATAGCGAACAGCAGCGCGAAACAATGATTACTTCATCGGCTTACGCTGACTATAGCCTTAATTTTTTGGAAAAACATAATCTGAAGGTAATGGTGGGTATGAATAGCGAAAGTTATCGCTATAATAATGTATGGGCCAAGCGTGCGGATGTGATGAATGATAACAAGCCCGACATCAATACTTCTACAGGAACACAGAGTAATGGCGGTTACCGTGGCGAATGGTCGTCATTGGGTTACTTCGGCCGTCTGAATTACGATTTTGACGGACGCTATCTGTTCGAGTTCAACATCCGTCGCGACGGTTCGTCCCGTTTCCGTGCCGACCAGCGCTGGGCTACTTTCCCTTCTGTTTCAGTAGGTTGGAATATTGCTCGTGAAGCTTTTTGGGAACCATTGACCAACTGGGTGAATACTCTGAAACCACGCTTTTCCTACGGCAGTCTCGGCAATCAGAATACCAATTCTTATTATCCTACGTATGCCATCCAGAACATTACGGTGGGTACGCCGGACCAAGGCGGTCGCTGGCTGATTACCACTGACGGTAAATCGAATATCGCAAGTGCCCCGGGTTTGGTCAGCTCATTGTTGACATGGGAACGCGTGTACAGCTATAACTATGGTGTTGACTTTGGAGCCTTCAATAACCGATTGAGCGGTTACTTCAACTACTTCATCCGTGATACCAAGGATATGGTAGGACCGGCACAGGAAATTTCTCCGATTGTTGGTGCGTCGGCACCGAGCCGCAACAATACCGCTTTGCGTACCAAGGGTTGGGAACTTCGGCTGAACTGGCAGGACCGTATCGGTGAGTTCAACTATAACGTAGCGTTCAACCTTTCCGACTCACGTACACATGTTACTGAATATCCCAATGCCAGCAAGAGTTTCTCCGGTTCTTATTGGGTTGGTAAGGAACTGGGTGAAATATGGGGATATGTGACAAAAGGCATGGCCAAGACCGATGAAGAAATGGCAGCCCATCTTGCAGAAGTGGATCAAAGTAAGATTGGTGGTGGTAGTGCAGGCTGGAAAGCCGGTGATATCATGTATGCCGATTTGGACGGCGACGGTGAAATCCTGTCGGGTACTTCTGTGGACGATCCCAAAGATTTGAAGGTTATTGGTAACAGTACTCCGCGTTTCCGCTTCGGCCTGAACCTGGGTGCAGAGTTCAAGGGATTTGACCTTAGCCTCTTCTTTCAAGGTGTGGCCAAGAGAGATTATTGGTTGGACGGTATGATTTTCTGGGGTATCAACGGTGACGAATGGAGTTCTACCGGTTATGTAGAACATTGGGATTTCTTCCGTCCGGAAGGTGACCCGTTGGGCGCTAATACGAATGCTTACTTCCCGCGTCCTATCCGTTCGAATAACCAAAACCACTATACTCAGACCCGTTATCTGCAAAATGCAGCCTATATCCGTCTGAAGAACCTGCAGATTGGTTATACATTGCCCAAGGCCTGGGTCAACAAGGCTGGATTGGAACGCGTCAGAGTATTCTTCTCGGGTGACAATCTGTGGACAGGTACATCTATCAGCAAAAACTTCGATCCCGAAGCCTTGTATCAGAATGGTATGACTTATCCCTTGAGCCGTACACTTTCTTGTGGCATTAACGTAACATTGTAATTTTAATAAAGTATCTATGATTATGAAACTGAAATATATATTCTTATTTTCGGCAACCTTATTGATGGGTACTGCCTGTTCAGACTTTTTGGATAAAGCGCCTATTTCGGATAACGTGGACGAGGGCTTCTTTACAGCCGAGAACCATTTGGAACCCTATTGCAACACCATGTACGGACTCTTGCCCGATCACGGAGCCGGTACGAATGACTTCGGCTATTTCGATACGGACGTCAACAGCGACGACATGTCAGGCACAGGGCAGAATGACAATTTCCTGCCCCAGCGCATCCAGGTGGGGGCGAGCGGCAGTTATGCCAGCTTTGCCGACATACGCTCGTGCAACCTGTTCCTGACGCGCACGGCGGAGAACATAGAGAACGGAACGCTGGATGAGACGGATAACGTCAAGCATTATATCGGTGAGATGTATTTTTTCCGCGCTACCATTTATTTCAACATGATGAAGGCATACGGTGACCTCCCCATCGTGACGGAGGTGCTGACCGACGGCGACTATACGGCCAATGTGGAGGCTAACCGTAGAAAGCCGCGTAACGAAGTGGCCCGTTTCATTCTGGAGGATCTGGACCGTGCCCTCGAACGGCTGTACCCGAAAAGCAATAGCTTTACGGACCATCGTCTGAACCGTGAGTCGGCGTTGTTGTTCAAGTCGCGCGTGGCTCTCTATGAAGCTACGTGGGAAAAGTATCATGGGGATACGCCCCGTGTTCCCTTTGGACCGGGATGGCCAGGCGACGCTGCGGTGTTGACATCGGATGCACAGACCGAAATTAATTTCTTCCTGGACCAGGCCATTGCCGCCGCCAAAGAAGTGGGAGACGCTTCTTCATTGGTAGAGGACTACGCCAGCCTGTTCAGTTCGGATGATCTTTCGGGAGCAAGGAACGAAGTGCTGTTGTGGCGTATGTACAGTGCAGAGGCCAAGGTGCAGAATCCAGTAGTGGGAGCTACGCATGGTTATGCTGCCGCAGAAAGTGAAAAGGGGACTTATGTGTTTTCGCACGGTGGTACAGTTGGCTTTACCCGCTCTTTGGTGGACAGTTATCTGATGGATAACGGCTTGCCCATTTATGCACAGGGTAGTGGCTACGCAGGCGACAAGAGTATCACAGATGCCATGACCGATCGTGACAATCGTCTGACTTCGTCTGTAGCCAAGCCCGGTGACAAGATTATGGGTAACGTTTATTTCCAATATCCGGGTCTGGTGGCTGCCGGCGGCGGTATTTATGTAACCAGTACCGGTTATATCCCTCGCAAGGGTTGGCAGGACAACGACGTTGTTTTCAATACGGGTTCTCCGCTGGCATTGCCCATCTTCCGTGCAGCGGAAGCCTATCTGAACTATATTGAAGCCTACTACCTGCGTCATGGCAATCTGGACGACACGTGCGATAAGTATTGGCGGGAATTGCGCCGTCGTGCGGGTGTGGACGAGGATTATACAAAGACTATTGCGGCCACAGACCTGACAAAAGAAATTGATTTGGCTCGTTATTCAGGCACGAATCTAATAGATGCTACACTTTATAATATTCGTCGTGAACGTCGTAGCGAGTTCATTGCTGACGGCATGCGTAAGGACGACCTGTATCGTTGGCGTGCGTTGGACATGATGCAAAACTATTGGGTGGAAGGCATGAACTATTGGGATGAATTCCATACTGAATTCGAGAATGCATGTACGGTCTGCAAACTGACTTATACGGCTCCCAATGAAGCTTCTGTCAGCAAGTATCTGCGTCCGCAAGGTAAGAATGAACTGGTAAACAAACACAATGGCTACTGTTTTGAAACTGCCAATTATCTTTCTCCGCTGTCATACGATGTATTCCGTATGTCCACTCCTGAAGAAGGTGGCGATGTTTCTACTTCGGTAGTTTACCAGAATCCGGGTTGGCCCATTGAGCCGGGTGGCTTTGCTATTCAGGAATAGTAGATCTTTTTTAATGCTATTATGAACCAAGTGTGCCAAAGGTTAAGTGGGTTTTGTATCTTTGGCACACTTTCTTTATTTTATGATATTAAATTGAACAGAGTATGATGAAAAGATTTTTATTCGGATTGTTGTGTTTGACTAGTACACTTTCTGTATGTTCACAGGAGAGTCATCCTGTGCCTGCCCCCCATCAGCTGAAGTGGCACAAGGCAGAGATGGGTGTTGTATTCCACTATGACCTGCATGTGTTTGATGGCCAGATATATGGACAGGGAAACAACCGCATCAATCCGGTGGAGGATTATAATATCTTCAACCCCACGCAGCTCGACACGGACCAGTGGATACAGGCGGCCAAGGCGGCCGGAGCGAAGTTTGCCGTACTTACCGCTACGCACGAAACGGGCTTCGGCTTGTGGCAGAGCGACGTGAATCCCTATTGCCTGAAAGCGGTGAAATGGCGTGACGGCAAGGGCGACGTGGTGCGCGACTTTGTAAATTCCTGCCGCAAGTATGGTATTCAGCCGGGTATCTATATCGGTATCCGCTGGAACTCTTTGTTTGGCATTCATAACTTCAAGGCTGAGGGCGACGGTGAGTTTGCACGCAACCGCCAAGCCTGGTACAAACGTCTGTGCGAGAAGATGGTGACGGAACTTTGTACCCGCTACGGTGACCTGTTCATGATCTGGTTTGACGGTGGTGCCGATGACCCGAAGGGACTGGGACCCGATGTGGAACCCATCGTGACCAAATATCAGCCGGAATGTCTGTTCTATCACAACGTGAACCGTGCGGACTTCCGCTGGGGAGGGTCGGAGAGCGGTACGGTAGGCTATCCCTGCTGGTCAAGCTTCCCTTATCCCTACAGTCACAGCAATGCGAACGAGGGAGTGAGGAACCACAACGAACTGCTGGCCCACGGCGATGCTGACGGCCGCTACTGGGTGCCCGCTATGGCCGACACGCCTCTGCGCGGATACAACGGCCGCCACGAATGGTTCTGGGAACCGGGCGACGACGACAAGGCCGTCTATCCGCTGGAGAACCTGATGGACATGTACGAGAAGTCGGTGGGACGCAATGCTACGCTGATTGTAGGCCTGACGCCCAACCCGGACGGAGTGATACCTGAGGGTGACGTGAAGCGCCTGAAGGAATGGGGTGACGAGATTGCCCGTCGTTTCGGTACGCCGCTTGCCCAGACCTCCGGCAAGGCGAAGAAACTGTCGATGGACCTGAAAGGCAAACAGAAAGCCAACTATTACATCCTGCAGGAAGATATCACGCTGGGCGAACGCATCCGTGCCTATCGGGTGGAAGCCCGCACAGGCGGGAAGTGGGTCACTGTGGCCAAGGGAACTTCGGTGGGACACAAGCGCATCGAACGCTTCGACCCCGTAGAGGCAACAGCTTTCCGTGTAGTTGTGGAGCAATGCACAGACACTCCGCAGATACGAAACTTCAGTGTTTATTATGTGGAATAGCTGCTCTGACTTTAACTTTCATATTCTACTAACCCCATTATCTAAACTCTCTGATTTATGAATAAATATTTGTTTACCGCATTGTCTCTGACGCCGTTGGTACCCATGACTGACGGATGGGGAGCGACGAAGAAGCAACCGTCTGCCGAGGAGCAGAAACGCCCGAACATCATCCTGTTCATGGTGGACGACATGGGATGGCAGGATACCTCGCTGCCTTTTTGGACACAGAAGACTCCTTATAATGAGGCCTACGAGACACCCAATATGGAACGGCTGGCCAAGCAGGGCATGATGTTCACCCAGGCGTATGCCTGCAACATCAGTTCGGCCACCCGGTGCAGCCTCATTACGGGAGCCAACAACGCCCGCCATCGGGTGACCAACTGGACGCTGGAGCGCGACAAGCAGACCGACCGCCAGAGCGCGACGGTAGAGCTGCCCGACTGGAACTATAATGGTGTCAGTCAGGTAGAGGGTACGAACAATACCTATGTGGGCACTTCGTTCGTCGAACTGCTCCGCCAGAGCGGGTATCACACCATCCATTGCGGCAAGGCCCATTGGGGCTCTCTCGATACGCCGGGAGAGAATCCTACTCACTGGGGCTTTGAAGTGAATATTGCTGGCCATGCGGCCGGTGGTCTGGCTACCTATCTGAGTGAGCGGAACTACGGTCACACGCGCGACGGTAAGGCTTACTCGCTAATGTCCATTCCCGGACTGGAGAATTATTGGGGGACAGGTGTCTTTGCTACCGAAGCCTTGACGCGCGAGGCTATCAAGGCGCTGGACAAGGCCAAGAAGTACAACCAGCCTTTCTACTTGTATATGGCTCATTATGCCATCCATGTGCCTATCGACAAGGACATGCGCTTTTTCCCGAAGTATGTGCGCAAGGGGATGAGCGATAAGGAGGCTGCCTATGCTTCGCTTATCGAGGGTATGGACAAGAGTCTGGGTGACTTGATGGACTGGTTGGAAAAGAACGGTGAGGCCGACAACACCATCGTCATCTTCATGAGCGACAACGGCGGATTGGCTGCCGAGCCCGAGTGGCGCGACGGCGAAGTGCATACGCAGAATGCGCCTCTGCGCAGCGGCAAGGGTTCGCTCTACGAGGGCGGCATCCGCGAGCCGATGATTGTGAGCTGGCCGGGTGTAGTGAACCCCGACACGCGTTGCGACAAGTATCTGATGATTGAGGATTTCTATCCGACGCTGCTCGAGATGGCCGGTGTGAAAGATTACAAGACGGTAGCTCCGCTGGACGGCGTCAGCTTCATGCCGCTGCTAAAAGGTACGGGCGACCCCTCGAAAGGCCGTGCGCTGGTGTGGAACTTCCCCAACATCTGGGGCAATGACGGACCGGGCATCAACCTCGACTGTGCCATCCGCAAGGACGAGTGGAAGCTGGTATATTACTACGAGACCGGCAAGAAGGAGTTGTTCAACATTCCCGAAGACATCGGCGAGAAGCACGACGTGGCAGCCGAGCATCCCGACATCGTACGCCGCTTGTCCAAGGAACTGGGGCAGTATCTGCGCAAGGTCGATGCCCAGCGTCCTACGTTCAAGAGCACGGGCAAGCCTTGCCCCTGGCCGGATGAAGTATAGTTGGAGCATTATTTTTCTCTGACTGGGAAAAATTTTTTCTCCAGTCAGAGAAAAATCGGGAGTTTATAAAATATCTTCTTGAATATATCTTATAAAAGAAGTCTGCCAATCTGTCTATCTGATAGTCTTTTACTTATCGTGACAGGTTGGCAGACTTTTTTTGTTATTGTGGAAGACTTATTGAGCCTTGCATTCTATTCGTTTTCCATCGGCTTGTACCGCATAGATACCTGCTCCTTCTAACGATATGGATGAAGGTACAGTAAAGTGGAAGGCATTAGAGAAGTAGAGTAGCTTATTGTCTTTCCTTACTTCAAAGGCTACAGCTTCATCTCCGTCGGTGATGCTGATTTGCTGTCCTGAGCGACTGTAGCTGATAGTCTTGGTAATCTTTACGTTGTCCTGGAACTGAGTATAGTAGCCAGTGTCTGGAGCAACGATATCCAGTCCTTCATCTCCCTGTTTGCGATCCTCCAGATATTGGAAAGCGTGTTTGGGAGCTGGGAATTGTGCCATGAAAGCCTTGGCTTCCTGAATCATCTGCTCGGTCACTACGTAGTTCCAAGTGCCATACTGTTCAATTGTTTCATTTACCGGTTCAAAGAATCCCCATAAATCGAAGAATTCGGTCAGGTTTTCGTTAGCCGCTTTGCTGGCCATCATGGCAAACTTCAGCTGTCCTTCGCCCGGGTTATTTTCTACGATACGGTTCTCGCGCAACAGTTTGAACAGAGTTTGCCAGAAATCTGGTTTATAGCCGCAACGGTGGTAGTAGTTCCACAATTGCCAGTTCATACGCATGTGTATTTCGGTATCTTCACCCTGATGAGTAGCGTCACCCATGTTGTGCCATGCTTGTTTACGCTCGAAGCGTGAGTCGGCTAGGTCGCTCAGTTCGCTACCGCGAGAGCAATATTTACCCAGCTTGTAGAGGATGTAGTTGGAGAACAGGTTGTTGGACGACTCGGTGCTGCCGGGCCAGTTGATGGCAGCTTGGTGGATATGGCCGATTTCATGTGCTGGTCCCCAAGCATTGTCCTTGGCTGCCATGACGTTTTCTTTCAGCAAAATGTTGTTCAGATATGTGTAGACAAAACCGATGCGGTAGTCTGAAGCCCACATATAGCTACCTTCAGGCGAAATAGCAAACAGATGATTGTTGACCTGTGAAGGGCGTACATCCTCGATGCCCATCAGCTCCTGTTGCCAACTAATAATGTCGTCCCATAAATTGATGGCTGACAAAATATCACTCGGCACAGCCTGTTTCATCTGCTCGCGGTGGAAGTAGAACATGATACGTTCGCCACGAACGCAGAAGTATTTGTAATTGGCTTTTCCAATCAGTTCCTGATATTTTTCATTCGTTTTGTGAGTTTTCAAATCGAAGAAACCACTTACCTTACCGCTGCCAGGAGTGATGTGGACGGTGATAGGTTTAGCATTGGGGTCAAGCAGATTAGCTGTATACATCAGGAAAAGCATGCCTTTCTTAGTAAACCCTACCTTGTTTACGCCTTCTTGTAAGAAACGTGTCTCACCGCTGGCAGCTGTTTGTACGTAGGTATTGGTCCCGTCGCTGGCTTGTTCTTCGCCAATATTTTGGATGGACAACGAGTTACCGTATGTGTCGCCAACAAGAATTATTAATGAGTCACCAGGTTCTACATAAATACCGGTTGGATTGTCCAAATTGCTGTAGCGTTTGGTCATCAGTGTCTTAGCCCATTCCTCTACATTGCTATAGGGCTGGTAAGACTGGATGCGGAATTCTTTTTCCCACGGATCATACGTATTGCTGCGCAGCATGGTGGCAAGTTTGATGAAGTATCCAGGTAGAGCATTGATTTGTTCATCTGTTACATCGGACTTCAGTTCAGTACAGGTGATGTCGGTAAATACGGTCAACAGTTGTTTGTCGAGAGTCTTATCTGTGTTCTTCTGGTAGAATTCCATTTCATCACAGCTGACAAATCCTCCTAAACCGGATTTGACACTGAATTTGATTTTAGTTACTTTGGAAAGTGTATTCTTGAAATCAACTCGGCTTGCTGCATTTTGCATTTTGAAGTCATAACTTCCCATCAATTTATATTCGGGTTCGCTTTCGGTAGCCGTATAAATATCAACTTCTCCAAAATTACCGTTTCCGCTTCTTGTGTAATAGATGAGGTAATCAAGGTCTGGCTTTTGGTCAAAGAAATATTCCAGAGTAACGGGAAAGGCTGCCTGTTGGTTCCAAATGGAATGGTAGGGTTCTCCTTGGGGGCTGAACTTCCCGTCGAAACTGTTTTCAATATCTTGTCCCGGCTGATTTTCACTGGCTTTACCGCTGGTAGGTATTATTTTAATGTCGCCTTCTACGACAACGTCATCTACACCGGCACTTTTAGCCTCTTGGGTTATAGTGCAAGTAGTTACTATATCTGTATATTTTATCCCTGTATAGGTGAAAGTGGCGCTGCGTTCTTCATATAAAGAGTTGGCGTCCACTGTGTAATTGTAATCTTTATCTGTTAATGCACGAGTTCCCGGCGCATCATGTATCCAGTCGCATTTTTCGGAAAGGGTTGTTGTATATTCGATGTTGGATGTGACGGTAATAGTTAATGGACCTCCTTCTGCAGATATATTTTTTGCTTCTTGTTTTAATAATATTGCAGGGCCATAACCTAATTGTCGTACTTGAATATTGTAATTTTCGACGCTGGAGTTTACTGTTATGGTAGCTGTTCGAATGTCGGGTTCTTCACTGGCTTGTATGCTAATCAGAATTCCGGAAGCTTGTGAGGAGGAGTGTTCTTGATCAACTAGACACCATGATTGGTCTGATTTGACACTCCATTGGGATGTTTCTAAATTAGTTTTGACAGGAATGACTACAGAGGTTGCACTCTGTTCAAAATCTTGTTGTAGATACTGTTCCTCAATAGAAAATTGTGGAGTACTTGGGGAATCGTTTTTTTCATCACTGCATGAAATGAACCATAAAACTGTACATAGACATATGGTCAAAAAGGATAGGACTCTCATAGTTTTTTTTATGGGGTTAAGGGTTGATAATAAAAATGCAGTTGCTTATGTTTGAGATGTGTGGCAAAGATATAAAAAAAGTGGGATATTCTATTTTTATACAGAAAGAAGGAGAGAAAAATAGATAATGAAATTTCCCTCCTTCATCCATTTTTAGTAAATCAAATATATAGAGTAAATGTGAGGGACAGTCCCAATTTCTGTCCCTCAAAGGTTAGAAGATTATTATTTACCAAAAATCTGCATTTCGCCACAGTTCCAGAATTGTCCTGTGCATACATTTCCTGCATTACTTTCAGTTACAGAAAAACGTATATAAGTAAAAGATTCACTTGAAGAGAACACATTTGAATCATATTCCTCATTACCGGTTGTAAATGAGTTTGCAACCTCTCCTATTTCTTTCCAAGTATTACCATCATTTCCTGCATAGATTATTGTTTTGGTGGGTGCACCATTCGCATTCTCAAATCGTGTCCAGAAATTATATGCAAAATGATTGATTGGGTTGGACAATTTGAAATCAATGTAATGTCCATATACGGCATCAATCGCTGAGCCACTATAGTTAGAATGCCAATGGAGACCGCTTCCTCTACCATCGAACAATCCAGCTAACCCGGTTCCATCTCCGTTTACTGTAGCATTCGAAGATAGCATATCGAGGGAAAGTGGTATTTGGGTCAATTCACTTCTTGGAATTGTATAGTTAATACCTACGATGCAACTCGATTTGGCCTCGTCGACTGCAAAATTGGGATTAGATGTTCCAGAAATCTTCAATGGTATGGCTTGTTGTCCCCATATTAATTTGGACTTATCTAAAGTTATCGTTACAGTTGCATGGTTAGAACCATTTTGGAAGGGCGTTATTTCTATTGTATATGAATCTTCTGCAGCCATTTTTAAGTTTTTCTTGTTTGCAGTGTTATATTCGTCCAGAATTCCTTCATCTACTGTAACCTGACAATCCAAATCCCATTGACTTACAATGGGCATTAGGATGGATTGTGTGATCGTTGTTGTCCCTTCACTGCCTGTAATGTCGTCTGTGGAGATGAAGCCACTGTTCTCGAAACCTACAGTGAGGGTTTGAACGCTGGGTATAATAAATGCATAACGTTTTTCTGCATTAATGGAGTCAGAGCCATTATACAGTTCAAATGGAATGACGTAGGTTGTTGCATCTGTTCCACTATTTTGTTCAATTTGTTCGGCTATCAATGAAACATTTACTGTTTTATATAAATCTGCTGCTCCAAATTCTATAGTTTCATTGCTGAAAGTGTAACATGTTCCTGGTAATGCTTTATAGTTTACGCCTTCTGCAGCATTATATGCAGCAAGGCTTGCATCACTCATGATTCCGACATCAATAGATGCTGTTGCTCCTAAAGTGGAACCAGACTTGTTAACAATAAGCTGGTAGTCTGTATTTTCTCCAGTTTTATAAACTGTTAACGGTAATTCTCCACTATTTCTGAAATAAAGAATAGTGCTGAAATCCGATAAGTATTCGTCTTTGCCATCTTCGCATGCAGTATGTGTCAATAAACAGCTGGTGGCAAGAATCGCAAATAATATGTTTTTTTTCATATGAATTCGTTGTTTGATTGTTAGTATCAATATTACCAACCGTAGTTTTGTCTTAACAGTCGGTTACGGTCTATTTCGCGTTGAGAGAATGGATACAGATAATGGTTGTCTTCAAATACGCGTGTTTCGAAAACAGTACGTTGCCAGAAATCGGCGGGGGTAACATTCGCCGCATTGCTACCAATGGGGCACTCTGTATTCATGCCATACATAGGACCGCCATCGGTTTCTTTGGCAATCATCCAAGTACGAGTGTCATAGTAGCGATGGCGCTCAAAGGCCAGTTCGACGCGGCGTTCCTTGCGGCAGAGTTCGATCAGCTCTTCTGTGGTCGCGTTGGAGTATACGTCCGTGATAGGTTCCAGGCCGGCACGGTTACGCAAGTCTGCCCACTTTTCCATTGCAAGTTCTTCATATCCTCCAGGAAGGGCAACACCTCGTTTTTTACATTCCAAAACAGATTCGATGAAGTTCAAGTATATTTCGCCCAAACGGAACACGGGGAAAGTAATGTTACCCCAATTGCCTGCGGCCGAACTCAAACGATGGTCGTAGAAACGGTTGAGCAGGTAGCCGGATTTCGGATAGTCGTGGCTCTTGTTGCTGTTGGCTCCTTTGGCAAAAGAAATCATGGTTGATTGTGTGTTATGAAGCCAGTAGTTACCGCTAAAGAATACCGTGACATAGAAGCGCGGCTCCCGGTCTTTATACATGTTGGGCGCTTCCAGATCGTAGTTCTTGAATTTGCTCCAACCTTCAGCCGGATATTCCCAGGTGCTAAGTTGCAGTTCTGTATCGGCGTCATACCCGGACTGGGCGTCCACGATGGGGGTTCCATCGGCTTCGTATCCTGTAATCGGGTAACGGCCGCTGCTCATGGCATAGGCATCGACCAGTTGTTGTGTCGGGCCTACTGCACCATAGGCAGTACCTGCTACACCTGTTGGTACAGTACCTACTCCCCAACTGTAGCGGTTATTGTAGCGATCTGTCCAGATGAGTTCGCTGTTCCAGTTTACATTGGTGATGCCGACGTAATCTTCATAAGGATTGCCGTTGCCCGCACGATACAACTTGTATTGTGAATTATCCAACAATACTTTGGCAGCTTCTGCAGCTTTCAGCCATTTGCTGGCGTCGTATTGCTGGGGAAACAATTCTGCATCAGACAGGTCGGGAAATTCACTGGTTGTAGGGTTTTTTATGTTGCGATAAAGTGTGTTGCCGTTGAATAAGTCACGTGCTGAGTATAATAGCAGTCTTGAAATAACGGCTTGGCAAGTTCCTTTGGTTGCTAATCCATATTCCAATTCCTCGTAGGAAGATTGGATTGCGTTGCTATTGGCACATTCTGTCATTTCGCTGACAACGTAGTCTACACATTGTTCCCATGTGTTGCGTGGACGGTAAAGGGACTCTGTAGAGGCTGAAAAGTCAAGTAATTCATCTCCTAACAGGAATACCGGACCATAATCGCACATCATCAGAAAATAGTAATAGGCGCGCGCAAAGCGGGCTTGCCAATAATATAGGTCAAGGTCTCTTTGTGTAACCAGCGGGTCACTACAAGTATAAACATTCTGCATTAAAATATTACATTCGCGGATTCCCTTATAATATTTGTCCATAACATAATAGGGGACCGTTGATGCGTTCCATGAGCCAAAATTGATATATCGGTATTGTCGGTCGTAAGCGATGGTACATTCATCTGATGCTCCGAGGTAGGGTTCATTGTCTCCGATAAATCCACCATTATAATTGGGTAGAAATGACATGGCATTTAACCAATACTGTTTGGTCGTATTTCGGTTTTCCCAGATTTTTTCGAAGGTGAGTTTCTCATCTTCTTGTCTGTCCAGAAAGTCTTCGCATGAAGTAAATGTTAAGGTACTTGCTGCGAAGCATAGCATATAGAATGATTTAAATTTAATCTTCATAAGTTTTTTTGTTAACAAGGTTTAGAAATTAGCGTTAAATCCAATAGAGAACATTCGATTGAGCGGATAACCAGAGCCGTCTGTTGAGCCTTTCTCTGGATCCCATAATTTGAATGGACTGAATTGTAAGAGGTTATTGCCAGCAGCATAGAATCTTAGACTCTTGATAAAGCTCTTTTGCAACAGAGATTTTGGCAATGAGTATCCGATCTCTACGCTCTTCAAGCGAAGGAATGAACCGTCTCGTAGCCACCATGTGGATGCTTGGCTATTGTTGGAAGCACCTGCTCCACCACTACCCATGCTCAGACGTGGATAGGTAACATTGGCATTTTGTTCGGGAGTGTTGGTGGACATCCATACGTTACCATATATATCTTCGTTAATGGCTGCACGCTCCATATTTCCAGATGAGAAAGGTGTACGGATGGATGAGCCGTTCAAGAAGAAGCTTGTACGTGCTACTCCTTGGAAGAAGATGTTGAAGTCCCAATTTTTGTATTGTGCCGTGCCGCCAAAACCATAGGTGATTTCTGGCAGATTGGTGTAACCGATTGCTATCTGGTCTTGTGAGTCAATTTGACCATCACCGTTGATATCTTGATATTTGATGTCACCTACGCGATATTTGCCAAAATTTTGTACAGGACTGTTATCAATTTCTTCCTGGCTTTCAAATAAACCAATTGCAACTAGACCGAATGGTTGCAAAGAGCCACCGCTACCGAAGGGTTTTCCAATCTTGTTTTGATATTTATATTCCCAGTCGGGTTCATCATTGTTTAGTAATTCGTTTCTATTGAAAGTGAAATTGCCTCGTGCGGTCAACATTAAGTCTTTGTTTACTTGATGGGTATATTCTACCGTAGCATCAAAACCCTGATTTAGAGTTTCACCGATATTTACGTACGGAATGGTAGAAACACCGACAATGGCAGGAAGTCCAGCACGTTGTAGGAAGATACCGCTACGTTCTTCACGGAAATAATCAGCTTGTACTCGTATTTTGTTGAATAACGAAAATTCGATACCTGCATTTATTTTTAGAGCTTCTTCCCATGATGCATTAAGATTCTCGACTTCTCCAATACGAATGCCGGTTCCACCTTGATTTCCAGTACTACCATAATACCAATTACCACTGTTTACGATAGTTGATTCATATACCCATCTTCTTTGTCCACCGATATCATCGTTACCTACTTTACCGTAGGATGCTTTTAATTTCAGCATGTCAATGACTTTGGTTGCTGGCTGGAACCATTTTTCATTGGACATCATCCAGCCGATAGCTACAGCAGGGAAGAAACCAAAACGGTGTCCACGTGCAAAGTTCTCAGAACCATTGTATCCCAAGTTCACTTCTGCAAAATAAGTGTCTTTGAAGGCATAAGTTGCACGTCCTGCCAAACCTTGGTTTTTGTAGGGTAATGCATCATCTCCACTGCCGGCTTGGGTATTGGTGTGAATTTTTTGGTTGTACAACAATAAGGCTCCAACACGGTGGATATCATTGAAAACCCGATTGTAGGTTAAAGATCCTTCCAGATAACGGGTCATAGTACCACTACGTCCGATACGGAATCCTAAAGAACTACTTCCTGTATGTACTGGATCCCAAATACCGTCACCATTATTGTCATCATAGATCAAACTTCCATCTTCGGCACGACTGCGTGCATGATAGAAACTTTCAATTTTGTCACGGCGTTGCAATGTCGTGTTCCATGCGTCCCAAGAGAATTTAATGTTGGCACTCAGACCTTTTAACGGTTCCCAAAGTGCTCCGATATCTTGAGTTACACCAATCAGTGATTGGGCGGAGTTCCAAAATTGTTCACGATACCCTGAATGTGCCAGCATGTTCCATGGATTATAACCGGAGTCTGTGGAAGGACCGGACAATGTTCCATCGGAATATTGTACAGGGAAAGCGTTCGGAGAAGCCATGAATGTATAGGACCAGATGTCAGCGTCTGTATCACCAAATCCAGGGCCAAATGATTTTTCATAAATGTTGGCCAAATTGAAGTTTACGACCGTACTTTTGGTAAGGTTCAAATCGACATTGGCTCTAAAATTGAATTTGTTGTAGCGGATGGACGGATTGTAGCCATAAATGTTGCCTGCATTCTTATAAATGGAGCTTTCATTATAAAAAGCACCGGATACGTAATACTTGACAATGTCACTACCGCCTGTGATATTCAAATTGACACGTTGATTAGCTGCCATATCATCAAATAGGGCATCAAACCAATCGACGTTAGGATAGAGGTCTGGGTCTGCGTTTGTCCTGTATTTTTCGATGTCTTCAGGTGAATAGAATTGGCTACCATATGCTTCGTTGTATAATTCGGCCCATTCTGCTGAACCTAACATTTGTGGTCGTTTGGTTGGCTGAGTAAAACCGAACTCTGTACGTACATTGACTTGTGGCTTTCCAACAGAACCCTTTTTGGTCGTAATAAGGATTACACCGTTGGCACCTCGTACACCATATACTGCAGAGGCGGATGCGTCTTTCAGAATGGAGAAAGAGGCGATGTCGTCTGTATCTACCAAATCCAAATCGCGTTCGATACCATCGACCAGTACTAGAGGAGTTGATGTACCTTTGAAGGAGGATACGCCTCGGATGTAGAAATCTGCCGCGCTGTTTTTACCTGGTTCACCAGAACGGCTCATGGCAACAATACCTGATAGCTGACCGGCTAATGCATTTGAAATGGACGAACCAGGAACGGTTAGTTTGGTAACGTCCAATGTCGAGATGGCGCCGACTACGCTTTCTTTCTTTTGGCTTCCATAACCTACTACAACAACTTCTTCAAGAACTTCAGTGTCCGGTTGTAGTACAATATCAATCGTTTTTTGTCCTGTTACAGCTACTTCTTGTTTTTTATAGCCGATGTAAGAGAACTCCAATACTCCACCTATACCTTCCACGGTAATAGAGTATTTACCGTTGACGTCAGTCACTGTTCCTGTTGTACTGTTTCTTAAATAAACAGTAGCACCAATGGCGGGTTCATTGGTGTCACCGGTAAGAATGGTACCTGTAATTGTTTGTTTTTGCTGTTGCAGAATTGTTGTGACTGTTTCGCTTCTGCCTATTCCATTTTCCGGAAGTGCGAAAAGTGTACTTGGAGATAATAGCAATGATAGGGCAATACATTTTATGCATTGCTCTTTTCTGCAAAAAAATGGATTCATTTGCACATTGTTGATTTTAATGTTAAACTTTAGTGATTGATTTTGAATGTGAATCTCTTTGTAATATAAAAAGAGATACTTCCCTAGTAAAGGGGGTTTTTAAGGCGTTATTTTTCTCATGCTTAGGACTTTTTTTTATATGGTTAACTAATGTGCTGCAATATCGGAAATTATTTTTGATGCACCAAGTTTTTTCTAAGAAAAAATAAAAAAAAGGTGTTTTATGCATTGTTTTCTTGTAATTATTTGAAATCAATCGTTTTTTAGCTTTCCTTAATTCCGACTTAAGGCTTTCAAAAGCATTATATGTCTTTTGACATGATTTATAAATCTCCGAGAAACGCATAGAAAGATGGCAAATTCATTATACAGGAAGGTCCTACTCCTTAGTCGTGAGTATATAGACGAAGAGTTGTTATAATCTACTTTCGCCATGGTCTACATAAGCTCTGCAACTATCAACTTTAGCCGTCTAAACATTAACTTGAGTTTCATAACTATGAACTTTTGGGAGCTGTAATGATGGCTTGGTTTCACAGGATCAGATCGATTGATGACATTTTTTATGGACAAAATGTTTTTAAGAAAAGGCGGCTGTCTCCAAATTGAGACAGCCGCCTTTTCTATTTATTTGATTTCAAATTCTTCCTTCATGTCTATCTCCTCACCATGGGGGTCGTAGAAAACATATTGTAAAAATGCTAGTTTTTGATCGGGGATCACTTTGATGCCTAATCCGTATTTCATTTGCCATTTACGCTTCATGGATACAAGTCCTTGATTGACGTAAGCGGCTACATACGGGTGGATGTGCAACGAGAATTTCTTTACCTTCAATTTGTTGGCTAAGTAATCAATCTTGTTCTCTAGAGTATCTGTGAATAGGATGGACGATTTTATTTTGCCTTTGCCGAAACAAGTTGGGCAGGTTTCTGTCGTATCAACGTCCATGGCAGGACGCACGCGCTGGCGGGTAATCTGCATCAGTCCGAATTTGCTGAGTGGAAGAATGTTGTGGCGTGCACGGTCCTTTTGCATGTTTTGGCACATGCGTTCGTAAAGCTTTTGCCGGTTCTCGGCTTCGTTCATGTCTATGAAATCAACAACAATAATGCCTCCCATGTCTCGTAATCGTAATTGGCGGGCAAGTTCGTCGGCTGCACCTAAGTTAACTTCCAGTGCATTAGCTTCTTGTCCATTGGCATTTTTGGTGCGGTTGCCACTGTTTACATCTACCACGTGAAGGGCTTCTGTATGTTCAATGATGAGATATGCACCGCTTTTATAAGATACAGTTTTACCAAAGGATGCCTTAATCTGTTTTGTAATGGCAAAGTTGTCGTAGATGGGGAGTTGCCCTTTGTACAGTTTCACGATTCCTGCCCGTTCAGGGGCTATAAGGGTTACGTAATCCTTGATTTCATGATAGACAGCCTCGTTGTTCACGTGGATGCTCTCGAAGGAAGGATTGAACAAGTCGCGCAACAGGCCTACGGCACGACTGGTTTCTTCGTAAATCAGTGTCGGAAATTTGGTGGCCTTCTGTACTTTGATGATGGCTTCTTCCCAATGTTTCAGTAATACTTTAAGCTCTCCGTCCAGCTCGGCAACGCGTTTGCCTTCGGCTACGGTACGTACGATGACGCCGAAGTTTTTGGGCTTAATGCTCATCAGCAACTGCTTGAGGCGTGCGCGTTCTTCGCTTGACTTTATTTTTTGGGATACGGAGACCTTGTCGTTAAAGGGTATCAGTACGAGGTAACGTCCGGCAAAGGATAGCTCGGAGGTTAGTCGCGGACCTTTGGTTGATATGGGCTCCTTGACGATTTGCACCACGACTTCTTGTCCTACCTTGAGTGTATTGGCAATGGTGCCTTCTTTTTCAAGGTCGGGAAGTAGGGTTGCTTTGGTGATGGGGTTGAGTTTTTTTCGGTCGCTTAAAGTTTGCTTTACGTATTTCTCTAAAGAATTGAATTGAGGACCCAGGTCCTGATAATGAAGGAAAGCGTCTTTCTCGTAACCTACGTCCACGAAGCAGGCATTCAGGCCAGGCATCAATTTCCTGACACGGCCCAAATACATGTTGCCCACGGAGAAGGAAATGTTGCGTCCTTCGCTTTGAAGTTCTACCAGTTGCTTGTCTTCAAGCAGGGCGATAGACACTTCTTTGGGCTGTACATCTACAACGAGTTCGCTTGTCACAATAATAATGCTTTTAAAGTTTACAATATACAAAACTTCAGGTAGGATGCAGGAAAGGTTTGCTGTTTCTCATTCTGACCTGTGCTTTGTAAGATCTCATGTTTATTTAAACAAAGAACAAACTCGCGAGACATTTGTTTCGCAAGTTTGTTCTTTATTTTGTCGTTCAGACTAAAAATTACTTTTTGCTTTTATGTCTGTTCTTTCTTAGTCTTTTTTTACGCTTGTGCGTAGACATTTTATGTCTTTTTTTCTTCTTTCCGCTTGGCATAGCTTCAAATTTTTATGGGTTAATACTATTGTTTATTATTTCTTCACTGCTAGTGTGAATGTCTTGGCAGGCTTAAATGCCGGAATATTGTGTTCGGGGATGATGATCGTGGTGTTTTTAGAGATGTTACGAGCAGTCTTCTGTGCTCTTTTCTTCACTATAAAACTTCCGAATCCGCGAAGGTAGACATTCTCATCCTTGGCCAAAGATACTTTGACAGCATCCATGAAGGCCTCAACGGTTGTAAGTACAGTCGTCTTATCAATCCCGGTGTTCTTGGTGATTTCGTTTACAATATCAGCTTTAGTCATTTTTTTCTTAAAAAAAATATTATTACTAATGTTTCCTTAATTTTTTGGACTGCAAATATATAGCTTTTCCGCGTCTCTGAAAAATATATTTCGGACATTTTTCTAAAAAAGTCTTGGGATTAAGTTTTGTTAGGCGGAAAAGCGCTACATTTGTCGGCCGCCTTTTCTGCTTCCTGTGGCTTCGTTGTCATAAAAGGATGCTTTTCGGTGGAGAAAACACTGTTTTAAGAGGAAAGAATGAATGCTTTTTCAAGGATATTGTTAGATTGGTATGCTGAGCACAAGCGTGAACTTCCTTGGCGTGAAACCAAAGATCCCTATCGCATCTGGATTTCAGAGATTATCCTGCAACAGACACGGGTAGCTCAAGGTTATGAATACTTTCAGCGATTCGTAGAGCGTTTCCCTGATCTGGTCGCTTTGGCTGAGGCTGATGAAGATGAAGTTATGAAATACTGGCAAGGATTGGGATATTATTCGCGTGCGCGAAATTTGCATGCTGCTGCCCGTAGTATGAATGGAGTTTTTCCTCGTACTTACGAAGGTGTCCGTGCACTTAAAGGGGTAGGAGACTATACGGCTGCGGCCATTTGCTCCATTGCTTACGATATGCCTTATGCGGTGGTGGATGGTAACGTATACAGGGTGCTTTCCCGCTATTTTGGAGTGGAAACTCCGATTGATTCTACTCAGGGGAAGACGCTGTTTGCTTCATTGGCGCAGGAAATGCTGGATGAAAAACATGCGGCGCTTTATAACCAAGCCATTATGGATTTTGGAGCCATACAGTGTACTCCTCAATCGCCTTCCTGCATGTTTTGTCCGTTGGCAGATAGTTGCTCAGCATTGGCTACTGGTAAAGTCAATCTTTTGCCGGTAAAGCAACATAAGACAAAAACAACCGACCGTTATTTTACTTATATATATATATGTATAGGTGGACAGATGCTTCTTCGTAAGAGAACGGGTAACGATATCTGGCGCAATTTATATGAGCTGCCATTGATAGAAGCTGATCATCAGCTATCTGTAGATGAGTTGTTGCTTGCTCCAGAGCTGGAAGGGCTTGGCGCTAATGTGAAACCTGTTGTACGTCCGTTGCAGATAGGGGTTAAGCATGTTCTTTCCCATCAGATTATTCATGCAGATTTTTATGAGATGATTTTTCCTGCTGATATTCAAGGTTTTTCGGATTATATACGCATTGAACAAGGAGAATGGGAACGCTATGCTGTGCCGCAGCTCATCCATCAGTTTTTGGAAAAATATGCGTAAAAGTTTTGCAGATATTTGCACGGTTACATTATTCTGTTTATTTTTGGCAAGCAAATTTAAAAGAAAAAAGTTATGTCAGTCAATAAAGTTATTCTGATTGGAAATGTAGGGAAAGATCCAGAAGTGAGATACTTGGATAGTGGGGTAGCTGTGGCTACTTTTCCTTTAGCTACGTCTGACAGGGCGTATACCTTGGCCAATGGAACTCAAGTTCCTGAACGGACAGAATGGCATAACATCGTTTTATGGCGAGGATTGGCTGAAACGGCTGAGAAATACGTGCACAAAGGCGACAAACTTTACTTGGAAGGAAAAATCCGTACACGTTCGTATGATGATCAGGCTGGCGTGAAACGTTATGTGACCGAGATTTTTGTGGACAGTATGGAGATGCTTTCTCCTAAGGCTGCTGGGGTAGCTCCTCAAGCAACAGTTCAGCCGAATGTACAACAGCAAAGTATACAATCGCAGGTGGCGCCTGCGCAAGATAATGGAGCGGATGATTTGCCGTTCTAAGTGTTTAACTAAAAATTACTTCTTTGGACCCGGACGCTTATTTATGCCAGTTGGCAGATGTTTTTAATGGAATAACAGTACATGCACCTACCGTGCCATCCATTGTAGCCATTGTTTTGGCTGGCCTTCTTTTACTTGTATCAGGATTTGCTTCGGCTTCTGAGATTGCTTTCTTTTCGCTCTCTCCAGCCGATTTGAATACGATTGCTGAACACAAACATCCATCTGATTCTAAAATCAGTGATTTATTGTCGGATAGCGAACGTCTGCTCGCTACGATATTAATTACGAACAATTTTGTGAACGTGACAATAATCATGCTTTGCAATTTCTTTTTCATGAATGTCTTCGAGTTTCATTCGCCTATTGCAGAGTTCTTGATTTTGACCGTCATATTAACTTTCTTGCTTTTACTTTTTGGTGAAATCATGCCCAAAATTTATTCGGCTCAGAAGACATTGTCTTTTTGTCGGTTTGCGGCATCGGGTATATCTATGTTTCGTTCAGTGTTCTATCCGATGGAATCGTTGTTGATGCGTTCTTCCTCTTTTCTGAACAAACATGTTTCGCATAAAAATCATAATATATCAGTCGATGAATTGTCTCATGCGTTGGAATTAACGGATAAAACTGAAATATCAGAAGAAAGTAACATTTTGGAAGGGATTATTCGCTTTGGAGGAGAAACTGCTAAAGAAGTGATGACCTCAAGATTGGATGTCGTAGATTTGGATATCCGGACCCCTTTTAAGGATGTGCTGAAATGCATTATAGAAAATGCTTATTCGCGCATACCTGTTTATGCAGAGTCGCGTGACAACATTAAGGGAATTTTATACATAAAAGATTTGTTACCCCATCTGAACAAAGGTGATAATTTCCGTTGGCAATCCCTTATTCGTCCTGCTTATTTTGTTCCTGAGACAAAGATGATTGATGATTTGCTTCGTGATTTCCAGGCCAATAAGATACATATTGCTATTGTCGTAGATGAATTTGGTGGAACATCAGGTATTGTGACGATGGAAGATATCATAGAAGAGATTGTGGGTGAGATACATGATGAATATGATGATGAGGAACGGACATATACCGTGCTCAATGATCATACTTGGATATTTGAGGCCAAGACCTTATTGGCTGATTTTTATAGAATAACGAAGATTGACGAAGCTGAGTTTGAAGAAGTAGCGGGCGATGCTGATACCGTTGCAGGATTATTGCTTGAGTTAAAAGGAGAGTTCCCTGTTTTACATGAGCATGTTTCTTATAAGAACTATGAATTTGAAGTACTTGAGATAGATACCCGTCGTATTCTGAAAGTAAAATTTACTGTGAAGGAGCCGGTGGCTATAGAAATTAAGGGGGATATGTAGTGGCATTATTTCTGCAACATCAGGGGGAGGATTGCCATTGGGCGGTATGGAAGTTGGAAGAAACATTGGAAGAATTGCTTTCTTTGCTTCCTGATAGTAGAAAATACAGACAAGAAGTCGAAAAGTTTTCTTCTGCCCATCGGCGTTTGGAATGGTGCGCTGTACGTGTTTTGCTCTATACAATACTTGGAGTGGAAAAAGAAATTCGATATCAAGATAGTGGGAAACCTTATTTGGCTGATAAATCGTTTTCTTTAAGTATTTCTCATACTAAAGGGTATGTGGCTGTTATTTTAGGTGATATAAATAAAGAAGTAGGTATTGATATAGAACAATATGGGGAACGTGTGCGTAAAGTGGCTCATAAGTTTGTTCGTGATGATGAGTTGCCAGGAGCTTATGAAGGTACTGATACTTGGGGGATGCTTTTACATTGGTCGGCCAAAGAAGCGGTTTATAAATGTCTGAATATTGATAGTGTGGATTTTCGTGAGCATTTATATATATGTCCGTTTACTGTTTGTTCTGAAGGGACATTTGGACTCGTTGAATATCGAACAGCTGAATGTTGTCATTTCTCGGTACATTATCGTTTGTTCGCAGATTTTGTTCTAACTTATATTTGTTAGTTTTTGGATAGTAGTTGGCAGATATAAAACAAATGTCCGTTCGAAATCGCTTCGCCCGGACATTATTTCATAAACTTTGGCAGAAGTTTACTTGTTTACTTTCTTTGAAGCAGTTTGGATGAATAAAATGAAAGGACAGAAAAGTCCGTGTTCATTAGACTCACCGCTTTTTCCTCGAAAGCAATGATAAAAAGATATGCATGGCAGGTCTTCTGACTTGTTTCTATTATCAGCGGCCTTCCCGGAAAAGATTCCAGTGGCAAATGGTACGTGCTGATAACAATTGTGTGAAACTCACAGCAGCGGGACTGTTCGGGATTTGCACCCGATTCCCTTTTAATCACCTTTTCTGCTTGTAGTGGGAAATAGGCGAACCAATGCAATACAAAGATAGGAGTTTTTTTTGAATCAAATAGTCGTTTAAAGAAATAATTTGAATAGTTTACAATTATCTTTCTTTGGCTAGAGTAAATACAAATTCCAGGCCTCCACCTTGACTGTTTTTTGCAGAGATAGTTCCTCCATGAATCAGTACGGCATTTTTTACGATGGCAAGTCCAAGGCCAGTACCTCCCAATTTGCGTGAACGTCCTTTGTCTACACGGTAGAACCGTTCGAAAAGCCGATTAAGATGTTCGGGGGATACTCCAACTCCTGTGTCGGCAAAGCTGAAGTAGTAGAAGTTTTCGTCTTCGCGGAAACAGCTGATGTGAACATGGATATGCGAACCTGCGTATGCGATGGCATTGTCCATCAGATTACGGAAGATGGAGTAGAGCAGCGAATAGTTGCCGCGGAGCAGGATGTGTGGCTTCAGAGAGTTGACAACAGTAATATCCTTTTCTTCCAATTCGAGCGCTACTTCGTTGACGATGTTTCCCACTAGTAGACTGACATCCACTTTCTCCATGTCGATGAGGTTAGCTGCCTCGTCCATGCGTGTCAGTACAGAAATGTCTCGTAGAAGGCGAGTTAGTCGGTTGCTTTGGGTGTAGCATCGTTCTAAAAAAGTCTGCATTTTTTCTTGCGGAAGATCTTGGGTGCTAAGGATGGTTTCTAAATAGCCTTGTATACTGCTGACAGGGGTTTTTAGTTCGTGAGCAATGTTTTGAGTAAGTTGTCGTTTTAAGCGTATTTGTTCCTCTTCTTGTGTGATATCATTAATGGAAATCTCGAAACTTAGGTCTTGGAATATGATACACTCTACAATAAAAATGCGTCCGTTTTTATTAATGGTGAGAGATATTCTTTTTTCTTCTTTCCCAAGTGGACTGCGGTGAGCTTTACCTATGAAGTCGGTAATTTTCTGAAATTCACATACAGAGAAGATCTTTTCAGTTGTTTCCAAGTTGGAGTCTGATATCAAGTTGCTGTATTGGATAAACAAGTTGTTGACCAATATTTCTTTTTTGTCTTTGGTAAATACACCTAAACCTTCGCGGGATGTCTGAAGGTGTGTGATAAGTTTTTCGCGTTCAATGTAGAGTGCTTCCTTTGTTTCACGCAATCGGCGGTAGATCTGAATGATATGTTGTGATATTTCACCTAATTCGTTATGTGGAAAAGCTGATTGGAGGTCTGTTTCAATTGGCTCGTTCTTATCGGCACGTTTGGCAAACTGGCGTAGTTTGGTGATGGCTGTTCCCAAGCGTGAGGTAAAATGGTAGTAGATGAATATTAGCACAAGAGTGACAGCCAATGTGAACCACAGGTAGTGGCGATCAGCCGCCAGGTGATTGACTAGGTCAATATCGTAAGGCAGTGCCGAACGGATGATGTAGGATCCGAAATCTGTGGCTGAATAAAAATAAGGTACACCTGTAGTTTCCGAAGTGCGTCGCACGTCATGGCCTTTTCTATGCTTCAGTGCTTGTTGTACTTCTGGCCTATCTTGATGATTTTTGGGACTGATGTTGTGTTCGTAACTGTCATACAAAACAACACCTTGTGGATTAATGACGGTGACACGCAATTCTTTGGTTGTGCTTTGACGTATGTAGCTATTAAGCACAGAATTCCATAGGCTGTCAGGGGTTTCTGTCAGTCGAAAGTAAAGGTCTTCATTGAAATCCTGCAATTGCAGGTCGAGCAGTTCTATTTTGTATTCTTTTTCCCGCTGGTATTGGTAAAGGGTAACACTTCCTGCAAATAGCAGGAACAGCAGGAAGACGGATAAGAACAGTTTCCGACTGAATGACAGAAAATGCCGATTTTTATTCGGCTTCGAAGCAGTATCCATATCCCAGGCGTGTTACAATACATTTACCATAATCACCTATTTTCTTGCGCAGGCGTGTGATATTTACGTCGATGGTACGGTCCAGCACGTATACTTCGTCGCTCCATACCTTGTTCAGTATGTCCTCACGCGAGAATACGCGTCCTTTGTTCTGTAATAATAAGAGCAAGATTTCAAATTCCTTTTTAGTTAACGGAGCTTCTTCTCCGTTAATACATACTTTCTTTTTGACGATGTCAAGTACCAGTGATTTGTATACTAGCTGTTCAGGTATACGTTCCGTTTCTTGTGAACTAGTACGGCGTAACACGGCTTTGACACGTGCTGTTACTTCACGTAGTGAGAAGGGTTTTGATATGTAGTCATCGGCTCCTAAATTGAATCCTGTGACTGTATCGTTTTCCGTATCTTTAGCTGTGATGAAGATGATGGGGATTTGGGCAGTCTTTTTGTCTTGTTTTAGCATACGTGCCATTTTGAAGCCGGATATTTCACCCATCATTACATCCAACAAGAGTAAGTTGTAGTGACTGATGTCCATTTGTAGGGCTTCTTCTGCGGAGTTTGCCGTATCCACTTCGTAACCTTCGTTTTCGAGGTTGAACTTCAAAATCTCGCACAAGTCTTCTTCGTCATCGACGACCAATATCCGATAGTTGTTCATCTCTTCTTCAATTTTAGTAAGGTATGGTTTTGCAAAAATATGTTTTTATTCTTTTGATGCGGCAAAGTTGAGGCATTTTTATTACGGAAGCATGAAACAGATGTTACAATGTTGTTACAAGCCTTCTTGGAGATTGATAGTGAATTTTTAATTCTTAAACGATGATCCGTAAGGAACAATTTGTCGCTATCTGTGTTCTTTTGTTTGCATGGAAAGCTTTATCTTTGTTTGTTCTTAAGTTGAGATAATGTATGAAGAAATTTATTTATATAGATTGGCATCGCTTGTTTACGAGCCGTTGGCGTTTTGGAATATGTTTCGGGGTCGTGATTGTGGTGGCAGTAGTAACTTTTTGGTTGAATGGTATCCCTTTCCGTGCGGGGTTTGAAATAGTTGATGATTTGGGAGGAAATGTTTTCCCTTCGAGTATTTTGTCGGTAGCTACTACCGATGCACAGGTCATTGTGCCTTCCGACTCCATGTATGTGGGAAACCCAAAGTCGTGCATTGCGGTCCGCCTGCGTTCGGGGCGCAGCTACACGCGTGTCCGTATCGAGGTGGCCGAGACGCCGTTCTTCTCCCGTTCGGTGTCCGAATTTGTGTTGCCCCGTCCGCGTACCGAGTACATTATCTATCCTGATATCATCTGGAACTACGAGGCCTTGAAGGCTAACGAGCAGGCCGAGCCAATCAGTGTGGCCGTTACGGTGGAGGTGAACGGCAAGGCGTTGGGGCAGAAGGTGCGTACCTTCTCCGTGAGAAGCATCAATGAGTGTCTGTTGGGGTACGCTACCAACGGGACCAAGTTCCACGATACGGGCATTTTCTTTGCCGCCTACGTCAACGAGGAAAATCCGATGATAGATCGTCTGCTCCGCGAGGCGCTCAACACGCGCATCGTCAACCGCTTCCTGGGCTATCAGGGCGGGAAGGCGGAGGCGGTAGACAAGCAGGTGTATGCCTTGTGGAACGTATTGCAGAAGCGTAACTTCCGCTACAGCTCGGTATCGAATACCAGTCTTTCGAGCAACATTGTCTTTTCCCAGCGGGTACGTACTTTCGACGATGCGTTGGAGTCGTCTCAGATTAATTGCGTGGACGGCAGCGTCTTGTTCGCTTCCCTGTTGCGTGCCATCAACATCGAGCCGATACTGGTGCGCATACCCGGCCACATGTTTGTGGGCTACTACACCGACAGCCAGCACAAGGACATGAACTTTCTCGAGATGACGATGATAGGCGATGTCGACCTGGACGATTTCTTCCCCGACGAGCAGCTGGACTCCACGATGGTGGGCAAGTCGCAGAACCAGATGTCGCGCATCACGTTCGACAAGTCGAAGGAGTATGCCAACAAGAAGTACCGCCAGCACGAGGAGGGCATCCACTCGGGTAAGCTGAACTACATGTTTCTGGAAATATCGAAGGAAGTGCGCAGGAAGATACAGCCCATCGGCAAATAAGGCTTGTTTTTGTACCTGCCGCTTGCAAATCATCGCCGGGAGTATTACCTTTGCGAAGTTAAGTCAGAGTCAACGATATGGAATCATTCAAGAAGTATATTTCTCCGGGTGCGTGGTTTTCCATGGAATACCCGGCCGTGTGGAGCGAATTCGAAGACTGCGAAGGCTCGTTCTTGTTCTACAATCCCGACGAGTGGACGGGTAATTTCCGCATTTCGGCCTATCGGGGCAATACTGCCGATTACGGACGCGAGTCCGTACGGCAGGAGCTGGAGGAGAACGCTTCGGCTGCACGGGTACGTGTGGGTGCACTGGATTGTGCCTATAGTAAGGAAATGTTCGAGGAAGGCGGCGAATACTATACGTCGCACATCTGGATTGCGGGTGTGGACGATGTGGCCTTTGAGTGCTCGTTCACCGTGCGCAAGGGTGAATCCGTGGCCGAGGCCGAGCGGGTGATTGCTTCCCTGCAGGTGCGTAAGCCGGGCGTGAAGTATCCTGCCGAGCTCATCCCCGTCCGTCTCTCCGAAATCTATCAGATAGACGAAGCCTACGAATGGGTGGAGAAGACGGTGAAAGACCTGCTGAAGAAGGACTTCCAGGGTGTGGAAGAAGACGTGGAAAGCATGCAGCAGGTGGTGGACCGCGGCGTGATAGGCCCCAAGAAGAAAGACCAGTGGCTGGCACTGGGCATCACCCTCTGCGTCATCATGGCCAACGAAGTGGACGGGCTGGAGTGGCGTACGCTGATAGACGGCAACCGCGAGGTCCCCGTATTGCTCAACACCGCGACCGGCCAATGGACAGATCCCATGAAACTGGCGTGGAGCAAGGTGAAGGCCGGCGAGAAGGTCGACCTGGCGGAAGCCTATTGCAATGCTTGATTAATTCTTCATTATTAATTCTTCATTCTTCATTTAAATTAATGTCTCCCATACTGCAAGTAGAAAACCTCACCAAGTCGTTCGGCGACCTGGTTCTGTTTGAAAACATATCCTTCGGCCTGGCCGAAGGCCAACGTGTCGGACTGATTGCCAAGAACGGAAGCGGCAAGTCCACCCTGCTCAACATCCTCTCGGGAAAGGAGGGGTACGACGAGGGAAAGATATCCTTTCGCCGAGACCTTCGTGTGGGCTATCTTGAACAAAGTCCCTCGTATCCCGAAGAACTGACCGTACTCGAAGCCTGTTTCCATCATGGCAACACGACCGTGGACCTCATCAAGGACTACGAGCACTGCATGGAGACCGAAGGCCATCCCGGCCTGGACGAGCTGCTCGTGCGCATGGACCACGAGAAGGCGTGGGACTACGAGCAGAAGGCCAAGCAGATACTTTCCCAACTGAAGATACGTGACTTCAACCAACAGGTGAAGCACCTCTCCGGCGGGCAGCTGAAGCGTGTGGCGCTGGCCAACACCCTCATTACCGAGCCCGACCTCCTCATACTCGACGAGCCCACCAACCACCTCGACCTCGACATGACCGAGTGGCTGGAAGAATACCTGCGCCGCACCAACCTTACCCTGCTCATGGTGACGCACGACCGCTACTTCCTCGACCGTGTCTGCTCCGAAATCATCGAGATAGACAACCGCACGATTTATTCCTACAAGGGAAACTACAGCTACTACCTGGAGAAGCGGCAGGAGCGCATCGACGCCAGGACGGTGGAGGTGGAGCGTGCCAACAACCTGTACCGTACCGAGCTGGAGTGGATGCGCCGCATGCCCCAGGCCCGCGGCCATAAGGCCCGCTACCGCGAGGAGGCCTTCTACGAACTGGAGAAGGTGGCCAAGCAGCGCTTCCACGACGCCAACGTGAAGCTCGACGTCAAGGCTTCCTACATCGGCAACAAGATATTCGAGGCCGACCACCTGTGCAAGGCTTTCGGCGACCTAAAGATATTGGACGATTTCTCCTACATCTTCGCTCGCTACGAGAAGATGGGCATCGTGGGCAACAACGGAACGGGCAAGTCAACCTTCATCAAGATACTGATGGGGCTGGTGAAGCCCGACAGCGGCACGCTGGACATCGGCGAGACCGTCCGTTTCGGCTACTACTCGCAGGACGGGCTTCAGTTCAACGAGCAGATGAAGGTCATCGACGTGGTGCAGGACATTGCCGAGGTTATCGAACTGGGTAACGGCCGTCGGCTCACCGCCTCGCAGTTCCTCCAGCACTTCCTCTTCACGCCCGAGACGCAGCACAGCTATGTCTACAAGCTGAGCGGAGGCGAACGCCGCCGCCTCTACCTCTGTACGGTGCTGATGCGCAACCCCAACTTCCTCGTGCTGGACGAGCCCACCAACGACCTCGACATCGTTACTCTGCAGGTGCTCGAAGAATATCTGCAAGGCTTCAAGGGATGCGTCATCGTTGTCAGCCACGACCGCTACTTCATGGACAAGGTGGTGGACCACCTGCTGGTGTTCAACGGCGGGGGCGACATCCGCGACTTCCCAGGCAACTACACGCAGTACCGCGAATGGAAGGAGGTCAAGGCACGCCACGACAAGGAACAGCAGGCGGTCGCCAAACCGCAAGCTGCCGCCAAGCCCGCGCGCACCCGTCAGGACGAGAAGCGCCGCATGAGTTTCAAGGAACGCCGCGAGTTCGAACAGCTCGAGAAGGAAATTGCCGAGCTCGAAGCCGAGAAGAAGGCCGTCGAGGAAGCCTTGTGCAGCGGCACGCTTTCGGTGGACGAACTGACAGAGAAGTCGAAGCGCCTGCCGCAGCTGACGGACCTGATTGATGAAAAGACAATGCGATGGTTGGAATTGAGCGAGCTGGAATAAGTATGGAAGGAAGAAGCAACTACCACAGCCACTCCCTCTATTGCGACGGCCGTGCCGGCATGGAGGACTTTGTCCGCTTTGCCCTGAGTAGCGGCTTCACTTCTTATGGCTTCTCCTCGCATGCTCCGCTGCCTTTCCCCACGGCTTGGACCATGGAGTGGGACCGCATGGACGACTATGTGGCCGAGTTCCGCCGTCTCAAGGAGAAGTATGCCGGACGCATCGAACTATACCTCGGGCTGGAGATTGATTACCTGAACGAGAAGAGCCATCCCGCCATCGAACGTTTCCGCCGCCTGCCGCTGGACTACCGCATCGGCTCCGTCCACCTGCTCTACGACGACGAAGGCCGCGTGGTAGACGCCGACCTCTCCGCCGAGAAGTTCCGACAGATGGTCGATAAGCATTTTCAGGGCGATGTGGAGCGGGTGGTGCGCCTCTACTACGAGCGCTCGCGGCGCATGGTGGAGCTGGGCGGCTTCGACATCGTGGGCCATGCCGACAAGATTCATTACAACGCCGCCTATTGCCGTCCCGGCATTCTGGAAGAGCCGTGGTACGATCGCCTGGTGCGCGACTATTTCGCCGAGATTGCCCGCCGTGGCTATCAGGTGGAAATCAATACGAAGGCCTGGTCGGAGCTGGGCACCTTCTATCCCGACGAACGCTACTTTCCGTTACTCCGTGAGCTGGGTATCCGTGTACAGGTGAACAGCGACGCCCACTATCCCGAGCGCATCGCCAGCGGTATGGCCGAGGCTTACCGGGCCCTGCGCCGTGCAGGCTTCACGTCCGTCATGCGGCTTCGGGGCGGGCAGTGGACTGAGATTCCCTTTTAGACAGGCAGTGCCGTTTGTTTCTCCGCACAGTAACTGGAGTTTCCCTGCGCGGAAACACCAGTTCCCCTACTAGGAAACTGGAGTTCCCCTACTAGGAAACTGGAGTTCCCATAGGCGGAAACGCTCGTTCCCATAGGCAGGAAACAACCGTTCCCCTGCGAGGAAACGGATGCTTCCTCGGCAGGGGAACGGATGGATGATTGCAGCTTGTCGGCCCGATGCTGCTATGTCGTGGCATTTTCAGTGCCAGGCATCAATCATTTCTTCAAGAGGAACTCGTCGATAGCCTTCTTGTACGTGGCCTTGTCGGCGGCGCCGCGCATCAGCTGCGGCTGCTCCTTCAGGGGGATGAGTACAAAGAGGGGAATGCTGGTGGCGTTGAACAGGGCGGCGAGCTCCTGCTCCTTGTCCACGTTCACCTTGTAGATGGTGATTTTTCCGGCATATTCCTTGGCCAGTTCCTTCATGATGGGAGCCACCTTGCGGCAGGGGCCGCACCAGTCGGCGTAGAGGTCGATGATGGCGGGTTTGTCTCCCTTGTATTTCCATTCCTTGCTGTTCTCATAGTCGAACACCTTGTCGATGAACATGGCCTTGTCCATCACAATCACCTCCTGAGCGTGGCCGAGGAGGGCGGTGGCCGCGAGGGCCAGGGTAAGCAATAACTTCCTCATGTTAATGGAGAATTGAAAATTGATAATGGATAATTAATACCTCATGCCTGGCTTTCGATGAGTTCGACCAGCTGATTGCTCTGCACCACGCCCGACTGCCGCCACACCTGCTGTCCGCCCTTGAAGAGCATCAGCGTGGGGACGGCCTGAATCTGGTATTTCATGGCCAGTGCCTGCTGTTCGTCCACGTCTATCTTGACGATGCGCGCCTTGTTGCCCACGCGGGCCTTGACGTTCTCCAGTATGGGGTGCATCATCTTGCAGGGGCCGCACCACGTGGCGTAGAAGTCCACCAGCACGGGCTCTGCGGTATTGTTGATCAGTTCTTCAAATTTTTCCATAATCGTATTTTGTTAGTGGGTTGATAATGTTATGTACAAACAAACTTTGTGTCGATTTGGTTCAATCCACGATGCTCAGTTCGTCGATGAGGTGCGAGGCACCGGCATACTTCTCGATGATGAAGAGCGTGTAGCGGATGTCCACGCAGGCGGCGCGCTGCGACGAGGGGCGGAAGGCGATGTCGCCCGTCAGGCCTTCGTAGTTGCGGTCGAAGGCGGTGCCGATGAGTTCTCCCTTGGCGTTGAACACGGGGCTGCCCGAGTTTCCGCCGGTGTTATCCGTGTCCACGATGAAGCACACGGGCATCCGTCCATCCTCGAGGGCATAGCGGCCGAAGTCTTTCGTCTTCCAGAGCTGCTTCAGCTTGTCGGGCACCACGAACTCCCAGTTCGTCGGGTCTTCCTTCTGCATCACGCCGTCCAGTGTCGTCTGGTAGTCGTAGACGGCTCCGTCGGCGGGTTCGTAGGAGCCCACCTTGCCGTAGGTGAGGCGCAGGGTGGAGTTGGCGTCGGGATAGATGGGCTGTCCGTTGGCCTGGCGCAGGTCCATCATGCCCTTGACCCACGTCTTGTGGGCGGCGTTGTAGTCGCGGTTGGCGTCCATCATGGCGATGGCCGTCTGCAGCAGGCCGTCGGTGATGGAGTACTTGAAGAGCACCATCCAGTCGCTGGTCACTTTGTAGAGCTTGGGCTTGCGGATGAACTTGTCGAAGTTCTCGCGGCTACCGAAGATGGAGTACCCGAAGCAGGCGTCGATGAAGGCGTCCGTATCACCCTTGAAGCGCTTGTCGATGACCTGGAAGATGCCGATGCGCTGGTCGGCGGGGATGTACTGGGCATACGTGCGCAGCATCTCCTTGCCCACGAGTTTCTCCACTTCGGGATAGGGGACGGAGGCGAAATACTTGTCGGCTGCCTGGCGCAGACTGTCCGTGGCCGCCTGGATGGCTGCCTTGTCCTTGCTCTTGAGGGCGGTGACGAGGGCGGTGGTGCTGGGGATGCGCATGAAGTCGAGTGCCGTGACCAGTGCCTCCTGGATGGCCTGCTGGTGGTAGAGGGCGGGGCGGCGCTTCTGCACGATGGCGCGGATACGGTCGAAGGCGGCCTGATAGGTCGTGTCGCCCAGCTCGCGTCCGCGTTGCAGCAGGGCTTCCTGCTGGGCACGCTTGGTGTCGAGCACGTGGAGGCGCACGAGGCCTTCGTTCATGCCGATGGCGTTCTTCCAGTAGTTGGCGCTGGAGGCGTACTTGCTGGCGTAGTGGATGCGCACGGCATCATCCCGCAGCATCTGTTCCATGAGGACGCGCTGGCGGGCGTCGCGCACGTGGTGGCGCATGAAGTTGGTGGTCTGCATCCGCTCCTCCACCTCGTCGGCTATCATGTAGCGCCAGTTGCGGCCGGGGAAGCCCATGACGAAGGCAAAGTCGCCCTCCTTGTAGCCGCGGAGGCTGATGTTGAGGTGCTTCTTCACGCGCAGGGGGACGTTGTCCGGGCTGTAGGCGGCGGGGCGTCCGTCCTTGTCGGCGTAGATGCGGAACAGGGAGAAGTCGCCCGTGTGGCGGGGCCACATCCAGTTGTCCGTGTCGGCACCGAACTTGCCGATGCTCGACGGCGGCGCGCCCACCATGCGGATGTCGCTGTACTCGGTCTTCACGAAGAGGTAGTAGCGGTTGCCGCCGTAGAAGGCTTTCAGTTCGGCTTTGCCGCCTGTGCCGAGGGCGATGTTTTGTTCTTTCAGGAAGCGTTCGCACACCTGGGCAAGGTATTTGGGCGAGAGGTAGTTGGTGCCCTGCGGGTCGGCGTCCTTGGCCAGCTGCTGCCGTACGTAGTCCGTCACGTCGAGGATGCGGTCGATGAAGGTCACGGTGAGTCCCTTGCAGGGTAGCTCCTCCTGCCGGCTCATGGCCCAGAAGCCGTCCGTCAGGTAGTCGTGCTCTACGCTGGAGTGCTGCTGGATAGCGCTGTAGCCACAGTGGTGGTTGGTCAGCACCAGGCCTTCGGCCGAGATGACCTCGCCCGTGCAGCCTCCGCCGAAGTGAACGACGGCGTCCTTCAGGGCAATACCTTCGGGGTTGTAAATGGAGTCGGCTGGCAGCAGCAGGCCCAGTTCCTGCATGGCTGCCTCGTTTTGCCGTTTCAAGTCGGTCAGCATCCACATGCCTTCGTCGGCCGGGGCGGGGAGTGTCAGGGCAGTCAGAGCTGCCGCAAATAACAGTCTTTTCATATATATAGATGGGGGTTAAAGTGAAAAAATAGGCACGGATTTCGCGGAAGTTTCACGGCCGTTTTGATTTCTCTCCGTGATAATCCGTGTAATCCGTGCTTTGTTATTTTATTATTCCACGATGGTCATCTCGTCAATGAGGTGCCCGCAGCCGCCCAGCTTGTCGAGGATGAAGAGCATGTAGCGGATGTCGAGTGCGATACAACGCTGCAGGTTGTTGTCGAAGTTGATGTCACCGCTCAGCGATTCCCAGTTGCCGTCGAAAGCACAGCCGATGAGGCGTCCTTCACCGTCGATGACGGGCGAGCCGGAGTTACCGCCGGTTATGTCGTTTGTCGTCAGGAAGCATACGGGCATGGTGCCGTCGGCCATGGCATAGCGTCCGAAGTCCTTCTTCTGGATGAGTTCCTTCAGCTTGGCCGGAACCACGAACTCGGGGTTCTCGGGATCTTCTTTCTCGAGGATACCGTCGGTAGTGGTAAAATACTTGTAGTGTACGCCGTCTTTCGGATTGTAGGACTTCACGTTGCCATAAGTCAGGCGGATGGTGAAGTTAGCGTCGGGATAGGAAGGCACGGGCTGTTTCATCTCGCCCAGTCCGCGGATGTAAGCCTTATGTAGCAGCTCGATTTCTTGTGCGTACTGGTTGTATTCGGCAGCGGCTTCTTTCAGCTTGTCCAGCTTGGTGCGGCTGAAGTTGGTGGCCAGGTCACGGTCGATGGCCTTTACGCTAGGCTTCTTCAGGAACTTGTCCAAGTTGGCGCGGCTGCCCATGATAGAGGTATCGAAGAGGTCGTCTACGTAGGCGTTATAGTCGCCCTTATATTCCTTCTCAATGGTCTGGTAGAAGGCGGGTAGTTCTTCGGGTGTCAGAGCCTTGGCAAGTGCGGGCAAAATGGCTTTGGCAACGGCGCGATCCACCTGCTGGTCGTAATCCTTGTTGTGGATTCTTTCGTACACTTCTTCCAGCTGCTTCTTGGTGGCTTGGAGCAGGGAGTCGTTCTTTGTCTCGATGGCTTCCTTCATCTTGTCCATCAGCGCAGGCGGGCAGCCGAACTCGATGGCTCCGCTCAGAGCCTCACTAGTGTACTCCAGGCGGCGCAGTGAGGGAGACATCTTCTCCACGAGGGCGTCTATCTTTTCTACCACGCCTTCGTATTCGGGCTTGCCTTGGGCGAAGGAGGCGAAGCGCTTCTCTTGTTCAGCCTTGGTGGTGAGCACGTCGTTGTCCACGATAGCCTTGTTCATGCCAATGGAGTTTTTCCAGTAGTTGCTGCTACCAGCGAACTTGTTGGCATACTGGATACGGGTCTTGTCACTCTGGCGCATGTACTTCTTCAGTACGTCGAGGTAAACGGTACGCATGTCGATCATGGCCTGGTTGACGGCGGTCATACGTTGGCGTACTTCGCTTTGTGTGAGGTAACGTTCGGTAGAACCGGGGAAGCCCATGATCATGGCATAGTCACCTTCGTTGAGTCCCTTCAGCGAGATAGAAAGGTACTTCGGGGTCTTCAAGGGTACATTGTCAGCGCTGTATTCGGCAGGCTCTCCGTTCTTGTCAGCATAGATGCGGAACATAGAGAAATCGCCTGTATGACGGGGCCACATCCAGTTGTCCGTCTCGCCGCCGAATTTGCCTACGCTCGAGGGCGGAGCAGCCACCATGCGCACGTCGCTATAGACCTTATAATAGAAAAGGTAATACTTGTTTCCGGCGTAGAAAGGCAGAGCGCGTACTTCGATGCCGGGTTTGCCCTTGAGGTCGCTCTTCTCCAGTTCTTCCTTGGCCAGCTTGCCGAGGAACTTGTTGGTCATGGCTTCGTATTCGTCCACTTCACCGGCCTTTACTTTGGCGTTCACCAGGTCGGTGATGTCTACGATACGATGCACAAAGCGGAACTTCAGTCCCGGTGTGGGCAGTTCTTCGGCACGGCTTTTGGCCCAGAAGCCGTCGGTCAGGTAGTCGTGCTCCACGCTGGAGTGCTGCTGGATGGAGGCATATCCGCAGTGGTGGTTGGTCAGGATGAGGCCTTCGGGAGAGATGATTTCACCGGTACATCCTCCGCCGAAGATGCCGACGGCATCCTTCAGCGACACGCCATTGGGGTTATAGAGGTCGTCGGCTTCCAGCTTCAGACCCTGTTTCTTCATCATATCGATGGAATTCTGCTGCTTCATCAGCTGAAGCAGCCACATGCCTTCGTCGGCCTGCGCCGAGAAGGTGAATGCTGCGGCGAGAGCCGCAACAAGGTACTTCTTGATTTTCATGTATGTCACTTAAATTAGTAATGATTTATTTGTTGTTGTTTCTTTATAAAGTCTTTACTGAGGCATGGGCAACTTGCCTTCGCGGATGGCATCCATCACGTTGGCAGGCGCGCGCTGGGCCAGGTACTCCTTTTTCATGAAGTCCATGTAGGGAGCCACATGATTGAAGAACTGTCGGTAGCCGGCACAGAGGTAGTTGAGGCCTGGTTCGCCGTCAGTCGTGCGGGCAAAACGGTTCTTGGGACAGTCGCCGTTGCAGGTGAAGAGCCATTCACACTCTTTGCACTGGCGGGGCAGGGAGTCGTATTTGTTTTGTCCAAATCGTTGTTGGCGTTCACTGTACATCATCTCCACCAGTGTCTGCTGGTAGATGTTGCCCAGCTTGTATTCGGGGAAGACAAAATGGTCGCATGCATAGACGTCGCCGTTGAATTCCATTACGCCGGCATGGCCACATGTCCGTGCCATGGAGCATACGCCGGGCTGTTCGCCTACCCAATTGGCCAGTGTGGAGTCGAAGATCTGGATGTAGTACGTGCCCACATCTTCTTTGACCCACAGATCGAACAGGCGGCAGAGGAAGTTACCCCATTGTTCGGGGCTGACAGAGAAGTCGGCCAGTGGCGCGTTATCGCCATCGGCCAGCGAAGCCAGGTGGCGTCCGTCACCGTGGGGCAGGATACGTTCTACAATGGGAGCGAACTGGATGTAATGGCATCCCAGATCCTTGAAGAAGCGGTAAAACTCCTCGGGATAGTCGGCGTTGTATTCGTTCACCACTGCCATGCCGTTCCATTCCACGCCGTGCTTCTTCAGCAGATTGATGCCTTGCATCACTTTGTGGAATGAGGGGCGTCCCTGCTTGTTCTTGCGGTATTCGTCGTGGAATTCCTGCGGGCCGTCGATGGAAACCCCCACCAGCCAGTTGTTCTCCTTGAAAAACTGGCACCACTCGTCGGTGAGTAGTGTACCGTTGGTCTGTATGCAATTGTCGATGGTACGTCCGTTGGCATATTTTTTCTGAAGCTCCATGGCCCGTTTATAAAAAGACAGAGGGCGCATCAACGTTTCTCCACCGTGCCAGGTGAAGAGCACCTGCGGCATGGTCTGTGAGTTGATGTATTCTTCGATGAACTTCTCCAGCAATTCCTCGCTCATCACGTGCTTGGGATTTTCTTTGTACAGCTTGGCCTTCTCCAGGTAGTAGCAATAGTCGCATGCAAGGTTGCATACGGCTCCTACAGGCTTTAGCATCACGTAGAGCGGTTTGGCAAAGGGTGCGTAGGTAGACATGTCTGTATCTTGTAGCTTTTGATTAATTTATGTGCAAAAATACGTAAAGCAAATGAAAATACGTTTTTTGCCTCTTCCTTTATAAGGATTATTAATACCTTTGCGGCGTGAAAATCCTAAATACATTTCTTACATGGACATGAACAAGATGTGTGTTAATTGCACTATCCCTTTGATGCTGTTGCTTGTGCTTTTTACTTCTTGTAGCAAGCGCTATAAGATAGAAGGAAAATCTTCTGTAACGAGTTTGGATGGCAAAATGCTATATTTGAAGTCTTTGCAGGAGGGTGATTGGGTGACAGTTGATTCGGCAGAAGTAATCCATGGTCTGTTTAAGATGAAGGGGCCTGCCGACAGTGTCAGGATGGTAACTCTCTATATGGGTGATGAAGGTTTGATGCCGCTGGTTCTTGAAAATGGACATATTCGCGTTAGCATTGCAAATACGCAGATGGAGGCGAGTGGTACTCCTTTGAATGACAGGCTTTATGAATTTATTGATAAGCGTAATTCAATGGAGTTGGCTGTCGAGGAAGTAGAGCGTAAAGAAGCACGTATGGTTCTTGACGGTGTGGCTCTGGACGACATACATGGACAGTTGGAGCAAGAAGCCGATTCGCTGATACGCGTGATGGATACTTACGTGAAAGGTTTTATTGTGGATAATTTCGAGAATGTTCTGGGTCCCAGTGTCTTTATGATGATGTGCAGTACTTTACCCTATCCGGTGATGACTCCAGCTGTTGAAGAGATTATGAAGGAGGCTCCTCTTTCGTTCAAGGAGCATGTGTTGGTGAAGGATTTCATATCCAAGGCCAAAGAGAACATGAAACTGCTTGAAGAGCAAAAACGTTTGCGTCAGAACGTTGCCTCCACGCAGCCTTGAGCGCAGCAAGTCCGTATACTTAAGAAAGAGAGTGAATTCTAAGGCTCAGACGAGTTAGAATTCACTCTCTTTCTGTATATCTATGTCTTCTTAATCTGTTGTGGCCTCTCACTTTAATACAGTGCTTTATGACCCTCTGACGAAGCACTGTATGAGAGGTTGACGAAGCACTGCATGAGACCCTGATGAAGCACTGTGTTATAAGGTTATAAAGCACTGTGTTGAAATGGTAGGAAATTTTCGTGTTGGCTTCGATTAATAGACTATCGGTCCTGATCGTCGTTTTGCACCATGCCTTTGTACTTTTCGGGTAGGGCGCTTTCTACGGCAGCATAGGCTTCGGTCATGGTTGCTTTCACGTTTTCCGGTCCCTTACACTTGGGTGGAATGGGTTCGTGGATGGTCAGTGTGAGGCTGTGGCGGTGTATCCACTTGCCTGTGCGGGGCAGGATTTCAAAGGAACCGTCGATCGTGACAGGCACTACGGCTAGTTGTAGGTCGTCGGCCAGCTGGAAAGCACCGCGTTTGAAGTAGCCCATGTGTCCTGTGAACGTACGTGCCCCTTCGGGGAAAACGACGAGTGACACACCGTCCGTCAGAGATGCTTCTGCCTTGCGCATCATGGCGACCATCTTCTTCGGATTGCCTCGCTCCACGAAGATGTGGCCTGCACTTTCGCAGGCTTTGCCCACAAAGGGAATTTTACGCAGGCTTTTCTTCATCATCCACTTGAAGTTGCGGCCCAGGAAACCGTAGATGAGGAAGATGTCGAAAGCCCCCTGGTGGTTGGGGACGAAGACATAGGAAGTATGCTTATGTAGCTTCTCGCGTCCCACTACATGAACAGGAATCAGTAAGAGGTAACATGTTAGCTGTGACCATATCTTACCGGGATAGTAACCCCAGATGTGTGCTCCACCCAGTAGTGAACCGATGATGGTAACCAAAGCTGTCAGGATGGTCAATACTAGGAATAGGGGGACTGCAATGCAAATCTGATAGATGTAGTAGAGAAACTTCATAATACTGGCTATTTTTCGGGACAAAGATAATAATTTTTACAGCTTTCCCGTTTCTCTTTACCCTTTTTTCTTCTTCAGCGTGATGACGGTAATCTCAGGCCAGGCACCGAAGCGGAATGGGAGTCCGACGTAGCCGATACCCACGTTAACGTAGAGTGCTCGTGCCCCTTCGTAGTACATGCCCGACCATTCCGGGTATTTCAGTGACGAAAGCGAACGACCGAAGAAGGTCATCTGCATGGCGTGTGTATGCCCGGCCAGCATCAGGTCGATGTCCGATTCTGGCAGTACTTCGCGTCGCCAATGTGTGGGATTATGACTCAGTAGGATGCTGAACATGTCTTTCGTGCCGCGGGTGGCCTGCGCTAGGTCGGCATGTTGGGGGAAGGGCGGTTCGCCGTCGTTCTCCACGCCGACGAGGGCGATGCTGTCACCGCGGTGGTGCAGGATGACGTGGCTATTGTCCAGCAGTTGCCAGCCCATAGCCTGCTGCTCATTCCGCAGGTATTGCAGGTTGTCGGCCTCCTCGCGGCTGTTCTTCCAGTGGTAGTAGGTGCCGTAGTCGTGATTGCCCAGAACAGAGTAAACACCGTCAGAGGCTTTCAGGCGCGATAGGATTGGACGGAAAGCGTCCAGCTCGTGGCTCTGTTGATTCACCAAGTCTCCTGTAAAGACAATGAGGTCGGCTTGCTGGCTGTTGGTTAATTCCACCAGTTTCTCTATGGCTGTGGGGTGACCCTGCCAACTGCCGATATGGATGTCCGACAACTGGGCGATGCGATAGCCGTCGAAGCCTTCGGGCAGGCGGTCCGATTCATAGGTTACTTCCTTTACTTCGAAACGCGTGATGCCTGCTGTGGCACCATAAATCACATTGACGAAACTTACAATGCCAAGTACCAAGCCTAGAATGGTGAACGGTGCACGGTGAACAATAAAGGGAGCCCGAGGACTGCGAAACGTTGTGTGTAGTACGACAGCTGAAAAACAGCGTCCCACACCGCGACATAGTATGCCGAGCAGTGAGCAAAGCATGAACAGTATTTTGGGTACGGCCAGGGCCATGACGGCAATAGCCAGGCGGCCGATGGCTTGTGGATGATGAGCCAGAGCATTGTCGCCTGTCAGGTAGATAAGATACAGGTATAGCAGAACCAGGATGGCGGAGGGTAACCAATAGGCAGCACGCCGTGCGAAGTTTTTCGTTCGCCGTACAATGTACACTAGATAGATGTATAGATCCGGTAGAAGTAAAGCAAGAAGTAAGATTAATGTGATTCGATGCATATGTCTTTCAAGTCTTCAATGTCTTTTTTGATTTGGTTCAAGTTCTTGTAGATGAGGTGCTGGTAGAGCAGCCAAATGACAGTGGCTTCAAACAGTATGAAGACGCCGATGATGACTGCTTGTATGAGGGTCGGCAGGTGATAGAACTCCATGGCCCAATAATAGATACCTCCGAAGAGCAGTACCCAAAGGCTGATGGCAGCTACTTCCTGGCGTGTCCACAGACGCAACTTGACGATACGTCGGCTCACTTCAGCAATAGGCAGCAGATCGACACGCGTCTGTTGCATATAGCGGTAGGTGCGCCAGTCCCAGCTACCACCTGCTATTAGTGTCACAGCTAGAAAAATAAGCACGACTTGTAGTTTGGTACGTGTGTCTGTATTGTCAATTAACGAAGGAAGCAGCAGGCAGATGGTTCCAATAGCTATCAGGATGAACAGACCGATACAGAGCGAAATTCGTTGCAGACTCATGAGATTGCCCAGCTTTCGTTCTGCTTTATGTTTGTAGCAGGCAATGAGTTCTGTCACTCGTTCTTCAGTGGTAATATCCTGGTTTTGCAGATGCTTGTCCAACGTCTGCCATGATTTCTTCAATTCCTCCAGTTCCATATCATTCCTCCTTCTTCATTTTTCTCAGTTTCTCCTTGATGCGATTCAGTTTTGTAGCTACGTTCGTTACGGTCAGTCCGGTAATCTCACTGATTTCTTCGTAACTCTTTTCTTCAAGATAAAGTAGGATAATGGATTTCTCCAATTGTCCCAGCCGATTGATCATGCGATACAGTTGTCGCAACATAGCCTGCGTCTCGTCCCATTCTTCACTGCGGTCTGCTTCGGCAGGTGTCAGCGACACGATTTCGGGAATGTTTTTCTCTTTTCGCATAAAGCTGATGCACGTGTTTAGCGAGATACGGTAGATCCATGTGGATAGTTTGCATTCACGACGGAACTTAGGAAAAGCTTTCCATAAGTTCAGTACCACCTCTTGATACAGATCGTTGAGTGGCGCGTTGGGAGTGGCATATAAATAGCACACTTTATAGATGACGCGTTCATATTCTTTGATCAGAGCAACAAACTCTTGTTCTGTTTTATCCATAACTCTTGTGGGGTGGCTTTTTATGATATTGGTCGTCTGCTGGGATAGAAAATCACATCATTCCAGATTGGACGATAAAAATTTTCTCATCTGTTCTATTGGCATTCCTCGTCGACGTGCATAATCTTCTAGCTGCTCTTGGTCGATATGGCCTACGGAGAAGTAGCGGGCTGCTGGATGAGCCAGCATCAGTCCGCTGACAGAAGCATGGGGATGCATGGCACCATTTGTGGTGAGCGTGATGCCGATTTGTTCTAGGTTGAGCAACTGGTCGATGAGGAAGTTGACAGACTGGTCAGGCAGCGAGGGATAACCAACGGCGGGGCGTATACCTTGAAACTTTTCTTGTAGGAGTTCGGCTATGGACAGAGTTTCGTTAGGAGCATAGCCCCAGACGTTTTTGCGTATATATTCGTGCATTTTTTCTGTTGCGGCTTCGGCCAGGCGGTCGGCAAGTGTCTGTACTAGCAAGTGTTGATAAGGATCGTCGGTGTAGAGAGAGTCTGTGTTTCCTGTTACTGTGGCTGCAAATACGCCTACTGTATCGGTCTTTCCTGATGAAAGAGGGCGTACGAAGTCACTTAGACAGAGATAGAATTCTTTATTGGCTGTTGTGGATTGTTGCCGTAGTAAAGGGAAGAGCATTCCATCTAGAAGCAGATTGTCTCCATCGGCGTTGGCACAGCATAGGCGATAGATACATTTGCAAGTAAGTTCGTTTTCCAGCCGGACGAGCATGCGTTGCGCCTCTTTAAAAAGTTGCATGGCTTCAGCAGCTTTGGCTCGATCTGTTTCAGGAAAACGGGCCAGCCACAGAGCACGGCAGGAATCGCAACCATGTATATCTGCAATCGTGGCGAACTTTGGTTGGAATCCCCAGGCATGAAAAAAGTAGATCCAGTTGATATAGGGAGTTGTTTCGGAAATAGAGTAGGAGAGAATAGGCATAGCTGGTGGATAAACAGGTACGGACGGTGACAGAATTGGGATGTCTTTCAATTCTGTACCGTCCGTGCTTGGTAATCTTAGACTTCTTTAATCAGTTCCATTCCCCTCTTGATAGCTTCCTCATTCATCGGAATCAAGTGATGATGGCGTTCTGGCAGTGTTTTTTTCAGTCCTTTGATAACATTCTCCAATGTAACCATGGGTTTGATTTTGAGGAGGCCGCCCAATACGATCATGTTGAATGCCTTAGCATTGTTCATCTCGTTAGCTGCATCCATGGCATCGATACGATAGACGTGAATGTCTTTACGTGTGGGTGGATTGATGATACCATAACCGTCATAGATGAGTACGCCACCAGGTTTTACTTTGCTTTCAAATTTCTCCAGCGAAGGCTGGTTGAGAATGATGGCAGCATCGTACTTACTGAGGATAGGAGATGATATTTTTTCATCGCTGACGATGACAGTCACATTGGCCGTACCGCCTCGTTGTTCGGGACCATAGGCGGGCATCCAAGTGACTTCCTTGCCCTCCATCAGTCCGGAATAGGCCAGAATCTTTCCCATGGACAGTACGCCTTGTCCGCCGAAGCCTGCTATAATGATTTCTTCTTTCATAAGAATAAATGTGCTTAGAGGTTATTTATCTTTTAAATCGCCAAGGGGATAGAAGGGGAACATGTTTTCTTCCATCCATTTGTTGGCTGCAGCGGGTGTCATTTTCCAGCCTGAATTACAAGTGGAAACAATTTCTACCAGATTGCTGCCTTTGCCTGCCATAGAGTTCTCGAAGGCTTTACGGATGGCTTTCTTGGCCTTGCGGATGGCAGGAACAGATTGTACGCTTTGCCGGGTGACATAGGCAGTACCTTCTAGTTGTGCAGCAATGTCGGCCATCTTTAATGGGTAACCATGCAAATGTACATCGCGGCCGTAAGGACAAGTGGCGGTCTTCATGCCTACCAGTGTGGTGGGGGCCATTTGTCCGCCGGTCATTCCATAAATGGCATTGTTGATGAAAATAATAGTGATATTTTCACCACGGTTCAAAGCATGGATGGTTTCCGCCGTACCGATGCAGGCCAAGTCACCGTCGCCCTGATAGGTGAAGACAAGGCGGTCCGGCCAAAGGCGCTTGATGGCGGTAGCCAAAGCGGGTGCACGTCCGTGGGCGGCTTCCTGCCAATCGATGTCCAGATAGTTGTAGATGAAGACGGCGCAGCCTACGGGCGAGATGCCGATAGCTTTGTCTTCCATGCCCATTTCTTCGATGACTTCGGCAATGAGCTTGTGTACCACGCCGTGGCTGCATCCCGGACAGTAGTGCATCGGGTTGTCGTTCATCAGCGTCGGTTTTTTGTAAACCAGGTTTTCGGGTTTGATGATATCTTCTTTTGTCATAATTGCTCCTCCTTATCTGTTGCTAAATCGTATGAAGAACTCCATCACCTTGAAGAAGATGGCGGCCGCACAGACGTAGACAAAGGTCATGAAGTCGTCCACTAGAAAATAGGTGGCGACGGCGGCTACGGCCAGCACGAGGAAGATGATGTTCAGTACGTTTCTTATTTTATCCGTTTCCATCAGTCGAATACATTATTCATTGATGATAATCTTTTCTTTCAGGGCAGCCACGATTTCGTCGGGATCGGGGACGATACCTCCTAGACGGCCGAAGTGTTCGACACGTACCTTGCCGTTGACGGCCAGACGGACATCTTCGATCATCTGTCCAGCGTTCAATTCAGTCACCAGCATACCTTTCACTTTTTCTGCGTATGCAGCAATAGCTTTGGTTGGGAAGGGCCAAAGGGTGATAGGACGCAGGATGCCGACCTTGATGCCTTCTTCGCGGGCCAGTTCCATTGCTTTCTGTCCGATACGGGCCATGGAGCCGAAGGCTACGATGAGATAGTCGGCGTCTTTGCAGTTGATTTCTTCGAAACGAACTTCGTTCTCCTCTATCTGGCGGTATTTTGCTTGGAAGCGGATGTTGTTCTTCTCCATTTCTTCGGGCTTCAGTTCGAGCGAGGTGATGATGTTGGGCTTGCGTCCTTTTGCCTTGCCGGTAGTGGCCCAAGGGCATTGGGCGATGACTTCTGCGTCGGTGCGGCGCGGTTTGGCGGGCGGGAGCACCACTTTCTCCATCATCTGTCCGATGACGCCGTCGGCCAGGATGATGGCCGGATTGCGGTATTTGAAGGCCAGTTCGAAGGCAAGGCCAACGAAGTCGGCCATTTCCTGTACAGAGGCCGGAGCCAAGGCGATGAGGCGGTAGTCACCGTGTCCGCCACCTTTTACGGTTTGGAAATAGTCGGCCTGGCTGGGTTGGATGGTTCCCAAGCCGGGACCTCCGCGCATGACGTTCACGATGAGGCAGGGCAGTTCAGCACCGGCCAGATAGGAGATGCCTTCCTGTTTCAGGCTGACACCGGGGCTGGACGAAGAGGTCATCACCATCTTTCCGCTTCCGGCACCGCCGTACACCATATTGATTGCGGCCACTTCGCTTTCGGCCTGCAGCACCACCATGCCGGTGGTTTCCCAAGGCTTCAGCTCGGCCAGAGTTTCCAATACTTCCGATTGGGGAGTAATCGGGTAACCGAAGTATCCGTCGGCTCCGCAGCGGATGGCGGCGTGGGCGATGGCTTCGTTACCTTTCATTAATACTACTTCTTCTGCCATATTGCTTACTTGTTTTCTTATTCGACTTTGACTTTATAGACCGAGATACAGCCGTCGGGGCAGACGGTGGCGCAGGATGCGCAGCCGTTGCAGGTATCCTCCAGTATCTGGTGTGCGTAATTATATCCTTTGATATTCACCTCCTTGGTGAGGGCTATCACGTGGAGGGGACAGGCCACGACACAGAGGTTGCATCCTTTGCAGCGCTCGGTGTCCACTACGATTGCTCCTTTGATTTTTGCCATAATATACGTTCCTCTTGGTTTTATTATTGATTATACATGTCTTTGTTGTAGAAGTTCAGGATGTCCATCACCATCGCGTAGGCGTTTTTGGCGGGACTGTCGGGATTGATGTCCATCGCGCGACGGTAGTTGTTCAGCGCCTGCTGCCAGTTTCCCTGTTTGCGCCAGGCATTTCCGCAGAGGTAGTAGGCTTGGTCCCGGTGTTCAGCAGAGGTCTGAAGGAAGAGGTCCAGTTCTTTGATGGCTAGTTCCGTTTCTCCCCGGCTGATGAGTTCTTTTATGGTATCTAGTTTCTCCATATTCAATCGCTTTTGGACGTACAAAGATAGCTTTTTATCTCGGACATGTTGCATCTTCGGACATAAAAATGTAAAAAACTGATGGAAAAAAAGACGCCCGAAGTCCGACGATGTTGTCATTCTGTCGGAGCTTCGGGCGTAGCCTGTCTATAACGGTGATGTTTACTTGACAAGTTGTCCGTTGATGTAGAGATTTCGGAACGTTACGTCATGGGCGCCGCGGATATCGTTACCGCCGCGGCTGACGTTGTCGAAGCGGCAGTCTTCCACGCTGACGTTGCTGACGTGGCTGTCGTCGTCCAAGCCGATGATGAGTACGCCCAGTTCGCTTTTTTGGCAGGTGACGTTTTTCAGGTGGACGTTGCGTACGACGGGGTCGTAGCCTCGCTGGCAACGTTCGCGGTTTTCGTATTGCAGGTTGATGCGCAGCACGGCTTCGCGGCACTGGCCGACGGTGATGTTGCGCACGAAGATGTTTTCAATCACCCCGCCGCGGCAGGTGCTGGTCTTGATGCGGATGACGCGATCCAGATCAGGGCTGTCCATGCGGCAGTTCTCGACGTAGAGGTTGCGGTAGCCGCCGGAGATTTCGCTGCCTATCACCACGCCTCCGTGGCCGTTCTTCATCAGGCAGTTGCGCACGATGATGTTCTCGCTGGGGATGTTCCAGCGACGTCCGTCCTGATTGCGGCCGGACTTGATGGCGATGCAGTCGTCGCCCGTGTCGAAGGTGCAGTCTTCGATGAGCACATTCTTGCACGACTCGGGGTCGCAGCCGTCGCCATTGGGACCGCGGTTGTAGACGTGGACGCCTTTCACCGTCAGGCTTTCGCAGAACAGGGGATGGATGACCCAAAAGGGAGAGTTGAGCAGCGTGACGTCTTCGATGAGCACCCGGCGGCAGGCGTAGAGATTGATGAGCTGCGGGCGCAGACCGTCGTCGGGCGTCATGACGCGCCGGTAGACAGGGGCCGACGTCTCGCCGTACATCAGCAGGCGGTCGCGGCCGCCGTTGCGCTGGGCCGTCATGCCTTCCTGCCAGCCGTACTTGGCTGCGCCGCACATGGGCTTCCTGCCAGCCGTACTTGGCTGCGCCGCACATGGGCCACCACGCGTCCATCGATCCCTGGCCGTCGATGACGCCCTTGCCGGTGATGGCGATGTTCGTCTCGCCGTAGGCGTAGATGAGGGGATGGGCGTTGTAGCAGTCGATGCCTTCCCAGCGTGTCAGGACGGCGGGGAAGTAGAGGCTTTGGTCGGTGGAGAAGCGCAGAACGGCACCCTCGGACACGTGCAGGCGGACGTTGCTCTTCAGCGTCAGCGGGCCGGTGTAGAATGTGTCGGCGGGGACGACCACCGTGCCGCCGCCTTCCAGGCTGCACGTCGTGATGGCACGGTTGATGGCTTCGTGGCAAGGGGCATCGGGCGTGCCGGGACGAGCGCCGAAGTCGGTGATGAGGTAGCTTCGGTCGGCGAAGGTGGGACGTTCGATTTGTTTCTCGATTTCGGTGCAGGCTTCGAAGGCTTTGTCGAAGTCGACCGGTCCGGCGGCTGCAAGGGCGGAGCAGAGCAGCAGGCCGGCGCAGAGTAGGTTTCTTTTCATGGTCTTTCGGATGTTACGGTTTGTTTCTGTGCAAAGATAGGCATCCGCGGCCGATGCGCAGGGCGATTTTTTGACGGAAAGGGTGCAGTTTTTGACAAACCGTTTGCCGCGGTGCTTTTCCCGGAGCTGGAAAGCTTCCCGCAGCGTGCAGGGCGGAATCGCGAACTGCGAAAGCTTCCTGCAGCGTGCAGGGCGGAATCGCGAACTGCGAAAGCTTCCTGCAGCGTGCAGGACGGAATCGCGAACTGCGAAAGCTTCCTGCAGCGTGCAGGACGGAATCGCGAACTGCGAAAGCTTCCCGCAGCGTGCAGGGCGGAATCGCGAACTGCGAAAGCTTCCCGCAGCGTGCAGGACGGAATCGCGAACAGCGAAAGCTTCCTGCAGCGTGCAGGGCGTTTTCCCGTTTTGCGGCGGGGCGTTTCCGTCGGACGAAAAAGAAGCGCGGACGGACGCGGGAGCACCGGTGGGGAACATCGGTTTTCTCCGTGCGTCGGTCCGCGCAGGTCTTGTTTGAAATCAGAAATCTGAATTCGGAAATCTTCCGTCAGCCTTTTACCGGGATTTTGTCAATCCGCCGCTGATGGCGTCCGCCTTCGAAGTCGGTGGCGAAGAACTCGGTCATGATACGGTCGGCTTCCTCGCAGGTGATGAAGCGGCCGGGCATGACGAGCACGTTGGCGTCGTTGTGCTGGCGTGCCAGATGGGCAATCTCGGGTATCCAGCAAAGGGCGGCCCGGATGCCCTGATGCTTGTTCAGGGTGATGCCGATGCCTTCGCCGCTGCCGCAGATGGCGATGCCGGGGTAGCATTCGCCCGCCTCGACGGCCAGGGCCAGGGGGTGGGCAAAGTCGGGATAGTCGCAGCTTTCGGCGGTGTAGGTGCCGAAGTCCTTGTAGGACCAGCCGCGTGCGTCGAGCCATTGCTTGACGTACTGCTTCAGCTCGAAGCCTGCGTGGTCGGATGCTAAACCTATTGTCTTCATGTCGTTTCAGATCATTTCTTTCACTTGTTTGTAAACGTTGTCGGCGGTGAAGCCCAGTTTCTCGTCGAGCACTTTGTAGGGGGCGGAGTAGCCGAACGAGGGCAGGCCCCAGACTTTTCCGTTGGCTCCCACGAGGCCTTCTAGGGTGACGGGCAGGCCGGCTGTCAGACCGAAGACTTTGGCTCCGGCGGGGATGATGTTCTCCTGATATTCTTTGTCCTGGCTGCGGAAGAGACCTTCGGAGGGTGCGGAGACGATGCGCACCTTCACGCCGTCGCGGCGGAGCAGCTCGGCACCGGCCACGAGGGTGGAGACTTCGGAACCGGAGGCTACGAGCACCACGTCGGCGTCGGCGTCGGAGCCGGCCACGATGTAGGCGCCGCGTGCCGTCTGCGTGTAGTCGTTTCCGGCGGGCAGGTTCGCGATGTTCTGGCGCGAGAGGATGAGTGCCGTCGGCGTGGCGGTATTCTCCATGGCCAGTCGCCAGGCCTCGGTGGTCTCTTCGACATCAGCGGGACGGAGCACCAGCATGGAGTTGTGTCCCTTGTGGTTTTTCAGTTTTTCCATCAGGCGGATCTGAGCTTCCTGTTCTACGGGTTCGTGCGTCGGCCCGTCTTCACCTACGCGGAAGGCGTCGTGTGTCCAAATGAATTTGATGGGCACTTCCATCAGGGCAGCCATGCGCACGGCAGGTTTCATATAGTCGGAGAAGACGAAGAACGTACCGCATGCGGGGATGACGCCGCCGTGCAGGGCCATGCCGATGCAGCAGCAGGCCATCGTCAGTTCGGATACACCTGCTTGGAAGAAGGCGCCGCTGAAGTCGCCTTTTTGGAAGGCGTGGGTTTTCTTCAGGAAGCCGTCGGTCTTGTCGGAGTTGGAGAGGTCGGCGGAAGCTACAACCATGTTTTCTACCTGTGTGGCCAGTGCACTCAGCACGGTAGCCGATGCAGCGCGCGTGGCAGCGTCAGGCTTTTGGGTGATGGCGGCCCAGTCTACTTGCGGCGCTTTGCCTGCGAAGAATTGCTCCAGTTTGGCGGCCAGCTCGGGATTAGCTTTGGCCCATTCGGCTTGGGCTGCGTGGCGCTCGGCTACGATCTTACGTAGCTCTTCGGTGCGGCGTGCATAGAGCTCGGCTACTTCGGGAAAGATGACAAATGGATTTTCAGGATCACCGCCCAGGTTCTTGATGGTGTTTACGTAAGCATCGCCGCCGAGGGGAGCGCCGTGGGTAGCACAGTTAGCTTCGTAGCTGCTTCCGTCGGCCTTGCGGGCTCCTTTGCCCATGACGGTGTGCCCGATGATGAGGGTGGGGCGTTCGTTCTCAGCTTTTGCTTCAATTAGTGCCTTGCGGATTTCGTCAGGGTTGTTTCCGTCAATGCAGATGACTTTCCATCCCCAGGCTTCGTATTTTTTGGCAGTATCTTCCGTGGTTACTTCTTTAGTTGTGGTAGACAGCTGGATGTCATTGGCGTCGTAGAACATAATGAGGTTGTCCAGTCCCAGCGTTCCGGCGATGCGTCCGCTACCCTGCGAGATTTCTTCCTGTACACCACCGTCGGAGATGTAGGCATAAATTGTCTGATTCATTACCTCGCCGAAGCGTGCTTTCAGGAATTTGGCTGCGATGGCAGCTCCTACGGCAAACGTGTGTCCCTGTCCCAGCGGGCCTGATGTGTTTTCGATGCCGCGCATAACGTCGCGTTCAGGGTGTCCCGGTGTAGGGCTTCCCCATTGGCGGAATTCTTTCAGTTCGTCGATTGTAAACTTGCCCGTCAAGGCCAGTTGCGAGTAGAGCATGGGCGACATATGCCCTGGATCGAGGAAGAAGCGGTCGCGTCCTTCCCATGCGGGTTTTTCGGGATCGTATATCAGAAATTCGGAAAACAATACGTTCACAAAGTCGGCACCGCCCATTGCGCCGCCGGGATGTCCGGACTTGGCTTTCTCAACCATCGAGGCGGCAAGGATGCGGATATTGTCTGCCGCGCGGTTCATTAGCTTGTTGTCGTTCATGTTTAAACAGTTTAAAGGATTATCTTTTTCGTACGGACAAAGATAGGCTTTTATGTGTGAATATCCATCGTTCCTGCCTGTCTTTTTTACTATGTGGGATGTAAATATGGAAAATCCCCTTCTCCAGACATTAGCGTGGGGAAGGGGATCAGATACTTATGCGTGATGAAATCTGGTTATTCCAATCGGCGTGCGCCGTCGCTGATGACTACATCATAGATCTTGGGGCTTCTGCCGAACTTGTTCTTAAATTCTTCTTTTGCTTTTTCAATAAAAGTGCTGTACAGTTCGTCCTTCACCAGATTGATAGTACATCCACCGAAACCGCCGCCCATTACGCGTGAACCTGTCACACCGCAATCGAAAGCAAGATCGTTTAGGAAGTCCAATTCTTCGCAGCTCACTTCGTACAGCTTGCTCATGCCGTGATGCGTTTCGTACATCTTCTGACCTACAGTTTCATAGTCGCCTTTCTCCAAAGCATCGCAAACATCAAGTACGCGTTGGATTTCTTCGATGACATATTCTGCACGTTTGTAGTCTTCTTCTGTTACGTCAGCTTTCACTTCGTTCAGCATTTCCATGTTGCAGTCGCGCAGGTACTCTACGTGTGGATGATTCTTCTGTACAGCTGCTACAACAGCTTCGCAGCTTTGGCGGCGTTTGTTGTAAGCCGAGGATGCCAATTCGTGTTTTACAACGGAGTCAACCAATACGAGGCGATATCCTTTCGGGTCGAATGGGAAATACTGGTATTCCAGCGAACGGCAATCCAAACGGATGAGGCTTCCTTTCTTGCCGAATACGGAAGCAAACTGGTCCATGATGCCGCAGTTTACGCCGCAATAATTATGTTCAGTAGCTTGGCCAACCTTAGCGAGTTCGAATTTATCAATCTTGTTATCGCCGAAAAGATCGTTCAGTGCATATGCATACGTACTTTCTAAAGCTGCAGAAGAAGACATTCCGGCACCAAGGGGAACATCGCCTGCGAAAGCTGTATTGAATCCCTTTACTTCTACACCACGTTTGATCATTTCGCGGCATACACCGAAGATATAACGAGCCCAGCTGGCGCGAGGAGCATCTTCTTCATTAAGGCCGAATTCTACATAGTCCTTCAGGTCGATGGAATAGGCCTTTACAATGTTGGTTCCGTTTGGTTTGATTTCGGCTATCATGCCTTTGTCAATGGCTCCGGGGAATACAAATCCACCGTTATAGTCGGTGTGTTCACCAATAAGGTTGATACGACCCGGAGATGCATATACAGCTCCTGTTGTTCCGTCAAAATGTTTGATGAAACGACTTCTTACGTGTTCTATATCCATGATACTTATAATTTATTAGGTGAATAATAAAAATTACCTGTAATCTTTTCCTTTTTAATGTCTGCTTAATCAACAGGGATATCCTTGTTGACGTTTTTGCAACCTACAAGACCATAATAGAGCAGATAGGCCAGTGCGATAATGATGACCCAGTAGCTGTTCATAAATCCGGCAACGTCGGCCAACCATCCCTGAATAACAGGAAGAATGCCACCGCCGCATACCAATACCATAAATAAGCCAGAGGCCGCTGCCAAGTATTTGCCTAAGCCTTCAACGGCCAAATTGAAGATGCCACCCCACATGATAGAAGTACAGATACCTACTAATACCAGATACATGGCGTTGACGGGCACTTCAGCCATTCCGAAAGACAAGCCTCCTGTAGCACTCTGTTGCAATACGGGCAGATTGACCAATGTGCTGGTCGAAGAGAAAATGGCCAGTAATACTAGAATTAGGCCTAAACCGGAGGTGAAAATCATCATTGTACGGCTTGAGATTCTGGCTCCTAATGATGCACCAGCCAGACGGCCTACCAGCATCAGCAACCAATATGTTCCTACTACAAAACCAGAAATCGTGGACGAAATTCCTGCACCACCCTTCTCGATAGGGTCGGTCAGGAAGAGGTTCAATGTTCCTGGTACGCCTACTTCAACACCTACATAAACAAAGATTGCAATGGCACCCAATACAAAGTGGCGGAATTTCAATGCACCCTTCATTAATGTACCGATAGATTCTGATGATTTGGTTTGGCTGGGTTCGGGGATGTTGACAAACAAAAGCACGAAAAAAGCAAAGGCAAATACGGCCATGGCAGTATACATCACAGGGAAAATTTGTGAAATGGTAGCTTTCTCAACAGAGCCTGCAATAAGGATACCTACAAACATCGGGGTAATGGTAGCCATTACGGAGTTAAACGAACCACCTACTTGGATCAGCTGGTTACCTTTGTTGCCTTCACCACCTAGCTTGTTCAACATTGGGTTGACCACAGTATTGAGCAGACACATGGAAAAACCTGAGATAAAAGCACCGCACAGATATACAGCAAAAGCTGATGAAGGACTGGCGTGGCCTGAAAGATACTGTACTCCTACACCAATGAATCCAATGGCTACAGCGATAAGGGCTGTCTTTTTGTATCCGACTTTGGTTAATAAAATACCACTGGGAATACCCATTACGGCATAAGCAATGAAGTTTCCCAAGTTCCCTAACATACCAAGTGCGTTGGAAACTGAAAATTGATTTTTCAATACAATCCCCATTGGGGCAGCGAGATTCGTAACGAATGCAATCATACCAAAAAGGAAAATCATGGTTATGATGGCGATAATGTTACCATTCTTTTGTTGTGTCATGGTTTTTTCTTTTTATAAAAGAGATTATTAATTGTGTTAATTATTGTTCTGTAACGCTAAATTTGTAGATAGTTACTTGCTGGTACTCATCGCCTGGAAGTAGGACTGCCGACGGAAAGTGAGGTTTGTTAGGAGTGTCAGGAAAACATTGGGCTTCGAAGCATACAGCACTTCTGGCTGGATAGGTAGCGCCATGTGCTCCTGTAAATCCGTTAAGCCAGTTACCAGTGTATAGTTGGATGCCGTTTTCTGTAGTAAATACTTCCATCATGCGTCCACTGGCTGGGTCGGTGTATGTAGCAGCTTGGCTCAATTCTCCTGCTTCTGTCTTATTCAGTACATAGCAATGGTCGTATCCGGCTCCGTTGATCAGTTGTTGGAATGGTTCATCTATTCGTTCACCAATGGTGTGTGGCGTACGGAAATCCATAGGAGTGCCTTCCACTTTCAGTATTTCTCCAGTTGGGATAGAGACTTCATCAATAGGAACGTAGAAATTTGCATTGATACTGATAGAATGATTTAGCACGGTAGGAGTTGGTGAAGCAATTCCTGACAGGTTGAAAAAACCATGGTTCGTCAGGTTGACAACAGTCGCTTTATCGGTTGTTGCGCGATATTCGATCACCAGCGCGTTAATGTCTTCTTCAAGGCGATAGGTCATTTCAACCTCCAAATTGCCGGGGAAACCTTCTTCTCCATCGGCTGATGTGTAGTTGAAAATCACGGTTGTCGGATTGGGTTGTACGGCATCCCATACTTTGGTATGGAAACCAGTCGGTCCGCCGTGCAAAGAATTAGGGCCGTTGTTGATAGCAAGCTGATGCTCTTCACCGTAGAGGGTGAAATGTCCTTTGGCTATTCGATTGCCATATCGTCCGATTGTCGTATTAAGAAATGGTTCGGGGCTGTTAATGACGTGGTCTATGCTATCATGCCCTAGGATTACGTTGGCATACTCTCCAGCCTTGTCGGGCACCATAATGGAAAGGATTGCACATCCGTAGTTCGTCACTGTTACTTCCATTCCTTGGCTGTTTCTCAGAATGTAAAGGTCGGTCTTTTTGCCGCCTATTTCTTTTTGAAAGTTTTTCCTGTCCAAACAGGAACGGTTACTTTCATAAATATTAGATGCTGTCATATCATGGTATTCATTAAATTTCTTGCAAATAAACAGATTTTCTTTTGTTCTCCCAAGCAATAACAAATAATTTTTTGTATGTTTGTCGCCATATTCAAGCTTTGGTCAAGACAATTTGTGAGTTGAAGTCTTGAAGAAGATGTAGAAGAACTTGCTGGCTTGGCAGGGAAATTGATACTAAAGAAGAAAAACAATTTATACTATTTTGAAAAATATTTAATAGAACATTTGATGTACCCTCTGAAATTTGAGCCTGTCTTGAAGCAGACGCTTTGGGGAGGCGATAAGATTATCCCTTTTAAACATTTGAATGAAAACTTGCCCAATGTGGGTGAAAGTTGGGAAGTATCAGCTGTAGAAGGCAGCGAATCTGTTGTGGCTAATGGCGCAGACAAAGGGCTAACGTTGCCCGAAATGGTACGTAAGTATCGGGAAGAATTGGTTGGTGAGTCGAATTATGCACGTTTTGGCAATCAATTCCCTCTGCTGGTTAAGTTTATTGATGCGCGGCAAAAATTGTCTATTCAAGTTCATCCAGGCGATGAGTTGGCCAAAAAACGTCATAACAGTTTTGGTAAAAATGAAATGTGGTATGTGGTTTCTGCCGATGAAGGAGCCACTTTGATATCGGGTTTCTCCAAGCAGATCACTCCAAAAGAATATAAAGAACGTGTACATAATGGTACATTTGACGAGGTACTTCAGACATGTGTTATTCGGCCGGGTGATGTGTTCTATGTACCTGCTGGCCGTGTACATGGTATTGGGGCAGGTGCCTTTGTGGTAGAAGTGCAGCAGTCGTCTGATGTGACATATCGTATTTACGATTATAATCGTAGAGATAAGGATGGAAAGCTTCGTGAGTTGCATATCGGCCAAGCGATGGATGCCATCAATTTCTCAGATGTACAAGATGATTTTAGAACGGAGTATGAGGCTGTGCCTAATGAACCTGTAGAAATATTGACTACCCCCTATTTCTCTGTTTCTTTATACGATATGACGGAGGATATTACATGTGACTATTCAGAGTTGGATTCTTTTGTAATATTTGTCTGCATTGAAGGAGAGTGCCGTATGGTGGACGATGCTCAAAATGAGATCACTTTACGTGCGGGTGAAACGGTATTGTTCCCTGCTACAACCCAATCGGTCAATATCATTCCTGAAGGAAAGGTGAAGCTATTAGAAGCTTACGTTTGATAAAACACTGTTTTGTGATGAAGATAGCGCTGCATTTCAATGAATGTAGCGCTGTTTTTTTATTTTCTAATGGCTCTGTGAAATTTTCGAATTAATTTTATGCCCAACATGAAGCCATCGAATAGGGCCATTCCTGTATTGAAAGCTTTCATGATAGAGTTCCCTTTGTTTACTGTAGGTGCAAGAGGGGCAATCAGTTTTCGGGCAGTGGTACCAAGGGCTTTCTTTTGTTGCTGTACATCTACTAAAGCTTGTTTCCTCAGGACCCGGATGTCATCCAATGTGGTTATTTGTAGTTTGTTATTGTCCATATTGCTCGTCTTTTTTTACAGGGCCTTCAATAAACAAGTTTGCGATAAATTTGGCCATTGGGTTGATGATGAGTTTTTTGCGCAAAAGGTAAACAGCTGCTATCAGAATGAGGATGACGCATGTAATTAGAGCAAAACTTGTTACGATACTTCCAACTAGATGGGCTAGCAGATAGGCTAGTGTGAAAGATAGATAAAACAGGGCTACCATGCTAAGGATAATGATAATCAGCACCAAAATTAAAGTAGATAGCAGAATTGTTAGTTTTTCTGCTATCTCTAGTTGGGTATATCTTTTCTGAAGTGCTAGATATTTTTTGACTTCAATGAAAAGCTGTTGTAATGTTTCTATGCTTTTATCATTGGGGAACATGGTAGCTCTGTTTTATACGGTTTTTACTTTGGCTGTTTATTCGTCTGCTTCATTTTTGATTTCTGCAGCGATTTCGTCTACCAAATTTTCCATTTCGTTTCGGCTGAGTCGAATGCCTTTCTTGCGCAGGATGTCTGCGATTTTTGCACGAGTATCTTCTCCTTTTTCAGGGGCAAAAAGAATACCTAAGGTTGCGCCGACAGCGGCTCCACCTAAAAAAGCGGCTAATACATTTAATCCTTTCATAATATTTATTTTTTATGGTTTACTTGCAAAACTAGCCAATATCTTCTAATATCCATCTCTTTCGGTGATGTTTTTTTCAGGATTTCTACTTATATTCTCCGATTTAGGGAAATTTAACGGTCTTGTGTGGCGTCAGATAATTGCTTAGGTGTACTTTTGTCTCCTAAATTTTAAGGTGTAGATATGAGAGCTTTGGTTAGAGGCATGAACGTCTTGCTATTGATTGTCATGATGGTCTGTTGCCTTTCTTGCATGAATGGTGGAGATTCTCCTTGGGTAGGGAAATGGCAATTGCGTGAATATCAGTATCCTGATGGAAGTGTTGAAAAGGTTGACAGTGTCTTTTATGGCTTTCAGAAAGGCTCTTTCCTGAGTTATTATATGGGCGAAGATGGTAATTATCGTTCTATGTATGGTTATTATAAGGAGGAGGATGATAAGATTACTATTACTTTATGGGAACCTGCTGTTGACGATCCTACCTACAAGAAATGGTTTGGATGGGAAGGCGGTGTCCGTACATTTAAAGTGGATGAATTGACCTCCAAGAAGATACGTTTGAACTATAACGATACGATATACGTTTTTCGTAATTATTGAACGAACTTATTTAAAAACTTAAATGATAAAGAAAATGAAAAAATTAGCAGTATTAGGAATGGGTGTCTGTGTAGCACTGGCATTCTCTTCTTGTAAGTCGAACGAAAGTGCTTACAAAAAGGCATATGAAAATGCGAAGAAACAAGAGTTGGCAGAAGCTCCGCAACCGACAGAAACAGCTACAGTTGAAGAGAGTCCTGTCGTTAGTGCACCTGTTGAAGCTCCAAAGGTAGTTGAAAGTACTCAAGTTGGTGTACGTCAGGAAAAGGTGACGGTTGTGTCTGGTACAGGCTTGAAAGATTACAATGTCGTAGCAGGTAGTTTTTCAGTGAAAGCCAATGCAGAAAATTTGAAAGCTTTCTTGGATAAAGAAGGATATAGTGCTTCTGTTGCTTTCAATGCAGATAATTCTATGTATCGTGTGATTGTGGCTACATATCACGACAGAGATTCTGCAGCTGCCGCTCGTGATGCCTTCAAAGCAAAGTATCCTAATCGTAACGATTTTCAAGGTGCTTGGTTGCTTTATCGCATCAATTGATGGCTGGATTAGAAATGAACGATTGTTTTGTTTCATGTGAATATAAAGGCGGCACGCTATAGGGCGGCTGCCTTTTTTATTCTTGTGAACGTAAATTTGGTTTAAAAGAAGTTATAAAGTAGAATGGAAAACTTTTTCGAGTAGAAAAGTTTCTACCTTTGTAACCTTATATTGTATCTTTAATAAAAATGGTATGGATCAACAATATATATTAAAGGCTATTGATGCTGCTTTGGCGGCAGGTGAGAAAATTCTTTCCATTTATAATGATCCGAATTCTGATTTTCAGGTAGAAAAGAAAGCGGATAATTCGCCGTTGACTATTGCCGACCGCGCGGCTCATGAGGTCATTTGTCGGTTGTTGGCCGATACTCCGTTCCCTGTCTTGAGCGAAGAGGGTAAATCGAAGTCCTATGAGGAACGTAAGTCGTGGAAAGAGTTATGGATTGTTGATCCGTTGGACGGTACAAAGGAATTTATTAAACGTAATGGTGAATTTACTGTTAATATCGCTTTTGTTCAGGATTCCATTCCTCGCATGGGAGTTATTTACTTGCCGGTGAAGCATATTCTTTATTTTGCCATGGAAGGATTGGGCGCTTATAAATTGACGGATGTGACATCGCGTGGAGATGCTTCATTGAAGGAATTGATTGCAAAGGCTGTTCGTTTGCCGATTGAAGCGGAACATGATAAATATGTGATTGTCGCTTCACGTTCGCATTCTACGCCCGAAACGGAAAAGTTTGTTGAAGAAGCTAGAGCTATTCATCCGAATATAGAACTGATTTCGAGTGGAAGTTCCATCAAGATATGCCTGGTGGCCGAAGGTGTAGCAGATGTTTATCCGCGTTTTGCCCCAACAATGGAGTGGGACACGGCTGCAGGACATGCCATTGCGCGTGCAGCTGGTATGGAGGTCTATCGGGCAGGAATGGATATACCATTGAGTTATAATAAGGAAGACTTGCTGAATCCATGGTTCATTGTAGAGCCGAAGCATGTCGGACATAAATGAAGACTGGATGATGACTTTTGAGATTGTACTTGTATTATTAGGATTGGTAGGCATGGTAGCCGCCTTGATACTCGACAAGATGCGTCCGGGCATCGTGTTGCTGAGCTTGGTAGTGTTGTTCATGGTGGCGGGCATCATCACGCCCAAGCAGATGGTGGCCGGATTCAGCAACCGGGGCATGATCACCGTGGCTTTGTTGTTCCTGGTCAGCGAGGGCATCCGGCAGAGCGGGGCATTGAGTGCCGTGGTCAAAAAGCTCTTGCCGGAGAAGGGCACTTCCGTCACCAAAGCGCAGTTGCGCATTCTGCCCATCGTAAGTGCTTTTTCTGCCTTCCTCAACAATACGCCGGTGGTGGTCATCTTTGCTCCCATCTTGAAGAACTGGTCGAAGCGGGTAGGCTTGTCCTGCACAAAGTTCCTGATACCGCTGTCCTACGCCACGATACTGGGTGGCCTGTGCACGCTGATAGGCACGTCTACCAACCTCGTGGTGCACGGCATGATGATTGACAAGGGGATGGAGGGGTTGAAGATGTTTGATCTGGCCTATATCGGCATCCCCATCACGGTGGCGGGCTTGGCCTTTATCATTTTGACTTCCAAGAAACTGCTTCCGGCCGAGCGTCCGGACAATTTTGAGGAGGAAGAGAGCGAGACGGCAGAAGACACGGGGCGTCATGTGGTGGAAGTAGTCTTGGCTTCCCGCTTCCCGGGCTTGAAACGCAAGCTGAAGACGTTTGACTTCAAGCGCCGCTATGGTGCGGAGGTGAAGGAAATCCGCCAGAACGGACAGGTGATTACCGACAATCTGGGCGAGGTGCGCTTGCAGGAAGGGGATACGCTGGTACTTCTGGCTGACGATGCCTTTACGAAGACTTGGGGCGATTCGTCCGTCTTCCTGATGATGACCAACGGGCAGGAGATTCCAACCAATCCGGTGCCGTCGTGGAAGAAGTGGACAGCGTTTGCCCTGCTTATTATCATGATTGTGGGGGCAACCATTGGAGAACTGCCTTATTTCCAGGAACATTTTCCTAATGTAAAGATGGACATGTTCTTCTTTGCTGCCGTCACGGCCGTGGTGATGGCTTGGCTGAAGATGTTTCCGCCCAAGAAATATACCAAATATATCAGTTGGGACATCCTGATTACCATTGCCTGTGCCTTTGCCATCAGTGCGGCGATGGAAGAATCCGGGCTGGCAGCGCTGATTGCCGACTTCATCAAGAGTGTGTCCGGCTCTTTGGGGGCTTGGGGCGCTTTGGGACTGCTGTACCTGGTGACGCTGCTCATTACGGAACTGATAACGAACAATGCCGCGGCCGCCTTGGCCTTCCCGTTGGCGCTGGAGACGGCAGCTAAGTTTGGGGTAGACCCCATGCCGTTCTTCATAGCTATCTGTATTGCCGCTTCTGCCGGATTTGCCACGCCCATTGGCTATCAGACGAACCTGATTGTGCAGGGCGCGGGCAACTATAAGTTTACGGACTTTGTGAAAGTGGGCCTTCCGATGGATTTGATAGTGATGATTATTTCCGTGGGACTGATTCCGTTGATTTGGCCGTTTACACCTATTATATAATATATGGAACATATTTATCCGATATTTGATAAGATGCTGGCGCGGGCAGACAAGGAGAAACTGCTGGGCCAGCGGGGCCTGATGATCTGGTTCACCGGCCTGAGCGGTTCGGGCAAGAGTACCATTGCCATTGCTTTGGAGCGCGAGCTGCATCAGCGTGGACTTCTGTGCCGCATCTTGGACGGAGACAACATCCGTAGCGGCATCAATAACAACTTGGGTTTTTCCGAAGCCGACCGTGTGGAGAATATCCGTCGCATAGCCGAAGTGTCCAAACTCTTTGTTGATACAGGCATTATCACCATTGCCGCCTTCATCAGCCCCAGCAACGACATCCGCGAGATGGCGGCCGATATCATCGGCAGGGACGATTTTGTGGAAGTATATGTCAGCACTCCCATTGAGGAATGCGAACGTCGCGACGTGAAAGGCCTTTATGCCAAGGCGCGTCGGGGCGAAATCAAGAACTTTACGGGTATTTCCGCTCCTTTCGAAGCGCCTGAACATCCTGCGTTGACGCTCGACACGTCGGTGCTTTCCTTGGAAGAATCCGTTCACAAACTGTTAGAACTCATATTACCCAGAATTCAGAAGAAATAAGATAGAAAGATGAAAGAAGAGTACAAACTTAGTCATTTGAAGGAACTCGAAGCCGAGTCCATTCATATCATTCGTGAGGTGGCGGCCGAGTTCGAGAATCCTGTGATGCTCTATAGCATCGGCAAGGATTCGTCCGTGATGGTGCGTCTGGCCGAGAAGGCCTTCTATCCGGGCAAGGTGCCCTTCCCCTTGATGCACATCGACTCCAAGTGGAAGTTCAAGGAAATGATTCAGTTCCGCGACGAATATGCCAAGAAATACGGATGGAACCTGATTGTAGAGAGCAATATGGAAGCCTTCAAGGCGGGGGTAGGCCCCTTTACGCATGGTAGCAAGGTGCATACTGACCTGATGAAGACGCAGGCTCTGCTTCACGCACTCGATAAGTATAAGTTTGATGCCGCCTTTGGTGGCGCCCGTCGTGATGAGGAAAAGTCGCGTGCCAAGGAACGTATCTTCTCTTTTCGCGACCGTTTCCACCAGTGGGACCCCAAGAACCAGCGTCCTGAATTGTGGGACATCTACAACGCACGTGTCCACAAGGGCGAGAGCATCCGCGTATTCCCTTTGAGCAACTGGACGGAGCTGGACATCTGGCAATACATCCGCCTGGAGAATATCCCCATTGTGCCGCTCTACTTTGCTAAGGAAAGACCTTGCGTAGAGATAGACGGTAACCTGATTATGGCCGACGACGACCGCCTGCCCGAGCAGTATCGTGACAAGATACAGATGCGTATGGTGCGTTTCCGCACCTTGGGTTGCTGGCCGTTGACAGGCGCCGTGGAGAGCGAAGCCGACACCATCGAAAAGATTGTGGAGGAGATGATGACCACTACCAAGAGCGAACGTACCACGCGTGTCATCGACTTCGACCAGGAAGCCAGCATGGAGCAGAAGAAGCGTGAAGGATATTTTTAAACGAATGATTAAGGATTTTGAAGACAATGGACAACAATAAATTGGATATAAAGGCCTTTCTGGACAAGGATGAACAGAAAGACTTGCTTCGCTTTCTGACGGCAGGGTCGGTGGACGACGGTAAGTCCACCCTGATAGGACGCTTGTTGTTCGATAGCAAGAAATTGTACGAAGACCAGCTGGACGCCTTGGAGCGCGACAGCAAGCGTATGGGTAACGCTGGCGATCACATCGACTACGCCCTTCTGCTGGACGGATTGAAAGCCGAGCGTGAACAGGGTATCACCATCGACGTGGCCTACCGCTACTTCTCGACCAACAACCGCAAGTTCATCATTGCCGACACGCCGGGGCACGAGCAATATACGCGCAACATGATTACGGGCGGCTCGACGGCCAATCTTGCCATTATCCTTGTGGATGCACGTACGGGTGTCATCACCCAGACGCGTAGACACACCTTCCTGGTGTCTCTGCTGGGCATTAAGCACGTCGTTTTGGCCGTGAACAAGATGGACTTGGTAGATTTCTCCGAGGAGCGTTTCAACGAGATTGTATCCGTTTACAAGGAGTTTGTCGCTCCGTTGGGCATCCCCGATGTGACTTGCATCCCCTTGTCTGCACTCGACGGCGACAACGTGGTGACCAAGTCGGAGCGTACGCCTTGGTATAAAGGCACGTCGCTGCTCGACTTTCTGGAGACCGTCCACATCGACAACGACCACAATTTCAACGACTTCCGCTTCCCCGTCCAATACGTACTTCGCCCCAACCTCGACTTCCGTGGTTTCTGTGGCAAGGTAGCTTCGGGTGTCATCCGCAAGGGCGACGAGGTGATGGCATTGCCTTCGCGCAAGAAGTCGCGCATCAAGAGCATCGTGACCTATGACGGCGAGCTGGATTATGCCTTCCCGCCCCAGTCGGTGACGCTGACTTTGGAAGACGAGATTGATGTATCCAGAGGCGAGATGCTGGTACATCCGGACAACCTGCCGATGGAAGACCGCAACTTCGAGGCCATGCTCGTGTGGATGGACGAGGAGCCGATGGACGCCAACAAGTCCTTCTTCATCAAGCAAACTACCAACCTGAGCCGTACGCACATCGACACCATCAAGTACAAGGTGGACGTCAACACCATGGAGCACCTCTCTTTGGAGAATGGCAAGCTGACGCGGGAAACACTCCCCATGCAGCTCAATCAGATAGCTCGCGTAGTATTCACCACGGCCAAGGAGCTGTTCTTCGATCCTTACAAGCAGAACAAGGCGACGGGGGCGTTCATCCTGATTGACCCTATCACCAACAATACCAGCGCCGTCGGCATGATTATCGACCGCGTGGAGAGCAAGGATATGCATCAGGGCGAAGAACTGCCCGTGCTCGACCTTGTGAAGCTGGGCATCGCTCCCGAACATTACGAGGCGATAGAGAAGGCCGTGAAGGAACTCGAACGCCAGGGATTGGGCGTGAAAGTGGTGAAATGAGGAAAACGCTCCTCTGAGTAGCACAAAATAAAAGGATGCTTTCCCTTGGAGAAAAGGCTGTTTTCTTGTGGAGAAAACATTGCTTTCTTCAAGGCATGGCATCGGAAGTGAAATAATGAGTGAATATTTGAGAAAAAGATATGGGTTTATTAGAATTTAACAAGCTTCCCATCAATACGCTGGTGGGAGCCGATTGGAAGACCTTCAACCAGATAACCGCCGGCCGTACCATCGACGCTTCCTACAAAGGAAAGTATCGTCTGACGAAGGCCGTGTGCCGCCTGCTTTCCACGCTGGTGTCGTTGCAGGACCGAAAGTACCAAAAACTATTGGCCGACAAGCCGCTGGAGCACGATCCTGTGTTCATCTTGGGGCATTGGCGGAGCGGTACGACGTTTGTGCACAACGTCTTTTCGTGCGACAAGCACTTCGGCTACAACACCACCTATCAGACCGTTTTCCCACACCTGATGATGTGGGGGCAGCCCTTCTTCAAGAAGAACATGAGTTGGCTGATGCCCGACAAGCGTCCGACCGACAACATGGAACTGGCCGTCGACCTGCCTCAGGAAGAGGAGTTCGCGCTGGCCAACATGATGCCCTACACCTATTACAACTTCTGGTTCCTGCCCAAGCACATGCAGGAGTATGCCGACAAGTACCTCCTCTTCGACGACATTACGGATGAAGAGCTGAAGGTGTTCGAGGAAGTCTTTGTGAAACTCATCAAGATATCCTTGTGGAATACGCACGGCACCCAGTTCTTGAGCAAGAATCCTCCCCATACGGGCCGCGTGAAAGAGCTGGTCAAGATGTTCCCCAACGCCAAGTTCATCTACCTGATGCGCAATCCCTATACAGTGTTCGAGAGTACGCGCAGCTTCTTCACCAATACCATCCAACCCTTGAAGCTTCAGGATATCAGCAACGAAGAGTTGGAAAAGAACATCCTTTCCATCTATGCCAAGTTGTATCACAAGTACGAGGCGGACAAGGGTTGCATCCCTGCCGGCAACCTGATTGAGGTGAAGTTCGAGGACTTCGAGGCCGACGCTATGGGCATGACGGAGCATATCTATCAGGCATTGTCCATCCCTGGCTTTACGGAAGCTCGCGCCGACATCGAGAAATATGTGGGAGGCAAGAAGGGGTACAAGAAGAACAAATACAAGTACGATGACCGCACGGTGCATTTGGTTCAGGAGAACTGGGGCTTTGCATTGGAGCAGTGGGAGTACGAGTTATAAAATAGGAAAAGGTAAAAAGATGATGTGTAGAAAATGTTTGTTGTATATAGTGATCTGCGTTGCCTCCTTGTGGAGTGGGAGAGCTGTAGCCCAACCTCATGTAGAACCCATTTCTTTTGGTGACATGGATCAATGGGTGGACCGTCAGATTAAGGAATCAGGTATTATCGGTGGGGCTACCAAGCATGTCTATGCCATCGGCCCTACAAAGACCATAGTAGGTGACGAACCATACACTAATATGGGAGGTTCGCCTTGGGCTACTTCCAATGTCATGGCCAAGGTGGCAGGTATCACCAAAACCAACACTTCTGTATTTCCTGAGAAGAGAGGCGACGGCTACTGTGCCCGTCTTGATACACGTATGGAGAGCGTCAAGGTTTTCGGATTGGTGAATATAACGGTGCTTGCCGCCGGCTCCATATTTTTGGGCGATGTGCACGAGCCGATCAAAGGAACGCAAAACCCACAGAAAATGTTGAATTCGGGCATTCCTTTCACTAAAAAGCCAGTAGCCATCCAATTTGACTATAAAGTCAAGATGTCCGACCGCGAGAAGCGTATTCGCGCTACAGGCTTTAGCCGTATAACCGATGTCGAAGGAAAAGATTTTCCAGCTGCTATTCTTTTGTTACAGAAGCGTTGGGAAGATAAGGACGGCAACATCTACGCCAAGCGTGTAGGTACAATGGTAGTGCGCTACTATACGACGACACCCGATTGGAAAAATAATGTTACTTACGACATCATGTATGGCGACATTACAGGCAATCCTAACTATAAGGCTCACATGATGCGCCTGCAGGTAGAAGAACGTTATGCCATGAATAGCAAGGGGGAGAGCGTACCTATCCACGAGGTGGCATGGGGGACGGAAGACGACGTACCTACCCATATGGTACTTCAGTTCACGTCCAGTCATGGCGGTGCTTATATCGGTTCGCCAGGCAATTCGCTTTGGATAGACAATGTTAAACTCGTCTATTGATTGTTTGGCAGAAACAATTAAAGTTGTATTTTTGTGGCCGATATGGGAAGATTGCTTGCGATAGATTATGGAAAGAAGCGTACGGGGATAGCGGTGACTGATACCCTGCAGCTGATAGCGAACGGATTGACAACGGTACCGACTCATGAACTGCTTGCTTTCATCCTTGACTATGTGTCCAAGGAACCGGTCGAACGTATTCTGGTCGGTCTTCCCAAACAGATGAACAACGAGGCTTCGGAAAACATGAAGCGTATCGAGCCATTTGTCCGTTCTCTGCAAAAGAAACTTCCTGATGTACCTGTGGAGTACGTGGACGAGCGTTTTACTTCCGTTTTGGCCCATCGGGCAATGTTGGATGCCGGCTTGAAAAAGAAAGACCGGCAGAACAAGGCACTGGTCGACGAAATCAGTGCTACCATCATTTTGCAGAGTTATATGGAGAACAGAAGAACATCATTTGACAGATTATTAAATAAAGAATAGAACATGATTTTACCTATTTATACGTATGGACAGCCTGTATTGAGAAAAGTGGCTGAAGATATTACTCCCGATTATCCCAATCTGAAGGAGCTTATTACGAATATGTTTGAGACAATGGATCGTGCCGAAGGGGTTGGTTTGGCTGCACCTCAGGTAGGACTTCCTATTCGTGTGGTTGTCATCAATCTGGATGTTTTGTCCGATGATCTGCCAGAGTTCAAAGGCTTCCGCAAGGCTTATATCAATCCTCATATTTTGGAAGTGTCGGGAGAAGAAGTCTCGATGGAGGAAGGTTGCCTGAGCTTGCCTGGCATTCATGAGAGCGTGAAGCGAGGCGATAAGATTCGTGTGAAGTACATGGACGAGAATTGGGAAGCACACGAAGAGGACGTTGAAGGCTATTTGGCCCGTGTCATGCAACATGAGTTCGACCACTTGGAAGGCAAGATGTTCATTGACCATTTGTCTACTTTGCGCAAGCAGATGATCAAAGGCAAGCTGAATTCCCTGCTTAAGGGTAAGGCGCATTGCACGTATAAGGTGAAGACCGTGAAATAACTGTAATTGTAATTTTGTAATGGTGAAGCGACTCCTGATAGCCATCTTGCTTTTCCCGGCATTGCTATATGCCCAAATTAATACGGAGCGAGTAATGATGATTGCTCGCAATGCGCTGTATTTTGAGGATTATGTACTTTCTATTCAGTATTTTAATCAGGTAATCAGCGCCAAACCCTACTTGTTCGAACCGTATTTCTTTCGTGGTTTGGCCAAGATAAATTTGGAAGACTATCAGGGAGCTGAGGCCGATTGTGATGAAGCAATTCGGCGAAATCCTTTTGTCGTGGGAGCTTATCAGATAAGAGGGCTTGCCCGTATTCGTCAGAACAATTTTGACGGAGCGATAGAAGATTATCGAATGGCTTTGAAATATGAGCCTGAAAATGTCGTCTTATGGCATAATTTGACGCTTTGTCACATGCAGAAGGAAGATTATACTTCAGCAAAGGACGATTTGGAAAAATTGTTGGCGGTGTCTCCTCGTTACACGAGGGCTTACCTGATGCGTGGTGAAGTGAATCTGAGGCAAAATGATACAATCAATGCCTTGAAGGATTTCGACAAAGCCATAGAGCTGGATCGTTACGATGCTGACGGTTGGAGTGCACGTGCTTTGGTGAAACTACAGCAAAAACAATACAAAGAGGCTGAAAACGATTTGGATCAGGCTATTCGTCTGAGTGTCAAGAATGCAGGAAATTACATCAACCGTGCTTTGGCTCGTTTCCATCAGAACAATTTGAGGGGAGCCATGCAGGATTATGATGTGGCGTTGGATATAGATCCCAATAACTTTATCGGGCATTACAACCGAGGTTTGCTACGTGCCCAAGTCGGAGACGACAACCGAGCCATTGAAGATTTCGATTTTGTGTTGGAAATGGAGCCAGACAACATGATGGCTGCTTTCAACCGAGGTTTGTTGCGTGCACAGACAGGCGACTATCGGGGGGCTATCAGCGACTATTCGAAAGTGATTGAAGAGTATCCAAACTTCTTGACTGGATATCATTATCGGGCTGAAGCACGTCGTAAGGTGGGCGATATCAAGGGAGCTGAGCAAGATGAATTCAAGCTTATGAAAGCTCAGCTGGATCGTTTGAATGGAAAGAAGAATAACGGAAAGGATGTAGCCGATGCTACTTCGGATGCTGATAATGCCGACAAGGAAAAGACGCGCAAAAAGTCTGATAAGAATATGGAAAACTATCGGAAGATAGTGATTGCGGATGATTCTGAAATGACTCAGCGATATACAAGCGATTATCGTGGACGTGTACAAGATCGTAATGTCGTAGTCAAGTTGGAGCCAATGTATGCTTTGACCTACTATGAAAAGATCAGTGAAGTAAAGAAAGCTGTCCATTACCATAAATTCATAGATGCGTTGAATCTGTCCAAGCAATTGCCGAAGCCTTTGCGCATCACTAATATGGAAGCTCCGTTGACAGAGGAGCAGATTAAATATCATTTTGCGTTGATCGATTCTCATACATCCGATATTGTAGCTGAGCCTCAGAATGCGATGAAACGTTTTGGACGTGGTATCGATTTCTATCTGGTACAAGATTTTGACAGCTCGATTGACGATTTTACGCAAAGCATTTTGTTGGATGGAAAATTCTTTCCAGCTTATTTCATGCGTGCTTTGGTTCGCTACAAACAGCTTGACTATAAGAAGGCTGAAGCTATGGCAGAAGGAAATATCCAGTCGACTACTGCCGACAAGCAGAATTCTGGGGTAACGGCTGTTGATTATGAAGTTGTCAAGAAAGACTTGGATAAGGTCGTAGAGTTGGCTCCAGACTTTGTCTATGGATACTACAATCGTGGTAATGTTTCTTCTGCCTTGAAGGATTATCGTTCAGCTTTGGAAGATTATAATAAGGCTATTGAGCTGGATCCTGAATTCGCGGAGGCCTATTTCAATCGTGGATTAACTCAGATCTTTTTGGGCAACAACAAGCAGGGTATTTTGGATTTGAGTAAGGCTGGTGAGCTGGGGGTAGTTTCTGCCTATAATATTATCAAACGCTTTACGGATAATACCCGCGAATAACATTTTTTGTGAAATAGATGATTTTAAAAAAATAAATCTTTATTTTTGCGTTCAGAATTTGAAATACATACCATTATGATAAAAATAACATTCCCAGATGGCTCTGTTCGTGAATACAACGAAGGAGTAACCGGCTTGCAAATAGCAGAAAGTATCAGTTCAAGACTAGCTCAAGAAGTCTTGGCTTGTGGTGTAAACGGTGAAATCTATGATTTGGGGCGTCCCATTCAGAATGATGCCGAGTTCGTTCTCTATAAGTGGGAAGATGAACAAGGTAAGCATGCCTTCTGGCACACCAGTGCTCACTTGCTGGCCGAAGCTTTGCAGGAACTCTATCCCGGCATTCAGTTTGGTATAGGTCCGGCAATCGAAAACGGATTCTATTATGATGTTGATCCGGGTGAAACACCCATTAAAGAGGCTGATCTGCCTGCGATTGAAAGCAAAATGGCTGAACTGGCCGCCAAGAAAGAGGCTGTTGTTCGCCAGGATATTTCGAAGGAAGATGCCTTGAAAAAATTTGGTGATCGTGGTGAAACCTACAAGTGTGAACTGATTTCTGAGTTGGAAGATGGTCACATTACAACTTATACACAAGGTTCCTTTACAGATTTGTGTCGTGGCCCGCACTTGATGACGACGGCTCCTATTAAGGCCATCAAGCTGACCTCTGTAGCAGGTGCTTATTGGCGTGGGCAGGAAGATCGTAAGATGATGACACGTATTTATGGTATCACTTTCCCAAAGAAAAAGATGCTGGACGAATACTTGGTGATGATGGAAGAAGCCAAGAAACGTGACCATCGTAAGATTGGTAAAGAAATGGATTTGTTCATGTTCTCTGATACTGTAGGAAAAGGTCTTCCGATGTGGTTGCCGAAAGGAACAGCCTTGCGTATCCGTTTGCAGGATTTCTTGCGTCGTATCCAGGCTCGTTATGACTATCAGGAAGTGATGTGTCCGCCTATCGGAAACAAACTTCTGTATATTACTTCTGGCCACTATGCCAAGTATGGAAAAGACTCTTTCCAGCCTATCCATACACCTGAAGAAGGCGAAGAATACTTCTTGAAGCCGATGAACTGTCCTCATCACTGTATGATTTACAAGAACTCACCTCGTTCGTACAAGGATCTGCCTTTGCGTTTGGCTGAATTCGGTACGGTTTGTCGTTATGAGCAAAGTGGTGAGCTGCATGGATTGACTCGTGTACGTAGCTTTACGCAGGATGACGCGCACTTGTTCTGCCGTCCTGATCAGGTAAAGGATGAATTCTTGCGCGTGATGGATATTATTTCCATTGTGTTCAAGTCTATGAATTTTGAGAATTTCGAAGCACAGATTTCTTTGCGTGACAAGGAAAATCGTGAAAAATATATCGGTAGCGATGAAAACTGGGAGAAAGCAGAACGTGCTATTATCGAAGCCTGTGAAGAAAAAGGTTTGAAGGCGAAGATCGAATATGGTGAAGCTGCTTTCTATGGTCCGAAGCTTGACTTTATGGTAAAAGATGCCATTGGACGCCGTTGGCAGTTGGGTACTATTCAGGTAGACTATAACTTGCCTGAACGTTTCCAGTTGGAATATACGGGTGCTGACAACCAGAAACATCGTCCTGTGATGATTCACCGTGCACCTTTTGGTTCAATGGAACGCTTCGTCGCTGTGCTTATTGAGCATACAGCTGGTAAATTCCCATTATGGTTGACTCCCGATCAGGTTGCTATTCTGCCTATTAGTGAGAAGTTCAATGATTACGCCAATGAAGTGCGTCTGGCACTGAAGAAGTATGATATCCGTGCTCTTGTGGATGAACGTAACGAGAAGATCGGCCGTAAGATTCGTGACAACGAGATGAAACGCATTCCTTATATGCTTGTTGTTGGCGAAAAAGAGGCTGAAAATGGCGAAGTTTCTGTACGTAAGCAAGGTGAAGGTGACCAAGGTACGATGAAAGTGGAAGAATTTGCTAAAAAAATCAGTGAAGAAGTTCAGAATATGATAAATAAGTGGTAAATTTGCGGCCAATTTAGTAGTAACAAATAAAAAACGAATAGGAAGTAAACGTTATTTAATGAAGAATGACAGCTTAAAAGGGCAACATCGGATTAATGAGCAAATCCGTGCCAAAGAAGTCCGCATAGTAGGCGATGAAGTAGAAAGCAAAGTGTATCCGATAGCGCAGGCTTTGAAATTGGCCGAAGAACACGAAGCGGACCTTGTAGAGATTTCTCCCAACGCACAACCCCCTGTTTGTCGTATTATCGATTACTCTAAATTCCTTTACCAACTGAAGAAACGTCAGAAGGAACAGAAAGCCAAACAGGTTAAGGTCAATGTGAAGGAAATCCGTTTTGGTCCTCAGACAGATGACCATGACTATAACTTCAAGTTGAAACATGCCAAAGGTTTTTTGGAAGATGGTGATAAGGTGAAGGCATATGTTTTCTTCAAAGGTCGTTCCATTTTGTTCAAAGAACAAGGTGAAGTTTTATTGCTTCGTTTTGCAAATGATTTGGAAGACTATGCTAAAGTAGATCAGATGCCTGTTCTTGAAGGAAAGCGTATGACGATTCAGCTCTCGCCGAAGAAAGCGACTGGTGCAAAGAAGCCTGCTGCTCCTAAACCGTCGGTTGCTTCTGACACAACGGAAGAATGAAAAAAATGAGTAACGCCGTCGGTATAGTGCGTTGCCATCTAGTTTTAATAATTTAAATATAAGTAAGATGCCAAAGATCAAGACTAACTCCGGTTCAAAAAAGAGATTTACTCTTACCGGAACGGGTAAAATCAAAAGAAAGCATGCTTTTCACAGTCACATTTTGACTAAGAAAACGAAAAAGCAGAAAAGAAACTTATGCCACGCTGCATTGGTTGATATCACCAACGTAAGCCAGGTTAAGGAGCTTTTGGCTATGAAGTAATCAGAAAGCTGCTAAAGAAATTAAAGTTATTAACCGAATGCATTAGCTTGAAGACTGTTGCGTGAAGCAATGGCGCTAACATTCAAAAACAAGTAAAAACTATGCCAAGATCAGTAAATCACGTTGCTTCTAGAGCAAGAAGAAAGAAAATTTTGAAGTTAACCAGAGGTTACTTTGGTGCAAGAAAGAACGTTTGGACCGTTGCCAAGAATACTTGGGAGAAAGGTTTAACTTATGCGTTCCGTGACCGCAAGAATAAGAAGAGAAACTTCCGTGCTTTGTGGATTCAGCGAATCAATGCTGCAGCTCGTTTGGAAGGTATGTCTTATTCTAAACTGATGGGTGCTTTGCACAAAGCTGGAATCGAAATTAACCGCAAGGTTTTGGCCGATTTGGCTGTTAATCATCCGGAAGCATTTAAGGCTATTGTTGCTAAAGTTAAGGCAGCATGAGCTATTAAAGACTGAAAACTTAATAGAAGTGCTGGAAGCCTATGAAGTTTCCAGCACTTTTTTTATGTTTTTCTTGTTTCTTTCATAGAAACTTCTTACCTTTGTTATAGAAAAAATAGCCGCATTGATTGGATCGGGAAACTCATCAAATTTTACGAAATACCGAGACAAGCTTCGATTCTCAATGGCGGGCCACGCCCTTCGGGGTAACCTTTGAGTCGGTGGATTACAAAGAGGACGAGCACTCAAATCATGTCTATCGGAGTTTCATCACATCATCGGTGCGGCTTTCTATAAAAAAAGGAATGGTAATTTAGTTGCCATTCCTTTTTCTTGTTTTCTCAAAAGTAGTAAAGGGGAATTAGAGTTTCTAAAGTGCCACTTTACGTTCCTCAAGTAGATGTTTAGCGTTCTCAAGTAGATGTTTAGGGAGAACACATTTCTAATAACTGTTTCGTCTTTAAATATGCTTTCATGCTTTCACCAATCTCTAAAGTGTTGTTTTTAAATATTTTAGTGTGAAAGATATTATTAGGCACGAATAACAAGAATTCACCTATGAAGGAAGGGATCTTTGGGTGTTAATTCATGTTATTCGTGCATTCTAAAATAAAAGTTCGGATAAAAAAGAGGGAATCTATTCCTTTTTATTTATTGTTACGCAAATCTTTTACTCGGACAGCTTTTCCTTCGCTTTGAGGAAGAGTTCCTTTCTTTACGAGTTTTACTTTGGGAGTTACCAATATCTCATCTTTGAGTTGCCGGGTTATCTCTTTTCGTACTTTCTCCAATTCGATGTAACTATCTGTCGAGAGGTCGCTGAGTTCTACTTCGACAATCATCTCGTCTTGATTGTCTATCGTATCCAAAGTAATGAGGTAGTTGCTGCCAAGTTGGGGGAACTGAACCAATACTTTTTCAACCTGCATGGGGAAGATATTGACACCTTTAATGATGAACATATCGTCGCTACGTCCTTTGATACGGTCTATTCGCAGGTGAGTTCGTTCGCAAGGGCATTCTCCGGGTAAGATGCGTGTGAGGTCCCGTGTGCGATAGCGTATTAACGGCATCATTTCACGGTCGAGCGTAGTTAATACCAGCTCACCGATTTCACCGTCTGGTACGGGTTCTCCTGTCTCAGGATTGATGATTTCGACGAGATAACAATCTTCCCAGAAGTGCATGCCGTTTTGTTCGGTACATTCGAATGCAACGCCGGGACCATTCATTTCTGTCATTCCAAAACTGTTATAGGCTTTGACTCCCAGCATCCGCTCGATTTTCTTTCGTTGTTCGTCGGTATGTGGTTCTGCTCCGATAACCAATGTTTTCAAACTGGTGTTGGTTGGATCAATACCTTCGGACTGGAACACTTCTGCCAGTCGAATAGCATAACTGGGAATGGCGTGCAGGGCAGTTGTTTTGAAGTCGGTGATGAACTTTATTTGTCGCTTGCTGTTTCCAGCTGCGGCAGGGACAGTTAGGGCGCCTAAACGTTCTGCACCATATTGGAAACCAAGTCCGCCTGTAAACATGCCGTAGCCCGAACTGTTTTGGAATACGTCAGTTTTACGGATACCAACCATATACAAACATCTGGCAACCAGATTGGCCCAGGAATCCAGGTCGTGCTGTGAATGTACAATAACCGTGGGGGTTCCTGTCGTGCCACTTGAGGAATGAATGCGTACCCCGTCTTCACGCATATTGCCAGCTACCAGGCCGAAAGGATAGTTGGCCCGCATGTCTGCTTTGGTTGTAAAGGGTATTTTACGTATGTCTTCAAGGGAGTTGATGCTGTCTGCTGTAATGTTATTTTCTTGAAAAACCTTTTTGTAGAAAGGCGAATTGGCTGCAATTGCGATTGTTTTTTTCAATCGCTGCAGTTGTAGCTGGCGAAGTTGTTCGCGCGGCATGGTTTCTATTTCTTCTTCCCAGTATTTGCTATTCATGGCGGTTTTGGCTTGTCGAGGTTTATATTCTGTTTTCTGCTATTTCTTTTCCAGCTTCCAGTGCTTTGAGGTTCAGTGCGACAATGTCTTCACCCTTGCGCTGGAAGATTTCACGGATGCTTTCCTTTACCTTTTCGTATTCGATGTCAAGGAAGGGAACGGTGGCTCCCAGCAGCACGATATTGGCTACTCGAGGAGAGCCAACTTGTTTGGCAACCTCATTTACGTTCAGGACGATTTTATGCGGCAGTTTGTCGAGTTCAGCTTTGATGCTTTCTTCTGAGGGGTAGTTGGGAATGTTGATAAACGGTGTTTCGTTCGTAATCAACCATCCTTCCGAGTTGAGGTAGGGCAGGTAGCGCAAGGCTTCCATCGGTTCCAGAGAAAGGATGATGTCGCATTTTCCTGTCGGGATGAGGTCCGATGCGATGGGTTGGTTGCTGATGCGGAGGTTGGATTGTACGTCTCCTCCGCGCTGGCTCATTCCGTGTACCTCGGCCTGCTTCATGTAGAGGCCGGATTTCAATGCTGCTTGTCCGATGACAGTGGCGATGGAGAGGATACCTTGTCCTCCTACGCCTGACAATATAATATCTTTTTTCATGGCTGTCTTACTTGTTTCGTTTTTTACGTGCTAAAGTTTGAATACATTCTCTGCGTGGGATGATGACGGAAACTCCCTTGTATTCGATTTCTTCTCGGATAACTTGTTTCATCTCTTCGTAGTTCTTCTTCAGGGGAACCACCACGCGGATGTGTTCGGGCGCTACGCCGATGCCCTGGCAGATGCTTTCCAGACGTCCGGTGCCGGCCGAGTCTTGTCCGCCGGTCATGGCCGTCGTCTCGTTGTCAGAGATGACGATGGTGACGTTGGCGTTTTCGTTGACGCAATCGAGTAGTCCGGTCATGCCGGAATGGGTGAAGGTGGAATCTCCGATGACGGCAACGGCAGGATGCAGGCCTGCGTCAGAGGCTCCCTTGGCCATTGTGATGGAGGCGCCCATGTCTACACACGAGTTGATGGCATGGAAGGGAGCGTTGGCTCCCAAAGTATAGCAGCCTATGTCGCTGAACACTTTGTGCGTGGGATATTCTTCTTTCAGCACCTGAGTCAGCACGGTATACATATCGCGATGACCGCAACCATCGCACAATGCAGGCGGACGCATTTCGACTAAAGAAGGTACGGTGAACTCAGCCTTATTCTCTTTGCCAACAGCACGTGCCACGCTGTCGGGCGTCAGTTCGCCGTCGGTGGAGAGGGTACCGTCCAGACGGCCTTTCACCTTGACGCCTCTGCCCAGGTAGCCTTTCAGCTGCTTCTCTACAAAGGGTTGGCCGTCTTCCAGTACAAGGATTTCTTCGCATTCATCAACGAGCTTCATCAGTTGCTTTTTGGGAAGTGGATATTGGCCGATTTTCAATACGGGATATTCGCAGCCTTCGGGATAGCTTTCCATAAGATAATTATAACCGATACCACAAGCTACGATACCCAATTTTTTGTTAGGACCGTCCACATAACGATTGTAAGGCGATTCCTCGGAGGTTTTGATAAATTCTTCTTGGCGTTGCAAGAGAACTTTGTAACGCTTGCGTGCATTGCCAGGTAGGAGGATGAATTGGCGCGGATCGTCGCTGAAAGCGAGGTCGTTCTGCGGTTGTTCTGCCTTGTGCTCTACGCCGGAACGTGAGTGGGCTAGGCGGGTGACGATGCGAAGCAGGATGGGTTCTCCCATTTCTTCAGAAAAGTGAAATCCATCGTAAACCATGTCATAGGCTTCCTGCTGGTTGCTGGGTTCGTACATGGGAATCAGCGAGAAGTCGCCATAGAATCGGCTGTCTTGTTCGTTTTGCGAGGAGTGCATGCTGGGGTCGTCGGCTGCTACGACAATCATGCCCCCCTTTACGCCTGTGATGGCGGCGTTGATGAAGCAGTCAGCCGCTACATTCATGCCTACGTGTTTCATGCAGATCAGCGAGCGTTTGCCTGCGAAAGACATACCGAGAGCTGCTTCCATGGCTGTCTTTTCGTTGGTGCACCAGTGGTTATGTATGTTGCGTGTGGCCGTAACAGGGGACGCCTGGATGTATTCTGTGATTTCCGTTGAGGGAGTGCCTGGATAGGCATACACACCCGACAGTCCGGCGTCGAGTGCTGCTTGTGCTATGGCTTCATCGCCAAGTAAGAGTTGTTTGCTCATATCTTTCTTCGTATTTTGTTATGATTCGGGTTATACGGATGGCAAATATAAGCTTTTACTCTTACATTCAATCAAATCTACTTGAAAATCTTTCTTTTGTTCAGTGCATTCCAGTATTTTCGAGCATTTTGCATGTGTTCGGCGTAAGTTGATGCAAAATTGTGTGTGCCCGAGAAGTCTTCCTTGGCACACATATATATATAGTTGTGTCGCGTGTAGTCGAGGACGGCGTCGATGCCAGCGGGAGTGGGGATGCGGATAGGACCCGGTGGAAGTCCGGCATTGAGATAGGTGTTGTAAGGTGAGGGGAATTCCAGGTGGGCATTGGTGATGCGGCGGAGCGTGAAGTCTTGCAGGGCGAACTTCACGGTGGGGTCGGCTTGCAGGGGGATGCCGGCACGCAGGCGGTTGATGTAGAGTCCTGCCACCATAGGCTTCTCCTGTCGGTTATTTGTTTCTTCCTCTACGATGGAGGCCAGGGTGGCCACTTCGGCGGGTGTCATGCCCAGCGAATCGGCCTTGGCTCGTCGGGACGGGTTCCAGAAACGGTCGTGCTCTTTCGTCATACGAGCAAGGAAGTCTTCTGTATCCATGTCCCAGTAGACTTGGTAGGTTTCGGGGATGAACAAGCTGGGCAGGGTCTCGGGCGTGTAGCCCTGGCGGCTCCAGCGGGTGGTGTCGCGCAGGGCCTGCATGATTTCTGCCGAGTCTATCATCAGTTGGTTGCCCACGTTGCGGGCCAGCCTGTCCAGCGTGCGCACGCTGCCGATGACCAGATTCATCGGCTCTTGGTGGCCGCGCAGGAGGCGACCAAGAACATGGTAGGCGTTATCGTCCGGCAGAATAGCGTAGCGACCGGTCTTAACGTGCTCTGGGTATTGTTTCAGGCGGGCTGCCCAGCGCAGGCCGGTCAGATTGCCGGGTGTGGCGGTTTGGCGCAGTTTGTGGTAGACGGAGTCGGCCGTGTCGTCGCGGTCTATGTAGATGTGGACTTTCTTTTCCGGGTGGAACTGGGGGGCCAGCAAGAGCTGATAGCCGATTCCCAGGCAGAGGACACAGGCTACTGCCAGAATGAGTAGGCTGGAAAACAAAACTTTCTTTTTCGTCATGGAACTCTATGTTTTTTCTCCCGCAAAGATATGCATTTGCATGAAAAGAAAAAAGAGATGTCCATTGCGGGCATCTCTTTTTGTGGAGCCGATAGCCGGACTTGAACCGGCGACCTACGCGTTACGAATGCGTTGCTCTACCAACTGAGCTATATCGGCAGGTGTATTGGGCTTACGGCGTGCAAAGGTACAGCTTTATTTGAAACTGCAAAAACTTTGGCCATTTTTTTCGAAATATTTTTGGGGACGAGCTTTCCGCAGCCTCGGGTTCCACAGGCTTTCCAGGCGGGGGAACCTCCCTTTGTAGGGCTACACAGCGGGTTTCGGCTTCAGAAAATGCCTTTGTAGGGCTACACAAGCAGGTTTCGGTTTCAAAAAATGCTTTTGTAGGGCTACACGGGCGTTTTTCGGTTTCAGAAAATGCTTTTGTAGGGCTACACTGGCATTTTTCGGTTTCAGAAAATGGTTTTGTAGGGCTACATACGTTTTTTTCTCTTACTTTTGCAGGAAAAAGAACGAAAGGAAGGCGGATGAACGAACAAGTGCTCCATAAACTGAAGGTGCTGGCCGAGTCGGCCAAGTACGACGTGTCGTGCTCGTCGAGCGGCACCGTGCGGCGTGGCAAGGCGGGCATGGTGGGCAACACGGTGGGTGGTGTGGGCATCTGCCACAGCTTTGCCGAGGACGGGCGGTGCATCTCGCTGCTCAAGGTGATGCTCACCAACTATTGCATCTACGACTGTGCCTACTGCATCAACCGCCGCAGCAACGACATACCGCGCGCCACGCTGTCGGTGACCGAGCTGGTGGAGCTGACGATGGAGTTCTACCGCCGCAACTACATCGAGGGGCTCTTCCTGAGCAGCGGCGTGGTGCGCAACCCCGACTACACGATGGAGCGGCTGGTGCGCGTGGCCAAGGACCTGCGGACGGTGCACCGCTTCAACGGCTACATCCACCTGAAGAGCATCCCCGGCGCCTCCGAGGAGCTGGTGCACGAGGCGGGGCTCTATGCCGACCGCCTGAGCGTGAACATCGAGATACCCAAGGAGGAGAACCTGAAGCTGCTGGCGCCCGAGAAAGACCACCGCAGCGTGTACGCCCCCATGCGCTACATCCGCCAGGGGGTGCTGGAGAACCGCGAGGAGCGAAAGAAGTTCCGCCACGCGCCGCGCTTCGTGCCCGCGGGGCAGAGCACGCAGATGATTGTGGGCGCCACGGCAGAGACGGACAAGGACATCCTGCGCCTGTCGTCGGCCCTCTACAGCCAACCCACGATGCGTCGCGTCTACTATTCGGGCTACGTGCCCGTCAATGCCTACGACCCGCGTCTGCCTGCGCTGAAGCAGCCGCCGCTGGTGCGCGAGAACCGCCTCTACCAGGCCGACTGGCTGATGCGTTTCTACCAGTTTCAGGTGGACGAGATTGTGGATGATGCCTATCCCGACCTCGACCTCGAGGTGGATCCCAAGCTGGCATGGGCCTTGCGCCACCCCGAGCAGTTTCCTGTCGACGTCAACAAGGCCGACTACGAGATGCTGCTCCGCGTGCCGGGCATCGGGGTGAAGTCTGCCCGCCTCATCGTGGCTTCGCGCCGCTTCGGGCGGCTGGGTTACTACCAGCTGAAGAAGATGGGGGCGGTGATGAAGAAGGCGCAATACTTCATCACCTGCAGCGAACTGCCCATGCTGACGGTGAACGAGTTGACGCCACAGGGCGTGCGCCGCCTGCTGGTGAAGAAGAAGGCGAAAGGGGGAGATGACGGGCAACTGACGCTGGACTTCGGGGGTGGAGAATAGACTGGGCGAGAAGTCTCTCTATTTATTCGCCCGATTGGAAAAAAATGATTATTTTCGAAGCCTAATAACAATCTGTTTTACCATCTATTGATTTATGAAGAAACTTCTCTTACTCCTTTTTGCCTGTTGCTCCCTGTGGGCCCAGGCAGACGACGCGCCCCTGTGGCTGCGTTATCCCGCCTTGTCGCCCGACGGACGGGAGATAGCTTTCACCTACAAAGGTGACATCTATACTGTGCCTGTCGAAGGCGGACGGGCGGTGCAACTGACGACGAACCCCCGTCACGACACGCGTCCCGTGTGGTCGCCTGACGGTCGCTACATCGCCTTTGCCTCCGACCGCGAAGGCAGCTTCGACGTCTATCTGATGGCTCGTGAGGGAGGAACGCCCCGACGCCTCACCACCCACTCGGGCAACGAATATCCCGAGACCTTCAAGGACAATGAGACAATACTCTTTACTGCCTCCATCCGTCCCGACGTGAAGGACAGTCAGTTCCCCTCGTCCCTCTTCCCGCAGATCTATGCGGTGGACACCAAGGGCGGACGCCCCGTGCTCTTCTCGTCGCTGGCCATGCAGGAACTTTCGCTCAGCCGTGACGGCCGCCGCCTGCTCTATCAGGACCAAAAGGGATATGAGGATCCCTGGCGAAAGCATCACCAGTCGTCCATTACGAAAGACATCTGGCTGTGCACCCTCGACGGGGAGCGCACCTATCAGAAGATAACCCGCTTTGCCGGCGAAGACCGCGAACCCGTGTGGTCGGCCGACGGCCGTTCCTTCTACTACCTGAGCGAGGAGAGCGGCAGTTTCAACGTGTGGAAAGCGGCGGCCGACGGTTCGGAAAAACGCCAGCTGACGCGCCACACTACCCATCCTGTGCGCTCGCTCAGCGTGGCCGACGACGGCTTGTTGTGCTACACCTACGACGGCGAGCTCTACACCCTGCGCGAAGGTGGAAAACCGCAGAAGGTGGCCGTATCCATCGTGTCCGACCGCCTGGAGCGCGACGTGGTGAATCAGCTGCTGCGCGGCGGTGCGACAGACATTGCCGTGTCGCCCGGCGGCAAGGAGGTGGCTTTCATTGTGCATGGCGACGTCTACGTCACCTCGATGGAGTATGAAACCACCCGCCGCATCACCGACACGCCCCAACAGGAGCGCGACCTGAGTTTCAGCCCCGACGGCCGTTCGCTGGTTTATTCGGCCGAACGCGACGGTGTGTGGGGTGTCTATCTGGCGCGCCTCACCGACAAGGAAGAGAAGCTCTTCACCTACGCCGTCGGTGTGGAGGAAGAGCCGCTGGTGGTTTCGGGACGCACGTCCTTCCAACCCACCTTCTCGCCCGACGGCAAGGAAGTGGCTTTCCTCGAAGACCGTACCACGCTGCGCGTCATCAACCTGAAGTCGCGCAAGGTGCGGACGGTGCTCGACGGCAAGTACAACTATTCTTACTCCGACGGCGACCAGACCTACCAGTGGTCGCCCGACAGTCGCTGGTTCCTGGCCAAGTATATCAGTGTGGGCGGATGGAACAACACCGACATCGTGCTGGTAAAAGCCGACGGCAGCGGTGAGATGACCAACCTGACCGAAAGCGGATACTCCGACGGCAACCCCAAGTGGGTGCTGGGAGGCAAGGCCATGATCTGGTCGTCCGACCGTGCCGGCTATCGCAGCCATGGCAGCTGGGGTTCGGAGGACGACGTGTACATCATGTTCTTTGACGCCGAGGCCTACGACAAGTTCAACCTCTCGAAAGAGGAGCTGGCGCTGGCGGAAGAGGCCGAGAAAGAGGAGAAGGAAGCGAAGGAAAAGGCTGAGAAAGAGAAAAAGGACAAGAAGAAAGACAAGAAGGAAGCCGACAAGGACGAGGAGAAGGAGGAAGAGGTGGAACCCCTCGTCTTCGACCTGGAGAACCGCAAGGACCGCGTCAGGAGGCTCACCATCAACTCCTCGCACATGGGCGACGCCGTACTGACGCCCAAAGGCGACAAGCTGTACTATTGTGCGGCTTTCGAGGGTGGATATGACCTGTGGGAGCGCAATTTCCGCGAGAACTCCACCAAGCTGCTCATCAAGAACGTGGGTGGCGGCAGCATGTCCATCGACAAGGACGGCAAGTACATCTACCTGCTCTCCGGCGGAGCCATCAAGAAAATCACCGTGGGCGAGAGCAAGGTGACGGGTGTAAGCTTTGCCGCCGACTTCCGCTACCGCCCGGCCGAGGAGCGTGCCTACATCTTCGACCACGCCTGGCGTCAGGTGAAGGACAAGTTCTACGACCCCGACCTGCATGGCGTCGACTGGGAAGGCTATCGCAAGGCCTACGAACGTTACCTGCCGCATATCAACAACAACTACGACTTCCAGGAGATGCTGTCCGAACTGCTGGGCGAGCTGAACGGTTCGCATACAGGTGCACGCTACAGCGCGCCGATGTCGGCGCCGACGGTGGCCGAGCTGGGTGTCTTCTTCGACGAACAGTATCAGGGCGACGGCCTCAAGGTGGCCGAAGTGCTGAAGCAGGGGCCATTATCCAAGGCTGGTTGCCGCGTGAAGGCCGGCTGCATCATCGAGCAGATAGACGGACAGCCGGTGAAGGCCGGCGAGGATTACTTCCCGTTGCTGGCCGGCAAGGCGGGCAAGCGTGTCATGCTCTCCGTGTACGACCCCTCTACAAACAAGCGCTTCGACGAGCAGGTGAAGCCTGTATCGCCGGGGGTCGTATCGGGCCTCCTCTACAAACGTTGGGTGGAGCAGCGGCGTGAGATGGTGGACCGCCTGTCGGGCGGACGCCTGGGTTATGTGCACGTCAAGGGTATGGACAGCCAGAGCTTCCGCGAGGTCTACTCCGAATTGCTGGGGCGTTGCCGCAACAAGGAGGCCGTCATCGTGGACGTGCGCCACAACGGTGGCGGATGGCTGCACGAAGACTTGGCTGTGTTGCTCAGCGGCAAGGAATACCAGCGCTTCGAACCGCGCGGACAGTACATCGGCAGCGACCCTTTCAACCGCTGGCTGAAGCCTTCGTGCGTACTGGTGTGCGAGAACAACTATTCGAATGCTCATGGCTTCCCCGTGGTTTACAAGACGTTGGGCTTGGGCAAGCTCATCGGTGCGCCTGTGCCGGGCACGATGACCGCCGTGTGGTGGGAGCGTCAGCTCGATCCGTCGCTCGTCTTCGGCATTCCGCAGGTGGGCGTGAAGGACGAGAACGGCCAGTACCTGGAGAACCACCAGTTGCAACCCGACATCGAGGTCTACAACTCGCCCGAGTCGCAACTGCGTGGCGAGGATACCCAGCTGGAGCGTGCCGTTGAGGAGATGCTGAAGCAGCTGGACAAACAGTAAGCGGCGTTCATGCAGATTATTTTTCAGTTTGACAATACCTTCGACGGCCTGTTGACAGCCGTCTTTGAGGCCTATTCGCGGCGCACCTTCCCCGATGTCCTGTCGGTGGAGGGTGAGCCGCTTCCACTTTTCCATGACGAGGTGTTCACGGTGGTGACCGATACAGTGAAGGCAGAAAGGGTGTGGAAAGGGGTGCAGAAGAAGCTGTCGGCAGGTGCTTTGCGCTGCCTGACCCAGTGCTGGCTGGCCGAGGAGGCGGAGACGCCCATGGTGATCTTCCACTACATCCGCAAGGTGGTCGATGCGCCCCGATCCATCGAGACGAACTTTGCCGACCCCGATGTGTTGGCGTTTGCGCGCATGTGGAAGCGGGTGAGTGGGGAGCGGTGGCACCTCATTCAGTTCATCCGCTTTCAGAAGGCGGCCGATGGTACTTACTTTGCCGCCGTGGAGCCCGAAAAGAATGCTCTGCCGCTGGTGATCGACCACTTCCGCGACCGCCTGGGCGACCAGCGCTGGGTGGTGTACGACGTGGGGCGTGGCTATGGCTTTTACTTCGACGGGCAGGAGGTGAGGCACGTCACCTTTGCCGACGACAGCCCTGTCGTCCGTCTGGTGGACGGACGCCTGGACGAGGAGCTGATGGACAAGGACGAACGCCTCTTCCAACAGCTGTGGAAGACGTACTTCAAGGCCATCTGCATCAAGGAGCGGTGGAACCCGCGCAAGCACCGTCAAGACATGCCTGTGCGCTACTGGAAGTACCTGACGGAGAAGCAGGAGTGAGGAGCGTCAATCGATGACCCAGCGGCGGTTGTGGGGTACAGTCTTCTTGGGGTCGTAGTGCATGCCCGTGCGGGTAGGAATCTTCAGCACATAGGTTCGTCCGCTCTTGTTCATCAGCGAGGTGTCGCGCAGCCAGGGGTTGAAGTCCTTGAGCTGGGCGTAGGTGATGCCTTTGCTTTTGGCGAACCGAGCCAGGTTTTCTATGCCCTTGGTGACGGTCACTGTGGTGCAGGCAATGGGCGGATAGAGCTGTTCGCGTTTCAGCATGAAGCCGTAGCGTTGCGGATCGGTGAAGACAGCCTTGGCGGCCAGCAGGCGGAACATGTAGCGCGAGGTTTCCTCGACCAGCCACAGGTCGGCGGCCTGGTCGACCATCTGGCGCTGGAGCTGCTGGGTGATGCGTCCCTGGCCGGCGTTGTACGCGGCGGCCACGCAGAGCCAGTTGCCATACTTGGCATACGAGGCCTTGAGGTACTTGCAGGCGGCACGGGTGGCTTTTTCGAGGTTGTAGCGCTCGTCGATGTTCTGGTTTACTTCCAATCCGTATTCACGCCCCGAGGCTTGCATGAACTGCCACATGCCGGCGGCTCCGGCGGGCGACTTGGCCAGGTGGTTCAGGCTGCTTTCGATGACGGCCAGATACTTGAAGTCGTCGGGTACGCCACATTCTTTCAGGATGGGTTCGATGACGGGGAAATAGCGGTTGGCGCGCTTCAGCGAGAGCATGGTGGACGAGTGCATGTAGGTGAAAGCCATCAGTTCGCGATCCATGCGTTCGCGGTGGTCATAGCGGTCCATGCGGATGGTTTGTCCGGCGAAGGTCACCTGGTCGGGGACGGAGGGCGAGGCGGTGAAGTGGGACACGTCGCTGCGCACGGAGTTCTGCTCGGGGCTGAAGCGGGCATTTCCCAGCAGGAAGGGCAGGGAGATGCCGATGCAAAGGGTGGCCGTCGAGGCCAGTATCGGTCGGATGAAGTTCTTTTTCATATCGGTCATTGGGGTTTATGTTTGTTGCTTGTTCATTTATCGGTTTCTGATAGGCAGGCGCACCCACAGCCAGCGGGGGATGAGGCGCCAGAAGAAGACGAGCACGCAATAGCGTCCGTCGATGACGGCTACACGCTTCCGTCGGTCCACGGCGCGGACGATGGCGGCCGCCACGCGCGGTGCCTGCATCAGCATGGGGTAGCGTCCTCCCTTCAGCAGGTCGGTGGCCACGAAGCCGGGGCGGATGTCAGTGAAGCGGATGGGTAGTTTCTGCATGCGGGCCAGTTGGTCCAGCGCATCGATGTAGGTGTTCTGGAAACGCTTTGTGGCCGAGTAGGCGGGTGCCGCGCCCAGTCCCTGAGTTCCGGCGATGGAGCTGATGACGGCGATGTGGCCGCCTCCGTTTGACCGGAAGTAGTTGAAGGCGGCGGTGGTCAGGCGGATGAATCCACCAACGTTCGTGGCGGCCGTCTGCAGCTCGACGTCGGGCCGCAGGTCGGGGTTCTGCGCGCCGATGCCCGAGCTGAGGAAGAACACGTCCATGCCGCCCAGCCGCGCGATGAGTTCGTCCAGACGTCGGGGAGCGTCGTCGGCGGTCACGTCCAGCGGTTGCACTTCCACTTGTCCGGCGGGGTAACTGGCTTGAAAGCGGAGCAGGGTTTCTTCGCGTCGTCCGGCGATACCTAGCCTCCAGCCCCTTGCGGCCCAGATGCGCGCCACTTCCAGCCCGATGCCCGACGTGGCGCCTATGATGATGGCTCGTTTCATACGCTGTTATTCTCCTATGATGGTGGCTACTATCTTTCGTCGTTCCCGTCCGTTGCGAAACTCGCAGAGGTAGATGCCCTGCCAGATGCCCATGTTCAGCCGGTGGTCGGTGATGGGGATGGTCAGGCTTGCTCCCGTCAGCGTGCTCTTGGCATGGGCGGGCATGTCGTCGTCGCCCTCGCATGTATGCTGGTAGTAAGGTTCCCGTTCCTTGACCAGGCGGTTGAAGATGGCTTCCAGATCGGTCTGTACGTCGGGGTCGGCGTTCTCGTTCAGGCTCAGTCCGGCGGAGGTATGCTTGATGAAGAGGTGGAGCAGTCCCACGGCCGGAAGTGGCGGCAGTTGCGCCACAATTTCGTCGGTCACGAGGTGGAAGCCCCTTCCGTGTGAGGGTAATGAAAATTCTTTCTGTAGAATGCTCATGGCTGATAGTGTTCTTTTTGTACGATTTAGTGGCAAATATAGCCAAAACTTGTTTAAACGTTTGCATTCGTCCGGTTAAATTCTTTGCCGTTTGTTGGGAAAATGCGATATTTGTCTGCTCAAAATCGAAAGCTGTTGAACAATATTAAGAGTATATCTATGGAAAAAGTGATTATTAATTCGTATGAAGAATTCGAGAAGCTGGTAGGTCAGCAGATTGGTGTATCGGACTATGTACAGATCCCGCAGGAACGTATTAACCTCTTTGCCGATGCCACGTTGGACCACCAGTGGATACACGTCGACACCGAACGCGCCAAAGCCGAAAGTCCCTTCAAAAGCACCATCGTGCACGGTTACCTGACCCTTTCTATGCTGCCCTACTTGTGGAACCAGATTATTGAGGTGAACAATCTGAAGATGATGATCAACTACGGCATCGAGAAGATGAAGTTCGGTCAGGCTGTTTTGTCGGGCCAGAGTATCCGTCTGGTCGCTTCGATGCAGTCGCTGACCAACTTGCGTGGTGTGGCTAAGGCCGAAATCAAGTTTGCCATCGAAATCGAGGGTGAGAAGAAGAAAGCACTCGAGGGCGTGGCCGTCTTCCTTTACTATTTTAACTGATATCGGACATGAAGAAATTACTTTGTCCGCAATGTAAGGTGGGTATTTTCTGTGTGAAGGACGCTCAGGGCAATCGTTTGCCGGTCTATGTTTCAGACCAGGGAGAGATTGTGCCGAAGGACGAAACAGCTTCTTTGGCAGGTTATGATCTGAGTGAAGTCTACTGTCTGGGATGTTCGTGGCACGGTAGCCCAAAGCGTCTGGTGAAGTATTGATACCTTTCTTTTATTTTTATATTTAGGCACGGATTGCGTAAATGCTTACGGATTTTTAGTTATTTTCCTGTATTCATCTGGGCAATTCGTGCCTAAAATGTATCTAATCTTTTTGTTTTCTGGTGTATTCATGCCATAGGTGCCGAAAAGCAGCCTGCGGGTGATAGAGCAGCATCCGTGGCCCTGCGTAGCGCATGACTTGGCGCATTCGTTCCTTCATTTCCGGCTTGTAGCAATGGACAGGGCAAAGGCGGCAGGTAGGCTTGTCTTCACCAAAACGGCAATGGGACAGGCGGGTGTGGGCATACGTCAATAGCTCTTGACAAGCAGAACACAGTTCTCGGTTTCCTTCTTTGCGGCGGCAATAGAGGCGGATCATCAGTTCCACGGTCTGTTTTTCTTGTCGGATACGTCGTTGCTCTTTTTCTGAGGTTGTTATCATTTGTGGTATGAAGGGTTAGGCTAGTGTTCTGCGATATTCGCAAGGCGTGTGTCCCACGTGCTTCTTGAACAGGCGATTGAAGTGCTGGGAATATTGGAAGCCTAGTTCGTAGGCTATTTGGCTTACCGTCTTGTCCGTACCGGCGATCATTTCTTTGGACAGGTCGATGATTTTGTCCTGTATGTACTCTTGGGGTGACTTGCCCGTTTCCTTTTTGATTAGGTCGCCGAAGTAGTTGGGCGAGAGGCAGACTTTGTCGGCAAAGTAACGGACGGTGGGTAGGCCGTGTTCCTGCGCCAGATGGTTCAGAAAGTAGCCGTCCAGCAGGTCTTCGAACTTGTTGAGAACATTCTTGTTGACGGCTGTGCGGGTGTTGAATTGGCGTTCGTAGAAGCGTAGGCAGTAGTCCAGCAGGAGCTCAATGTTGCGTACGATGAGTCGTTTGCTATGTCGGTCGGCCGGTCGTTCCACCTCCATGCGTATTTTGTTCAGGCAGTCGGTGAAGATGCCTTTCTCTGTATCTGATAGGTGGAGCGCTTCGCTGGAGCTGTAGGAGAAGAAAGAATAATGCCTGATTTCACGTCCCAACGCTGTGCCGCGTATAAGGTCGGGATGGAACAGCAATCCTTGTGCCTGGGGTTGGTCTTCCAGCTGAACTTCGACTACTTGGCCCGGCGCGAAGCTGGTTACAGTCCCTTCCTGATAGTCGTAGGTCTGGCGGCCATAACGTATGTCGCCACAACGGGTCTGTTTCAGAAAGAGGGCGTAGACACCATAGTTCATGGTGACATGCATGGGGAAGCGGGTAGCCTCTTTCAGGTCGACAATACTGATCAGCGGGTGCAGGCTCTTCAGGCCGAACATTTGGTTGTATGCTTCTACATTATCTAGTTTGATTATTTCTTCCATGGTTTTGCAAATCGGGAGTTGATATGCAAAAATAAGAATTATTTCTGTAAAATGAAGTTGTCGGCGTCGGCGGCTACAGGAAATTTTTCGCGCAGGTGTTGTAGCGGTGCCAGTTCGATGTTGGTCGTGGCCATGCCTTCCTGTCCGTCGGGCAAGAAAGCCAAACGTTCGCCTTTGGGCGAGTAGAGGGCACTTCCGCCGTTGTGGAGCAGGTGGTTTCCGTCAGTACCTGTTCGGTTTACGCCACATACGTAGCACTGGTTCTCCATGGCTCGAGCTTGGAGCAGGACGTCCCATACTGCTCGGCGGGAGGCAGGCCAGCAGGCCACGTAGAGAGCCAGGTCATATTCATTGGCGACGTTGCGGCTCCATACTGGGAAACGCAGGTCGTAGCACACTTGAGGCAAAATGCGGAAGCCGCGATAGCAGATGATGGGGCGCTCATTGCCTGCGGTGAAACATTCATTTTCATGTCCCATACGGAAGAGATGGTGCTTGTCGTAATAGGTCGCTTCTCCCTCGGGTGTGAGGAAGAAAAAACGGTTGCGATAACTACCGTCATCATGATGAGCTATGAAGCTGCCTGCCAGGGCGGTGCCGTATTGGGAAGCCCATTGCTGGAGTTGCTTGATGGTGGGGCCTGTCATTGGTTCGGCCAGCTGCTCAACGTTCATGCTGAAGCCTGTTGTGAAGGTTTCGGGCAGCACTACAAGGTCGGTCTCTCCCTTCAGCTCTTCCAGTCGGAGGTAGAGGCGGCGCAAGTTTTCGTGCTTGTCTTCCCAGGCAATGTCGGTTTGTATCAGGGTGATGCGCATGGAGAATAGAGTGCTCTTTTTCAGATATTTCCGATGGAAAAGTATTCAGGGTGTTTGCCTTTGAAGTTCTTGAAATAGAGCTTTATCTCGTGCATGTCTTTTTCGATGTCACCCGATGGGACGATGGTGCGGGTACAAGAGATGGTCTTCGACGGATAGTCTATTCCGAAGAGCATGATGGGGACTTGTGCCTTCAGGGCAATGTAATAGAATCCTTTTTTCCACTCCGGATTAGCTTTGCGCGTACCCTCAGGTGTGATGGCCAGGTTGAACTGACGGACGGAGGCGAAGCGTTCGGCCATTTGGTCGACCAGCGAATTTTTCTTACTACGGTTGACAGGGATGCCTCCCATGGCTTTGAACACCAGGCTGAGCGGGAAGAAGAACCATTCCTTTTTCATCATAAAGTGAGCGTCACGCCCCAGCGATCCGTAGAAGAGCTTGCCGATGAGCAAGTCCCAGTTGGAAGTATGGGGGGCGGCGCAAAGAACGCACTTGTCATGGAAAGGAACCGTGACGTTCGTCTTCCAGCCCAGCAGACGGTGATAGATAAAGCGGCAGAATTGTTGTTTCATTCTTTCTCTGTCGGCTTACTTCAGTTGGCCCATGCGATCAATGATCTCGTTTACTTTGGCGTTGAAGTCAGAACGGAACTTCTTGTAGAAGCCCTTTACATTGCCAGGCTCGGTGTGGCTGATTCGGCTCAGGAATTCGTCTTGCATGGTCAGGATGTCACCCATCAGGGCGTCGGCCTTCTGAGGGTCGGTACCTGGAACGTAGAGTTTGTTGACCAGACACTCGGTGAAGAGTTCACCTGCGATATAGTTCACGCTTTTCTTCAATGCTTTTCTACTTGCCATAATCTTTCGTTTTAAAGTTAGATTTTCGGGATAAAGATAGTGCTTTTCTTTTTGATAAGGCAAGCGGCAGATGTTTTTTTCTGCTTCCTTGTGGAAAAAGCATTGTTTTCTTCTTGGGAAAAGGCCGTGTTGTCCAAGGCAAAGCATTGCTTTTTGCCGATAGACAGGGAGAGTCTTTTTTCTCCAGTTACGAAAAAACATTTTCCCAGTTGTTCAAAAAGAAATCTCCAGTTGACGGATTTTTCGGAAAACTACTAACTTTGCACGCGATTAGAACGAGACGTATGACTGAACCTTCTATTTCCAGAAAAAAGAAGAACGACAATTATGCAAAAAAGCCTGTACGACGCCGCACGGCTGCTTCGCATGGAAAGTCTGCCAAGACCAAACGGCAGGCAGAGGAGCGCACTATGCCCGTATGGGTACGCAATGTGCTGGCTCTTTGCATCATCGTGGTCTTTTCGGCAAGTTTCTACTGGTTTTTCATCCGTCCCTATGCTTATCGCTGGAAGCCTTGCTACGGGTTGAAGGGTTATGGCGTGTGCATGCCTTGCGATTTCGAAGTACATGGCGTGGACATGTCGCATTATCAAGGACATATTGACTGGCCTCGTCTGGCGGAGCATCGGGCAGGGGAGTTTCCTATCCGTTTCATTTTCATGAAAGCTACTGAGGGCGGCGACCATCAGGACGACACGTTTCGTCAGAACTTTGATTCGGCTAAGACCTATCGCTTCATCCGCGGGGCCTATCATTATTTCCTTCCGCGTACCGACGCGTTGAAGCAGGCTGACTTCTTTATTCGCACAGTGCCGCTGACGGCAGGCGATTTGCCTCCTGTGCTCGATGTGGAAACAACGGGCAAGAAGGACAAGGCCGAACTACAGGCTTGTGTCAAGACGTGGCTCGATCGTGTAGAGGCCCATTATGGCGTGAAGCCCATCCTTTATACCTCTTATAAGTTCAAGATGCGCTATCTGGATAGCCCTGTTTTCGATGCTTATCCCTATTGGATAGCCCACTACTATGTAGACTCCGTACGCTACCAGGGGCCGTGGCATTTTTGGCAGCATACGGATGTGGGTACTGTACCTGGCATTGAAAAAGAGGTGGACCTGAACGTGTTCAACGGCACGTCGGCCCAACTCGACTCGCTTCTACTTAAATAATTGAAAATGGAGAATGGAGAATTGAAAATTATGGCTTCTTCATTTTTTAATTATCAATTATCAATTTTTCAATTCAAACTTGACCGCTGCCCAGCGGTTCTTCTCCCTGTACTCCATGAGCGTCATGCCCAAGCTTTCGGCTTCAGAGCGGATGGCGGCGATGTCGTCGGTATAGAAACCACTCATCAGGAGGGTAGCGTCAGGGTTCATGCGGGCAATGTAATGCTTCATGTCGGCCAGTAGGATGTTACGATTGATGTTGGCTATCACTACGTCGAAAGGTCCTTTGTCGGCCAGAGACGAAGCGTCACCTTGATAGACATCGATACCGTCCAGATGGTTCAGCTCAATGTTTTCCAGCGAGTTGCGTACGCACCAGTCATCGATGTCTACAGCCGTACAATGGTTAGCGCCGCGCATGCGTGCCAAGATAGCCAGGATGGACGTACCGCATCCCATGTCGAGTACCGACTTGCCTTGCAAGTCGCTGTCCAGCAGTTCACCGATGATGAGGCTCGTTGTCTCGTGATGACCTGTGCCGAAGGCCATTTGGGGATTGATGACGATATCGTAGGGCACCTGTGGTACGTCGTGGTGAAAGGTGCTGTGGACGACACAACGGTCGCCTATCACGATGGGTTGAAAAAAATTCTTTTCCCATTCTTCATTCCAATCCTTGTCTTCGGCTTCTACGTAGCTATAGGTAATGGTTGTATCAGGCAGAGGGAAGGCGGTCACGGTCTGGTGTACCGTATCTTCGTCATACAGATCTTTCTGAATATAGGCGGCGATGCCGTCAGCCTGCTCTACAAAACTTTCGAAACCAGCTTCACCCAGGACGGCACAGAGTACGTCGTTGACCGTCTCTGTGCAGGGTTGGGTGTGGAAGGTAAATTCTAAATATTTCATTGTTTTAATGGGGTTTTGTTAAAATGCTGGGATCCGATGGCGGCCCGTCGCATAATTTGTTTTATCTTTGAATAAGATTGGCAAAAGCCTCTGTTTGCAAAGATAGGCTGATTTAGGGAAATCCCTATAAAGGGAGGGGGAAAATCTCTGGGAAATTCGAAACTTTGGTCTTATTTTTGTCATACGGAAATCAAGTGTTTGTAAATTATAAACTGACAGATATATGAAAAAGATTGTTTTTTTATCACTTTTAGCCCTGTGCCTCCCGTGGACACTCGCGGCACAGAGTGTAGATGACGACCTCTATTATGTACCCTCGAAGAAGAAGGCCGAACAGAAGACCGAGAAAGCAGAGGAAGAGACGGTACGAAAAGCTCCTGAGAACGTAATAGTTGTAGAAACGCAGAAACCTGTTGTCTGTACAAATTCTGGTACTACCACTATTGTAGTAAAGGACAAGAAGGGGAATGTGCGCGATGTGGATGAATATAACCGTCGTTACAACTCGAAAGAATATGACTTTTCGCAGAATGAAGATACTCTTTATATCGAAGAAAAGGCAGTGCCCGATCCCGACGGTGAATGGGTAAATGGCTTCGATGGTTCTGAGGACGATTATGAATACGCTATGCGCATCATTCGTTTCCGTAATCCGCGCTATGCTATCAGTATCAGTAGTCCGTTGTATTGGGATGTAGTCTATGGATTGAATTCGTGGGATTGGAACGTTTATACTGACGGACTGTATGCCTATGCTTTCCCGACGTTCACCAACCGTCTGTGGTGGGACTGGCGCTATAATTCCTACGGATGGGGCTGGGGTTGGCCCTATTATGGATGGAACTGGGGCTGGAGCGGCTGGCATAGCGGTTGGTACGGTGGCTGGTATGCTGGCTGGGGAGGCTGGTATGGCGGCTGGGGATGGCCCTATTATCACCATCCTCATTACTATCCAGGCTGGCATCATCCGGGACCTGGTTACTGGGCTTCACGCGATACATATACTACACGTCGCTCTTATGGCACACGTAGTGTATCTACGACTCGGACAACAACTAATGGAGGCCGTTCTGTCCGTAATGGTTCAGCCACTCGTACAACGAGCGGACGACGTGTTACTGGACAACAGGTGAGACGAACTACAGGTTCTTCTACTGGTCGCGTAGTTGGTACACGTGCGACTTCTTCACGTCAAAATTCGGGTACTGCCGTACGGACAACTTCGACAGATGCACGCCGTAGTACTTACACACGTCCTAGCAGTACACGGAGCGATTCGTATAGTACTGGCAACCGTACTTCTATACGACAAAATGGTGTAAGCAATTCTAGTCGTCGTAGCGCCGCTACTTATAATCGTGGAAGTTCTAATCAACCTTCGCGCATCTATCAGTCACAATCACGTCGGAACAGTTACGATGACAATTCGCGTAGTTTCAACAACACTACTACCCGTAGCAGCAGCCGGTCGTCTTTCTCAACGGGGGGAAGTACTCGTTCGTCGGGCAGCTTCGGTACCAGCCGTTCTAGTGGTGGAGGTGGTGGATCAAGCCGCAGAAGATAACAGTCAGTTGTGGAGAATCTTTTATGGATGCTAATTTTAAAGAACGAAAGATATGAAGAAAATAATAATAGGTGTGTCTGTTCTTTTGCTTACTCTGATGCAGACACATGCACAAACGGTATATGATGCGGTAGATTTTGCTACCAAAGATTTGGACGGTACGGCTCGTTTTGTTGGAATGGGTGGTGCTATGGGAGCTTTGGGTGGTGATATTTCGACGATGGGAACCAATCCTGCAGGTATTGGTATCTATCGAAGTAATGATGCTTCGTTATCCTTTAGTTATTCGGCTTTAAGTACAGAGGCAAAGTATTTGGGGAATACATACAATGCATCGAAGAATCGATGGAATTTCGATAACATCGGAGTTGTGTTTTCTACCAAGATTGGTAATCAAACAACTCTGCGTTATGTGAATTTCGGTTTCAACTATCACAAAGCCAATACCTTTAATCGGAATATGTGGATGGCGGGTGATTTACAGGGACATTCACAATTGTTTCAGATTGCTGGGATGACAGACGGATTGACACCAGAGCATTGGAATAGTGGTGCTATTTTCGATAACAATGATATCGGATGGTTGTCGGCGTTAGGCTGGGAAGGTTATTTAGTAAGTCCAAGTACTTCTTCTTTACCAGATGATATAGCTGATCAAATTGCAAATAGTCAAGGGAAATTAAATCCTGAAAATTTTGGTTATTATCCTATATTAGGTGAAAATAATCAGCCGTATTATATTGATAATGTTAGTGGTGAATTAACCTTTAATTCAGTAACAAATGGGCAACCTAATGAAAAAGCCTATGAGAATTATGGCTTTTATACTACGGTGGCTGGTGACGCGCCTTATCTCCGTGAATATCGTTCTCACGAAAGTGGTGGACTTGACCAATATGACTTTAATGTGGCTTTCAATCTAAACGATCGGGTTTATTTAGGTCTTACTGTTGGGGCTTATGATTTGGATTACAATAAGTACACTTTGTATAATGAAGATAGTCAGGGGCGTGACGGCGCAGGTTATAAACTCGAAAGCTATAACAATATCAGCGGCGGTGGTGTTGATTTCAAGTTGGGTGCGATTATTCGTCCGTTCCAATATTCTCCGTTGCGCATTGGTTTAGCTATACATACTCCTATCTTTTATAAGCTGACACACACGACATCGGCTGTATTGACTTCAGATTTTGCAGAGGAGGTAATCGATACGCGCAACTACCTGAAAGGCGGTGACATGAATTTTGAATACCAGCTTAAGACGCCTTGGACTTATAATGTAAGTTTGGGTTATACTGTTGGCAGCAGCCTTGCTTTGGGAGCCGAGTATGAATACAAGGATTATTCGAATATCAAATTCCAATATTCCGATGGTATGGATATGAGTTTTGAAACTCATCAAGCTGAAAACTTCTTACGAGGTGTTCATACACTTCGTTTGGGTGCCGAGTATAAGTTTATTCCACAATTCTCTTTACGTGCTGGATATAATTTGATGACATCTCCCTATCAAGACGGTTCTATTAAGGCCCTATCGATCAATTCAATCAACACAGATACGGACTTTATGAACTTGAAAGCGCGTAATATTTATACGTTGGGCATAGGTTATCGGGGTTCAATATTTTATGCAGACTTAGCTTATAAACTTACCTCACAGAAAGCTGATTTCTATCCTTTTGCTTATTGTGAAATGGATGATAATGATAATGTTATTTATAAGGAACTTCTTTCGGAACCAGCAAAGGTGAAGTTCAGTCGTAGCCAGGTATTGTTGACGTTGGGTATGCGTTTTTGATTTACGCATAAAGCCTGGGATGTTTTGGAAGAACAGGCAGATGTAATTCTTAGGCACGATTTACACAGATTATTATGGAGGTTATTAATTCTCTTCCGTATTGTTTTGTGTAAATCGTGCCTAAAATATATATATATCTAGCCTGCTGTTTACCAATACCAGGCGATGCCGAAGGAGTAGGGAGATACGTCAGGACCTTTGTTGCCTTGGAATAGGGTGTTCATGGAGTAACGCAGGTAAACACCAAGGTTGCCATATCCGGCTTGGAGCAACAGGTTGGTGCCGATGGGGCGTACATACATGCCTTTGCCTACGGTCTGCTTCTTGCCGCCGTTTACATGGCTGAAGGATTTCACGCCGTGGCGTATCTCAAATTCGGGGCCGAAGTTAAAGAATACGAGGCTTTTGTTCCAACGCTGTTGCCACTCAAGCTGTACGGGGATGCGGAAGAAGAAGTGGCGCAGGCGGCTGTCGCTGTAGTAGGGAGTGGTGGTTTCACTACCTTCGGGTTGCATGTCCTGCCCGTTCTGGAAGTAGCTGCTTCCGTCCTGTTTCAACAAGGCAAGGTCGCCGTCGAAGCTGAATGAACGGTAACCCCAGCTCAGGCCGATGTTGACACCCCAGTGCGGGTTTTTCTTGAAGTTGTGAGAGGCAGCGAGGACATTGAAACCGAATTCCCATGATTGTGACAGATCAAGATGAGCTTTGGAACTGGATCCGAATCCCATGAAGTTGTCTGCCAAGCGCGAGAATCCTAGGAATACCCCTGAGACATGGGCCTCATATTCATTGTATTTTTTCTTTTTGGGAATAAAAGGCAGAGCGTCGAGGAAGGTTCGGCTGTCGGCATCTACCTTCTCCAGATAGACTCCTTCAAAGATTTCTACTTCTTTTTGTTCATCGTCCTCTATCTGTTGTTCGTAGAGCCTGATGCGCATGTCTCCCTTTCCTCTCAGGATGATGATGGAGTCGCCCTGTGTCTCGACGATGGCTTTCTCTCGTTTGGGTTCGGTGGTTTGTTGGGCTTGTGTACAGACGGTGGCCAGTATCAGGCAGCCGGCTGTGAGGATGGTCTTTGTTTTCATATCTATATAATGATTAATGATAATTTCTTCATTTTTTGTTTTTCTTTTTATTGCTTGTATAGCATCTCCATCAGTTCGTCCTCATCTAGCGGTCCTTCGATGTAGACTAGGGTGGCCTTGTCTTCCTTGCCGACTTTGTAGAGGATGTAGCGGTTTACTTTTTTGCCCCTTTGGCTAGTACGGCTCAGGCGATAGTAGGCGCTGCGCAGTTCGCCGCTTTCGTTCACTTCCTGCGTCTTCTGTACCTGATGGGTATCGATGGCCTGTTTAAGGCATTGAAGGATTTCCTGTTTGTGGGGAGTCACTTGCTCGAATACCAGGCTTTTGTAGGCTGTCATGCAGTAGGAGCGGAGGATGCTTCCGTTCAGTTCTACGTAAGTCACGTTTTTTTCGTTTTTGTATTTTTCGAATAAGGTGGCTATCTGCAAGCCTTCCTGGGCGTATGTGGTGAAGCTGAAACAGAGGATTAGCAACACGATGCCGATGAGGCGGCGATATACGATGTTTTCTCTTGTTTTCATGATGTTTTAGGGTAATATGTTTGGTAAGATGATGTTTTCTTTCAGTTCTTCGTCAGTGAAGCCTACGTTCTGCAGGGCTTCCAACGCCTTGGCCTGTACCAATTTCGGGTCGTCGCAATAGTGTCCGTCGATGATGGCATAGCTAGTATGATTGGTTGTGATGTGGGGTAGCAGGCCGGCGATGCCGATACAGAGTAGCAGAGTGGCGGCAATGCCTGTGCTCAGATAGTACAGACGGTACAAGCGGGTAGGCTTCGAGGTTGCTTCCGGTTGCTTGGGCGGAGTGGTCTCTTCTTTCTGCGTTTGTTGGAAGGCTTCGACTTCCTGGTCGATACAGGCAAAGAGCGGGCGATACACCTCCAGGTGTTCGGGCACTTGGTCAGAGGCAAAGAAGCGGCGCAGTGCGCGTTCTTCCTCGCAGGTAGTCTGTCCGTCGAAATATTTTTCAAGCAGTTCTTCTGTCTTCATGACTGTTTCCTCCTTTTACGTTCTTGTATGGTTTGCAGGTAAATGTCTCTCACTTTCTTCCGTGCCCTCGACAGGTTGCTGCGTATGGCCTCGGCACTGCATCCGGTTATCTGGGCAATCTCTTCGCTCTCGTATTCCTCCACGTCCTTCATCCGCATGATGGTGCGTTGGAGTGGGGGGAGCGAGTCGATGATAGCCCGTATTAACTTTACTTCATCTTTCAGCTCAAGCAGATGGTCGGGAGTTCTGCCTCCGGCTACAGTTTGTAGCTGGTCGATGGAGCTGTTATCCCTGTTGCGTCGCCATTGGTCCATGCAGACATTGTGTGTCAGGGTCATGGCGAATGCCTCGATGCTTCGGTACTGGTCCAGCTCCAGCCGGTTGTTCCACAGCTTGAGCAGGACCTCCTGTACTGCATCTTCGGCATCCTCCGGGCTCTCGGTCAGCTTGCGTGCATAGTTCAGCAGCTTGGGGCGGAGCGGCAGGACGGATATTTTGAATTCGTTGAGTTCCATTTACACTTATAGGACGTTTGGGAAGACTAAACGTGACATCAAAGATGAAAAAAATATGAGATGTGGCAAAGAAATAAATGTGAGGAGCTTTGGCTTTTCGTTGATAGGTGGTCAGACGAAGTACTATATGGGGTTGTAACACAGTGCTTTGTGACAGTGTGACACAGTGCTTCATGAGGGTGTGACGAAGTGCTTCATGAGGAGGTGACAAAGCACTGCATGAGAGGGTGAGAAAGTGCTTTGTGGGGAGGCGATGAAGTGAGGGGCAAAAAAGAAGAGAGGATGTATCTTCTGGCGATACATCCTCTCTCTGTTCAGGGAATATTCAGAATCTTATTTCTTGAAGTAGCGGTTGTACAGACCCTCGAAACCTTTGCCGTGACGAGCTTCGTCCTTAGCCATTTCGTGAACTGTATCGTGGATGGCATCCAGGTTCAGAGCCTTGGCGCGAGTAGCGATGCGCTTCTTGTCTTCGCAAGCACCGCTTTCAGCGTTCATACGCTTCTCTAGGTTGGTCTTGGTATCCCATACACAGTCGCCCAGCAGTTCGGCGAACTTGGCAGCGTGCTCAGCTTCTTCCCAAGCATAACGCTTGAAGGCTTCGGCTACTTCGGGATAACCTTCACGATCAGCCTGGCGGCTCATGGCGAGGTACATACCTACTTCGGTGCATTCGCCCATGAAGTGGTTGTTCAGGTCTTTGATCATTTCGTCGTCGCAACCTTTGGCTACGCCGATTACGTGCTCGTCAGCGAAAGTCAGAGGACCGCCGGCTACGGCTTCTTCCACTTCAACAAACTTGCTGGCAGGAGCTTTACACAAGGGGCACTTCTCGGGAGCGGCATCGCCTTCGTAAACGTAACCGCATACTGTACATCTAAACTTTTTCATTTTTACTCAGTTTTTTAGTTTGAATTAATTAGTCTTATCTTTTTATTGTTTCAATCAATAACAATTTTCTTCCTTACAATGTTTGCAGACACCTCTATAATATAAGTGAATTTCCTGTATTTCGTGGCCTTCCGCCTCTGTACAGCCTTCGGCCGAGAGCCCGTCCTGACAAGGCAGGTCGTACACTTTGTTGCACACCTTGCAGAGGAAATGGGCATGTGGCGTGGTGTCGCCGTCGTAGCAGGTATTTCGTCCGTCGATGGTAAGTGTCTGGATGGCGGCATGCTCGTCGAGTAACTTCAGGGTGTTGTACACCGTTGTTTTCGACAGGGTAGGCATACCTGGAGCGAGCGCCGTGTAGATTTCGTCCACGGTGGGATGTGTATGGTGGTCCATCAGATACTGCATGATGGCTATCCGCTGTACCGATGGCTTTATGCTGTGGCTCTGCAAACGTTCAATAACATCCATATTCGCTCTTTTCAAAGTTGTAATGATTACATTTTTAATTCTGATGCAAAGATAGTCACTTCTTTCTATTTACCAAAGGTTTTCCCGTTTTTTTCGTGGTCATATTGATAAATTGGTTTATTTTTGCGGTAGTTAAACTTTTAGGATATGAATTACGGATACGTGAAAGTGGCGGCAGCCGTGCCTCGAGTGCGTGTGGCAGACTGTAAGTTCAACGCCGGACAGATAGAGAAGGAAATCATCATTGCCGACGGAAAAGGTGTGCAGATCATTGCTTTTCCGGAATTGTGTATCACCGGCTATACCTGTGGTGACCTGTTTGCCCAGCAGCTTTTGCTGGAAGAAGCCGAACTGGGATTGATGCAGGTGCTCAATACGACGCGTCAGCTGGACATCATTTCCATTGTGGGCATGCCTGTCGTGTGCGAAGGACAGCTGCTGAATGCGGCGGTTGTCATCCAGAAGGGACGGGTATTGGGTGTCGTGCCGAAGACCTATCTGCCTAATTACAAGGAATTTTATGAGATGCGCTGGTTTGTATCGGCTTCCGATGTGTCGGCCCGAACGGTACGGTTGTGCGGGCAGGTAGTGCCGATGGGCGATAATCTGCTTTTCGAAACCTCCGACACCACTTTCGGTATCGAGATCTGCGAAGACGTGTGGGCGGCTGTTCCACCCAGCTCGTCTCTGGCATTGCAGGGAGCGGAAATTATCTTTAACCTATCGGCCGACAATGAGGCTATAGGCAAGCATGCCTACCTGCGTTCACTCCTGAGCCAGCAGTCGGCCCGCTGCCTGGCTGGATATGTGTTCAGTTCGTGCGGGTTTGGCGAATCGACTACCGATGTCGTGTTTGCCGGTAACGGTTTGATTTATGAGAACGGTACGTTGCTGGCGGCCAGTGAGCGGTTCTCGCTGGAAGAACAGCTGGTAGTGAGCGAAATCGATGTGGAATTTCTGCGTACGGAACGCCGGGTGAACACGACCTTTGCTGCCTGCCGCAGGCGGGTGGCTCCCGAGGCAGCGGTCAGAATATCGACGGAACTGGTCAACAGTCGTGAGCTGAACTTGACGCGTACTTACGATCCGCATCCGTTTGTTCCGCAGGGACCCACACTGGACGAACGTTGCGAGGAAATCTTTTCCATTCAGGTAGCCGGATTGGCACAGCGTTTGACGCATACCAAGGCTAAGAGTGCGGTGGTAGGCATTTCTGGCGGACTCGATTCGACACTGGCGTTGCTGGTCTGTGTCAAGACCTTCGATAAGCTGGGATGGCCGCGCAAGGGGATTGTTGGTGTGACGATGCCCGGCTTCGGTACAACGGATCGTACCTATACCAATGCGCTCGACCTGATGACTTCGCTCGGGGTGACGGTGCGCGAGGTCAGCATCAAGAAGGCCTGCTTGCAGCACTTCGAGGACATCGGCCACGATGCAGCGGTGCACGACGTGGTGTACGAAAACTCACAGGCACGCGAACGTACGCAGATTCTGATGGATATTGCCAACCAGACGTGGGGACTGGTCATCGGTACGGGCGACCTTTCGGAACTGGCTTTGGGATGGGCTACGTACAACGGCGACCACATGTCCATGTATGGTGTGAATGCCAGTGTGCCCAAGACGTTGGTCAAACATTTGGTGAAGTGGGTAGCAGAGAATGGAATGGACGAGACTTCGCGTAGTACGTTGCTAGACATTGTGGACACTCCCATCAGTCCCGAACTGATACCGGCTGACGAGAATGGTAACATCAGCCAGATAACCGAAGACTTGGTAGGACCTTACGAACTGCATGACTTCTTCCTCTATCATTTCCTGCGTGGAGGGTTCCGTCCGTCGAAGATATTCTTTCTGGCTGTACGTACTTTCAAAGATGTATATGATGAAGAGACTATTCGTAAATGGTTGCAGACTTTCTTACGCCGTTTCTTTAATCAACAGTTTAAGCGCTCCTGTCTGCCTGACGGACCGAAAGTGGGTAGTGTTTCCCTCAGTCCGCGAGGTGACTGGCGCATGCCGAGCGACGCTTCGTCCGAAGCATGGCTCAAGGAGTGTGAGGGCTGACCTGCCTAGCTTACTTGTAGTATTTCCGATAGATTTTCTGATATTCTCTGCCCTGTTTGAAGTCTTCGAGCCACGTGTCGAGACTGTCGAGCAGGGCAGGTGACTTTTTGCTCACGGCCCACGAATAGAATTGTGTGAAGCTGATATCGGTCGAGATATCTATTTGCGGCATGCTGTCGGCAGCGGCACGAGCTATCTGTTCGTCACACACGGCATAGTCGATGTCTCCGTGGGCCACCATGGCTATCAGCTGTTCGGGACCATACTTTTCCACCTCTTTAATATAGATAGTATCGGCAATCTCGTCGCCCAAATTTTGGATGCGCAGAATGGATGGTGAGCCTTTCACTACGTGCAGCGTCCGTTTAGCCAGCGACAGGTGGGTGCGGATAAATAGCGAGTCGTTCTCTTCGGTCGGCTTGCGCTGTACCAGCACTTCTTTGGTCAATGCGATGGGGGTAGTGAGCAACAGCGAGTCTTTCAGTTCGCTGGTGGCCAAGATGCCGTTAGCTATCAGATCGTACTTACCAGCTGCCAGTCCTTCCAGTCGCTTTTCGAAACTCATTTCAGGCGTAATGTCTACTCGCAAGCCATGGTCGCGGGCGAAAGCTTCTATCAGTTCGTAGTCGAATCCCGAAAGGGTGTCACCGTCTAGGTGGAGGCTGATGGAGTTATACTCCAATGCGGCCCGCAGGATACCTTCAGCAGCGATGGCAGGATAGTCGCGTGAGATGTTCTCAGAAGCAGACGTGTCTTCGTGCTGGAGGACAAAAGTTGCTATCAGCGAGCCTGCGAGGGCTACGACCACATATTTCCATATCTTCGGGTTCAGTCTTTTCAGGAGCATGGACAGGTGTTTTTTCAAGGTTAGTCATAGAAGGTCCACGATACGCCCAGTTTCAGCAGTCGTGGGTTGATGGGGTAGTGGGGGACAAGGAATGAGTTCCGGTTGCCCATGCCTGCATTGACGTGGTACATCATTACGAAGATGCGTGTGCGCTTCAAGTGCAGGTTGGCATAGACGTTTACAATGGGGTAGCCGCCTATTTTCACTCGATTCTCTTCGGGTTGCAGGACGAATTGTGACAGGGCGGGCTGATAGGCAGGTGCGTCGTACTCGGTGAAGTAGCGCACGTCGGCACCCAGCTGAACTGTCAGTATTTTTTTAAACAGGCGTGTCAGTAGATAGAGGTTATGGTAGAGTGAGAGATCAGGTAGGGGCAGTACAGACTGGTTGCTCGACTTCTGCCACGTCACTTCATTGTCCAAATGGAGGATGCCCAGCTTGAAGTCCTGTTTCAGCATGGCTGCTATTACCTGAACGCTGCCACTGTGTTGCGTAGGCAGTGAGGTTGGGCCGAGGTACGTGTAGTTTTTGATATTCTCCACGCCTGCCTTCAAGTTTGTACGCCAGCGGTCGATGTTTAGTTCACCTTCTACGCGGGTACGGAATTCTTTGTTCAGGTCGTTGTCCCAGGCGAAGTGGTTGGAGTGGTAGTGGCGCATGTAGAACGACGGCAACGTGTTGCTGATGTAGCCGCGCGCCAGGAAATTCACCGTGTCTTTGCCCAAGCGGAAATTCAAGTCGAGATCGCCGTCTACGCGGAATTGGCCGATGGCTTTGCCCGCCAGGCCTACTTCGCCGTTGACGCGATAGTGCAGCAGGTTACCTTCACGCTTGGCCAGTTCGCCGCCTGCGTATACTTCATGTTCTGTGTAGATTTGGCTGGGCAGGGGTGTTTGTGTGGTCTGCCCGTCACCGTCGGTACGAGTTGCAGCCTCGCTGTTGCCCAGGTTCATCAGCGTGTAACGGCTCACTTTGTGCGAAGCGTAGGCTGTCAGGCCTGCCTTAGCATACTTGTTGAAGCCTTCAAGCAGCGAAATGCCTAAAACGTTCTTTACGCTCAGGGCCAGGGTAGAGTCGTTGCTCATGCCTTCTTGCAGGTAGGTGTTCTCGTAGGGACTGGAGTCGCCCGTAGGTTCCACGCCGGCGCGGTAACGATGGTTCGACCGCTCGATGTGGAATGTATGGATGAAACTGGTCACTGGTACAAATTCTTCTGTTACCAGTGTATCTTGCGGAACGGCCGTACTATCGCGCTGCGCCCGGCGGCGTGCGTTCTCGTCTTTGGTTTCTTCCAGTTTCGTCGTCTCGCGGGTGAAGCCCAGGCGATAACGGTGTGTCAGGTGGACGTAGAAGTTATGGTTGCGGTTGGCTGTCTGCTCGAAGTTGACGGGAATGTAGGTGGTTCCGCCTACTTCGGGCATGTTTTCCGGGCGGGTGATGTACTGGTCGTCTGTGATACCGCCGTTTTCGTTCATCTTCATCGAGAAGTTGTTGTACATGGCCTGCATCTGATAGCGTTCGCCGATATAGCTGGCAAAGAGGCCGGCGTTGAAGAAGGCTGTCGCCTGGTCGGTGTAGTAGCCGCGTCCGTAGAGGTAATCGATGTTGAATCCGAAAGCCAGGCGCTTATTGGCGTTCACCGAGAAGTAGGATTTGAAGCGCTCTTCACCGTTCACCTTGCTGCCTGCCTTGTAGTAGGTCAGGTTCGAGAATGGGATGTTGCTGTTCGTGAAGCGGAAATCGCCGGGGCGGAACAGGAAGCTGGAGTAGGTGGACAGAAACATGGTCGGTTCCCACTCTTCCCGCTCGAAAAACACGCGCGACAGGCGCGGACTGCCCAGGTTGCCCAGATAGTTGTAGTGTCCCTCCATGCCTTCTACGAGGTTCGTGTTCTGGAAGTTCAGGTTCAGCGTGTCGGCGGGAACACGCGTGCGGTCGCCCAGGCGTTCGTCCAGCTGCCACTGGTAGAGGCGTGGCGGCGGAGCCTGTACGTTGGTGCTGTCGTTCTTCAGGTTGTCCGGCTGAGTCGAGGGGTCTATCTGGTTGCCGTACTGGTCGCGCAGTGTCTGACCGTTGGCGTTCGTCAGCGTTTGCTGTGCCAGGGCGGTACTCAGTCCCAGGGTACACAGCAGCAAGTATGTCAGTGTGAGTCGTTTCAGTTTCATGGGGGCAAAGATAGTGAAAGGTGAGAGTATAAAAAACAAGCTCGCTTGATTTTTTATGTCGAACAGCCTCCTATCTTGTCAAAAGATAATGCATTGCCGGAATGCATCCGTCTGAAAGCATGTCCGCTTCAGCTTGGGTGCAACGGGCGGTGGTGACGGATTGTGACAAAATGATAACTTTCTGCGTCAAAAAGAAGGGTTGCTTCCAGCCCCGCGTACCGTTCTGTCAATCCGAGGGCTCGTAAGCCTCGCCCCGCGTGCGTTTCTGCCCGTCCGAGGGCTCGTAAGCCCTGCCCCGCGTGCGTTTCTGTCCGTCCGAGGGCTCGTAAGCCTCGCCCCGCGTGCGTTTCTGCCCGTCCGAGGGCTCGTAAGCCCTGCCCCGCGTGCGTTTCTGTCCGTCCGAGGGCTCGTAAGCCCTGCTCCGCGTGCGTTTCTGCCCGTCCGAGTGCTCGTAAAGCCCGCCCCGCGTACGTTTCTGCCCGTCTGAGGGCTAAGATCTGTCCTCTCTCTCGCTCGTTTTTGAAAAATTTTCATTCTTCATGGGCTTCATTCAAAACCGTTCTTATTTTTTTGTCAAATATAGTCTTCTTTCTTCATTTCTTTCGTACTTTTGTCAGCAGAAACGGAAAAACGGAGGAATTATGTCACATTTACCTACCCTGATAAGCGACCTGGCCCTCATCCTGGTGTGTGCGGGCCTGATGACGCTACTTTTCAAGAAACTCAAGCAACCGCTGGTGTTGGGCTACGTGGTGGCAGGCTTCCTGGCCAGTCCGCACATGCCTTATACGCCTTCGGTAATGGATACGGCCAACATTCAGACGTGGGCCGATTTGGGCGTTGTTTTCCTGCTCTTTGCCTTGGGACTGGATTTCAGCCTGAAGAAAATTGCCAAGGTGGGCGGAGCGGCCATCATTGCGGCGTGTACCATTATCTTCTGTATGATTCTGTTAGGGATGGCCGTGGGGTCGGGTTTCGGCTGGAAGCGGATGGACTGTCTGTTTCTGGGCGGTATGATTGCCATGTCGTCCACGACTATCATTTATAAAGCGTTCGACGACTTGGGGTTGCGGAAGAAGCAGTTTGCCGGTCTGGTGCTGAGCGTGCTTATTCTGGAAGATATCCTGGCTATCGTACTGATGGTGGTACTCTCAACGATGGCGGCGAGCCACAATTTCGAGGGGACGGAAATGATGGAGAGCATCCTGAAGCTGATGTTCTTCCTGGTACTTTGGTTTGTAGTGGGCATTTACCTGATACCTGGACTGTTAAAGCGCTGCCGTCGGCTGATGAGCGATGAGACGTTGCTCATTGTGGCGCTGGGTTTATGCTTTGCGATGGTGGTGATAGCGTCCAAGACAGGCTTTTCGCCAGCATTTGGTGCTTTCATTATGGGGTCCATCCTGGCAGAGACGGCCGAGGCGGAGTCGATCGAACGGCTGGTGGCTCCGGTGAAAGACCTGTTTGGTGCAGTGTTCTTCGTATCGGTGGGCATGATGGTCGATCCGGCGATGATTGTGGAATATGCTGTTCCTATCTTGGTCATCACCCTGGCGGTTATTGGCGGTCAGGCGGTGTTTGGTACACTGGGCGTGCTGCTTTCCGGCCAGCCGCTGAAGACGGCGATGCAATGTGGTTTCAGTTTGACACAGATTGGTGAATTTGCGTTCATCATTGCCTCGCTGGGCGTTTCGTTGGGTGTGACGAGTAATTTCCTCTATCCCATTGTCGTGGCGGTATCGGTCATCACAACCTTCCTCACCCCCTACATGATCCGTGTGGCGGGGCCGGCTTCAACGTTTGTAGACAGCCATCTGCCGGCAAAGTGGCGTGCCTGGCTGGAACGTTATGCTACAGCGGGTTCGCCAACGATGAACCACGAAAGTCTGTGGAAGAAGCTCATCGTGGCGCTGGTGCGCATTACGGTGGTCTACTCGGTGGTGAGTATCGCTGTCGTGGCGTTGGCATTTCGGCTGTTAGTGCCGTTGCTGCGCGAGGCGTTGCCGGGCATTTGGGGACAGCTGGCTTCGGCGGTTATTATCATCCTGTGTCTTGCACCTTTCCTGCGTGCCATTATGATTAAGAAAAACCATTCGGTAGAGTTTACCACTCTGTGGAAAGAGAGTCGGGCCAACCGGGCACCGCTGGTAGCAACCGTTGTGCTACGCATTTTGGTAGCAGCAGGGTTTGTGATCTTTGTGATCGGCGGATTGTTCAAGATGTCTGTTGGATTGGTATTGGGTGTGGCAGTGCTATTGTTGGTACTGATGATTATGTCGCGTCAGCTGAAGCGCCAGTCTATTCTTATTGAACGTACATTTTTCCAGAATTTACGCTACCGCGACATGCGGGCGGAATACCTTGGCGAGAAGAAACCCGAATATGCCGGACGCCTCTTGTCGCGCGACTTGCACTTGGCAGATTACGTACTACCCTCTGAGGCACGTTGGGCTGGACATACATTGGGCGAGTTGAATTTCGGTAGCAAATATGGAGTTCACGTGGTATCTGTATTACGCGGGCGTCGGCGATTTAATATTCCTGGGGCAAGCTTGCGTCTGTTTCCTCAGGACAAACTGCAAGTAATCGGTACCGACGAAGACCTGGCTGTCTTCAGTCGCGATATGGAGCAGGTTTCGGCTCTCGAAACCGACGTGGTGGAGAAGAGCGAGATGATTCTGCGCCAGTTCAGTGTGGATGCTGGTTCGCCTTTCTTGGGCAAGACGCTGCGTGAAGCAGGCATCCGTGAGAAGTATCGCTGTCTTATTGCTGGTGTAGATCGTGGCGACGGCACTTTGCATGCTCCTGTTCCGGCCGAACCTTTCTTGGAGGGTGATGTGGTGTGGATTGTGGGCGAGAGCAACGATGTACGCCGCTTGGTAAAATCAGAGGAAAAAGAAGAATAATTATTTAACAAAAAGATAGTAAATCCTTAAAACGAGAAAGAAATGAAAAGCGATCCGAAAGAATGTCTGTATTGTCAGAACAACGAAACGTTGCACAACTTGATGATTGAATTTGCCCAACTGGGTGTATCTCGTGCTTTTCTCTTCAAAGAGCAGACCTATCGCGGTCGTTGTCTTGTGGCCTATAAAGATCACGTGAACGATTTGAACGAGCTGTCTGACGACGAACGTAATGCCTTTATGGCCGACGTGGTCCGTGTGACCCGCGCTATACAAAAGGTGTTCAATCCCGAGAAAATTAATTATGGTGCCTATTCCGACAAGCTGTCGCACCTGCATTTCCATTTGGCACCGAAATATGTAGGCGGCCCTGATTACGGCGGTACATTCCAGATGAACCCAGGTAAGGTTTATCTTTCTGATGCCGAGTATCAGGAGATGATCGAGGCACTGAAAGCAGCACTTTGAGAATGGAGAATGTAAGATTGAGAATGGAGAATTAAATTATTAGTATACATCTCCATTCTCGATTTTTATTAAATTTTTCCAAGTATCTTGTCCATCACCCAGTTTGTCAGCGTAGCACTCTCGCCGTCGCAAGTGCAAACCGATTTTCCCAACAAGTGGTCTACGACCGCTTGGATGAGCGGTTGCTGAACGTAGAGTGGATTGGCGATAGGAATTTCCTCGCGGCCCTTTTCGGTATGCAAGGCTATTGGATCGTAGGTGAAGACAGAAAAACAGATCATACCTTTATCGCCGATAATTTCGATACGGTCCTCGCGGGCAGAGTCGTCGGCTACGAAACACCATGAACCACTGCCCACCAGTCCGTTATCGAATTGAAAGCAGGCACTGATGGTATCTTCTGCCTGATAAAGTCCCCCGCGATTGCTCTTGTAGCCGCTGGCTTCCAGAATACAGCCGAAGATTTCCTGCAGTAGGTCTATCTGATGGGGAGCCAAGTCATAGAAGTATCCGCCTCCTGCTATGTCGGGTTGTACACGCCAAGGCAGGTTTTCGCGATTGTAATCCAAATTGCGTGGCGGTTGGGCAAAGCGTATTTGGATATTGATGACGTTGCCGATGGCACCTTCCTCGACAAGCGATTTTACTTTCTGAAAGTAGGGTAGATAGCGGCGGTAATAGGCTACAAAGCAGGGAACGCCCGTTTCTTGCGAGATGCGGTTGATGCGGCAGCACTCTTCGTAAGTGACGGCCATCGGTTTTTCGATATAGACCGGCTTGCCTGCCTTCATGGCCATGATGGCATATGTGGCATGAGAAGAAGGGGGAGTGGCGATGTAGACAGCATTTACGTCTTCGTCGTCTATCAACTCTTGTGCGTCGTCATACCATTTGGGAATGTTGCGCTCCTTGGCGTATGTTTTGGCTTTGGCACCATTGCGACTCATGACAGCCACGACTTCGGAACCTTCTATTTTCTGGAAAGCGGGGCCGCTCTTGTATTTGGTCACTTCTCCGCAACCGATGAAACCCCATCTGATCTTTTCTCTTTTCATTGTGCAAGACGTTTTTTGATCTATTACAATTGCAGTTGTTTATTCATCGTCGTCTTCGTCGTCGAAGTCAAAGTCGAAATCGAAGTCGTCCATGAATTCGGGTGTAGTGAATTCTTCGAGACTTCGGCGATCCTTCTTTGTAGGACGTCCTGTACCCTTGGCGCGGTTCACGAAACCACTGACACGACTCATTTCCAACAATTCATATTGGTCGGGCGTAGTGACGTTTTCCATCATTTCGGCCACAAGTTTGGCGCCCACACGTTTCTCGATGGCTTGCAGTACCTTGAACGAGTAGGTGATGGGAGGCTTGCGTACCTGTACTATGTCGCCTGGCTTCACCATGCGGGCTGCTTTGGCTTGTGCACCGTTGATACTGATACGACCTTTCTTGCAGGCTTCGGCAGCGATGGTGCGAGTCTTGAAGATACGCACGGCCCACATCCATTTGTCTATTCTGGCTTCACTCATTTCTTGTTGAATTGGTTCATGGTTATGTCGATGCCTGCCAGGCAGAAGCTTTTCACGATTTCGCCCGCGGTTTTCAGTCGTTCGGGCATGGTCTTCCAGTCCTCGTCCGAGAAGTGCCCCAGCACGTAGTCCACTTGTCCGCCGCGAGGAAAGTCGTTGCCGATGCCGAAGCGCAGGCGGGCATAGTTCTGCGTGCCCAGTGTAGCGGCAATGTGTTTCAGCCCGTTGTGGCCCGCGTCGCTTCCTTTTCCTTTCAGGCGCAGGGTACCGAAGGGCAAGGCAAGATCATCTACGACGATGAGCGTATTTTCCAACGGTATGTTTTCTTTCTGCATCCAGTAGCGCACGGCGTTTCCGCTGAGGTTCATGTAGGTGGATGGTTTAAGCAGCAGCAGCTGGCGGCCTTTTACCGAGAGGGTAGTGGTGAAGCCGTAACGGCCGTCCTTAAAGGTGGCACCTGCCTCTTGCGCCAGTGCGTCTACAACCATGAAGCCGATGTTGTGGCGGGTTTCGTGATATTCGGGGCCTATGTTTCCAAGGCCTACAATCAGGTATTTCATTTTGTTCTCAAATTTGTAGGGAAAGGGAAAAGCATTGCTTTCCTTGGCGTATTCCATCGTTTTCCTTCGAACATCCCATCGTTTTCCTTGGAGGAACTCTATGGCGTGTCCGGCTGATAAAAAAAGGACGCGGATTATCGCAGCTTTCCGCGGATTGTGTAAACCAAACCTGCGTCTCTGCGTTAATCCGCGTCTTTCTTGTTTCGTTTATCCTTATCTCAGAAAGGAACGTTCCGATTAGTTGTTTGCGGCAGCGGCGGCACCTCTTGCGGCACGTGTCAGCTTAACGGCGCAAACGACAGCTTCCTTGGCGTTCATCAGCTCCAGACCTTCGTAGTTCAGTTCGCCAACCTTAACAGTCTTACCCAGACCCAGGTGAGAAACGTTTACTACCAGTCTTTCAGGGATAACGTTGTAGAGGGCTTTTACTTTCAGCTTACGCATCTGCAGAGCCAGCTTACCACCGGCCTTTACACCTTCTGCCAAACCTTCGAGCTGTACGGGTACTTCCATTACGATAGGTTTAGTTTCGTCGATCTGATAGAAGTCAACGTGCAGGATGGTATCCTTTACAGGGTGGAACTGGATGTCCTTCATGATGGCGTTGTACTTCTTGCCGTCGATTACGAGGTCTACTACATAGATGTGCGGAGTGTAAACCAGGTTACGCAGGCCGTCTGCAGGTACAGTGAAGTGGATGTTTTCGCCACCACCATAGAGTACGCAGGGTACACCGTTGTTTTTACGAATGGCCTTCAAGGCTCTTGTCTGTTCCGAAGAACGCTCTGCAATGGTTCTTGCAGTTCCTTTTACTTCAATTGATTTCATTTGAATTAATTTTTTGTGTTACTCTAAATTAAGTAGTTGTTTTTGCTTAATTCACCATCACACGATGCGGCCTGGCCGCACATGCTGTAAAAAAGCGGTGCAAAAGTACTGCTTCTTTTTGAATAATCAAAGGGTTGTGCTTAAAAATCGATGTCAATCTTGATTTCGCCTTCTGCCAGGGCTGCTGTATCGTTGCCGGCCGTTTCCTGCTGAGCGCTTGTGCTTTGAGGAGCGTCAGCTTCTTTTTTATTTTCATTTTTGGGTGTGCAGGCGCCTTGTTGTTCCTGAATGAAGCAGATGGATTGCTTCAAACCGTTCATAAACTTCTCGAAGTCTTCCTGATAGAGGAATATTTTGTGCTTTTCGAAGCTTACTTGTGATTCTTCGCCTTCACCACTGATGATTTTTTTGCTTTCTGTAATGGCAAGGAACATTTCGTCTTTTCTGTTTTTCTTTACATCCAAATAATAGATGCGTTTGCCGGCCTTGATGGCTTGGGAATATAAGATTTCCTTGTCACTGCTCTCTCCACCGTTTTTCTTTTTCCACTCTTCTTCCATAACTAGTCAGTAAATAGTAATAGGTCGTTAATACTGTTTTAATCTCGATATTTTCGTGCGTTGGGTTCCGTCGTTTATAGAGCTGACGGAGCCGATCGACTTGTATCGGGGCTCAAAATTGACGATTTTTTTTCAACTGTCAAAAGAAAATGGCTGGATTATCAACTTCTGCAATAAAAAAACTGATTTATTTATGCCAAGTCATTAAAAATGCCTACTTTTGTCCCCTGTTAAACAAACCTATTTATATAAGATATATGATTAACAGAGTTCTTATTCGTCTTAAGATTATACAGATTGTATATGCTTATTATCAGAACGGCAGCAAGAATTTAGACTCGGCGGAGAAAGAATTGTTCTTCAGCCTTTCCAAGGCTTATGACTTGTACAATTATCTGCTGATGCTGATGATGGCTTTGACGAACTATGCACAAAAACGTATTTCGGCTGCGAAAGCCAAGTTGGCACCTACGCCAGAGGAATTGTATCCTAACACTAAGTTTGTGGAAAACAAGTTTATCGCCCAATTGGAGGTGAATAAACAGCTTTTGGATTTCATGTCCACTCAGAAACGCTCGTGGGACAACGACGAGGATTTCGTGAAGAGCCTTTACGAAAAAATCATTGCTTCGGACATATATAGGGAATATATGGCATCCGACGACCGTTCTTATGAAGCCGACCGCGAGCTGTGGCGGAAGCTTTATAAGACTTTTATCTTCAATAACGAAGCATTGGATTCCTTGCTCGAAGATCAGAGCCTCTATTGGAATGACGACAAGGAAATTGTAGACACCTTTGTGCTGAAGACCATCAAGCGCTTTGATGAAAAGAACGGGGCTAATCAGGAATTGTTGCCCGAGTTCAAGGACGACGAAGATCGTGAATTTGCACGTCGCCTTTTCCGTCGCACCATCCTCAATTGCGACTACTATCGCCATCTTATCAGCGGAAATATCCGTAACTGGGATTTGGATCGTGTGGCTTTCATGGATGTCATTATCATGCAGTGCGCCTTGGCCGAGATCCTGAGCTTCCCCAACATTCCTATCAGTGTGTCATTGAACGAATATGTCGACATCGCCAAGTTGTACAGCACAGCGAAGAGTGGTAGCTTTGTGAACGGAACGCTGGACGGAATTGTTAATCAATTGAAAAAAGATGGAAAGCTGTCGAAAAACTGATATCTTTGCTTTCCAAACTTATAAAAAAACAAACGGAAAAATCTTATGAATTTAATGACAGTATTTCTTTTGCAGGCTCCAGTTACAGGACCTGATGCCAGCTGGACATGGATCATGCTGATTGCCATGTTCGTTATCATGTATTTCTTTATGATTCGTCCGCAGAACAAAAAGCAGAAGGAAATCGCCAATTTCCGCAAATCGCTTCAGGTGAACCAGAAGGTTATCACAGCCGGAGGTATCCATGGTGTGATTAAGGAAATCAATGATAATGATGTAGTGCTGGAAATCGCTTCGAACGTAAAAATCCGTATCGACAAGAATTCTATCTTCGCTGCCGCAGCTGATGCCAACAACAGCCAGGCTGCCAATAAATAAAAAACGATACTTATGTTCGAACAGAGGAACATAAAGCGCTTATTTTTGAAGACGAAGAAACAGACAAAGGACTTCCTGCTCAGTGCGAAGAGCCGGGAGTTCTTTGTTTTTTTGTGTTTCTTTTTCATTGCGGCAGGCTTTTGGTTACTTCAGACGCTGAACAACGATTATGAGACAGAGTTTTCTATCCCAGTTCGGCTGAGAAATGTTCCTGAAAATGTGGTTATTACTTCTGAGCCAGTGTCTGAAGTCAGGGTAAGGGTACGTGATAAGGGTACAGTGTTGCTCAACTATATGCTTGGCAAAAATTTTTATCCAGTAATCCTTGATTTCAAGAACTATATTAACATGGGAAACCATGTCCAAGTGCAGACCTCACAGGTGCAAAAATGGATAACAGGCCAGCTGAACGCTTCTACCGCATTACTTTCCATGAAGCCTGATACGTTGGAGTATTACTATTCTACGGGTGTGTCTAAGATGATACCAGTCAAGTTGTGTGGCAACGTGAGTGCAGGCGAACAATATTATTTGCCCGATACGCTTTTTACGCCAGATTCAGTTCGAGTTTATGCTCCTTCGGATGCTTTAGATACGATGAAAGTCGCTTATACTTTACCTTTGAATCTGGATAATATTACCGATACTTTGGAACGTGAAGTTACTTTGTCGGCCCCGAAGGGTGCAAAATATATTCCTGCTTCTGTAAAACTGACATTGCCAGTCGATATGTATACGGAGAAAACAGTAGAAGTACCTCTGCGAGGTGTCAATTTCCCTGCCGACAAAGTGTTACGAGCTTTTCCGTCGAAGATAAAGATCTCTTTTCAGGTAGGAATGGGGCGCTTTCGTCAAATTACAGCTGACGATTTTCATTTGGTCGTTTCTTATGAAGAGCTGGTTCGCTTGGGTAGCGAAAAGTATACAGTTAAGTTAAGGACTTTGCCTGAAGGAGTCAGTCATGTGCGTTTCAACCCCGAACAAGTTGATTTCTTGATAGAGCAAATACCGGCAGATTATGGCTATTAGGATAGGGTTAACAGGAGGAATTGGTAGTGGCAAGAGTGTTGTGTCGCGTTTGTTGGAAGTGATGGGTATTCCCGTCTACATTTCTGATATCGAAACTCGTCGGCTGATGGTTGCGGATGAAAGTATCCGTCGTGGTCTGACGTCATTGTTGGGAGAAAATATATACATCGGGGAAAATCTGAACAAACCTTTGTTGGCTTCTTATTTGTTTGGCAGTGCGGAACATGCAGCTCAAGTAAATGCAATTGTACATCCGCGGGTCAAGGATGATTTTCGTCTTTGGTGCTCTGCCCGTTCTACATGTCCTTGGGTAGGTATGGAATCGGCTATACTTTTGGAAGCAGGGTTTCGGGGAGAAGTCGATAAAGTAGTTATGGTTTATGCTCCTTTGGAAGTCCGTATTCAGCGGGCTGTCAGTCGTGATGCATCGTCACGCGAACTGATAGAGCAACGTATCCGCCGTCAGATGGATGACGAAGAAAAACGCAGGATGGCTGATTATGTCATCGTAAATGATGGTAATTCTCCTTTGATTCCTCAGGTTTTGGCTCTGATTTCTTCGCTATCTAAAAATATTGATTACCTTTGCGAGCGCTAATGCAGACGGATTTTCCGAAGCAATTAGTGGTATTTTTTATTTGTCTAATATTAAAAATTGAATAGAACAGATTATGTTGAAGACTATTTTGTCCATTTCTGGCAAACCTGGATTGTATAAACTTGTTTCGAGAGGCAAGAATATGTTGATTGTTGAATCGATTGCTGATAAAAAACGCTTTCCGGCATATGGCAATGAGAAAATAATCTCTTTAGGTGATATTGCCATGTATACGGATGCTGAAGATATACCTTTGCGTCAAGTTTTTGCTTCGATGAAAGAGAAGGAAAACGGTGCTTTGGTCACATTGAATCTGAAGAAAGCTTCTGCTGATGAACTTGGTGCATATTTGGCTGAAGTACTTCCTAATTATGACCGTGATCGTGTTCATGTATCAGATATCAAGAAGTTGATTTCTTGGTATAATTTGTTAGTAAACGCAGGTTTGACTGATTTTGAAGAGAAGCAGGTTGAAGAAGAAACTGAAACAGAAGTTGCTGAATAATTAACTGGCAAAGAAAAGTAATAATAAAGGCTGAATCGATGTGGAGATGATTCCAATTCGATTCAGCCTTTAATTTGAGGTCTTCTATTTAATAGCCTGTTAAATGCTCATTTAATCGCCTATTAAATGGTCGCTTAATAACCTATTAAATGCCCACTTAATAGTCTATTAAATAATTAAGTGGACATTTATGGTCAATTTTTGAATACAAGTCCATCCTTGGCGGCATTTACGTCTACGATGATAGGGCGGTTGCGGTCCACTTCCTGTGCCAGCAACTTCTTAGAGAGGTCGTTGAGCAGGTAGTGTTGGATGGCACGCTTGACAGGACGGGCGCCAAACTCTGGATCGAAGCCAGCTTGCGCCAGGAAGTTGATAGCAGCATCGGTCAGTTGCAGTGTCACTCCGTTGCCTTCCAGCATGCGGCGTACACTGTTGATCTGCAGCGTTACAATCTGACGTATCTCAGGCTCGGTCAGCGGCAGGAACATGATGGTTTCGTCGATACGGTTGAGGAACTCGGGCCGTATGGTCTTCTTCAGCATGTTCATCACTTCGCGCTTGGTCTCTTCGACAATCTGCTCCTTGTTGCTGCCGTTCAGTTTCTCCATCTGGCTCTGGATGTACGAGCTTCCCATGTTGGAGGTCATGATGATGATGGTGTTCTTGAAGTTCACCGTCCGGCCTTTGTTGTCGGTCAGACGTCCGTCATCGAGTACCTGCAACAGGATGTTGAATACATCAGGATGAGCCTTTTCGATTTCATCGAACAAGACTACGGAGTAGGGTTTCCGCCTTACGGCTTCGGTCAGCTGCCCGCCTTCATCGTAGCCGACGTATCCGGGAGGCGCTCCGACGAGTCGGGACACGCTATGCTTCTCCTGATATTCGCTCATGTCGATACGGGTCATCATTGTCTCATCATCGAACAGGAATTCGGCCAAAGCCTTGGCTAATTCGGTCTTACCGACCCCCGTCGTACCCAGGAAGAGGAAAGAGCCGATAGGCCGTTTGGGGTCCTGCAGACCGGCACGGCTGCGACGCACTGCGTCGGATACAGCTTCGATGGCCTCGTCCTGACCGATAACGCGCTTGTGGAGCTCTTCTTCCAGGTGGAGGAGTTTCTCCTTCTCGCTTTGCAGCATCTTGCTGACGGGGATACCCGTCCAGCGCGATACGACGTCGGCGATGTCTTCGGCATCGACTTCTTCCTTAATCATGGCGTTGTCGCCCTGCATCTGATGCAGCTTTTGCTGGGTCTCTTCGATTTCCTTGTTCAAGGCCTGTAGCTTGCCGTAACGGATTTCGGCTACTTTGCCGTAGTCACCTTCGCGTTCGGCCTTCTCGGCTTCGAATTTCAGGTTCTCTATCTCGACTTTGTTCTGCTGTATCTTGTTGACTAGTGTCTTTTCGCTCTGCCACTTGGCTTTGTAGGAGCTTTCCTGTTCCTTGAGTTCGGCCAGTTCCTTACCAATCTGTTCCAGCTTGGCTTTATCGTCCTCGCGCTTGATGGCCTCGCGTTCGATTTCTAGCTGCTTGATCTTACGTGAGATTTCGTCCAGCTCTTCAGGCACAGAGTCTACTTCCATACGCAGCTTGGCAGCGGCCTCATCCATCAGGTCGATGGCCTTGTCGGGGAGGAAACGGTCAGTGATGTACCGGTTGCTCAACTCCACGGCGGCGATAATGGCATCGTCTTTGATACGAACGTGATGATGGTTTTCGTAACGTTCCTTTAATCCACGCAGGATGGAGATGGTACTCAGCGTATCAGGCTCGTTCACCATGACGGTTTGGAAACGACGCTCTAGTGCTTTGTCCTTTTCAAAATACTTCTGGTATTCGTCAAGTGTTGTGGCACCGATACTTCGAACTTCGCCACGGGCCAGCGCCGGTTTCAGGATGTTTGCGGCATCCATGGCACCTTCACCCTTACCGGCACCTACTAGGGTATGGATTTCGTCGATGAAGAGGATGATGTTGCCTTCGGACTGTTTTACCTCGTTGATGACGGCCTTCAGACGTTCCTCGAACTCACCTTTGTATTTGGCTCCGGCTACCAGGGCACCCATGTCGAGCGAATACAATTGTTTGTTTTTCAGGTTCTCCGGCACATCACCACGAAGGATTCGCTGTGCCAATCCTTCGACGATGGCGGTCTTACCGGTACCTGGTTCGCCGATCAGGATAGGATTGTTTTTGGTACGACGGCTCAATATCTGCAGAACCCGACGGATTTCTTCGTCACGGCCGATGACTGGATCGAGCTTGCCGTTTCGGGCGGCATCTATCAGGTTGATGGCATACTTTTCCAGTGATTGATAGGTATCTTCGCTCGATTGTGAAGTGACCTTTGATCCCTGACGCAGTTCATTGATGGCTGTACGCAGTTCTTTTTCGCTCATACCAGCATCTTTCAGGATACTCGATGCAGTACTCTTGACAGTTAACAGGGCCAGCAAAATGGGTTCCAGTGAAACGAACTCGTCGTTTAGTTCCTTGGAATAGTCCATGGCTTTCTGCAACACTTCGTTGGTTTCACGGCTTAGGTAAGGTTCCCCGCCCGATACCTTGGGCAGTGACTCTATCTGCTTGTCGAGAACCAGCTCTATCTGCTGGACGTTCATGCCTAGTTTCTGGAAGATGAAGTTAGTGACATTCTCACCCACTTTCATGACTCCTTGCAGCAGGTGTACCGGCTCGATGGCCTGTTGTCCCCGGCGTTGTACTAGGTTCACGGCCTCCTGTACGGCTTCTTGCGCTTTGATTGTGAAGTTGTTAAAATTCATATTGTTTCTCCTTTCTTTAGTCTTGGTTAGGTTTGACATTGATTGATTTGCAAAACTCTTGCCATTTGTGTTGTATGGACAGAATGTCTTATAATTGGTAATTTTGTATGACAAAATGTCATTCATTCAGCCTTTATGTCTTGTTTTTCCTTTATTTGTGTTATCTTTGCACATTTCACAGGTGATAACTGACATGAATTAAGAATATGAATAGAACTGCGGATTTGAAACTCTCGGAACGTGTGATATTGATAGACGTGTCGTTCTTGAACCAGACGGTCAAAGTGGTGCGTGAAGTGATGTCTGCTCGTCTAGGGCGTCCTTTGCCTATGTTTGACTTGGTAGCTTGGTTGGATTGTCTGCTGCTAGATGCGGGTATCCGTGATTTTTCTTCGGCAGAGGTGCAGGTTTTGTTAGTTCAAGGAGCGGATGGGGATGCATTGAGTGTCTGTACCCCTTCTCTTTTGTCTGACTTGGATGGCAAGGCTTGTCGCACAGGGTTGGCTGAATATGTTTTTGGGGTAGTTCCCACTGAAAATCTGGCGACGGCCGAGGCGTTATATCACGATCTGTTGACTCTTGTGTTGAACAATGTTTCCGTAAAGCAAGCATTATTGGTACCTGCCACGACCATCGACGAGGAAAAAATGAATGAGGTGACGGGTGAAATTCTTCGGGAAAGGAGAAAGAATGCGAAGGAGCAGGAAGTGCAGGTGGTGTGGTTCCGCATGGAGGAGCTTACTTTGCCATCAGTTTGCCAGTGGTGTCCGGTGGTTCCTTCTTTGGCTTATGTACTGGGAATTCGGGAGGAGGAATTGAATTGAGATTGTTCTAAGAAAAAGAAAAATGGGCTTACTTCTGTTAGAACAGGAGCAGGCCCATTTTTATGACCAAGGTTTGGCTTATCAAGCCATCAGTGGCACCAAATACTTTACAAGTAGGTAGCCGCCCAGTAATAGCCAGATAAAGAGTCCAAAGGCCAGTACGAAAGGTTTGGCTCCGGCCTGTTTGAACTTATCGATGCTTGTATCTGTGCCCAGTGCTGTCATGGCCATGGTTAACATGAAGGTATCAATGTATTCGATGGCTCCGTTCAGAGGGATCTCCTTGACGGTTGGTGCATCGAAGAGATACTGAAGTAGAGAGTTCAGGCAGATGATACCGATGAAACCAAAGGCAAACCAAGGAATTGTAATCTTGCTCTTAGTTGTTGTGCCGTCTGCTGATAATTTTTTTCGTCCGGCAAGGGCAAAACTCATGATGACCAGTACGGGGGCCAGCAGCATGACACGGATCATTTTGGTGATGGTGGCTGTACCAGCAATGCCTAACGTATCGGTAGGATCCATCGCATTGCCTGCGCCTGCTACATGAGCTACCTCATGCAGAGTGCTTCCCGTATAGATGGCTACTTGGGTGTCGGACAAACTAGATAGCACTCCTGAACGGTACATGATGGGGTAGAGGAACATGGCAATAGTTCCAAAAATAACTACGGTAGATACAGCGATAGCTGTCTTATGGCCTTCACATTTGATGACAGGTTCAGCACCCAATACTGCTGCCGCACCGCAGATGGCACTACCGGTTGATGTGATCAAGGCTGTATCTTTATCTATTTTCATCAATTTGCCCAAGAATACCCCCAAGAAAATGGTGCCGCATACGATGATGCTGTCTACTACAATGGCAGGTAGACCTACGGCTGCTACTTCGGTCAGTGTTAGACGGAAGCCATAGAGCACGATACCGGCACGAAGAATCTGTTTGGTACAGAATTTGATGCCAGGTACCCAGGTTTCAGGCAGACGGTTGCGAAGGCTGTTAGCATAGAGCATACCTAATATAATACCTACAATCAACGGACTGAAGGATAAACTTTTTACGAATGGAATTTCAGCGATGTAAAAAGCTGAGAAGGAGAATAAGGCAATGAGTAGGATACCATGAAAGGTGTTGCCTCTGTTTCCACGTTCGAACATAACAATTCTTTTTTTGTTGGTTTAACTTTTTCTTTTCGGACGCAAAGGTACACATTTCCTATGGAGGCTACAATTCTTATATTTTTATCAGTTATAACCAAAAGTAATAAGTATGAGAGGTAGGGATAGTTATCGTTGGGTGAATTGCATGAAAACTTGGCTAAGTCCGCTTTCTTGCCCTTGTAGTTGGGCAAAATTGAATTCACGTTTCATTTCTAGCCCCTTGACATCGACTACGCGCAAACGGCCGGCATACAATTCTCTGCTGACGGAACGGATGGAAACGATACCCAAACAGTCTGTATGTTCCAAAAATAGTTTGATGCTTTCTGTGCTTCCCAAGTACATGAGTACATGCAGGGAGGATAATTTAATGTTATGTCTTAGGATGGCCCGTTCGAAGACATCTAAAGTACCCGATCCGCGTTCGCGCAGCACCAGTGGGAAGGTGGCTAGTTGTTCGGGAGTTATTTCATCGGCTATCGGCAGGCGGCTACCCGTACGTACGACGACGACCAGTTCGTCTTCCAGAAAGGGAGTGTAACGCAAATTGGGTAGACGTGTCACTCCTTCAACCAATGCCAAGTCTATACGATGATCTTGCAAGGCTGTTTCCATTTCGCGTGTATTTCCATTGAGTAGTGATAATTCTACTTGTGGAAATTTGCTGATAAAAGTGCCTAGCATGGGAGGAAGTACGTATTGGGCAATGGTTGTACTGGCACCTAACCTCAATTTGCCTGTATATTGATTATGAAGCAGGTGCATTTCGTATTCCAATTTGCGGTATTCGTCTAGAATGCGTTCGCAATGTTCTAAGAGCAGTTGTCCTGATTCGGTCAGGGATATTTTTCCGCCTTGTTGATCGAATAGGCGAGTTTGGTAGGTGCTTTCCAGTTCCTGTATATGTTTGGTGATGGCCGGTTGGCTGATAAATAGCTCTTGAGAAGCTTTGGTAAAGCTCAAGTTTTGAGCTACGGAATGGAATACTTTCAGGCGGAAATCGCTCATGCTTATGGAGGTGCTACTAAAATAATGAATAATAGAGGGGAGCCATGTGGCTATCCCCTCTATGAGTTTAGGTTCGAAGTTTTATTTTTCTTTCTTCAGTTCTTCGAATATCAGTCCTTCCAGTTCTTCGGCCAATTCGGGATTATCCAGAATTACTTGCTTAGCGGCATCGCGGCCTTGAGCTAGTTTGGTGTCATTGTAGCTGAACCAAGAGCCACTCTTCTTGATGATACCCAGTTCGGTACCCAGGTCGATGATTTCGCCTGCGCGAGAGATGCCTTCGCCGAACATGATGTCGAACTCAGCACGACGGAAGGGAGGAGCTACCTTATTCTTGACAACTTTCACTTTGGTCTGTTTGCCAATAACGTCCTCGCCGTTCTTGATGGCCTGACCACCACGGATGTCGAGGCGGACGGATGCGTAGAACTTCAAGGCATTACCACCGGTAGTCGTTTCGGGATTGCCGAACATGACACCAATCTTCTCGCGCAATTGGTTGATGAAGATGCAGCAGGTGCGGGTCTTGCTGACGGCAGATGTCAATTTGCGCAAGGCTTGTGACATCAGGCGTGCCTGGAGGCCTACCTTGTTGTCGCCCATGTCGCCTTCGATTTCGGCCTTTGGCGTAAGGGCGGCTACGGAGTCAACAACGATGATATCGATAGCTGAGGAGCGGATGAGCTGTTCTGCAATCTCCAGGGCCTGTTCGCCGTTGTCGGGTTGGGAGATGAGGAGGTTGTCCACGTCAACGCCCAGCTTGGCTGCATAGAAGCGGTCGAAAGCGTGTTCGGCATCGATGAAAGCGGCGATACCTCCAGCTTTCTGTGCTTCGGCGATGGCATGAATGGCCAATGTGGTTTTACCAGAGGATTCAGGGCCATAGATTTCGATGATACGTCCGCGGGGATAACCACCTACACCCAAAGCTACGTTTAGTCCGATGGAGCCAGTGGGAATGACTTCGACTTGTTCGATGCTGTCGTCGCCCATCTTCATGATGGAGCCTTTGCCGAAACTCTTTTCTATCTTGTCCATGGCGGCCTGCAAGGCTTTCAGCTTTTCGCTATTGGGCATTACGGCGCCTTCGTTCTCAAAATTCAGTTCGTCTTTTTTTGCCATACTTGTTTGTTGAATAAATGGTAATTAAAGTATTTGCGCCGCATGGTCTTTGGTCTTGACTTCCTTTGGACCGATGATGCGCTCCACAATGCCTTCTTCGTTAATGATGAAGGTCGTGCGGAAGGTGCCCATGTACTTGCGTCCATACATGCTCTTCTCTCCCCATACACCAAATTGTTCGACCAGCTTCTTGTCTGTGTCGGCAATCAGGGGGAAGGGGAGGGAGTTCTTCTCGATGAATTTCTGGTGCGACTTTTCGCTATCTACACTGACGCCTACCACTTCGTAGCCGGCTTGGCGCAGGGCGTCGTAGTTGTCGCGCAGGTTACAGGCCTGAGCTGTGCAACCTGATGTACTGTCCTTCGGGTAGAAGTAGAGCACCAGTTTCTTTCCTTTATAATTACTCAGGCGGATTTCTTCGCCTTTCTCGTTGATGCCCAATATCTCGGGGGCTTTGTCTCCTACATTCATGTTAATTGGTGGTTAGTGATTAAAGTTCGAGGTCGCCATCAATTACTTCGTGCCAAGGCAGGCCTTGCTTGTTGAGCTGCTCCATGAATGGATCGGGGTCGAATTCTTCGACGTTCCATACGCCCGGCTTCTTCCAAATGCCTTTGAGGAACATCATGGCGCCAATCATGGCTGGTACGCCCGTGGTGTAGCTGACACCCTGCATGCCTGTTTCCTTGTAGGCGGCCTGGTGGCTGCAATTATTGTACACATAATAAGTGCGTTCCTTGCCATCCTTCAATCCGCGGATGCGGCAACCGATGGAAGTCTCGCCTTCGTAGTTCTCGCCCAAGTCTTGCGGGTTGGGGAGTACGGCTTTCAGGAATTGCAAGGGGACGATTTTCACACCGTTGTAATCCACTTCGTCGATGCGGGCCATGCCGATGTTCTGAATGACGCGCAGGTGAGTCAGGTATTCCTGGCCGAAGGTCATCCAGAAGCGGGCACGCTTGATGGTGGGGAAATTCTTCACCAGAGACTCCAGCTCTTCGTGGTAAAGCAGGTAGGAGTCGCGAGGGCCGATGTTCGGATAAGTCAGGTCCTTGTGGATTTCCAGCGGTTTGGTGGTCACCCACTGGCCGTTCTCGTAATAACGACCGTTTTGGGTTATCTCACGAATGTTGATTTCAGGATTGAAGTTGGTGGCGAAAGCCTTGTGGTGGTTGCCGGCATTGCAATCTACGATGTCCAGATATTGGATTTCATCGAAGTGATGCTTGGCGGCATAGGCCGTATAGACACCGCTCACGCCCGGGTCGAAGCCGCAACCGAGGATGGCGGTCAGGCCTGCTTCCTCGAAGCGCTGCTTGTAGGCCCATTGCCAGCTGTATTCGAAGTGGGCCACGTCCTTGGGCTCGTAGTTGGCCGTGTCCAAATAGTTGACACCCGTTTTCAGACAGGCTTCCATGATAGTCAGGTCCTGATAGGGCAGGGCAACGTTGATGACGATTTCGGGCTTGAAGCTATTGAAGAGCGCAACCAGTTCGTCCACATTGTCTGCATCTACCTGAGCGGTTTTGATATTGGGATTACCGATGGCTTTCACGACGGCGTCGCATTTCGACTTCGTGCGGCTGGCAATCATGATTTCGGTGAACACGTCCGGATTCTGAGCTACTTTGTGTGCAACGACGGTTCCTACACCGCCTGCACCGATAATTAGAACTTTACCCATTTTGTTTCTTATTAATAATGTGATTGATAAATATTCAAGTTGTTCTTTTCAGTTTTTTCGTCAGCAAATATACTGTTTAATTCTTAGATATACATTATAATAGCGTCAAATACTTTGGCTTTTTGGATGTGATTGCTGAACAAAATGTTGGCAGAGCTGTTATTTTGTTCTATATTTGCGGTTGATAATTTAACTTAAACTACAGGACAATGAAGAAAATTTGTGTTTATCTAAGTATGGTGGCCGTTGTGGCGGCCATGTCATCGTGCGCTTCGACAAAGAATCTTGCGCAGGTTTCCGATCTTGGAGGTGAATGGAACATCATCGAAATCAACGGAACGGCCGTTGTGCCAGCACCTGGCCAAAGCTTTCCTTATGTAGCCTTTGAGACAAATACAGGGCGCGTCTATGGCAATAGCGGTTGCAATCGTCTGATGGGAAGCTTCGATACCAATGCCAAGCCTGGCGAGCTGGCGCTTGGACAAGTGGGAAGCACCCGCATGATGTGTCCCGACATGACGTTGGAAAAGAACGTACTTTCGGCTTTGTCACAAGTGAAGAAGTATACAAAGCTTGCTGATGGACAACTTGCCTTGTGTGGCAAATCGTTGAAACGCCCCATTTTGGTTTTGAAGCCAAGAAAGCCAGATGTTTCGGTTACCGATTTGGGAGGTCGCTGGAAAATCACACAAGCTGGAGGTGAAGCCATCCCCGACGGTATGGAGAAGCAACCTTTCCTGGAGCTGAACGTTGCTGAGAAGAAAGTGCATGGCAATGCGGGTTGCAACGTCATCAACGGTGCTTTTGTGACCGATGAGAACAACGCGTCGGCCATTTCTTTCCCCAATCTGATCAGTACGATGATGGCATGCCCCGACATGGAGGTCGAAGGACGTGTCACGAAGGCTTTGTCCGAAGTGAAAACTTTTGCACGTCTGGCCGAGGGTGGCATCGGTTTCTATAATGCCGCCGGCGAACTGATATTGGTATTGGTGAAGGAGTAACCTGATACGGATTATATTTATAGGTGCCGCCTTTGGGTAGGATATGGAATCCTCCCGAAGGCGGCTTTCTTTTTCGGTTGAAGAAAGCATTGCTTTCCTTGGCGGAAACGGCCGTTTTCTTTCGAGGAAAACGATGCTTTCCTTTGAAGAACTGGATGCGAGGTGGCAGGCATCGTTTGTCAGTCTTGGAGGAAGATGGGGATGTGTTGTTGTCTTTTTCGTCAGTCTATGAGGCGGATTTCTGCCAAAGTGGCAGAGCTTGTCAGCGTTTTGCCATTAAAAGAAGGTCGTTTGGCATTTGGCACGGCGTTTGTCCTTTTAGAAGCGTCTGCCGACGAGGCGGACAGAGATAAACTGAATAATAACAAATAAAAAATAACGATCATGGGAAAAATTATTGGTATTGACTTAGGAACTACAAACTCTTGTGTTGCCGTATTCGAAGGTAACGAACCTGTAGTAATTGCCAACAGCGAAGGCAAGCGTACAACTCCTTCTGTAGTGGCATTTGTAGATGGTGGCGAGCGTAAGGTTGGTGACCCTGCCAAGCGTCAGGCCATCACGAACCCGAAACGTACGGTATATTCTATCAAGCGTTTCATGGGTGAAAACTGGTCGCAGGTACAGAAAGAAATCTCTCGTGTACCCTATCCGGTAGTGAACGATAATAACATGCCGCGCGTCGACATCGACGGACGTCACTATACTCCGCAGGAAATCTCAGCTATGATTCTTCAGAAGATGAAGAAGACTGCCGAAGACTACCTGGGACAGGAAGTAACAGAAGCCGTTATTACCGTTCCGGCATACTTCTCCGACTCTCAGCGTCAGGCTACGAAAGAAGCTGGTCAGATTGCCGGTCTGGACGTAAAACGTATCGTAAACGAGCCGACGGCTGCCGCATTGGCTTATGGTGTAGACAAGGCTAACAAGGATATGAAGATCGCCGTATTCGACCTTGGTGGTGGTACGTTCGATATCTCTATCTTGGAATTCGGTGGCGGTGTGTTCGAAGTATTGTCAACCAACGGTGATACTCACCTGGGTGGTGATGACTTCGACCAGGTAATCATCGACTGGCTGGTACAGGAGTTCAAGAACGACGAAGGTGCCGACCTGACTCAAGATCCGATGGCTATGCAACGTTTGAAGGAAGCTGCCGAGAAGGCCAAGATCGAGTTGTCTTCTTCTACTTCTACCGAAATCAACCTGCCGTACATCATGCCGGTAGGTGGTGTGCCCAAGCACTTGGTTAAGACATTGACTCGTGCTAAGTTCGAAGCTCTGGCACATGGTTTGATTCAGGCTTGCTTGGAGCCTTGTAAGAAGGCTATGAGCGATGCTGGCTTGAGCAACTCAGATATCGATGAAGTCATCCTCGTAGGTGGTTCTTCACGTATTCCGGCCGTTCAGAAGCTGGTAGAAGACTTCTTCGGCAAAGTTCCTTCCAAGGGTGTGAACCCCGATGAGGTTGTAGCCGTAGGTGCAGCCGTACAAGGTGCCGTATTGAACAAAGAGGCTGGTGTGGGCGATATCGTATTGCTTGACGTTACTCCGTTGACCTTGGGTATCGAAACCTTGGGTGGCGTAATGACGAAGCTGATCGAAGCCAACACGACTATCCCTTGCAAGAAGAGCGAAACCTTCTCTACAGCCGCCGACAACCAAACGGAAGTGACCATCCACGTATTGCAAGGCGAGCGTCCGATGGCTGCTCAGAACAAGTCCATCGGTCAGTTCAACCTGACAGGTATCGCTCCTGCTCGTCGTGGTGTTCCTCAGATCGAGGTAACCTTCGATATCGATGCCAACGGTATCTTGAAGGTATCTGCCAAGGATAAGGCTACAGGCAAGGAACAAGCCATCCGTATCGAGGCTTCCAGCGGCTTGAGCAAGGAAGAAATCGAACGTATGAAGGCTGAAGCCGAAGCCAATGCCGAAGCCGACAAGAAGGAAAAGGAACGTATCGACAAGCTGAACCAGGCCGACTCCATGATTTTCACGACTGAAAATCAATTGAAGGAACTGGGTGACAAGCTCCCTGCCGACAAGAAGGCTCCGATTGAGGCTGCTCTCCAGAAGCTGAAAGATGCTCACAAGGCACAAGACTTGGCTGCTATCGATAGCGCTATGGCCGAACTGAATACAGCTTTCCAGGCTGCCAGCGCTGAGATGTATGCACAAACAGGTGCTCAAGGTGGTGCACAACAAGGTGCCGGTTTCCAAGGTGGTGCTAACGCTGGACAAGGAAATACTCAGAATAATAGCAAACAGGGCGATAATGTTCAGGATGCTGATTTTGAGGAAGTGAAATAACTTTGATAACTGATTTAGAATCATAAGTAAATGAGGGTGTGTCGTAATACGCGATTCACCCTCTTTTCTTTATCAACGATAAGAGCGTTGTTAACTTTTTCAAGCAGCGATATTCTGAAGATAATCTCGATATTTTGTTCCCAATAGCTTAAATGAGTGGTAATAAGGCCGTAAAGGTGTTTAATTGGCCAATTTATCCCCTCTTTATTCATCTTGGTACACATCTTTTTTATATTGAAGGCGATGGCCAGGAAGGAAAAGTCCATAAGGACCTTGTCCTTTCCAAAATGACGGAAGCGCTTGTAGTTCATGTTGAATTTTATCTGTCCAAATACAGCTTCCGGTTCTATACACCTTTGCCCTCTGTGTTTCAGTCCTTCTTCGGAACAGAGAAGTTCCCGGGCTTTCTGTTTGTATATCCTGAGTCGGTGATTCAGTTCTATCGTCCTGTTTCCTTTAGCTTTAAAACACAGACATCTTAACGGACACCCTTCGCATCTGACAGCCCTATACCTGGCATATTCGACTACATATCCGGATTCGGTTTTCGTATGCCTGGTACCTGCCCTCTGCATCTTTTGTCCCATTGGACAGACGCAGTAGTCCTGTTCTTCATTGTAGAAAAAGTTTTCGGCTTTAAAAGGATTCGGTTTAAATCTTGGCCGCTGCTCCATGTGGAAACAATTGTATTTGACGTATGCTTCCATCCCGTTTTCCGACATAAAGTGGTAATTCTCTTCTGATCCGTAACCGGAATCAGCAACCACCGTATGAGCCAAACGGCCGTATCTGTCGTCAAAGGACTTCAGAAAGGGAATCATCGTCAAGGTGTCAGTCGGATTCGGAAAAAGAGAATAATCGATAATGAATTGATTTTCCGTAGCAATCTGAAGATTATATCCTGGTTTTGTCTGACCGTTGTGCATGGCATCCTCCTTCATTCTCATAAAAGTGGCCTCTTTGTCTGTCTTGGAATAAGAGTTGCGGTCCTGAAGATTGTCCAGATGGTTATTGTATTCCTGAAGCTTATCTCTATGTGCTTCCAGTTCTTTCAGCTGCTTGCGTTTCTTTCCCAGCGCAGATTTCTGCTCTTTCGTGGATGGTTCTGAAGTCTGTTCAAGAGCAGTGCGTAATTCTCCCGCCATTTCTGTCAGCATGGAAGGAGTAAACTCAATTTCCTCGTTGTTTTCCGAAGCTTTTTCCTGAGCGATGACGTCATCTATTTGGCTTAACAAAACACTGATTTTCTTCATCAGTCGTTCACGGTTTCGCTCAACGCTCTTCCGCCATACAAAAGTATATTTGTTGGCCTTGGACTCAATCTTTGTTCCGTCAATATATTCCACATTCAGACTGATGAAACCTTTGGATGAAAGCAGAAGTACGGTTTGGGTAAACACTTCGTTGATCTCCTTCTTCACCCGATTACGGAAACGGTTGATAGTAATAAAGTCCGGTTTCTCATAACCGGCTAACCAAATGTAATGGATATCACGACGAAGGAGCTTTTCTATTTTCCGGCAGGAGTATATATTGTTCATATAGGCATACAAGATAACCTTTAGCATCATCTTGGGATGGTAAGGACTACGGCCGCATTCTTTGTATAACTTCCTGAAACCTTCAAGATTCAGGCTTTCAACCAAAGCGTCAACCATGCGTATAGGATCGTTTTCTGCAATATCTTCATCGATTCTTTGCGGAAATAGTACCGTTTGGTTGGGAGTGTAGGGACGAAAATGTATCTTTGCCATATGTATAAATCTTTAGGCTTAAAGATACAAAATCTTTAGGTAATAACAAAGCCCCAGCTTGTGAAAGTCGGGGCTTTGTGCTAAACAAAGAAGGTGTGCTTTTTGACACACTTTCATGGAAGTAACCCTACGTGGGGTATCGGCATACCCCTACGTGGGGTACAGGAGCCCCCTAGCTAGGGGTCCTATCACCTTCCACATAGAGTGTTTTTCACAATTAGCATCGACGGCAGTGAAGAAGAAGGCGAAAACCCGCTGTAATAGAGAATGAAGAAGGAACAGGAGACGGCCCGACAAAAAAAATCAAGCAAGCTTGTTTTTTCTGCCCCCGCCTTTCACTATCTTTGCCGATGCTATTTACATCAGTGCAATATGACAACCGAAAACTCCATTATCATAAAAGGCGCACGCGTCAACAACCTGAAGAACATCGACGTCGAAATACCGCGGGGCCGGCTGGTAGTCATCACCGGCTTGTCCGGCTCGGGCAAGTCGTCGCTGGCCTTCGACACCCTCTACGCCGAGGGGCAGCGCCGCTACGTGGAAAGCCTCAGCAGCTACGCGCGCCAGTTCCTGGGACGCATGAGCAAGCCCGAGTGCGACTACATCAAGGGCATCCCGCCCGCCATCGCCATCGAACAGAAAGTGAACAGCCGCAACCCGCGCTCCACCGTGGGCACGTCGACCGAAATCTACGAATACCTGCGCTTGCTCTACGCCCGCATCGGACGGACGTTCAGCCCCGTCAGCGGGCAGGAGGTAAAGAAGCACTCGGTGGAAGACATCGTGCAGTGCATGCTGGAGTATCCCGAGGGGACGCGCTTCACCGTGCTCACCCCGCTGCTTGTGCCCCAAGGACGCACGATGAAGGAGCAGCTGACCATCGACCAGAAGCAGGGTTTCACCCGCCTGGAAGTGAACGGACAGGCCGTGCGCATCGACGAATACGAACCCCGCGAAGGCGACAACGTCTTCCTGCTGATAGACCGCCTGACGGCCTCATCGGAGAAAGACACCGTCAGCCGCCTGACCGACTCCGTGGAGACAGCCATGTACGAGGGCGACGGCGCCTGCCTGCTGCGCTTCTACCAGCCCGACGGCACCACCCGCCTCTACCGTTTCAGCACCAAGTTCGAGGCCGACGGTATCCGCTTCGAGGAGCCCAACGACCAGATGTTCTCGTTTAACTCGCCCATGGGCGCTTGCCCCGAGTGCGAAGGCTTCGGCCGCGTCATCGGCATCGACGAGCATCTGGTGGTGCCCAACCGCGCCCTGTCCGTCTACGACGGAGCCGTGATGTGCTGGCGGGGCGAGAAGATGGGCGAATGGCGCGACATGGTGATCCGCGGCGCCGAAAAGGCAGGCTTCCCCATCTTCACCCCCTACTACCAGCTGACCGACGAGCAGCGCCGCATGTTGTGGGAGGGTACGCCCTACTTCGAAGGCATCAACGCCTTCTTCCGCATGTTGCAGGAGAACCAATACAAGATACAATACCGCGTGATGCTGGCCCGCTACCTCGGCAAGACCCTTTGTCCGCGCTGCCACGGCAGCCGCCTGAAGCCCGAAGCGGGCTACGTACGCGTGGGCGGACGCAACATCTCGGAGCTGGTGGACCTGCCCATCACCGACCTTCAGACATTCTTCGATCGCCTGAAGCTGACCGAACACGAAACGCAGGTGGCCAGCCGCATCCTGACGGAGATAAACAGCCGTATCCGCTTCCTCGTCGACGTGGGCTTGGGCTATCTGACGCTGAACCGCCTGAGCAACTCTCTGTCGGGCGGCGAAAGCCAGCGCATCAATCTGGCCACCTCGCTGGGCAGCAGCCTCGTAGGTAGCCTCTACATACTGGACGAACCCAGCATCGGCCTCCACAGCCGCGACACGGACAAGCTCATCCGCGTCTTGCGCCAGCTCCAGCAGCTAGGCAACACGGTAGTCGTCGTAGAGCACGACGAAGAAATCATCCGCGCCGCCGACTACATCATCGACATCGGCCCCAAAGCCGGACGCCTTGGCGGCGAAGTGGTGTACCAGGGCGACATGAAGGACCTGCAGAAGCATAGCAACAGCTATACGGTGCGCTACCTGCTGGGCGAGGAAACCATCCCCGTGCCCACGCATCACCGCCCGTGGAACAACTATATCGAGATAAAAGGTGCCCGCGAAAACAACCTGAAGGGCATCGACGTACGCTTCCCCCTGAACGTGATGACGGTGGTGACGGGCGTCAGCGGCTCGGGCAAGAGTACGCTGGTGCGCGACATCTTCTACCGTGCCCTGAAGCGCGAACTGGACGAATGCAGCGACCGGCCAGGCGAGTTCATCAGTATCAGTGGCGACCTGAAGAGCCTGCGCAACGTGGAGTTCATCGACCAGAATCCCATCGGCAAGTCGTCGCGCAGCAATCCCGTGACCTACCTCAAGGCCTACGACGAGATACGCAAGCTCTATGCCGAACAGCCGCTGGCCAAGCAGATGGGCTACACGGCCGGCTACTTCAGCTTCAACAGCGAAGGCGGCCGTTGCGAGGAATGCAAGGGCGAAGGTACCATCACCGTGGAAATGCAGTTCATGGCCGACCTGGTGTTGGAGTGCGAGTCGTGCCATGGCAAGCGCTTCAAGCCCGACACGCTGGAAGTGCGCTTCCACGACGCCAACATCTACGACGTACTTGAAATGACTGTCGATCAGGCCATCGAGTTCTTCAGCCAGCACGGGCAGAAGAAAATCGTGAAGAAGCTCATCCCGTTGCAGGACGTAGGCCTGGGCTACATCAAGCTGGGGCAGTCGTCGTCCACTCTCTCGGGCGGCGAAAACCAGCGCGTCAAGCTGGCCTACTACCTGAGCATGGAGAAGGCCGATCCGACACTCTTCATCTTCGACGAGCCCACCACTGGCCTCCACTTCCACGACATCCGCAAGCTGCTCGAAGCTTTCGACGCCCTCATCCGGCGCGGACACAGCATCGTCATCATCGAGCATAACCTGGATGTCATCAAGTGTGCCGACTACGTGATAGACCTCGGCCCCGAAGGCGGCGACCGCGGCGGAAACCTCGTCGTGGCAGGCACGCCCGAAGAAGTGGCTGCCTGTGCCGCCAGCTACACGGGTCAATTTCTGAAAGAGAAACTACAACAAGCCGACTCCTGACCATGCAGACGCCTACCATTATCCTGAGCATCGCCGGTTCCGATCCCTCGGGTGGAGCTGGCATACAGGCCGACATCAAAACCATCTCGGCGCTGGGAGGCTATGCGGCGGCGGCCATCACCGCTATCACCGTGCAAAACACGCGGGGCGTCACGTCCGTCGACTACCTGCCCGGCCCGCTTGTGGCCGCACAAACGGAAGCTGTCTTGGGCGACCTGCATCCTGCCGCCGTCAAAATCGGCATGACAGGACGCGCCGACATCATAGTAAATTTGGCAGCCTGCCTAAGCAAATATCCCGATACGCCTGTCGTGCTCGATCCCGTGATGTTGTCGAGTAGCGGTCATCCGCTGATGGAGCCTAATGCCACCGAAGCCCTCCGAACAGAGCTGTTCCCACGATGCCGCCTGGTAACTCCCAACTTAAACGAGGCCTCATTTCTTTTAGGAAAAAATCTCCATACTCTTCAAGACATGGAGCAGGCAGCCACTGAACTGTCCCAACACTACGGCTGCGCCTTTCTACTGAAAGGTGGCCATCTGGAAGGTGATCGCATGACTGACGTCCTCTTCGACGGACAGACACACCATTTCAGCAGTGCCCGCATCAACACAAGCAATCTGCATGGCACCGGCTGTACGCTCTCGTCCGCCATCGCAACCTTCCTCGGGCAAGGCAATTCCCTCCCCGAAGCCGTACAACTGGCCAAAGCCTATATGGACAAAACCATCAAAGCCGCCAGCCAATGGGAAATAGGCAGTGGATACGGCCCGTTGTGCCATTTTCCTCCAGACTTAAAATTGTAAAAAGCTGATTGCATGAAAATCATTGTACTGACTCATCCTGAATTCCTTCCAGACGAAGCTGAAGCGTTGACCTGTCTTCTGGACAAAGGCCTTGACCGTTTGCACTTGCGCAAACCCGGCTGTAGCGAAGCACAGCTAGAAGCCCTTATCCGCCAACTGCCAACCGAATACTACAAACGTATCAGCCTGCACGACCATTTTTCCTTGCAGGCACGCTACCATCTGGGAGGCATCCATCTGAACAGCCGTAATCCCCAGCCTCCCCAAGACTTCAAAGGAATCGTAAGCTGCTCGTGCCACACACTGGAAGAAGTCTCCTACTATGGTCCACAGACCGACTATCATTTCCTGAGTCCTATTTTCGACAGCATCTCCAAGCAAGGCTATCGCTCAGGCTTCAATGAAGCCCAGTTGCGACGAGCCTCTGCCGAAGGTATTCTCACCAACAAAACTATCGCTTTGGGTGGCGTATCTGCAAGCAAACTGCCTCTACTGCACGCACTAAGATTTGGAGGTGCAGCCTTTCTAGGAGACATCTGGCACGACTACCACTCGGCAGCCAATTTGTCTACCCTGCTCCATCATTTTAAAGAACTACTAAATGCATGTAAGGAACTTGATAAATAAAATCGAAAAACAATCAAAACTAAGACATAACGTAATCCTACAGATTATGAATCGTATTCTGATTATACTCCTGACAGAATTTCTCTCTCAATGCCCTAGGAGGCATTCCCAAATGTTTTTTTACATACCGACCAAAAAAAGATATATTTGGAAAATCTAGTTCATTCACAATTTCCTTAATCGTCTTCGAAGAATATTTCAAGAGGTATTCAACATCCTTCAAGACATATTGGTCTATCAGACTCGAAGCAGTCTGCATACTAGCAGCCTTACAAATGGAAGACAGATATTTAGGTGTGACATTCAGGCGATCTGCATAGTAAGAAACCTCCCTGTTCTTTGGATAGGACGTTTCCAACAAATCGATAAACTTCTTAAAAAGACATTCACCAGAAGTATAAGACCGTGAAGGCAGTTGTATCACCCTGCTCAGATGGTTCTGCATGTCATAAAAAAAAGCCAACATCAGTAAATTGATAACTTTTTCCTGAACTACCGACGGCAAATGAACTTTGGAACACAGCAAATCATAATATTGCTTCCAGACAATCACTTCATTCGGAGACAAAGTAAATAACGGATTTTTCTCAAACAACAGCTTAATATCCCATATATTGTCAGCCATTGGAAGCAGTTTATGAATATACTCTCTCGACATTCCAATGCACTGACATTGAAAATCCACACTTGACAAAGAGCTTTCTATAATATTATTGGGGGGACAGATAAAAATATCATTTTTGTAAGCTACATAAGTTGTCCCGTTTATGTTTACCTGAGCTTTCCCCTCCAGCACAAGAGCAATGACATAAATTTCTGTTTGAACCATACTGCTTACATCAATATCCTTCAAATTACTGATAAATGCTAATTTACCATCATTGTATATGGTAAGCTCCTGGAACTCATTTGCATTTAAGTTTACTTTCTTGATATTCTCTACTTTCTGCATAATTACATAAATTTTTCGTTTGCAAAGAAACTGGATTATCTTGAACAAATTACCGTCTATAATAACCTAAAAGTGATCTATATGTCTTATTTTTCAACAGACTTCTCAAATAGGACATTTTTGGAGATATGAAAATAATCACATTTCAGATTAAACGCTATTCCTTTGCCCCCCAAAAAATAAAACAATAACCCCAATAAAATGAAAAGGAATTATTTGACAACAACATTATGGATGGCCATTCTATTAACTGGATGCCAAAGAAATGACAATCAAGCTACAGAAAAACAACCGATCAAGGTAAAAGTGATAACAGTATCGGCAAGTACCGACGGACAAGGAAAAAGCTACTCTGGCACTGTAGAGGAAGGAAATGGAACTTATCTCAGTTTTCCTGTCATGGGTACAGTAAAAACGTTACATTTTCATTTAGGGCAATACATCTCGAAAGGACAATTGCTTGCTACACTTGATTCGACCTCTATGCAAAGCAGTTATAATGCCACTAAAGCATCATTAGTACAAGCAGAAGACGCCTATCAAAGAATGAAAGAATTGCACGACAAAGGAAGTTTGCCCGAAATACAGTGGATAGAAGTACAAAGCAAATTACAACAGGCACAGGCTTTAGAAGAAATTGCAAACAAAAACCTAAAAGACTGTAAGCTTCTTGCCCCATTTGAAGGAGTAATAGCTGAAAAATCAATAGAAGTTGGTCAGAATGTTACTCCAGGCATCCCAGTAGCCAAACTAGTTACAGCACATCACCTGAAAATAAAAATAGCAGTACCTGAAACAGAAATAACAGATGTACGCCTCTCTCAGAGAGCAGATATAAAGGTACCGGCTCTCGGAGGAAAGTTACTGACAGGAACAATAGAAGAAAAAGGAATAATAGCACATCCGCTATCGCGTTCATATGAAGTAAAAATACATATAGACAACGATGCTAAAGATCTGATGCCTGGTATGATAACAGAAGTTGTCCTGAGAAAGGATACGGAAAAAGATGCCTGTTATATTATTCCAGCGAATATTGTTCAACTCGACGAAAAGAACAACAATTTTGTTTGGATAGAGAAAGATGGTAAAGCAAGCAAACAAATCATAAAGTGTGGCGAATTTACCCCCAAAGGAGTAACTGTAGTATCCGGTTTACAAAACGGAACGCAGGTAATCGTGGAAGGACAACAAAAAGTGTGTGAAGGAACAAGCTTGACGATAATATAAAGGACATACGACAATGGATAAAAACAATAAAAAACGTAACGCTGTGGAATGGGCCATGCACTACCGGCAGATTATCATTCTGGTAGTATGTTGCCTTGTCGCTTTCGGCATTTACAGTTTGCCGGAAATGCGAAAAAACGAATTTCCCGACTTCACAATCCGTCAGGGTGTCGTCGTTGCAGTAGCCCCCGGATATACAGCTGAAGACATGATGGAAAAGGTGACCAAACCTTTGGAAGAATATATCTTCACTTACAAAGAAGTACGAAAGGAGAAAACTTTCTCCAAAAGCAAAGATGGCATTGTCTATATACAGGTTCAACTGAATGATGAACTGAACAATAAGGACGAATTCTGGAGTAAATTCAAACATGGAATATCTGTGTTTAAAGCCCAGCTTCCTTCAGGAGTATTGGCGCTGCAAGTAATGGATGATTTCGGAGATACATCTGCCCTACTCATCACAATGGAAAGCGAAAACAAGACTTATCGCGAACTGGATACATACATGGAACAGTTGCAGAACCGCCTGAGACGCATTTCCAGCGTAGGACGCATGAGCGTAAGCGGACTCCAGAAAGAACAAATCTCCATCTATATCGACAACGACCGTCTCTCACAATACGGACTCAATGAACAGACTTTGGCCCTATCGTTAATGCAAAAAGGATTCGTCACTTCAGGTGGTCGTATCAAAACCGGTAACTATGTACAGCCAGTCTACGTCAGCCGGTCATTAAACACTGTTTTCGATGTACAACAACAGATAGTATACACTGATCCGCAAGGGAATAATATACGCCTGAAAGACATTGCACGTGTAGTGAAAGAATACCCCGAAACAGACAGCTACATCACCAACAACGGACATAAATGTTTGCTTCTTTCAGTTGAAATGAAGAAAGGACAAAACATCGTAAAAATGGGAGAAGCAGTCAATGAAACCATCAGCACATTTCAACAAGAACTGCCAGAAGATGTAACCATTTTCCGCATCACCGACCAAAGCCAAGTAGTAGACGATAGTGTAAAAAACTTTCTGCGCGAACTAGTCATAGCTATTGTAGCAGTTATTGCTGTAGTAATGCTCCTGCTTCCAATCAGAGTAGCACTGGTCGCTGCTTCGACTATCCCAATCACCATTTTCATTTCTTTAGGTCTATTCCATGCATTCAACATTGAGTTGAATACGGTGACACTAGCTGCATTGATTGTAACTCTTGGAATGATTGTAGACAACTCAATCGTTATTATAGACAGCTATTTGGAAAAATTAGGAGAAGGAACCTCACGCTGGCATGCTTCTATTATAAGCACCACACACTTTTTCAAATCTATTTTTTCGGCCACGTTGGCTATCAGTATCACCTTCTTTCCGTTTCTGATGACCACAACAGGAATGATTAATGATTTTCTGCAAAGCTTCCCATGGGCTATAACCATCGTCTTGGGCGTATCCTTGCTGGTAGCTACACTGCTTGTACCATTCCTGTAATTCTTCTTTATCCGTAAACCCATGGAGAAAAAAGAGCAAAAATCATTTTCATTTCTCGACTTATTACAACATTACTACAACCGATTATTTGATTGTTGTTTTTCGCATCCTAAAATAACTGTCGGCATTGGTTTGTGTTCAGTAATAGCAGGTATATTACTGATGGCTAAACTTCCCCAGCAACTGATGCCGTATGCCGATCGCAACCAATTTGCCGTAGAAATATACCTTCCGACTGGTACAGACGTAAAACAAACAGCAGAAATTGCCGACAGCTTAGAACATATCCTCCGTCAAGATAACCGTGTAGTAAGTGTAGCATCGTTTAAAGGTTGCGCTTCACCACGTTTTCAGACCACTTATGCGCCACAGATAGCAGGTACAAACTTTGCCCAGTTCATTGTCAACACAACTGGCGTGGAAGAAACGGTAACACTATTGAACGAATATGCTCCCCGATATACAGATTATTTCCCAAATGCTCGTATCCGCTTCAAACAATTAAGTTACAATGAAGCTGTTTATCCTATCGAAATACGCTTGAGCGGAGACGACCGTGAAGCAATAAAAAAAGATGCAGATAGTATTAAAACGATATTACAAGGAATACCCGGACTTATTCTAGTTCAGACTGACCAAAATGAACCATTGGCAGCTTCAGATATCATATTACGTGAAGATGAAGCCAGCCGTTTGGGAATCAGCAACCTGAATATCGAAACAACGTTAGCCATGCGTTACGGTTCAGGAATACCTCTGACCGATATGTGGGAAGGAGACTATGCAATCCCCGTTGTATTGAAAAGTGAAAAATCAGACAGTGCCTCACTGACAGATTTACAAAATGAATTGATTCCCGTAGCAGGAGGTACATCTTATGTACCTCTTAGGCAAATAGCCGATGTAATCCCAGCATGGAAGGAAAGTCAAATCATTCGTCGCAATGGAATCTGTACACTCACCATAATGGCAGAAGTTGAACGTGGCAGAAACACCATGGAAGCAATGAGCCTTGTACAGCAGAAAATGAGTAGTTTCCATTTCTCTCCAGGAGTAAGTATGAACTATGGAGGTGATTACGAAGACAGTGCAGAAAAAATGCCCCCGGTAATGGCAGGCCTAATGGTTGCGGCAGTCGTCATTTTCTTTATCCTAGTCATCCATTTCCACAAAGTGAATATTGCAACTCTTATCTTTTCCTGCATGACCCTCTGCCTGTTTGGGACAGCTGTTGGTATCTTGATTCAAGGAGTAGATTTCAGCATAACTTGCGTACTCGGTATTGTCAGTCTGATGGGAATTATAGTCCGTAACGGAATCATCATGATAGATTATGCCGAAGAATTGCGTGTAACTGAAGGGATGTCAGCTTCGGATGCAATCTATCATTCAGCCCGCCGCCGTATGAGACCTATTTTCCTGACTTCAGCAGCGGCCTCCATGGGAGTAATACCAATGATATTAGGGAAAAGCGGGCTATGGATGCCAATGGGAACGGTCATCTGTTACGGGACACTCATCACGATGGTATTCCTGCTCACCGTACTTCCATGCGCTTACTTACTAATATTCAGAGGTAGCTCCCGAAAACGACTGCAAGCAGCAAGTCTTGAAAAACAATAAAAACAATAAAAACAATATCCACAATTATTAATAACACGTATATGAACTTTACAAAACATATTTTTCTATTTTTAATTGGCTGTGCAGGTATAATGCCTGCACTTGCCCAGCAAACATATACATTGGACGAATGTATTCGCGAGGCTCTTTCAAACAATGTTCGTATCAAAAATGCCAATAACGACCTTTCAGCCTCACAGCATGTACGCCAAAAAGCCTTTACCCAATACTTTCCTACGTTTAGCGCTTCGGGAGGCGGATTTATGTCAGACAAGGGATTACTTGAAATGGAAATGATGCCTGGAGAAAAAATCTCTATGCTGAAAAACGGCGTAATAGGCGGTGTCACTGCCACAATGCCTCTCTTCACAGGTGGACAAATTATTAACGCCAACAAATTGTCAAACATAAATGTAGAAGTCAGACGCCTGCAACGTAACCAGTCTGAAAATGAAGTACGACTGACAACCGAACAATATTTTTGGCAAATTGTCATGCTAAAAGAAAAATTGAAAACTCTTTCTGTTGTAGAAGAGCAATTACATGAGGGTGTGTCGTAATACGCGATTCACCCTCTTTTCTTTATCAACGATAAGAGCGTTGTTAACTTTTTCAAGCAGCGATATTCTGAAGATAATCTCGATATTTTGTTCCCAATAGCTTAAATGAGTGGTAATAAGGCCGTAAAGGTGTTTAATTGGCCAATTTATCTCCTCTTTATTCATCTTGGTACACATCTTTTTTATATTGAAGGCGATGGCCAGGAAGGAAAAGTCCATAAGGACCTTGTCCTTTCCAAAATGACGGAAGCGCTTGTAGTTCATGTTGAATTTTATCTGTCCAAATACAGCTTCCGGTTCTATACACCTTTGCCCTCTGTGTTTCAGTCCTTCTTCGGAACAGAGAAGTTCCCGGGCTTTCTGTTTGTATATCCTGAGTCGGTGATTCAGTTCTATCGTCCTGTTTCCTTTAGCTTTAAAACACAGACATCTTAACGGACACCCTTCGCATCTGACAGCCCTATACCTGGCATATTCGACTACATATCCGGATTCGGTTTTCGTATGCCTGGTACCTGCCCTCTGCATCTTTTGTCCCATTGGACAGACGCAGTAGTCCTGTTCTTCATTGTAGAAAAAGTTTTCGGCTTTAAAAGGATTCGGTTTAAATCTTGGCCGCTGCTCCATGTGGAAACAATTGTATTTGACGTATGCTTCCATCCCGTTTTCCGACATAAAGTGGTAATTCTCTTCTGATCCGTAACCGGAATCAGCAACCACCGTATGAGCCAAACGGCCGTATCTGTCGTCAAAGGACTTCAGAAAGGGAATCATCGTCAAGGTGTCAGTCGGATTCGGAAAAAGAGAATAATCGATAATGAATTGATTTTCCGTAGCAATCTGAAGATTATATCCTGGTTTTGTCTGACCGTTGTGCATGGCATCCTCCTTCATTCTCATAAAAGTGGCCTCTTTGTCTGTCTTGGAATAAGAGTTGCGGTCCTGAAGATTGTCCAGATGGTTATTGTATTCCTGAAGCTTATCTCTATGTGCTTCCAGTTCTTTCAGCTGCTTGCGTTTCTTTCCCAGCGCAGATTTCTGCTCTTTCGTGGATGGTTCTGAAGTCTGTTCAAGAGCAGTGCGTAATTCTCCCGCCATTTCTGTCAGCATGGAAGGAGTAAACTCAATTTCCTCGTTGTTTTCCGAAGCTTTTTCCTGAGCGATGACGTCATCTATTTGGCTTAACAAAACACTGATTTTCTTCATCAGTCGTTCACGGTTTCGCTCAACGCTCTTCCGCCATACAAAAGTATATTTGTTGGCCTTGGACTCAATCTTTGTTCCGTCAATATATTCCACATTCAGACTGATGAAACCTTTGGATGAAAGCAGAAGTACGGTTTGGGTAAACACTTCGTTGATCTCCTTCTTCACCCGATTACGGAAACGGTTGATAGTAATAAAGTCCGGTTTCTCATAACCGGCTAACCAAATGTAATGGATATCACGACGAAGGAGCTTTTCTATTTTCCGGCAGGAGTATATATTGTTCATATAGGCATACAAGATAACCTTTAGCATCATCTTGGGATGGTAAGGACTACGGCCGCATTCTTTGTATAACTTCCTGAAACCTTCAAGATTCAGGCTTTCAACCAAAGCGTCAACCATGCGTATAGGATCGTTTTCTGCAATATCTTCATCGATTCTTTGCGGAAATAGTACCGTTTGGTTGGGAGTGTAGGGACGAAAATGTATCTTTGCCATATGTATAAATCTTTAGGTAATAACAAAGCCCCAGCTTGTGAAAGTCGGGGCTTTGTGCTAAACAAAGAAGGTGTGCTTTTTGACACACCTTCTTACCACTAGTGGGTGGCAGATGGGACTCGAACCCACGACATTCAGAACCACAATCTGACGCTCTAACCAACTGAACTACAGCCACCATGTTAGTGCATTTCCTAAATGCGGTGCAAAGATATGGATTATATTTGAACTGGCAAAGCTTTCGGGAAATATTTTTTGTTTTTCTGCATCATTTTGTTTGTTCGCCGATTCCTTTGTTATATTTGGAGAACAGCTTGCGGGTGCTTTCTGTGAAGATTTTCAGACGGTTACGGGCCGCTGCAGACAGGCTGTCTGTCGGAGTCGTGACGGGGTAGAGAATGAAATTCTTTTTTCCGGTCAGCGTGGGGCGCCCCGTCCATACAAGGTCGTAACTGCAGGAAGCCAACCGGATGCGTGGAACGGTGACCGCAGTCGGAGGAGTTTTCTCCAAGGTCAGGCTGATGACGGCACCGCCGTCGGTGTGGCGAGCGCTCATGTTGGAGAGGTAGTTCCCCAGCGAGTAGACCAGCAGATGACGGTCGCCGCTGAGGCTGTCTGTGCGCACTTCCATGGGTTGCACCACGTGCGGATGACTACCGATGATGTGGTCCACACCTTGGGCAAACAACCAGTCGGCCCACTCCTGTTGTTCATGGCTAGGCAGCTGCTGGTATTCGTTGCCCCAGTGCAGGCAGGCGATGAGGACGTCGGGGCGCCAGGCTTGGGCGGTGTGGATGTCTTTCAGCATCTGGCGGCGATCCAGGTAGTTTACTTGGTTGGGGGCTTTGGGGCGCAGGCCGTTGGTGCCGTAGGTGTAGTTAAGTAGGGCGATGCGAAAGCCGTTCTTTTGTAGGAGTAGTGGATAGCGGTGGTGGCGGTCGGTGGAATCGCGGTAGGTTCCGGCCGAGAGAATCTGAAGGGAGTCGAGCTGGTGGAGTGTACGTTCCAGTCCTTTCTGCCCGCGATCCAGACAATGGTTGTTGGCGGTGAGCAGGATGTCGAAACCGGCGTCGCGGATGGCGTAGAGGTATTCATCAGGAGCACTGAAGGCAGGATATCCCTGATAGGGTTGCCCGCCTAGCGTTACTTCCAGATTGCCAATGGCGATATCGGCTGCCTGTATTTGTGGCTTGACAAGGGAAAAACAAGACGAGTAGTCGTAGGTTCCTTGTGGGGTACGGGCAGCGTCAATTTGTGCTTGATGCTGCATCAGGTCGCCTACAAATAATAGCGTAATCCGCTCCTGTGCAGAGAGGGTTACGCTATAAAGGAATAAGGTAAGGAGCGCCCACGTCTTCATTGCCTTTCAGAGTTGGGAGGTGTTTTTAGTCGTTGTAAACGGCTTTTTTGCCTGCCAGCAAAGTATTTTTCATCAGCGAGACGATAGTCATAGGGCCTACGCCGCCCGGCACGGGGGTGATGAATGAGCATTTGGGGGCCACTTCGTCGAACTTTACGTCGCCCGTTAGTTTGAAGCCCGATTTTTTAGTGGCATCGGGTACGCGGGTGGTACCTACATCAATCACGACAGCACCTTCCTTTACCATCTCAGCCTTCACGAAGTTGGGCTGGCCCATGGCGGCTATGATGATATCGGCTTCCTGGCATTCCTTCACCAGGTCACGACTGCGGCTGTGGCATACGGTGACGGTAGCGTCACCCGGATAGGCCTTTTGCATCATCAGCATGGCCATCGGTTTACCCACGATGTTGCTACGACCCAGGATGACACATTTCTTGCCTTTTGTGTCGATGTTGTAGCGCTTCAGCAGTTCGAGGATGCCGTTTGGCGTGGCCGACACGTAGCAGGGCAGGCCAATGGAGAGACGTCCCACATTGATGGGGTGGAAACCGTCCACGTCCTTACGGTAGTCAATAGTTTCGATTACTTTCTGTTCGGAGATGTGCTTGGGCAGGGGGAGCTGCACGATGAAGCCGTCCACGTCGGGATCGTTGTTCAGTTCGCGTACCTTGGCCAACAGTTCTTCTTCGGTCACGTCGGCTTCGTAGCGGATGAGACTTGATTTGAAACCGCATACTTCGCAGGCTTTTACTTTAGCAGCTACATATGTTTCGCTACCGCCATCGTGTCCCACCAGGATAGCGGCCAGATGGGGGCGTTTGCCTCCGTGGGCCACGATTTCCGCCACTTCGGCGGCAATCTCTTGCTTCACTTGTTCTGAAATTGCTTTTCCGTCTATTAAGGTCATTTTTTTGTGTTTTAATGATGGATATATATAAGTATCGCAAAAATAGCGGATTTTGGTGAATAAACCAAGGTTCGTGAGAAACGATGTGATACAAAAAGGCACGGAGGCTACAAAACCAACAAGAAATTGCTTCTTGTTTTTAGTTTGTAACCTCCGTGCTTTTACAGTGGTGGAACGCTATGAAGCGTATTTATCATTTCTTCAGCTTCGGCATCATCATTTTGCCCATCTTGCTGCCAGTTACCATCTTCATCATCTTGCGAGTCTGGTCAAACTGTTTCAGCAGACGGTTCACCTCCTGGATGTTTGTGCCGCTACCTTTTGCGATGCGCTGGCGGCGTGAGCCGTTCAGGATTTCGGGGTTAGTGCGCTCTTTCGGCGTCATGGAGTTGATGATGGCTTCGATACTCTTGAAGGCATTATCGTCGATGTCGATGTCCTTGATGGCCTTACCTACACCCGGTATCATGGAGGCCAGTTCCTTCAAATTTCCCATCTTCTTGATTTGCTGGATCTGGCTCATGAAGTCATTGAAGTCGAACTGGTTTTTCTGAATTTTCTTCTGAAGGCGTTTGGCCTCTTCTTCATCATACTGTTCCTGTGCACGTTCTACCAGTGAGACGATATCACCCATACCCAAGATACGGTCGGCCATACGGCTGGGGTGGAATTGGTCGATGGCATCGAGCTTCTCGCCAGTACCCACGAACTTGATAGGCTTGTTCACCACCGAACGGATGGAGAGGGCTGCACCACCACGGGTATCACCGTCGAGCTTGGTCAGTACTACGCCGTTGAAGTCCAGACGGTCATTGAATTCCTTGGCCGTGTTCACAGCATCCTGACCGGTCATGGCATCGACCACGAAGAGGATCTCGTTGGGATTGATGGCCTGTTTGATAGCTGCGATTTCGTTCATCATCTCCTCGTCTACGGCCAGACGACCGGCAGTATCGACAATGACTAGGTCGTAACCTTTGGCCTTGGCTTCCTGAATGGCGTTTTGCGCAATCTTTACAGGGTTCTTGCTGTCCAATTCGCAGTACATGGGTACTTCGATTTGTTCGGCCAATACGCGCAGCTGTTCGATGGCGGCAGGGCGGTAGACGTCGCAGGCAACAAGCAACGGCTTGCGGTTCTTCTTCGTCTTGAGCATGCGGGCAAGTTTGCCGGAGAAGGTTGTCTTACCCGAACCTTGCAGACCTGACATCAGGATGACTGTCGGTTTGCCGCTCAAGTCGATTTCGGAGGTTTCTCCACCCATCAATTGGGTCAGCTCATCGTGGACAATTTTCACCATCAATTGACTGGGTTTAACGGCAGTGAGCACGTTTTGTCCCATGGCTTTTGCCTTGACGGTGTCGGTAAAGTTTTTGGCCACCTTGTAGTTGACGTCGGCATCCAGCAGGGCTTTGCGTACGTCTTTCAGGGTTTCGGCTACGTTGATTTCGGTGATTTTGCCTTCACCTTTCAATATCTTGAACGACCGTTCGAGCCGTTCGCTTAAGTTATCGAACATAAGGTATTATCAATTATCAATAGTTCATTGTAAAGGGTTCATTATTCTCAGCTGTTCATGCTCATGAGGAACTCGTCGTTGTCTTTGGTCTTTTCCAGACGGTCCTTCACGAAATCCATGGCTTCGAGGGCATTCATGTCGGCCAGGTACTTACGCAGAATCCACATGCGGTCGAGTGTTTGCTTGTCTTGCAACAGGTCGTCGCGGCGTGTGCTCGAAGCGACAATATTGACGGCGGGGAAGATGCGCTTGTTGGCCAGATTGCGGTCGAGCTGGAGTTCCATGTTGCCCGTACCCTTGAATTCCTCGAAGATCACTTCGTCCATCTTGGAGCCTGTATCAATCAGGGCTGTAGCCAGGATGGTGAGTGAACCGCCACCTTCGATGTTACGGGCGGCACCGAAGAAGCGTTTGGGTTTGTGCAGCGCGTTGGCATCTACACCACCTGACAGTACCTTGCCTGATGCGGGCGAAACGGTGTTGTAGGCGCGGGCCAGACGGGTGATGGAGTCGAGGAAGATGACTACATCGTGGCCGCATTCTACCATGCGCTTGGCTTTTTCCAGCACAATGCCGGCAATTTTCACGTGGCGTTCGGCCGGTTCGTCGAAGGTTGAGGCGATGACTTCAGCGTTGACGGTGCGGGCCATGTCGGTCACTTCCTCAGGACGCTCGTCGATGAGCAGCATAATCATGTATACCTCGGGGTGGTTGGCTGCGATGGCGTTGGCGATGTCCTTCATCAGGATGGTCTTACCTGTCTTGGGCTGTGCTACGATAAGGGCGCGCTGTCCCTTGCCGATGGGGGCGAAGAGATCTACTACGCGAGCCGAGAGCGAGTCGCTGTATCCGCCTTTGCAAAGCTTGAACTTTTCGTCGGGGAAGAGCGGCGTTAGGTGTTCAAAAGGAACACGGTCACGTATGAAGGCCGGGTCGCGGCCATTGATCTTAGAAACTTTTACCAGCGGGAAGTATTTTTCTCCTTCTTTCGGCGGACGGATGACACCGTCTACTACGTCGCCTGTTTTCAAGCCGAAGAGCTTGATTTGCGACTGCGAAACGTAGATGTCGTCGGGTGAAGAGAGGTAGTTGTAGTCAGACGAACGGAGGAAACCGTAGCCGTCGGGCATGATTTCCAATACGCCAGTACCGCCGAGGATATCGTCGAAGTCGTATGCTTTTTCACGCTCCGGCTGTTTGCGCTCCGGCTGAGGCTGCGGGGCATTCTCTGCATTATAGGGCTGGATGGCTCGTTGTTGAGGTTGAGCGGCAGGGCGCTGTTGCTGATTATTGTTGTTATTCTTGTTTTCGGCATTGTTGTCACGACGGATGCGTTGACGTTGCTGCGGTTGTTTTTGTGGAGCAGGTGCTTGTACAGGTGGCTCTACACGAGTTGCTTCGAATTTGCCGATCAGTTCGGAAGGCAGTTCTATTTTTTCAGTCGGGAGATCTTCAATGGGGATGAAGTCGTTGTCGGCATTGACTGGGAGTGGCATCTCTTCTTTAGGTTCTGTTACTTCAGTTTTAGCCGTTTTTTCCTCCTCTGCCACTACTGCTTTGGGAGTTTCTTCTTCTTTGTTTACTGATGGTTCAGCAACGGTTTCTTTTTTCTCAGCTTTTTCTGCTGTCTTTTTCCCTTCTGCCTTAGTCTTGCGAGGACGTCCGGGTTTGCGTTTGGTCGATTCGGGATTTTCTTCCGTCTCGTTTGTGCTTTCTATGGTCGGTTGGGCAGGAACTACAGCCGTTTTTTCAATGGTAGGAGCTTCGTTCGGATTGGGCTTGCTCAGCTCTCCGTTTTTGTCTGCCGAGAATACTTTATCTACGTTGTCCTTCTTGACAGTGACGCGTGATCTTTTCTGGCGTTCATTTTTACGCTCTTCTTTTTGTTTGTCAGCAGCAACTTTTTTAGTTGCGCCTACAATGGCTTGTTCGTCAAGAATCTTGTAGACCAACTCTTCTTTTTTGAGTGATTCGGTCTTCTTGATACCTAATTCCTGCGCAATACTTTGAAGTTCCGACAAACTTTTGTCGTTCAGTTGAATAATATTGTACATATATACGTGTATGAATTATATTGTATAGGAGGGGGTAGCTTACTTAAAGCAGCCGTTGCCGACAATTAAGCTGAACCACCTTTTTGAAATCTATTATTTAAATAGGGATTATTTTTAGTCTATTGATGTCTTTTTGACGGCGCAAAGATAGAAAATTATTTTGGGTTTCATATACAATCAGCCTGTTTTTTTGAATAGAATATCCTATCTTTGTTTCGTGATAAACGTTTAGTTATGACTATTACTGAAATAAATCTGATTACTTTTTCGCCTACTCATACATCTAAACAAATAGGAGAGGCGATTGTTCGCGGCATGGGTATTGCCGACGTTTCTTTTGTAGATATGACCTTACAGGCGCCTGAGAAAAAGGAGTTTGGCTCCGACGCTTTGGCGGTGATAACGGTACCTGTATATGGCGGCCATGTGGCTCCTCTGGCTTTGGATCGGATGAAAGACCTTTGCGCCGACGGTACGCCAGCCGTGATAGTTGTGGTTTATGGCAACCGTGCCTACGAGAAGGCTTTGGTGGAGTTGGACGCTTTTGTTAGCGGCTTAGGTTTCAAAGTGATTGCCGGCGGAACGTTTGTAGGTGAGCATTCGTACAGTAGCGACCGTTATCCCATTGCGGCCGGCCGTCCCGATGACGACGACCTGAAGTTTGCCGAAGAGTTTGGTGCCAAGGTGCGTATTAAACTGTCGAATGCCGCCGATGCAGAGCATCTGTATGGCGTGGACGTGCAGAAGATTCAGCGGCCGAAGCAACCTTTCTTTCCTCTATTCCGTTTTCTGCGTCGGGTGATAAAGTTGCGCAAGAGCGGTGTGCCCATGCCTCGTACGCCTCAGGTGGACGAGAACCTCTGTACACATTGCGGCTTGTGCGTGAAGCGTTGTCCTGCAGGCGCCATTGTGAAAGGGGAGGAGTGCGTGACGAATGCCGAGAAATGCATCCGTTGCTGCGCTTGTGTGAAGGGATGCCCTCAGAAGGCACGTACGTTCTATACGCCCTTCGCCGCTTTGTTGCACGATTGCTTCCAGCGCCCGAAGGAGAACCGAATCATTCTTTGATTATACGGACGATCGTCACTTTACGTGTGTATTTGTCCACTCGAAAGCGGTTGTCTGTCCGTTCGCCCACCAGCCAGGCGATGTCTTCGCCGCAACACAACACCCATTGGCGTTGTTTTTGCAGGAGGGAGAATTTGCGGTCGGTCAGATAATCGCTTACTTTTTTGCGCCCCTTCATGCCGAAGGGCACGAACGTGTCGCCCGTCTGCCATAGGCGCAGGGTCAGTGTGTGGTGCAGTTTGGAGGTGTCGAAACAGGCGGTGAGGCAGTCGCGGGGGATGATGAAGTCGGGCGTCAGCTCCACTTCCGTCATTTCCAGTCGGGGCGGGCGGCTCATGGCCTGCTTGTCTTGCATCAGCAGCAGGTCGCGGTCCTTCACCACCAGCCAGCCTTCCGATTCGAAGGCCTTGCCTGCCTGCCTTTCGAGCGAGCGGAAGATGTCGTCCGTCTGCGCTTCGTTGAAGCCCAGCGGGTGGAGGATTTCATGGAGCAGCGCCTGCGGCTCCGCTTCCTTCAGCAGGGCGGCTATGCGGATACCTTCGGGGCAGAGCACCCTTTCCCTGGCTTCGGCTATACCTATATTATATAAGGTGGCGGCTTCGTCCAAGTGGGCGGCCGTACGGAGGATGCTCCGTCGGACGGACGGGTTGATTTCCTGCATCAGGGGCAGGAGGTTCAGGCGTATTTTGTTGCGCGTGTATTCGTCCTGCAGGTTGGTACTGTCGGTGACGTACGTCTGGCCTTGGCGGTCGAGGTAGTGCAGGATGTCTTCGCGTGTCAGGCAGAGCAGGGGGCGGACGATGCGACCGTTGCGTGGGCGGATACCTCGCAAGCCGTTGATGCCCGTGCCCCGCATCAGGTTGAGGAGGAAGGTCTCCACGCTGTCGTCGGCATGGTGGGCCACGGCTACGGCGTCGGCGCCCAGCTCTTGACGGAGGGTCTCGAACCATTGGTAGCGCAGCTCGCGTGCGGCCATTTCGATGGAGATGTGTCGGTTGGCGGCGTGTTGCGTGGTGTCGAAGTGGACAACGTGCAGGGCGACGTGCCGCTCCTCGCACAGGCGGCGGACGAACTGCTCGTCGCGGTCGGACTCCTCTCCACGCAGGTGGAAGTTGCAATGCGCCGCCTCGCATGCATAACCCAGCTTCGTCAGCAGGAGCAGGAGGGCCACGGAGTCGGCGCCGCCGCTCAGGGCCACGATGACTTTGCCGCCTGCTTCCAGCAGACGTTCTTGGGCAATGTATTGGGCAACTTTCTTCTTTTCCATACCTGCAAAGGTAGTATAAACCGAGAGAAATACAAAAGACGAAAACAACGTTTTCGGGCTTTTTTATTTCCGAGGTGTCGTTGTTTTATTAGCAGGTCAGCATTCCTTCGGAAAGCACTGCTTTGCAACCTTTAAAGCATTGCTTTCTCCCTTTGAAAACATTGCTTTCCGAAATGGCGCGTAGCGCGATGCGGACGGGGTTTGCTATCAGTTTCTTACGCCTTGTTATTTAAAAACATTCTAAATTGCTTGCGGGTTGTCGGCATATCTCGTATCTTTGCATCCGAAAAATCATAGAGAAAGGCAAATACTATGCGTTTATCCGAATTGAATACCGGTGAGAAAGGCGTGATTGTCAAGGTGATGGGCCACGGAGGTTTCCGCAAGCGCATTGTGGAGATGGGCTTCATCAAGGGCAAGACGGTGGAGGTGCTGCTCAATGCGCCTTTGCGCGACCCTGTGAAATACAAAGTGATGGGCTACGAAATCTCCCTGCGCCGCCAGGAGGCCGACATGATTGAGGTCATCAGCGAACAGGAGGCGAGGGAGCACAACGTGCAACCCGGCTACCACAAGGGACTGGAGGAAAACATCCGCCTGACCGAGGACGAAATGAGAACGCTGGCGCGCGACAAGCGCCGAACCATCAACGTGGCGCTGGTGGGCAATCCAAACTGCGGCAAGACGTCGCTCTTCAACATAGCTTCGGGGGCGCACGAACATGTGGGCAACTACAGCGGCGTGACGGTCGATGCCAAGGAAGGCTTCTTCGACTTCCAGGGCTACCGCTTCCGCATCGTCGACTTGCCGGGCACGTATTCGCTTTCGGCCTATTCGCCCGAGGAAATCTACGTCCGCCGCCACATCATCGACCAGACGCCGGACATCATCATCAACGTGGTCGACGCCTCCAACCTGGAGCGCAACCTCTACCTGACCACCCAGCTGATAGACATGAACGTCCGCATGGTGGTGGCGCTGAACATGTACGACGAGCTGGAGGCCAGCGGCAATACACTGGATTACGTGAAGCTGGGCGAACTCTTCGGCGTGCCGATGCTGCCCACCGTGAGCCGTACGGGCCGCGGCGTGGAAAACCTTTTCCACGTCATCATCACCCTTTACGAAGGAGGCGACTTCCTCGACAAGAAGGGAAAGGTGCGCGCCGAAATCCTCGAAGACTTCCGCCAGTGGCACAAGGAATATGTGCCCGACCACGCTTTCGGCACCCATCAGGAAGAGGAGGAGCATCCGCGAGGTTTCTTCCGCCACATCCACATCAACCACGGCCCCGAACTGGAGCGCAGCATCGATGCGGTGAAGCTGGTCATTAGCGAAAACGAAAACATCCGTCACAAATACTCCACCCGTTTCCTTTCCATCAAGTTGCTGGAGAACGACAAGGACCTGGAGGGCATGGTGAAGACCCTGCCCAACGGCGATAAAATATTGGAAGTGCGCGACCGCGAGAAGCAGCGCATCCGCGAGGTGATGAACGAGGACAGCGAGCAGGCCATCACCGATGCCAAGTATGGTTTCATCTCGGGTGCTCTGCGCGAGACGTTCGTGGATAACCATCAGGACAAGGAGCGTATGACGCGCGTGATAGACGCCATCGTGACCCACCGCGTCTGGGGATTTCCCATCTTCTTCCTCTTCATGTTCCTGATGTTCGAAGTGACTTTCGTGCTGGGAGCCTATCCGCAGGACTGGATTGAGAGCCTGGTGAACGTTATCGGAACCTTCATCAGCAACAACATGGCCGAAGGGCCGTTGAAGGATTTGCTCATCGACGGCATCATCGGCGGCGTGGGAGGCGTCATAGTCTTCCTGCCCAACATTCTGATACTCTATCTGTTCATTTCGCTGATGGAGGATTCGGGCTACATGGCCCGTGCAGCCTTCATCATGGACAAAATAATGCACAAGATGGGCTTGCACGGCAAGTCGTTCATCCCTCTCATCATGGGCTTCGGATGCAATGTGCCTGCCGTATTGGCTTCGCGTACCATCGAGAATCGCAAAAGCCGGCTTGTGACCATCCTCATCAATCCCTTGATGTCGTGCAGTGCGCGCCTGCCTATCTACCTGTTGCTGGTAGGCGTCTTCTTTCCCCATCATGCCAGCCTGGTGTTGTTGAGCATTTATAGTTTGGGCATCATTCTGGCCGTGGTCATGGCGCGTCTCTTCAGCCGCTTCCTTGTGAAGGGCGACGACACGCCGTTCGTCATGGAGCTGCCTCCCTACCGCATGCCTACCTCGAAAGCCATCTTCCGCCACACGTGGGAGAAGGGTGCACAATACCTGCGCAAGATGGGTGGTGTCATCATGGTAGCCTCCATCATCATTTGGGTGCTGGGGTATTTCCCGCGTCCTTCCGAGTCGATGGACTTGGCGCAGCAACAGGAGAATTCCTATATTGGCCGCATCGGTAAGGCCATCGAGCCGGCTATCGAGCCATTAGGCTTCGATTGGAAGCTGGGTATCGGCATCCTGTCGGGTGTGGGAGCCAAGGAACTGGTGGTCAGTTCGCTGGGCGTGCTCTATGCCGATGATGCCGAAGCCGACCAGACGACCTTGGCCCAACGGTTGCCCATCACGCCGCTTGTGGCTTATGGCTATATGGTTTTCATCCTGCTTTATTTCCCATGCGTGGCTACGCTGGCTGCCATCAGGCAGGAGGCGGGCGGCTGGAAGTGGGCGGCATTTGCGGCTGCCTATACCACTATATTGGCATGGATCATGTCCTTTGCCGTTTATCAGATAGGAGGATTGTTTGTATGACCGACTGGCAACATTGGGCGGTAGCCCTGATCGTACTGCTATGCTTGTGGAGCATTGTAAAGAGCATCCGCTCCTTTTTTCGCCGTTCGCGGAAAGGGGAAAATCCTTGTAGCGGATGCTCTTGCGGGTGTTCGGGCGGTTGTCCTTCGGCGGCCGTGAAAAAAGAAATGAAGAAAAAATGCTGCGGATAGTTGGTAATTAGAAAAATTGTACTACCTTTGCATCCGCAATCGGGAAGTAACCCCTTGCAAATCGATCTTGGTACCTTGGATGAGTGGCTTAGTCAGCGGTCTGCAAAACCGTGTACGGCGGTTCGAATCCGCCAGGTACCTCGAAATCATCAAAAGCCCTGCCTTTCAAAAAGGCGGGGCTTTTGTTGTTTATTGGCTTTCAATCATTTACCTACTTTTTAAATTTTGTGTTTTATTGTGCATACGTAGCCCGATTGTAGACCGGTGCAAAATTATTACCCGATTGTAGAACATGATTAATGTAAAAACATATCTCAGGAAGTACGCTAATGATACCAGTGGAGTCATTTGGGTTTCATTCTATATCAATCGTGAGAAGGTGGCGTTTTCGACTAAAGTCCCCGTAGATTGCAAGAATTGGAATGACAAGAATGCTTGTGTCAAACCTGGTGACAAGAATGCTGCTGATAAGAATCTAATCATTGAGAATATACATTCACGTATTAATAATGTATTGGTGAAATATCGTTTGAAAGATAAGAAATTGACACGGGACGCCTTTCTTCGGGCATATCATCGACCAAGCGATTATAGTAGTTTCTTCGACTATGTAACCGCACAGCAAAAAAATCTGTCTGTTCGTAATGAGTCGAGTACGTTGAACACGCATATGTCTGCAATCAGAAAGATCCAACAATTCTCCCCAACTCTCACCTTTGATGATATTACGAAAGATTGGTTGGATGATTACTTCATCTACTTGCGTAAGGAGCTTGATAATAATAGCAATACTGCTTATAAGAATATGGGAATCCTCAAGAAATATGTTAGGATGGCCTATAAGGATGGGTATATGGATGAGAACCCATTCGATTCATGGCAAATCAAAAAAACGACTGCAAGTTGTGTTTATCTGACAGAAGATGAACTAACCAGGTTGACCGATTTGTATCGAAGTGGAGAACTGGAATATAACCTTCATAAAACACTTGAGTTCTTCCTATTCCTATGCTTCAGTTCGCTACATGTAGGGGATGCTAAAAAACTGAAATTGGAACAATTCGGCGAGGCATCATTTACTTATTTTCGAATCAAATTGCGTAACAAGAAGCCAGAACCTATTGTTGTACCTATCTCTGAACCTCTTCGGGCGCTTATAGTCAACATTGCCGGACCACGAAAGCAAGGGCCGCTATTTGAGTTAACACAGGCTGATCAGACGATGAATAGGAACCTGAAGGTGATAGCGTCTATTGCAGAGATAGAAAAACCGATTACCCATAAGGTCGGTAGGCATACGTTTGCAACCATCTTCCTTCGTAAGACCAAGGATATCGCCGCACTCCGTGAGATCCTTGGTCACTCAGACATTGGTGAAACACTTATATATGCCCATGTACTGGAGGAAAGCAAACAAGAGGGCGTTCAGTGTTTCAATGCCTTTAAAATATAGGGAAAATCGCTGTGCATTCGTGCGTTATTATGTATTATTTTGTTTTTCAAACTGATAGCTACGCACAAATTAAGCACTGTTTTTGCACGATTTTGTATTGTCCATTAATATGTCTACTTTTGCCCCTATGAAAAAGAATATCGAAATACATTTGGTAGACCTGTCCACCTCCCTTCCGCTCCCGTATGCTGACGAGGGTATCCGGGCTGGATTCCCTTCTCCGGCCCAGGACTACATGGAGCAGGCTATTGATCTTAACAAGGAGCTTATCAAGCATCCCTCCAGCACATTCTATGGCCGTGTGGTCGGTGACAGCATGAAGGACGAAGGCATCGAAGAGGGCGATATATTGGTAATCGACAAGTCGCTTGAACTAATTGAGGGTGACTTGGCCGTGTGCTACGTGGACGGCGAGTTCACCGTCAAGAGGGTGTCTATCGAGGGCGATACCGTTTGGCTGGTACCGTCCAACCCGGACTATCCACGCATCAAGGTGACTGCTGACAACGATTTCCTGGTGTGGGGAATTGTGACCTACACTATCAAGAAAAACCGCAGGAGGAGATAACCATGTTCGGGCTGATGGACTGCAACAACTTCTACGCCTCCTGCGAAAGAGTATTCAATCCTTCGCTGAATGGGCGGCCCGTTGTCGTACTATCGAACAACGATGGCTGTGTTATCGCACGCAGTAATGAGGCGAAGGCTATGGGCATCCCGATGGGCGCTCCAGCCTTTCAGATAAAAGAACTGGTAGAGAAGCACGGGATTGCAGTCTTTTCATCCAACTATACTCTCTATGGGGATATGTCTGCACGGGTCATGTCTATCCTTTCCTCTCTGGTACCTGAAATCGAGATTTACTCCATCGACGAAGCGTTTGCGAACCTGGATGGTATCACGGACTATCAGAGCTTGGGAACAGATATTGTCAATAAGGTGTACAAAGGCACCGGTATCCCTGTCAGCCTGGGCATAGCGACGACCCGAACATTGGCGAAGATGGCCAACAAGTTCGCCAAAAAGTATCCGGCCTATAAGCGGGTTTGTTGCATCGACTCAGACGAGAAGCGGGAGAAGGCCCTGCGCCTATTTGCCATCGGCGACGTCTGGGGAATCGGCCGGAGACAGGCTGCTAAGCTGGAGAAGGAGGGCGTGAAGACCGCCTACGACTTTACCCAGTTACCCGGCTCGTGGGTCCGTAAATACATGACGGTAGTTGGTGAACGCACTTGGAAAGAACTCCGTGGAATACCCTGCATCACGGAGAATATCACGCCTCGTAAGCAGATTTGCACATCTCGCAGCTTCGGGACAATGATTGACAGCATCGAGCAGATGGATGAAGCGGTATCTACCTTCGCATCGACGTGTGCCAAGAAGCTACGTGAGCAGAAAGGCTATGCCGTGTCGCTACTTGTGTTCATACTCACTAACCGCTTTCGAGAGGATCTTCCGCAGTACTGGAAGAGTTTTTCGGTCAATCTGCCGGTGCCCACGGACGACACGCTGGAGATAGTCCACTATGCCCTTGCCGGGCTAAGGAGTATCTTCCTCAAGGGGTTCCAATATAAGAAGGCCGGTGTCATCATTACGGAAATTACCTACAACGTCCAGCATAACCTGTTTGACACCGTTGACCGGGACAAACGTGATAGGCTGATGAACGCCATTGACACTATCAATGAGAAACATGGCCACTCGGTCAAGTTAGCTGTCCAAGGTAAAGGTACAGGCTGGAAGCTGAAGCAGGAGCAGCTATCCAAACACTATACGACGGACCTTGGAGAAATCATCGAGATAAATTGTAAAGAATAAAGTGGCGGCCTATTCGGTTGCCTCTACTATTTCTTTCAATCTATACAGCCTGTCTATTGCAGGGTTGTAAAACGGATCTGGATAATGGGACTTGATATCGTTAATATTGGCACTGACATACATGGCTGTGTCGTAGATGTGTTCAGCCTCACTCAGCGTCATTTCCTTTGGCAACTTGGAGTTTTGTGCCCATTCTATTATTTCTCTAACAGATTGCTCGTCGTATGCAAATTTTGACCCTTCATCCATAGCGCGTTATTTTTCTACAAAGATAATGAAAATCCCCGACCACCTTCCGGCAGCCGGGGATAAATACATTTATAGTCCTAAGCAGAACCTCCGTTCTCAATGCGAAGATACTATTTTTTTCGAGACTTGTAAACAATCCATCCTATAATTATCAGGGCGGCCGTGATAATAATACCGAATGCCCATCCGCCAAGCTCCAGCTTCATCTGTTGCCAACGGGTGAGCTCCTTCTCCACCGGATACGGCACCTTCACCTCCTTGGTGACCGTCACTTCTTTGGATGGCTTGTAGATTGTATCGGGTTTCGTTCGCATTTTCGCAAGCAGGTTGCCGAGGCTGTCAATAGCCAGCTGGGCCTGTGCATTCTTGCTGTTGGCGATATCAAGCCAGGACAGGACTACCTTTCCATTCTCATCACACTCCAGTAGTGCCCGAATAGTAGCGCTGTCAGGTGGCAACTGAACTTCAACCAGCTTCTCTACGACTATACTATCTACGCTACTTTCGACTGGTACGTATTTCACGCTCCGACATGAACATATTGTTGACATCAGCAAAATGATGCACAACCATTTTCGTGAACTTGCGAAAATGTTCCTGAATGTATTTAGTCCCCGTATCATACGCTCAAGTATTCGCATATCCCATCGACATGCAATTCGACAATAGCCTTCTTTCCTTCCTCGGAAAGCAAGTAGTCCACATCCTCTTTGTTGTCCTGAAAGAGGTTTTCAGTGAGTACTGCCGGGCACTTGGTGTGCTTGAGTATGTACAGATGTCCTTCCTTATCAGGGTCACAGTCGGTCTCGTCCTTTCGGATCTTGAAACCTGCCCGTTCTGCAGCATTATACAGGCAGGTCGCCAGTTTGTCGGCTTTTGTCTGTCCTACACTGGTCCACGCTTCCCAGCCGCGGGCACTCATCCACTCCGCTCCATTTCCTGCAGCATTGCAGTGGATGGATACCAATATGGCTTCACTAGCCTTGTACTGGTTTACACGCTTGCACCGCTCGGCCAGCGGCACATCCACTTCTTCCCGCACGATGCGTTCTGCATCGAGGCCACGCTTGCGGAGTTCATGCACTACACGTTCTGCAATTTCACGTGCATAGGCATATTCAAAAAGCCTACCGTCCGGTGAACGCTTTCCGGCTGTGTTGCTCCCGTGGCCGTTATCAATTAATATTTTCATTTGTTACCCTCCTTTTCTTTAGTTACCTCTTCGATAATCTCTCCAGCTGCATTGTACTTCTTCTTTATATAGCTTACCAGCAGCCTCTTGATGCTGACCTTGTTTTTTATGCCGTGGATGTTGCAGACATGCTCCATGATGCTATCGAACTCGAATAGGATGGCCAGCCCGAGGCCGCACATGGCGGAGATGGTATAGTTGCAGATACCCACCGGCTGGAGGATGGCAAGGCCCAACATGAAGCCAAGAACCAGGTACGAATTGTATTCGATAAACTTGCACATCGTCCGGCGGCCAGCACGGGAGAACCGGAAGTCCTCGCCGCGCTTCACAACGCTGTCAATGATGCCAAGCACGAAGTCGGCCACAATCATAACAATGATGAATACCAGCATCCAGCGAAGCTCGAAGACTACCTCCTTGATTTCTCCAACAAAGGAGTAAGCCCCGGCAACGGCCAGTTGCGGGGCTATGGTGTTCAGCAGCTTCTCCATCACTCCTTCTTTACTTTACTGCCGAACAGCTTGGCCAGCCACTCCGATGTAACTACCGACACAATTCCTGTGGATGCAGCCGCTACGAATAACGCATCAATCACCACAATCCAGATGCTTGCATCATCAGGCGGAAAGCCTAGATTCATCCACCAGCCGAATAAGGTTACAACCACGCCGACTACCGCCGTCACCCACATCGATACCCACTTGTTCATCGGGTTAGATAGTTTGCTTGCGATGAAGCCGACCACTGCCGGGACTACCACCGTAGAGATGCCGACAAAGCTCTTGAAGCCGTCGAGGATGTCCGGCAATGCCGTATCAGATCCATCTGCAGCAAACACACTCACTACGCACATAAACAGTGCGAAAAAACAAAAAATCATTCTCTTCATAACACAAAAATTTAATGATTAAACATGTGCTACAAAGATAACCGGACTATGGTCGCATATAAAAGGACACACCGTCATTCCACTGATATCGCTTGTCAGTGGGTAAATTGTGGGTATATTCCATAAAAATATACCAGGAATGTACCGATTTTCATGGATGAAAAGAAAAAAGCCTACAACCGCTTACGCTTTCGGATGCTCTTCAGGTCGCGGACGATGGTGTCGGATAGCACTTCCGAATAAATCTGCGTCGTCTTGACTGACGTGTGCCCCAATACCTTCTGCACCGTCGTGATGGCGACGCCCTGATGCACCAACAGGGTCGCGCAGGTGTGACGTGCCGTGTGGTAGGTGAAGTGCTTCTTCACGCCTGCTAACTTGCCAACCTCAGCCAGCAGCTTGTTAGTTTCGCAGTTAGACGGGATGGCGGCCAACTCTTCGACGGATGGATAGCGGTCGATGACCTCGAGAGCCTTTCCGTCGAAGAGCAGGGAAAGCGGCAGCTTGATTTCGATGTTTGTCTTCTGCATCTTCAGGCACAGCCACCTTGTGCGATTAATCGGTACCACGTTCATGGTCGATAACGCACAGAAATCGGAGTAGCGCAGGCCCGTGTAGCAGCAGAACAGGAAGGCATCGAGCACGTGACGATGGCGCTGATCAGCGAGCTGCACCGCCTCCAGCCGGCGCAGTTCGTCGGGTGTGAGAAACTCGTGCTTCCCTTTTTCCTGCCGAATTTTGAACTTCCTGAAGGGATAGGAATCGGCCGGCATGTAGCCGTCGTTGATGGCCTCGTTGCATAGGGTTCGCAGCTGGCGCAGGTGCTTGGCCACGGTATTCACACCCTTGCCCTGCTCGCGTAGCCAGGATTCGAAGTCTTTCAGCATAGTGTAAGTCAGGTCAGCGAAGTCCATACCGGGCCGGAACTGCTCGAGCTGGCCGACGGTGGATAGTAAATTCTCTTTCGTGTTAGGCCGCTTGTCAGAACTCTCGATGGCCGACCTAGCGAATGCCGGAAAGGTAATGGTTGCCGGTGCCTTCTTCCGGACTGCATCCCTCAGCAGGGCCAGCGTCGGCTGGATGCCTCGCTTCCAAAATCCCAGCTCGATGGCCTGTAGGTGGATGATAAACTCGAAGAGTAGCGCATTGAGTTCGATGGCCTGTGGGTGGTTGATGACTTGCGAACTATTCTTGTCCCAGTGCTCCGGCTGGAGGTAGATGTTGGTAGTGAGGTAGATGTTACGCTGATTGAGCTTGGCTTCTACCTGCACAAGGGCGGTACCCTGTTTGTTGAGCTGGTTCTTTCGGTTGTACACAAGGCGATATCGTATTTTCTGCATAGTTTTTTGTGCGTAAAGGTATTAAAAGGTGAGGAATGAAGCTTACGGCGGGCACCGTGGGAGGACTTGCTAAGCCTACAATATTTGATAATGGATATTTATATAATGTAGATGCAGACGAAATTTTAGATTCAGGTTCTTATTATTTAGGTGAAAATATACTGAATGCCAATTCGTATTCTTATCTTATTGTTTTCAAGTTGTCAAACGACACGATACTTCAAATAAATGCGAGTAACGCTCAGAATCTCACTAATGGAATATCAGGAGTGAAAATTAGAGGTAAACATGAAGGGAAAAATTGGAGTATCTGGCGAAATTTTACAATAACACCCTTGTAAATCCTATCAACCGATCTTTCACGACAAAGTCTGTCATGTTTTGTCCGGGTGGGAGGACTGCTTGATTGGAGCCGTTCGATACAAGTTGGTAATACAACCGTTATGTATCATGTTTTACCAAAAAGAAATATAACTCTTCAAAAGTTAGATTCTGGAGATAAGACTTTTACAGTGACTTTATGTAAAACTGGTAATTCTTTAAATATGCTACCTTATGCTTTTAGATTAATAATGCTTCCTGCGTTTAATAGTCATGCGAAAGCTGGATTCATAGACATCGTTTATAACACACGGTCAGAAGCCAGCTTTTTATGTAGTAATGTTTGTGGAGATATTTCCAATGTTAGGAATGTGCAATATAATGGCGATAAGTATATTGCTTGTGACATATCTGTAAATCAATTTGGTGCAAACACTCTATATGTGGTTGGATTGCATAATGATTTATCCGAGATAATGGATGTTACTGGAAAATTCTCAGAAATTAAATAAAGGAGGTTGAGAAGCCTCCTTTATTTCATGAAAGTCCATTCTTTGAATTCTTGACTTGACACTTCCCTACTTCTGATAGCCAAATTGCCAGTTGACCATTGTATGCAGAATTGCACACATGCGCCATATGGGAATGGTAATGATATCAGATAGCGAGTTCCTGAGCTTGCTGAGAAAGGGTCATTTACAAAGCTGACGCCGGAACCAGCAATTCCTATTGTTATGTTATCCGTATAATCATCTATGTCATGCCCGCCAATATCTAAGAGCATATTATTAAGTGNGCAGTCCTCCCACCCGGACAAAACATGACAGACTTTGTCGTGAAAGATCGGTTGATAGGATTTACAAGGGTGTTATTGTAAAATTTCGCCAGATACTCCAATTTTTCCCTTCATGTTTACCTCTAATTTTCACTCCTGATATTCCATTAGTGAGATTCTGAGCGTTACTCGCATTTATTTGAAGTATCGTGTCGTTTGACAACTTGAAAACAATAAGATAAGAATACGAATTGGCATTCAGTATATTTTCACCTAAATAATAAGAACCTGAATCTAAAATTTCGTCTGCATCTACATTATATAAATATCCATTATCAAATATTGTAGGCTTAGCAAGTCCTCCCACCCGGACAAAACATAACATTGTTTGTCACGAAAGGTCTGGGTGGAATCTTATAATATTTTTTTCCACGAATACCAAGTGTTACCTTCATCTTGACTCACTCTTATATAGAAATGATTAATGTGGCTATAATTGACATTCGTTATCTCTTGAACCAATGCATATCCACTTTGATAGATTTTAAGTATCGAAAAAGTCAAAGGAAAATCATCTTCAGTATCTGGGAAATTATTCCCTCCATTTGTCCTGTATATACCGGATACTTTGACAGTGTTAAGGTCTGTTCCTTCAGGTAACGCCCCCCTATCCATAAAAGGATAAGCTTCAGTGGAGTATAGTAGTCCTCCCACCCGTATGAAAAAGAGTACATGGTGTGGATTATTATTCTCCAACCATATCTATGGCATCTGAATCAGGATCATTTAATACAAGCACATTTGTTAATCCATCCATGTTAAGGAATTGTGCTGAAATATATCCTGATTTTATCCAAACTTTATACTTCCCGCCATCATACTTATATTTCATTTTTGTTTCAAAATCACTACTGGTAGTAGAGCCATTAATTTTATATTCAAATTTTTTTCCCCCATCGTAAACATAAAATCTAATTGTAACGTCTACAGGTATTTGATTTTGGTATGACATAGATTGTACCTTAACAACATTAGCAGCTCTATTCTCGGTTTCAAAAAGACAATACCACTTGTCATCTTCTAAATCAGCCCTTATATATCCACCTGATGGAATAAGTCCAGATTTATCTTTAGTAGCCAATCCTATAAGTTCTCCCACAACTGATATATTAGCCGCAATGGCGTCGCTGAATTTTTTCTTTTGTATCATAATTCTAATTTTTAAATGTTGTCAAGATTAAGTTCTTCTCCAATCGCGGTAAAGAAAGAAATCATGAAGTCTGGTGTGCAAGTCATGGCAACAGCCTTCATAAGTTCAACTTCTCTATCGTCATATTCTGTATCCTCATCAGATTTATAAATCTTCTGAGCAAGAACCAACGCTGCCACACCAGCAGCCTTGCTGCACAGAACATCCGCGAAATCTTCACGCATGTCCTTGACTACACAGGTTCGCTTGGCGATACCTGAATAGATTTTCATTTTTCCAAAATCAATTTTCTTCATGTTATTCGACTAATATTCCGTTAATAAACCGAAGCGTACCCAGTCCTGTTCCCAAATTGAATGAGACTGACCTTCCGCTGTATGTTCTTGAGCCTGACCTGACGGATATACCAGACTTATAGATACGTATGTTGTCCGACGACGACCGTCCAACCCTGAAACCTGTTACCGGGCTTATTTTGATTTCATCGGTACCGCTAACCATACTGATGCTGTCAGCCTGTATGACACCGTATATCTGATACGATGAATCTGAAGAATAATATCTGTACATGTAGATCTGCGCACAGGTATCACCCCATGTACCGTCTTCGTAGAAACCCATCTTCAACAGAGATTGTTGTTTGCTGTCATACATTTGCAGGCTGTTCTTTGACGGATCTATCACGATGCACTTTCCACTTGCAGCGGTTTCAATTATCCCTCGAAAGTAACCGCTATCAGCATAGATGGTTCCGGTGAGGTTAACATCCTTGGCCGTAATGCCGTCGGCATCAATCTGGTCAGCTGTGATTTTCTCGGCTAGCAGCAGCTTGGTGGCTACGAATTGCCAGTCTGTTGCCAAGGCCCAGAAGCCAAGATTGCCGGATACAGAGGTCTGCGGGTTGTTGGCGCTCGAAGAAGTGTGTGACTTGATACACAGATACAGTTTGGTGTTGTAGAACACAACGTCGTAGAAATCCTCACCCTGATTGCCGCACAGATAGGATACACCCGTTTTCCAGTCGCGCATCCTTAACTTTGCTCCCTTGTCACCTTTCTTGACAAATCTCACTTCCGATGTTCTCGATGCCAGTGTCATATCATTCCTCCGTCGTGATTACAACCGATACATTACCTCCCGCCTGGTCACACATGGCATACGTGCAGGTACCGCTGGCTGCAGCCGTGTTGGCTGTGGATGGGTTGAGCACCACACCGGCCGAGTCCATGAATGTGAAGTAGAAGCGCATGTCCTTGTACTTCGTTGTGCTGCCACGCTTGACAAGGGTTGGCGTATAAACCACTGTGTCCTCTTCATTACGTATGGTTTCATCCTCCGGTACCGGGTTTAGAATGATGTCCAGCGGGTCGGACACATCCATCACTGTCTGCACGTCCATGCCGATCATCACTCCGCTCTGATAGACTTCGGCCTTGAACTGACCCGAAGTGTCTACCATGTCTGTTGTGACCGTCAATGTCTGCCCGGTCTGTCCACTGATAACGCTCCAGGCACCGTTGGACAACTTGTACCATTTGTATGTCAAGCCGGAAGTGATTTCATCCGAACCGACACGGGCCACCGCCTTCAACTTACAGCTGTCGCCCTGTGTGGTCAGGGTGAAGTACTTGTTGTCACCTGCCTGTATGGTCACTCGCTTGGAGTTGCCAACGCCGTAGGTGATTGGTATTGTATATACATACTGAATTTTGTCAGACGTGTTTCCAACGGTCACGGTCGCCTCTCCCTTGATGGTACAGGGAGCTGCTCCGGCTGCCTTGACCAGGTTCTTCTTGATGCGCAGCGCATAGTAGTTCTGCACGCCTGCCTGATAGTTGATGAACTCGAAGTGACCGGTCTCTCCGCTGAAGCTGTTCGTCGATATCTTGTTGCTTCCAAACGTCAGCTCCGTATCGTTGAAATACCACTTCATCGACGAGGGCACCACCAGCCCTTCGGCCACACGGCTCGAGGTTAGTACGAATGAAAGAATCGGCTGAAGGGTCGTGAAGTCCGGCGAGATATCTACCGGATTACTGCTGTCTCCATTGTATTCCTGATACAGGTCACCTTTATTGCACATGATGGCCGGCATGTACACGCCTGACTTTTGTGAGAAGATGACCTGACCGACTGCGGTTGCCAGACTCATACGGCACCTCCTTCCTCTTCTTCACCGGCAGGTAACTGCTCTGCTGCAGGTTTGTACTGATCAGGCGTATAGACTTCTGCCGGTGTGTCGGTACCGTCAATTTCAGCCTTCGCCTGTATAGGCTGCAGGCATACACCTCCGACTGATTGAGCACGCTCAAAAATAGTTTCGCCCGGTATGCGGTTCAGATCCGCCTGCCACAGCAGCACATTCCCGTCCGCCGTTTTGTTGCGGATATCTGTCACACCGAGATAATCGGCCACTTCTTTTGTCACTTTTACATAGAATGCCATTATTGCCTCCTTTCTTGGATTAATAAGTCTCTTCGTACATACGCTGGTAGAGCGGTGTGTCGTCGTCCAGCGTAATAAATACATTCGTGTCGTCGTCATCCACCACCAGTGCCTGCGGCCCTTTGTCCTCGACACGAAGCTCAAGCATCATGCCGTCGGCGAATGGCACCTTCGGCTGGATGCCGATGGCCGCACGGGTGAACGATGCCGCTCCGGCCGCTTTGGTGTACCACACGAACTTGAACCACTCTTCCGGGTTGGGTATCACGCCCATGCTGTCACGGATGAAACCGATTGGCAGGATATACATTGTGCCGCCGGGTACTCCGCAGGTGACGCCCTTCCAGTCACATTCCACTTTGGGGATGCGGCGCCGGATGGTGGTTGTTGCCGTGGGGTCTGCTGACACCGGAGCAGATGCTTGTGTTCCTCCAGTGTTGTAATGCGCCCGGCATACATAGGTCTGCAGTTCTCCGATGAAGTCACGGTCGATGACCAGCACATTCTTGTTCACAGACACCACCTCCCAGTCATTGTCACCATTGCCGTCAACAATCTGCTCCAGATTGCCGTTGTCGAGCTTCCTATACCAGAAAAAGGTGGCACCGGCCTTGGTCGTTACATCGGTGTCTCCGGCCATCAGCTTGGCGGTTATGGTCTGCTGGAGCACGTCACGGACAGGATTCCAGTCCACGGTCGCCGCTGAGTCGATAGTCAGTACAGGCTGCGCGTCGGTGGCGTCAGATACGATGATGACGGTCGTCAGCTTGTACTGGAACACCTGATTCGTACGGGTGTCCAGATAATCAGCCGAGAACTCCAGCGTGATAGGTGTCAGTACCGAAGAGTTCTTCTTGACCGATATCTGCCCCTTGTTGTCGCCGCTGGTGACGATGGTGTAGTCCGTGTTGCCACTAGTTATTTCCTTTCGGGTACCGCGCAGGTTCTCGTACCATCGGATGTTCGTCAGTGCCGAATTGATGGTACCTGACTTGGTGTAATTGTCCGGGTCGGTCGCCGTACACCTCGGGAAGAGTGTCAATGGCGTCAGCGTATAGTCGGGGGCGAACTCTCCTGTGACGGCGTTGTAGAACTGCCGGTCGGCCACGCTGCCGACCACTTCCATGCTGGCGGAGGTCTTCAGGGGCTTGTAGTTCACCTCGATTTTCCGTTGTTTTTTTGCTAAGTCCATATTGTATCAGTTAGAATGTCACATAATTTTCTGCTATCTCCACTTGTTTGCCGTCACGCAGCAAGGCAGTGGCCTTGAACTTACAGCTTGTCCGGCTTTGGTAGTTGGTGCCCAGGTCGTCGAGTGTCAGCGTCAGCTGCTTGCCGGCATCCGCCCGCTTCACCGCCCAGGCGTTGTCTTCGGCTACATCGCCCGTGTCGCGCGTCCAGCTCACATCTGCATCAAGTATGTCGGCGGTCACGTCCTGATTGTACAGAGTACCGACCACCTGCAGGGTTGTGAACACGACCGGCTGACCCGCTTCGTCGGTCACTGATATAGCCTCGTAGTCGAAGTACCAGCCGTTGCTGCTGTCTATCTCGATGGTGAAGGCCGGATTGCCTTCAATCATTGCCCAGCCTACGCATCCATATCTGGGCTCATCGGTGGTACCGGTAACCAGACACATCCACTTGCAGCCATAGTGCCAGACCGCATCATACAGGTTCACCTGTCCGCTTCCTGTATCTACGACATGAGCCGCCTGATAGGGTTCATCGGAAGCGGCCACCTCGGTACTCCATTCGCCACGGTCGTTGGCCTGTTGCGGGATGACACCCTTGTAGTCGACGCGAAGAATGTCTTGTACGACAATACCACGGCAATACACGTAGCTGTGCAAGTAGTTGATGGGAAGGTTCGTGAACAGCTCCAGCCTTTTCAGACGACCGATGATGATGCCATAGTTCGATTCCTCAAGTATCGGTTTCGTCACTCCATCAAGGTAACAGATGCAGAACTCGTAGCTGGATATGTACCAGAAGCCCTGTCGCTCTTCATTCACCGGATTGCCTCGTCGTGTGATGGTCATGCCGACAGCTGGCTCGTAATTCTTGCCCCCAGGAACTTCGTCGTCTGGATACAGCACCACATTCAACTTGTTCTCTGCCTGCATGACATTCAGCACGCGGAACCAGCTGTCGTAATAGGCACCGTCTGACAGCAGCGAATTGATGGAGCCATAGGACACATCGTTTTCGGCAAATGCCGTAATGTCTTCTTCCCATCGCCGACGCAGATACAGATCCCAAGTACCGTCATCAAGTTTCTCGATACGTTCGATGGTACCCGCTTCGGAGAACACAACATTGCCTTCTTGGGCAAACCACCGGTTGAAGAGCAGCTCCTTGACGGTCATTGACCCTCTGACCTCCACTCTGTCCGCCTGCATACGTCCGTCAGGGAATAGTCCAATTCCTTTCCCGGCGATCATCGAGTCGATGAACTCGCCGATGGTGAGTTGGAATTTGGTTCCGTCGGGCTGGTCCTTTCGGATGTACCTATTACTTGAAATATCACCAGCTGTATCCGCATAACCAGCCTTAATCTTCTTCCCATTCACCAGCAGATACTCTTCGACATACGACAACAGGTTCAGCAGGTCAATATTCTTGTGCGTATGCCCGACGCCGCCACCTGTTCCGGCGGCAGCGGCCAGCAGTTGGCCGACTACTTCTGCGAGAGCTCCGGCAGTTGTCGTGGACCAGGTCTCACTATACGGGTTTTGGACAGGAAACAAATCCCCCTCGGACAGGGGAAGACGTGGCACCTCAGCCAGCCGAGGGGGTATCGTAAAATTTCCTACTTCAGGGATGGTGATGTCCAGCATGTCAGCCGGAACGTCAGTTCGGGGCAGATTAAGCAGGGGCCTGGCATCGGCATACTTATAAGTGAAAGTATAGTTCGTCGGTAACTCACGCAGGTTGCCGGTGACATTGCTCTCCACGACGACAATCTGACGAAGGTAGCTACCTACATAGATGTACTTCTTCTGTGACGGGAAGAAGTCAAGCAACCATCGGGCTTCATCCTTGGTCAGATGCCCGGTATTCTTCTCGTACTTCCGCTCCGTATCGACCCGATACTCTTCGCTCATTTCATCCACTTCGGCCAGGTTATGCGTGTGATCAGCTTCAAGGTTCGTCTTTCCGTATGCTCTGAAGCAGTCTACACCGCCTAGTGAATTCTCGAAGAGTACCCAGTCCTCGCTGATGGAGCGCATGGCGTCGGCGTAGTATCGCTGGATATATGTCAACCGTTCACCGCTTGCGTTCTCGACCCACACATCATAGTAGCCCGGCTTACCGTCCGGATACAGCAGACTGACGACTACCTGGTATTCAACAGGGATGGTGTACGCCTTCCCGGCTTCCACACTACACAGCTCGATGTCCTTCTGCGATGTCACCTGTCCGTCGTCGCCGACAAAGTATCCGCGCAACTTCACGACACCGGCGACCGGTGCGTAGTAGGTCAGGAACTCCGGCGTGTAATAGGTCACAGGCTTCACAGTCGGCTGCCAGGTGAGCCAGTTTTGCGTCAGAAAGTTCGTGGCCGTGTCTGCCAGGTTGTCCACACCGCCACGCACTGCATGGAAGTTGACTGTTTGTCCGTCAATCTCCGCGGTGAACTCGGCGTGCAGATTGGTTTGCTCATAAGTGCGTACCGCACTGCCTCGAAAATCGAAAGAAAGTTGTGCATGTACGACATCGCGCATATCTATCTCGATGCGTCCCTGACTGTCAGGATCATACCGCTGCGACAGGACTTCTTCCGTTCCTTTCTTCAGGACGAAAGAAATCTGCGCATCCGAGCTGATAATGAACTTCTTCAGGTTCATCGACAGTGACAGCGCATCGGGTTGTTGAAGTATAGTCATAAGTTATCTGTTTTGCAGCGAAGGTATCACACTTCGTCGGCGGCCGAAAGGACAAGTTAATTATATCGTTTAGTGCAGATCAACCACGCTTCCACCCGGCAATAGACATGCGGATAAGGCATCACATCTGGCATATACGAAACGCGCATGTAGTGTTTCTGCCCGTCGGCGAACTTCTCAGACGGCGCTTCCGGGTAGATGGTTATTGCTCCCTTTTTTGGGGCAGCATCATATTCCTGCTTGCTGATCTCTGTATAGGCCGTCTGCACGGACCAAGTGTAGTCACTACCACGATATATGTCATAATCAGCTGTATTCTTAGCCACAGATATCGGCTCGTAATTCCGAGTCGTTAAAAATGTGGATTCAACTGGTTCATCATGGCCGCCTAATGTATAATGTAGTACATCAATCATCAAACGCTGCCCGCTGATGACAACAGGCATACAAGCTGGCAGGCTGTTCTTCAAATGATCAGGTAGCTTCAATTCTGCCGTGACCTGCAGGAGCGAATTCCGATAGAGTTCATCCATCCGACGCCAGAACTTTTCATAAATGCCGTTGTATCCCACATAATGAAGAGAATAATCGCCAAGTCGGAGCGATTGGTTATAATCGTCTTGCGCGTATGCAGCTGTTGTACCTACGGGTACTCCATTCACATAAGCGGCAAAAGCTAATATGATTTTGGTTGGCTCATCATTCGATTGTACTTCTACATTGGATTCTGTTTCGATGCCCTCGACAGACAGGTTGGAATTCGTGAATTTTCCGCCTCCTATATAGAGTACGTACACCTCTCGACCTCTGCTTCGATCATTGGGCATAGTTACATTAGGGTTACGAAGAGCTGGCATACAGTCGGGTATGGTGATTTCTTCTGCTTCCAGACTCTCACCACTATCGTACCCCATGGTGCTGTCTGAAATCTGATCCCAAATTGTCTTAACAAGTACACGTACACGCCCAGGCTGACAGATAATCTTGTAGCCAATTCGCTGGTAGCTTCCATTCACTTCCTTGGTACCGACAAACTTATAAGTGGCTATCATACCTTCGAGTGTGTCGGGGTTATCGGTCTCCACATCCCCTTCAGTGGCTTCCTCCGATTTCAGGGTGATACGTTTGTAGGCTTCAGGCGGCTCAATCTGCAAATGACTGGTGAGATACCCTGATAGATTCGCTGATGCTTCTTTGTCGATCACTTCATTGAATAGTACGATTTTCACCGTCCTCGCAGCTTCGTCGGTGATAAATTCGCAGCAGAATTTTTTTCGGAATACATTCAAGATATCACCGCATGTACATTCAGGCACCAAATCAGACAAACGAATAACTCCGTTCACTAATGCGTCGCAACAGTTGTTGACAAATACCATATCAGGGAATGGGGCGGTTTTCGTGAAAAAATTCTCCTGCAACTCATAGCCGAAATACTGAAGGATACGTTTCAGCAGGTAATTCGCCTTCAGGAATGGGCTGATATAATAACCGGCGGACAGCTCAATTGTATCCTCACCCGACTTCTCCGTACGATCAACGGCGTTGTAGAAATCGAAATTCGACGGATCATTATAATTCGATTCATTCCATCCGCCGGATTCGCTTTCTTCGCCGTATCTGTTGAGCCACTTGTAGATTGTGTTTCCATCCTCATCTGTCTCTTCAGAAGCAAGGAGCACGGGGAAGATTCCGAATCGGTCCAGATAAGAACTTGTTTTCTTCGCCAACTGACGGCAGAACTCAATCGCCTGCTCGACGGTGGTTACACCGGGGATGGTCTCTTCATCAAAGACATCGCTCACTAGGGTCTCATCAACCTGCGCGAGAAATGATCCTTCATTCAAATAGAGAGTCGTAGTAATGCTATCCTTTCGCTTCGCCCCCAAGATAGCTTGGCGAGCGGGCTGGCTGAAATGCCCATCCTGCACGGTACATTCGATGTCAGCACGTGGCCGCTGCACATTGCCCAGCATGTCGGGATAACCGCACAATTCACGGTTAACGTCGGTATCTGGCAACTCGATGGGCGTCGTTTGCTCGCCCCACTCGTTGAAAAAAAGGTTGGGCCGCTCAATCTCTATCTGTGTGCCTGGCTTCAGCTGATAAGCCTTTCCTGTCTTGGTATTCGTTATCTTCATAGCTCAACAATCATTTACTTCCAAGTTTACGGCTTCTGTCGCGTAGCTGCTGTTTCCGATCGAGTTCGGTCAGAGCGACAGAAGCGGACACACCGTTTCTTTCCAGATTCTCAATGGCTACAGCCAGCCTTTCAATCAGACCATCATTCATTCCGGATGGTACTGGTGTAGGTCGTGTCGGTGCAGACGTGTTGGGGATGCGATAATTCCCCTGCGCATATTGGGTGACACGTCCACGACTTTCGTTGATGGCTTGCACGACCAGCGGATAATTGATGTGCTTCTGTAGCCGACGCAAGTCGTCGGCATTCACTATCAGCTCAGACCCACGTTCCGAGATCAATGCCGGACTGCTGACAATGCCTGTCGGTGCAGGCCCGATATAGGGTACACCGGAATAAGTTCTTCCGTCCGATGCCCCGATAACGTTATATCGACCACTTGCATATTGGTTGACACTGGCCACACGTTGATAAGTGGTACCACTTTCTCCGCTACTGGTGCTGCTTCCACCGTTACGGTTGCCTATCAAGCCCTTCAGTGCTGTGCGGGCGGCCGCCAACAAACCGCTGACTGTCGCTGCGACAACTGCGGATGTGGCGATACCGGCGACACCCTTTGTGCCGATTTCCGTCATACTTCCCTCAGCTGTAGCGGCTGCCGCCTTGCCGGCCAACTCGGACAACCAGGCATTAATCATATGGTTCAGCACATCGTAGATAATGTCGATGGTGGCATCTCCCAAGGCTTCCATGGCCGACTTCTGTCCGCTGATGACTTCTCCCAGAGCATTGCCGAACTCGTCGGCATAGCCTTTCACACGGGAGAACATTTGTTTATATTTTAATTCTTTTTCTCGAATCTCTTCTGCAAGTTCTTCGTCTTCTTCATCACGGTCTTTCTCATCCTTCTCTTTATTTCTATTTATATAATCCTCAAACTCTTTCTGACATTTTATCTTATACTCAAGCAACCGATCTTCTATTTCTTTACGGGCTTCTTCATCCAATCCCGCTATCTCCAACATGCGTTTCAAATGATTTACCTCCAGCATTTCCTTAGCATTCAGATATTGCTGGTGATTTTTCACTTCTTCATCTTTCCCATTTATATACGCTTCCTTCAGTTGCCGCTGCTGTTCGGCATAAATTCGGTTCTCTTCCTCTACAGCGCGCTTGATGGATTCTTGACGCTCCTGCAGCTGGATGTCTGCCAGCTGCTTCTCCGCATCGGCGGCTTCCTTGGTTCCGCGTCCGGATACTTCCATCACCCGTTGCAGATACTTCTTCTTCTCGGCCAGCAAACGGTCGTTGTACTGCTGTTCGGTTTGTAGTTCAGCATCCTTCCCTTCGGCGTAGATACGGGTAATTTCCGCCTGCGCCTGTTCGTACAAAACCTTTTCACGTTCCAGGGCGGCGCGCCGCTGCTTCTCGGCTTCCTTCTCATCGACCGACGAAGCACCGCTCTTCTTCGGCGCATTCCCGGTCACAGTCACTTCCGATAGTTCGTTGGCCGGTTTCCCGGGCATCCAGCTGGCGTACTTGTTTTCGACCTTGGCCAGCTTGCGGTTCATGTCATAGACGCTCTGAATGTAGTCCGCCATATCTTCACTGAAGCCTTTGGCGATGGAGTTTTTGCCCAGATACTTTGCCTTGATGGTGTGCCAGGCTTGCCCGAATGCTTTTTCCCACTTGGAGCCAGCTGCATAAAATTCATTCGTTATCTGTTTTACCTCGTTGATGGCGACCGTAGCCAGTTCGTTACTTCCAAGGCTCTTCACCAAGTCCTGACGCATGCCTTCAATCACTTCAACCTGCGTCTTGGCCGCCTCGCTGGTAATGTTGCCGATTTCCTCGTTCTTGTATTTCATGGCCAGTTGGGTGACCAGCGTTCGGTTGATGCGCTTGTAGGCCTCATTGATTTCATCGAGGTTACTTTTTTCCGTCAACAGGTTGGGCAGGTAGGTACCGTATTTGTCGTTAATCTGCTGGATGAGGTCCCGCCGCTGCTGCGACCCCACAGCCGTTCGTTTCAAGGCTCCGAACAGCGAATCCAGCGAATGCTGCTCGCTGATCAGTTCGCCGTTCATGCGTGACAAACTGTCTGTTGCTTCGTCGCTTCGCTTTGACAGCTGGTACAATCCGACGCCGACAGCGGTTACTATAGACAGAATCAACCCGAGCGGGCTCTTCGATATCAAGGCAGAGAACTGCTTCCAGGCTGCTGCAGCCAGCTTGATATTTCCGGTCAAGGCATACTTGGCCGATGACAGCAGCAGGGTTCCTGACAACAGAGTTTTATTCCAAACGGCCTGCAGTTTGTCAACAGCGAGCGTGGCCAGTTTGGCGTCCTTCAGTTTGGTTTCCCACAAAGTGGCTATCTTGACACCTGCATAGTACGAAGCAATCGAAGCCGTCAGCGTTGTAATCACACCGATGTGCCGCACGATAAAGTCCACCAGCTTGACCCCCTTCTGCGTCCAGTTCACAATGCCGTTGGCTGCGCTCACCAGTCCGGGGTTCAGCTTTTCCATCAAGGCGATGCCCATCTCCTGCATCTTGTTTTTCGCCTGGTCGAGCTTGGCAGCCGCTGTCTGGCTCTTGATTCCGGCCTGCTCGATGGCGACACCGGTACCGGTGACGGCCTGTGTGTAATACTTCACCTTCTCCGTTTCGTTGATGAGCACGCTGGCCACGTTGTAGCCTTCCTCGCCGAACATTTCCTTAATCTTGGTTGCGTTCAGCTGCTTGGCGGCCAGGTTGTCCAGTGCCGTCTCCAACCCGACGATCTTCGGATTGGTTTCGTCGGCTCCCGTCTGCAGGGTGAGGAAGAACTTCTTCAGTCCGGTACCGGCCACTTCGTCCTTGATACCCTTCTCGGCCAGTGTTTCAATCATGCCCACCGTCTGCTCGATGCTGACGTTGGCCGATGCGGCGGCCACACCGCTGTTGCGCAACGACTTGGTGACGGACTCCACAGCGGCGGAGCCGTATTTCGAACCTGCCGCCATTACATTGGCGTATCGGGCAGCTTGGTCGGCACCGTCGCCGAACTGGTTCAACGAAAGGGTGACGGCATCAACGGCATCCTTCAGTGTCATGCCGCTGGCCTGTGCGAGAATCAATGTTTGCTGTGTGACGGCGTTCAATGCCTCCTTGTCCTGCAGCAGTTCAGGCTTGGCCGAACCTACCAGCTTGTAGGCATCGAGTATCTCCGTGGCCGACTGGCGGATGCGGATGCCGTTCTCGTCCATCGAGGTGGACAGACGCTTGGCCTGCTGCTCCAGCCATGCGATGCTTTCCTCGTCCAGACCTGTCAGGGCCTGCACATCGGCTTTGGCTTCTTCGCGCTTGTTCCGCGCCTCCCGCAGCTGGTTCAGCTTCAGCGTGAGGCCGGTGACGGCGGCAATGGCAGCACCAATGATGCCGATATACTTATTGATGAAATCGTTGGCTCGCAACCATACGTTACCCTGTGAGCCTACCTCCACCCGCATGGCCTTCTGGGCGGCGGCCACCTGCAGGCTGACACGACGGTTCTGCTCCAGTGCAGCGTTATACTTCTCTGTGCCGGGCACCGCATTCTGCAAGTCCTTTCGTACCTGCTTCTGCACGGCCAGCAACTCCTGATAGGTGGCGCCGGAGAGGTTCTTCAGCACACGGTCGGTCTCTTTGACCTTCTTGCGGTAGGTCTCCAGCGTCCGGGTTTTGGCATACAGTTCCTTCTGCAATTCCTTGCTTTTCGCCTCATAGTCGGCTTCGCCTTTGTTCAGGCTGGCCAACTTGGCTTCCAGCTTTTGCACGGCAGCTTCTACCTTGGCGATGCCCTGCTGGGCTTCGCTGCCGTCAATATAGATCTTGATACTTCGGTTTAAATCGTTTGCCATATCATTTTTCGATATAAATGCGTGTTGCGTCCAATATCATAGTGTCAAAGTATTCCAGTACAATGCTCTCGAGTTCACCGAGGCGGCTTTTCACAACAGGGTCGAACCAGCGGAATGCTCGTCGGTTCCCGCTGTCCTGCTTCCCGAGTGACGAAGGGTCTGTGTGTCTGACAATGCCTGTACTGACTTCGACACCATTTATTTTCTTGATTTTTTCCCATTTTGAACCGAGCCATCCACCTTGCCCACGCCCGGCACCTTTGTGGATGTAGATTCCATGTCTGGGGAAACTGAATCCGATACGGTTGACAATTCCGTACTTGTCTGTGTACAGGTTTGGATGGAGTTCACGGGCGATGCGGAGGCTGCGAGAGGATACGGTCGCCCTAAGTTGGCTGGTTACTTGGTCGGCCCAACGCTCCACAGCCTTATTGAAAGCCGTCAACCGGTCTGTATCCTTCGCCATCTCAAACCGTTCGGTTTCGCTGATGGTCTCGAGACGTATCAGTCGGCTGGAGTCAGCTCCGGCCAACCGCTCCGCACGCCGTCTCGCCGCATTGTACCGTCGGAGTTCCTCCCGGTTTTCATTCAATCGTTTGTACAGTCCCATAATTCTTCATTCTTCGTTCTTCATTCATGCCAGTATTCGGGTTCAACCATAAACGAATTGTAGCTGATGATGCGATAGGTGAGTACCACGCCATAGAAGCCGTCGCCGATGGGCCCGATGCCGTTGATGCTGGTATTGCGGTCGATGGTTTGCGTGTAGGTCAAATCGGGGTCGGCAAGCAGGAAGTTCCTCACCTGCTTGGCCAGCTGCTTGCAGGCGGCCACGGCTTCGTTGATGGTCTGTGGTTTGTCCCGCTGGGTGTTGCGGGCCAGGATGATGCTGTAGGTGTCGTTGTCGCTCAGGGCGTCGGCTCTGTTGTCTGCCGACTCGCTTTCCTGTCCGTCCACGGCGATCATCACCGTTCCGGTGACGCCGGACAGACGGTCTTCAAAGTTGTAGAGGTCTTCCAGCCCGAAAGCGGTGAAGAACCGGGGCCTAGAATCGGTGTGGGCTACGGCCTTCAGATGCCGGGCCAGTCTCTCGCAATAGGCGAAGTGGTTGTATTCCATAACTGCACAAATGGTTGGTTACGGATACAAAAATAGCCCGCACTTGGCGGGCTATAAAGGACATTCTTCTGTATAGGTTATTCGTCCGGCAATAGCAGACAAATCAGTTCTTTCAATCGCAGGGCGGCTATTCGTTTCTCTTCTTCCGAGGCAGTCGCAGAGGTTAGCACGGTCAGCAGGTTAAGGGCTTCGACGCGGGTCATTGGGCACCTCCTTCCTCCTGCAGGACGAAGCAGCGCATGGTGTCTTGCAGATACAGCACTTCTCCGGCCAGTTTCAGACGCTCCTCATCGCTGCCCATGTCGTCACGGATGATGCCTGTCAGTACTCGTTGAAGTACATCGACATGTAAGGAGGCATAGTCTCTTTGCTGAAGGTCGTAGATGGTTTCCACGACCTCGGGTGTCAGGTTCACGGTTGTCTCGCTCATTTCCTGCCTCCCTTCTTCGCTTTGATGACACAATACGCCAGCGCCAGTACGGCGGGCGGGAAGATGAAGGTCACGGTCAGCGCACAGATGGCGCCCAGATACCAGGCATCTCGGGCGGTCTTGATTTGGGAGTCTGCGGGGAGTGCCCTGTTGAGCAGTTCTCGGATTTTGCTCGCCTTATTCGTGAGGTGAGCAGGCACGGCAGGCGTGCCGAGGGTCAGTTCTTTTTTCATTTTGTTACGCAATTAAATGAAACAAATAGGTTAATAATACGGGAAAGCGACCCTTTCAGTACCCAAAAAATTAAGAAACTTACCTATATAAAGAAAGTTCCGCTTTCCCGCTGCGTAACACCTGATACAGGCTGGGAGGCCATTAAGCACTCCACACGGGGGTCGGAACTTATATGGTTAACCGATAGGCATAAAAAATGCCAACGGCAATCGGTTGGCGAACGTTCGTCGCCTGTATCAAATGTTACGCACTGCAAATATAGGGATAGTTTTCAAGATAGCAATAAAAAAGCGGAACTTTTTAGGGTTCCGCCATTATAAAAGGATACATAATCCCTTTACATCCGAATGCACATTCCAGTTATAATGATTTTATCTACATACACTTCGTAGAAGCTTTGATATTCACTGACCGTTTTAATCTTCAAGTTTATGACACCGTTTGCTCGTAACTTCTTGACTTCGGAGAGAACCAACTGATAAGCGTCATCAATCGTGGGTGGCAGATACTTCACACTTCCAAGGGTAGTCATGTAGATGTCTTCCATGACATCGCCTTCCTTATGCTTTTTCTTCACCCATCCACCAGTGCATTCGACATAGATACTACCCAATGGTTCATAGTCGAAACTTACAGAGTTAGACTCAGAGACGAAGATGCCTTTTTGTGACAGATAGGCGTAGTCGATAGTGGCAGCATATTGCTTCGGAGCCGGTACATTTACTGTTGCACACGATACCAATACAAAGATTGGCGCAATCATTAAAAATTTGAATTTCATAACGCTATAGTTTTAAAAAGTTTGTCTGATAGTTTGCTCGTACAAAATGAATGAAATAACTTTGTGAAAAATAATACTTTCCGTATGACAAACGAAGAACGTATATTGTTACTTGAGAACCGCTGCGAGAGGATGGACGAGGATTTTGAGATTCTTCACCGTTCCATCAGCCGCCTTCCAGCCATTGTCTTAGGATGTTTCGTATCGGGTCTGATAGCAGGATTCCTGTTATGCTTCCTGTTATGAAAGAGATAAGGCCTACGATGATGTTCAGGTTCTTCAGCCTCAGGTTCCTTTCCTTCAGATATTGCAGGCTTCTTTCAGTAAGGGCCTGCTTCTTTTTCTCTGTACAATAAGCCTGATAGCTTCCATGTAACTGGATGGCTTCATATCCTTTCGTGGTGATTTCTACCTCGCAGTCGTCCTCCGTGGGGTTATGTTCTTGAATCAATCCTTCCGCAATCAGCTGTTTCCTATAGGTATATAACTGAACGTTGTGCAGATGAATATCCAAGGGGGCAAAGATGTCTTTCTGAATGCGTTTCCTTACAGGTAGCTTGTACAGGTCGCATAGAATGGTGTTTTTCATCTTGGCACCTAAATCGTCCTCTACAATCGTATGAGTCATTTATTCAAGGGCGAACCCCTCACTACAGTGCGCCAACAGGTAAACGATTAAAAACCTGAACCCGATTGACTACGGGTTACACTGAGGTAAGGGGTTCATGTTAAGCGTTTTTATTTTGGCGATAGCAAAGATAGAGATAGTTTTTGGTTGAAAAAATAAAAAAGGCGGAACTTTTCAGGGTTCCGCCTTTCATTTGTGGCAGTCCGGCCTTGCTGAAGGGCCTTGCCGCCGATGCCCGGGTCAGAGGCTGCGATGTATTGACCGAGAAAGAGCTGACAAGCGGCTTGAGAGGTCGCTTAAAGAATCAGCCAATATCTTCAGTTCTTCGTTGGTGAAAGCCGTCGGCTTGCCGTTTACGTTTGTGTTGTTTATCCGCTGGTTCATCCAGGCACGGCTTTTCCCGAAATATTTTTCGGCGATGTAGGCCATCGACACGGCCTGCCTGATGTCGTCGAGCATGGCGCGTGTGTCCAAGTCTGTACGCTTGCGGTTCCGGTTCTTCATGGCTTCACGCATGTATGCTCCGGCTTCCTTCTTCTCTTCGGGCGTTTCGGTGAGCGACATGGCTTCAGCCAGCAGCCTGTCCGACTCCTTGCGCCCTTCTTCGGTATTCCCGTGGGGGATGTTTGCCACAAACTGGTCAATCAGTGATTTTACCTCAGCTTTCATATCGAGATGAATTTTGTTTCTACACAAAAAAGCGATGCCTTGCGATGTAGAAGATACCGGGGCTGCGGGATTGCAGCCCCGGGCTTCTTTCATTTCAGCTTGTCCGGTCAAGATAGTCATTGATGGCATCTATCACAGCCTGCTGAAATTCCGCTTCCGAATACCACCCGTCAGCAAGCAGGGTGGCTTCGTAGCGGAAGAGGGTGCGGAGGTTCTCCAGCAACTCCTCCCGAGCATTTGGCTCTTCATCGGTTTGAAACATCGCTATCATCTTTCGATGACATGACAAAGGTAATAAACATTTGTGTATTATCCAAGCGACTATCTGATAAATAATAAACATTTGTATATTATTAACGAAGGACTAAACTTTCGGCTGCATCTTTTCCTTCATCTCCTCCTGAATGCGCAGCTGCTCGTCCATCGAATACAGGGCATCGACAAAAAGGCCCTTGCGCACGCTGTCTTTCTTGGTCATGTCGTGCTGGGCCAGCGAGTCTAACAGGCGGAGCTGGCCGTCGAAAACGTTGCCGACAACCTTTCCACCACCGCTACCGCCAAACACACGAGGATAGCTGGCTGCCCAGCATTCCATACTGCCCAGGATGAACCAGTACATCACCATCTTTCGGGTGGCCGACAGGCGGCGCAAGCGGCGGGCATCGCGCTCCAGGCGGGCGATGTCAAACGTCCGCCCCGTGTGCCACAGGCAGGCCAGGGCGTACTCCAGCTTCTGCGGGTCGGCAGCCGCAGCATCCAGATAGGTCTGCAGGTACATGAACTGCTCGAAGGTGATATCGAAGAGGCAATCATCGGGGCCGGTGAAGCGGCACAGACGGATGCGCAGGCGGGGATACGGGTTCACGGTCAGGCCGGGGCAGATGCAATAGGTGTTCTGATACTTGCCCTTGACAAGCCGCAGCAACCAATCGAAGAGGTTGGACATGGTTATCACCTCATCAACCATCAGCCGATAAACCTTCCGGCGGATACGCACGGCGTATCGGTTTGATTGGATGCCCACCACCTTGTCGGGCTTGACGCCCTGCAGCTTGGGCGGGCGTTTCATCCGGGCGCCCAGACAGTAGAGCAGCATCAGGATCTTCAGTTGCTCCACTGGCTGGTTACCTTGTGAGATGCGTGCCAGGTACTCCAGTTGTTTCCGTGTGAGTCCGTCCCAAGAGGACGGTACTTGATAGGTGTCGTCGTTGATTTGAATGGTATGCATGATTCAGCTGATTGAGGTGAATATCTTTTTGTCCTTGTCGTTCCAGTGCATCACACCGCCCTCGCTCGCTTCGCCCGTTTCATCGGGATGCTCGCCCTTCCAGGCTTCAATCTTTCCGGCGTAGTAGGTCGCCTGTGAGCCATAGTAATTTCCCGTCATCTCCAGATCCTCATACAATGGCCGGATAATCGGTGTAAATTCTGGTTGGTTCCCGTTCAGTCGCTGCTCGCGTCCGGTCTGCGAGGTGTGCAGCTCGGCACACTTGGCCGCCATATAGCGCACGCACAGCAGGCGCAAATCGTCTGGCTCGCCGCTAATCACACGGGTGTACAGCTTCTCGCCCAGCATTTCGGCGACATTGCGCACCTGTAGCTGGAGCAGAACGGGCAGCATGGCCCGGTAGCTCAAGGTGGAGTAATCGATGCCTACCAGCCCTTCGTCCTGGTACTGGCGGGCACTGCGTATCAGGCAACCGCCTGGCGTTATTTGTCCCTGATGCTCGATATACTCGGGGTATTCATCGGCATGGGCGGCCAGATAGGACAGCAATCGGTCGAGAGCCTGCATGCCACGGTAGTAGAGATTGGCCTTGGCCGCAGCAATCTTGGCGTCACTGGCCGGCGAACGTTCACCCTGCTTGTTCTGCACGGTGATGCCCGCGTCACCGTACTGGATGCCCAGTTCGTCGGTGGCCAGTGATACGGCCAGCGGGCCGAGTGCGCGGCAGATCTTTTCCTTCAGGGTTTCGTCGGCTTCAGCCTTGGCCAGTGTAGCCTCCCCGATATTCGGCTCGATATAGATGTCGGTCGCGTCCTGGATAAATGGCCGGACGGACTCAAAAGGCACAACGGCGTTCATCTTCACCGTCTCCCGTAACTGTTCAATGTCTGTAATCAATAAGTTCATAAGCATTCGTTTTGGCTGTTTCATTCACTCGTAGCTCATCGCTCGTAGCTAGTAGCTTGTCACTCGTAGCTTTCTTATTCTTCATTCTCCGGCTTGATACCCGTATTCTTCACTGCTCCCGTGCCCTTGTCGAGGGTTGTGAGCTGGCAGTTGGTCACACTGAAATAAATGTCTTTGGGCCAGCCGTTCAGTTCCTTCACCACATAGAGGGGTTCCAAGGTTGCTTCCTGAAATGTCTTGTTCAGTGCCTGAGTGATGATGAAGAGCTCGCGGGCCTCCGTGCCGTTGATGCTTTTGTTCTTGCCGGGGCTTGAGCCGATGATGCTGGGGTGCACACCCATGCCGTAGCTCAGGGTATTGCTGGTCTCCTCCGAATCCTCTATATACTCTCCGCCATCCGGTGCCGACTGCAACGGGGTGATGATGATATCCTTGTCTTCCGTACCCTTCACACGGTCGTAGCGGAAATGGCTGACGAAACTCTTCCCGGCGTTCTCCTCCCCGGTCAGGTAGTCATTCATTTCCTTCAGAAAGGCTTCCCGCAGTTCAACCTGCTTCTTTTCGTCCACCGCCTTATGCTTGGCGTACAGCTCAGTCCAGAAAGTGTCCTTTATATAGACCAGGTAGCGGAGCGACATTTGGTTCTTGATGAGCGACTTCTTCAGCACCGGTATCGCGCTGGAGAAGTCATACCAGCCGCTGGCGAAGATGCTCCACCAGTAAGGCCGACCGTAGTAGAACCGTCCGGGCGTGTTCATCTGGATATTGTGGATAAACCTCCGTTGTTTTCCGACGACCTTCAGTCCGTTGTCATTGGGCAGCTTTCCCATGCGGGTCATCAGATCGCGCAACGGTGCCTGTCTGTCCAAAAGCGGGGTGGCTATCAGGTCGGTAGGCGTCCCCTTGTGCCACTCTGCGCTGTATCCGTGCCATTCACTCTTCCCGGTCTTTTCGTCTATCTCGCTGATACGTGAACAGGTGGTTTCCTTCGATTTTATCTGTACAATTTTCGGGTTGTCATCACGGTTGAAGATGTATTCCACATAGCTGTCGTAGAAAATGGCCAGGTCATTGGCTATCTCCATGCGGATGTGGTTGTAGTTGTTCATCCGCAGGAATTCGAATATTTCGGGCTCATCGTCCGGCAACACTTCCTTCTTCTGAATATTACCCAGTTCGTCACGGTTCATACGGTACACTAGCAGTCCGTCCCCATAGATGACCTTGGTCTTGAACTCCACATTCGACCCGACGGTCACATTGGTGCCGATGCGCTTCATAACCAGGTAAGGCATGTTGTTTTCACTTCCTCGCGGCATGAACTTGATGGGGTTCTTCTCGCCCTTGGGCACCACCTCGATGCCTCTGTCTTCCCGGTCGGTCACGATATCGCGGTTGTCACTCAGCTTCACCATGTTCTTGGCTCCTTTCATCACGGCGTAGGGCGTATAGCCTTGCCCGATGAGTTCATTTAATTCTTCACTGTTCATTCCTCATTCTTCATTTAGAAATAGACTTTCAATCCGTTAATCCTCGTAATCAGACACCGGCGTATCTTCCGGGGGCTTGTCTCTCCGGCAGGCAAAACGTTCACGGTACTTCCGTCGCTATGCCACGAGGTGAGCACGGCGCGCGGATAGTCCACCAGTTCGCCGGTGCTTCGTTTGCAGTATTGCAGGCTGAACTCGGCCGGCCGTCCGTTAACCCTGCGCTCCATGATATCTCTCAGTTGTCGTTGATGTATCCTCTTTTCCATGCGGCAAATGTATGCTGCAAAAGTTTCGTGCGAAAGGACAGCGGTGACCCTCACGGGTCGATGCCGGTGAGGGCGGGGGTAGCAGCATATAACACAAAAATTAACATATTCATTCGAGTCTTTTTCGCAGGGCGGTGCGGGGTTGCTTCGCAGAAACAAGGGAAATATTTCCCTTGTTGAACCCTTTTCTTTTTGGCATTCTGTTTTTTACATTTTTCTCTGAGAGAAAAGGCGGGGCGCGAAAAATCCGTGCGGAATAGTTATACATATCCGCACGGATTTTTCGCGTTACTGGGTAGAAAGTGACCTTTCTGTGATGGTAAAAGCGTCCACGCAGGGGTCACCGCTTCATTCGATGCCGTGACCGGTTATTCCACCCTGTCAATTCCCATCGTTGTACAGGCTGCGCTTTATCTGCACAAGGATGGCATTGACAAGGCAGAGCGGTAAGCTCGGCGCTTCTGTCTTCCACTCGTTTTCTTCATCCTTCACTCCTGTTTATCCATTCACCTGGTCACACGGCATTCGCTTTTTTGTGCTGCAAAGGTAAATGTTGACGTCACTGGTTCAAGTTCGGGCTTTCTGTTCTCCAAAAAATCTCCACCCCTCGGGTTGTATTCAGGCTTCCGGTTTTGGAAGAAAACTTGCTCTTGCTCCTTACAACACCTTTTGACGCAGCGTAAAAAAGGCGAAACATACCGCGCGCGACAGGCGACGGAATAAAAAAAAAGTCGTTCAGGGAAAACGAGAAACAAAAGGCTCACACCCACGGCTCAAGGTTCAAGAATAAATTCAAATTTTTAAATATTTACAACTATGGCAACAAGAAAATTTATCATCCCCGAAGATTGGAAAAAGCAGTGGTCTAAGTTTATGGTAACCTTTTTCGATTACCTCCCAACACATTACGAGGCAAGCAAAAGAGAGTGGGCTGTCCGTCGTATGATATGGGATTTCAAAGACGGTAAACGGAGTGTCCAGGTAGCCGAGCTGGTGGCAAAGAAAATGCGGGAGCAGTTTGGCGCAGGCGTTGAAAACTTGACGCTGGTATGTATTCCAGCCAGCAACGGCGAGAAGAACGAAGCCCGTTACAAGGTTTTCGCCGAAGAGGTGGCGAGGCTGACGGGCTGCCAAAATGCTTATGGTGCAATCACCATCGAGGGCGGTCGCTTGGCCATACACGAGGCGAAAGGCCGCAAGGTGGTACGGGAGGCCGAAGTCATCAATTTCGACAAAGACTTTTTCAAGGGAAAGCAATGTTTGATTTTTGACGACGTACTGACACAAGGCCACAGCTACGCCCGCTTTGCGTGCGCTCTCGAAAAGATGGGGGCGGAAGTTCTGGGAGGTTATTTTCTGGGTAAAACGATTTTAGGTAACAATTAATTTTCTAAGCAATGAAGAAGACGAAGAAAAACATAGGAATACAGCTTTCCTTATTTGACGATATGCGAGAAGTGACAGACAATGAATTGATAAGTGAACTGACAAACAAGCCCGTAGTGGCGGAAGATTGGACGGGCGAATACCGTTTGGAACGATTATTCAACAGCTTGACACCTCACCGCAGGCGGATAGCAAAAGCAGCGGTAGAACTTTACAAGCGCAGGGAGATACGGAAAGACCAACGTACGCAGATAAGGCACAGCAAGGACGCTTACAAAGAGATACAGCCGTATCTGTGCGACTTGCAGAACGAAGAGTTTTGGATAATATGCTTGAATAATGCAAGCAGGGTCATAGATAAGATACGTATCAGCGTAGGGGGCATCACGCAGACGATGGCTGATATTAGGCTGATAATGCGGAAACTTGTAGAGGTGAACGCCACTTGTTTTATTGCCGTACATAACCATCCGAGCGGCAACGTGAGGCCGAGTGGCGATGATAATCGACTGACAGAGAAATTGAAGAATGCGGGCAACTTGTTTGATATTAAATTGGTTGACCACCTGATAATAGGTCAATGCAAATATTACAGCTATGAGGATGAAGGGCAGCTGTAGAAGATGGGCGCCTCGGGCGCCCCCTTCGTTTGCTCGCACGCTCGCAAACGAAGGGGCCCATATCGGTGATGTCTGATTTCCGTTCCTTTAACCACGGAGGGGATGATTATTTCAAAAAGAATGCTCCCCCAGCAACCATTCCCGGCTCGGTGAAGAAGAAGTTCATGCCCAGCCACAGGGTGTCGAAGGCATCGGTGATATGTGTCTTGTATTCGTCGGGCGTGTCGGGTGTGTCCGGCGTACCCTCGGGCGTCTTGTCCTTCTCGAAGCCGTTCTTTCCCTGACGGACGCCGGTCTGCTCCAGGGCGATCTTCAGGAATTCGTTGTTGTAGAGATTGATGCGGATGAGCAGGAAGTCGGGGTCGCCCTTCAGCGAGCGGTCGATGTTCAGATGCTTCCAGTCGTGGCGGGGAGCCTGACCTACGTACACCATCTGGACGGTGTAGCCGTTCTCTTCGAGCACGCGTCGGATTATGTCGGCGTAGCTTTCGTTGCTGGCACCCGTTTCCCAAGTGAAGGTGTGGTCGTAGTACACCACGACCTCGTGCTTCAGCTTGGGGCGGTAGTAGTCGGCCACCTGCTTCACCAGGTCTTGCAGCTTGCCGGGGGTCTTGACGTAGAATGATTTCAGCACGCGCATCGTCCCGCCGTCCTTCTGACCGACACAGCACGAGCTGATGGAGGCGTTGGAATCGAACGCCAGATGCAGGGGCGCATCGAAATCAAGGTCTCCGTCGCCCAGGCAGCCGCTGGCAGTGAGCCGCTTCCAGTCGGCACCCAAGGCTTGGAGGCGTCCGCTGTCCGTCGGGGTGTAGAAATGCACCTTTTCGTCCAGGGCCGAATAGAAGCCATTCTCCACCCGGTAGAGCCGCTCGTTGAGGAAGGCGGTTCGCCACACCAGCGGCGGCGAGTCGCGGTACATCTGCCAGATGTAGTCCTCGCCCAACACTTCGAGGTTGTCGAAGACGTCGTACTCGCCGTAGAACACGGTGTATTCACGGGTCTTTCCGGGGGCAGGATGCACCGGCGGCTGGTAGCGGCGGGCGATGTCGAGGTCGCGCTGCAGCTCGCGGATCTGACGCTGCACATGCTCGGTCAGCGGTTTGCGCTTGTACTCCTGCAGCTGCTTGTAGAGGGTGCGGATGAGGTTGATGTGGTCGGTGTTCATCTCCTCGCGCTTGTCGAGAATCCAGCGCCCCATGGCCGCGGTAGGCATGTCGGTGCTGTAGCAGACGCTGTGATGGTGGGGGCAGTGGCCGAAGTACTGGCGGTTGCCACGGTTGGCCGGGTTGACCTCGCTTTTGATTTTCTCGTAGCTGAGAAACTTGGCTTCGGGGCCGATGACCCAGTCGATGGACATGGAGTTGGCCGACATGCCCTGGTTGAACGAGAGCACCACCATGACGGTGCCGTTCCAGAAGTGGAAGGCATTGTTCCAACCCTCCCGCATCAGGGGGCGGACAGGAAGACGGAAGCCCATCGACGCCGGGGCACGGTGGCCGACAACGTAGTGCACACCCTCCAGATAGCCCCATTCGGCCAAAGCCTTGCAGATGGCGGGCAAGGTGTTGCCCCAGGCTTTGGCATAACTGGGCGATATCAGGGCGCCCAGCGAGCCGGGCATTTCCCAGACGTTGCGCAGGATGAACCGGGCGTCGATGCCTTCAGACTTTCCGGTGCCGCGCGAGGCGATGATATACTCATCGTGCGCACCGATGGCCATCGCCTGCCGCTGCATCTTGTTGAAATACTTGCGCACGACATTCGCCTGCTTCATCCGAAGCTCCTGGGCCGAAGGGGCTACAAATTCTTCATTCTTCATTCCTCATTCTTCATTATCTTCGCATCCTCCGCCTGACCCTTGAAGTAGGCTCTTAACTGACGACGCTTTTCTTCCACATTATCAACCGGTTCAAGACCTTCAACCAATGTGACGTCGTCACTCGGTTCGAACGATGGCGGTATCATCTGCGAGTAGTCGAAAGCGTCGTCCTCCTTGTCGCAGCGGGTGTACTTTCCGATTTTATCCAGGCAGGCAGCTGCTCCCTTGGCGTCGTTATTCTTGATAGCCACATCGTAGGCTTTCTTCGCACCCTCTACAATCATGTAGCGGTACCACGATTTGGCGGCGAGCTGGATGTTACCGACCAGTCTGTTCATCATGGCGATGTCACGGTAAGCCTGGCTTTTGCTTACGCGTTCGGCCTGTCCGGCACATCCGGCCATGAGGAAATTGACCATCTCTGCGTCTTCAACAAGAGGTTCTTCCATCTTCTTAGAAACACAGAGCATCATCCGGCGCTTTATCTCCAGTTCTCTGGCGGATAGCGTGCGGGCAGCTTCCTCTTGATCCTTAAACAGGCTTCGCTCGATGCGGTCGTAAGTGGTATCTTCTTTCATCATTCCTGAATGTTTTGTTCCTTCATATACTTGTCGGCCAGCGGTTCGGCGGCCGGACTGCCTGCCTTGGCCAGTTTGATGACGGTCTTGCGCAGCTCGTACTTGGTTTGCAGGCGGCCGCGATGGTAGGCCGTATAGATGTCGCTTGTGGTGTAATTCTTGCAGATTTCGCAGAACAGGTCGCGCTGATCAGCGTCAATCCTTATCAGAATGGCGATTTCTGAGGGCGGCAACAGGGCGGCCGCCATCTCTTCGACTTGCTGCAGCTGTTCATCGGAGAGTTTCATAGGGCAGAGCGTCGGCGTAGGCCTGGTTAAAGGTTGCTGAAAAATAGTCGTAGCTGTCACCGGCGGTAAACCAGAATCCGGCTTCCCATCGGTGGTTCTGATTGAGGTTGGCAGATCCGCAGATGCCGAACCGGTACTGCTCGTTTTCGACCAGCAGCAGTTTGGCATGACAGGCATCGATACGTATATCGGGGGTAATATTGGCCGCAAACAGCAGCAGGTCGAGCTTATGCCGTTTCACCGTATGGTCGAGCAACAGCGTAAGGCTCCGTATCTTGGCTTCATCGGTCAGGAAGAAGAGAGGACGCAGGCTGTCCTCCGACACGCTGAAGGTTGCTATCCGCACATCAGCCTCCCCAATGGCACATAAGAGAGAGGGCAATACCTCATGTATTGCCCACTCGCCTTTGTGCATAAACGGCCTGCATTGGCCGGGGCACAGCGCATTCTGAAACAGTTCATTGAACCTTTTCACTCTCTTGCTGTACTTCTTCTTCCAGTTCCTTCAGCTCGGCCTCGTAGCGTTGGATGCGCTTCATGGCGTTCTCATAGACATTCTGCCTGCCGTCGGCCTGTGCCTTATCTGCTGCTGTCTGGCTATTGCGGATATTCTCCTTCAGACGCTTGATTTGACGGGCCATCTCGTAACCTCGCACGACGGCATTGTCACTGTATTCAGGTCGTTTCTCGCTCAAATCCAACGATGCCTTTCCTTCAGCCCACTGGTCGATAGACCGCCACAGCTTGCGACGCTCATCATCGAGTTTACATAGTTGGTCGGCAAGATTCTTGCGATCTTCGTCCGACAGTTCAGTATTGGTCAGGTCGTTGTGAAGGCTGGCATACAGCGGCGCAATTTCCTTGATTCGGGCATAAGCCTTCTGGAGCGATTTCGGCAAAGTTTCTTCCGTTACTACCTTTACACCCGGCGCATTGAGCGCATCCACTTCCTTTCGGAGCTGGTTGATTTCCTCGAGATTGCTTTCTACCTGTTTCTTCAGATCCTCTATTTCTTCGGCATGCTCTTCACTTCCATCCTCCAGATATCCGATACGGGTCTGTAGGTCGTCGTTCAAATCATCGAGCTGTTGGATACGGTCATTCCGTTTCTTCAGGGCTGCCTGTCTCTCCGATTCAGTTTCTGATATCTGACGCACATCCAAATCTTCTTCGGCTGCAGCAATGACAATTCCGGCACGAATGTTCTGCGCGATCTTCGACAAACAGTTAGTCAGCTGCGTGAAACGTGGGTCGAACGGATGTGATACACCGTCCGCTCCACACTCGAGATAGACACCATAACGCTGCTTCATGCTATCATTGGCAAGCTGTCGAAACAGATCCATACCGTCAGCGTATTTGCGCTGACGGTTGGCTAACCAATTAAACAATTGTTCTTTACGCTTCATATCAGCCTCCTACTCCCCCTGATGTCCAGCTGCCATCCTTGATTTTCTCGATGTCAATCGGCGTTTCCAAGAAGATGGCACTATAATTACTGTCGGCTGTGATGGTGAAGGTGTGGCCACGTCTGTCGGCGCGTGCCTGTCCACCATTGAACGAAACTGACGTAGCAGCTGGCATACCCGGCTGGCCGATGATCATCTGCTGGCCGTCAGAGTCTTCGAACACGTAATAACCAGGTGTGTTCTTGACCATAGCAGCGAAAGCATGCGCCTCTTTCATGTTGCCAGGGAAGAAACCGGTGAGGGTTTGTTTGTAGGAGATTCCATCAACTTCACCCTGTGCTTCTACGGTATAACCGACAGTCGCATCGGTGTTATACAGATAAACAGGCATCTTGATGGCTCCTTCCGCGCCGAACGTGAAAGATCCGGCAGCTGTGACCAAATCGGCATTATCGGTTGCCTCTTCCCATTTCGGAACAGTCGGTACTGCGGTCGCTGCATCGGCAGGAACAAACAGAAGATAACCTTTGAATCCTCCCATGTTATTGCGCCCCATCGGCCAATTCAGGGGTGCAAAAGCAGGTCCTACAACAGCCATAAGCAAAGTGGATTCATTACATTCTGTGAAACCGCACAGATAAACTGCCATTACCGCAATGAATGCGATAGCCAGTCCAATATACAACTTCTTATTTTTCATATCACTCATTTTTTAGGGTTCAACAAAATTAACCGGCAGGCGTATAAGCGGCTTCTTTCGTCGTCACTTCACCGGCCTTCACCTCTACACTGGCAATGTTGCTGGGTTTGGTCTTGCCTTCAACGTCTGAAAATTCAACCGTGTAAGTGCCAGGCGCCAGTCCATTGATGTACTGGCCGCTTGCACGTTTGGCCGCTTTCCCTTGGATATTCCACAAGCCTTTTCCGTCATCGCCTGTGATGGTCACACTGACGGCACCCGTCTTGCAATAGTCACCGGCCAAGTCAAGGCCTTCATTCTTCTGCTCATTCGTGCAGAACACCTTCTCATGCCAGTCGTTGATACGGGTGTCGTAACCACTTTGCAGCCAGAACTGCCACTCGTTCGGATCTTCGTAAATGTCGCGGATCTGACAGAATCGGGCAGCTGCTTGTGTGTTGAATGCCAAGTCCATGTTGCCTACTTTTTGCAAAATCAGACGGCTTCCACGACCAAGAGCTTCGTGGGTCGATACAATCAAAGACGGGCACATGGCGTCTTCACGCAACAATTCTATCGTACGCTGCATAGATGGATATTCCTGCATACTCAACTTGTTTCGGAGGGCGGCACGGGCTGCCAGCAATACGGTATTGGCACACAAAAGCTGTGGGGCTCCACCGATACTGCTACGAAGATAAGTGTGCGTATTACCAATCCATTCTACCAGATTCTCATAGGCGGAATAATCGGTTTCACTGGTCGGCATGGTGAATTCACCACTGACAGAGAAGTTTCCGCGGGCTGCATTGATGTCACCGGATGCCATAAGCATATCCGTTTTCGTATAGAAACCGTCGAATGCTCCGTTCGGCGATTTGCTTTCCTCGTCACGCTCGGCATGGAACATGGCATATACTACATCTTCGGCATGATTCCTCACCAGCGTAAATGCTACACGGGTTTCCAAGGGGTGCCGCTTGTTGATGTTGCTTACAGGTGTGCCACCAATGACAAGCAATTCATTGTCATTATACACCTGACTGTTCTCCTTGGTGATGCACACTACATCCTTGGGCTCAATGGCCGAAGGTTCAAAAGTGAGCAGCTTCTCTACCATGCTGAAGTCTTTACCTACCTTATAGGATTGGGTACCACCGGCATGGCGACGTTCGTTGATTCGTACATGCTTTCCCTGCAAGTCCATCAGGTTAAGGTGAAGTATTGCAGCCACATCTTTCAACGTGGCATAGGGCAATGTACGCAAGGTCTTGTCATAAATCGTCATCGCTTCATTGAGCTTGCTGACGTCAATCAATTTGGGTGTTGCCATTTTTTTCGTCGTTTATGGGTTAAATAAGACCTTCTTCTTTCAGCCTGGCAGTGATAGCCTCATAATCTCCGGCATGGGCATCACCATACGCTGCGAGAGTGTCTGTATCTTCAGAACCTGGTTCAGACTTGGGTGTCAGATGTCCGTCCTTTCCGGCGGGCCCTTGCTTCAAATTTTCAACCTGTTCCTTGAGTTGCTTGATCTCATCATCCTTCTTCTGAAGGTTTGTCTTGAGAGTACTGATTTCACCGTCCTTCTTCTGAAGATCGGATTTCAGTGTGGTCACTTCATTGGTGGTCGAAGAGAGTTCTCCATCCGCCTTCTCCTTGTCGGCCTTCAGCTGTGCATTCTCTCCCTGCAGGCGAGACAACTCGGCATCAAGAGAATCCAGCTGCTCATCTGTGATGACAGTCACATCGGCCTTATCCTCGCCAATCTTCAGAAAGGCGAGAACAGATTTCCATTTCGTTTTGAAATTCATAACCTGAGATGTTGATTGTTTGAGTTCTGGCACGACATTGTTCTCCATCCCTGCTGCCAGACATACAGAGGTGGAACGGTCATACAATCTGACTGCATTGGCATTGGCAGGTACGTCCACGATGCTGGCTTCCATCAAATCGCACTTGGTTACGGTCTCTCGAGTCTGACCGGGTACAAGTAGTTCTTTCTCGCCGGACGTGGCGAGAATACGGATGCCGATGCTGGCTGCATTATACGTTCCGGCATTGAACTTGGCAGCAACCGTCTTTGACAGCTCATCCACCTCATCGAAAACCGGTTCTGCAGACAGAACACCGTCTTCAACACGTATATCTTTCCAATGGCCAATGGCTTTATAGTTACCCCAGAGTGGAGTACCTTCGTCACGAAAATGCATATACAGCAATATCGGGTTCTTTTTGAAGGCTTCCAATTCGATGCCTTCTGTCAGAACCCGATAGCCGTATCGGTTCAAATTTGAGTCTGATAATACAATCCGTTTGCCCATTGCACATTATTTTGGTGCAATGATACAAACGTTTGAAAAGGTGCAGAAGGACGCTACACCTCTATATATTCAAGGGCAGGTGTAAGAGAAGAAGAGGATAGCTGGAGTTGATAACCTGCCAGATCTGGAGCTTCGCTTCCAGGAGATTCTTCCAAAGTTCCAAGAAGAGGGAAATCTTTGGTTCCAAGTATGCGTATCTGTCTATTTGCGTCTGTATATCGTATCAAACAACCGCATTTGACACACTTACGCAGGATTTCGAGTAGAGACACATTCACTAATGAAGTGGGCAACAACGTATTACAGCTGTGTTGATACGATGTTCCTGCATCTGAGCCCTCAGGAGTGGCAGCGCAAACAGTATTTTTTCGATTGATAGGTAAGTCTGTCCAAAGTTCCTCACCGTCTATGGGTGTGATGGTAACTTTTGTTTTCGAGTTCGAAAATGTTTCCACATTCTCAATCGGACAGATTTCGCATCTTATAATTCCGCCAACATTATTCATAACAATCTGATAGATAAATATTTAACACTTTTGGTGCAGTTTTGATGCACTTTTCGAGCTCAAAACGGACAAATCAATACACTTGCTGCATGAATTATTTTCGTGAATATTTGCGTTTTTCGCGGCGTCTCACAATCCCCCTCCAACGGTAGTAATTCTTCAGGAATGCATCTTCGGTCAAGCTCTCAATGCGATACTTGCAGATAAACAAGTGGACGGCATCTTTGTATTCGATTCCCTCCCGATGCTTCATCGCATCGAGCAGGTCGTGCACTTCAGACCACATCATCGTTTCAATCTTCTTGGAAATGATGCGCTGCGACCGAATGCCAAGATAATTGTAGCTTTCAGGCCTTTTTCCTACACTTCGTTCCGGAAGTATTATCTCGAGATTTCCTTTGTCTATTGGATGATCTGCTGGCCGTTTCTCCAGCAAGTCGTAAATGAAGTGATACAAGTCCAGCTTGTCCGGGATGCGGATAGCCTTTCCTTCATCGCACTCGCACTTGGCTGACATGTATTCACGAAGGTGCTCGGGTACTTGAATTCGTGTGGTAATCATGTTTATAAATCATTGAATTTCATACAAATATAATGAATATTGTACAGTTTTCAAACAAAATCGGTCTACAAATTGACTATCTTTCATTCAAAGTTTATTCGAAATCTTGCAGAATATGTACTACAAAATCGTGCAATAGTACATTTGTGCGCTGTATTATCCGTAAATATCTGTTGTTCAGAAATATATGAGCGTACAAAATCCGTACTTTCGTGCACGGTTTTATTGTTTTTCGTACGATTCCCGTTTTTTTCTCTATTTGTGCAAATCGTGCACGAATTGTGCACGTTCTGTGCAAAAATTGTGCGGTTATAACACTCTGATTTTCACGGTTATAATATTACATTTGTAATATTGCGCACGATTGCACGATTTTTTCCACGTTTTTTATTGGGGTTAATTGCCATAGAAGAAATAAAGAAAAATATATATACCCCCGGCTTGGCTTTCGCGAGCTCCCTGCACGTTTGTCCTATTTGCTCCCTCTGATGGTTAGGGGTTAAGGGGGAAGGGTTCCTGATACAGTCATCGGCCAACGCATGCGCGCCGGCCGATGACAGATAGAATACTCTCGTAGTATGTGTACAAGAATACTCTTGCTATCGAAAGTCCTCTGGATAATAGCTGCAGCATATGAACTCATATTCTCGAGGAATACTCTTCACGCCGACGCCGACAAAGATACCGCGTGCTGCCATTTCGTAGAGCCGCTGATTGGTCAGAGTGGCTCCTCTGAAATTGTATTCCGGGCACAAGACGAAATACGCGAGTTGCAGATCGATGCTGTAGATGTCAGGTGCCATCAATTTGACCGCATCTGAAGGGATCCTTGCGAATCCCATCCGCACGGCAAGCTGTGCTAACATGCGCTTTCGTTCCGTCGGATCTGGAGATACCACGACGTGAATTTTTAGCTCTTTTTTTATCATGATTTTGTTGTGTATATCATTGAAAATTAGTATCCTTACAGTGAATTAAATTGGATGGTTCTACTTTATCCGAAGGGTGTTATGGTGGTGTCCTGAAGGCCTGAATCCTACAGTTCTTCTTACGACTTCCCCGTCATCAGATAATTCCAATTCTCCCTTGCTGATATCATAAGGTTCTTCCATGATGCATAAGGCTACAATATCTCTGAATAAATTTTTGCTCTTGTCATTACATTTGTCTGAGATGCGGAATGATTGCCCTTCGGGCAAATCGTGGCAAAGTGCACACACCTCATTATAGAATGCCATGAATCTGTTATGGCTCTTTTCCTGCAGCGGTATGAGCCTCTGGATGATTTCTTCGTGAGTATCTGTCATAACGGTTCGTTTTAAAAATCAAGTTTACCGTCAGAATCCAAAGGTATTCCTAACGGATCTAACGCCTCAGTTGGTGTACCGCTGTCCGGCTTTCCGATGGTGAAGTATTCCACGCCACCGCTCTTATCATCTATGATAGGTTTCCCATCTTTGTCCAGGTAGAGGGGGAGCCCACTTTTTGAATCGTACTTGTTGGGATTGAATAGATACCCTTTCCATTTGCAGTACAAGACCAGTTTCTTTTTGAAAGGTTGTGGCTGGATGTACTTCCGCTGTGATGGGTCGTAGGTGATAAATGAGTCATACATCTCTTTCCGGGGAATACGTTTGTTGATATGCTCGTCTGAACTGAAGTACTCATCGGCCCACGAGATAAGCGTTTCCCCAATCTCCTGACGCAGCTTTCGCTGCTCAAGACGTTCACCTGGTGCCTGCACGACACCGTATCTGAGATAGAGCTGGATACAGTTGGCTAACAGGTTCCAGCAGTGATTCCATTGTTGGAAATCCCATTCACTGAAGAACAGCACGCCGAAGTCGTCAAGCGGCTTGTGCGTGTCATTGTAGAAATCCGAGAAGGCTATCAGCCATTGTCTGTCGGTGAAGCTGGAGCCCGTTCCTCGGATGGCATGGTTGGTGGCGATATATATTTTGGGGGATTTGGCAAAGGGGTAGGTGATACGGCTGCCTCCCTTCTTGTTGACCGTCCAGTCGCCGGTCAGGTTCGGAAACAGAAATTCAAAGTTGAAGTTCTGCAGTACGTCGTCGATGAAGACCAGACGCGTCTTTTCGTCGATATCGTTCCAAATGAATGAGTCGTTGAAGATGTCGGGTTTCTTTCCTGGTATATAGACAATGGGCATCACTTGACGCATCAGTTCCCCGATGAGTGATTTACCGCTACGACCATTAGACTCACCGACTTCGCTCTGCTTTCCATCCATACCGATAACAGCCCGTGTGACATTGTTGTCCTTGGCTTCCATCAGCATGTATCCGATGGCGCATAGTTTGGACAACAGATGCAGGTTGTTTTCAAGCAATTCGTCTTCTTCAACTTCTTCCGGCTTTTTCCGCCAGGTGAAGTTGCTGGTATTGATCAGAAACTGCAGATAGTGGCATTTCTTTCCTTCCGGCGATAACTCGTAAGTGTATTTTCCGTCAGTCTCCGTGAACGTGATCAGCGGATGGCCGTAATATTCGGCATCGACTGGTTTCTTCTGCTCACTCCAGATGTGATGCATGATGCTTTCGTATCCGACTTCTTTCACTTCATGCTGGGTGATCTGCCAGCAGCGCGACGCGAAGTAGAAATACTGCTCTTCACGGCTCGCTGCTACGAAGTTGGGTGTGATGAAAGCAAGGCGCGACATCTGGTAGGGTCCAACGTATTGAGAACCTCCCTGCAGCAGCATGTTGTTCACTCGACGTGAGCAATGCTGTTCTGCGAATGCGTACATGAAATCGCGGGCGTCGTCCACACTGATGGTACGTACAACCGGTGGGTCCAGATGGATGAACAACCAGCTGTCGTCGAGCAGGCGATATCGGCCGATTCCTCGATTCTGGAAGAAGTTCTTTCCGGCCACATAGTCATACTGACAATCGTATATCGGATTTCCATTGGTATCAGTTTTTTGATTTCCATTTCTGTCCTCTTTGGGCACTTCAATCCAAAATTTCTCGTCCTCTTCGAATGGAAGGGCTGATACTAGTTTACCCTCTTCATCGAACTTCCAGGCATACCGGCCGAAGATGAACTCCGGCAACTCCTTCAGTACGTCCTTGTGTTGCTCGGCGAACTTCTCGTGGCTGTGCAGGTTCCACAGCTCTCGGAGCTTCTGGTCATTCCACGTCGTCACCTTGAACATATCGACGTACTGGCCGTGGCCGCTCTTCTCATTGCAGGCAAATTCCATGTCTTTGGCCAACTCGTCTTCGCGGCCCTGCAGGGTGTTGGCCAGCAGGTCATCCAATCCCTTGTCGTCAGCCTCGTTTTTCAGAATGTGGCCGATGAATATCTCCACCATGATGCCGCGATTCTTCAGCATACGCATATACTCCTTGAAGTTGCGTGCCGCCGCGAAGAAACATTTGGGGCGAGTGTCTACCGGGGTGTTTATCTTGATGTTCCGGCTTAGGTCGTTCCAGTCGCTGTCGAAGATGAAAGCCACTTCCTGGACTCCGCATGCGGTGATGATCTTTACGAGATCCTCGGGCAGGGAGCCTTTCTGGCCGAGGTTCTGGATACCACTTACAGCGATAGAGGGGATTCCGTGCTTGCAGGCCTTCTCCGCTTTTTTCTCTCCTTCCTGAATGTAAAGGCGAGTAAACTGCGTCTTCTCCTTGTACATCCGGCGGAGCCATTCAGGTATGTATATGGGAGTGCCGCTTCCTGCAGGAGACTTGTATTTATACGGTTGCCCGTTTTTATCCAGATGCTCATCTGGGTATTGCCATCGTACCCGATAGTATTCCTTCGGTTCTGTATTGCTCTTCCTGCGCCCTGGCATTTTGCGCAGGTAGGTGACCGGCATTCCTTCGAGGTCGTAGTATTCGATAATGACGTCATCACCTTCTGTGATATTACCGTATTCATCAATCGTTCCTGGTCGGAATGTACGAGCCTCGAAGATGCTCTGTGCGTCGCCTGTCTTGTAGATCTTGGCCGTTACGTCTGCGAAGGTCAGTCCGCTTGCCGCAAGCATCCGGGCACAGTAGCTGTCGGTGTCTTCGCCTTTGGCATCCTTGCTTTTTTTCTTCATACGTGGTCGTTCCGCACGGGTGGGGGCAGGGGGCGGATCGAGAATAACACTAAAACGTCGTGCCAGGTGGTCGAGTGCGTCCGGATAAGTCATGCGCTCGGCTTTCATCAGGTAGCTGATGGCATTGTTTCCTGATACATCCGGGCAGTTCCAGCACTTAAATAGTCCCTTGGCGGGCGATACGCTCATCTTGTCCTTGCCTTTACAGACAGGGCAGTCACAAACGTAATCTTTCCCTTTCCGGCGTAGCTCGTGGAAGTCGCTGACTACATCGACGAGCCTGCCATCGCTGGCATCTTTTATGCGCCTGATATCGTCTTGAGTATATGACATAGCATGTGAGTTTTAGGGGCGGCCAGAAGCCGCCCTGCAAATTTGGTTCATTGTTTCTGTATAGTCAAGGACGGCGTTATTCGCCAGACTCTCCGACCAGGGCCTTGAATAACAAGGCGGTCAGAGCGAAGTGGAGACTTCCTTCGTGATCCTGTAGATTGCCGCCGTCTTCAGCTTCTAATTCCACGTGCATGTTATTTTTATCGGGTGCCCTGTCGTAATATTGCGTCACTTTCAGGATGAGATTCCGGCCTCTTTCGTCGGCCATTGTCACGGTAGCACGTTCCTTTGTGTCTCCGAGCTGATCGGCGAAGTACCAGGTATCTTGGTCGGGACTCTTGTCTAGTCGCACATTGCAATATACTTTCGTCTGCCCGTTCTCTCGGATGAGTCGTTTTTCGGCGATAGTGCCGATTTCATTTGTCCGCAGGACGCGGACGCGGGTTCCTTTTTTCATTGTTGTGTGTATAATATAATGTTATCGATTAAATTCAATTGATTCTCATACTTAAACATCAGATTATTCTGCCTGTCTGTCGCTTCTCCACTGTCATGAATGTCTTTGTATTTTTCATACTTCTTTCGTACATTCCTGCGTGCGTGCTGGGCGAGAATCTCAGTTAACATTTTCGCTTCATTTTGATTTAGTGCCAAGACGGGGAAGGCTTCTCCAGGTTCGTGTGTCCATTTCATTGTTCTATCTCCTTTCCTTCATTCTTTTCACAGAATTGATAAGTACCCAGTACTTCCAGCCAGTGCAGTACGAATACCATCTTATCACAATTCCCCTTCACCCATACGGTCCACTGGCCTTGTCCCATATTTCGATAATTAGTTAAAGAAAATGGCTGAGTTCGTGGATAGGCTTTGTTCAGCTGTTCTATCTCTTGTTCGATTTCTGCCTTCAGTGCGTCCATGGAAAGGTCATCTTTGACAAGTCGTTGGACGTACTTGCCAATAAATTGCTGTAACTCACGTCCCTTGTTGTTGGTGTTTGAATAGGTTTTGATATAATCTATAAAGTATGCTGCCATAATGCTATTGGTTTATTGGTTGCTTATCAAATTCGTTCATGTACTTCCGGTATTCAAGTTCAGTCTTGGCCAGGTTCACGAGCGTGTTCACACCCTGGAATACTTGCTTGGCTTGAGCTACTGCAGATGGGTCTTTCTTTACAGCTTCAATCTGCTGCATTACGGTGTCACGAAGTTGTTGGATGATGGTGGGGTTCACGGTTGATACGCTGTCGAGCCGTTTGTTGGCCAGTACTATGACCTGTGCGGATACGGGTTTGAACTTCTCCAGCTTGGACGGAAGGTTGATGTAACTGAATACAAGCGTAGTACCGTTGTTCAGATAGATTTCGACTTCGTCTCCGTCGTCACCGGTACCTTCGCAGTAATTCAAGACAACGACTTCCTCATTCTTGTAAAGGAATGGTTTACCGACCATTTCCTTCAGTCTGTCAAGTGCGCTCATGGTTCTTGTTTTTTTATGGTTTCATTAATGGCCCTGGTTAGCCTGGACTTCAGGTATATCAATTCTTGTACCTCTACCGGGAGGTTGTGTAGCGTATTGCGACGCATCAGTTCGGCATCACTGACGCACTCGAGGTTCTCAAGCGTGCAGTTCTGCGTGTCACCGTCTCGGAAAACGATATTGCATCCTTTGGGAACTGGACCGTTGGCTTGTGTCCATACTTGTATGTGCTTCGGTATCCATTTGCCCTCGGCGATGCGGACATAGATGTATCGATGTCCGTTATTATCAACACGGATGCTTTCAGCTCCATCATGGCGAGTGTTGTGGGGCTTATGCCCCTTGCGAAACATCGTATTGCAACATCTTTCATATCTTTCCGGTGACATCTTCCGACCTTTGTTAGCCGGAATATGTCCTTTACTAAACTGGTGTGCTTTCCCATGGATGCGAAGATTGTCAATATTCTCACGGTTTATGTGCTTGATATGTTCATCAGTCTTCCTCAATCCCATCAAGAAAGCTTTACCATATACACTTCGTTCCGAGCGGCCCATCAGCTGCGCTATTTCGCGTGTACTATGGTCGGGGTATAGGAGCCAGATTTGCTCAATCTCCTCCTGTGTAAAAGGTTTGCGTACCATAGGCTTCAACTTATTTCCAACTTATATAATACGAAGGGTTATCAGTCAACGCCATTCTCTCTTCGATCTGATAACCATAATTCTCAAGCTCTTCAATGGTCTTCTCATTTAGATTGTCGAGAATGATAGATTTCTCACCATCTATCGCTGATTGCCAGATAAGTTCCATCACTCTAAGAATCTGTTCTTTCTCTTCAGCTAGTTTCTTGGCTTTTTCCGCTGTTATTATAGGTATATAATCCATAATTTTTTCTCCTTATTTTATATTCAGCTTATTATTACCGAATTCGTCAGTATATGTTCTTTCACGAAACTAATTTCCACCAGATTCAGATCGCCGGTGTTCAGATACACCTGCGCCTCAGGATCGCACTCCTCGAGGCGTTCAATAAGTTCTTGTACTGTCATAATATTATTCCTCAGTTAAATTAAACACTCGGTTAATAGTCTCATTCAATTTATCTCCGAACGGAAAGTCATCGAGATACTCTACCGTTAAATCGACGAGGTGATTCCCATTTTCAGATTCTAAAGGAATGCCACGTTGGATATGTACCGGCCAATTCTCTTCAGTGCATCTGCATACCAGTGCATTTGCAACTCGTGAGTCAAGAGATAAGGATGATGATTTCATAGTTTTTCATTTATTCGATATTCAGTTCTTGCAATCCTTCGGCTTCGGTACCGACAGAACTGCTCATGATTAAAGTATTCCCCTATCATGAAAATACCAAGCAAACAGCAGGCACCGATAGTTCGTTTGAGCGGCGAGAGGTCAAAGCTGATGCCGAAGGTGGTACAGAACCACCAGGCAGACAGCTCGTTGATTTTTCCAATGTGCAGCTTATCATATACTTTACGCAAGATATTGTCCACTGTGTACCGGGATATCCCCAGTTCAGTGGCCACTTCCTTTTGAGATGCACCCCAGGCTATACGTTCAGCCACTTCGCTTTCTCGATCTGTCAAGATTGCGGTAGTTCCGTGATTTCCCATACGTCTGAGATGTTGCGGCGTGCGAACGCCTGATTAATAGCTTCGAACCTCGGCAAACTGATGTCGATAATGCCGGTATTCATAACTGTGTAGAAGTAACTTCGTTGGGTGATGCGAAGTATTCCTTTCAGCTCCTCTCTTAGTTCATCTCTGTCTTTCAGAGTTACTTGTAGGTAGCCTTTTCTGAATGAATAGCGTTTTTTCGCTATTGCTTTAGTTGTGTTTTCTTTATACATTTGTAGCACGTGAATTGATTATTTGCTGCAAACATATTGAGTTTTTACAATATATGCAAGCTTTTATTGAGTTTTTTCTATATGGAAAATGAAATTATTAAAAGATTGGATGAATATATGGCTTATGCTGGGTTGAATGATAACCAAGTGACCGTTCAATGTGGGCTTTCAACTGGTATAGTTGGAAATGCACGTAAGAAAGGTAAAAGCCTTAACGGGAATAATATTGTGAAAATTCTATCTGTGTATAAGGATATGAATGCACGTTGGTTTTTGACAGGTGAAGGAGAAATGCTTTCGACGGTTGAGACTGCTTCGAATACAGAACTTGCTGCATTCTTAAAAAAACAAAATAAGGAATTGATGGAAAAAATAGAGCAGTTGAATAGAGAATTGGGTGATAGAGATCGTCAGATATCAGAACTTAAAAAAGAATGTGCGCGCGTCGGGATGGTTGCAGAAAATGCCGATGTAAAATCGTACGGTTTGGCGAAGTAGAAATCCTTGTGCCCAGATATTAAACTTTTATGTAGATATTTTGTGATTGAATGATGGGTGATTGAAGCCCAAATGTAGACCGAAGGTGGGGTAATTTTCAGAGAGTCAGTGACGGAGATGTTCCGCCAGGTACCTCGAAATCCAATAGAAGCCCTGCCTTTAAAAAGGCGGGGCTTTTTGTTTTTCTTGCTCCTATAGCATAAGTTTTGTGTTGAAAGTATATTGGGTTCGTTTCATATTGATTATATTTGTATTTTAATAAAAATAGAATGAATATGAATACTCGGACACACTTGGATCTGAATCCTTTGCATGGAAGGCTTCCTCAGCTGATTCGTCATGAAAAAGTCTATCGGACCATTCATCGTCAGTTGATGAAGAAATGGTTTCAGTACTTTGTGTTGTTCTTTATTATCGGTTCAATCATTTCTATTGTATATGGTTCGTTTGCAGAGTCAGCTCCCTATCGTAGCTGGCTGTATTCATTCAATTATTTGGCTTCGTTTGTTTTTACAATCGAATATATCTTGAGGATTATAGCGGCTCCTGTCCAGTATGTCGATTGTAAGCATGCCTGGAAAGCCCGTCTGCGTTATCTGTTCTCCTTCTATGGCATCATCGACTTTGTGGCGGTCTTTCCGTTTGTGGTCATTTATCTCTATCAGGAGAGTCCGCACGTACATCTGGTGGTGCTGGCCTATATCCTGATTATATTCAAACTGATCCGTTATTCACGTTCTTTCCAGTTGATAGGTACGGTGCTCAAGACGGTAAAGGAGGAACTGATCACTGCTTATACGGCCTGCGGTATTATGTTGGGCTTTTCGGGGATATTGATGTATTACATTGAACGGGGAGCTCAGCCGGAAGCCTTTGCCAATATAGGTGACGGATTCTGGTGGGCCATCGTGGCTTTTACGACGGTGGGCTATGGAGATATCTATCCCATTACGGCATTGGGCAGGCTTTTGAGCAGCATTATCAGCTTGATAGGCATAGCGATGATTGCCATTCCTACGGGTATTATCAGTTCGGCTTTCATGAGCATGCTTTTGGATAAGAAGAAAAAGGAAGAGAAGAAAACTTCGTCGGAGTCGGAATGACGGCTCTTTTTTGCCCGAATCAGATTAAAGTGTATCTTTGCGAATGTGACAAATTTATAAACTCGAAACAACATGAAACGACTGAATCTATTCTTTTTCTGTCTGCTGGCAATGATTGCTCTGGCAGGCAATGCTCAGGAAAAACAGGCTGACGCCAACGGGTATATTGTTAAGGTGGGCGAACAGGCTCCCGATTTTACAGTAAAGTTCACGGACGGGCAGAGCGTGAAGCTGTCCAGCCTGCGTGGCAAGGTGGTGATGCTCCAGTTTACGGCCAGCTGGTGTGGCGTGTGTCGCAAGGAGATGCCATTTATCGAGAAGGACATCTGGCAGAAGCACAAGGATAACAAAAACTTTTATCTGATGGGCATCGACCGCGACGAGCCTTTGGAGAAAGTCATTGCTTTCGGAAAGGCCACCAAAGTGACCTATCCGCTAGCTCTGGATCCGGGGGCCGATGTCTTTGCCCTTTATGCACAACGACAGGCAGGCATTACCCGCAATGTGCTGATAGACCGTGATGGGAAAATCGTTATGCTGACCCGTCTGTACAATCCGGAAGAATTCCAGCGGCTGGTCGAAAAGATAGACGAGATGCTGGCCGAGGAGTGATTCAAGCTTTCGGGCGAAGCCGGGCCAGGTAGTCGTAATGTTTTCCCTCTTTTACCAGTTCGGCTTCGAATCCGTTTTGTGCGGCGTAGAGGGAAAGGGTCTGGAAGTCGATGTAGAGCCAGTCGAACTGATCGCCTATGATATCCTTGTACTGCATCTTGAAATCTACCTCGCCGTAATAGTCGCCTGCGATGTCGATGACGAAACTTCCGTCTTCGTCTTCATACAGGTAGCGCAGGTCGCTGGAATCCATCAGAATACTGCCGCCGGGACGTAACAGTTGTTTGGCCTTCCGGAAGAAAGCGGGCAGGTTCTCCAGCCGTCCGATGATGCCGGATCCGTTCATCAGCATAAGGAGGGTGTCGTAGGAGCCGCAAAAACTTTCATTGAAGAGGTTGGCTTGTGTAACTTGCCTTACACCGCGTTTGCGCATGGCTTCTACCGATATCGGAGAGATGTCGATGGCTTCCACTTCCTTGCCGGCCGCTTGCAGGGCCAGGCTGTGGCAACCACTTCCGGCACCTATATCGAGGATGCGGCCGGTAGCGAGTTGCAGGGCTGTCCGCTCTAGCGGGGCCATCTGCTTTTCGGTGCGGAACAGGGTACGGACCGGTATCTCGTCTTCATCGAACTGGGAAGAGAATACGCGCAGCTTGTCGGCTCGTCCATGTTCCAAATAGTCGAGGATGGCTGCTCCCATCGGGTCTTTGTCGGTTGTAAGCAGGTCGGTGTATATCATTTCTTATGTCTGTTGGCGCGTTTGCGGCGGATTTCGGCTTTCATTTTGGCGGCTCCCGAATTGTGGAGGCCGGTAATATAGGTTTTCTTTTTGGCTTTGGTTTTCACTTTGGCTTCGCCTTTGGGTTTCTCTTTTTTCCCCTTAAAGACGATACCGCCCATCATAGCTTCTTCTATACTCATAAGTTTTATTGTTTACGGGTGAGGAATGTGGATTATCGGGCAGGCAGAATTTCAATCCAGTAGTCATCGGGGTCGTTGATGAAGTACAGACCCATGGCTTCGTTCTCGAAGCATACCCAGCCATTCTCTTTGTGATACTGGTGGACAGCATTGTAATCACCGCTGACACGGAAGCACAGATGACTTTCGTTTTCACCCAGTTCGTAGGGTTGGGTATGGCTTTTCAGACAGGTGAGCTCTAATAGGAAGGGGCTGCATCCGTCAGTCAGATAGACCAGGGTGAACGAACCGTCGGCTGCTTCTTTGCGGTGGTCTTCCTTGAGGCCCAGGGCTTTTTCATAGAACGCAATGCTGCGTTCGAGGTTGGTGACGTTGATGTTGAAATGGTCGAATTTGCTTTTGATTTCCATGATTGGTTTTGAATAATGGTTTATCGGGCGCGGGATTTACTGGAATCCCGCGCCCAGAGGTTTATTTCATTTGTGCTTTCACGATTTCGCCAATGTACATGCGTGGCTGGCCTTCCAACGGTTCCTGTGAGGGGAGTTTTTTACACTCGAGTACGACACTGGGTTCCTGTTGTACGTTGGGGTAGAAGCGGACGGTATATGTGGCTGCCTGGTCGAGCTGTTCGTGGGGCTGGTCGGGCGAGAGGAAGGTGTAGATGACTGCCTTGCCTGACATCTTGCCCAGCGAGCCTCCGGCGTTGGCTGTCATCATGGTCATGTTGAAGGCGTCGGTGCCGATGACGATAACCAGCTTACCTGCGCCTATCTGAATGGCATTGGCAGGTAATTGGTCGGGGGCTACTTCCTTGTATGCGCTCTGCTGCGAGGAAGGAGCGGGGGTTTGTTCAACCACAGGCTGGGCTGCGGGTGCTACAACGGGTGTCTCGGCCTGCTGGGCTACGGGCTGCTGTTTGGTGTTGATAACCGTGGTACCCGAGTTGACAATAGCTTTACTTTCTTTCTTCTCTTTTGCTTCTTCAACTTCTTCGTCGGTAAGGACCACGATTTGGTCGATGTTAGCTACGCTCAGTGCTTGGGTGGCTTCTTTGCAGAGTTCGTCGGCGAAGTCTACGGTCTTTCTGCGCCATTTGGCCAGACCCAATACCAGTTTAGTCTGGCTTTTGTTCAGGGCATAGTCATCGGTGATCCATTTTTCGGCTACATATTTTTCTTGGTCGCGGCCTTCGCGGTAGGTATAGCGTATCTTTTCGATGCGGAACTCACACTTTTCCGGTTGACAGAAGGCGCTGAGCTGATAGTTGATGAGGGTACGATCCAGTGATAGGGCGCTGGAGCTGAACACGAGCCATTCTTCGCCTATGCCTATCACCTGGCCTTTTTCTTTGTTGGTATAGACCACACGGCTGGTTTCGTTCTGGTTTTTCTTCAGGCGGAGGTCCATCCACTTCTGCATGCGTTCGAAGATTTCGTCTTGCGACATACCGGGGATGCTGAATTCTTTGCTGAATACAACTTTGCCGTCTTCTTCGGGAACGGCTCCGGCCAGGTACTTGCTGTCGTCGCGCTTCTGGGCCTGGAGCACAGTGGGCAGGCAGAGGCAGAGGACGATGAATAGGAGTTTAGTCAATTTTTTCATTACGTTCTATTTTTTGATGTTAGATGTCGAAACTTTCGCCACGGTGGTCGATCGTGAGGAAGCGGCAACCGTGGGCTTCGGCTTGCGGACGGAAGGCGTTTCCACCTTCGTAGTCGTCGCCGAAGTGCATGGGCACAAAGATACGAGTTTTTATCCGTTCCACGAACTGGAGGGCACCGCGCATGTAGTCACGGCCCATCCGGCGGTCTACGGGGAAGAGGGCAACGTCGACGGCAGGCGATTCCTGCTGCAGGTCGCGGATTTCGGCCAGGTAGTCGCCTTCGGCCTTGCGAATTTCCTGCGGAGTGGATTCCTCGCTCCAGTGCCAGTTGTTCAGGTCGCCGGCATGGAAGAGGCGGAGACCTTGGAGGTCGAGGAGGAAGGAAACGCCTACGTCGGTAGAGCCGAAGGCCTGGATGCGTAGGTGGTCGTCTTCGTAGACGCCACCTTTATTTATATAGAAAGCGTCGTTGGCCTTGGCGCGGCGGTGCTTCAGGATGTCTTTCGAGAAGATGTAGCGGATGTCGGGACGGACGTCGCGCCAGCGGAGCACTTCGGGATGGAAGTGGTCGGGGTGGAAGTGGGTGGCGAGGACGTAGAAGGCGCCGGGCCTGTGGAGCAGGCGGTCGCGCACCAATCCCTGGCCCGCTTCGGCGGACGAGTCCTTCCAGTAGTCGATGAGGATGGTCGCGCCGTCGGCCTCGATGGCAAAGCCGCTGTGGTAGATGTAGTCCAGTTTCATGCTCGTTTTCTTTGTTACACCCTGCAATATTACGAAAAACTGGCCGAAACTCCGCCTGCGGGTGGCTATTTTATTGATTTTTTTGATAGGGCGGGGGCGGCTTGATGCCACTCTCCGCTTCAGAGCTTCACCTCGTTTTCGAGCGGCTTGCCCAGGGTGAAGTCCCTGACGTTCTGCAGGGTGGTGGTGGCGATGTTGCTCAGCGCCTCCTGCGTGAAGTAGGCTTGGTGGGAGGTGACGATGACGTTGTTGAACGACAGCAGGCGCGCCAGCGTGTCGTCGTCGATAATCTTGTCCGAGCGGTCTTCGTAGAAGTACTGGCTCTCCTCCTCGTAGACGTCCAGTCCGGCCGATCCGATCTTTTTGTTTTTCAGTCCTTCGATGAGGGCGTTGGTGTGGATGAGCTGTCCGCGGCCGGTGTTGATGATCATCACGCCGTCCTTCATCTTGCTGATGGAGTAGTCGTTGATGAGGTACTTCGTCTGCTCCGTCAGGGGGCAGTGCAGGGAGATGATGTCCGAGCTGTGGTAGAGCTCGTCGAGCGTAGTATAGACCACCTGGTTCTCGCGGGCAAAGTTGTAGTCGGGATAGAGGTCGTAGGCCAGTATGTTCATGCCGAAGCCGCGGAGGATGCTGATGAGCTTCTTGGCAATCTTGCCCGTGCCGATGATGCCCGCCGTCTTGCCGTGCATGTCGAAGCCCAGCAGGCCGTGCAGGGAGAAGTTGCCGTCGCGCGTGCGCCACGAGGCGCGGTGGATTTTGCGGTTGAGCGAGAGCATCAGCGCCACGGTGTACTCCGCCACGGCGTAGGGCGAGTAGGCGGGCACGCGAACCACCGCGATGCCGCACTCGGCGGCGGCCTTCAGGTCGACGTTGTTGTAGCCCGCGCAGCGCAGGGCCAGCAGCTTGACGCCGTTTGCGGCCATCAGGCGGATGACTTCGGCGTTGGCCGTGTCGTTCACGAAGATGCAGACCACGTCCACGCCTTGCGTCAGGATGACGTTGTTCTTGTTCAGGTGACCTTTGTAGAAACGGAGTTCGAAACCGAACTCTCGGTTTTTCTCGTTGAACGAAGCCTCGTCGTAGGGCTTCGTGCCGAAGAATGCGATTGTTGTTGCCATGATATTTGAGTCGTTTTTTAGGGGTTATCAGTCCATGCGTATGTCTCCATAACAATCCGGCGGCGGAAATGTTTGCTTCTGCTCCCTCCGGCGGCGGATTGCCGGTGTAAAGATAGCGATTTTTGGCCATAGAAAGGCTTTCGGAGGTTCGGAAACTTTTTTCGCCTGCCTTCCGAAATGATATGACGGAGTGAAAATGCGACTTTTCATGCTAAAATATTAGTCTGATTGAATGAAAATGCACATTTTCATTCTGAAATATTGATATGACGGAGTAAAAATGCGCCTTTTCGTACCAAAATATTAGTACGACGGAATGAAAATGCGCCTTTTCATACCAAAATATTAATACGACGGAGTAGAAATGTACCTTTTCATGCTCAAGTATTAGTACGACGGAGTGAAAACGTACCTTTTCATACCAAAATATTAGTACGACGGAGTGAAAACGCGCATTTTCATTCCGTCGTACTAATATTTTGGCGTTATAAGGCGCTTTATAGCCTCGTCATACTACTTCTTCGACCTGCCGAAAGCTTTCCGCGGCCCTCGGCGTCACTTCAGGCGTCTGCCGACGGCCGTAGAGGGGCCCCGGAAGGGGTTGTTTCATCCGAAACGGTTTCTTTTTCCGCCTCCGCAGGACGTTCGGAAGATAAATTTTGCACAATTTCATTGCCTGTGTGCAATTTTATTGTACCTTTGCCGCCGAAATCAATAAAAATACGAATAGATGAGAAAAAACTTGTTAATCGGCACAGCGCTGCTGATGGTTTCAATCCCAACTTTCGCGGGAGGTTTCCTGACAAATACCAATCAGAATGTCCTATTCTTGCGCATGCTGGCGCGTGATGCTTCGACCCGTATCGATGCTGTTTACTCCAATCCGGCTGGCTTGGCCTTCATCGAGGGTGGCGACGGCTTGCATCTGTCGCTGAACATCCAGAGCGCCTATCAGACGCGTCAGATAACTTCCACCTTCGCTCCCTTTGCCTATGGCGTGCAGAACGGGGGCAATGCCACCAAGCTCTTCAAGGGCGAGGCTTCGGCTCCCGTCATTCCCAGCTTCCAGGCGGCCTACAAGAACGGCGACTGGGTATTCTCGGGCAGTTTTGCCGTGACAGGTGGTGGCGGTAAGGCTACGTTCAACCAGGGCTTGGCCTCGTTCGAGTCCATCATCTCCATGCTGCCCGTCTTCGGACAGAGCATGGGCATCAACCGATACAATGTGGACAGCTATATGGAGGGCAGCCAGTTCTTCTACGGCGTTCAGCTGGGCGTCACCTATAAGATAAACGAACACTTCTCGGCCTTCGTGGGCGGTCGCATGAACTATGTGAGCAACAACTACACAGGCTACTTGCGTAACATTCAGATTAACATGCCGGGTACGGAAACCATGGTACCGGCCTCTGATGCTTTCAAGACGATGGCAGGCATGGTAGCTGACGAGACGCAGAAGGCGCTGCTTGCCAAACTGGCCGAAGCTACCGCAGATAAGGAGCTGGATTGCGACCAGAAGGGCTGGGGACTGACGCCCATCATCGGCTTGGACTTCAACTGGAACCGTCTGAACGTCGGCCTGAAGTATGAATTCAATACCAACCTGAACGTGGAGAACGACACGCGTATCAATACAACCGGCTTCCCTGCCTACGACCACGGTATCAATACACCCAGCGACATCCCCGGCCTGCTCACCGTCGGTGTGTCCTACGACCTATTGCCTACGCTCCGTGCTTCTGTGGGCTACCACCACTTCTTCGACAAGCAGGCCGATATGGCTAATGACAAGCAGAAGTTGCTTTCGGCCGGTACGAACGAATACCTGGCCGGTATCGAATGGGATGTGCACAAGCGCATCCAGATTAGTGGTGGTATGCAGCGCACGAAGTATGGCCTGACGGACGACTACATGGAAGACATCAGTTTCGTTACCAGCTCCTGGTCGTTCGGTTTCGGTGCGGGCATTAAGTTGGCAAAGAATCTCAACCTCAACATTGCCTACTTCTGGACCAACTACGAGGACTATACCCGCGAAAGCAGCGACTACAACAACATGGCGCAGAAACTTCAGAACATCGGCCTGCCCGAGTCGGTGGCTTCCCAGTTGCCCAAATTGCCGGGTACTGATGTGTTCACCCGCACGAACAAGGTGTTCGGCGTAGGTATCGACTATAAGTTCTGACACTCGTTTTTCCCTTTGAAGCATTTACTTGAGAGGTTGTCGGCAGTATTTCGGCAACCTCTTTTTGTTTTCTCCTGTTGGCCATTTACGCAGAAAAGTTTATCTTTGCAGCCGATTTTTGAAATGAGATGCCGTGAATAGCGGCCGTGTATTCTAGGACAACCACGTAAAAAACAGGAGTATGAAGCAAAAAGTATCCGTATCTTTTATGCTGATGGGCATTGTGTTCAATGTATGCCTCATCGCAGCCAATCTTCTTGAGACCAAGGTCATCCAGCTGGGCAGCCTTACCGTTACCGCCGGATTGCTGGTTTTTCCTATTTCTTACATCATCAATGACTGTATTGCCGAAGTCTGGGGGTTTCGCAAGGCTCGTCTCATCATCTGGAGTGGCTTTGTGATGAATTTCTTCGTTGTTACGCTGGGGCTGATAGCCGTGTCTCTGCCTGCTGCTCCGTTTTGGGAGGGCGAGGAACACTTTAACTTTGTTTTCGGCATGGCGCCGCGCATTGTGGCAGCCAGTCTGATGGCCTTTTTGGTAGGCTCTTTTCTCAATGCTTACGTCATGAGCCGCATGAAGATAGCCAGCCGCGGACGTAACTTCTCGGCGCGTGCCATCTGGTCCACCGTGGTGGGCGAGACGGCCGATTCGCTCATTTTCTTCCCTGTAGCCTTTGGTGGTGTCATCGCCTGGCGCGAACTGGCGGTGATGATGGGTTTGCAGATTCTGCTGAAGTCGGCCTACGAGGTCGTTATCCTGCCCGTCACGATCCGCGTGGTGAAGGCCGTGAAGCGCATCGACGGCAGCGATGTCTACGACGAAGGTATCTCTTACAAGGTGTGGAAAGTGAAGGATATCTGAGTGTACCCATCTGCCTCCATCTGCGCAATCTGTAGTCGTTTTTCTTAACAGTATACCTAAATTATTATTGTATATGAACCGTGATACAGCTTTGGTTGTGTTCAGCGGAGGGCAAGACTCAACCACTTGCCTTTTCTGGGCCAAACGTGAATTCAAGAAAGTAGTAGCCCTGAGTTTCCTCTATGGGCAGAAACATCAGAAAGAAGTGGAACTGGCACGGCAGATTGCCGCAAAGGCCGGTGTCGATTTTGATGTCATGGATGTGTCGTTCATTGGTCGGCTGGGCCACAATTCGCTGACCGATACCTCGATGGTGATGGATCAGGAAAAGCCGGTCGATTCTTTCCCGAACACTTTTGTGCCGGGTCGCAACCTGTTCTTTCTGAGCATTGCCGCCGTCTATGCCCGTGAGCGAGGCATTAACCATCTGGTGACGGGTGTGTCACAGACCGACTTCAGTGGCTATCCCGACTGTCGTGACGCTTTTATCAAGTCGCTTAACGTGACGCTCAACTTGGCTATGGACGAGCAGTTCGTCATCCACACCCCGCTGATGTGGATTGACAAGGCCGAGACTTGGGCGCTGGCCGATGAGCTGGGCGTGCTCGACCTAGTACGCCATGACACGCTGACGTGCTACAACGGCATTCCCGGCGACGGATGCGGACATTGTCCTGCCTGCAAGCTCCGCCGTGAAGGGCTGGAAAAATACCTGGCGAACAAAAATATGTACCTCAAAAAGAAATTTCTTTAAACCATCCGAACAATGACTGAACTGAAAGACCAACTGACCCTGCTGGGCCGCAAGACCGAGTATAAGCAGGACTATGCTCCCGAAGTACTCGAAGCTTTCGACAACAAACATCCCGAGAACGATTACTGGGTGCGTTTCAACTGCCCCGAATTCACCAGTCTGTGCCCCATCACCGGGCAGCCCGACTTTGCCGAGATACGCATCTCCTACATCCCCGATGTGAAGATGGTAGAGAGCAAGAGTCTCAAGCTTTATCTCTTCAGCTTCCGTAACCACGGCGCTTTCCACGAAGACTGTGTGAACATCATCATGAAGGATCTCATCCGCCTGATGAATCCCAAGTACATCGAAGTGACAGGCCTGTTCACTCCTCGTGGCGGTATCTCCATTTATCCGTATGCCAACTACGGCCGTCCCGGTACCAAATACGAACGTATGGCCGAGCAGCGGCTGATGAACCGGGAATAATACGAAAAATGAAGGTGTGTCAAAAAGCACACCTTCTTTGTTTAGCACAAAGCCCCGACTTTCACAAGCTGGGGCTTTGTTATTACCTAAAGATTTTGTATCTTTAAGCCTAAAGATTTATACATATGGCAAAGATACATTTTCGTCCCTACACTCCCAACCAAACGGTACTATTTCCGCAAAGAATCGATGAAGATATTGCAGAAAACGATCCTATACGCATGGTTGACGCTTTGGTTGAAAGCCTGAATCTTGAAGGTTTCAGGAAGTTATACAAAGAATGCGGCCGTAGTCCTTACCATCCCAAGATGATGCTAAAGGTTATCTTGTATGCCTATATGAACAATATATACTCCTGTCGGAAAATAGAAAAGCTCCTTCGTCGTGATATCCATTACATTTGGTTAGCCGGTTATGAGAAACCGGACTTTATTACTATCAACCGTTTCCGTAATCGGGTGAAGAAGGAGATCAACGAAGTGTTTACCCAAACCGTACTTCTGCTTTCATCCAAAGGTTTCATCAGTCTGAATGTGGAATATATTGACGGAACAAAGATTGAGTCCAAGGCCAACAAATATACTTTTGTATGGCGGAAGAGCGTTGAGCGAAACCGTGAACGACTGATGAAGAAAATCAGTGTTTTGTTAAGCCAAATAGATGACGTCATCGCTCAGGAAAAAGCTTCGGAAAACAACGAGGAAATTGAGTTTACTCCTTCCATGCTGACAGAAATGGCGGGAGAATTACGCACTGCTCTTGAACAGACTTCAGAACCATCCACGAAAGAGCAGAAATCTGCGCTGGGAAAGAAACGCAAGCAGCTGAAAGAACTGGAAGCACATAGAGATAAGCTTCAGGAATACAATAACCATCTGGACAATCTTCAGGACCGCAACTCTTATTCCAAGACAGACAAAGAGGCCACTTTTATGAGAATGAAGGAGGATGCCATGCACAACGGTCAGACAAAACCAGGATATAATCTTCAGATTGCTACGGAAAATCAATTCATTATCGATTATTCTCTTTTTCCGAATCCGACTGACACCTTGACGATGATTCCCTTTCTGAAGTCCTTTGCCGACAGATACGGCCGTTTGGCTCATACGGTGGTTGCTGATTCCGGTTACGGATCAGAAGAGAATTACCACTTTATGTCGGAAAACGGGATGGAAGCATACGTCAAATACAATTGTTTCCACATGGAGCAGCGGCCAAGATTTAAACCGAATCCTTTTAAAGCCGAAAACTTTTTCTACAATGAAGAACAGGACTACTGCGTCTGTCCAATGGGACAAAAGATGCAGAGGGCAGGTACCAGGCATACGAAAACCGAATCCGGATATGTAGTCGAATATGCCAGGTATAGGGCTGTCAGATGCGAAGGGTGTCCGTTAAGATGTCTGTGTTTTAAAGCTAAAGGAAACAGGACGATAGAACTGAATCACCGACTCAGGATATACAAACAGAAAGCCCGGGAACTTCTCTGTTCCGAAGAAGGACTGAAACACAGAGGGCAAAGGTGTATAGAACCGGAAGCTGTATTTGGACAGATAAAATTCAACATGAACTACAAGCGCTTCCGTCATTTTGGAAAGGACAAGGTCCTTATGGACTTTTCCTTCCTGGCCATCGCCTTCAATATAAAAAAGATGTGTACCAAGATGAATAAAGAGGGGATAAATTGGCCAATTAAACACCTTTACGGCCTTATTACCACTCATTTAAGCTATTGGGAACAAAATATCGAGATTATCTTCAGAATATCGCTGCTTGAAAAAGTTAACAACGCTCTTATCGTTGATAAAGAAAAGAGGGTGAATCGCGTATTACGACACACCCTCATTCCCCAAGTAAAATCTATGGTCGTTGCAGGTTACCTGATGCGTCGGTAGCCATATACGGCCAGGCCGCCGAGCTCTTCCTCGATGCGGAGCAGTTGGTTGTACTTGGCCATGCGGTCCGATCGGCTCAGGGAGCCGGTCTTTATCTGCCCGCTGTTTGTGGCTACGGCAATGTCGGCAATGGTGGCATCTTCCGTTTCGCCCGAACGGTGGGAGGTGACGGTGGTATAACCATGGCGATGGGCCATCTCGATGGCGTCCAGCGTCTCGCTCAGCGAGCCGATTTGATTCACCTTGATGAGGATGGAGTTGGCGCAGCCCATCTCGATGCCTTTGCGCAGGAATTGGACGTTGGTCACGAACAGGTCGTCGCCCACCAGTTGGCAGCGGTCTCCGATGCGGTCGGTCAGTTTCTTCCAGCCTTCCCAATCCTCTTCGCTCATGCCGTCCTCGATGGAGTCAATGGGATATTTCGTGATGAGCTCTTCCAGGTAGGCTATCTGCTCGTCCACGCTCAGCTTCTTGCCGTCCGGGTCTTTGGGCATGCCGTTCTTCAGGTGCGTGTAGTCGTAGTAGAATTGGCCGTCCTCCTTCACGCAGAACTCGGATGCGGCACAGTCCATCGCAATGCGGACGTCTTCTCCCGGCCGATAGCCTGCTTGCCTGATGGCCTCGATGATGCAGTCCAAAGCGTCCTCCACACCGTTCAGTTTCGGGGCGAAACCGCCTTCATCGCCAACGGCCGTACTCAGTCCGCGCCCTTTCAGTACTTTCTGCAGGGCATGGAATACTTCAGCGCCCATGCGCAAGCCTTCACGGTAAGTGGGGGCACCGACGGGACGAATCATGAATTCCTGGAAAGCAATAGGGGCATCGCTGTGGGCGCCTCCGTTGATGATGTTCATCATAGGCACAGGCATCACGTAGGTGTTGGCTCCGCCGATGTAGCGATACAGAGGGATGTCCAGATAAGCGGCGGCGGCCTTGGCTACGGCCAGCGACACGCCGAGGATGGCATTGGCTCCCAGGCGGGACTTGGTGGGGGTGCCGTCCAGTTCGAGCATCTTGTGGTCGATGGCACGTTGTTGCAAGGCCGACATGCCGATGAGGGCGGGGGCAATGACCTTGTTTACGTTCTCTACGGCTTTCAGTGTGCCTTTGCCCAGATAGCGGCTCTTGTCGCCATCGCGCAGTTCGAGGGCTTCATTCTCTCCGGTAGAAGCACCGGAAGGCACGGCGGCTCGTCCCATGACACCACATTCTAACATGACGTCCACTTCTACAGTGGGATTGCCGCGCGAGTCGAGTATCTCGCGGGCTACAATCTTTTCAATCTTCATACTTTTCCTTTTTTGAATATCATAATTGTATAGGAGGAATGTCCCCCATGAATCCTTGCAAAGTTCGATAAAAATCCGTTCCCTTACAATACCTACTAATAGGGAATTTGAGGGCGTTTTGTTGCTGGATAATTCCCATGTCGGGCAGTCGGGTGAAAATCCCTAAAAATAGATATTGCCGGACAAATTCAAGCCCTGTACCTTTGTGATGTTAAAAAACATGATTGCGCATCTTTCTCACAATCGGCAAAGCAAATATGAAATTGCCTTGCTCTCACTCAATCGAAACATTCACTATTAAATTGCGATATACAATGAAACAGAAACACGAATTTAAGAGCATTGTGGCGGAAACACTGCTCATTCCGCTATACATGCGGGCGAAAGAGAGCCGTCGTGCCCATCCCATTCTGAATGATAAGGCTGCGGAACGGTTGGCAGACAGTCTGGAATATGATTATTCCCAATTCGACGGGGCCAGGCTGAGCGAAGTGGGCTGCGTGGTGCGCGGCTGGTATTTCGACCGTGCCGTGCGGCGGTTCATCGACACGCATCCTCGGCCGGTAGTCATAAACGTAGGCTGCGGACTGGACACCCGCTACCAGCGCATCGGAAACGGGAAAGCGGTCTTCTATGACATGGACCTTCCGGAAGTCATCGCGCTGCGCCGCGAACTGATACCCGAACAGCCGGGCAACCCTTATATCGCGGCTTCCTTGCTGGAGACCGAATGGATGGACGGCCTGCGCTGCAAGCATCCCGACGGGGCGTTTATCTTCATTGTGGAAGGCGTGCTGATGTATTTCTACGAGAAGCAGGTGAGGAGCTTCCTGCACCACGTGGCAAGCCGCTTCGGCGGAGGAGAAATCTGGTTCGATGTCTGCGGGACCATGATGAGCCGGCACGGCGTCAAACCGGATTCGCTGCGTAAGCACGAGGCACAAATCCGCTCCGGGCTGAGCAACGGGCACTTGGTGGAGCAATGGGAACCCGCCCTGCACCTGCTGGACCAAGCCAACTACATGAAGTTCTTCCGTCCGCGCTGGGGATTTTTCTTCGGACAGATATTGGGGCGTATCCCTTGGCTGTGCTACAAATTCAGCTCGCTGCTCGGATATAAAATCCTATCTAAATAACCTTTATATGGAACATCCGTCAGATGCCGATGCCTTGTCTCGGACTGAACCGTATCGAAGTACGGACTTGGCAAGGAATCATGTAGGATGATTGTAGGAATCATGTATGATGATTGTAGGAATCATGTAACATGATTGTAGGAATCATCCTACATGATTCCCTATCGGCTTACTACATGGATGCTGCCATGATACGGAGGAAACGGTGTCATGTGCCAGGCTTGGGGGTGAGTTGTCTTGTAGAGTTTTACCTAAATATAGGGGTTGACGGGCATGTTTTCTCAGGAAGAGTGGCGGGAGGGGCTTCTAAAATACCCATAACAGGCGATTGTGGGGGCGTGCTTTTATCCCGACCTTTGCGGCGGAATAAATAAGCACATAGAGGATGAAAACAATCGCATTTATATTATCGCTCGTGACGGGCATCGGAAGCCTGTATGCCCAAGGGCATCGTGGTGCCCATCATCACCACCACCGGGGCGACCGCGCCGTTGTGACGGGAAGGGTGACATCGACGGAGAAGGAGACGGTGGACTTCGCCACAGTATATCTGAAGGGGACTTCTTTCGGTGGTGCCACCGATGAGAAAGGACAATATCGCATCAAGGCTCCGGCAGGCGAATACACCCTGGTCGTGTCGGCCGTCGGCTATCAGACCCTGGAGAAGCCGGTCACCTTGGGAGACGAGGAGCGGCTGGTGCTGAACCTGACCATCCGGCCGGACATTCAGCAGCTGGAGGAAGTCGTGGTCGTGTCCAGCGGAGTGAGCCGCGTGAAGCGCAGTGCCTTCAACGCCGTGGCCGTAGATGCCACCGAGATGCAGAACACGGCCAAGAGCTTGAGCGATGTGCTGGCCAAGGCGCCGGGCATGAAGCTGCGTGAGAGTGGGGGAGTGGGCTCGGACATGCAGCTGATGCTGGACGGATTCAGCGGCAAGCACGTGAAGGTGTTCATCGACGGTGTGCCGCAGGAAGGCGCGGGCAAGGCGCTCGACCTCAACAACCTGCCCGTGAACTTTGCCGAACGTATCGAGGTGTATAAGGGCGTGGTGCCCGTTGGCTTCGGCACGGACGCATTGGGTGGTGTGGTGAACATCGTCACCAACAAACAACGCCGCCGCTGGCACGTGGACGCGTCCTACAGCTACGGCTCGTTCAACACGCACAAGTCGTACGTCAACTTCGGGCAGACGCTGAAGAACGGCTTCATGTACGAGGTGAACGCCTTTCAGAATTATTCGGACAACGATTATTACATTGACAACTATATCACCGAGTTCGGCGAGGACGGGAGCGAAAGCACTGACACCAAGAAAATCTATCACGTTAAGCGATTCAACGACACCTTCCACAACGAGGCTGTCATCGGCAAGATAGGTGTGGTGGACAAGTCGTGGGCCGACCGCCTGGCCTTGGGCTTCAATTACTCCAATTATTACAAGGAGATACAGACGGGCGTGTACCAGTATATCGTCTTCGGGCAGAAGCACCGCAAAGGGCATTCCTTCACGCCTTCGTTGGAGTACACCAAGCGCAACCTCTTCACCCGCGGGTTGGACGTGGTGGCCACCGCCAACTACAACCACAATATCACTCAGAACATCGACACCGCTACCTACAAATACAACTGGCTGGGCGATCGCAAATACACCGGTACGCCCGGCGAGCAGTCGTATCAGAACAGCGAGTCGAAGAATCTGAACTGGAACGCTACCTTCACCGCCAATTACCGCATCAGCCGGGCGCATACGCTGACGCTGAATCACGTGCTGAGCACCTTCAAGCGCACCAGCCGCAGTTACGTGGAAGGCAGCAACAAACTGTCGGACTTCAGCATCCCCAAGGTGACCCGTAAGAATATCACCGGCCTGTCCTACCGCCTGATGCCTACCGAGAAGTGGAACCTCTCCGCCTTCGGCAAATATTATAATCAGTATAACCGGGGTCCCGTGTCGCAAAGCTCGGACGGCATTGGTGATTACGTCAGTATGACTCAGCGGGTCAGCTCTTTGGGTTATGGTGCGGCGGGCACGTACTTCATCCTCGACGGACTGCAAGCCAAGGTCTCCTACGAGAAGGCCTACCGCCTGCCTACGACCGACGAGCTTTTCGGCGACGAGGACCTCGAAGCGGGTAAAGCCGACCTCCGTCCGGAGAAGAGTGATAACATCAACGTCAACCTCAGCTACAACCGCCAGTTTGGTAAGCACGGCCTCTACCTGGAAGGCAGCTTCATCTACCGTGACACGCGCGATTACATCCAGCGCGGACTGGACCGTGTGGGTGGCATGAGTTTTGGTTACTACGAGAATCACGGCCGCGTCAAGACCAAAGGCTTCAACGTCTCCGCTCGCTACAGTTACGGCAGATGGTTTAACGTAGGAGGTACATTCAACAATACTAACATACGTGACAACGAACGCTACGTGGCGGGAGGCACTCAGCAGGAAAGCCTCACCTACGGACAGCGCATGCCCAATCAGCCGTATATGTATGCCAACTTCGATGCCACCCTCACGTGGCACGGCCTGTGGGGCAAGGGCAACGTATTGACGCTGACGTATGATGGCTTCTACCAACACGACTTCCCCCTCTACTGGGAAGCCTTCGGCGATGCGTCGACCAAGAGCCGCGTGCCCGAACAGTTGTCGCACAACCTCACGTTGGGATACTCGCTGAAGAACGGACGCTACAACCTGTCCTTGGAGTACCGTAACCTGACCGATGCCAAGCTCTACGACAATTTCAGCCTACAGAAGGCGGGGCGGGCGTTCTACGGCAAGGTGCGTGTGTACTTTGGGGGATGATGAAGTATCAGATGAGTGAATAATTATAATCTATAATATAATGAGTTTATGAAGACTAATCAAATGACCTGGGCATTGGCTGCAGCCCTCACCACAAGCAGCCTGTTCATCGCATGTGATGAAAGCAGTGACCTCCTGCCGGACACGCCGGACACACCGCAGGCGGGCGAAACCATCAGCCGTTACGTCGTGGCGGCACAGTCGGGCGGAAGCAGCAGCACCGCCATGTACCTGGCCACGAGCGAGACGCTGGACGAAGGCACCCTCACCACCGTGGGCAACGGACTGGAGACGGAGAGCGGCTCGAACCTCATCTTCTATAAAGATGCCTACCTGTTCAACTTCCAGTACAACGACGGCGGGCAGGGAACGGCCTTCGCCTACGTCCTCAACGCGCAGACGGGCAAGGTGGAAGAGGCGCGCCGATACACCTTCAACCGCACCACGACCTACGGCACTTGGGGCGACAATGTCATCACCGCCTCCACCAACGTGGGTACGCAGGAGAACGTGACCAACGAGGCGGGCGAGACGCTCTATGCCAAGTATCTGCAGTTCAACTACCTGAGCGCCGTGGACGCCACCACCCGCACGGGCAGCCGCCTGGCGGAGAACTTCCTGGGCAACGGTGAGAGCGTCTCCTTCGCCGGCTTTGTGGAGGCCAACGGCAAGCTCTACACCTCCGTCGTGCCCATGGGCATGAGCCACTACGGCGTGGTGAAGTACCCCGACCTGGTAAGCGACTCCCGCCTGGTGACCGACCACACGGGCGGCAGCGGCAGTGGCAGCTATACGCCGGGGCAGATACCCTCGACGCAGTATCCCGACAGCGCCTACGTGGCCATCTACAGCGGAGACTCGTTCGACGAGACGCCCGTCATCGCCCGCACGGGACGGATAGGCTTCGCCAGCGGACGCATGCGCTCGCAGTATTACCAGACCATTTGGGCGGCGGACAACGGCGACCTCTACGTCTTCTCCCCCGGCTTTGGCCGCACCGCCAAGGCGGAATCCACCGTGGAGGCCGAGGACGGTGTGCATACCCTGTATAAGGTGGAAGGCAAGCTCCCCTCCGGCGTGGTGCGAATCAAGGCGGGCGCGACGGAGTTTGACGACGCCTACTACGTCAACCTGGAGGAGCAAGGCAACGACAACCCCATGTTCCGCTGCTGGCACATCACGGAGGACTACTTCCTGCTGCAGATGTACGGCAAGGGCGTGGAAGACATGGTGGCAAATTCCACCAAGGCCGACCGCAGCGAACTGGCCATCTTCCAGGGCAGTACGCAGGAGCTTACGGTGCTGACAACAGGTATGCCCGATAAGAGCCTTATCTCCAGCTTCGGCACTCCGTATAGCGACGGTGGTTACGCTTATATTCCTGTCGTGACGACAGACGGTGCCCAGCCTGCCATCTATAAGATTGACCCCAAGGCGGCAACAGCTACGAAAGGCATCACTATCGAAGCAAACAGCGTGACTGCATTGGGTAAACTGAGCGCATTTTAATGAAGAATGAAGAATTAAGAATGAAGAATTAGGCTGCGCTGTCTGTATACGCTATATGCCGCATGGTAAATTCTTCATTCTTCATTTAATTATCTTTGTCATTATGAAAAGTATTTTCCGTAAACTGCACCTTTGGCTGTCACTGCCTTTCGGCGTCCTCATCGCGCTGATATGCTTTTCGGGAGCCATGCTGGTGTTCGAACAGGAGATTACGATGTGGGCTCGTCCCGACCTTTATCGGGTGGAGCGGCTTTCGGGCCCCATGCTTACACAGGAAGAAGCTGCGGCCAAGGTCGCAGCCACGCTTCCCGATGGAGTAAAAGTGAAAGGCGTGACTGCATATCCCGACCCGGAACGTTCTTATCAGGTAAATCTTTCCAAGCCCAAGCGTGCGGCTGTGTTTGTCAATCCCTATACGGGCGAGGTGCTGGGCAAGTATGAGCGCTTGCCGTTCTTCCGCACCATGTTCGGTCTGCACCGCTGGCTGTTGGGTAGTAGGCCGGATGGCGGCGGTATATTTTTGGGAAAGATGATTGTGGGTGTCAGTACGTTGTTGTTTGTCATCGTGTTGCTGTCAGGAATCATCATTTGGTGGCCCCGGACGAAGAAGGCGTTGACCGGCAGCCTGAAGATTACGGCGCGCAAAGGATGGCGGCGTTTCTGGTACAGCCTGCATGTGGCGGGCGGCATGTATGCCTTGCTATTGCTGTTGATTATGGCCTTGACCGGGCTTACGTGGTCTTTCGGCTGGTATCGCGAATGGTTTTATGAATTCTTCGGGGTAGACAAGCGTTGGGTGTATGGCGTGCATGTAGGCAGTTTCGGCGGGATGATTACACGCATACTCTGGTTCCTGGCCGCTCTGTTGGGTGCCGCGCTTCCGCTGACCGGATATTATTTGTGGTGGAAACGCATTCGGCGAAGACGATGAGGATGTGCATATAGTAAGAAGGCGTGGAAATTTCCACGCCTTTTTTATTATATAGCGCGTGCAATCATTTTCCGATGATGCTGTTCACCATGGCTTCCGTCCCGTTGAACGGGCCGTGTGCTTGTAGCTTGAGGGTGCACATGGCGGCGGCGAAGCATCCGGCTTCCTGGTGGGAGGCTCCCTGGCTTCGTTTGTAGAGGTATCCGGCCATGTAGGTGTCGCCACATCCGGTGGCGTCCACCACTTGCAGTGTGGGGTATGCGGGTATGTCGTAGAACTGCCCCGCGGTGTAGATGAGCGAACCCTTGTCGCCCAGTGTCAGGAGTACCGTCTTCACGCCCCAGTCGGCTATGAGCAGGGCGGCTTCATGCGGCTCGGCGCATCCGGTGAGCACTTCCATCTCGTTCTCGTTGGCCTTCAATGTGTGGATGTACCTCAAGGCCTCGCGTTTCTCTTCCCAGTCCACGGCATAGACCTTTTCGCACTCCACCTTTCGCAGGAAGCCTTGTACGTCGGCAGCCAGTGTGCTTCGTCCTGCCAGGTGCCTGATGACGTCCAGCGAGAAGTCGTCGGCCAGCAGTGTGCCCAGGTGGATGATGTCGGCCCGCACGTCCTCCAGGTCGGCGACGCGGAAGGGGTCGGCTTGTGCGGTGACGCGTTGTCGGCGTTCGTTGGGATTGTCTCCGTAGATGTTTTCGAAGCTGTGTGAGTGTGTGGTGGGTACCAGCTTCACTTCGATGCCCTCGCGGATGATTTCTTCGGCCGCCGCCTTGTCTTCCTCAGCCAGTGCGCTGACCAGCAGGAAGCCTTCGGCCTGTAGCCGGCTGATGGCTTTGGCGAAGTAGAAGGCCGTGCCTCCGGGCATGTAGACAGTGTTGTCGGGTGTCACTATTTTATCGCGGGTGATGTACCCGATGCAGCATAACTTATGATTCATCTTTTTTTTCTCTGGTTTTCGGGCTGCAAAGGTACACATTTATTTGGTTTAAGCTTCGAAAACTCGATAACTTTGTTTCAGTTTTCTGTCAAATCGTTTGGAAGTGCTTTGTAAGGCGAGGTGATGCGTGCGGTCTTTACCTTGTCTGCAACGGAATTCTTCACGATGAGCATACGGGGCGATGCCAAGGTGCGGGTGGTCGTTTCGGTGCTAGGGAAACTGCCTGTTGCCATGCGGACCAGGATGGGTTGTATCAGTGGATCTGTTTCTGTGCCCAACTCACCCAAACTGCCTCCGTACGATTCTGATTGAGTATAGTCGGCGGGCAGCCCTTCTGCATCGTAGTCTTTGTAGCCTTCTGAATTACTCAGGTAGTAGGTTGTCAGCCACAGTTCGAGTTGGGGATATTGGTCGTTGGTATAGAGTGCCTGTGCTACGTTCTTGCCAAAAGTTGCTTGGCCTACTTGATAAAGATTGCCGGTCATGTAGGGGCGCAGGCAGTTGATGATAATTTCCGAAGCCGAGGCTGTATTGCCGGAAGTAATAACATAGAGATTCTGGTAACTCAGTGCACTTCCACCGGGCAACAGGTTGGCATCGAATGTATAGGTTTCGGCTTTGCCTAGTTTATCATTGCCTGTCATGGTGAGCATCGTTTGTCCGAGGGCGCTCTGAGGTGCCAGCAAGGTACCGACAGCTTGTGCTGTGGATACGTATCCGCCCGGATTGTAGCGCAGATCCAAAATAATGTCGTTAGGCTGGGTGGCGGCCAGTTGGCCGTATAGTGTCTGCCATTGCGCGATATCATCTTGTCCGAATTCGTTGTATAGGATGTAGGCAGCTTTGCGTGTTCCAGTATCAAGAAGTGTTGTCTTGAGCATATTTTGTATTTCAATAATACGTGGGGCAGGCATTTCTACAGTGCCTGTCGTGTCTATCTGGCCTGTATCGGCATTATAATTTCCCAGTATGAAAGAATGTGCAGTCGTTGGGTTGGTGACATATTTGGAGTAGTCGCCTGAACTGATTTCCGTATTGTCGGCTCCGATGATAAGATCGCCACGCTTTAATCCAGCTTCTTCAGCAGGTGATTGAGGCTGAGTATAAAGTACTTGCATGGCATAGGAACCTTGTTGCGTTTGGAGCATAACAGCTTCGAAACCGAAGGTCGGTGATTCGCTCAACGAACGGGTATCGGCGGTCTTTATTGAGTCGATATGTGAATAGGTTACGCCGTTCTTTCCGTCTTTCTCTGATACTACACTACTCAGAAACTCAGCCGGCTTCTGGAAAAAATCTAGTTCGCTTTCTTCCGGCAGGTCCTGATAGTATAAGTAATATTCCTGCATGGTAGTATAAATCCAGTTTTTAGATCCCACCAAAGCGTAATATTCACCGCTGCGATCTTGCCAACATGAAGTTGTAGCGACCAACAACATCAGGTATGAGGTTATCAGGTGGAAAAGATTTATTCGTTTCATAAGTTTCCATTTTGTATTGGTCGCAAAGATAGTGTAAACCGAGAGAAGTACAAAAGCGTAAACAAGGTTTTCACTTTTTTGTACTTTTCTCGGTGCAGTCTGTTTTATTGAGAGATAGGTTCTAGGGCTAAGTTTATTCTTTCCTTTTCCTGATCTTCAGCCATCTTAAAAGAGAAGCAGGAATGGTGTGGCTAAGTGAATTGAGCTGGTCGCTGCGTTCGTCTACACTTTCATACAAACGTTCAGCGTCTTTGTCCGATAGGATACCGTCATTCTGCATTTGCCGGATGGTACGCCGTTCGTTACAGAGCAACATGCGTATGGCTTTCTGCGTCAAAGCATGTTTGTAGGCTTTCGGGAAGTTACTCGAAAGTTTGCCCAGTACGCTATCCATCGCGTTGATATTATGTAAGATTTCTTCTCTTAATGGTTTTAGAACAGGGGCTTGTTCGACATTTAGCATGTTAGAGGTTTCTAGATCATCCAATAGCTTGAGATCTTCCTTTTGCAAGATGATAAAACCTCGTCCCAGGTCGTAGACCACTCCAATGCGTTCTTTGAAATAAAAGCTTATCCAAGAGCCTATACCTGGTATCTTCTGCATGTTGTCAAGGATAAAAGTACGATTACAGAAATTGAAGATAGACTTCCGGTTGTCTAACGGGCTGTTCCCGTCATGGTCGTAAAGTTCGTCCAGCGAGTTGCTGAGTAACATGAAAGAAGTTTTTGCAATAATGCCTTCGTCGTAAATTTGACGTGTGAGCATTTTTTCCTTATCCAACACGCGTAGTCTGATTTCGTTCATCACGTCGTTGTCTATTGGCATATTCTGTTGTTCATCGGGGCGACTGGCTATGTATCGGGTTACTTTTTTCCAGTTCGCACCATTGAGGGCATCACGTGTTTGTAGACGTTCAAAATATTTTTCGGAATTCTCGTGCAGATGGTTCTGTATTTTGTTTTCCATCATGGTGCGTGCCGTTGGAGTATATATCAGTCCCAGTTTATTCAGTAGCCAGCGCATGGTGGTAGCATTGACACACAGGGTGAGGGTTACGATGCCTGCGGTGAAGAATAGCACTTGGCTACGTATTTCTTCTGGAATAGCTGGAGTATAGGAAACCATTAATGCTAGGGTCATTCCCAATGCGCCACGTAGTCCGCCCCAGGTCAGAATGATGGATTCTTTTTTATTCAATCCGTATCCTAACCGTTTCATGATAGGGTAAAGTATCATGATCGTTGTATAGCGGAAGAGATTCAGGAAAGCATAGACGAGTAACAGAATACCGAAATGTGCCCATGAGAAATCGACTTTCTCAGCGATTACAACACCTACAATGATAAAAATGAGCGTGTTGGCAATGTAAGTAAGTAATTCCCAAAAACGGCCCATAAAAACGTTTACCTGTGGTTTAAGTCGAGGCTTTCCTACATAGGAAATGGTTAGTCCGAAGGCAACTAAGGCAATGACGCCTGAAATACCCAGATAAAATTGTGAGAGAATAAATACTAAATAAGCCGAAAGAATGATAACACTGTTTTGTATCATCTCTTCTGAATTGATGCGAGTTATGAACCAGATGACAAGGCGTGCTGCTAGGAAACCTAAAATAGCTCCTCCTGCTACAACTTGGAAGAATTCCATAACTGGAGTCATGTCGTTACTCATACCTGAAGTGGTGATGCCAAAGAACAGCATAAAACAGACGATACCGGTACCATCGTTAAGCAATGATTCTGCGTCAACCAGAGTAGAAAAACGTTTACTTGTTTTCAGTTCGTGCAGTAAAGCTACAACAGCGACGGGATCGGTAGCACTGATGAGGGCACCAAACATTAAGGCGGCAGTCCAGGTCCATTGTTCATATCCTGGAACAAATAGACTTAGTGCCATTAATAGGACGGCTGTCAGTAACATGCAGATGATCAGGCCGGGAACAGCCAACAAAGTGGCGTTTGCCAACGTTTTTTTAAAGATATGCAGATTCAATTCATAGGCTGCATCGAAAATCAGTATGGGCAGGAAGATATATAGGATAAGATCTGGGTTGATATTGGCTACACTGTCTAATGCTTGGCTGAGTTGAGAAGTATTTTGAAAAACTCCGGCTCTGTTTAGAATACCTGCAATCAGTCCGATGGCAAACAGTCCGACTGTGTAAGGGATACGCGTCCGTTGGAACAGCGATTTAAAGATAGCTCCTACCATAAGACCGGCAATTGTCAGTAGCAAAGGGGCTAATAGGTTTGTTTCTTCCATGGTATATATCATTTAAGTTTATATTCTTTTTCCCGAATCCTGTTTTTATGCTAATTGGTTTAAGGTATTTTCGGGGTTGTAAAGATATAAAATTAATCTGATAGCAGGGGCGTTTCATTATACCTTTTGGAAGAAAATCTTCATCTTTTTCGCTTGTTTCCGTAGAGGTTAATAATGTGTTGCGTAAAGTGGCACTTTAGCAAGCTAAAGAGGCACTTTACGCTGTTGAAGTAGATGTTTACAGGCACAGTGTATGTACTTATTGTTATCTGCCTGTAGCTTGTAAGTATTCCCGCTTCCTGATTTCGTATTGTGCATAGGATTCCATGTACCTGTCACGGCTCTGTTGATATAAAGTTTGTGCTTCGAGCAAGTCACTCATGGTACATGTTCCGGCCTGGTAGTAATCGTTTTGGAGACGAAGGTTTTCTGAAGCTTGTCCGATGGATTCGATTGCTATCTTTACTTGTTTGTAGGTTTCGGTCAGATTGTTCCAGCAGTTGTTCATGCGGATGATCAACATTTGGCTTTGGTCTGTAAACTGGTTTTCGGCATTGCGGATTTGTAATTTCTGTTTCTTTATGTCATGTGAGCCTCCCCACCATCCAGAAAGGGGCACGCTGACGGTCGCAAATCCCATCCAATACGAATGATCCTTGTCCATCAGATTGTCGTATATATATCCGCCACCGATTGCAATTGTTGGCAGATTTTTTCCAACAGTCATTTTGTATTGCAATCGAGTAGCTTTTACGTTTTGTTGTAACAAATTGTATTCATTGGTTAGGGGAAGTGACGATTCAGGTTGTCTGTAGTAAATTTCGGGATGTTCGGGCAGTGAATCACTTACTACTTGAGTTACATCAATACTGTCAGCCGGATGTCCGATATATTGTGCCAGCATGCTGAGTGATACGGAAAGGCTATTTTCTACCTGAATGCGGGTGCTGTGCGTTTCATTCTCTTTGAGTTGTATTTGCAGCAGGTCATTTCTGTTGGTGATTCCAGATTGTACGGAGAAGGTGTGTCAAAAAGCACACCTTCTTTGTTTAGCACAAAGCCCCGACTTTCACAAGCTGGGGCTTTGTTATTACCTAAAGATTTTGTATCTTTAAGCCTAAAGATTTATACATATGGCAAAGATACATTTTCGTCCCTACACTCCCAACCAAACGGTACTATTTCCGCAAAGAATCGATGAAGATATTGCAGAAAACGATCCTATACGCATGGTTGACGCTTTGGTTGAAAGCCTGAATCTTGAAGGTTTCAGGAAGTTATACAAAGAATGCGGCCGTAGTCCTTACCATCCCAAGATGATGCTAAAGGTTATCTTGTATGCCTATATGAACAATATATACTCCTGTCGGAAAATAGAAAAGCTCCTTCGTCGTGATATCCATTACATTTGGTTAGCCGGTTATGAGAAACCGGACTTTATTACTATCAACCGTTTCCGTAATCGGGTGAAGAAGGAGATCAACGAAGTGTTTACCCAAACCGTACTTCTGCTTTCATCCAAAGGTTTCATCAGTCTGAATGTGGAATATATTGACGGAACAAAGATTGAGTCCAAGGCCAACAAATATACTTTTGTATGGCGGAAGAGCGTTGAGCGAAACCGTGAACGACTGATGAAGAAAATCAGTGTTTTGTTAAGCCAAATAGATGACGTCATCGCTCAGGAAAAAGCTTCGGAAAACAACGAGGAAATTGAGTTTACTCCTTCCATGCTGACAGAAATGGCGGGAGAATTACGCACTGCTCTTGAACAGACTTCAGAACCATCCACGAAAGAGCAGAAATCTGCGCTGGGAAAGAAACGCAAGCAGCTGAAAGAACTGGAAGCACATAGAGATAAGCTTCAGGAATACAATAACCATCTGGACAATCTTCAGGACCGCAACTCTTATTCCAAGACAGACAAAGAGGCCACTTTTATGAGAATGAAGGAGGATGCCATGCACAACGGTCAGACAAAACCAGGATATAATCTTCAGATTGCTACGGAAAATCAATTCATTATCGATTATTCTCTTTTTCCGAATCCGACTGACACCTTGACGATGATTCCCTTTCTGAAGTCCTTTGCCGACAGATACGGCCGTTTGGCTCATACGGTGGTTGCTGATTCCGGTTACGGATCAGAAGAGAATTACCACTTTATGTCGGAAAACGGGATGGAAGCATACGTCAAATACAATTGTTTCCACATGGAGCAGCGGCCAAGATTTAAACCGAATCCTTTTAAAGCCGAAAACTTTTTCTACAATGAAGAACAGGACTACTGCGTCTGTCCAATGGGACAAAAGATGCAGAGGGCAGGTACCAGGCATACGAAAACCGAATCCGGATATGTAGTCGAATATGCCAGGTATAGGGCTGTCAGATGCGAAGGGTGTCCGTTAAGATGTCTGTGTTTTAAAGCTAAAGGAAACAGGACGATAGAACTGAATCACCGACTCAGGATATACAAACAGAAAGCCCGGGAACTTCTCTGTTCCGAAGAAGGACTGAAACACCGAGGGCAAAGGTGTATAGAACCGGAAGCTGTATTTGGACAGATAAAATTCAACATGAACTACAAGCGCTTCCGTCATTTTGGAAAGGACAAGGTCCTTATGGACTTTTCCTTCCTGGCCATCGCCTTCAATATAAAAAAGATGTGTACCAAGATGAATAAAGAGGGGATAAATTGGCCAATTAAACACCTTTACGGCCTTATTACCACTCATTTAAGCTATTGGGAACAAAATATCGAGATTATCTTCAGAATATCGCTGCTTGAAAAAGTTAACAACGCTCTTATCGTTGATAAAGAAAAGAGGGTGAATCGCGTATTACGACACACCCTCTTTTACTATTGATTATTTAGCGGTGCGGACGGGACTTGAACCCGAATTTGCCCACAATCTCATAGTCAGATTGTTGCATCGACCAAAATTTTTCTTGTAACGATATTGTAACTGTTTTATGGCAGTTTTATGTCTTTGTTCGACATCATAATGTCCGCGTTGCATATCGTTTTCAGTTGACAAAATTAATGCTTTTTTCTGTAACAGCAAAATTCGTGCATACTTTTTTCTTTTTCAATTTAATAAATGTAGAGGTTCAGAACTCTACTATTGATAAATTCCCATTACAATATCCTAAAAACTTGAATGTTACATCAAACTTGTTAAAGACCTTCAACTCAACTTATGCCTAAACTCCGTTCTGAAAACGGCTTCCGGCTTGATGTGCGTAAGCCTATTTCAGAAACGGCACAAGCAAAGAAAAGCCCACGACGACCACAATGTCACAAGTGACACCGCCATCGTCGTGGGCACTTCTTTTATATGCTTGTGCAGAACGGACAAGTCCGTTTTATCCATTTTCTTTTTCTCGTCTTCTTTTAGCAGCCGAAATGCCGCCGGATGCAGGGCACGGCAAGCGTGAATCTGCACCTGCGACTATTTCTGGCTGTCATGTCTTCCCGTCCTCAAACCGTCTTGCCATGCTTTTGCCAAACTGGGCATGGCAGACAAGACCGTTTGAAGACATGTGCCGTCGGCAGAAAACTTGCAACCGCAAGCCATGCACGCATGACAATGACGGTTGCAGGACTTCTGTCACGGCGGCAGGAAAGCGGGGCTTTCCCCTTGTCCGTTGCGCCGCCCTTTGAACTTCCCCGTGGCGCGTTGCGCCATCCTCTATGCTTCCCCTTTTCCTTCCCGCCTCTCCAGCAAGTATGCCAATGTTCCCATGCCGCCATTCCAGACGGCATCAGTGGCCATTTTCGTTGCAGGGGCAAAGGTAAAGACGGGATTAGGAACACAAATTTTTTAGCCACAATCTCCACACTTCGCAGGCTCAGGTAGTATTCTGTCGAAAAAATTTGCTGAACCTACTCCCTAACCTTTGCATGGCCCCAGAAACGAAAACGACCGATGCGCGGTCGGAAGACGTCACAAGGGGACATCGGACATACGGAGAGGCGAAAAGAAAAAGGACTCGACCCGACCCCCACCGAATAAGACAAGTAACAACAACACTACTGTCCCGTAAAAGTGGATAAATAGTTCTTTGAAATTATTGAAATATAGTCAATTACGTGGTTTCTTGAGATGAAACGGACTTGATTTTGCAACTTTGCAGTCTAATACAAATGGCTGCTATGTTCCAAGACAAATACGTATTCTCTCAATTAACCGCTTTTCTGAACAGGACTCAGTTCAACAACTATGTTCGCAAGTATGATGGCAACCGGTATGTGAAACATTTCACTTGCTGGAATCAGATGCTTGCAATGATGTTTGGGCAACTGAGTAACCGTGAGAGCCTGCGAGACTTAATCGTTGCTTTCGAGGCGCATAGGGGCAAGCAATATCATCTTGGGTTAGGTCGTGAACCGATAGCCAAGACAACTCTTGCCACAGCCAACCAGAACCGCGATTACAGAATCTTCGAAGACTTTGCTTTCTATATGATGAAGGAAGCCTGCGAGAAGCGGACGACCAACATCCTTGACATTTCCGGAAAGAAATATGCGTTTGATTCAACAACGATTCCGTTATGTCTTGCAACATTCCCGTGGGCAAAGTTCCGAAGCAAGAAAGGAGGAGTGAAAGCTCATGTCTTATACGACATTGAAGCACAAGTTCCTGCCTTCTATACTGTAACCACTGCCTCAAAGCATGATTCTACAGCGATGTCTTCAATCCATTATGAACCAAATGCTTATTATATATTCGACAGGGCTTATGATTCTTTTAAAGAGCTCTATAGGATACATCTTACAGACTCTTTCTTTGTTGTCAGGGCCAAGACGAACTTAAAGTATAAGACAGTCAAATGGAAGCGGAGAATGCCAAAGAACATAATGACAGATGCAGAAGTGAAACTGACCGGTTATCTCTCCGGGAAGAAATATCCGGAGTCATTCAGACTCGTCCGATATTACGACGAAGAGGATGACCGTGAGTTCACTTTCTTGACGAATGCAAAACAACTTTCTGCACTGGATGTCGCCAATCTTTATAAGAAAAGATGGTTAATCGAGCTGTTCTTCAAATGGCTCAAGCAGCATCTCAAGATAAAGAAATTCTGGGGCACAACAGAGAACGCTGTTCGCATACAAATCAGTGTGGCTATTATCACGTACTGTCTTGTGGCTATTGTCCAACATGATATGAAGTTGAAACGTTCAACCTATGAAGTTTTGCAAATTCTCAGTATATCATTGACTGACAAAACCCACTTGCGTGACCTGTTCGACAAGACTAATTTCAATGATGTCAAAGATCTAAATGATCCCCTGATTCCGGGGCTTTTTGATTAATTGTTTAACTCGTCCCATTTTAACGGGACACTAATGTAACAACAACTTAAAAATTGGAAGATATGAGAATGACATTGAACGACATCGGAAAGGCTTTGCGGAAAGTGTTGTCCGCATTAGCGAGAGCGGCATGGGGCATCACCCTTTGCGCAGGAGGTTTGGCGGTAGGTATCGCAGGGGAAATCCTGTTGGGCGTGTTGAACTTCATGTTCGGCATCCTCACCGCACTACTTTCAATAGTGACAATTATTTGGACATTCATTTGGTTATTAACCCTTTAATTCATAAGGATATGGCGAAAAGAAACAGCAAGACGGCAGCGCAACAATGCAGGTTTTACGAGGTGAACAACATCTTTGAGTATATGGTGGAAACGTACATCAACGGCAATTTCGGCACATTCCGAAAACTATACAAGGAGTTGTGCAAGGATGCAAGAAAGGACTTCATTGACTTCCTTTTAAGCGAGGCAGAGCCAGTCTATTGGAGAGAGATTTTGAAAGAAACCATTTGACAACCCTTTAAGACAGAAGATTATGAGAACAGAAACAAGGACATACAATGTTTATAAGGTGGACGAGCTTTCATTCACGGCAAAGGAAAACGCTTACAACCGATGGTTGGCAGGGTATGAATATCCGTGGCAGAGCGAGAACATGGCAACGCTGAAAGCCTTTGAAGGCATATTCAACATACGTGTATATGATTGGAGATATGACGGCTGCACGTGTTACTACCGTTTCACCTCCAATTACAGCGAGGAAGAGGAAGAACTTTGCGGTGTGCGGTTATTGAAATTCATCGTGAACAACTATTGGCACAGCCTTTTCAAGCCCAAGACCTATTGGTACGGAAAGGACTTCAACAAACAACGCAGAAGCCGCATATCCGTAACTGAGGATTGTGTACTGACAGGCTATTGTGCTGACATGGACATCCTGAAGCCCATATACGACTTTCTGAAAGCACCCGACAAGCATACGAACCTGCATGACCTTATGGACGAGTGCATCGGCAGTTTCTTCCGCTTTTGCAGCAGGGACGTTGAGGATTGCACCGATGAGGAAGCCTTCGAGCATGACTGCGAAGCCAACGGATACGAGTTTTTATCCAACGGAGAATTTTTCAATTGACTAAAATACATACTGATATGAACAAGACAACAGACCATTTCAAGCGTACAATCCAAGCCTATCTGGACAACCGTGCAGCGGAGGACAAACTGTTTGCAGCAAATTACAACAAGCCTAACAAGAACATAGAGGATTGCGTGACCTATATCCTCAATTGGGTACAGAAAAGCGGTTACAACGGCTTTACGGACGGTGAAATCTATTCCCAAGCCGTCCACTACTATGACGAGGACGACATTGAAGTGGGCAAGCCACTGCAATGCCAAGTAGTCGTGAACCATACGGTAGAACTGACTGACGAGGAAAAGGCGGAAGCACGGCAGCAAGCCATCCGCCAATACCAAGCCGAGGAACTGCGCAAGTTGCAGAACCGAAACAAGGCTAATATAAGGTGTAAAGAATACGATGATTTAAATAACTATTGGAGACAACAACCCGAATTACAAGAATCTGCATTCTTAGCTCAGTTACAAGAAGCTTCACAAAAAGAACAAAGGGTTATGCAAATTTGGGAACTAGCAAAATATAGACTCAATAAAGCCATACCACCAACATTGCCCTTCGCAGTGAGAAAAGAACATCTTATAAAAAGTGAAGCTTGGAATTGCTGGATAAATCAACATAACAAACATCTTGAGCCTGCAGAAATAACTGAAGAAAACATTCAAGACGAAATAAATATAGTTGGTGTAAGATGGGGTATGGAAATAATGAAGCGGTATCAAAAATTAGAGTGGATACCAATTGCTATGAATAGTGGATTATGCAGAATATACATACCATAAGGAACTATAATTTTTTAGGGTACGTCAAAGTGCAATCATAAAATAAATTTAACCAAGCCCGGAGAAATATTCACTTTATATTACATCTATGTTGAGAGAACCTATTGCCTGTTATTTATATATAGTGGGTATTCAGTCTTAATTGAGCGTATCATTGTGTAAATTATATGCTATTATGCATAAGAAGATGTGAAAACAGGAACCTACTTCTCAATTCAATGGAAACCTCGTAAGGCATAAAAGTATGAATTAATGTGTCAAAAATTAACGAGAAAAATGTGCTTTATCCAATTTTTCTTTCCACTATTTACCGAGATAAAAATATATCAAATTATTTTTCAAAAAAATAATAAATATCCGCCAATAAACAGATTACAAGGACTAATATTGAGGAATCATATTCCTTCCATTTTTCAGTAATATAGTTTTGGTAATGAAGAAAAAAACATGTATTTTTGTACATGAGCAAAGCGTTCTTTTGATTAATGCAAAACAAAACAGAATACAGAATTTGTCTAGTTTCTAAATCGTTACCTATTTAAAATTAGAACCTTGCAATTTGTTTATTTTCAATTATTAAGAATAACTGTAATGCCTAGCGAGGTGAAATGTTAAATTCTTTTTAATCCCGCATATGTCAGCAATTTCTTTCAGGTAAGAGTTAAGTTTTTGATTGCTTAATACAGGCAGCAACCGTCCGTCTGATAGTTTGTCCTCGTACTTTTTCAATATTGCCAAAGGAGTTTTCAGCAGGGGGAGATTGACCGCAGTGGAAGTTTTTTGCCTGTGCAGCCGCAACCATTGTTTCCCGTCGAATGAAATACAGACATTTTCTTTGGTAAGGTTCTTTACATCCACGTATGACAACCCCGTGAAGCAAGAAAAGATGAATACGTCTCGAACTTGTTCCAATCGACGCGAATTAAAGTCCTTTTGGAGAATACGCTCCAGTTCCTGCTCCGTCAGATAGCCCCTGTCCACCGCTTTCATGTGAATATGATAGTTTGCAAACGGGTCGATGGTTATCCATCCGTTGTTTTTGGCGATGAGGACTATCTTGCGGAATATCTGCATGAACTTGCCCGTAGTATTCTCGTTGCACCGGCTGGACGGTACGGAGATAAAACTCGAAGTCCGTCACGAACTTGTGGTCAATCTCCCGCAGGGCGATGTCAGACACTTTATATTTCACTTTCATAAATTCTTCCAGCCGGCGGTAAGTCCGGTCATATTTCACCAGCGTAGCCGGAGCCTTGCTGATGCCGTTCAGTTTGGAAGCGTCCTCATTATGTTGCTTGAATAACTCCAACAGGGTCTGTTGCCTTACCTCGTACCCCAGAAACGCATTGCGTACCTTCTCCGCCGTGACAAACGAATCACGCGATTCCACGTACCGGTAATGATTGCTCAGGGCTGTGCGGATGTCCTCCAGCATAGAGTTCATCTGTCTTGCCTTGACACTGTTTCCTGCCGCTTTCCCGGCTTTCGTGTCCCACAATGACGGTTCTATGTCCAGTTTGGAACTGAACTGCACCATGTCACCGTTCACCGTCAGGCGGATCATGATACCCGCCTTGCCTGACTTGTTCAGGTAGTTTTTCCTCAGATAAAAGAGGATTCGGAATGTACTTTTGCTCATAAACCTTTTAATTTTGCTCCTTCGTTACAACTGTTACACATTGCCTGCAAAGGAAAGATTAATAATTGATTTACAAGCGGACATTTTAATGACAACAGACGACAAATCAGCGACTTACAAAGAAAATCGTTACAATTCCAAAAGCCCGTTTTTTCTGTAACGATTTGGTAACTCAACTTTGTCTGTTTGGGGAATTTGTTTGTCTTCAGAATGGCTCTAAAAAGAAAAAACAAAGCCCACAAATCATTGATTTTGTGGACTTTGTCATTCGCTGGCTTTCAGATGTCTCTGAAGCCTTGCGGTGCGGACGGGACTCGAACCCGCGACCCCATGCGTGACAGGCATGTATTCTAACCAGCTGAACTACCGCACCATTTCATTGTTTTGTTGCTATCTCTCTCGATTGCGGTTGCAAAGGTAGGCATTTTTTTTATACCTGCAATAGTAATCGTGGATTTTTTTTAGAGGCTTTTGGGGACTTGTTCTTTTAGTAGTTCATATTGAATAGGTTGCGATTTGACATGTTTTTATATTTAACATTTGTTTAGTATGTGGTATGGATTGACGCATGGATGAGTTGAATGGGGATACAAATTGTGGAAAACGAAACTATTTGTATTGGGATTGAAACTTTGTGCTTGGAAAATTCGTACTTTTGCAATAAATCGTTATTTTTGCAAACCTAATACGAGAATATTGTAATTCTGATATGTTAATGAAATGTTTAGGAGTATGAAAACGGCCAAACTGTTGCTTTACTGTCCTGACAAACCAGGTATTTTGGCGGAGGTGACGGATTTTATAACGGTGAATAAGGGAAATATTATCTATTTGGATCAACATGTGGATCATGTGGAGAATATTTTTTTTATGAGAATAGAATGGGAGTTGCAGGACTTTCTGATTCCTCAAGAAAAGATAGAGGACTATTTTGCCACGTTGTATGCGCAAAAATATGCAATGAGTTTCCGGCTGTATTTTTCAGATACCAAACCACGCATGGCGATATTTGTCTCGAAGATGTCTCATTGTTTGTTTGATATGTTGGCTCGTTACACGGCGGGTGAGTGGAATGTGGATATTCCGCTCATAGTTAGTAATCACCCAGATTTGCAGCATGTGGCCGAACGTTTTGGCATTCCGTTTTATTTGTTTCCTATCACAAAAGAAAATAAGGCAGAACAAGAGCGGTTAGAGATGGATTTGTTGGCCAAGTATAATATTACATTTATTGTATTGGCTCGTTACATGCAGGTGATTTCAGAGCAGATGATAGATGCTTATCCTAATCGCATTATTAATATACATCATTCCTTTTTGCCTGCGTTTGTGGGTGCCAAACCTTATCATGCAGCTTTTGAGCGTGGCGTGAAGATTATTGGTGCCACCAGTCATTATGTGACTACGGAACTGGATGCAGGACCTATTATCGAGCAGGATATTGTACGCATTACACATAAAGATACGGTGCAGGATCTGATAAACAAGGGAAAAGATCTGGAGAAAATTGTTCTTTCGCGTGCGGTACAGAAGCATATAGAACGAAAAGTGTTGGTATATAAGAATAAGACGGTGATATTTAATTAAAAAGGAAATCTGATGAAAGTTGCAATCGTAAAATATAATGCGGGGAATATTCGTTCAGTAGATTGTGCTTTACGACGTTTGGGTGTCGAGGCTATGATTACGGCTGATGAGGCAATGCTTCGTTCGGCCGATAAAGTCATATTTCCGGGTGTAGGAGAGGCTGCTACGACGATGGACTTTTTGCATACTACGGGTTTGGATACTGTTATTAAAGGTATGGAGAAACCTTTGTTGGGCATTTGCTTAGGTATGCAATTAATGTGTCGTCATTCGGACGAAGGTAATGTGGATTGCTTGAATATTTTTGATGTAGACGTGAAACGCTTTCAGTCAGAAAGGCATGAAGATAAAGTGCCACATATGGGATGGAATACAATAGAGCAAACCTGCAGCTCTTTGTTTCGTGGATTTACGAAGGAAGAATTTGTGTATTTTGTGCATAGCTTTTATGTGCCTGTCAATGAATATACTGCGGCGGTGACCGATTATATATTACCGTTTAGCGCAGCTTTGCATAAAGGAAATTTCTATGCAACACAGTTTCATCCAGAAAAAAGTGGTGATGTTGGTGAACGTATTTTGAAAAATTTCTTGGAGTTATGATAGAATTAATACCTGCTATTGATATTATCGGAGGTAAATGCGTGCGCTTGTCACAAGGTGATTATGAGAGCAAGAAGGTGTATAATGAAAATCCGCTTGAAGTAGCCAAAATGCTGGAAGCGGGTGGTATTAGGCGCTTACATTTGGTCGATTTAGATGGAGCGGCTTCGCATCATGTCGTGAACCATGCCATTTTGGAAAAAATAGCGACAGCTACTTCACTTGTCGTTGATTTTGGTGGTGGTGTGAAGACTGATGAGGATTTGCGAATTGCTTTTGAGTATGGAGCTCAGATGGTGACGGGCGGAAGTGTTGCTGTGAAAGATCCAGAACTGTTCTGTCATTGGATAGAAATGTATGGGGCGGAACGAATTATTCTGGGGGCTGATGTAAAAGAACGCCGTATTGCCGTGGGAGGATGGAAAGAGGAAAGTGATATGGATTTGTTCTCTTTCTTGGACAACTATCGGCAGAGAGGTATTTCTAAAGTGATTTGTACAGACATCAGTTGCGATGGTATGCTGCAGGGCCCTGCTTTGGGCTTGTATAAAGAAATGTTGGAACGTGATTCGAATTTGTATTTGATTGCAAGTGGCGGAGTCAGTTGTGTTGATGACATTTATCGATTGGAAGAAAATGGTGTACCTGCCGTTATATTTGGAAAGGCGTTGTATGAAGGTCGTATAACGTTGGATGATCTGCAATCTTTGCTTTGAATAATTAATTAATTGATAGTGAGTTGAAGTTGTGTTAGCTAAAAGAATTATTCCCTGTCTTGATATAAAGGACGGGCAGACTGTAAAAGGAACTAATTTTGTAAACCTGCGTCATGCTGGCGATCCGGTAGAATTGGCACGTATGTATAGTGAGCAAGGTGCTGACGAACTGGTATTTTTGGATATAACAGCCAGTTTTGAAGGGCGGAAAACATTTGTAGAGCTGGTTCGTCGCATAGCTGAGAACATCAGTATCCCGTTTACGGTTGGGGGAGGAATTCACGAATTGAATGACGTGGCTCGACTGCTGGATGCTGGAGCGGATAAGGTATCTGTCAATTCGGCGGCTATCCGAAACCCAAAACTGATTGATGAGATAGCTGGGCATTTCGGTTCTCAGGTGTGTGTGTTGGCGGTAGATGCCAAGCAGGCTGCGGGTGAATGGCGGTGTTATCTGAATGGTGGTCGAGTGGTGACAGAAAGAGAATTGATGTCATGGACGAAAGAAGCTCAAGAGCGAGGTGCAGGCGAGATATTGTTTACGAGTATGGATCATGATGGTGTAAAGACAGGGTATGCTAATGAGGCGTTAGCTGTTCTTTCTGAAAACCTTTCTATTCCTGTCATTGCTTCAGGGGGGGCAGGAGCGAAAGAACACTTCCGTGATGCCTTTTTGCAGGGAAAAGCAGATGCAGCACTGGCTGCCAGTGTTTTTCACTTCGGAGAAATCAAAATTCCCGATTTAAAATTGTATCTTTGCAGCCAGGGTGTACCTGTAAGAATATAAAGAATAAAAATAAGTACAGAATTATTCGTATAGATTATGGATATGAGCATAGATTTCGATAAAATGGACGGACTTGTTCCGGCTATCATACAAGATGCAGATACGGCTAAAGTGTTGATGCTGGGTTTCATGAACCGTGAGGCGTATGACAAAACGATGGAAACGGGTAAAGTTACTTTTTATAGTCGTACGCGTAAACGTTTGTGGACGAAAGGAGAAGAAAGTGGAAATTTTCTGCATGTCGTATCTGTCAAAGCAGATTGCGACCGAGATACATTGCTTATTCAAGTACATCCGGTTGGCCCAGTATGTCATACAGGGACAGATACTTGTTGGGGCGAAAAGAATGAGCAACCGGTAATGTTCCTGAAAGAGTTGCAGGATTTCATTAATGTACGTCATACGGAAATGCCAGAAGGCTCTTATACAACCAGCCTGTTCCGTTCTGGAGTAAATAAAATGGCACAGAAAGTAGGTGAAGAGGCTGTGGAGACCGTGATTGAGGCATGTAATGGAACAGATGACCGTCTGATTTATGAAAGTGCCGATTTGTTGTATCATCTCATCGTTTTACTGACTTCGAAAGGCTATAGTATCGAAGATATTGCCCGTGAACTGAAAGAACGTCATGGTGTAGGTTGGAAGAAACATTGAGAAGATGACTGAAACGCTGATAAAATATAAGGATGTTGAGATACATCAGCAGGAGCTGTGTGTGTTGGAAAATGTCAATTTAGAGCTGTGCTCGGGAGAGTTTGCCTATTTAATAGGTAAGGTAGGCTCTGGTAAGACGACGTTGCTGAAAACGTTTTATGGCGAGTTGGAAATTGCCGCCGGACATGCAGAGGTGCTGGAGTATGATATGAAAAGAATCAAACGTAAGCATATTCCGCAGCTTCGTCGAAAACTGGGCATTGTTTTTCAAGATTTCCAATTGTTGACAGATCGTTCGGTATATGACAATCTGGACTTTGTGCTTTGTGCTACAGGTTGGAAACATCGTGGAGAACGAAAAGACCGTATAGAAGAGATGTTGCAGTTGGTGGGAATGAACAACAAAGGGTACAAGCTGCCTAATGAATTGTCAGGAGGAGAACAGCAGCGTATTGTTATTGCTCGTGCTATGCTGAATTCTCCCCGCATTATTTTGGCAGATGAACCTACTGGCAATTTGGATGTTGAAACAGGACGAGCTATTGTCTCCTTATTACATCAGATTAGCGAGAAGGGGGCATTGGTGGTGATGACTACGCATAATTTGCAGTTGCTCAATGAATTTCCAGGGAAGGTGTATCGTTGTGAAGGACATCGTCTATGGAAAGTGACAGAAGAATAAATAAAAAAATAATATAATAGGTTTAACAACTTAACAAGAAGGAAAAATGAAAGTATTAAAGTTTGGAGGTACTTCGGTAGGTTCAGCTCAGCGGATGAAGGAAGTGGCCAAATTGATTACCGATGGTGAACGTAAGATTGTTGTATTGTCAGCCATGTCAGGTACGACAAATACATTGGTCGAGATTTCGGATTATCTGTACAAGAAGAATCCGGAAGGCGCCAACGAAATTATCAACCAACTGGAAAGCAAATATCGTCGTCATATCGATGAACTCTATTCGACGGATGAATATAAACAGAAATGTCTGGAGCTGGTAAGATCTCATTTTGACTATATCCGTTCTTATACGAAGGACTTGTTTACTTTGTTTGAAGAAAAAGTTGTTCTAGCCCAGGGAGAGTTGATTTCGACGGGAATGATGAACTATTATTTGCAGGAATGTGGTGTGAAATCGGTATTGTTGCCTGCCTTGGAATATATGCGTACAGATAAGAATGCCGAGCCCGATCCTGTTTATATTCGTGAGAAACTGCAAGCTCAACTTGAATTGCATCCAGATGCAGACATTTATATTACACAGGGTTTCATTTGTCGTAATGCTTATGGAGAGATAGATAATCTGCAGCGTGGTGGAAGTGATTATACAGTTTCGTTGGTAGGTGCTGCTATTAATGCTGATGAAATTCAGATATGGACGGACATTGACGGCATGCATAATAATGATCCTCGCGTAGTAGACAAGACTTCTCCTGTTCGTCAGTTGCAGTTTGAGGAAGCAGCAGAATTGGCTTATTTTGGTGCCAAGATTTTGCATCCGACTTGTATCCAGCCGGCTAAATATGCCAATATACCTGTACGCCTGTTGAATACGATGGATCCTTCGGCTCCTGGTACGCTGATATCGAACGATACCGAGAAAGGAAAAATCAAGGCCGTAGCTGCCAAAGACAATATTACAGCTATCAAAATCAAATCAAGCCGTATGTTGTTGGCTTATGGTTTCTTGCGCAAAGTGTTCGAGATATTCGAGAGTTATCAGACTTCTATCGATATGATCTGTACGTCTGAAGTTGGTGTTTCAGTATCTATTGATAATGTAAAACACTTAAACGAGATTTTAGACGATTTGAAGAAATATGGAACGGTTACAGTAGACCGTAACATGTGTATTATTTGTGTGGTTGGTGATTTGGAATGGGAAAACGTAGGCTTTGAGGCTAAAGCGCTTGATGCAATGCGTGACATTCCAGTGCGTATGATATCTTTCGGCGGAAGTAATTATAATATCTCTTTCCTGATACGTGAAGAAGATAAGAAACGTGCATTGCAGTCTTTGAGTGCAGCTTTATTTAGCGAAAACTAAAAAAGTTGTAGCAGGATTTATGAAAGGACATTTTCCGATAGATAAATTCAGTTCATTGCGCACACCTTTTTATTATTATGATACGGAGGTGTTGCGCAATACACTGAATTGTATTCGTGCTGAAGTTGCGCGTTATGAGAATTTTGTAGTGCATTATGCAGTGAAGGCAAATGCCAATCCGAAGGTGTTGACTATCATTCGAGAAAACGGATTGGGTGCTGACTGTGTAAGTGGAGGTGAAATTCAGGCTGCTATCAAAGCGGGTTTTCCTGCAAATAAAATTGTGTTCGCAGGTGTAGGAAAGGCTGATTGGGAAATTAATTTGGGATTGGATTACAATATCTTTTGTTTCAATGTTGAATCTGTGCCAGAATTGGAAGTTATTAATGAACTGGCGGCAGAAAGGGGAAAAATAGCTAATGTCGCTTTCCGTATAAATCCCGATGTCGGCGCTCATACTCATGCTAACATTACGACCGGTCTTGCTGAAAACAAGTTTGGTATTAGCATGCAGGATATGGAACATGTGATAGAACTAGCGGCGGAAATGCAACATGTCAACTTTGTTGGGTTGCATTTTCATATTGGTTCTCAGATATTAGATATGGGTGATTTTGTGGCTTTGTGCAATCGCATCAATGAGTTGCAGGAAAAGCTGGATGCTCGTGGTATTCGTATTGAACATATCAATGTCGGTGGTGGACTCGGTATTGATTATCATCATCCTAATCGTCAGTCTATACCTGATTTTTCTGCTTATTTCAAGACTTATGCTACCCATTTGAAACTTCGAGCTTACCAGAAATTGCATTTTGAGCTGGGACGTGCCGTGGTAGGACAATGTGGTTCACTCATTGCCCGTGTGTTATATGTTAAACAGGGAACTAATAAACAGTTTGCTATTTTGGATGCAGGTATGACAGATTTAATACGTCCGGCTTTATATCAGGCCTATCATAAGATAGAAAATATATCTTCGGAAGCTTCTGTAGAAACATATGATGTAGTTGGTCCAGTTTGTGAGTCATCTGATGTGTTTGGTAAGTCTGTAGATCTTAATGGGGTGAAACGCGGTGATTTTTTAGCTTTGCGTTCAGCTGGGGCTTATGGAGAAATTATGGCATCACAATATAATTGTCGTACCCTGCCTCAAGGATACCTTTCGGATGAGTTTATGTAAATAGTGAGTAAGTCTTTTAATTGTTGGATTAAGATTAAAAAATGTTATTAGTCGAACAATATGGCGATTATCTCGTTATATTTGTAATGTTTACAATTTTAAAAAACGAACGAATATGATTTCAGAAAAACTACAAAACGCAATTAACGAACAGATTACTGCAGAAATGTGGTCAGCCAATCTGTATTTGGCAATGTCTTTCTTTATGGAGAAAGAAGGTTATAATGGTATGGCCAATTGGTTGAAGAAACAGTCTTTTGAGGAGCATGAACATGCTTTTGAGATGGCTTCTTATATTATCAAACGTGGAGGTACGGCAAAGGTAGATAAGATTGATGTTGTACCTAATGATTTTGGTACCCCGCTTGATGTATTTGAACAGGTTTATAAGCATGAATGCCGAGTTTCAAAGATGATTGACGAATTGGTGGATGTTGCTGCTTCCGAAAGAGATAAGGCAACCCAAGATTTCTTGTGGGGATTTGTACGTGAACAAGTAGAAGAAGAAGCTACAGCCTCAAGTATTGTGGAAATGATTAAAAGAGCAGGAAACTCTAATTTGTATTTTGTAGACTCTAAGTTGGGAGAACGTCAATAAAAGTTTGTGAGGCTATTGAAATAAGATCAGCCCGAAGATGACGGAAGTCAGACTTCGGGCTGATTGTTTTTAAGGAATGTTTATTTTAAAACTCCCAGTTCTTTGCCCACTTTGATGAAAGCTGCGATACACTTATCCAAGTGTAATTTTTCATGTCCGGCAGAAATTTGTACGCGGATACGCGCCTGACCTTTCGGAACAACTGGATAATAGAAACCTGTGACGTAGATACCTTCTTCTTGCATGCGAGCAGCGTATACTTGAGACAGCTTGGCGTCATAGAGCATAACTGCACAGATAGCGCTTTGTGTCGGCTTGATGTCGAATCCGGCAGCTGTCATCTTGTCGCGGAAGTAGTTTACGTTCTCCATCAGTTTGTCATGCAATGCATTGCTTTCTTTCAACATTTTGAAGACTTCAATGCTAGCACCGATAACTGCAGGAGCAACAGAGTTTGAGAAGAGGTAGGGGCGACTGCGCTGGCGTAATAAGTCGATGATTTCTTTGCGGCCAGTTGTAAATCCGCCCATAGCTCCACCAAAAGCTTTACCCAGGGTACCGGTATAGATATCCACACGCCCGTAAGTATTATACAATTCGCTGACACCATGTCCTGTAGGACCTACTACACCTGCAGAATGTGATTCGTCTACCATAACTAGGGCATCGTATTTTTCTGCCAGATCGCAGATCTTGTCCATTGGGGCTACATTTCCGTCCATTGAGAATACACCGTCTGTTACGATAATACGGAAACGCTGTGCTTGAGCTTCTTGCAAGCAACGTTCCAGATCAGCCATATCAGCGTTAGCGTAACGATAACGTTTTGCTTTGCAGAGGCGTACACCGTCAATGATAGAAGCATGATTCAGTGAGTCGGAAATGATGGCATCTTCTTCGGTGAACAGGGGTTCGAATACACCACCATTAGCGTCGAAACAAGCTGCATATAAAATAGTGTCTTCTGTATGGAAGTAATCGGAGATTGCTGCTTCAAGTTCCTTGTGAATGTCTTGGGTACCACAAATGAAGCGGACGGATGACATGCCATAACCACGGCGATCCATCATTTCTTGGGCAGCTTCAATTAAACGGGGGTGGTTGGACAATCCCAAGTAGTTGTTGGCACAGAAGTTCAATACTTCCTGGCCTTTTACTGTGATAGCGGCTTGCTGCGCGCTTTCAATCAGACGTTCTTCCTTATAGAGACCGGCTTCTTTTATCTCAGCAAGTGTCTGGCTGAGAAACTCTTTCATTTTACCATACATAACGTTTTTGTTTTAGGATTTTTACAATTAGTTACACACTATGCAAAGGACATCATTTTTCTCGAAATAAACAATAACAGAATGATAGAATTTTGAAAAAAAAGTGTGTATCTTTGCGTACTCTTTAAAAAAAGGAATTCTCTAACTTTAATTTGTTCGAAATGAAAAATATTTTAGTAATTGGAGCTACCGGTCAGATCGGATCGGAACTTACGATGGAATTGCGTAAGCGTTATGGCAATGAACATGTTGTTGCGGGGTATATTACCGGAGCAGAACCCAAGGGTGAACTGAAGGAATCAGGTCCTTCTGTATTGGCAGATGTGACAGACTTCAATGCTATTGAAACAGCTGTCAAAGAGTATAGTATTGATACGATTTATAATCTGGCAGCATTGCTTTCTGTCGTTGCCGAAAGTAAACCTCGTTTGGCATGGAAAATTGGTATTGACGGTTTATGGAATGTGCTTGAAGTAGCTCGTATACATGGCTGTGCTGTATTTACACCTAGTTCAATTGGTTCGTTTGGTCTGGATACTCCGCATGTTATGACACCTCAGGATACTATCCAGCGTCCCCGTACAATGTATGGTGTTAGCAAGGTTACTACAGAATTATTGAGTGACTATTATCATACTAAATATGGTGTTGACACCCGTGCGGTACGTTTCCCTGGTATTATTTCGAATGTAACTCCTCCGGGTGGTGGAACTACTGATTACGCGGTCGATATCTATTATGCAGCCGTAAAAGGTGAAAAATTTGTTTGTCCGGTGAAAGAAGGTACGTTGATGGACATGATGTATATGCCTGACGCTTTGAATGCGGCTATTACGCTGATGGAGGCCGATCCTGCCAGACTGAAACATCGTAATGCCTTCAATATCGCTTCCATGAGTTTTGCTCCCGAGACTATTTATGCTGCGATTAAGAAGCATGTGCCGGACTTTGAAATGGTTTATGATGTAGATCCCTTGAAGCAAAGTATTGCCGATAGCTGGCCCGATTGTATGGACGATAGCTGTGCCCGTGCGGAATGGGATTGGAAACCTCAATATGATCTGGAGTCCATGACTGTGGACATGCTGGAGAAGCTGAGGGTTAAGTTGAATAAATGATCGTTGCCGATCTGTTGGATATGAGAAAATTAATATGGGGATTATCGGTGTTTGTCTTGTTGTTCTCTTGTAAGAACCCCAAGGCGAACATCGATTCTTTCAGTGCAATTACTGCGATGGTCGATTCGATCGGTGTCAGAGAAGGAGAGTCGTTGGGTGAAGTTCCAGTAGAAGAAGCTCCTCAGCCGGTAGGCGCAGACGAACTCTTTGACGATTTTGTTTTCAATTATGCGACCGATTCTCTGTTCCAACGGCAGCGTACTATCTTCCCCTTGCCTTATTATAATGTAGATACTCCTTTAAAGATTGAAAAGAAATATTGGAAACATGATCCACTTTTTGCTGGTCAGACGTTCTATACGCTACTTTTTGATAGTGAGGACGATATGGATTTAGTTGGTGATACGACACTTTCATCTGTTCAGGTAGAGTGGATTTTTCTTAAGACGCGGATGGTGAAGCGTTACTATTTCGAACGAGCTAAAGGGATGTGGATGCTTGAAGCCATTAACTTGCGAAAGATGGAGGAAGATAAAGAGGGAGATCCCAGTTTTGTATCCTTTTATGCCCGTTTTGCGGTAGATAGTCTCTATCAGCGGGAACATATCTCTCAACCTTTGCAGTTTATAACGATTGATCCTGATGATGAGTTTTCTATTTTGGAGACTACACTTGATGTGGATCAATGGTATGTGTTTAGGCCTACGTTGCCTGCCGACCGACTTTCTAATATCAATTACGGGCAGAAGAATGAAGATAGTTCTTCAACTAAGATTTTGAAGGTCAATGGTCTTAGCAATGGCTATTCCAATATTTTCTATTTCAGGAAAAGAAAAGGAGAGTGGGAGTTATACAAATACGAAGATACAGGAATTTGACAGAGTGACGTGTATGATATATCATTCATTGCTACCTCATAATACCTTCGGTATCGAGGCTGAGGCAGCTGATTTTTGTGAATTTGCTTCAGGCGAGGAATTGGAGCAGTTGATTGAAAGGGGGGTATTCTTGACTCGCCCTTATTTTTGTATAGGAGGGGGGAGTAATTTGTTGTTTACGCAGAAACGTTATGATTGGACTTTTCTCCATTCAACAGTCAAGACGATAGAAGTGACCTATGAGAACCGAAACTGGATAGAGGTACGAGTGGGAAGTGGAGTGGTTTGGGATGATTTTGTACAGTATTGTGTGGACAGTAATTGGTATGGTGCAGAAAATCTTTCTTTGATTCCCGGTGAGGTAGGTGCCGCAGCAGTACAGAACATCGGTGCCTATGGTGCTGAGGTCTGTGATCTGATAGATTCTGTGGAAACTATGGATGTAATGGGCAGAAAGAGAATCTATAAAGCTGCGGAGTGTGCATATGCTTATCGGGATAGTATTTTCAAGTGTCCGAACATGAAGTCTGTTTTTATCCTTTATGTTAATTTTCGTCTGAGTAAACATCCTTGTTTCAGGCTCGATTACGGCAATGTTCGTCAGGCGCTGTCACAATACGACGAAGTGACGCTGGCTCATGTTCGTCAGGCCATTGTCGACATTCGTCGCAGTAAATTGCCCGATCCGGCTCAGTTGGGTAATGCTGGCAGCTTTTTCAAGAATCCTGTCATTTTCAGATCGCAGTATAAGGAATTGTGCACCGTTTTTCCCGATATGCCTTGTTACGAAGTGGATGCAGACCATGTGAAAGTGCCTGCCGGATGGCTTATTGAACAGGCCGGTTGGAAGGGAAAAGCTTTAGGGCGTGCGGCTGTACATGATCGTCAGGCGCTGGTGCTTGTCAATCTGGGCGGAGCTGAAGGGGCGGATGTTGTAGCTTTGGCACGTGCTGTGCAGAAAACTGTGGCCGACCGTTTCGGAATTGAGATTGAGCCGGAAGTAAATTTCATTTGAACGAAATACAATTAAAGGATAGAACTTGTGAAACTGAGATTCTTAGGAACTGGAACGTCTACTGGAGTACCCGAAGTGGGGTGTACATGCCCCGTCTGTACATCAACAGATTTTCGTGACAATCGTTTACGTACGTCTGCCTTGCTGCATACAGATGATGGTCATACCATTCTGATAGATTGTGGGCCCGATTTTCGAGAACAGATGATCCGTTCTCGCTGGTTTGGTCGGATAGACGGCGTACTCATTACGCATGAGCACTACGATCATGTAGGCGGGTTGGACGATTTGCGCCCTTATTGCCGATTTGGTGAAGTTCCAGTTTTTTCCGATGCCTATACGGCTGAACATCTTCGTATGCGTATGCCTTATTGTTTTGTAGAGCACAAGTACCCAGGCGTGCCTCGTATTTCGCTTCACGAGCTGAAGGCTGGTGTGCCTTTTAATATTGGGACGACGGAGATATTGCCTTTTGAGGTGATGCATGGTCGTCTGCCTATTCTCGGTTTCCGTATTGACAGTCGTTTGGGGTATGTGACGGATATGCTGACGATGTCCGATGATTCCTATCGTCTGTTGGAAGGGATTGAAATTCTTGTGATGAACGCCTTGCGTCCGACACCTCATGGTTCACACCAGTCTATCCCTGAGGCATTGAAAGCAGCTCGTCGTATTGGAGCACATAAAACCTATTTTGTCCACATGGGGCATCATGCGGGACTTCATGCTGCAATCAGTCGCCAATTGCCTCCGAACATTTATTTTGCATACGATGGGCTGGAGATAGAGTTCCATTAAAGCATATTGCTGGCATATTTGAACCTGCTTGTTTTTAGATGGTTTTGAGGGATGTTCACTATGTGGTCATCCTTTTTTTGTATTTCGGTGGTTGTTGCAAATATTAGTATTCTGCCATTTTTCTGTTCAAATTCTATCATTATTTAGTGGGAATCAGTAACTTCTTGTCTATAAAGATTAAAAATGTTACTTTTGGCTTTGTCTTTTAGTCGTAGTTTATATGAAAACATTTTTGTTGAGTTGCTTTTGCCTTTTTTTTCATTGGTTTTGTGTGGTAAGCCAATGAATGATGTCGTATATTTCCGTTACTATTTTGATAAACTGAATTTGCCTCAGACTACGGTTTTGCAGATAGAACAGGATAAACGTGGATTTTTATGGCTGGCAACTGGGCATGGTGTTTACCGGTTCGATGGTAATGAGGCAGTGCCTTTGTACGAGATAGTTCCTGGTTATGATGAGATTCTGAAACAGTATATATCGTGGATTATGGTGGATGAAACAGACGGATTATTGTGGATGAGTAACGGCTATGTCTTTGAATTCGAAACTGGCGTCCTGCGTGAAAATCGGATTTCCACAGAATTCATGCAGAATCCCCCACTGATAGATACTCAAGGGAATTTGTGGTTTAGTTTCTTCGACCGCTATATGAAATATGCTCCTTCTCGTGATGTAGGTACTGCATTGGAAGTACCTGTTGGAGTCGGGTTTACCCAGTCGGATCATTATGTCTGGGGCATTTTCAGGACGGGCAAGTTGCAACGTATGCCGATTAGCGAGGGTAATATTTCAGCTGTACAATATGATTTGGCTTCTTGGGGGCTAGGAGAAGTAACGGTGATGTATGCCGTCCGCAATGGAACAGAACCCACAGAGCACCCGTCAGCAAACAAGTAAAGATAAAACGTAACCCGTTTGAAATGAGCGGTTTTTCACTATTCTGCCAAATGCCGGAAACGCAACGGAGTGCGGAATATTGAGCCATTTCAGTTACCAAGCCGTTAGCTGTCAGTTACCGAAGCAAGGACAGGTAACATACGGAAAATGAAATTGTTGCAAGCCCGTTCCGATTGCGCCGATACGCACCGTTCTGCAAATCAATGGACGCTTACTCATAAATTAATTTTGCGACAAAAACAGTAAGCGTATGAAAATTGAAAAATTCAAGGTGCTGCTCTACCTGAAAAAGAGCGGAACGGACAAGTCGGGCAAAGCCCCGATAATGGGAAGGATAACGGTGAACCGCACGATGGCGCAGTTCGGATGCAAGCTGTCGTGCAAGCCGGAGTTGTGGAACGCAAGGGAAAGCCGTCTGGACGGCAAGAGCCGCGAGGCGGTGGAAACCAACGCGAAACTGGACAAGTTGCTGCTTGCGGTCAATGCGGCGTTTGATACGTTGGTGGAGCGTGGGCAGGACTTTGACGCTACGGCAGTCAAGGACTTGTTCCAAGGCAGTATGGATACGCAGATGACCCTGCTGAGAATGACCGACCGCATCTGCGAGGACTTGAAGGCACGTATCGGCATCGACCGTGCCAAAGGAACCTACCCCGGCTATTACTACATGAGAAGGACATTGGGCGAATTCATCGAGTGGCAGTTCAAGACGAAGGACATCGCTTTTGGGCAACTTTCCGAACAGTTCATACACGACTACCAGAACTTCGTGATGGACGTGAAAGGCTTGGCGGTGGACACCGTGCGCCACTATCTCGCCATCTTGAAAAAGGTATGCCGCATCGCCTACAAGGAGGGGTATGCGGAAAGATGCTTCTTTGCAAATTTCACCTTACCGCAAAAGACAGAACGTACACCGAGGGCATTGAGCCGCGAGGACTTCGAGAAAATCCGTGACGTGGAGATACCCGCATGGCGTACCACGCACATCCTCGCCCGTGACCTTTTTCTGTTTGCCTGCTATACCGGCACTGCCTATGCGGATGCGGTGAGCGTCACCCGTGAGAACCTCTATACGGACGATGAGGGCAACCTGTGGCTTAAATACCGCCGCCAGAAGAACGAGCTTCGGGCGAGCGTGAAGCTGCTGCCGGAAGCCCTCGCCCTAATTGAGAAATACCATGATGACAACCGCCCGACGCTGTTCCCGATGGTATACCACCCGAACCTCCAACGGCACATGAAATCCCTTGCCGTCCTTGCCGGAGTAAGCGGACGCTTGTGCTACCATCAGGCACGTCACTCCTTCGCCTCGCTGATTACGCTGGAGGCCGGAGTGCCGATTGAAACCATCAGCCGGATGCTGGGACATTCCGATATAACCACAACCCAAGTTTATGCCCGTGTCACCCCGAAGAAGCTCTTTGAGGACATGGACAAGTACATAGAAGCGACCAAAGACTTGAAACTAATCCTTTAATCCTAAAAACATTACCATTATGCGCAGTACATTTTCCATATTACCGTACATCAACCGTAACAAGGTAAAGGCTGACGGCACGACCGCCGTCCTCTGCCGCATCACAATAGACGGCAAGAGTTCCACGATGGCGACGGGCATCTATTGCAGACCGGAGGACTGGAACAGCAGCAAGGGAACCATTCGCACCGTCCGCGAGAGCAACCGCTTGCAGGAGTTCAAGAAGTCCGTTGAACTTGCTTATGAGGATTCGTTAAAGAAACAGAACGTGGTGAGTGCCGAATTGCTCAAAAATGCGCTGGCAAGGAAAGCCGTCATACCCACCAAGCTGCTGCAGATGGGCGAAAGGGAGCGTGAACGGCTGCTTGCCCGTTCAAAGGAAATAAACTCCACGTCCACCTACCGCCATTCGGGATATTACCAGAAATACCTGAAAGACTATCTCACATCGTTGGGCAAGGAGGACATCGAGTTCAGCGACATTACGGAGGAGTTCGGCAGTTCCTACAAGGCTTTCATGAAGCGCAACAAGAATTTCAGCGCACAGCAAATCAACAAGTGCCTGTGCTGGCTGAGCAAGCTGATGTACCTCGCCGTGGACTACGAGATACTCCGTGCCAACCCGTTGGAGGACATGGAATACGAGAAGAAGCCCGCGCCGAAGCACAGGCATATCAGCCGTGCGGAACTGAAAGCCATCCTTGAAACGCCCATGCTCGACCCGTTGCAGGAACTTGGGCGCAGGGCATTTTTGTTTTCAACGTTCACTGGCTTGGCGTATGTGGACATCATGCTGCTCCATCCGCACCATATCGGCACGACGGCGGACGGCAGGCGTTACATCCGCATCAACCGCAAGAAGACCAACGTGGAGGCGTTCATCCCCCTGCATCCGATAGCGGAGCAGATACTCGACCTCTACAACACGACCGACGACACGAAGCCCGTGTTTCCGCTTCCGAGCCGTGACGAGATGTGGTTCGAGATACACGAGCTGGGCGTGGCGATAGGACGGAAAGAAAACTTGTCCTACCATCAAAGCAGACACTCGTTTGGAACTTTCTTGATTTCGGAGGGCATACCCATTGAGAGCATCGCCAAGATGATGGGGCACTCAGGCATAAAGACCACCCAGCGGTACGCGGAGGTGACTGACAAGAAGATTTCAAAGGACATGGACACTCTGATGGCGGTCAGAATGATGTACGGAACGGGCAAATGGTACAAAAGACAAGAACTGCCAAAAGGAACAAGCATTGATAATAAATAATATGAGGCATGACAATGGAACGGGGAATAATCACAATCACAGAAAACGGGGCGGTTGCCATGCCGACCGCTCCCGTCTGGATGACGCAGCAGGAAATGTCCGATGCGTTCAACGTGTTCGGCTGCGACATCCGCAAGGCTATACACTCTATCTACAAAAACATGGAATTGTTGGAAAGCGAAACGAAGCGGTACATCAAACAGGACAACGGGATAAACTACGATGTTTACAGTCTTGAAATGGTGATAGCCGTTTCCTTCAAGTTGAGAAGTAGGGAGAGCGTGGCTTTCCGGCGGTTCATCATGGGCAGGCTGACCATGAACAACAGACAGTCCGTCAACCTTTTCTTTTCGCTCTCCCCGTCGCGTGGAAAGAGAGCGGGAAATTGAGCAGACCTCAGACGGCGTATGAGATACCCTCAAACGGCGTGTAAGGCTATCTCTTACGCCGTTTGAGGGTAACACCGTTTTACAGGGAATTCCCGTCAGCCTACCTGAACGCTTCCCGGTAATTGGCGGCAAGCATCCGTTCGATGTCCGATTCCTTGTACAGAATCTTGCCGCCCAACTGGTAATAGGCGATTATGCCGTTGTTGCGGTAGTCCTGCAAGGTGCGTCGGCTCACTTTCAGCCGTGCCGACACCTCCCTGTCCGTCAGGAAGCGTTCACCGCCCAATGTCGGACGGCTGTTTGCCATAAAGTTCTCGATGCCGTCCAGAAGACGGTCAAGGCTGTCGCCGAACTCGGCGACAAGCGCATGGTTCTTGGTAATCATTTCACTCATTGTTACGTTGGATTTAGTGGTCATTTAAATATCAAATACTTTTGGTCGCACGTTTGTTCCCCACAGGCTTGACGATGCGCAGCACATCTTCCGGTCGGTAAAACACCTTGTGGTTTATCTGCGAATAAGCCAGCGTGCCGTTGTCACGCAGCGTCTGCAAGGTGCGCGGACTGATGTTCAACTGTTGGCAGACCTCTTGGTTGTCCATCCAACGGTTTAATGACTTGCTGCCTTGCTTGGCAAGGAGTTCGTTCACACGGTCTGAGAAACGGCTGAACTTCGTCGTCATTTCCTCAAACGCCTCTTTCTGAAAAATCAATACTTCCATTGTCAATACTGTTTTTAATGTTGATACTCGATTTTGGACGCAAAGTAAATGAGCATTACGCATCAAACGATGGGTTGGCACAATCGTGGCAGCTTGTGGCAGGGAGTGGCGTTATCCGCCGACCCCGTGACGGCTGTTCCAAGCGTCCGTGATGCAAAGAAAAGCGAAGTCCGGCACAATCCAACCGCTTCGCACCTGCGTGGCAGCATTTGGCATCGGTGTGGTAGCCTGTGGCGTTCTTCAAGCTCAAATAAGCCTGCTAATAAATTAGAGCTTGTTTAGAATGAAGTATGACTTTGTTTTATGGAATACGATTGACTTAAAGAAACAGGAGTATCCATTGGGGCAAAGTTTTTATGGGAGCAGGTTTGTGTTTCGGGCGTACCGAAACGGCTTGCTCCCCATGTTTTGGAAGACGCAAAATCCCTAAAAATAGGTATTGCCCGACAATTTCAAGCCTTGTACCTTTGCAAAAAATAAAAAACAGACATTGTTCATTATAAATGCAAGTGCTGAAAGAGGACATACGGGGTCGGATATTGACGATTGCCAGGCAGCAATTCGAGAAGAAAGGCTATTCCAAAACTTCCATGCGCGAAATAGCGGAGTTAGCTGGGGTTGGTGTCGGGAATATCTATAACTACTTCACAAGCAAAGATGAATTATTCCATGAAGTGGTCCGTCCTGTTTTGTGCGCTTTGGAAGCCATGCTGCAAGAACACCACGGCATACGGGGCGAAGATATTATGATGATGCGGTCGGAAAAATACCTGAAATCCTGCATTGACGAATATGTTTCGCTTATAGACAAACACCGTTCGCTAATGGAAATACTGTTGTTCCGTGCGCAAGGTTCTTCATTGGAACGCTTCCGTGAGAATTATACCGACCGTTCCACGGAATTGGTTAAGGCGTGGTTCGCGTCCATGCAGCGGAAACATCCCGAAATCAATACGGCTGTGTCCGATTTTATCATTCATTTGCATACGGTATGGATGTTCACGATGTTCGAGGAACTATTGATGCATTCCGTACCCCGGCAAGAAATGGAGGCTATTTTGCACGATTATATCCTGTTTGAAATCCAAGGTTGGAGGGCTATTATTAAGATATGAACAGACAACGTACATACGAACATTCAACCGCATCAGAACGGTTGGCAAGGAGGAAATCTTCACGGAGGTTTCCTCCTTTTTTTATGAACAATTCTGAATATCGTTCACTATTAAATATCCCAAAATATGAAACAGAAATACGAGTTTAAGAGCATTGTAGCGGAAACATTGCTTATTCCGCTATACATGAGAGCCAAAGAAAGCAGCCGGAATAATCCCATCCTATATGACAAGACTGCGGAATGGCTGGCGGACAGTTTGGAATACGATTATTCCCAGTTCGACGGGGCAAAGTTGAGCGAAGTGGGATGTGTGGTGCGTGGATGGTATTTTGATTGCGCCGTGCGCCGATTTATTAAGACACATTCGCATCCGGTCGTGGTCAATGTGGGATGTGGACTGGATACCCGTTTCCAGCGTATCGGAAGTCAGAAAGCAGTCTTTTATGATTTGGATTTGCCGGAGGTCATCACCCTGCGCCGGGAATTGATACCCGAACAGCCGGGCAATGTCTATATCGCGGCGTCCTTGCTGGAAACCGACTGGATGGACGACCTGCGCCGCAGGCATCCCGATGGGGAATTTATCTTCATCGTGGAAGGCGTACTGATGTATTTTTACGAGAAACAGGTAAAGTCCTTCCTGCATCACGTGGCGAGCCGTTTCGGGGGAGGCGAACTGTGGTTTGACGTGTGCGGTACGATGATGAGCCGGCACGGTGTGAAGCCCGATTCCCTCCGCAAGCACGAAGCTCAAATCCGTTCCGGACTTAGTGACGGGCATTTAGTGGAACAATGGGAACCGGCTTTGCGGCTTATCGAACAAGCAAACTATATGAAGTTCTTCCGTTCACGCTGGGGATTCTTCTTCGGGCAGATATTGGGGCGCATCCCTTGGCTCTGCTACAAATTCAGTTCATTGCTCGGATATAAAATCACATCAAAATAGCGTAATAACAATGGAAAAGTCAAAAAAGAAAAAAGGTTTGTCCCGTCTGTTCGAGATAGCGGGACAAAGGAAAGGTCTGCTTATATTAGCAGGTCTGCTGTCGGCTGGCAGCGCGGTGTGTATGCTTGTGCCTTATTGGGCAGTTTATGAAATTTTGAAAGAGTTGCTGTCGAATGGCTCCAATCTTTCCGCTTTGGACGGAACGGACATGATGCGTTGGGGATGGATTGCATTTGGAGGGCTTGTTGGCGGATTGATATTGCTCTATGCCGCCCTGATGTCCTCACATGTGGCTGCATTCCGTATCTTGTATGGGTTGCGTGTCCGTCTGTCTGAACATATCGGCAAACTGTCTTTGGGATATTTGAACAATACCTCTACGGGAGCCATCAAGAAAACAATGGACCAGAATATCGAGAAAATAGAGGGCTTCATCGCCCATACCATTCCGGATTTGGTCAATGTAATGGCAACGGTAGTGGTAATGCTGGTCATCTTTTTCTCGCTGGATGTGTGGCTGACAGTCGTGTGCTTGGCCGTTGTGGTGCTTAGCTTATTCCTGCAATTTTCCAATTTCATGGGAAAAAGGGCAAGGGAGTTCATGGGTATCTACTACGATGCACAGGAAAAAATGAGCGCGTCCGCCGTGCAGTATGTACGGGGAATGCCCGTCGTCAAGATATTCGGGCAAAGCGTCCGTTCGTTCCGTCAGTTCAATGCCGAGATTCAGGCATACAAGACATTCGCCTTGAAATGCTGTGACACCTACCAGAACGGGATGATTGCCTTTACCGTCTTGCTCAATTCGATGGTAACGTTTATTCTTCCTATGGGCATCTTGCTGATGCAAGCCAGTCCGCAATCCTTGTCATTGGCGGTAGTATGGCTGTTCTTCATTATCATGGGACCGGGTATGGCTTCCCCCGTTTATAAACTGACATTCTTGGGAGGTAATACGCGCGACATCGATGAAGGTGTAAACCGTATCGACCGCATACTTGAAAAGAAACCTGTGCCGGAGCCGGTACATCCGCAAGTGCCTGCCGCTTACGATGTGGAATTTCGCCATGTGTCATTCTCCTACGAGAACACAGAACAGGGAACACGGACGGAAGCCCTGCGTGATGTCAGCTTCATTGCACCACAAGGAAAGATAACCGCCCTTGTCGGTCCGTCAGGAAGCGGCAAATCAACGGTTGCCAACCTGATACCCCGGTTCTGGGATGTGGTGCAAGGGAAAATATGTATAGGCGGTGCGGATATACGCCAAATAGCTACCGCAAAACTGATGGATATGGTTTCATTCGTCTTTCAAGACACTTTCCTTTTTTACGACACTCTTTATGAGAACATCGCCGTAGGCTCTCCTGATGCCACGAAAGAAAAGGTGATAGCCGCTGCGAAAGCTGCCCAATGCCACGATTTCATAGAGCGTTTGCCGCAAGGCTACGAAACAAGGATAGGCGATAAAGGTGTATTCCTGTCCGGCGGTGAAGCCCAACGGATATGTGTGGCTCGTGCCATATTGAAGAATGCTCCGATACTGGTGTTGGACGAAGCGACTGCTTTCGCTGACCCTGAAAACGAGCATAAAATGCAGATGGCTTTGCAGTCGCTGATAAAGGACAAAACGGTCATTGTGATTGCCCATCGCCTTTCTTCCATCATCTCCGCACATCAGATTGTCGTCATGAAAGAAGGACGCATTGTGCAATGCGGAAAGCATGAACAGCTGTCCGTGACGGAGGGTGTATATAAAAATATGTGGGATGCCTATACGAGCGCATTCCATTGGACATTGAACAAAAACTAAAAGCAATATGAGAAAGAAGAATTTCTTAAACAAGGTCTTGCAAAACACAAGTTGTCCGCAAGGATTTTGGGGACGGATGATTTTGCGAGGAATGAATTGTTTTCATGCATCTTTAGCTAATCGTGGCATGAAGCACGTGGAATGGCAGCCGAATTGGAATGTACTTGATATAGGCTGTGGCGGTGGTGCGAATTTGAAACGTTTATTGAATTTATGTCCGAAAGGAAATATCTACGGCATAGACCTGTCAGAAGAAAGTGTTTCATTCGCCCAAAAGTACAACGAAAAAGACTTGAATAAAAGATGTTTCATACAACAAGGGAATGTTTGTTCATTACCTTATGAGGATGGATTCTTTAATGCTATCACGGCTTTTGAAACGGTCTATTTCTGGTCGCCTGTAAACATAGCGTTGTCTGAAGTGGCGCGTGTTCTCCGAGAAGGAGGTTGTTTCCTTATTAGTCTGGAAGCGAGCGACCCCGAACTTGGAAAAATGTGGACGGAACGGATAGATGGTATGGTTGTCTATACTCCGGCAGAATTGGAAGAACGGTTGCATGAAGTCGGATTTTCATCCATCAGAACAATCCGTAAAAAGGAAGAAATACATATTATAGCATATAAATAAAATAAGATATGAATGCAATAAAGAATATTACAATAGGTCACACGGAAAGACTTTACAAGCCGGTGGGTTACACCATGCTTGCCAACTTAGTGAATATAGTACCGTTTTGTCTTTCTATAGAAGCGATACGTATCATTTTCAGTGCATTTGACGGGAGCGGACAGCCGCTTGACACGACCCGCCTGTGGTGGATATTCGGCATTATGGCTGTTTATATGCTGGTCATGGCTTTGGCAGAACGGGCATCCTACCGAGCCAATTTTAGAGGAGCATACGAAATGAGTGCTTCCGGGCGTTTGTCGCTGGCGGAGCACTTGCGGAAACTATCGTTGGGCTTTTTGTCGAAACGTGATCCGGGTGATTTGTCGTCTATGCTTGTTACGGACTTCATGATGGCAGAAACCGGAATTTCGCACCACCTGCCCCAACTTATGGGTGCCATAGTCATGCCCGTACTGGCTTTTGCTTCGCTTGTATGGATAGATTGGAGGATGGCGGTCAGTATGTTTGCCGCCTTGCCGCTTGCCTTGCTCGTCCTGTGGGCAAGCACAAAGGCACAGCGGAAGTTAAGCGGCAGGCAAATTCAAGCAAAAATAAATGCTGGAAATCGGTTGGAAGAATACTTACAGGGTATTCGTGTAATGAAAGCGTACAATCTGATAGGTGACCGCTTTGTTAGGTTGCGCGATGCTTTTGCGGAACTTCGCCGTGCTTGCATCCGTCAGGAAGCCTTGTTAGGCCCGTTCGTTCTGTTGAGCATTACTCTGGTACGTGCCGGGCTGACAATGATGGTGCTATGCGGAACTTATCTTTTATTGGGAGGAAAACTTTCAATCCTTGTATTTGTGCTGTTCCTTGTGGTCGGTTCTCGTGTGTTCGACCCGCTGACTTCCGCACTGACAAACTTTACCGAGTTCCGCTATTTTTCCATTGCCGGTGGACGCATCCTTTCCTTGATGAACGAGCCGGAGATGAAAGGAGAACGGCAATCCCCGGCAGCGGGCGACATCCGGTTTGAACACGTATCGTTTGCCTATCAAGACAAGGAAGTGTTGCATGATATAAACATTACGCTTCCCAAAAACTCTTTGACGGCTCTTGTAGGTCCTTCTGGAAGTGGGAAAAGTACGGTGATGAAGCTTTGCGCCCGTTTCTACGACCCACAGAAAGGATGTATCTTTTTCAATGGTGTTCCGATGAATGAGATAAATCCAGAAAGTCTGATGAGCCACATATCTATGGTATTTCAGGATGTCTATCTGTTTCAGGACACCATACGCAACAATATCCGTTTCGGTAAAACGGATGCGACGGAAGAGGAAATTATAGCCACAGCTAAAAAAGCCTGTTGCCATGACTTCATCATGCGCTTGCCTCAAGGCTACGACACAATGGTGGGAGAAGGGGGTTGCACCCTTTCGGGCGGAGAAAAGCAACGCATATCCATAGCCCGTGCCATGCTGAAAGACGCACAAATCATCCTGCTTGACGAAGCGACCGCCTCACTTGACCCCGAAAATGAAGTGGAAGTACAGAAAGCCATAGACACACTCATCAAAGGGCGTACTGTCATCGCCATTGCCCACAGACTTAAAACTATTAAGGGCGCAGACCAAATTATCGTGTTGGATAACGGACGGATAAGGGAAAAAGGTACGCATGAAACATTGATGCAGGCTAAAGGGTTGTATGCCCAACTATGGAACATTCAGGAACAAATCTCAGGATGGAAACTGTAAAAAGCGGCATAGAAATCAATGAAGGTGTGTCAAAAAGCACACCTTCTTTGTTTAGCACAAAGCCCCGACTTTCACAAGCTGGGGCTTTGTTATTACCTAAAGATTTTGTATCTTTAAGCCTAAAGATTTATACATATGGCAAAGATACATTTTCGTCCCTACACTCCCAACCAAACGGTACTATTTCCGCAAAGAATCGATGAAGATATTGCAGAAAACGATCCTATACGCATGGTTGACGCTTTGGTTGAAAGCCTGAATCTTGAAGGTTTCAGGAAGTTATACAAAGAATGCGGCCGTAGTCCTTACCATCCCAAGATGATGCTAAAGGTTATCTTGTATGCCTATATGAACAATATATACTCCTGTCGGAAAATAGAAAAGCTCCTTCGTCGTGATATCCATTACATTTGGTTAGCCGGTTATGAGAAACCGGACTTTATTACTATCAACCGTTTCCGTAATCGGGTGAAGAAGGAGATCAACGAAGTGTTTACCCAAACCGTACTTCTGCTTTCATCCAAAGGTTTCATCAGTCTGAATGTGGAATATATTGACGGAACAAAGATTGAGTCCAAGGCCAACAAATATACTTTTGTATGGCGGAAGAGCGTTGAGCGAAACCGTGAACGACTGATGAAGAAAATCAGTGTTTTGTTAAGCCAAATAGATGACGTCATCGCTCAGGAAAAAGCTTCGGAAAACAACGAGGAAATTGAGTTTACTCCTTCCATGCTGACAGAAATGGCGGGAGAATTACGCACTGCTCTTGAACAGACTTCAGAACCATCCACGAAAGAGCAGAAATCTGCGCTGGGAAAGAAACGCAAGCAGCTGAAAGAACTGGAAGCACATAGAGATAAGCTTCAGGAATACAATAACCATCTGGACAATCTTCAGGACCGCAACTCTTATTCCAAGACAGACAAAGAGGCCACTTTTATGAGAATGAAGGAGGATGCCATGCACAACGGTCAGACAAAACCAGGATATAATCTTCAGATTGCTACGGAAAATCAATTCATTATCGATTATTCTCTTTTTCCGAATCCGACTGACACCTTGACGATGATTCCCTTTCTGAAGTCCTTTGCCGACAGATACGGCCGTTTGGCTCATACGGTGGTTGCTGATTCCGGTTACGGATCAGAAGAGAATTACCACTTTATGTCGGAAAACGGGATGGAAGCATACGTCAAATACAATTGTTTCCACATGGAGCAGCGGCCAAGATTTAAACCGAATCCTTTTAAAGCCGAAAACTTTTTCTACAATGAAGAACAGGACTACTGCGTCTGTCCAATGGGACAAAAGATGCAGAGGGCAGGTACCAGGCATACGAAAACCGAATCCGGATATGTAGTCGAATATGCCAGGTATAGGGCTGTCAGATGCGAAGGGTGTCCGTTAAAATGTCTGTGTTTTAAAGCTAAAGGAAACAGGACGATAGAACTGAATCACCGACTCAGGATATACAAACAGAAAGCCCGGGAACTTCTCTGTTCCGAAGAAGGACTGAAACACAGAGGGCAAAGGTGTATAGAACCGGAAGCTGTATTTGGACAGATAAAATTCAACATGAACTACAAGCGCTTCCGTCATTTTGGAAAGGACAAGGTCCTTATGGACTTTTCCTTCCTGGCCATCGCCTTCAATATAAAAAAGATGTGTACCAAGATGAATAAAGAGGGGATAAATTGGCCAATTAAACACCTTTACGGCCTTATTACCACTCATTTAAGCTATTGGGAACAAAATATCGAGATTATCTTCAGAATATCGCTGCTTGAAAAAGTTAACAACGCTCTTATCGTTGATAAAGAAAAGAGGGTGAATCGCGTATTACGACACACCCTCTTCAAATAATAGATTCTTAAATGAATTTACGGTATAAAGTGTTAGTAGGATATTTTATCTTAATTGTACTTATCGGCTTTATGGCATCAATTCTGGTACGTGAACGACATCGAATATCAGAAATTGATTCACAAAACAGCGAAGTACAGCAAGCTATACGTGATATTCACAATGTCCATCGATATATCACTCGGCTTACCATGTTGGGAGAGAGTGTCATTGATTGGAACAGAACAGACTGTAGTCATTACCGTATCCAACGTCTGTGTACAGATAGTCTGTTACAAGCATTGAAGTTCCATTGTGCAGCATATGTGTATCCAGCGCAGATAGACACTCTTCGCTCTCTACTGGCAAGCAAGGAGGAACATCTGCGGCATATCATGTCGGTATTTGAACGGCAGGAAGAAGCCGACAGTATTTTGGTGAACCACCTGCCCGAAGTGGCGAAACGTGCGACCAGTCTGCGCACCGTACAGCAGAAGAAAAAGGGCATCGCAGGTTTCTTCGGCGGCAAAAAGACCGTACAAGTACTTCCCTCAGCCCAAGAGTTGCACGAGTTTGGCGACAGCTTGATTGCCCTGCAACGGAAACAGGCGACGGAGATGGATGCCTACACCGACAGCCTTCGCATACGTAACCGGACATTGAACACCCAACTGAACCGTCTTGTCAGCGACCTTGACAGGCAGGCATTGGGGGCGTTCATACAGAAAGAGCGGAAGATGGCGGAGGCGCAAAGCCTATCCGTCAGGCTGTTCACCGCTACCATATCGGCAGCCATCATCCTGCTGTTCCTGTCCTATCTCACCATCCATAGGGAACTGAAACGCAACGCGGACGAAAAGAAAAAGCGTGAAAAGCTTATCGGAAAATTGCAGGAGAGCAACGCCAAGAACGAGGAACTTCTACGCTTGCGGCGCAACCTCATACAGAACGTAAACCATGAACTGCGTACACCTTTGACCGCCATCAGCGGCAACGCCGAACTTTTGCTGAACGATGACAACAAGGATAGCCGAGTGCGCCATGCGGAAACAATAAAGACTTCGGCAGGACGCATGGCATCCATGCTGAACAGCCTCTTGGACTATTTCAGGTTGGACAGCAGGAAAGTGACAATCCTATCCAAACCATTCAGGCTAAACCTGATAGGGATTGATGAATCCATCTTTCCGGCACGAATGGAGATTGACTACGTACGGTATTATCAGAAAAAAGAAAATTAAGCGTTGTAAATGGGCGTTTGTTCATTGAACTTACATACTTCTGTTAGGAGGTTTTGAAAGAGTTAGATGGATAAAACGCTCGTTTTCTTTAAACTTTTTGGCTATAGTTTTGCTTTATTAGTAGAAATGTTTATTTTTGCAAAATCAAGCATCGTAAAGCCATGAAGCCGAATAATTTGATACGAGTCAGCCTGATAGTGTGCATCGTCCTTCTTTGCACGGGATTTGCTGTGTACTCTTTCATGCGTTTGGATACGGTGGAGGAACGACGAAATTTTGATTTGTTTACTTTGATTCCACAAGATGTAGAGGCTGTGTTTGAAACTGATCGTGCGGCGGAATTGGTTGAGGATATCGATAACATGGTATGTAGCCGTAACGGGCATTTTCTCTATGCTTCCGATCTTTTTTCTTCTGTAAAGAAGTATTTACGTGCGTTTATGGAAGAGGAACCTCATGGTTTAAGGTGGGAGATGAATGAATTGGTCGTCAGTTTTCATAACCCTGATCTTCAAAATGATCAGGTCCTTTATTGTCGTATGGGAACTGGTGATCGTACGTTATTGGAAAACCATCTTCGTCGTAGTGGATCAGCAACATTTCCTTCACGTACATCTAGTTATAGAGGGCAGACGATAGAAGTCTATCCTCTCGTAGATGGGCGTTTTTTGGCTGTCTGGATGAAGCGTGATTTTTTGGTTGTAAGTTTCCAAAAACGGTTGGTAGAGCAAGTGATTGATGCGTGGAAACAGAAGAAAACGCTTGCTCGGCTTGATACATTTCATTTTACAAATGAGAAAAAACGTGAAGAGAATAATACTACGGTTTATGTCCGTTGGCCGGTTCGAACCGCATCCCGGTTTACTACTGATGCATCTCTGTGGTTGGAGTTTAATTTAAAATTTGCTGAGGAAGGAGTTTATTGTGCGGGCATTGTCCATGGTAGTGATACACTGGGAATTCCTTTGAGAGATGCTTTTTTCGAGTCTTATCCGTTGGAGGGATTTTCTGGTGACAAACTACCAGCTTCTACTTTCCTATATAAGGTGGCGACCCTTTCTGCATCAAAAGCTGAGGTAGGATGTGCCCTAAAGCGGTTACAAGCTGATTCTACCATGGTTGTATCAGCCAATGGATCTTTTGATGCATCTTTGGCCAGTTACTTTCAGTTGGAAGCGGGATCACAGATGTTGTCTTGCGGTTTCCTTTCTAACGACACCGCAGCCAGGAAACCTTTTACCGTGCTAAACATATCTGTAAAAGATGTCGCTCACGCACAATGGGAACTACAAAAGCTTTTGTATTCCGTTTCTCAGGGACGTTATCCTTTTTATAAGAGTTTTTCAGCAGCAACAGGTGTATCCGGGTTGAGGCTTTACCGTCTACCTGATCATAGGTTGACGGCTCTGTTAGCTGGTTATACTGGTGGGCCTGCATTTACTTATGCCTGTTTTTATAAGCATAGTTTATTGCTTTCGCCTGATGAACAGAGCTTGGCTGCCTATGTGATATCGTTGGAACGGGGTGACATGCTTGAATCTCAACTGTTTTATGAGATAGCAACTGAAAAATTGGCTCCGGATTATCAGGCGTTGGTAATGGCAGACATGTCAGAGGTGGTACTTCATCCCGATTTGAGCCGAGATTTGCTACCACCTTTCTTCTTGGCTCATGCCGATTTTTTTCGTCATTTCCTACTTTCTATTCAGCTCTGTTGTGTCGAAAATGTAATCTATCCCAATCTGGTGCTTCTTTATGCTTACCCGGATGTGCCGGCAGAATGATGTTAGGATTCATTTCGTGGCGGATGCCGCCCATTGTGTGGTCGTGAATAAAACAGTGCTTTCTTTATGGGAAAGCATCGTTTTCCTGAAGGGAAAGTATTGCTTTGTCGAATGGTTTGTATAGATACAAAAAAGAAGAGAACTCTGTTGGCAGAGTCTCTTCTTTATTCTTGTTTTTCTGTTCTTGCGTGGGATCAGAAAGGCAGGTCGTCCGTCGAGTCGCTGCTCAGGAATTCTGGAGCTGCGGTCGGAGCGGGCGGAGGAGTGGGCATGTCGTAAGCTGGAGCTGCGGCAGGAGCTGCGGCGCCCACACGTTCTACCTTCCATGCACGGATACTGTTGAACCAGCGGTCTTGCCATTGACGCGCGTCGATGTCGAACGAAACGGTCAGTTCTTCGCCCATCTGGATATTGAATTGTTCGATCTTGTCGGCTCCGAATACATCGAAGCACATTTTGCGTGGATATTGGTCGTGATTTTCGATGACATATTCCTGCACTTTCCACTCGTTGCCAGCTTTGGACGTACCGCCTCTTGGCTGCAATATGGCAATAATTTTTCCTGTAAATTCCATTGTAATTATAGTATTTTCTGGTTTTTGATGGGGCGAAGTTACGCTTTTTTAGGAAAATAGGAAGTATTATCTTTGGTTTTTTCTTTCCATATTCTTTGTCAGTAGGAAATTCTTTTGTTAACTTTGTGCTGCAAACCTCAACTTATTGATATAAAAAACTTAAATACTACGGATATATGAAATTTATTGTGTCGAGCACTGCGCTTTCCAGTCATTTACAGGCTGTTAGTCGTGTAATCAATTCGAAGAACGCGCTGCCCATTTTGGATTGCTTCCTGTTTGACCTGCAGGACGGAACTTTGTCTGTCACGGCTTCGGACAGCGAGACTACCATGGTGACTTCCCTTGAAGTGAACGAAAGTGATGCGGACGGACGTTTTGCTGTTACGGCCAAGACGTTGCTGGATGCTCTGAAGGAAATACCTGAACAGCCGCTTGCTTTCGATATCAATATCGGGACTTTGGAGATAAACGTGCAATATCAGAATGGTAAATACAGCCTGATGGGGCAGAGTGCCGACGAGTTTCCGCAACTGACGCAGTTGGGCGACAACGCAGTACGGGTGGAAATCGATGCAGAGGTCTTGCTGAATGGGATTAACCGTTCGGTGTTTGCCACGGCCGACGATGAACTTCGTCCTGTAATGAATGGTATTTATTTTGACATCACGACCGATGACATTACGATGGTGGCTTCCGACGGACACAAGCTGGTGCGTTGCAAGACTTTTGCTGCCCATGGCAACGAGCGTGCAGCTTTTATTCTTCCAAAAAAGCCTGCCAACCTGATGAAAAACTTGCTTGCCCGTGAGCAGGGGACGGTAATGATCGAGTTCGACGAACGCAACGCCGTTTTCACGTTGGAGAACTATCGCATGGTGTGCCGCCTGATTGAAGGCCGTTATCCCAACTACAATTCGGTGATTCCGCAGAACAATCCTTATAAAGTGACGGTAGACCGCCAGTCGCTGATCGGTGCCTTGCGTCGTGTATCGATCTTTTCGTCACAAGCCAGCAGCCTTATCAAGCTTCGCCTGAGCAACAATCAGATTACAATTTCTGCGCAGGACATCGACTTTTCTACATCGGCCGAAGAAACACAGACCTGCCAGTACGACGGCAATGATATGAGTATCGGCTTCAAGTCTACTTTCCTGTTGGACATTTTGAACAACATTTCGGCTGAAGAAGTGATTATCGAACTGGCCGATCCCTCGCGCGCAGGCGTCATCATCCCTGTAGAGCAGGAAGAGAAGGAGGACTTGCTGATGTTGTTGATGCCAATGATGTTGAACGACTAAACAAGAACAGTCCGAGGATGTCGGACGGACGAGTTGACAAGTGGTAAAGTTGAGGAAACGGGCTGTTTCCGCTATGGCTTTATTGGCTTGCCAACTCGTTCGTTTGTCTCCCTCACTTTAAACAAATGATATGAAACTGAATTTGAAAAATCCACTGGTGTTCTTCGATTTGGAGACCACTGGTACTAATATCAATAGCGATCGTATCGTCGAGATTTGTTATCTCAAAGTTTATCCTAATGGAAACGAAGAGTCGAAGACGATGCGTATCAATCCGGGTATGCATATTCCCGAGGCGGCATCGGCTGTACATGGCATCTATGATGCCGATGTGGCCGACTGCCCTACGTTCAAGGAAGTGGCACGTAGCGTAGCCAACGACATCGAGGGTTGCGACCTGGCTGGCTTCAACTCCAACCGTTTCGATATCCCCCTGCTGGCCGAAGAGTTCCTCCGTGCCGAGGTGGACATCGACCTGAGCCGGCGTAAGTTTGTCGACGTGCAGGTTATCTTCCACAAGATGGAGCAGCGTACCCTTTCTGCCGCCTACAAGTTCTATTGCGGTAAGAACCTGGAGGATGCTCATACGGCTGAGGCCGACACAAGAGCTACCTATGAAGTGCTGATGGCACAGCTCGACCGTTATCCTGAAGACTTGCAGAACGACGTGAATTTCCTTTCCGACTTCTCGAGCTTCAACAAGAATGTTGACTTTGCCGGCCGCATGGTTTACGATGATAAGGGCATCGAAGTCTTCAACTTTGGCAAGTACAAGGGCATGTCTGTAGCCGAGGTGCTGAAACGTGATCCTGGCTACTACGGCTGGATATTGAACAGTGACTTTACACTGAACACCAAGGCCATGCTGACGAAAATCCGTCTGCGCGAACTGACTCAGAAATAAAAGAAAACGCTTATGGCAAATGTATTGAAAGGCAAGAAGATAGTCTTGGGCATTACGGGCAGCATTGCCGCCTATAAGGCCTGCTACATCATCCGCGGTCTCATCAAGCGCGGGGCGGAGGTGCAGGTGGTCATTACGCCTGCGGGCAAGGAGTTCATTACGCCCATTACGTTGTCCGCCCTCACCAGCAAGCCCGTCATCAGCGAGTTTTTCGCCCAACGAGACGGCACATGGAACAGCCACGTGGATCTGGGCCTTTGGGCCGACGCCATGCTGATAGCGCCTGCTACCGCTTCGACCATCGGCAAGATGGCCAACGGCATTGCCGACAACATGCTCATCACGACCTACCTCTCGGCCAAGGCGCCTGTATTTGTGGCTCCGGCCATGGACCTCGACATGTTTGCCCATCCGTCCACCCAACAGAATCTGGAGAGGCTCCGTTCCTATGGCAACCACATCATCGAGCCGGGTACGGGCGAACTGGCCAGCCATCTGGTGGGCAAGGGCCGCATGGAAGAACCCGAAAACATCATCCGCCATCTGGAGCGATACTTTGCGGCGCAGGAAGGTGACCTCAAGGGAAAGACTATCCTGATAACCACAGGGCCGACGTACGAAAAGATTGATCCCGTTCGTTTTATCGGCAACTATTCGTCGGGTAAGATGGGCTTTGCACTGGCCGACGAGTGCGCCAGCCGCGGCGCCCGTGTCCTGCTCGTGACGGGACCTGTACAACGCGACACTCGCTATCCGATGGCCGAAAGACGCGATGTGGAGTCGGCCGCTCAGATGTACGAAGCTGCTACTTCGCTCTTCCCCCAGGCCGATGCCGCCATCCTCTGTGCGGCCGTGGCCGACTATACGCCCGAGCATGTGGCCGACGAGAAAATCAAGCGTGAGAAGACGGGCGATATGACCCTCGCCCTGAAACCAACACAGGATATTGCCGCCGCATTGGGCCGGATGAAGGCCGATTCGACCGAACGGAAAGTCTTGGTGGGCTTTGCGCTCGAAACGCACAACGAGCAACAGAATGCTGAAGACAAACTGAAGCGCAAGAATCTGGACTTCATCGTTCTGAATTCGCTGAACGACAAAGGGGCAGGTTTCCGCTACGATACCAACAAGGTGACCATCATTGACGCCGAAGGCCGTAGGGAATATCCGCTGAAAACCAAAGACGAGGTGGCCGTCGACATCGTCGACCGGCTGGCCGAAGTATTGAACCAATAGAAACGGAGTAAGATACTATGTTGCGTTCGCTCTACATACAAAACTATGCGTTGATCGAGAAGCTGGACATTGGCTTCGATAGTGGCTTTTCAGTCATCACAGGCGAGACAGGTGCCGGCAAGTCCATTATTTTGGGAGCCATCGGCCTGTTGCTGGGTCAGCGTGCCGACGTGAAGTCCATCCGCAAGGGGGCTTCGAAGTGCATCATTGAGGCGCACTTCGACGTGTCGGCCTATGGCATGCAACCTTTCTTCGAAGCCAACGAACTGGAGTACGAAGACGAGTGCATCCTGCGCCGCGAGCTCTATGCTTCGGGCAAGAGCCGTGCCTTCATCAACGACACGCCTGCTTCGTTGGTACAGATGAAGGAACTGGGCGAGCTGCTCATCGACGTCCACTCCCAGCATCAGAACCTCTTGCTCAACAAGGAGGGCTTCCAGTTGAACGTGCTCGACCTGCTGGCGCACGACGATGCCGAGCTGGCCGCCTATCAGAAGTTGTACAACGACTGGCGGCAGGCCCGTCAGGACCTGGAGGCGCTTGTGGCTCGTGCCGAGCAGAGTCGTGCGGACGAAGACTACATCCGCTTCCAGCTGGAGCAGCTGGAGGAGGCCAACCTTACCGACGGTGAGCAGGAAGAGCTGGAGCAGGAAGCGGAGATGCTGACCCATGCCGAAGACATCAAGGCCGGACTTTATCGAGCCGGACAGGCGCTGAACGCCGACGAAGGCGGTGTGCTCGAAGCCTTGAAGGACTGCCAAAATACGATGATGGGCTTGCGCTCGGTCTTTGCTCCTGCGGGCGAATTGGCCGACCGTCTGGACAGTGTCTATATCGAGCTGAAGGATATCTCGCAGGAGGTGGCCGACAAGGAAGAAGAAGTCGAATTCAATCCCGCCCGCCTCGACGAAGTGAACGCCCGCCTCAATCTCATTTATTCGCTCCAGCAAAAGCATCGTGTTGATACGGTCAAAGCACTGCTTTCCTTGCAGGAAAACTATGCTTTGCAACTTTCGGCCATCACGTCGTCCGACGAAGACATCGCCCGCCTCGAAGCGCAGGTGAAGGAACTCTTCAGCCAGGTCACCACACAGGCACAGGTCTTGACCGAAGCGCGCACCCGTGCCGCTCGCGAAGTGGAGCGGCAGATGGCCGCACGGCTGGTGCCGCTGGGCATGCCCAATGTCCGCTTTCAGGTGGAGATGGGCGTACGCAAGGAGCCGGGCGTGCATGGAGCAGATACGGTGAATTTCCTCTTCTCGGCTAACAAGAACGGGGTGTTGCAGAACATTTCGTCCGTGGCTTCGGGGGGTGAGATAGCGCGTGTCATGCTGTCCGTCAAGGCCATGATAGCCGGAGCCGTCAAGTTGCCCACCATCGTGTTCGACGAAATCGACACGGGCGTGTCAGGCGAGATTGCCGACCGCATGGCTGACATTATGCAGGAAATGGGCGACAACGACCGTCAGGTCATCAGCATCACCCACCTGCCGCAGATAGCCGCGCGCGGGCGTGCCCACTATAAAGTATATAAGGAAGACAACGAGGTGGAGACGAGCAGCCACATCCGTCGCCTGACCGACGACGAACGGGTGGAGGAACTGGCCCACATGCTGAGCGGAGCCACCCTGACCGAGGCCGCGCTAAACAATGCCCGCGCTTTGTTGAAACTGGATAAATAAACTAATAAGATAAACGAATGACAGACAAAAGTGAAATGATTTTTGGTGTCCGTGCCGTGATAGAAGCCATACAGGCCGGTAAGGACATCGACAAGATACTGGTGAAGAGAGACATACAGAGCGACTTGTCCAAGGAGCTGTTTGCCGCACTGAAGGGAACACTGATACCCGTTCAGCGGGTACCTGTGGAGCGCATCAACAAGATTACGCGCAAGAATCATCAGGGCGTGGTGGCTTTCGTTTCGGCCGTCACCTACCAGAAGACGGAAGACCTCGTACCCTTCCTCTTCGAGCAGGGCAAGAATCCGCTCTTCGTGATGCTCGACGGCGTGACGGACGTACGCAACTTCGGCGCCATCGCCCGTACTTGCGAGTGTGCGGCGGTCGATGCCGTCATCATCCCTGCCAGGAACAGCGTGACGGTGAATGCCGATGCCATGAAAACCTCGGCCGGCGCCCTGCATACCCTGCCCGTGTGTCGTGAGCAGAGCCTGAAGGAAACCTTGCAATACCTCAAGAACAGCGGTTTCCATATCGTGGCCGCTACCGAGAAGGGCGACTACGACTATACGAAGGCCGACTATACCGGCCCGATGTGCATTATTATGGGAGCCGAAGACAAGGGCGTTTCCTACGAAAACCTGGCCTTGTGCGACGAGTGGGTGAAGATCCCGATGCTGGGTACCATCGAGTCGCTCAACGTATCCGTAGCGGCGGGTATTTTGATATATGAAGCAGTAAAACAACGAATTAACTGATTATATGCTGATGAAAAAGAAAATACTATTGTTGTTTGCCATCTCACTGGTGGCTCAATGGGCTTTTTCCCAACCCAAGTGGGTGGATAAGGCCAAGCGTGCCGTATTCTCTATCGTGACCTATGACAAGGACGACAAAATGCTGAACACGGGCAACGGATTTTTTGTGAGTGAAGACGGAGTGGCCATGTCGGACTATTCCTTGTTCAAGGGTGCGCGTCGTGCCGTCATCATTAATTACGAAGGCAAGGAGATGCCGGTCGACGCCATTATGGGTGCTGACGATATGTATGATGTTGTGAAGTTCAAGGTAGGCATTACAGAGAAGAAAGTACCCGCTTTGGCGCTTGCTGCTTCGGCTCCCGTTGTGGGCAGTGAGGTTTATTTGTTACCATATTCCACTCAAAAAAGTCGCGTCTATACAGCCGGTAAAGTGAAAGCTGTAGATAAGGTGGCCGAAAACTATTCATACTATACGCTTGATATGAAGTTAAAGGACAAGATGGTTAGCTGTCCGCTGATGACAATGGAGGGAAATGTTTTCGGTTTAGCGCAGAAAGCTTCGGGACAGGATACAGCCAGCATCTGTTATGCAGTAGATGCCAATTATGTGATGGCACAAAAAATTGCTGCTTTGTCCTATAGTGATATGGCTTTGAAGGATATTGGTATCAAGAAAGCACTGCCTGAGACAGAAGAAGAGGCGCTCATATTTTTATATATGGCATCCTCACAGCTTTCACCAGAAAAGTATATGGAAGTATTAGAGGACTTTATCCGTCAGTATCCGAATAGTTCTGATGGTTACTTACGTCGTGCGTCACAACGTTTATTCGCGTCGGACGATGAGGCTTCCATGAAGCTCGTGGTTGAAGACTTGGATCAAGCCTTGAAAGTGGCAGCAAAGAAGGACGATGTCCTTTTTAGCCGTGCTAAGATAATTTACAATTATATTCTTTCTCATTCCGAGAAACCTTATGAAGATTGGTCGTTTGACAAGGCTTTGGATGAAATCCGTCAGGCTATTGCGATTCAACCGTTGCCAGTTTATGTACAGACAGAAGGGGATATTCTTTATGCTAAAGCCGATTATGCAGGTGCTTTGCAAGCTTATGAGAAGGTGAATCAGTCCGAGCTTGGATCGGCCGCCACACTCTTTACTACAGCTAAGATAAAGGAAGCAATGGGAGCATCGCCCGAAGAGATTCTGGTCGTGATTGACAGTTGTGTCGCTCGATTCAACAAACCTTATACACAAGAGGCTGCTCCTTATTTGTTGGAGCGTGCTCAGGCGTTGATGAAGGTTGGAAAAGCACGTAATGCCATGCTTGATTATGACGCATATTATGATGCAGTGAAGGGTAATGTGAACGATGTGTTCTATTACTATCGTGAGCAGGCAGCCTTGAAAGCACGTCAATACCAGCGTGCTCTCGATGATTTGGCGAAAGCAATCGAGCTGAATCCGAAGGATTTGACCTATCGTGCTGAGTTGGCTGTTGTCAATATACGAGTAGGACGTAATGAAGAAGCTGTAAAGATTCTGAAGGAGGCTTTGGAGATAGATCCCAAATATGCTGAAGCTTATCGCTTAATAGGTATTGCTCAAATACAAATGAAGCAGAATGCTGCTGCTTGTGAAAGCTTTGCTAAAGCAAAAGAATTGGGTGATCCTAATGTCGATGTTTTGATTGAGAAGAATTGTAAATAGGCTAGATTGGCAAGAAAAGAAAAAGGATGCGCTTTTGGCGCATCCTCTTTCGGGGCTTTTCCCCCTTCTTAGTTAAGTCTAGGTATGAAAAAAAGGTTATGAGTGAATATTGCTTTATGCATTCACTATTATAAATGCAGTTGGAGAAGAAATACTGCACAGTTAGAGAAAATTTTTTTTCTAACTGGAGAAAAATAAAGGTAAGATTAGAATTAAAAATTGAAAGCAACATGAAGAAAGTAATTTGTAGTCCGAAAGCACCTGGTGCCATCGGACCTTACAGTCAGGCTATTGAGGCCAATGGAATGGTGTTTGTATCAGGTCAGCTGCCCATTGATGCAGCTACAGGCGTAATGCCTGAAGGGGCTGCTGCGCAAGCCCGCCAGTCATTGGAGAATGTGAAGCACATTCTTGAGGAAGCAGGCTTGGGCATGGCCAATATCGTGAAGACTACCGTTTTTCTGGCCGATATGTCTCTCTTTGCTGACATGAATTCGGTATATGCCACTTATTTTGAGGGCGATTTCCCAGCCCGCTCGGCGGTAGCCGTGAAGGCATTACCCAAGGATGCTTTAGTGGAGATTGAGTGCATCGCGGTGCGTTAACAGGTCGGCCACAATGAAACTGCTGCCTCCCACGAAGATGAAGTCTTCGGGGAGGCTTTTTTCTTGTGCAGCTCTGACAGCGGCAGGTACATCGGGGTAGCACTCTCCTTGTAATCCGGCCTCTTTGGCCTGTCTTTTCACTTCTTCGGCGGGCAGGGCACGCTTCACGCTGGCTTGGGTGAAATAGTAGACGGCCTCACGTGGTAGCAGTGCCAGTACGCCGCGGATATCCTTGTCGTTCACCATGCCCATGACGATGTGCAGGCGGCGGTAAGTCTGTTGTTTGAGTTGCTCCACAATGTAGCGGATGCCACCCACGTTGTGTCCTGTGTCGCAGATTAGGGTAGGAGCATCCTGCAACTTTTGCCAGCGTCCCATGAGTCCCGTCAGACGGGTGACATGCGCGAATCCGCTCCTTACGCTGGTGCCATCGATGCGGTAACCGGCCTCCTTCAGCAGGGGGAGAGCGGTAAGTATTGTCTGTTTGTTCTTCTTTTGATAGAGGCCTTTTAGTTCGAATTCAATGCCTGGATAGTCTTCGCGGTCATAGTCTTCGGCAAAGTAGATGGGCGCGTGCATTGTGGTTGCTTTGGCTAGGAAAACTGGCTTTGTCTCTGGTGCAGTTTCGCCGATGACTACAGGTGTGCCTTCCTTGATGATTCCCGCCTTTTCGCTTGCTATCTGTGCCAGCGTGTGGCCTAGGAATTGCATGTGGTCGAAGCTGATGTTGGTGATGATACACAAATCGGGTCGGATGATGTTAGTACAGTCCAATCGTCCGCCCAGACCTACCTCGATGACAGCCACGTCCACCTGTTTGTCGGCAAAGTAGCGGAAAGCCATGGCGGTGGTCAGTTCGAAGAACGACGGGTGGAGCGGTTCGAAGAAGGTCCGTTCCTTTTCTACGAAGTCCACGACATATTCTTCTGAGATGGGTTGTCCGTTCACACGGATGCGTTCGCGGAAGTCTACCAGATGGGGCGACGTATAGAGCCCCACACGGTAGCCGCTCTCCTGCAGGATGGCAGCTAAGGTATGCGAGCAGGAACCTTTGCCATTGGTGCCCGCTACGTGGATGGTGCGGAAGCGTCGATGCGGATGTCCAAAGTGTTCGTCCATGATGAGGGTGTTCTCCAATCCCTCCTTGTAGGCAGCGCTTCCTACCTGCTGAAACAGGGGGGCACTGTTATATAAGTAAGATAATGTGCTCTGATAGTCCATCATTTGAAATATTTAACGGGAAACAAATCCTTTCTATTTACTAATTTGTTATCTTTAAAGGCAACAAAGATACGTACTATTTAAATCTAATGAGTATGGGAGCAAAGAAAAATTTCGTAATCGACACGAATGTGATTCTGCACGATTACAAGTGTCTGAAAAATTTTCAGGAGAATGACATTTATCTTCCCATTGTCGTGTTGGAAGAACTGGATAAGTTTAAGAAAGGCAATGAGCAGATCAATTACAATGCCCGTGAGTTTGTTCGCGAGTTAGATGAAATTACTGATGATAATCTGTTTACGAAAGGGGCTCCTTTGGGGGAAGGATTGGGAAAATTGTTTGTTGTGACTGGCAATGTAGAGTCCAAACGTGTGTACGATTCTTTCCCTGAGCACAAACCTGACCATCAGATTTTGGCTGTGACCGACTGGTTGATGACGAAGTATCCCAAGATGAAGTCTATCCTTGTCACTAAGGATGTCAACTTGAGGATGAAGGCTCGTTCTGTCGGCATTCTTTGTGAGGACTACATTACTGACAAAGTACTTAATGTGGATATCTTTGAAAAGTCCAACGAAGTGTTTGAAGGTACAGATCCTACGCTGATCGACAACATTTATTCCTCGAAAGAAGGTATCGATATCAGCGAGTTTCCTTTCAAGGACATTATTCATCCCAACGAATGCTTCGTGCTGAAAAGCGACCGAAACAGTGTTTTGGCCCGCTATAATCCGTTCAGCCATGCAGTATGTCGTGTCAACAAGTCGAAGAACTATGGCATTGAGCCGCGCAATGCCGAACAAAGCTTTGCCTTCGAGGTGCTAAATGATCCAAACATCAAGCTTGTAGCGCTGACGGGTAAGGCAGGTACGGGAAAGACTTTGCTGGCTTTGGCCGCTGCTTTACGGCAGATGAACGAATACAAACAGATTCTGTTGGCTCGTCCCATTGTGGCCCTGTCCAACAAGGACATCGGCTTTTTACCAGGTGATGCCAATGAAAAGGTTGCTCCCTACATGCAACCTCTGTTCGATAACCTGAATGTCATCAAGCATCAGTTTGCTGCCAGTTCCAGTGAAGTGAAACGCCTGGAAGATATGCAAAAGAGCGATCAACTCGTTATTGAAGCCCTGGCATTTATTCGTGGTCGAAGCCTGAGTGAAACCTACTGTATCATTGACGAAGCGCAGAATTTGACACCTCACGAGATCAAAACTATCATTACCCGTGCGGGCGAGGGGACGAAGATGGTGTTCACGGGCGATATTCAGCAGATAGACCAGCCTTACTTGGACAGTCAGTCCAACGGTCTTGTATATATGATCGACCGTATGCGTGACCAAAACCTCTTTGCCCACGTCAATCTCGTGAAAGGCGAGCGCAGCGAATTGAGCGAATTGGCCAGTAACTTGATGTAGCTTTAAATTCTACAAGAGAGTGTTAAACAATAGGCAATTTAAAATTGTAGAGTGCTCCTAAAAGTTGATATTAACTTTTAGGGCACTCTATTTTTAATAGCGTTATCCTCAGACTATAAACTCATTTTTACAGGAGCTGAGTTTGGATACTTTCTTTTTAGTTTTAGGGACGGGAAAAAACTGTATATGCAGGATCCTCTACATCCACCAGCATCTTAGTCAGTATCTTTTTGAATTTACCTACCAGTTTCACTTCTTTGTCAGCTAGATTATTCATCTGATAAGGATCGTTTTTTCGATCAAAAAGATATTCTTCAGTAATGATTCCTTTCTTGAATTTGGCGGCGTATGTGTATTGTTCGTTACGTATACCTCTTGCGCCTGTATCTGGATTTTTCCCAGTTGAGTTTACTTGGTTATACCGCATATACAACTGATATTTCGGCATGTTTTTACGACTGCCCTGAATTTGTTTACTTAGGTTGCGGGTTTGTACCGAAGGAGGTATTTTATTTTCCAATCCCATCAGAGACAAAATGGTCGGACAAAAGTCTTCAACGGACAATAACAGATCTTCGTCCACTCTTGGTGACAACTTACTTCCCCATGAAATCATGAAGGGAACTCTCATAGCCTCTTCATAAAAAATATTCTTTCCGATATTTTCGTGCATTCCCATGGAATCACCATGGTCAGAGACAAACACTACAATCGTATTATCGAACATTCCGTTTCGTTTGAGTGCTTCAATAATTCGTCCGAATTGTTCATCTACTCCCGATATGCAGGCATAATAATCAGGCAGGCTTTTCTTGAAATAATCAACATACTTCTGATCTGCATTCCTGAGATGCGGCATTGCGGCTACAACTGAATCAACATTCAATCCTTTATATAGTTCCTTATAATTATCGGGCACCAGTTCATAACCCGTATGAGGAGGATTCATGGATACCATCATGGCAAAAGGCTGGTCTGATCCCTTGATACTGTCAAGATAATGAATGGCAAGATCGGCTTCATATTCAGGCCCCCACTGATTCACATAATAAAAATCTTCGCGCCCGGCCTGGGTATTCCAGTACATGGGTTTCAGATGCCAGTCGTATGTACCATAAGCCACCCAATAGTCAAAACCATGTCTTCTGTGAGGAGGACACCATTCATTCCAGGCCATTTCCCCCTTATTATTGTAGCAGTCGATAAAAGGCTTCACAGGTTTGTCCAAATGCCATTTCCCGATATATGCAGTATGGTAACCTTCCGACTGAAGCACATCTGACCAACAAGTCAGATCTTCTCGTAGTTCAACATTCTGAGTGGCAGATTCTGACTGGCAGTTGGTAATAACTCCATTCTTATGCGGATAGGCCCCCGAAAGAAACATTCCCCTTGCTGGAGAAGATACCGGATATCCACTTACGGCTTGGGTAAACACAACTGCTTCTTTGGAAAAAGAATCAAAATTCGGAGTCTTTACTACTTCTTTTCCTCTGAATCCAAAGGCATCGCCCCGAAACTGGTCAGCCATTACCACCAGCAAATTAGGACGCTCGGAATAGGTGTTTCCCGGGGGGGTAGCGGCTGAAGACGGAAGTTGATACAATATTGATGCAATAGTTGTAAAATATATGTTCACATTTTTTTTCATAATATCTCGTGCTTTTTGATAGTAGCTTTAAAGTTCACTTACAAAAATAGTTATTTGATCGATAATATCAAACTGCTTGTTGTTTCTTTCCCTAAAACTTTTCTCGTATAATTTGTTGTCAAAAAGCAGTAGAAGGTGAGAAACTTTTGCTAATTTTGTGACATCCATGAAAAAAACGTGTAGGACTGTAAAGGTTGATAGCCGAATTGAGTTCGTTGAATAGTCCTGTTAAAATCTACATAGGTAAAATGATTTGAAAAAACGGTATATATATTTTTTATTAATATCAATATTTCTAACAGATCTATGAAAAAAATAAGTTTCTTATTGTGTTTTGGCATTACTTTAAACTGTTTTGCCATGGAACAGGCGTTTGAGAACAAAGTGAATAATTTTGAAAAAAGTCTGGTCTATAAGGACATAAGTGATGAGAAGGGGAGCCTTGAGAAAGTTGCAAAAGAATTGTTTGCAGATCCTTTGTGTACAAGGCTGAACAAGAGAGTGGGAAAAAGAAAAATCAGATCTTGCCCTAATGAAGAATTAAGGAACTTGGCTATGGCTTTACATAGTGGGCGATATGATACAAAGTTTCGCGTGAATTCCTTTAAACCGATATATAGTCCAGAAGCATTGGGAAAACTTTTGCATATTGGAAACGGATACAGTACATATCAGCATGTGACAGGTATTGTATTTAAGCCTGGGAAACATATTGTCGTTGTTGATGGGTTGAAGGAAGGAAGTAAACTGGGAGTGAAAGTCGCAGAACTCTTTGCTCCCAATCAGGGCGATAAGGATTGGAGTCTCCATTTTGAAAGGTTCGAACTTAAAAATGGTATTAACGTCATAGAGAAGACTTCTGAATGGACAGGACTTGCCTATATGGATTACTACTTTGACAATCCGGAAAAAGAAAATACGATTAAAGCACATTTTATCACTGGAGAGGTCAACGGATATTTCGATGCATCTGTAAATACAAACGAAGATTGGGACAGAATGCTTGCCAACGCTGTCTATCCGGTTTTCGATGCAACAGGAAGTAACATACACTTGGCCTACCCGGTAGAGGACCTGAAAAAATATGCATCTGGACAAGGTAAGGAACTGATTGAAGTTTACGAACAGCTGGTATCTAAGCAACATGAAATCATTGGCTGGAAAAAATACAATCACATCACAAACAATAAAATCTTTGCCCGCGTCAACTACGGATACTACATGTTTCGCGACGGTGATGGCGTAGCCTTCAAGTTCGATACCATGAAACGTGTGGCCGATCCCGTTCACATGCGGACAAAAGACGAAGATGCCTGCTGGGGATTCAGCCATGAAGTGGGACACGTACATCAGCTGCAAACCTATCTCTCATGGGGTGGGCTGGGGGAAACCAGCAATAATATCTGTACAAGATATTGTACACAAGCTTTTGGGTATAAAAATAGATTAGAGAAGGCATTTGCTAATGCGGAAAAAACTTTTTTGGAAGATAGTAAGGCAGGCACAGTGAGTGCTGCTCGAAGAAATGGCGGAATGAATGACTCCATTATTTCATCCCGTAAGATTAATCCGGATAAAGCAATCAGTTATTTGGAAACGGATGTTTTCGAACGCCTGGTTCCGTTCTGGAAATTGCAATGCTACTTTACTCAAAACGGTTACCCCGACTTCTATCCTGATTTATATGAAAAGATGAGGAACTCCGAAAAAGAACATCCTGAACTGAAGGACTTGGACAGACACGAAAATGTAGTCCCATTTCAGCTGAATTTTGTACGGGGGGCTTCTTTGGTCGCTGGAAAAAATCTTTATCCCTATTTTGAAGCGTTCGGCTTCTTCCGCATCCTGAAACTTTCATACGGAGATTACGGAGACTACAACTACGAAATGACTACCGAAATGAGAGAGCGTTTCAAGAAAGAAATGGAAGAACTGGAAAAACAGCAACTGATCAAGCCGCTCACTCCGGAAGAACTCAACGCACTGATTTATGCTAAAGAAAAAGAGTAACTCAAAGTCTAAATACGAACAAACCATGAAACGAATTTTTCCTCTTTTATTGGGAGGCCTGCTGCTGGCAGCTCCCATTCAGGGACAGGAAAAACCCCTCCCTTCATTATATGGCACCGGAGTCTGGAATGCTGATTCACTCGGCAATCACAGAGTGGTGGTTTCCGTTGACCAACCTTCAGATGCTGTTCTGGCTCTCATCCAATGGCGACGGAGAGATTTCAATCCGGAAAACAAGGATCTGATTGTCATTGATGCAAAGACTGGAAAGCGCATTACCAACGTATGCCGCTTTCAGATCAGCCGGGAAAAAGGTGAGGTCGTCTTTCAGCCGCAAACCGTTCCGGGGGACTATTATATCTATTACCTGAGAAATATTTCTTCAGGAAGCAAATATTATCCGACCGTAACTTATCCGGGATTTGAAGAAACAGCATCTGCCGAATGGAAAAAGGCTAACCGCCTGACAGGGAAAAAGGCTCCCGAACTATCGCAGGCTACTGTCAAGCAGTTCCAGGCCATCAATGAATTCCATTCTTTCTACCCGATGGAAGTGATCGCCACTGCCAAAGAAAAAGACGACTTGCTGAAATCCCAACCAGAGGATCCCTATATTCTGTTTACGGAAGACCGGCGTTACCCAATCCGCATGACAACAGATCTGCCCTATAAATGGATAGAAGACAACCGCCATGATTCTTTTGAGGGAACGGCAGACAAAGGAGAATATTACACCTTCCAAATCGGTCTTTGGGCGGCCCGCAAAGATGTCAACCACCTGAAGCTTACCTATTCTGCTCTGGTTAATTCACAAACCGGCGAATCAATCCCCGCTTCTGCATTCACCTGTTTCAACACAGGAGGTGTAGATGTCACCGGAAGTGTGTTTGAAAAAGACTGTTCCGTCCCCAAAGGAAAAGTACAAGCTCTGTGGGTAGGAACGATGGTTCCCGAACAGCTGATAGCCGGACAGTATACAGGAACAGTAACTGTTCAGGCTGCAGGAATGAAGCCCAAGCAGGTAAAAGTGACCCTGAATGTCACTGACAACCTGATTGCCAACCACGGAGACAATGAACCCTGGAGACATTCTCGCCTGCGCTGGCTGAACTCCCAGATCGGCTTTGATGACGAAGTAATCGCTCCCTATATTCCTCTGAATGTACAGGACAAGACCATTTCACTGCTGGGACGCAAAGTGACTCTTCAACCCAACGGATTCCCGGCACAGATCACTTCTTATTTCAAGGAAACACTCACCGAAATAGGAACAGAAGGACTGGATATCCTGTCCAGACCGATGGAACTCACAACCGGAGAAAACTGGGAGAACCTGGACTTCACCTATACCAAACGTAAGGCCGGTGCTCTGGGATGGCATGCCACCAATCAGAACAATCAGTTCATTATGAACCTGGACGCCCAGATCGAGTCTGACGGAAACATGGAATACAAGGTGGTACTTATTGCCCGCAAGGATGGTGAAATAAATGACATTGCACTCAGTACCGAACTGGCTCCCAACATTGCACAATATATGATGGGATTGGGAGAAAAAGGCGGCTACTGCCCCCAGAATCTGGACTGGAAATGGGGCGTTGAAAAAAATCAGGATGCCCTGTGGACCGGTAGTGTCAATGGAGGACTGCAACTTCGTTTCTATGACGACAAATACGAACGTCCGCTGAATACGAACTTCTACCACGAGAAACCGCTGCACATGCCGGTTTCGTGGTGTAACAACGGCAATGGAGGTATCAAGCTGAGTGCAGCAGGAAAAAACACCCTGATCAATGCTTATTCAGGAAAACGTACAGTCAAAAAAGGTGACCGCCTGTGCTTCTACTTCAACGTGCTGATTACTCCGTTCCGTACCATCAATCCCGACAAGCAATGGCTGGACCGCTATTATCACGGATATGACTTCATCGACAAAACTCATGAATTCGGAGCGACCGTAGTCAATATTCATCACGCCAATGCCATCAATCCGTTTATCAACTATCCTTTCCTGCGCACCAGAGAAATGAAAGCTTATATTGACGGAGCTCATGCAAAGAATATGAAAGTGAAGATCTACAATACGGTACGTGAACTTTCAAACAGCTGTACCGAGATCTTTGCCTTGAGAAGCCTCAACGGAGAAATTTTCTCCAAAGGTAAGGGAGGCGGATATTCTTGGCTTCAGGAACATTACGACCAGGATTACATCGCTGCCTGGTTTGCCTATAATGTACAGGATGCTGCGATTGTAAATACTGGAGTGTCCCGCTGGCACAATTACTATATGGAAGGACTGGACTGGCTCGTCAAGAATGTCGGTATCGACGGACTGTACATTGACGACCTGGCTTTCGACCGCATGTCCATGAAACGTGTACGCAAGATTCTGAACCGTACCAATCCCGGTGCCATGATCGACTTGCATTCAGCCAACCAGTTTAACGACAAAGATGGCTTTGCCAACAGTGCAAACCTGTATCTGGAACACTTCCCCTACCTGGACCGCTTGTGGTTCGGCGAATATTTCGACTATGACATGCCGCCCGAGTTTTGGATGGTGGAAGTATCTGGTATCCCCTACGGACTGATGGGAGAAATGCTGTGGGAAGGTGGAAACAAATGGCGCGGAATGCTGTATGGCATGACCGGACGTAACCCGGGATATGGGGTGGACAACCGTCCTCTTTGGAAATTCTGGGATGAGTTTGGAATGAAAGGCAGTGAAATGATCGGTTACTGGGTGAAGGACAATCCGGTCAAGACCGGCAGAGAAAAAACACTCGCCACCATTTACCGTAAAACCGGAGCCAAGACACTGGTCTCACTGGCAACCTGGGAAGACCACGATGTAGATGTCACCCTGCAAATTGACTGGGCTAAACTGGGTCTGGATCCGGCTAAGGTATCTCTGCATGCCCCGGCTATTGAGAACTTTCAGCCCGAAAAGACCTGGAAACCGGGAGACACCGTAACCGTTCCGAAAGGAAAAGGATGGCTTATCGTGATTGAATAACCGAAGGATTCCATCGAATAAAAACCATTTATCCCATGAAAAACAGAATACTAACCCTGACAATCTGTGTCTTCTGCCTGGCTCCGCAAGGATTTGCCCAGCATGTATCTGTTCAGGAACAGACAGAGACCCTGAAAACCTATAAATTCTCAGATCCGAATCCGGTAGCAACTCCTTCCAACCTGTTCTACCCCTACTTCCGGTTTGACGGATTTACGGCCAAAGGTGAAAACCGTGAATGGAAGACTGTTGAACTGGAGAATGATTATATCAAAGTTACCCTCTTTCCGGAAGTAGGCGGAAAGATATGGGGAGCCGTGGACAAGACCACCGGTAAAGACTTTATCTACAAGAACGGAGTAGCCAAATTCCGTGATATCGCCATGAGAGGTCCCTGGACCTCCGGCGGTATTGAGTTCAATTTCGGTATCATCGGACACGCTCCTACCTCCAGCACTCCTGTGGATTATCTGGTCAGACAAAAAGATGACGGCAGTGTAAGCTGCTACCTGTTCTCCTACGAATGGCTGACACGCACGGCCTGGACTGTGGAAGTCAATCTGCCTAAGGACAAAGCTTACTTCACAACCCACACCACCTGGTACAACCAGTCCGATGTTGATCAGCCTTATTACCAGTGGATGAATGCCGGATATCGGGTCGGCCAGAAAGCTGAGTTCTGTTATCCGGGCGACCATCTCATCGGACACGGAGGTGAGGTTTCCTCGTTCCCGGTAGATGAAAACAACCGGAACATCGGATGGTATGACTTCAATAATTTCGGCAATTCCAAGTCTTACCACGTTCTGGGATATTACAATGATTATTACGGCATCTACTGGCACGGAGAAGATTTCGGATCCATCCATCATTCCAATTTTGATGAGAAACTGGGTATGAAAATCTTCCTATGGGGACAGTCCCGTGAAGGAGGTATCTGGGAAGACCTGCTGACCGACCAGAACGGCCAGTACATCGAACTGCAGTCTGGTCGTATGTTCAACCAGCCGGCTTCCAACAGTGCCTACACCCCTTACAAACATCATTCGTTCGCACCTCAGATGACGGATGCATGGACTGAATACTGGTATCCAGTCAAAGGAATCAAAGGAGTGTCCAAGGCCAGCACCATCGGAGCCTTGCACGTAATGCGTGAGGCTGACGGGCTGAAACTGGCCTTTTCACCGCTGGAAAAACTGTCAACCGATCTCAAGATCTACAAAGACCAGCAGCTGGTGGAAACACTGTCTCTGACTGCCAACGCCATGGAACCGGTCACCCTGACTTCCTTGAAAGGAAAAGACATCCCCGAAGGCCACCTGAAAGTAGTCATCGGAGACAATCTTCTGGTCTACTCGGATAATCCGGAAAACTTCGACCTGAAGCGCCCCATGACCCTTCCCGAAGATTTCAACTGGAATTCAGCTTTCGGACTTTATACCCAGGGAGAACAATGGCTGAACCAGAAAGTATGGGACAAGGCAGAAAGCTACCTGAAGAAATCCCTGGAACAGGATGCCAACTTCTCACCGGCTCTGGTACGCCTTTCCTCCCTCTATTACCGGGAAGGCAGATATCAGGAAATGATTCCCCTGCTGGAACGGGCTTTGGGACTGAATACCTATGACGGAGAATCCAACTACCTGTACGGACTGGCCAACCGCATGCTGGGCAATGCAACAGAAGCGAAGGCTGCTTTTGCCATCGCCACTTTTTCAGCTTCAGTGCGCACTGCCGCTTACGAACAGCTGGGCGAAATGTATGCCTGCGACCGGAATTGGACCAAAGCCGAACAATATGCAAAGAAGAGTCTGACTTACAATGCCATGAACCTTCATGCTCGTCAGTTGCTGACAATGATTTACAGAAAGACTGGCAGAACAGAGCTGGCGAAAGAACAGGTCAACCAGGTGCTGGATCAGCTGCCTTTGTATCATGGTCTCCGATTTGAAGAAGCCTGGCTGTCCGGAAACCATACTCCGGAACAACTTGCTTCATTCGCTTCCCAGATCCGTAATGAACTGCCGGCCGAAACTTATCTGGAACTAGCCGAATGGTATGAAAGAACCGGATGTGAGGAAGAAGCCATCGCCCTACTCACCTGTGCCGGAAATCATCCGATAGTCCTGTATCAGAAAGCCTGGCTGCAGAGCAGACAAGGTGCAGCTCAGGAAGCCCGGGAAACACTGGAACTGGCCAATGCCCAGTCACCGGATTATATCTTCCCCTTCCGTCCGGAAACCCTGAAATACCTGGATTGGGCCGAATCGCAGTCAGCAAACTGGAAAATCAACTATTACCAGGGACTGATATACTGGACCAACCAGCAGAAGGACAAGGCACTCCAGGAAATGAACCTGTGTGACAATGCAGGCTATGCACCTCTGTATCTGTCGCGCGCACAGCTCAAGGAAGGCGAAGCCAGACTGGCAGACCTGATGAAAGCCGAGCAGACTGATCCTTCGTGGAGAGCCGGCATGGCCTTGCTGAACTATTATACCGCAGAAAGCAACTGGTACAAGGTGGTAGAAACCGGCAAAAAGTACATCCGGAAATATCCGGACAACTATTACATCGGACTGAAATATGCCAACGGCCTGTGCGAAACCAGACAGTATGGTTCCTGCATTTCCCTGTTGAGCAAGATGCAGGTGTTACCGAACGAAGGCTCCTATGCCGGCAGGGCCGTATATCGTGCTGCCAACCTCTACCAGGCAATGGATCAGTTCAGCAAACGCCGGTATGATGCAGCCCTGAAATCCATAAAAGCCTCCGAAGAATGGCCGGAAAACCTGGGTGTAGGAAAACCTTACGACGATCAGATAGACAAACGGCTGGAAGATTATCTGGAAGCCAAGGTATATGAAAAGAAAGGAGAAACGGCAAAAGCCCAAACCCTGCTGGACAAAGTATCTTCCCATCCTACTTCCACCCGCAATTTCGAATCAGCGCATTTGCTGACGGCACTGGCTTTGCGTGACACAGGCAAACAGGCAGAAGCCGACAAGCTGGTTGCCTCCTGGAAAAAGGATTTCCCGGAAAGCAAACCGGCACAATGGTGTACTGCCGTTTATCATGGAAACATGGACCAGGCTAGAGAACTGTTGAGCAGCAGATATGCTTCCAACGAGACTACTCCCTGGGAAACCGGCTACCGGGATACAAACTTTGACCTGATTGCAAGATTATTCTCGGGAGTACCCAAGTGACACTTTACGCTGCTAAAGTAGGTGTTTAGCGGGCTAAAGTGCATGTTTAGCGCGCCAAAGTAGGTGTTTAGGAAACGCAAAGAGGGACATGTGAAACTTCGGTTTTGCTTTCACACCGCCCGTTTTTTGAGAGACTATCCGTAAAGCCTTCACGCTTTCACATTATTGTAAGTTCTTGTTTTCAAGTATTTTATGGTGAAGGATAGATTTCACAGGGAAGATAGTTGGTTTCACGGATGTTTTGGAAAAGAGAAAGAGGATAAAACCAACGGCTTTATCCTCTTTTTCTATATTGTCGCTAGATAATACTTATTCGTGTTGAGCGAAATACTTCAGGAATTGCGTGCGTTCGAAAGTATTCACACCCTTTACATCGCCTACGTTCAGTTTACCCTTGAACTGGGCGATGCTTTCCATGCCCTTGTTTGCCATCCATTCGGCCACGAACTTGTTGTATTCATTGATGACGGCAGATGATTCTTTGTAAAGAACACTGCAAATTTCTACGGCGGAGGCTCCTGCCAGAATGGATTTTACAATGCCCTCAGCTGAGTGGATGCCACCTGAAATGGCATAATCTATCTGATTGACTGCTGCCGAGGCAATGCCGGTCCAGCGAAGCGAGTTGGAGAGGTCGGCCTCATTGCTGAATACATCACCTGCCACCTGCGTCATCTTGTCGATATTGATATCCGGCTGGTAGAAGCGGTTGAACAGTACGACAGCTGCAGCTCCATTGGCGTAAAGCTGGTCGATGAGGGCCACGGGATTCGTCAGATTGCTGCCCAGTTTCATGATAACGGGGATTTTAACCGTTTTCTTGATGTGACGCAGGATGTCAATGTGGCGCTGTTCAAAGCTACCATAGGTGTATTGTACATCAGTTTGTAAAGCTAGAATATTGATCTCCAGTGCGTCGGCTCCGGCTTCTTCGATCTGCTTGGCGAAGTCTGCCCATACGTCATCTTTATAGCAGTTGATGCTGGCGATAACGGGGATGTCGCACACCTTCTTGCTTTCACGTATCAGGTTGAGATATTCACCTAGTTTGTGGTGGAGGATGTAGACAGACAGTTTGTCTGCAGCTTCGGGTGACATGGAAGGATCGTCGTGTTGGTAGACTTCCATCATGATCTGCTCTTCAAAGAGAGACTTCAGTACGATAGCTCCTGCTCCTGCTTCGCAGAGTTTCTGGTTCTTGGCTGCACTATCTGTCAGACCTGAACTGCTGACGATAATGGGATTTCTAAGGGAAAGCCCGGCAAATGTTGTTTGTAACGTTGTTGCCATGATGTTTTATTTTTTAGATTAATAAATTCGTTCTCCGAAAATTTTGCTTCCTACACGTACCAGTGTGCTTCCTTCGGCAATGGCTTCGTGGTAGTCATGCGACATGCCCATCGAAAGTTCGCAAAAAGCATCGTCGTCGGCAAACCATGTGGATTTTACTTCACGGAAGAAGTTGCTTAAGGAACGGAATTCCTCCTTGATTTGTTCGACGTTGTCCGTGTTGGTGGCCATGCCCATGAGCCCGCACAGACGGATGTGCTGCAACTGACGCCACTGGCCTTCGGCCAGCATCTGGCGGCATTCGTCGAAGCTGAAGCCGAATTTGGTCTCTTCGCGGGCGATGTGCAGTTGGAGCAGGCAGTTCACCCTGCGTCCGGCTTTGGCTGCTTGTTTGTCTACTTCTGCCAGGAGCTTGTAGGAGTCGATGCCGTGAATCAGTGCTACGTAGGGCACGATGTATTTCACTTTGTTGGTCTGCAGGTGGCCGATGAAATGCCATTCAATGTCTTTCGGCAGACTTTCATATTTGGCCGTCATTTCCTGTACCTTGCTTTCGCCGAAGATACGTTGTCCTGCCCGATAAGCTTCTTCGATGGCTTCGTTCGGGTGGAACTTCGATACGGCTACCAGCCGTACGCCTTCGGGCAGTTCGTTCCGTATTTCTTTGATGCGTTCTCCAATCATATTTTCTCTTGTTTTTTATACTTCCGGCTTGTCGTCGGGCTCAGCGCTGTAAGGATACACGTCCATAAGTGGCGTTTCGGCCACAGAGGCTATCTGATAATCGGCCATGGTGCCCTTCATCCCTTCATCCAGTTTCTTTACGGCATCGCGCAAATCGGCGGCTTGTACCAATACTTGCGTAGATGTTTTTTTCTCTGCACCGCTCTTTTCATCGAGTGTGATAAAAATGAGCTTGCATTTGAACCAGCGGTCGGCAGCTTCTTCATCGCAGGGGAAAAGTTCGCTATAGTTGGCACGCTTGATGTCGGCTACAGTGAACTCACCACTGATGAAAGGAGTAATCTCTTCGATGATACGTGCTTCGGCTTCGGTAAAGCTGAGTGCATCTACCAGATAGGGCTCCGTAACCTTCTTGTTCATGCCGTTTTCCATTGTTTTTTCATATCGAATCTTGCATTCGAACCATGTATGCATTGCCATAATTTTCAGTCTTTTAGTTTTCTATCAATAAAAATTGGTCGGTTAATTCCCCACAAAGATAAAACTTTTCAAATGAAGAATGCAAGATAAGGTTTAAGATTTGCGCAGAGTGTCTGATTTTCTGTTATAGTTATTGTTGTGGACGGGTGGAATAAGAACGGGACGAAACATTCTTTTAACATGATTGAAATAGGTGCTTCCAAACTTTTTCTTACTTTTGTTTGTTATCAAGAAGAATTTTAAAGGAAAAGAAAATTATGGCAACAACAAATTTCAAAGGACAGCCGGTGAGATTGATCGGTGAGTTTATACAGGTGGGCACTGTAGCCCCCGATTTCGGATTAGTAAAAACAGACTTGTCAACTTTCTCGTTAAAAGATTTGAGTGGTAAGAATGTGGTATTGAATATTTTTCCAAGTCTTGATACGGCAGTTTGCGCAACTTCAGTTCGTAAGTTTAATAAATTAGCAGCTTCTTTGCCTGATACGATTGTATTGGCTATTTCGAAAGATCTGCCTTTTGCGCATGCACGTTTTTGTACAACGGAAGGCATTGAACATGTCATTCCATTGTCCGATTTCCGTATTTCCGATTTTGATGAGAATTATGGTGTATGTATGGCCGATGGTCCGTTGGCCGGACTGCTGGCACGTGCTGTCGTTATTATAGGTAAGGACGGTCGGGTGGCTTATACGGAGCTGGTACCTGAAATTACACAGGAACCTGATTATGACAAAGCTTTGGAAGTTTTGAAGTAATTTTTCTAAAAAAACAGGGTGTATCCTTTTCCAAGAAGGTTGAGACTTCTTGATAGAGATACACCCTTTATTTTGTGGAATAAATGCGAAAAGGTTCGTTTTTCTTTATTGATCAGCTTTTTTAGATAGTTTTTCAAGGAAGTAGACCATGAGGAAGCCTACTACCATCAGTGCTATTGCCTCGCCAATGTAGGCATTGGGCAAGATGTTGGTTTCGATAGGCATGCCATGAGTGTTGTCGGCTATTTCTTTCCATGGCCATACTTTGTTGAGTGAACCCAGCATGAAGCCTGTCAGAACGGCTAAGGTGATGTTGCGGAAATGCTTCAAGGCAAACGATAACAGACGTGAGAAACTGGTGATACCGATGAATGCACCTGCTGCAAAAATGGCCAAGGTCGTGATATTGAGCGTCTTTACCGCTTCCATTATATAGAAATATTTACCTAACAACACCAGAATGAAACTTCCTGAAATGCCTGGAAGAATCATGGCGCAGATAGCAATAGCTCCACACAGGAAGATGAACAGCGGATGGGTCGACGTTTCTGCGGGAGTAGCAACGGTTATGTAGTAAGCTACAATGGCACCAATGATGAATCCGATGACAGTTTTCCAATTCCACCCTTTGATGTCTTTCCCTACGAACCAAGTAGATGCCAGTACCAGGCCGAAGAAAAATGCCCATACCAAAATGGGATGGGTAGTGAGTAGCCAAGTTATGACTTTTGCGAGCGAAAAGACGCTAATGCCAATTCCCAGCAGAAGTGAGAACAGAAAATTCCCATTGATTTTCTTCCAAAACTGTCCCCATTTTCCTGTAAAAAACAGGCGGAGACTTTCCATATTAATACTCTTGATCGTTTCTATCAGTTCATCGTAGATGCCTACAATAAAGGCGATGGTACCGCCTGAGACACCCGGTACGACGTCGGCTGCTCCCATGCCCATACCTTTCAGTGCGATGAATGCGTAGTCTTTCAGTTTTCTTTCCATATTGCTTGTAATTTCATTTTGTAGAGTTTTTTTGTAAAAATTATCCTTTTCTTCGTCGGATAGGTTCTGTCAGGTAGTTTTTCATTACCTGTACGGTCTCTCCATCGGGCATTTTCTCCATCAGCGTTTGCAGATTTTCCATGTATTTTTCGTTCATGGGGCTTTCTGTCTGTTGGTTGTAGTGTCGGGCTTTCTCTGTTTCGCCAGACAGGATACATGACATGGTAAGTCGCTGGTACAGGTTCGGATAGTCAGGTTTCCACTGTTCGATATGTTCCAGAGCGCTGACAGAATAGCGGTACATACCTGCTTCGGTGCTATAAGCGGCTATTTCTGACCATGTATCGGCCGTATTGTCATAGCTGCCTATTTCTTCCCACATGTCAACGGCTTTTTGCCTTTCGCCACGTTGTGCATAGATTAGGCCTCCCAACAAATGGGCGTCTACATTGAGGTAATCGATGTCAATGGCTTTGTGGCAGTAATCGAGTGCCTGTCCTTCGTACTTTTCGTTGCCAAGTTTATAAATGCAGATGGCCATGCCGGCGTAGAGGGATGAACGTGTAATAGGGTCTTTCAAGTCCTCTTCCTGTTGCAGGGCAAGATCCAGTTCGTTATAGGCTTTTTCCCATTCTTCTTTTTCCAGCTTGATCTGCCCTACCATTGAGTTCAGATAGGCAGGAGCGATACTGTGGAACTTGACGGCCTGTTCATAGCACTTGACGGCTTCTTCGTCGTTGCCAAGCTCCAGAAAGCAGTAACCCTTAATGACGTAAGCTTCTCCTAGTTCGTCATCAGCCAGCAGGGCATAGTCGCAGGCGTCAATGGCTTTTCCAAATTCCTGCATGCCCATATAGCAACGTGCCGCTGCCATCCAGTATTGTGGATGATAGGGATCATTGTCTATCAGCTTATTATAGTAAGTCAGAGCTTCTGCATAGTTTTTCCGGTCGAGCAGGCTGTCAGCCATGATACAGCAGTATTCTGTATCTTCTTTGTCCCATCGCCAGTGCGAAAGCCATTCCGTTGCCTGGTCGTACTGATAGGCTCCAAGGTACATGTAAGCCACATCGATGATGTTTTCCTTGCTGTATTTGTCTTCCAGCATGTCCAGTTGCAGTTCGGCGTCCTCTATGCGTCCTTCTTCCACCAACAGTCTGGCGCGTAGGATGGTGACGTCGGGGCGTTCTTCGGTTATTTCTGCGGCAGCCTGCTTTGCGTCTTCCAGCTCGTACAGATCCAGATGTAAGTAGCTGCGCTCCACCAGCAACGAGGTGTTGCCAGGGTGGAGCTTCAGCCCATACGCGATGACTTCGGCTGCGTCGTCGAACTTACTGTTGCGGTCGTACCATTCGGCAATATCGGCCAGGTCTTCTGCATCCATGTAGATGGAGATGTGCTGGTCGCGTGCCGTTTCGTAGCTTTCCACCAGTTCAGCCAATGCCTTGTCTTTGCCCGACAGCAGGTTCTTGTTACTCATCGTATGTGTGTATCAGTTTTTTTATTTGTTTATTTTGCCCCAAGTGTCTTTCAGGCCTACTGTGCGGTTGAAGACCATCTTTTCTGCTGTAGAATCCTTGTCGACGTTGAAGTAGCCGATGCGTTGGAATTGCAGATAAGTGAGGGGCTTCATGCCGGCAGCAAACTTTTCGACATAACAGCAGGGCAATACCTTCAGCGAATCGGGGTTGATGATTTCCTTCATGGCTGTCAGGGCGTCGCAGTTCTTGGCTTCGCGGATGGCAGCCAGCTCGTCGCGAGGATTTTCCACTTTCCACAGACGGTCGTACAGGCGTACTTCAGCTTCCAGGCAGTGGGCACAGCTCACCCAATGCAGGGTGCCTTTCACCTTGCGGTTGGCGCCTGGCATACCGCTCTTTGAGTCAGGGTCGTATTCGCAGTAGACTTCCACCACTTCGCCTGCCTCGTTCTTCTTGCAACCTGTGCACTTCACGATGTAGGCATTCTTCAAGCGTACTTCCTGGCCGGGGGTCATGCGGAAATATTTCTTCGGGGCGTCCTCCATGAAATCTTCGCGCTCCATCCACAGCTCACGGCTGAATTCGATGGTATGGCTGCCTTCTTCAGGACGTTCGGGGTTGTTGATGGCTTCCAGTTCCTCCACCTGTCCTTCGGGATAGTTGGTGATAACCAACTTCACAGGATTCAGTACGGCTGAAATACGAGTGGCACGTTCGTTCAGGTCTTCGCGAACGGCACTTTCCAGCAGGGCGAACTCGTTGAGAGCGTCGTAAGTGGTGTAACCGATCTTGTCGATGAACTTATGGATAGACTCTGGCGAATAGCCACGACGGCGGAAACCACAGATGGTCGGCATGCGGGGATCGTCCCAGCCGTTCACCAGGCCTTCCTTGACGAGCGTCAGCAGGTTGCGCTTGCTCATCAGCGTGTAGCTCAGGTTCAGTTTGTTGAATTCGTACTGGCGCGGGCGGTTGTCGTCCAGATCCTTGCCTTCTTTCAGCCAATCGACGAAGAGGTCGTAGAGCGGGCGGTGTACCACAAATTCCAATGTACAGAGCGAGTGGGTCACGCCTTCGAAGAAGTCACTCTGGCCGTGGGCGAAGTCATACATGGGATAGGCTTTCCATTTCGTACCCGTGCGGTGGTGCGGATGTTTCACTACACGATAGATGATGGGGTCGCGGAAGTGCATGTTGGGGTTGGCCATGTCTATCTTGGCGCGCAGCACCATGGCACCTTCTTCTACCTCGCCACTGTTCATCTTTTGGAACAGCTCCAGATTTTCTTCAATAGGGCGGTTGCGGTAAGGACTTTCCGTACCCGGCTGGGTCGGTGTACCTTTCTGTGCCGCTATTTCTTCAGACGACTGTTCGTCGATGTAAGCCTTGCCTTCCTTGATGAGGCGGATGGCGAAGTCCCACAGCTGCTGGAAGTAGTCGGAGGCATAGTATTCGTGTCCCCACTGGTAGCCCAGCCAGCGTATGTCTTCCTTGATGGCCTCGACGTATTCCACGTCCTCCTTGGTGGGGTTGGTGTCGTCGAAGCGCAGGTTGCATACGCCTCCGTGAGCAGCTGCGATGCCGAAATCAAGGCAGATGGCCTTGGCATGTCCGATGTGCAGGTATCCGTTAGGCTCCGGCGGGAAGCGTGTCTGCACTCTGCCTCCATTTTTACCGTTGCTCAAGTCGTTTTCTACAATTTGCTCAATGAAGTTCAAGCTTTTCTTTTCGCTTGTTTCTTCGTTTTTCAGTTCTGCCATAGTGTTATAATATATAATATGGTGTAATTTCCCGTAGGGATATGATAAAACATGTGGCAAAAGTACGACTTTTACATGACGTGGGGAAACATATTCTTTTATTTTTTAGGAGAAGTCCGTCCGCACGTTTGTCTTGCTAAAATAGCCGGAACATTGAAGCTCTTATGTTTGAAGTATTCGGGTCTTATAGACGTTGTCTGAGCCTCTTTCCGGTGGTCCGGAAACCTACTCATCTACTTAAATGCCTGATAATGGTCCATGAAGGTAGATGTGTGACAAGCGTTTGGTAAACATTATGCGTGAAAAAATAAATAAATGCCCTGCCTTAAAGGTTGCCTATCTTAGAATGTTTATACAGCCTCTTGCTGCATTTACCCAATTTATTGAAAATGTACTGTTTACTCCTGCAAGTTTCAAAATGCTCTTTATGTTCATGTATCATTTTAACCGTCGAGGGTGTGTCGTAATACGCGATTCACCCTCTTTTCTTTATCAACGATAAGAGCGTTGTTAACTTTTTCAAGCAGCGATATTCTGAAGATAATCTCGATATTTTGTTCCCAATAGCTTAAATGAGTGGTAATAAGGCCGTAAAGGTGTTTAATTGGCCAATTTATCCCCTCTTTATTCATCTTGGTACACATCTTTTTTATATTGAAGGCGATGGCCAGGAAGGAAAAGTCCATAAGGACCTTGTCCTTTCCAAAATGACGGAAGCGCTTGTAGTTCATGTTGAATTTTATCTGTCCAAATACAGCTTCCGGTTCTATACACCTTTGCCCTCTGTGTTTCAGTCCTTCTTCGGAACAGAGAAGTTCCCGGGCTTTCTGTTTGTATATCCTGAGTCGGTGATTCAGTTCTATCGTCCTGTTTCCTTTAGCTTTAAAACACAGACATCTTAACGGACACCCTTCGCATCTGACAGCCCTATACCTGGCATATTCGACTACATATCCGGATTCGGTTTTCGTATGCCTGGTACCTGCCCTCTGCATCTTTTGTCCCATTGGACAGACGCAGTAGTCCTGTTCTTCATTGTAGAAAAAGTTTTCGGCTTTAAAAGGATTCGGTTTAAATCTTGGCCGCTGCTCCATGTGGAAACAATTGTATTTGACGTATGCTTCCATCCCGTTTTCCGACATAAAGTGGTAATTCTCTTCTGATCCGTAACCGGAATCAGCAACCACCGTATGAGCCAAACGGCCGTATCTGTCGTCAAAGGACTTCAGAAAGGGAATCATCGTCAAGGTGTCAGTCGGATTCGGAAAAAGAGAATAATCGATAATGAATTGATTTTCCGTAGCAATCTGAAGATTATATCCTGGTTTTGTCTGACCGTTGTGCATGGCATCCTCCTTCATTCTCATAAAAGTGGCCTCTTTGTCTGTCTTGGAATAAGAGTTGCGGTCCTGAAGATTGTCCAGATGGTTATTGTATTCCTGAAGCTTATCTCTATGTGCTTCCAGTTCTTTCAGCTGCTTGCGTTTCTTTCCCAGCGCAGATTTCTGCTCTTTCGTGGATGGTTCTGAAGTCTGTTCAAGAGCAGTGCGTAATTCTCCCGCCATTTCTGTCAGCATGGAAGGAGTAAACTCAATTTCCTCGTTGTTTTCCGAAGCTTTTTCCTGAGCGATGACGTCATCTATTTGGCTTAACAAAACACTGATTTTCTTCATCAGTCGTTCACGGTTTCGCTCAACGCTCTTCCGCCATACAAAAGTATATTTGTTGGCCTTGGACTCAATCTTTGTTCCGTCAATATATTCCACATTCAGACTGATGAAACCTTTGGATGAAAGCAGAAGTACGGTTTGGGTAAACACTTCGTTGATCTCCTTCTTCACCCGATTACGGAAACGGTTGATAGTAATAAAGTCCGGTTTCTCATAACCGGCTAACCAAATGTAATGGATATCACGACGAAGGAGCTTTTCTATTTTCCGGCAGGAGTATATATTGTTCATATAGGCATACAAGATAACCTTTAGCATCATCTTGGGATGGTAAGGACTACGGCCGCATTCTTTGTATAACTTCCTGAAACCTTCAAGATTCAGGCTTTCAACCAAAGCGTCAACCATGCGTATAGGATCGTTTTCTGCAATATCTTCATCGATTCTTTGCGGAAATAGTACCGTTTGGTTGGGAGTGTAGGGACGAAAATGTATCTTTGCCATATGTATAAATCTTTAGGCTTAAAGATACAAAATCTTTAGGTAATAACAAAGCCCCAGCTTGTGAAAGTCGGGGCTTTGTGCTAAACAAAGAAGGTGTGCTTTTTGACACACCTTCTTTTGTTTTACAACACCTACATATAAATTCAAACAACTAAATAACTCGATTTTCAAACCAATCGAACCACCACGAACACCTATTCAATCCTCACTAGATAAAAGTAAATAATTCCTCGAAAACAATAAAGTCAAAAACTCTGTTTTCGTCTTTGTATTTCTCTCCGTTTACACTATCTTTGCAACACGAAAGGCCGGAGGATACGCATTCACCTCCAAGCCTGCAACGACAACGATTATTATCATCATTTATAGCGCTATAAAAATATGATTTCTTTCTACAGAACTCCTCAGAAAAGCGTGATTGCCGTAGCAAGCGAACACGCCATCTCGAAGGCAGACAGCGACAAGCTCTGCTGGCTTTTTGGAGAAGCCACCCCTGAAAGTGAAGAAAACCTGAAAGGCTGTTTCGTAGGCCCCCGCCGCGAAATGATCACGCCCTGGAGCACGAACGCCGTGGAAATTACCCAAAACATGGGCCTGACGGGCATCGCGCGCATCGAGGAATACTTCCCCGTGGCCGATGAAAACGCCGAATACGACCCCATGCTCCAACGCATGTACAAGGGGCTCGACCAGCAGGTGTTCACCACCAACCGCCAGCCCGAACCCATCGTCCACATCGAAGACCTCGAAGCCTACAACGAGCAGGAAGGTCTGGCCCTCTCCAAGGAGGAAATGGACTACCTGAAGAAGGTAGAGAAGGACCTCGGCCGCCCGCTGACCGACTCCGAAGTGTTCGGCTTTGCCCAAATCAACTCCGAGCATTGCCGCCACAAAATCTTCGGCGGTACGTTCATCATCGACGGTGTGGAGCAGGAATCCTCGCTCTTCCAGATGATCAAGAAGACCACACAGGAAAACCCCAACAAAATCATATCGGCCTACAAGGACAACGTGGCCTTTGCCGAAGGTCCAGTCATCGAGCAGTTCGCTCCCGCCGACCACTCCAAGCCCGACTACTTCGAGGTGAAGGACATCAAGAGCGTCATCTCCCTGAAGGCCGAGACGCACAACTTCCCCACCACCGTGGAGCCTTTCAACGGCGCATCGACGGGTACGGGTGGTGAAATCCGCGACCGTATGGGTGGTGGAAAGGGTTCCTGGCCCATCGCAGGTACGGCCGTCTACATGACCTCCTACCCCCGCACGGAGGAAGGACGCGAGTGGGAAGAAATCCTGCCCGTACGCAAATGGCTGTACCAGACGCCTGAGCAAATCCTCATCAAGGCGTCGAACGGCGCCAGCGACTTCGGCAACAAGTTCGGCCAGCCGCTCATCTGCGGTTCGGTGCTGACCTTCGAGCATAAAGAGAAAGAAGAAGTATACGGCTACGACAAGGTTATCATGCTGGCCGGAGGCGTAGGTTACGGTACCCAGCGCGATTGCCTCAAGGGCAAACCCGAAGCAGGCAACAAGGTCGTCGTAATGGGTGGCGACAACTATCGCATCGGTTTGGGCGGCGGATCTGTATCTTCTGTCGATACGGGAAGATACAGTAGCGGCATCGAGCTGAACGCCGTCCAGCGTGCCAACGCCGAGATGCAGAAGCGTGCCTACAACGTGGTGCGCGCCCTCTGCGAGGAAGAGGTGAACCCCGTCGTTTCCATCCACGACCACGGCTCGGCCGGACACGTGAACTGCCTCAGCGAGCTGGTGGAAGAGTGCGGCGGACACATCGACATGAGCAAGCTGCCCATCGGCGACAAGACCCTCTCGGCCAAGGAAATCATTGCCAACGAGAGCCAGGAGCGTATGGGATTGCTCATCAAGGAAGAAGCCATCGAACACGTGCGCAAGATTGCCGAACGCGAACGCGCCCCGATGTACGTTGTGGGCGAAACGACCGGCGACCACCGCTTCTGCTTCGAGCAGGCCGACGGCGTACGCCCCTTCGACCTGGCCGTCGACCAGATGTTCGGCTCCTCACCCAAGACATACATGGTGGACAAGACCGTAGAGCGTCACTACGAAATGCCGACCTACGAGCTGTCCAAACTTCATGAATACCTGGCCAACGTGCTCCAGCTGGAAGCCGTGGCCTGCAAGGACTGGCTGACCAACAAGGTGGACCGCTCCGTGACGGGCAAGATTGCCCGCCAGCAATGCGTGGGCGAGCTCCAGTTGCCGTTGAGCGATTGCGGCGTCGTGGCCCTCGACTACCGCGGCAAGGCAGGTATCGCCACTTCGCTGGGTCATGCTCCGCAAGCCGCATTGGCCAATCCGGCCGCAGGCTCCGTGCTCTCCGTAAGCGAGGCGCTGACCAACCTCGTATGGGCACCGCTGGCCGAAGGGCTCGATAGCGTATCGCTCTCGGCCAACTGGATGTGGCCCTGCCGCTCGCAGGAGGGTGAGGATGCACGCCTCTACACGGCCGTCAAGGCATTGAGCGACTTCTGCTGCGCCCTACAAATCAACGTGCCTACGGGTAAGGACTCCCTCTCCATGACGCAGAAATACCCCGATGGTAGCAAGGTCATCGCTCCGGGTACGGTCATCGTTTCGGCCGGCGGCGAGGTGAGCGACGTGAAGAAAGTGGTTTCGCCCGTGCTGGTGAACGACCACAAGACGACGCTCTACCACATCGACTTCAGTTTCGACAACCTGAAGCTGGGCGGTTCGGCCTTCGCCCAGTCGCTGGGCAAGGTGGGCGACGACGTGCCTACCGTGCAGAACCCCGAATACTTCCGCGACGCCTTCCTGGCCGTTCAGGAGCTGGTGAACAAGGGCCTCATCCTGGCCGGACACGACATCTCGGCCGGCGGTCTCATCACCACCCTGCTCGAGATGTGCTTCTCCAACGTGGAGGGCGGTATGGAAATCAGCCTCGACAAGATTAAGGAAAACGACCTCGTCAAGATACTCTTTGCCGAAAACCCGGGTATCGTCATCCAGGTAGCCGACAAGCACAAGGACGAAGTGAAGAAGATACTCGAAGACGCCGGCGTGGGCTTCGTGAAGATTGGCAAGCCGACCGACGAACGCCACATCCTCGTGGAGAAGGACGGTGCTACCTACCAGTTCGGCATCGACTACATGCGCGACGTGTGGTACTCCACTTCCTACCTGCTCGACCGTCGCCAGTCGATGAACGGTTGCGCCAAGAAGCGCTTCGAGAACTACAAGATGCAACCCATGGACCTGGCCTTCATGCCGGGCTTCACTGGCAAGCTCTCGCAATACGGCATCAGCCCCGACCGCCGTACGCCGAGCGGCATCCGCGCCGCCATCATCCGCGAGAAGGGTACAAACGGCGAACGCGAAATGGCCTACTCGCTCTACCTGGCCGGCTTCGACGTGAAGGACGTGACGATGACCGACCTCGTAAGCGGACGCGAAACGCTGGAAGACGTCAACATGATTGTCTTCTGCGGTGGTTTCTCCAACTCCGACGTACTCGGCTCGGCCAAAGGCTGGGCAGGCGCCTTCCTCTTCAACCCCAAGGCCAAAGAGGCGCTCGACAAGTTCTATGCCCGTGAAGATACTCTTTCATTGGGTGTGTGCAACGGTTGCCAGCTGATGATGGAACTCAACCTCATCAACCCCACCGACGAGAAGCGCGGACGCATGCTCCACAACGACTCTCACAAGTTCGAGAGCCGCTTCCTGGGTCTGACTATCCCGACCAACCGTAGCGTAATGTTCGGTTCGTTGAGCGGTAGCAAGCTGGGCATTTGGGTGGCTCACGGCGAAGGCAAGTTCTCCCTGCCCTACGACGAAGACCACTACAACATCGTGGCCAAGTACACCTACGACGAGTATCCCGGCAACCCCAACGGTTCCGACTACTCCGTGGCAGGTATCGCCAGCCCCGACGGACGCCACCTGGCCATCATGCCCCACTTGGAGCGCGCCATCTTCCCGTGGCAGAACGCCTACTATCCGGCCGACCGCCTGCATCACGACGAGGTGACGCCGTGGATAGAAGCCTTCGTCAACGCCCGCAAGTGGGTGGAAGAGAAGACTCGATAAATATCCTCTACCCTCTCCATACAGACATGGATGAAACGGACTCCGACGGCCAAACGGCCGGATGTCTGTTTCATCCGTGTCTTTTCCCTTATTCAAAGCATTCGGTTTCCAAGGAAACAATATCGTGTCGGCTATGAGAAAAAACATCCTGACTACCCTTATCGCCATCCTGCTACCACTCATCGTCTGCCCGCAGACCTATAAATATATAGGTATGGAAGACGGATTGAGCAACCGGCAGGTGTATGCCATCGAAAAAGACCGGAAAGGCTACATGTGGTTCCTGACCCCCGAAGGCATCGACCGCTACAACGGAAAGGAGTTCAAACACTACAAGCTGATGGACGGCGACCAGGAACTCAACTCGGCCATCAACCTGAACTGGCTCTACCTGGACACCGACGGTGTGTTGTGGGAAATAGGCAAGAAGGGCCGTGTATTCCGCTACGAAAGCCAGCACGACCGTTTCCAGCTGGTGTACAAGCTTCCCGAACAGACGGAAAAGGAACACAATACGCCCGTGAGCTATGGCTACGTGGACGAGAAAGGCCAGATATGGCTCTGTACCCGCAAGCAGATATACCTGTATGATAGCCGCAACAACCACACCCGGCACATCCGCAACCAGCTGGACGAAAACATCACCTGCATCCTGCAAACCGATACCGCACACTACTTCATCGGCACCGACCAGGGCATACACTATGCCGAACTGAAGGACAGCATCCTGCAACTGAACCCTTGCGACAAGCTCGACTCCCTGAACCTGCAGGTCAACGAGCTCTACCTCGACAAGAGTACCCGAAAAGTGTTCATCGGCACCTTCCTGAAGGGTATCTTCGTCTACGACCTGAACAGACACCAGCTTCTACAACTACAAACCGAGCTGACGGACATCACCATCAACAGCATACAGGAATTCGGAAAGAACACGGTACTCATTGCTACCGACGGAGCCGGTGTCTACCGGCTGAACACCGATACCTACGAGTGCGAACCCTACATCACGGCCGATTACAACCGCTACAACGCGATGAACGGCAACAGCATCACCGACCTCTACATCGACGACGAACAACGCATCTGGATGGCAAACTTCCCCATCGGCATCACCGTGCGCGACAACCGCTATGCCGACTTCCACTGGATCAAGCACTCCATCGGCAACCGCCAGTCGCTCGTGAACAACCGTGTGAATGCCGTCATCGAAGACCGCGACGGCGACCTGTGGTTTGCCACGGACAATGGCATCAGCCTCTACAACGATCGCCAGGAGCAATGGACCTCCTTCCTGAGCACTTTCGAAACCGGCGGAAAGAACAAGAGCCACTCCTACATCTCCTTGTGCGAAGTGGCACCCGGCATCATCTGGGCAGGAGGATACTCGTCCGGCGTCTACCAGATAGACAAGTGCAACCGTTCGGTGCAATTTTTCACACCCGCCTCGATGGGTAATGCCGGCATCCGTGCCGACAAGTACATCCGTGCCATCCTGAAGACAAGCGACGGCAAGATATGGGCCGGAGGTTACTATAACCTCAAGGAAATAGACTACTCACGCAAGCAGGTACGCCTCATCGGAGGCCTGTCGGACATCACCGCCCTGACGGAAAACGATTCCACACACCTGTGGGTAGGCACTGTCAACGGGCTCTACCGCCTCGAGAAACAGAGCGGCAAGGCCGAATATGTGGAGTTGCCCGTCGAGTCGCACTACATCTACTCCCTCTACCAGTCGGACGACCAGAAGCTATACATCGGCACCAACAACACGGGCTTGCTCATATACGACCTGGAGGAGAAACAGTTTTACCACTTCGACAAGGACAACAGCTCGCTCATCTCCAACAACATCTATTGTATTCTGCCTGATGGTGAGGGAGGCTTCTTCCTAAGTACCGAAAGCACCTTGACTACCTTCAATCCACATAGTAAAATCTTCCACAACTGGACAAAAGAACAAGGGCTAAAAGCCGAACATTTCAACGCTTCAGCAGGTACTCTCAGACGTAACGGCCAACTGGTCTTCGGAAGTACCGATGGTGCCATCGAGTTCGACAAGAACATGGTATTGCCCGACCATTATACCACCAAGATGGTGTTTAGTGATTTCAAAGTACTCTACGAAACAGTCTACCCCGGCGACAAGCACTCGCCGCTGACCACCAACATCGACGACATCGACCTACTCCGTCTGAAATACGACCAGAACATCTTCTCCCTGCAGGTGTCGTCCATCAACTACGACTACCCTTCGCTGGTGCTCTACTCCTGGAAGCTGGAAGGCTTCTACGACAAATGGAGCCAGCCCAGCCGCGACAACATCATCAGCTTCACCAACCTGAGCCCCGGCGAATATACCTTACGCGTGCGAGCCATCTCCAATGAGAACCACAACACGGTGCTCGAGGAGCGGAACCTACCAATCATCATCGACAAGCCACTTTGGTTCAGCTGGTGGGCATGGCTAGCTTATATTCTTTTCACCCTGGGAGCCATGATTACGGCCTTGCGCATCTACCTCCTACGCAAGCAGAAGCGGGAATCGAACGAGAAGATACGCTTTTTCATCAACACCGCCCACGACATCCGTACGCCGCTCACCCTCATCAAGGCGCCACTGGAAGACCTGGCCAACCACGAACAACTGAGCGAAAGCGGACGGAACAACATCCACACCGCCCTGCGCAACGTACACGTACTCCTGCGCCTCACCACCAACCTCATCAACTTTGAGCGGGCCGACACGTATGGAGGAAAGCTCCGTGTGGCCGAATATGAGCTGGGAGCTTATCTGGAAGAGACCCTCAACATCTTCCGCGAATATGCCAAGGTGAAACGCATCGCCCTGACCTACGAAAAGAACTTCGACTACCTCAATGTGTGGATAGACAAGGACAAGATGGACTCCATCCTGAAGAACCTCCTGTCCAACGCCTTGAAATATACCGCCGAAGAAGGTAGCGTCATGCTCGAAGCTACAGAAACGGCCGAACAATGGACAATCGAAGTGAAGGACACGGGTATCGGAGTGCCTGCCGCCGAACAACGGAAGCTCTTCCGCATGCACTTCCGTGGAAGCAATGCCGTTAACGCTAAAATTACAGGAAGCGGCATCGGTCTGCTCCTGGTATGGAAACTCGTCAGGTTACATAAAGGGAAACTGAGCTTCAGCAGTACCGAAGGACAAGGCTCCACCGTCCGGGTCAGTTTTCCCAAAAACAGGAAAGCCTATCGCAAGGCTACCTTTGTGGACACCCTGCCCAATCGCGAAACGGAACTTCCGCCTGTCCAGCCAGAAGAGCGAGTGGAGGAAAGCCCGACAGCCACGGTATCCCCCAACCGCGAAAATACGGCGGAACAACCGCAAGCGACCTCGAACCACGAAAAAATACTGGTCGTGGAAGATAACGACGAACTGAGAGAATACCTCCGCCAGACCTTGTCCGACGAATATACCGTGCAGACCTGCAACAACGGCAGGCAAGCCCTCGAAGTGGTGAAGGACTATACGCCCGACCTCATCATCTCGGACATCATGATGCCCGAAATGCGTGGGGACGAATTGTGCCGCACTCTGAAGAAAGACATCAACACGTCGCACATCCCCATTATCCTGCTCACAGCCCTCAACACCGAACGGAGCATCATCGAGGGTTTGCAGACAGGGGCCGACGACTATCTTGTGAAACCCTTCAACGTAGGTATCCTGCGCGCCACCATCGCCAACCTGCTACAAAACCGACGCCTGTTGCGGAGCAAGTATGCAAACCTCGCCATAAACGACGAAAAGCCCGAAACGCCCTGCAACAATTGTACGGACGACCTCGACTGGAAGTTCATCACCACCGTGACCCGCTACGTGGAAGACAACATCGAGAAAAGTGAATTCAACGTGGACAGCCTCTGTGCCCTGATGAACATGAGCCGCACCAGCTTCTACAACAAGCTGAAAGCACTGACCGACCAGGCGCCGGCCGACTACATCCGCATCATCCGCCTGAAGCGTGCCGCCAAACTGCTCCGGGAAAAGCAATACAACATCACGGAAATATCCGAAATGACCGGTTTCAACGACGTGAAGTATTTCCGCGAAGTCTTCAAGAAGTATTATAAGGTGAGCCCCAGCCAATATGCCAAGGGCGGGGACGAGCCTTCCAACGAAAAGGACATAGAAAGACAACAATGAACATTTACCTCGAAGCATTCTCCATCTTCTTCAAGATAGGAGCCTTTACCATCGGGGGAGGCTATGCCATGGTGCCTCTCATCGAGAATGAAATTGTGACGAAACGCAACTGGATAGCCAAGGACGACTTCATCGACCTGCTGGCCATCTCGCAGTCATCACCCGGCATCCTGGCAGTCAACATCTCCATCTTCATCGGCTATCGCCTGCGCGGCATCCGCGGAAGCATCGTCACGGCACTGGGCACCATCCTGCCCTCGTTCCTCATCATCCTGGCCATCGCCCTCTTCTTCCACAACTTCAAGGAGAACACCGTGGTAGAACGCATCTTCAAAGGTATCCGTCCGGCCGTCGTGGCCCTCATCGCCGCGCCCACGTTCAGCATGGGCAAGTCGGCACGCATCAACCGCTACAACCTGTGGATACCCGTCGTGTCGGCCCTGCTCATCTGGCTCCTGGGCTTCTCGCCCATCTGGATCATCATTGCTGCAGGCGTAGGCGGATTCTTCTATGGAAAGTGGAAAGCTAGGCAAGAGAAAGAAAACATTCATTCATAAAACAAACAAAAATCTGAAAACATGCTCTATCTACATCTGTTCTATACATTCTTCAAGATAGGATTGTTCGGCTTCGGAGGAGGCTATGCCATGCTCTCCATGATACAGGGCGAAGTGGTAACCCGCTACGGATGGCTCACGCCACAAGAGTTTACCGACATCGTCGCCATCAGCCAAATGACCCCCGGCCCCATCGGCATCAACTCGGCCACCTACGTAGGCTTTACGGCTACGGGCAGCGTGTGGGGATCCGTCATCGCAACCTTTGCTGTCGTACTTCCCTCGTTCATCCTGATGCTCACCATCAGCAAGTTCTTCCTGAAGTACCAGAAGCATCCAGCGGTAGAGGCCGTATTCGCCGGTCTTCGGCCTGCAGTGGTGGGCCTGCTCGCATCGGCCGCCCTGGTGCTGATGAATACCGAGAACTTCGGCTCGCCTACGGAAGACACCCGTTCGTTCATCATCAGTTGCCTCATCTTCCTCGTTGCCTTCGTGGGGACCAAGAAATATAAGCTGAACCCCATCGGCATGATTGTAGCTTGTGGAATAGCAGGGCTGATCCTTTATTAAGGTGAGGACAAAAAAATAAGGTATCAGGTGGAAACTTCCAACCCGATACCTTACACCAAATAATTCACACCCAATCTCTACAATTTGATTTTCTTCTTCACCGACTTCGACTCGTTGTGCAGGCGGTCGAGGGCGGTCACCACGTAGCGGTACTTCGTCTTGCCGTCTTCGTAGGGCAACTTATACCACGGCTGGCGGGTGATGGCCACGATGTGCGACGGGTCGTCGATGTCCACGTCTTCCTTGTCGGCGAAGCGGTAGACTACGTAGCGCACGGGGCGGTCCATCTCGTCCTTATACTTCGGTGCCGTCCAGAAGAGGATGTAGCCGTCTTCTGTCCACACGGGTTTCATTTTGCGCACCTTGCCAGGGGCCTTGTCGTCCATGAAGTCGAACACGGGCGGCAGGGCTGGATACTTGTGATACTCGGCAACCAGCGCCTCACGATAGCGTCCGACATTCTCGACCACTGCTCCGGCATACCACTGGCAACTGCCGCCAATCGTCTGATAACTGCGCTGCAAAGCCATCTTCGCGGGAAGCTGGTTCATGTTAGGGTTCTTGGGGTCGGCGTTCTGCACGGTGTTCGTCACCGACTGGCCGATGAAGAGCGGACGCCCCTCGCTGTGCTTGGCCCACCAGTCGACGAGCTCGGCATAGTCGGCCACGGGATGGTCAATCTGCCAGTAGATCTGCGGGATGTTATAGTCTATCCAGCCTTCGCGCGCCCAGAGCAGGACGTCGGCATAGAGGTCGTCGTAGTTCTGCAAACCGCGCGTCTTGCTGCCCAGCGGGTCGCTCGACTGGTTGCGGTAGATGCCGAAGGGCGACACGCCGAACTTGACCCAAGGTTTCAGCCCCCGTATCGTTTCATGGATTTTGCGGATGAGCAGGTTGACGTTGCTACGCCGCCAGTCGCCGATGTTGTCGAAGCCGCGGCCATAGCGAGCGAAGCTGGCCGAGTCGGGAAACTCCACGCCTTTCGTGGGATAAGGATAGAAGTAATCGTCCATGTGGATGGCGTCGACGTCGTAGCGCGACACGATGTCGCTCACCACCTGGCAAATGTAGTCGCGGCTCTGCGGCAGGGCGGGATCGAAGAAGAGCTGGTTGCCGTAGGTGAGGAACCACTCGGGATGGCGGTTGTAGATGTGCTGCGGCGCCAACTGGTTGGCCAGCGATGTCTTCACGCGGTAGGGATTGATCCAGGCGTGGAACTCCATGCCGCGCTTGTGGCACTCTTCGATCATGAACTCCATCGGGTCCCAATAGGGTTGCGGCGCCCGCCCCTGCACGCCCGTCAGGTAACGGCTCCAGGGTTCGATCTTCGAGGCATAGAGGGCGTCGGCTTCGGGACGCACCTGGAAGATAATGGCATTGATGCCCGCTCCTTGCAAGGAGTTCAGCTGGCCGATGAGGGTGACCTTCATCTTCTCGGTCGGCATGCCCTTGAACTGTCCGTTCACGGCCTGGATCCAGGCGGCGCGGAATTCACGTTTGGGATAGCGTTGCTGCTTTGTCCACTGTGCCTGCGACACGAGGGGACAAGCCGCCAGTAGCAAGAGGCACAAAAATAAGTCTTTCAGTTTCATTGTTCTTACTGTCTATTTTTAAAATGTCGCAAAGATAGTGCAAACCGAGAGAAGTACAAAAGCGGAAACAACGTTTTCGGCTTTTTACTTCCGAGGTGCAGCCTGTCTTATCTCAGGCACAGAGTGGAGGTACACACTCATCGGAGCACTGCCCACACCGACAAAATGACCCTTAAACCCAGACAACAATGAGGGTGTGTCGTAATACGCGATTCACCCTCTTTTCTTTATCAACGATAAGAGCGTTGTTAACTTTTTCAAGCAGCGATATTCTGAAGATAATCTCGATATTTTGTTCCCAATAGCTTAAATGAGTG
>NZ_LT670820.1:753786-1154262 GCF_900130135.1 Bacteroides togonis | reverse complement strand
GTTTTGCTTGTCTTCTTTTCGCAACACTAAGGTAAGTGAAAATTCTGACATGGCAAAATCCTGGGCAACTTTTTGTTGCTCAGGCACTTATAAATAATGTTAAACTATAGTGTTGCGGAATTAAGGGTGTCGTATTACAATAGACGGAAAGGCTGTTGTATTATCGACCGGGTTGTATTGCCAGCCGGAAGAGTGGAACAGCAAGAAAGGGGAAGTCAAGAACAACAGACTGAACGGGATGCTTTGCGAGTATAAAAAACGTATAGATGAAACTTATGCTGAATTATTGAAAGTAAATGGTGTCATCAGCGCAGAGCTGCTGAAAACAGCTATGACCGGAGCAGTCAACATCCCGAAATACATATTACAGGCAGGGGAAGTGGAACGGGAAAATCTGAAAATCCGTTCCATTCAAATAGATTCAACCTCTAGTTACAGGCAGTCAAAAATGTATCATTACTATTTGGGTGAATACATCCATTCTCTGGGCAAGGAGGACATGCTTTTTAGAGATATTACCGAAGAGTTTGGCACCAATTTCATTTTGTATCTGAAAACAAATTACCCTCATAAGCCGTCATACCGTAACCATTGTCTTTGCTGGCTGAAACGTCTGGTTTATCTTGCCGTGGATAAAGGAATTTTGAGATATAATCCTTTGGATGATATAAAATATGAAAAGAAGGCACCTACAAAGCTCATGTATATAAGCAAGAACCAGCTTCAGGAGATAATGAGCCATCCAAAACCGGATCCACTACAGGAACTTGCAAGAAGAACCTTTATATTTTCATGTTTTTGTGGTTTGGCTTACGTTGATGTACGCAATCTCTATCCGCATCATATAGGTACAACTGCAGAAGGACGAAAATATATCAGAACATACCGCAAGAAAACAAGCGTTGAGTCATTTATACCATTACACCCGGTAGCGGAGCAGATAATTTCCTTGTATAATACGACAGATGATAGTCAGCCCATTTTCCCGTTACCCATACGGAGTATGATTTGGTTTGAGATACATGAATTGGGATTTTCCCTTCAGTTCAAGCATAACTTGTCATACCATCAAAGTCGTCACACTTTTGGTACCATGATGGTTTCTGCCGGAGTTCCCATGGAAAGCATCTCAAAGATGATGGGCCATACAAATATCAGAACGACACAAGGATACGCAAAAGTTACAGATGACAAGATTTCAGAGGATATGGATAAGCTAATGGAGAGAAGAATGAGAATAAATAGTCATTTAAGAATAAATGAGTCTGTCTTAAAATAGAAATACAAAAGTAGATAGCTTTTAGATTGAAACTTGGAAATAAGAAATCTCCTGCATTAGTCTTTATTTACCTCAATAATAAGACTAAAGGCAGGAGATTTTTATGTTACAACTTATAGATCACAAGTAAGCCTATCTATGTTTTTATTTTGAGCCTCCTTATCAATCATCTTTTTCTAATGATTCTTTGTATGCTAACCATGATTCATAATCCATCCCCAACATATATTTATTTTGTATATCTTTTAGAAGGGCATGCGCTTGATCAGTTTTTATTTCTATGAATACATCAGCGTATGGATTTATAAGCTTAAAAACATTCTTCTCATTAATAGGAATCACTTTTAATGTCTCGTATGAAGTTTTTTGCTTGTCTAAAGCTTCAGCAATATCATATAATTCATACTTATTTATATCAACTATATTATCTATAAAATCTTGAATATCTTTAACTTCTAACAAGTTGTTATTGTTTTGTTTAATATTGTCATTTGCTATACTATCAACGATAAGCCGTGCTAATCTTCTCTGGATTTGTTCGCTTCCACCAGGAAAATATTCACTAGTTAAAGACAATTTTTGAATCGTAAGTTTTGTTTTAAATAAATAAAAACAAGATGTAAAGAATTCTTGAGTGAGATCTTTATCCCGTATGCCTTTTTTGTATAAACTTGGCAGAGCATATATTATAGCTCGGAATCCTGTTGTCTTCCACAGAATATTATTTTGAGGTTCACTCCATTCGTCATGAAATATATTTTTTAATGCATTGAAGCAATTCAATAGTATTTTGATTATTATTTCATCTTTTTCTTCAATAAAATATTGTCTAAAGATCAATTTGTCATTTGGATTTAGTTTCAATCCTCGTTTTATCAAACGAGCATCCTCATTAGGATCCTTTGAAATCAACATCAAGATCGTTTTAGCAAAGGTTCCTTGAGATAAAGTTGCATTTTTTTGAGATTGTTCCTTTTTTCCTAGCATTTTTAGCCTATTATAGAATGGGGATTCTACAGAACAATTCATAACTCTAGCTATATGATGTACAGTTTTGTTAGGACTTCTTAAATTTGAAACATCAAATAGATCAAAAATTAAGCTAGGAGGGACTTTTGTTTGATTACTATTAATTGTAGAAAAAACATATGCTTTTTCTTCTATTGTTAAATCAAACATTAAAACGACGGGAAGATTAAAGCTACTAATATATTCTGATTTTTCAATTCCCCATAGCCTGTGTTGTCCGTCAATGACTTCTCCAATGCATGAATCTTCAGAAAAGTTAATTCGATGATTAGACTCATCTAGTGATATACCAGCAGATTTGTCAACACTAATAACTATCGGGGTCGGAAATACGGCATCAGGATCAGAACAATAATCTCCAATAGATTTTATTCTAGATCTTGACAAATCTCGTTGTATGCCATCAGCGTCTTGCGATCGTGCATTAACACGTACTATTTTTATTAATGTTGAAGCAGGAATACAACATAGATAAAATGTCCCGATAGGCTGTTGAACCTCTATATAGTTTATTGTCATCATATTTTTACCCCTTTCCCGTCATCTGTTACAGTTAAAGCTTGTTCTGATAAATTCTCTTTTTCTAATTCTTCTCGGTCTCGATATTCTTCATCAGATAAATGAATATCTTTTTCATGATGCTCTAATAACGAATATCCGAAATAATACCTTGCAAATACTAATGCACAGATATAAAAGATTAGTTGCGGTATATCAACACATATATCAGAATTCCTTAAATTATTATAGTCAATATTAGAATTAGAAATATTATGCGTTGCAAAAGAGTAAAAAACCGCACATAAAATTATCGTAAAAATAAGAATAGTTACAAATACCATTCCTATTTTTCTATAATGTGGCTTTTCATCTTTTATGAAATCTATAAACAAAGGTCCAAGTAATGAAGCTAATAAGACCAATGAGAAAGTGTAGAAGTTCCCAGATAAACTATCAGGGATAAGTGCTTTTCCTATTGGCCAATTATCAAATACAGTTCTTTGGATTATATTGATTATAGTTCCTAGTTGTCCGGCAACTATAACAAACATGAACCATAAAAAGGTTTTAACTTTATGAAATTTACATATATATATTGGATTCAATATTGCTCTTATAAAAAAAGATCTTTGTTGTATCCATTGAAAACATTTATCATCATTAATACTCATAGGAATTTATTTGAATATACAAACGCTTTACAAAGATACATATTCTAAAGGATTAGAGCAATTATGATTATATTTTATTGGCATTAAAGATATGACAATCCTTTCAGTCGCCCATTTCCTCGCCGTCCATAGAAGTTAGTACAGACTCTATTGAAAGCGAAAATGTCTAGCGGCCATGCCGTTTCGGGCAGAATCTTCCTCTTTCAGAGCGTATTCAGCCCGAAAACCTTTTCCCTTTCACGTCTGTACAATGGACGCCGACGGCAGCGGAAACAAGCGACTGACGGAAAAGTCAGAAAAAAAAGACAAAACAGCATATAGATTGGTTCAAATAGAGCCTAATTCTATATGCTGTTATTTTATCATTTGGAAAGGCTATTTTTTAGAAACACAAATAAAATGGGCAGGCGGTCAACTGCGCTCCCTCCAGAAAAATCTAAATCCTTATGTGTCCTTTGTGGAAACGCTTGGGTTATTAGCTCCTTTTGTATCTGTATGCCTCCTTGTACCCTTTCATCAATGTTTTTTCTATGTCGGAAGCCCGGTAGAGAATCTTGCCGCCTACCTGTGTGTAAGGCAGAATGCCGTTGTTGCGGTAGTCCTGCAAGGTTCTCCGGCTCACTTTCAGCATGTATGCCACTTCCTTGTCCGTCAGCAGTTCATCGCCATAGGCGGACGGTTGCCGTTTCTCCAACAACTTTTCGAGCAGGGCCAGCAGCCTGTCGAAATTCGAGTGGAACGTCTTTACCCACTCGTGGTCCTTTTCCCTGATTTCATTACTCATACGCGTTTGATATAGGGTTATACATTATTCTTGAAACTCGTTCAAATGGTCTTGCCTTTCCAGCGGGCTTCCTTACGCTTTTCCTCCACATTCCCGACCACTCGCTCTACATCGTCAGGACGGTAGTAAGTCCTGTTTCCGATTTTAGTAAAGGCAAGCGTCCCATTATCCCTCAAGGTCTGCAGGGTTCTCGGACTGATACGTAACCTGCGGCAGACCTCGTGGTTGTCCATCCATTCACTTGTTTCCTTTCCGCCATGTTCACGGCACAGACTTTCCACCCGCTGCACAAAGCGATCCAGCTTGGCGGCAATCTCCTCGAAAGTTCTTTTTTCAAAGCTGATGATTTCCATTGTCTTCATTATTTTCAGTTAAACATATATTCAAAACTCCGGAACAGAACAGGTCTTTTACAGCCGATATACCATCATGTCTCATCGTCCATTTTCGGATGGAAATGTGACCGTTTTATCCTGTTTCCACTGCAAATAAAAGCAGTAGTAATCACACTGCAATGGATTTTCAGATCGGTGGCGATGTGTTACCCGGAATGACATCATGTTACATATCAACTGCATACAATGAGCCTTCTTCATAAACAGAATTTGCTTGAATAATCCGGTATGTAGAAATCACCCCGGCAAATCACGGCAGGCAGCACCGACCGCCCAATCGGTATAGTGCACGAGGTTACATAATTGCCACGGTATCTCCATTTGCTTGATTCTGTTCACTATACACATTTCCTTTGCTCACGACAATGAGTCAAGGTGCGCACCGAGACCAGTGAGTAAACCGATTAAAATCAAAAATGTATGGTAACAAAAAAGAAATTGACCAAAGAAGAATGGGAGGCCATGACAGGTACGGACATGTCACTTATACTCCCGTCAGATGGCAGCATTGAAACTGCCAGGGAATCATCCTTGAATGATACCGGGAAAGAGAAGTCAGAAGGAACGGTAGAACAGACCGACTTCACATCCGAGAATCAGGAACTGTCAACCGTAAAAGAGGAAGCCGTTCCCGTATCTCAACGTCGTATAAGCAGCAGGCAGAGAAAACTTTCTCTGGAGGAATATAGGAAAGCCTTTCTTCAGGTCCCGAGAATCGAAGACCGCAAGCCCGTGTTTGTTAGCGGCGAGGTACGTGACAGGCTGGACGAGTTTGTCCGCAGGTTGGGAGGACGCAAAATGAGCGTTTCCGGACTGCTTGAGAACATCGCCCGACAGCATCTTGAAATCTACTCGGAAGACTTTGAACAGTGGAGAAAACTGTGATATTTTCCTGAATGACAGACTTACTGACTTCAAGTATCATAGTATTCAGATAGTCTGCAGCCGCCCTGGCGGAGTAACGGACAAAACTTCAGTTTTGGGAGTTAGCGAGGTTATCTTTCGGGCATCCCGAAAAACCTCGCTCCACTCCCGAAGAGTGGAGGCAATCCGCTCCCGGTGGTCGCAGATTGTGGGAAAAAGAATAATCAAAAATCAAACAGAGAAAATATGAATGACAGAAAGAAAAACAGACCGAGGGGACGCCCCAGAGTAAGCGGAGTGTGCAAACTCAGCAAAGCCGTTACAGTGAAATTCTCCAAGATAGACTATGAGCGACTATGCCGGCGCAGCAGACAGGCCAACCTCACGCTGGCGGAATTTCTTCGCGTATCAGCATTTGAGACGACGATAACAGCCAGACACTCTGCCGAGGAAACTGCCGTCATACGCAGTCTTACAGGTATGGCAAACAACCTGAACCAGCTGACCCGTCTGTCCCATCAGGCCGGATTCCACCGTACCCAAAGGACGGTGACGGAACTCCTGCAGAAACTCAAGGAGATTATCGTCTGGTACAGGCAAGGAGAAAGGAGGCAATCATGATTGGCAAGATCAAGAAAGGGAAATCCTTCGGTGGCTGTATCCGCTACGTGATGGGCAAGGACAATGCGGAAATCATCGACTCAGACGGTGTATTGCTGGGAAATATCCGGGAAATAACGGACAGTTTCAACTACCAGCGTGAGCTTAATCCGAAGATCAAACAGCCTGTCGGACACATTGCATTGAGCTTCAAACCTGAGGATAAGGCATTGTTGACGGATGAGTTTATGGCTAAAATAGCCCGGGAATACATGGAGCTGATGGGGATAAAAAACACTCAGTTTATTCTGGTAAGACACCATAACACGGACAATCCGCACTGCCACCTGGTCTATAACCGCATCGGATATGACGGCAAGGTAATCTCTTCCCAAAGCGATTACAAGCGTAATGAAATCGTCACGAAACTGCTTAAGAACAGGTACGGGCTGACATACGCCGAGGGCAAGGGCAAGACTAATGTGGAGAAACTCCATGCTTCGGAGCGTGTGAAATACGAAATCTTCAATGCCGTCAAGGCAGCTTTGAAGCATTCCAAAACATGGAAAGAGTTCAACGATTACATGCTTCGCCGGGGCATCAGGCTGGAATTTGTAAAGCATACCAGGGAGGTAAAAAAGCCGGAGGACATACAGGGAATCCGGTTCACCAAAGACGGGCAGACCTTCAAGGCTTCACAAATCAGCCGGGAGTTCAGCTTTGCCAGGCTGAATGCCCGGTTGAGCTGGAAGACTTCGGAATCCCAACAGGAATCCGAACATAAGGTGCAACAAAGGATACCGGACGTAGGCCATCTTCTCGAAAGTACTGGACCGGGACTGTTCTGTCCGACAAACGGTACCGTTCCCGAAGAGCCGTTATCACAGGAAGAACTCTTGCGCAGACGCAGGAAGAAGAAACAAAAGAGGAAAGGATTCGGATTGTAGTCCGTCCTTTCCCATTCAAATTATTCATGAACATTAAAATTGCAGGAATATGAAATTGGAAGAATATATCGAGAGCATCTTCGGATGCCTGGAAAGAATCGAAAACAAAATCAACGGGCTGTCCGTTCCCTTGCCGGAAGGTAACAGCCCGACAGTTAACAATGAAAAGGAAAAGGATGAGTCCGTGCTGAATGAAGTCCGGAAAGGTCATGAGACATTTCGCGACTTGTTGGCTCGCTTGTACGAGGGACTTGCCGCCATTAAGAACGATATGGTTTCCATGGGCAGGAAAAACTCGTCACAGGAAAGACTTGGACAGGTCTTGTCTGAAATGCGTAATGAACAGCGTCAGCACCAGGAGAAAGTGGAAGCCTTGTTTTGTGAGACTAATGACACAGTTAGAAAGAATTCAGTTAAGACAAGCAACATCAACCATCATTTCAGCCTGAGTGTAGAATCCCCGTACACTCTTGGGAGTTTTTTCGTGATGTTCGTGACAATCGTGATTCTGTCCGTGACTCTCTATTTTTCGGTGAGGACAGATAACGTGCAGGCCGATAATGATCTGAAGTACCGTTATGTCAAGATGAAAGGAGAGGCTACCCCTGAGCAACTTGTAGAACTTGAAAATCTCTTTGGACCGAACCGGGATAACGGACTGATCGAGCAGATGCGTGAGGATGTGGAAGCCTACGAGAAAGCGGTACAAAGACAAGCGGCATTGACCGAGCAGGCACGGCTGAAAGAACAGGCCGCGAGAGAACTGGACAGCAAGGCGAAGTCCATCAAGGACAAGTCTATTACGGACGAACCTAAAAAGTAAGCCGATGGCCAGTGTCAAAGTGAAATTCAGACCTTCCACCATAGAGGGAAAGGAAGGTACCGTCTATTACCAGATTATCCAGAACCGTGTAATCCGTCAGTTAAAGACGGATTACCGGATATTTACTAACGAATGGAACGAAGCTGGAAGCTGTATCATTGTCGGTAGTTCGGAGCGAAGCAATCTGCTCCTTTCCTTGCAGGAACGCATGGAGTGGGACCTGAAACGGATGGACATGATTATCCGCCAGCTGGATAACCGGAAAGCCGGATATACGGCAGATGATATTGTCGCTTCTTTTCAAAGCAATACAGAGGGACAGTCGCTTTTCAACTTTATTCAGGGTATCATAGCCCGTCTCAAACAGATGGGCAAGATACGTACGGCTGAAAACTATTCCTGTACCCTGAAAAGTTTCATGCAGTTCAGACAGGATCGGGACATTCTGCTGTCCGAAATTGATTCGAACTTGATGCAGCTTTATGAAGCCTACCTTCATGGAAAAGGAGCCGTGCGGAATACCAGTTCATTCTATATGCGTATCCTTCGGGCTGTATATAATCGCGCTCTGGAAAAGGAACTGGTGGAACAGCGTAATCCTTTTAGGCATGTCTATACGGGAGTGGACAAGACCGTCAAGCGTGCCGTTCCATTATCCGCCATCAAGCGTATGAAGAATCTGGATCTGTCCTTACAGCCTAATCTGGAATTTGCAAGGGACATGTTCCTGTTCAGCTTCTATACCCGTGGCATGTCGTTCATAGATATGGCTCACCTGAAAAAGAAAGATCTTCAGAACGGCTTCTTATCGTATCGCAGACGAAAGACCGGGCAACGGCTGGTTATCAGGTGGAAAAAATGTATGCAGGAGATTGTCGGCAAATACCCGGAAGACAGCCTCTGTCCTTATCTTTTGCCGGTATTGAAATACCCTTTTAAGGATACGCACAGGCATTACAGGAATGTCATGTCCGGAATAAACAGGAATCTGAAAGAAATAGCCAGACTGGCCGATATATCCGTTCCTCTTAGCATGTACTGTGCCCGTCATTCATGGGCAAGCGCAGCCAAAGGCAAGAACATTCCGATTTCGGTTATCAGTGAAGGAATGGGACATGATTCCGAGGCGACCACGCAAATTTATCTGGCTTCATTGGACAATTCCGTAGTGGACAAAGCCAACGCACAAATTCTGAAAAGTCTGTAGGATTGGAGAACGTTTAGCAAAAGCATTCATTTCTTAGACAGAGGGACTCACTCTTGTGCAAAGTTATACATTTTATTGAAAATCCTGCAATTCCGGCCGTTGGTTTTTCTTTTGGAAGTCATTGAATTTCAACTATTGTTTAGCAATTCTATATATAATTCATCAGCAAGTCAGCCTTATAGTCTAAAATCTCCCTCTGTCTAAGAGAGAATAAATTCATGTATTGTATTTTGTTTGGAGGGGCTTTGTATTAAATATAAAATTATGAGTACAAAGTTTTTCAATAATATACCGGGTAATACTCTTTTTGATAAGTTGAAAGGTATTGCGGCGGAGATGGTAACATTTGAACGCTTTTTAGCTGTTGTGGGCTTCTTTCGTTCATCTGGATATTTCAAGTTGCGTAAAGAATTAGGTGATATATCAGAAATCAAGATATTGGTAGGTATCAATATTGATGATATTTTCCGAAAGCATAACAAGGCTCTTTTGATGCTTGCTGATGAAGATAAAGCAAAAGAAATCTATCACAACGGTTTCAAGGAGGATATTGTAAACGCTCAATACTCACCCGAAGTAGAGGAAGGCATATTGCAGATGTGTGAAGACCTTGTTTCCGGACGTTTGCAAATGCGTATTCATGCAACCAAAAATCTGCACGCTAAATTCTACTTATGCCTGCCACAAAACCATAGCGAGAATAGCGACGGTTGGGTAATAATGGGCTCTTCCAATATCTCTGATTCGGGTTTGGGAATCAAACAGCCGCCACAGTATGAACTCAATGTGGCAATGAAGGACTTTGATGATGTAAAGTATTGCTCAGATGAATTTTGGACTTTATGGAACGAAGAGGGTGTGTCGTAATACGCGATTCACCCTCTTTTCTTTATCAACGATAAGAGCGTTGTTAACTTTTTCAAGCAGCGATATTCTGAAGATAATCTCGATATTTTGTTCCCAATAGCTTAAATGAGTGGTAATAAGGCCGTAAAGGTGTTTAATTGGCCAATTTATCCCCTCTTTATTCATCTTGGTACACATCTTTTTTATATTGAAGGCGATGGCCAGGAAGGAAAAGTCCATAAGGACCTTGTCCTTTCCAAAATGACGGAAGCGCTTGTAGTTCATGTTGAATTTTATCTGTCCAAATACAGCTTCCGGTTCTATACACCTTTGCCCTCTGTGTTTCAGTCCTTCTTCGGAACAGAGAAGTTCCCGGGCTTTCTGTTTGTATATCCTGAGTCGGTGATTCAGTTCTATCGTCCTGTTTCCTTTAGCTTTAAAACACAGACATCTTAACGGACACCCTTCGCATCTGACAGCCCTATACCTGGCATATTCGACTACATATCCGGATTCGGTTTTCGTATGCCTGGTACCTGCCCTCTGCATCTTTTGTCCCATTGGACAGACGCAGTAGTCCTGTTCTTCATTGTAGAAAAAGTTTTCGGCTTTAAAAGGATTCGGTTTAAATCTTGGCCGCTGCTCCATGTGGAAACAATTGTATTTGACGTATGCTTCCATCCCGTTTTCCGACATAAAGTGGTAATTCTCTTCTGATCCGTAACCGGAATCAGCAACCACCGTATGAGCCAAACGGCCGTATCTGTCGTCAAAGGACTTCAGAAAGGGAATCATCGTCAAGGTGTCAGTCGGATTCGGAAAAAGAGAATAATCGATAATGAATTGATTTTCCGTAGCAATCTGAAGATTATATCCTGGTTTTGTCTGACCGTTGTGCATGGCATCCTCCTTCATTCTCATAAAAGTGGCCTCTTTGTCTGTCTTGGAATAAGAGTTGCGGTCCTGAAGATTGTCCAGATGGTTATTGTATTCCTGAAGCTTATCTCTATGTGCTTCCAGTTCTTTCAGCTGCTTGCGTTTCTTTCCCAGCGCAGATTTCTGCTCTTTCGTGGATGGTTCTGAAGTCTGTTCAAGAGCAGTGCGTAATTCTCCCGCCATTTCTGTCAGCATGGAAGGAGTAAACTCAATTTCCTCGTTGTTTTCCGAAGCTTTTTCCTGAGCGATGACGTCATCTATTTGGCTTAACAAAACACTGATTTTCTTCATCAGTCGTTCACGGTTTCGCTCAACGCTCTTCCGCCATACAAAAGTATATTTGTTGGCCTTGGACTCAATCTTTGTTCCGTCAATATATTCCACATTCAGACTGATGAAACCTTTGGATGAAAGCAGAAGTACGGTTTGGGTAAACACTTCGTTGATCTCCTTCTTCACCCGATTACGGAAACGGTTGATAGTAATAAAGTCCGGTTTCTCATAACCGGCTAACCAAATGTAATGGATATCACGACGAAGGAGCTTTTCTATTTTCCGGCAGGAGTATATATTGTTCATATAGGCATACAAGATAACCTTTAGCATCATCTTGGGATGGTAAGGACTACGGCCGCATTCTTTGTATAACTTCCTGAAACCTTCAAGATTCAGGCTTTCAACCAAAGCGTCAACCATGCGTATAGGATCGTTTTCTGCAATATCTTCATCGATTCTTTGCGGAAATAGTACCGTTTGGTTGGGAGTGTAGGGACGAAAATGTATCTTTGCCATATGTATAAATCTTTAGGCTTAAAGATACAAAATCTTTAGGTAATAACAAAGCCCCAGCTTGTGAAAGTCGGGGCTTTGTGCTAAACAAAGAAGGTGTGCTTTTTGACACACTTTCAAAAGATATTGAAGAGTACAAAAAGAATACATACTTGGGCTATCAGCCTACTCCATACGAACTATACATCAAAGTACTTATTGATACATTTGGCGACCAAGTGGAAGATGACTTCTCCATTCAGTTGCCCGATGGTGTCAAGGATTTGAAATATCAGAAAGATGCCGTTATTCAGGGGTATCAGATGCTGATGCAGCATAATGGTTTGTTCCTTGCTGATGTCGTGGGGTTAGGAAAGACTATGATTGCAACGATGATAGCCAAACGTTTTGTAGAGGCTAACGGTAAAAATACCAATATCCTCGTTGTATATCCCCCGGCATTGGAAGATAACTGGCGAAATACATTCAAACTTTTCGGAATATACAAGAAAACTCAATTCATTACTAATGGCAGTCTGTCAAAGGTTCTTGAAAGTAAAGACAATTACAAGGACAAAGAGGAATTTGATTTAATCATTGTCGATGAAGCCCATGGTTTCCGCAGCGACAGTTCTGGCAAATATGATGAGTTGCAAAAGATATGCAAATCCCCCTGCCTGAATATGGGCTTGCTGAAAAGCACTCAAAAGAAGGTAATGCTTCTTTCTGCTACACCGCTCAACAACCGCCCTGATGATTTACAGAATCAGTTACTATTGTTCCAAAATAGCCAAAACTGTACCATTGACGGAGTTCCCAACCTCAAAGGTTTCTTTGCTCCGCTTATCTATGAATATAAGAGATTGATGCGAGAGCGTGACCAGCGTGATGTTACTGCTGAGGTTGATAAAATCTATGAGCAGATACGTAGTAAGGTTATTGATAAGGTAACAGTACGCCGTACACGCAATAATATTCTCAACGATCCCGATTATAAGGCAGATCACTACTGTCCCGTAAAAGTGGATAAATAGTTCTTTGAAATTATTGAAATATAGTCAATTACGTGGTTTCTTGAGATGAAACGGACTTGATTTTGCAACTTTGCAGTCTAATACAAATGGCTGCTATGTTCCAAGACAAATACGTATTCTCTCAATTAACCGCTTTTCTGAACAGGACTCAGTTCAACAACTATGTTCGCAAGTATGATGGCAACCGGTATGTGAAACATTTCACTTGCTGGAATCAGATGCTTGCAATGATGTTTGGGCAACTGAGTAACCGTGAGAGCCTGCGAGACTTAATCGTTGCTTTCGAGGCGCATAGGGGCAAGCAATATCATCTTGGGTTAGGTCGTGAACCGATAGCCAAGACAACTCTTGCCACAGCCAACCAGAACCGCGATTACAGAATCTTCGAAGACTTTGCTTTCTATATGATGAAGGAAGCCTGCGAGAAGCGGACGACCAACATCCTTGACATTTCCGGAAAGAAATATGCGTTTGATTCAACAACGATTCCGTTATGTCTTGCAACATTCCCGTGGGCAAAGTTCCGAAGCAAGAAAGGAGGAGTGAAAGCTCATGTCTTATACGACATTGAAGCACAAGTTCCTGCCTTCTATACTGTAACCACTGCCTCAAAGCATGATTCTACAGCGATGTCTTCAATCCATTATGAACCAAATGCTTATTATATATTCGACAGGGCTTATGATTCTTTTAAAGAGCTCTATAGGATACATCTTACAGACTCTTTCTTTGTTGTCAGGGCCAAGACGAACTTAAAGTATAAGACAGTCAAATGGAAGCGGAGAATGCCAAAGAACATAATGACAGATGCAGAAGTGAAACTGACCGGTTATCTCTCCGGGAAGAAATATCCGGAGTCATTCAGACTCGTCCGATATTACGACGAAGAGGATGACCGTGAGTTCACTTTCTTGACGAATGCAAAACAACTTTCTGCACTGGATGTCGCCAATCTTTATAAGAAAAGATGGTTAATCGAGCTGTTCTTCAAATGGCTCAAGCAGCATCTCAAGATAAAGAAATTCTGGGGCACAACAGAGAACGCTGTTCGCATACAAATCAGTGTGGCTATTATCACGTACTGTCTTGTGGCTATTGTCCAACATGATATGAAGTTGAAACGTTCAACCTATGAAGTTTTGCAAATTCTCAGTATATCATTGACTGACAAAACCCACTTGCGTGACCTGTTCGACAAGACTAATTTCAATGATGTCAAAGATCTAAATGATCCCCTGATTCCGGGGCTTTTTGATTAATTGTTTAACTCGTCCCATTTTAACGGGACACTAATGAAGGCAGATATTAAATCACAGGGTATCATATTCCCCAATATTCTGCCACCGAATGAATTGGAGTATGTAATGGGCTCAGATACAAGCAACCGCTTCTATGAGACGCTTAAGCAATTGACTGATGGAAAAACGGATGAAAATCCAGAAGGCAAGGGACTGACCTATGCCCGCTATCGTGCTGTTGAGTTTTTGAAACCTGAATATCGTAGCAAGTATAAGAATGCTGTACATATTGGTCAGACATTGGCTGCCATTTACCGTGTTCATATGGTAAAGAGATTGGAGAGTAGTTTCTATGCTTTCAAAAAGTCGCTTCGAACACTTCTTCGTATTACAACTGATATGATTAAGATGTTCGATGAGGACAAGGTGATCATCGCCCCCGATTTGAAGGTGAAAGACCTGCAAGCAAAGAATATGGAACTTGATGAAATTATCGAGTATGCCATTGCAAAAGGATATGCAACTGAAGATATTCTCTTCCCAGCCAATGCTTTTAGTTCTGATTTTCTTGAAATGCTCCATCATGATCGTGAGATATTGGAGCAACTCAATGCAGATTGGGCGAAAGAGAATGATGATCCGAAGTTTGACAAGTTCCGAGAAAACCTTACTAATGTCTTTTTTGATACGACCATCAATCCATCTGGCAAATTGGTGTTGTTCTCTGAAAGTGTCGATACATTGAATTACTTATACGATAGATTGACAAAAGAGATAGGTCGCACAGATGTTTTGATGGTAACAGCAAGCAACCGCAACCGCTTGGGACAGACTATCAAAGAGAATTTTGATGCCAATTTTGACAGTAAGTCAATGAAGTACAACATCATTATTACTTCTGATGTATTGGCAGAAGGTGTGAACTTGCATCGTTCCAATGTAATTGTCAATTACGATTCGCCTTGGAATGCCACACGTTTAATGCAGCGTATAGGTCGTGTAAACCGTATCGGTTCTGTTGCTGCGAATATTTATAACTATATGTTCTACCCATCGCAACAGGGCGACAGGGAAATTCAACTCTATAAAAACGCTCTTGTTAAATTACAGGGTTTTCACTCTGCATTTGGCGAAGATGCTCAAATCTACTCAAAGGAAGAGATTGTAAAGGAGTTCCAAATGTTTGACAACAATGTAAAGGATAGTATCGATAAGAAAATTTCCCTATTGCGTGAAGTGCGTGAGCTCTACAACAGAGACCGTAAACTATATCACAAGATCAAGTCTTTGCCAATGAAGAGCAGAGTAATGCGTGATACGGGAAAGCATTGTGGAAAGTCAGTCATCTTTGTTTCTTCCAATGTCAAGACCGAGTTTTATCTGGCTACTCAAACTGGTATTGAAATTATTGACTTCCTAGAAGCAGTAAAGTATCTCAAAGCAAGGCCCGAAGAACAATCATCACAATTTACTAATGAGAAACAACACTACAAACATGTCAATAGCGCATTGGCTCAATATACAACCGATTATGTAGAGGCTGCAGATACATCATCTATCAATCGCACAGACCTTGACAAGACTTCACTTGAAGCTAATAAATTCCTGCGGACCATTAAGCAAATAACAACCGACTGTGAGCTGAAATCGAAATGCGATGTACTGATGGGATACATTAATGAGGGTATATATGCCCAACTTCCCCGCTATCTGAAGGCTTTATCACGAGAGTACAAAAACGACCGCTCTAAAATGAAGCAGGACGAATATAGCTTGCAAAACAAAATATCGGAATTACTTGGAGAATATCAGACAATGGACAAAGAACAACACCATGATGCCCAAGATATTTCTAATCCTCAAATCATTATATCAGAATCATTTAAGTAAATATTTTTATGACAGCTACATATACACCGGATATTTTGAGAAAACTATTCCAATCATCTTTCAATCTGACTCAGTGGTACACTTTCCTACAATATTTTTTCAATGCAACCGAATTGAAAGAAGAACCAGAAAGGATCATAGGAAGCACCTCTGATAATGGTTACTATTTGGGAAATATAGATACTACAGACAGTTATCGTATCGGTTTATTTCATTACAATATTACAAAAGGCTCTGTCGCAAACAGGCGTGTAGGGCTACGCAATCTTGTAAAGTCATTCATCAATCCGACTTGGGGTGAGTTTGATGCCGCATTGGTGGTATTTGATAGTGGCGACCATTGGCGTTTGTCATTTATTTGTGATATCAAGGGAGAAGCGACATCGCCTAAACGGTATACATACGTTTTTGGTAGTGATGATTTACTATACAGAACGCCTATTGAGCGTTTCAACTTCTTAAAGAAAAAAGGTATTTCATTTGAAAATTTGAAAACTGCATTCTCTGTTGAAGCTCTTTCTGATGAGTTCTTCGACAGATATCGTGAGCAATACGCCGACTTTATCCAATATATTACAGGCAAGCGTTTTGTTAAGGTGGGTAATAAGTGGGAAGAGAAAAGACTTAGTGAACCCAATGCTGCATTGATGGAAGCATTTGACTACAACGAAAAGAAAATCCGTGATTATGTAAAAAAATGATGGGACGAATCACCTTCCTTCATTTCTTGCAGCGCAAAGGTTGGATGTGTGGCGACCTCAACTATATGCAGAATCTATTTGAGAATTCTGCATATAAGGACGATTATCTCGATTCAGTTCTCGAACCACTGTTTTTTGGTATTTTGAATACCAAACCGTCTGAGCGTGAGTTATTGTTTGCTAATTACGATTGGGATAAATCTTTACTTACAGAATGGAAAGATATTCCATATCTCAATGGCGGATTGTTTGAACGTGATGAAGAAGATGAGCCCGAAAGCCGTTTCCCAGCCGATTACTTCAAACGCTTGTTCCAATTCTTCAGTGAATACAACTTTACCATTGACGAGAATGACCCCAACGATGCCGAAGTGGGAGTAGATCCAGAAATGTTGGGTAAAATATTTGAGAACCTACTCGAAGATAACAAGGATAAAGGTGCATTCTACACTCCCAAAGAGATTGTACGCTATATGTGCCAAGAATCGCTTATAGCCTACCTCGAAACAAATACAAGTGTAGCAAAAGATAAGATACGCCAATTTGTTCTTTCACCCGAAGAAGGTATTGCGGATATTTCAGAGAATAAAAAGCCGAAACTTCTCGCAGCACTCGAAGAGGTGAAGATTTGTGACCCCGCCATTGGTTCAGGAGCATTTCCAATGGGTTTGCTCAATGAACTGCTGCATTGCCGTGAAGTATTGAGCGGAGAGCATTACGACCGTGCCGAAATTAAGAAAAACATTATTCAAAATAATATCTATGGTGTAGATATAGAGAAAGGTGCAGTTGATATTGCCCGCTTACGTTTTTGGCTCTCCATCGTGGTAGATGAGGAGACTCCATCACCATTGCCCAATCTCGACTATAAGATTATGCAAGGCAACTCACTAATTGAGAGTTTTATGGGTGTGGATTTAAGTAAACTCACTTACGAAAAAGAATACAAGAAAGACAAAGGAGAGATTTCTCTCTTCGATGATGAAAAAAATCGCTTGCAAAAGACGGTATCGCATCTACTATCTTCGTACTACTCTTGTAGCGACCACGATAGAAAGGTGAAGTTACAACAAGAAATTTCCGATACTATCAACAAACAGTTGGAGGCACAGGCATACGACCCAACTATTCTTGCCAGACTCAAAGATATCAATCTTGCCGAGAATAACAAATTCTTTCTTTGGCACACTTGGTTTAGCGATGTTTTCAATCGTGATGATGATAAAAATGGTTTTGATATTGTAATTGGCAATCCTCCGTATATCGATTCTGAGACCATGACTTTATTAGGTCAAACAGACCTACGTGAATATATTGCCAAACATTATAAATTCATAAAAGGGAATTGGGATATATACATGGCTTTTCTTGAATGGGGATTAACTCTATCTAATGGATGCTTGTGCTATATCACTCCTGATAAATGGCTATCTAAACCATTTGGAAGTAAGTTCAGAGAACAATGTATGATCCCCCGTATGAAAACAATTCTACATACAGGGAATAAAACATTTGAAAGTGCAATGGTGGATGCCATAATAACTCTTTTTGTTCGTAATTCAGACAAAATAAGTGCATATAAATTTGATGGGAATAAAAATATAACACTTATGAATTCCGTTCCATCTAATTCAATTCCAAAACCATATTATATTGATTCTTTATTTAGTGAGAATAATTATTTAATCAGAAAAATGGAGGATAAAAGTATTATGCTTAGCACCATAGCAGAATGTGAGAATGCTTGTGCAACACACGATGCGTATGAATTATCTCCATATATCTATAATCTCACATTAAAATATAACTCTGCAGCACAATCGAAACTTGTTAATACTGGTACTATTGATAAATTTTCTAATAGATGGGGTATAAAGGATATTACCTATTTGGGGGCAAAATATATGAATCCAGTAGTTAATAAAAATGAGTTTTGCCGTAATTTTGGGAATTCATATGTACGAAAGGCTCTATCAAAGAAGTTGATTTTCAAAGGACTTAATCTTCTTGATGGTTTTATTGATTTAGAAGGTGAATATATCCCCGGTAAATCTACTTTAGTAATTTGTTCAGACAATACAGATAATTTAAAATTTTTGTGTGGAGTCTTAAATTCTAACTTGGCAATTTTCTACATAAAATCAAAATATGCTTCAAGTAGCTATTGTGGTGGTATAACCTTTTCTAAAGATATGATAAACAATTTTCCATTATCTTCAAATCCAGACTTTAAAGATGAGGTAGTTTCAATTGTTGATAAAATATTGGATTTAGGGTATTCTATAGATTTGAATAAACAATTAAACAAAATAATATATTCAAACTATAACTTGTCGTCTACAGAGATAAAAATCATTGAACAAAGTATCTAACTTTAGTAGCCTGCAAATCCGCAGGCTACAATAAATTCTCTCATATAAAATTATTGTTGAGTTTCTATAGCTTTTCGTAGCTCATCGCATACCTTCTTAAACATAGTATTGTCAAAAGGAGTTTTCACTATTTCCTTAGACATAAAGATATAAAATGGAAAATATTTATGTAAAACTTCTTTTATTATTTGTTCTATTTTTTGAGGCCTTTTATTTCGTGAAATATATTTGTAATATTGTTCAAGTATTTTTTTTAATCTGACATCCCGCAACTGAAAATAATTTGCGAATGCTATTAAAGTATCTAACTCTATTAGTATTAAAGGATATACTTTGATTTTGATATTGTTGTTTTTTAATTGTTGTTGAAATTCCTCATTTAATATATAATTCAATCCTGGAGCGCATAATGAACTATCATCGATCACTAGTATTGGATATATTCTAGGATTATTTGGTATACTAGAATCCCATTTAAATGTATTTCTTTCAATTTGTTTGATGTTGTATATCAGCTGACTAACCCCTTTGTTGGTTATCAGCTTTTTATGTAATTCGCTTTCTAGTAAATCATATTGTTTACTACTAATAACTTTATCGGGTATTTTAATATCTTTATTTTCGAATAACATGATATTATTACCATCACGACAATAGAAATCTGGTTCATGACCTACATCTATTATTAGTTTACAATCTTTATCGGATAATTTCAAACCATTATGTCTGTAAAGAGCATTTCTGGTATAATATTCAAACAGTGTTTGCTCTGAAAATTCTGTTGTAAAAATACTAAGTAGGCCTTGCCCTTTTAAATAAGTAGAAGTTCCAACAAAAGATTCGTTAATAGCCTTAAACTCAAAATAAATACTTTTGTATATATGATTTATGCAAAATAAAGGGCTTATTGGCAAATAAGTTCCATCATTCAATTCAATAAGAGGATGCGATTTGAAATAAGTATAATCCATATTGTTCTCTAAAGAAACAATAGTGTCTTCTTGAAAAGAATGTACTCGCAAAAATTTTTCGCCATCTCGTTGATTATTTAATATGATACGAGGAAAATTCCCATGCTTGTTTTGTAAAGGGAATAATATGAGTTGTATGGCATCATATAGATAGTGTTGCCAACTTTTTGCTCCATTATTTTCTAAAAATATAGAAAGGTGTTCTCTAAGTTTTGAATGTTCACAGTATCTAAAGAAGTGATAACCTTTAATAATCTGTAGCATTGCTATATATTCGGCTTTTAAGTTGGAACTATCAAAGTCATTTAATGTAGTGCATAAAATGGATTTAGCTAAACATAAGTTTGTTATCGCTCCTTTTGAGTCATACTCTAACGGAGCTTCCCAATGACCAATTAATTTGTTAATCAATAAAATTGCTTTGAACAAATATTGCTCTTGTAATACCTGCGGGGTATTTGACACAAAATCACCTATATTAATTGCAAAGGTCTGTCTTAGTAATTCTAATGCTGCAGTTTGCGATGTAATTATATATTTTCTAGGAATTATACTTGTAGTATCCTTATTGTCTTCTTGTATACGTTCATTTAGAAGATGATAACATTCATTTGCAAAGTTGAAGTTTTCTGCACAAAAAAACTCAGCACAATAGTCTTTAAAATCGCTGAACAGATCATCTGAATATATCAGTCGAATTGCAACACAAATAAGATTATGCCGATCAATATTTTTCAAATAATCAAATATTGCGAGTGGCTTATCGGCAAAAATCATTTCATAATCTATATATATTTTAGTTTCCATATAATTGTATTAAAAATATTAAAGCAAAATCACCATAATTATCTTATCTGTAATAAAATGTTAAGTATAAAATATTCCTATCACTGATTATTGCCGATACTGCTTTATGGCCCAAAGAATCTAAACTATGCAATCTATTCCGCTTCTTGTAGGCTACTAACTTACGGTAGAAAATTGCTTTTAAGCTCTCTGTATTTAATCAGTGTTTATTATTTGAGTACTCAAAGATAGAGATTTACCTACAGATAATGAAAGGTCAGAGAATTTATAATTAACTTTGTAACCATAATATTAGTCCTCCAATATTTAATTTATAAGTAGATTATGTCATTCAAGGCTAAAGTTTCTATAGATGCAAATGGTGTGAAAGAAGAACGTTCCGTACTATTTATACTGACTCTTCTACTTGGCCGAACTAAAAATAATATTGATATAGGGACCACTCAATCTAATATTGACGGATATATTGAGTTGCTTGATTCATCAAATAGAATCAGTGGTAAAATGACCGTTCAAGTAAAAACTGTATCTAAAAGAGATGAAGGACTTAATAAGTACCCTTGTCCTACTTCTTTATTTGCATATGCTGAAACAACAACTGATAATGTATTCCTTTTAGCAGTAGACCATTCTCAGGATAAAGTCTTATATAAACATATTTCGCCAAAACTTTTGAAAGAAAATCGTGACAAAGAACAACAAGAGACTATTACGTTGCATTTCAGCCCAAACGAGGAACTGCGTAAAGATAATATTGAGACTGTATTAAAAGATTGGTTAAGTGTATGCAGTAGCCGTGTATATTGTTTAACTCATGGTGAAGCCATTTTAGAGGAGAATGGCGAACTAAAATCATATCTCCTAGATATGCCTAAAATGGCAACAGATTTAAGACCCCATGATATTCAGGAGATCCAAAACTTTATAGATACATATAACAAATTATTGGAATCTGATTTCAAATACATTAAAAGCGTTCTTTTCCCTAATGTATGGAAACGTGGAATTGCAGTATATACATATTCAGATAGTTCATTAGAATATTCTCTATACAATGTAAATGTAGGAGAACTTGTCGCGCCAATAGTTCAAATGCCTAAGTGTTCAATTTTTGAGATTAAACACGAGCATGACTATGCCTCATTCTCCTGTACCGAAAATAAACTTAAAGAAAATCCTAATTTATATTCTATTTCTATCATTAAGAAGCATGTAGAGGACTTTATCAAAAAGCGGAAAATTATTCCACTATATGAGAGTTTTTTGGTAGAATATATTCATGAGTTTATTGAAGCAAATTGGAGACATCTACATTTAAAAAAGTATTCTGAATTAAATGTGTGCTCGTTGATTCAACACTTTCAATCAAAATACCCATACATTGACAAAATGCCAGTACACATAGTGTCTGGAGGGAAATCTTTATATGTAAATACTGTATATGATGCTATTAAGCTTTTATCCAAGATGGAGTACACGACCATACCATATCCATATCCTGCTAAAGGTTCTTATGGAAATACTGGAATGGTATATGATTTTTATTCTCCAACAACAGCGTTGGAGAAATCTCGAATAGTAATTATAAATACAATACGGGCATATCAGAATTTTATACAGTCAGAGTTCCCTTCATTAGCAAATGACCTTGATGCTTTTTATGGTGGAAATCTTATTTCTGTCTTGGTAGACTATTCTGATCCAGGACATAAATTTATATTTCACATTCATTATTTTAGACGCATAATACCATCTAATGAAAAGGTTGTTATAATTGAAGATATAAGTGATTCGAAAATGTTGAAAGAAAATAATTTATCTTCTGCACGGGATCTGTTTAGGAAAGAACCTGTAATATTCAATGGTCAAAAATTTTCTTGTTTCAGAGGAGGAGGGCTCAATGATATGACAATATTATTCGGAAAATATAATTGTTTAACCTATTTTTATGAGTTATTAGAAACTCATTTTAACGATTATTTTAGCCGATATGGCTGTATGTAATTACAAGAAAGACAAAAGTTCCACTCAAGATAGTATATAATTAGAAAAAATATTATCTTTGTATTTAAGATAAAGCGTTCTTGTTCAATAATGCAGAATAAGACAGATAAGGGAACTTTGCTCGTTTCTAAATCGTTACCTGTCAAGATTCTCAATTTCATAAATTGCTTGTTTTCAGAGAGGAATAGAAATTGTTATGCCTATAGGAGTGGAAGGTAATATTTTTATTTATACCGCACAAATCCGCAATCTCTTTTAAGTAAGAATTAAGTTTTTGATTGCTCAGCACAGGCAGCAACTGGCCTTTGGGGAGCTGACCTTCATATTTCTGGAGTATCGCCTGCGGTATCTTCAGCAGCGGTACGTTTACCGGAGTATCTGTCTTATGACGGTGCGTCATGATCCACGGCTTCCCATCAAACGAGATTCTGATGTCGCTTGCCTTCAGTTCTTTCACGTCCACATATGATAATCCCGTGTAACAGGAGAACAGGAACACGTCCCGTACCTGTTCCAGTCTTTTAGTCGGAAACTTCTTCTTCATTATCTTTTGCAGTTCCGCATCCGTCAGATAGCCTCTGTCCACACGTTTCAGTCTGATTTTATAATTTGAAAACGGGTCAGTATAAATCCAACCGTTGTTTTTGGCGATGATTACAATCATCTTGAACGTCTGCATGAATTTTGCCGTAGTATTCTCATTGCATTTGCTTTCCGTTCTCAGATAGTTCTCGAAGTCCGTAATGAACATGTGGCCGATTTCCTTCAGTGATATATCCGAAATATTGTATTTCACTTTCATAAATTCCTCCAGCCTCCGGTAGCAGCGGTCATACTTCGCGAGGGTGGCAGGCGTCTTGCTGATGCCGACCAGTTTTCTTGCATCCTCATTGTGTTTCTTGAAAAGTTCCAGCAGTGTTCTTTGTTTCGCCGTTATTCCCAAAAACGCATTGCGTATTTTTTCTACCGTTACGAATGACTCATGCACTTCAATATCCCGGTAGTGGTTTTTCAGCGAAGCACGGATGTCCTCCAATGTTTCATTCAACTGGCGGGCTTTCTGTGTATTTCCTTTCGCCTTGCCCAAAACTGTATCCCAGGCATCCGGCTTCACGCTCAGTTTAGAACTGAACTGTGAGATTTCACCATTAAGTGACAGACGAATCATAATACAAACTGTTCCGTCCTTGTTTACCTGATTTTTTCTTAGATAGAACAAAATCTTAAATGTACTCTTACTCATATCCTTTTTTAATTTATCTCCGTTACAGTGGGTGTAATGACTTCCCTCTGCAAAGGAATAATTAATAATTGGGTTACAAGCAGACATTTGAACGTCAATGAGCGACAAATCAAAGACTTACATCGAAAATAGTTACTATTTTTATAGGCTATTTCACTACTGTCCCGTAAAAGTGGATAAATAGTTCTTTGAAATTATTGAAATATAGTCAATTACGTGGTTTCTTGAGATGAAACGGACTTGATTTTGCAACTTTGCAGTCTAATACAAATGGCTGCTATGTTCCAAGACAAATACGTATTCTCTCAATTAACCGCTTTTCTGAACAGGACTCAGTTCAACAACTATGTTCGCAAGTATGATGGCAACCGGTATGTGAAACATTTCACTTGCTGGAATCAGATGCTTGCAATGATGTTTGGGCAACTGAGTAACCGTGAGAGCCTGCGAGACTTAATCGTTGCTTTCGAGGCGCATAGGGGCAAGCAATATCATCTTGGGTTAGGTCGTGAACCGATAGCCAAGACAACTCTTGCCACAGCCAACCAGAACCGCGATTACAGAATCTTCGAAGACTTTGCTTTCTATATGATGAAGGAAGCCTGCGAGAAGCGGACGACCAACATCCTTGACATTTCCGGAAAGAAATATGCGTTTGATTCAACAACGATTCCGTTATGTCTTGCAACATTCCCGTGGGCAAAGTTCCGAAGCAAGAAAGGAGGAGTGAAAGCTCATGTCTTATACGACATTGAAGCACAAGTTCCTGCCTTCTATACTGTAACCACTGCCTCAAAGCATGATTCTACAGCGATGTCTTCAATCCATTATGAACCAAATGCTTATTATATATTCGACAGGGCTTATGATTCTTTTAAAGAGCTCTATAGGATACATCTTACAGACTCTTTCTTTGTTGTCAGGGCCAAGACGAACTTAAAGTATAAGACAGTCAAATGGAAGCGGAGAATGCCAAAGAACATAATGACAGATGCAGAAGTGAAACTGACCGGTTATCTCTCCGGGAAGAAATATCCGGAGTCATTCAGACTCGTCCGATATTACGACGAAGAGGATGACCGTGAGTTCACTTTCTTGACGAATGCAAAACAACTTTCTGCACTGGATGTCGCCAATCTTTATAAGAAAAGATGGTTAATCGAGCTGTTCTTCAAATGGCTCAAGCAGCATCTCAAGATAAAGAAATTCTGGGGCACAACAGAGAACGCTGTTCGCATACAAATCAGTGTGGCTATTATCACGTACTGTCTTGTGGCTATTGTCCAACATGATATGAAGTTGAAACGTTCAACCTATGAAGTTTTGCAAATTCTCAGTATATCATTGACTGACAAAACCCACTTGCGTGACCTGTTCGACAAGACTAATTTCAATGATGTCAAAGATCTAAATGATCCCCTGATTCCGGGGCTTTTTGATTAATTGTTTAACTCGTCCCATTTTAACGGGACACTAATGAGGCTATTTTTTAGTAACGATTTAGTAACGGAACTTTGTCTGAAGTGGGCATTTGAATGTCTTTCGGTTGTCCACCGGATAAATAGAAAAAGTCCCGTAAAACGTTGATTTTACGGGACTTGTCTTAATTTGACTACCTAATGTCTTAGGTTTCAGCGGAGAGACAGGGATTCGAACCCCGGGTACCTCGCGGTACAACGGTTTTCAAGACCGCCGCAATCGACCACTCTGCCACCTCTCCAAAACTCCATTGGGGAGTGCCTCTGTTTTTCTAAGGCGGTGCAAAGGTACAAATCATTTTTAAAACTGCAAACATTCTGGCTGTTTTTTCATGAATAAATCGTACTTTTGTACGCGAAATAACAGGCTAACCCCCATGATATATCCACAGAACTTTGAACAAAAGATAGGTTTCGACCAGATCAGACAACTGTTGAAGGAGAAGTGCCTCAGTACTTTAGGGGAAGAAAGAGTCACTGAAATGACTTTCACTGACCAATTCAATGAGGTGAACGAACGACTGGAACAAACCGATGAATTTATACGTATCCTGCAGGAAGAGGATAACTTCCCTGCCCAATATTTCTTTGACGTACGTCCGGCTCTTCGCCGCATACGGGTGGAAGGCATGTATCTGGACGAACAGGAGCTGTTCGATTTGAGGCGGTCGTTGGAGACGATACGTGATATCGTACGCTTCCTGAAGGCTGGAGACGGTAGCAGGCAGGAAACGGAAGAAGAAAATATACCTTATCCCTGCTTGAACAGGTTGGCCGGCGATATTGATGTTTTTCCGCAAATCATTGCACGCATCAATGAAATCCTTTCTCCCTATGGTAAGATCAAGGATAATGCTTCACCTGAACTGGCTCGTATCAGGCGCGAACTGGCTTCTACGATGGGGAGTATTTCGCGGTCGCTGAACAGTATCTTGCGCAGTGCACAGAACGAGGGAGTGGTAGACAAAGACGTGACGCCAACTATGCGCGACGGGCGTCTGGTCATCCCTGTTGCGCCTGCCCTGAAGCGGAAAATCAGGGGAATTGTCCATGACGAGTCGGCCAGTGGAAAGACGGTGTTCATCGAACCGGCCGAAGTGGTGGAAGCCAATAATCGTATCCGCGAACTGGAAAGCGACGAACGTCGCGAAATCATCCGTATTCTGACGGACTTCTCCAATCGGATGCGACCACAGGTTCCCAGCGTATTGTTGTCATACGAGTTTCTGGCCGAAATAGACTTTATCCGTGCCAAGGCACTGTTTGCCATACAGACCTCGGCCTTGAAACCTGCCGTTGAAAACAGGCAGGTAATAGACTGGAGGCAGGCCGTACATCCATTATTGCAGTTGTCGCTGGCACGTCATGGTAAGAAGGTTGTGCCGTTGGATATCGAACTGGACGAACAGCGGCGTATCCTTATTATTTCCGGTCCGAATGCTGGAGGAAAGTCTGTCTGCCTGAAAACGGTGGGGCTGTTGCAGTATATGTTGCAATGTGGGTTGCCCGTACCGATGCACGAACGCAGCCATGTGGGTATTTTCGGTAGCATTTTCATTGATATTGGTGATGAACAGTCGATAGAAGACGACCTGAGTACCTATTCATCGCATCTGACGAACATGAAAATCATGATGAAGCAATGTGACAGCCGTAGTCTCATTCTTATCGATGAATTCGGTGGAGGAACGGAGCCGCAGATTGGTGGTGCCATTGCCGAAGCTGTGTTGAAGCGTTTTAATCAGAAGCGAACCTTCGGTGTCATCACGACTCATTATCAGAATCTGAAACACTTTGCCGAGAATCATGAAGGAGTCGTGAACGGAGCCATGCTTTACGACCGCCATCTGATGCAGGCGCTTTTTCAGTTACAGATAGGCAATCCGGGCAGTTCGTTTGCCGTCGAGATTGCCCGCAAGATAGGTTTGCCCGAAGATGTCATTGCCGACGCATCAGAAATAGTGGGCAGTGAATACATTCAGAGCGACAAATACCTGCAAGACATCGTGCGCGACAAACGCTATTGGGAGACCAAACGTCAGAACATCCGACAGCGTGAGAAGCAGATGGAAGAAACCATTGCCCGTTATCAGGCTGAAATGGAATCGTTGCAGAAAGAGCGGAAGGAAATATTGAAGAAAGCGCGTGAAGAAGCCGAGCACCTGATGCAGGAGGCCAATGCACGTATCGAGAATACCATACGAACGATCAAGGAGTCACAAGCCGAGAAGGAAAAGACACGTTTGGCGCGTCAGGAACTGACAGACTTCCGTGAAAATCTTGAGGAACAGACAAACCGCGAATTGGAGGAGAAGATAGCCCGCAAGATGGAGAAGTTGAAGGAGAAACAGAACCGTAAGAAGGAAAAGAAGAACCGACAAACGGAAACTCCCTCTCTTTCGCCTGAGGAACAGGCTGCCCGGCAAGCACGTCTGGAGGCCGAACGACTGAAAGCTATTGTGCCCGGTTGCTATGTACGCATCAAGGGGCAGACTGCGGTGGGTGAAGTAATGGAAATAGGTGGAAAAAGTGCAGTTGTGGCCTTTGGTAGTCTGAAGACCACTGTTCGTTTGGATCGTCTGGAGGTGACACAAGCACGTCCGCAAACATCATCGGGTAATGTCAAGGCAACTTTTGTCAGCAGTCAGACGCAGGACAGTATGTATGAGAAAAAGCTTGCTTTCAAACAGGATATTGATGTGCGTGGTATGCGTGGTGACGAGGCTTTGCAGGCGGTGACTTATTTTATTGATGATGCTATCTTGGTGGGGGTGTCGCGTGTGCGTATCTTGCATGGTACAGGTACGGGTATTCTTCGTACCCTTATTCGCCAGTATTTGCAGACTGTACCCGGGGTCCGTCATTTTCAGGACGAACATGTTCAATTTGGCGGGGCAGGCATTACAGTGGTAGATTTATCATAATCAAAATATCATAGAATAATCATTTAATCTATAAATCATTTACTCTGATGAAATCAATTAAAGAACTTTATCGTATTGGTACTGGACCTTCGAGCAGCCACACAATGGGACCGCGTAAAGCTGCCGAAATTTTTCTGCAACGGCATCCTGAGGCGGCTGCATTCAAAGTAACTCTCTACGGCAGTTTGGCTGCCACGGGTAAGGGGCATATGACTAACGTGGCTATTACAGATACTCTTCAACCTGCTGCGCCGGTGGAGATTATTTGGGAACCCAAGATTTTTCTTCCTTTCCATCCCAATGGTATGAAATTTGTTTCTTTGGATGCTGAAGGTAAGGAAACTGATACGTGGACTGTATTCAGTGTAGGTGGAGGAGCTTTAGCGGAAGAAAGTGATGGGGTAGCTTCGGTCAATACTCCTGATGTATATGAGATGAATCATTTGACTGAAATTCTGCACTGGTGTGAACGTACCGGCAAGAGTTACTGGGAATATGTGAAAGAATGTGAGGAAAGTGATATTTGGGACTATTTGGCTGAAGTGTGGGAAACGATGAAGGCCTCTGTCCGTCGCGGATTGGAGAATGAAGGAGTACTGCCTGGGCCACTGAACTTGCGTCGCAAGGCATCGACTTACTATATTCGTGCGCGAGGTTACAAAGCTTCACTCCAGAGTCGCGGGTTGGTCTTCGCCTACGCCTTGGCTGTGAGTGAGGAAAATGCTGCTGGAGGTACCATTGTAACGGCTCCTACCTGTGGTTCGTGTGGTGTAGTTCCTGCCGTGCTTTACCATCTCCAACAGAGTCGCGAGTTTTCCGACATTCGTATCATGCGCGCACTAGCTACAGCTGGTCTTATTGGTAACATCGTGAAACAAAATGCTTCTATTTCTGGAGCTGAAGCCGGATGTCAGGCCGAAGTGGGGACTGCTTGTTCTATGGCATCGGCTGCTGCGAACCAGTTGTTCGGTGGAAGTCCGGCACAGATTGAGTATGCTGCCGAAATGGGGTTGGAACATCATCTGGGTATGACGTGCGATCCTGTGTGTGGGCTGGTACAGATACCTTGTATCGAACGCAATGCTTATGCTGCTGCCCGTGCACTGGATGCAAACCTTTACTCTTCATTCACCGATGGTATGCATCGTGTGTCGTTCGATAAGGTGGTTGAGGTTATGAAGCAGACAGGCAACGATCTGCCTTCACTCTATAAGGAAACCAGTGAAGGCGGATTGGCTAAGGATTATAAACCTATGTGATAAATGATACATTTGGCTTTTTATTGATGCAATAAGGGCTTTGCGGTGACACTGCAAAGCCCTTATTTATATTATACATTGTTTCCTATTGTCGGCAGACGCATCAGTCGTCAATGTCTATTAGTTGTCCCTTTTTATTGAATTTCAGCGAAAGCCGGTTGCTCAGTTCTACCTCTATTTCCCCGCGGTCGCGTTCTATTTTGTGGTAGGTTACGCCAGGATATTGCTCGTTGACAAATCGTTGGATGTAGTCGGGAACGAGCGTTTTAGGCAGCTCGCTTCGTTTGCAATCTACTTCTTCCCAGTTCCCTTTTCCGTCAAATTCTATTTTTGTACGATCGGTCATCACTACTTCATACTTTTTCGACAGAAATTCACTTTCCACTTTAATATAAGAAATTTGACGGTTTTCGAAATATTGTTTCAGAAATGTCTGCGCTGCTACTGGCAGTTCCTTAGGATTCATGGTGATTACGTCGCGGGCCAAGCTGAATTGTACGGTCATTACCACCATCATCAGGAATATAATCATCTTTTTCATATGTTATTCTTCTTTTTATGGATTAATACTATTGTTTTTTCTCGTACTGCAAAGTAAGTAGGGCTTTTTGGAAAAAAATGGGAAAAACGGTCCAATACTTTTTGTTTTACATTATTTAACTAGTGAGAACACGTGCATACCTTCTTCCCAATGGTAGGTCAGATGAAGTGAGCAACTGGAAGCGATGGCTTCACTTATGGCCAGCCCCAAACCTGTAGATTCTTTTTTGCGGTCTACACTGTGGGCAAATCGTTTGAATAGCTGTGAGGAATCCAATGCTGCTGTTCCGCTGTTTTTTATCGTAAGTGAAGAAGCTGTTGTCGTTATTACGATCCGTCCGCCTTCAGGACTGTGTAACAGAGCATTTTTCACTAGATTAGTCACTAAAATATGGGCTAAGGAAGCATTGCAACGTATGATGAAAGGAGAATCTCCCTTGGCTTGTTCCAAGCTGATTTGTTTATGCTCGTATATCTCCATAAGGTCTGGTAGCACTTCCTCCAATAGTTCGTCAATGGATACGTTTTCTGTTTCGGTGTATTGTCCGTTTTCAATGCGTGACAATAATAACAGAGCTTTGTTTAGTTTGACAGCACGTCCCAATGTAGTATAAATTGCGTCAAGCTCTTTTAGTTGTTCCTCCGTCATATTTTCACTCTCGGCAAACAGTTCGAGTTTACCACGAGCTATGGCTAACGGGGTTTGGAGTTCGTGTGAAGCGTTTTCTATAAACTGTTTCTGTTCCTCGTATGCTTTATGGCTTCGATTGGCCATGTCGCAGGCCACTTCGCCTAACAGGCGGAATTCTCGTATATTAGTTGCATTGTCCAAAGGTGGAACTTCGGCTCCCGGGTGTAGGCGTTGTAGCCAATCTATGAGGCGGTTCATCGGACGGAATATTTTCTGTAAGATAAGTCGGGTACCAATGGCTGTACTGCATAGAAAAAGGGCAAACAATGCTATCAGATACCAGAACATGGCATTGACCATATCATCGCGTTCAAGAGTCGAAATCATCAGTTCCAACTCATAGAATTGCCCGTTGGGCATACGGAAGGCGGTGCGGTATACGCGCACTGGCTCGTGTTCGTCTTCGCTTTCTACATAGACCAATGAATCGTAGAACATGTCGCGGCAGTTTTCACCCTCTTTCACTGAAAGAGGATGGAAATAATAGAAGGACATCAGGTTGCCTTCCGTATTGAGGACACTCTCGTCGTAGAGGGCATTGTTGATGATAATTTGGGCATAGTTTTCCAGTGTATCGTCTGTTTCGTCCATCAGCTCATACATGATGGTGTAGTAAAACAATACCCCCCATACGGCCATTAGAACCAATAGCCATAAGGAAAGTTTACGATAGGTATAATGGAGCAGTTTCATACTTCAGATAATTTGTAGCCGAATCCGTAGACAGCTTTCACTTCAATTGTGGATCCGGCCTGTTTCAGTTTCTTGCGCAGGTTTTTCACCTGAGAGTAAATGAAATCCAGCGAATCGGCTTGATCGATATTGTCTCCCCAAACTGATTCGGCCAGGCTCATGCGGTTGATGACTCGGTTGGGATTGGCTACAAAATAATAGAGGAGGTCGAATTCCTTGCGGTTGAGTTGCAAGGGGATTCCGTCTATTTCAACTTGGCGTTTGTCAGGATAGAGGATGACGTTACCCATCTTCACGCTGGTATCACCATTATTTTGCCGACGGCGTATCAGTGATTTGATACGCGCGTTTAGTTCAGCAAGATGGAATGGCTTGGTCAGGTAATCGTCAGCTCCCAGTTCAAGCCCGTCTACTTTATCGTCCAACGAATCCTTGGCCGAGATGATAAGTACACTGTCACTGCGTCGCAGGCGTTTCAGTTCACGTAACAGGTCCAGACCACTTCCACCTGGCAACATAATGTCCAGTAGAATGCAGTCGTAATCATAGTCATTGATCTTGTCGAATGCGGAATGGTAATCTGCAGCAGTTTCGACAACAAATTTTTCTTTTAAGAGGGAGGTGCGGATCGTTTCACGCAAGTCCTGTTCGTCTTCTACTACTAATATTTTCATGTCAGCAAAACTATTGTGTAATACTGGAAAAAATCTGGAAAGAGCAAGACAAAGAAAAGAAAAAATAAGCCGTCGTCCAAGCAAAACCGAGAGAAATAGAAGAACTTTGAGGCAGAAAAGTGTTGTGCTGGGACGTAAAATAGACATGAAAAACAAAATATCTACAGAAATATGACAGTATTTTAAAAATTATCCATACATTTGGACGAACAATTTCTAATAAATACCACTATGAGCAAACGTACGAAAAGATTTATCTTGACTGAAGACGAAATACCACAGTATTGGTATAACATACAGGCTGATATGGTGAATAAACCCATGCCGCCACTCAATCCTGCTACTCATGAGCCGCTTAAGCCGGAAGACATGTATCCTATTTTTGCCAAGGAGTTGTGTCATCAGGAACTGAATCAGACGGATCCCTGGATTGAGATTCCTGAAGAGGTACGCGAAATGTACAAATACTATCGTAGCACGCCACTGGTACGTGCATACGGACTGGAAGAAGCTTTGGGAACACCGGCACATATCTATTTCAAGAACGAAAGTGTCAGTCCTATGGGATCACATAAATTGAACTCTGCCATTCCGCAGGCATATTATTGCAAGAAAGAAGGGGTTACGAATGTGACAACTGAGACTGGTGCCGGACAATGGGGAGCTTCGCTGGCATATGCTGCCCGTCTTTTCGGGTTGGAGGCCGCCGTATATCAGGTAAAAATCAGCTATGAACAGAAACCTTATCGCCGCAGTATCATGCAGACTTACGGTGCACAGGTTACACCGTCACCTTCTATGTCGACTCGTGCCGGTAAGGATATTCTGACTGCACACCCCAATCATCAGGGTTCGCTGGGAACTGCCATTTCCGAAGCTATTGAGCTGGCGCGTACGACGCCTAATTGTAAATACACATTGGGCTCTGTGTTGAGTCATGTGACACTTCACCAGACTGTCATTGGCTTGGAAGCTGAGAAACAGATGGCTATGGCTGGGGAATATCCTGACATGATTATTGCTTGTTTTGGTGGAGGTTCCAATTTTGGTGGTATTGCTTTTCCTTTTATGCGTCACAATATTCTGGAAGGGAAGACTACCCGTTTCATCGCGGCCGAGCCTGCTTCGTGTCCCAAATTGACGCGAGGCAAATTCCAATATGATTTTGGTGATGAGGCTGGTTATACTCCGTTGCTGCCTATGTTTACGTTGGGACACAACTTCGCTCCGGCCAATATTCATGCTGGAGGACTTCGTTATCATGGTGCAGGCGTTATTGTGTCACAGCTGTTGAAGGATCATTTGATGGAAGCGGTGGATATCCAGCAGTTGGAGTCGTTTGAAGCAGGTTGTCTGTTTGCTCGTGTTGAGGGAATCATTCCGGCTCCTGAGTCATGTCATGCCATTGCGGCTACGATTCGCGAAGCCAATAAGTGTAAAGAGACCGGTGAAGAGAAAGTCATCTTGTTCAATCTTTCAGGTCATGGCCTTATTGATATGGCTTCATACGACAAATATCTGGCGGGTGACTTGGTGAACTATTCACTTACTGATGAAGATATTCAAAAGAATCTGGATGAGATTAACAATTTGGATAAATAACAGCCAGTCTATCTTTGAGATTGGTTAAAAGTAAGAAACACGAGGAATGTGCCAGGGCAGGCACATTTTCTCGTGTTTCTTTTTATCAAAGAAGTATTTCCGTGTGATTACTTGGGTTGCTGCGGGCATTCGCGGCAGGGGGCTGCGTGCAGTCCGTGTCCGAAAGCTGGGGCGTGTTTGTGGCCGATGCGCTTGTCGTGGCGTGGTCCTGCGGGATGCTTCTCATAGATTCTTTGCAGCTGTTTGGGCGTCAGAATCTTCTTAAGCTCCTTGTAGTATTTTTCATGGATGTCGAGCATCTGGCGTTGCTGTGCAAAACGCTTTTCGATGCGTGCTTCTATTTCTGCATCCGTCAGGGCTGGCTTTTCACCTTGGGTACATTTTGTACGCCCTTGGGGACAACTTTCCTTCATCGCTTTTCTATTTTCTTTGCGACAGTCGTTCATTTCCTTCAGATATTGCTGGTAGACGTCGGTAAATTTGGCAGAGGTCTTGTCGTCCAGCATCAACTCGGCCGACATGCGATTGGCTTGTCGCTGTATTCTTTCTTCTTCTGTCAATCGAGGTTTTTCTACTTTGGTTTCTGTTTGTTTCTGGCGCGGCTGGGCAGAAAGGCTGCCTACGGCGCATAACGCCAATACCAGGAGTGAGGTAAGTCTTGTCTTCATACGTCTTTCTTTTTTTGATGGGTTATACAACACTGTTTTTGTCGCCGACCTTGCCTGTCGGGAATCCCGTATCCGGAATGTGGGATTCTTGTCGGCGTCGGCCTTCAATTTCGTTAGAGCGTCGAAGAGTGGAAAAGTAAAATCTGGCGGTCCGATTTTGTGCTTTATTAACAGGGTGAGGGGATTTCGCGGGGTGAAAAGCCGGTTTCCGCATGGAAAATGCAGCTTTTGAAGCGGGAAAATGCGATTTCCGTGTGGAAATCGGGCTTTTGAAACGGAAAAATGGATTTTCCATGTGGAAATTGCATTTTCTGAAACGGGAAAATGGTATTTCCGGGTGGAAAATGCGTTTTTTGAAACCGGAAAATGGTATTTCCATGTGGAAATTGCATTTTTTGAAACCGGAACGGGGTTTTTCCATGCGGAAATTGCGTTTTGCCTGCTTCACAAAAAAGAAAGAGGGTGCATCTTTTGATGCCCCCTCTTTTTAGAGGATTCAACTGTAAACTCAATAGTTTACCAAAATCTGTTGCGTTCGGGGTCGTATTCAAATCCCACCATTTTTAACCTTCTGAGAATCTCAGCCTTCTCTACGTTCATGTCCTCGCAAAGAGCATCCAACGTAGGATAGGAATCTCGCAACTTCATGTTGACGAAGCTATAAAGCATCATCGGTTCTTCGGGTAAATTCATTGCAACAATCTTTTATGTTAAACTAATACCGGGCGCAAAGATAAAGGTTTCTACAGTACATTCGCTTGATTTATGTCAATTTTACCAGTTTTGGCCTGCAACCGTTTGCGTGGTGCAAGTCGCAAACTCAGTTAAAATGTTGTGACTTACGTTGACTTACAATGACGTAGATGATGACTGGCGCGCCGATGATGGGAGTGACTGCGTTCAGTGGGATAATGCCGGCATCGCCGGGCAAGATGCAGATCAAGTTGCAAAGAAGGGCTACGGCTCCACCGCTCAGAATGGTGACGGGCAGCAGCGAGTGGTGGTTGGACGTGCCCAGCAGCATGCGGGCCACATGGGGGACGGCCAGGCCGATGAAAGCCACCGGACCGCAAAAGGCAGTAGTGATGGCGGTGAGCAGGCCGGTTACTACCAGCAGCCAGTTGCGCACGCGGCGGATGTTCACTCCCAGGTTCTCGGCATACCTTTCACCCAGCAACAAGGCATTGAGTGGCTTGATGAGCATCAGGGCGCCTGCCAATCCCAATAAGGTGACCGATGCAAAGGCGGGCATCTGTTGCAGCGAGACACCGCCGAAGTTTCCCATGCCCCAGATGATGTACGACTGCACCCCCTCGGCCGTGGCAAAGAAATTGAGCAGCGAGATGGCAGACGAAGCAATGTAACCGATCATGATACCGGTGATGAGCAGCATCACGTTGCTCTTGATCAGTGTAGAGAAGAACAGGATGAGGGCCATGATGGCCATCGCTCCGATGAAGGCTCCTGCCAGAACTGACAGAAACCCTGAGAGACTGAATGTACCTGCCGTGACGCTTCCTCCGAACAGCAGCATGACAAAAGCTACCCCCAGACTGGCCCCCGAATTAATACCCAGAATGGAGGGGCCTGCCAGCGGGTTCTTGAAAGCCGTCTGCAGCATGAGCCCGCACACGGCCAGGGCACCGCCGCACAGCAAGGCTGTTAGTGCCTGTGGCAGGCGGGCTTCCCATACGATGAAACTCCAGCTGGCTTTGCTGCTTTCACCGCCAGTCAGGATATGCCACACCTCGGCGGGGGGAATGTTCACTGAACCAATCAGCAGATTGGCTATGAACAACAGCAGGATGACTCCTGTCAAGCCTATACCGTATTTGCAGCCTCTATTCATATCAGTTTTCTTTTAATTCTTTATAATAACGCAGTCCGTCAGAGATGTCCGTTTCTGGATGTAGGATCTGTATCAAATCTGCCAGCAACCTGTCTGGATGGAAAGGGGTTTCTTCATAAAAAGCGACCTTCCCGGTATTACAGCCATAGACGCGGCGTCCTTTGAACGCCTTGAAGCCTGTGTAACCCACGAAGTCGGCTTGCAAGTCAGCATAAGTCATGTCGCGCTGGCGGTTGTACTTGATGAGCCATATGTCTGCATCGCCTGCTTTCTCGAATACCGTTTCGAAGGGCAGAGGGACAGAGCCACTATGAGCGTCTTTGGCAAAAGCGTAATCGCTGTATGCATCTTCCAGTAATCGGCCTGTTGTGCTGCGTCCGCCGGGTACATACCAGGCTGAACCGTTTTTCAACTCACAGACCACCGACAGGCGGACGGATGACAGAGCTGCCCGGTGCTTGAGCCGGTTGTAACTGCTGTCCACGCGGGCGAACAGGCTGTCGGCCTGCGGGACGGCTCCGAACAGCCGACCGTAGAAGCGCATCCACTCCGCGCGTCCCAGGGCCGAAGTTTCCATATAGTCGGCACACTCGATGATGGGGACACCGAGCTTCTCTACCCGCCCATATCCGCCACTGTTCTCGAAGGGTGACAACAAAATGGCATCGGGGTGGAGGTCGATGATATGCTCCATGTCCGGATTCATGCCGTCGCCACAGTCGGCTATCCGGCCTTCGGTCACGTCGCGGTGGATGGCCGGTAGCTTGATGTACTTCAGGTCGCACACGCCGCCTATGGCATTTCCTGCTCCCAGTTCGTGCAGCAATCCGCAATGGACGGAAGAATAAACGACGGCTTTCGACAGAGGGGTGCGTACCACTGTGCCTGCCGGCAGATTATCGGGCAAGGCGGCCGACTTGGGTACCAGGATGTAGGTATGGAGAATCTTCAGTGTATCCCAAGGATTGCGCAGCGTCGCTACCGTATAGCCGGGATAATCCACGAGTGTCAGGTTTTCGGCATAGCGCAGGGAGAGAGTGTCGCCTCCCTCAGAAACGGGGAAAGCCTTCCCCCTTCCGCTACAAGCGGAAAGGAGTAAGGCTACAAACATGTAAGGGAACCAAATTTTTTTATTAATATTAATAGAAGAATCCATTAACGCTCTGTTAAAATGGGATATTAATGATATTTTGCTACTATAAAGCATAAATTCTATAGTTACTGATGAGTTCCTCATAAGTCATATCGCTAATAGTAGGTAAACGATTTATTAAATCCCGCATTGCATATTCATCTATATATTGATCTTTATGTATAGATAGTGCATATTTTTCTTCTTTAAATTCTAAATCGCTTACAAGATAAACAGTATTAGCATATACAAATTTCTTTAAATACTTTTCATCAAACACATTAAAATTATTTCCCACTGCAGCAGGTCTATCATCCTCATCTTCAAATTTATATGGTGTATTATTAACAATTTTCAAACCGAACATAGCACTAACTCTTTTTACTTCCTCCTCAAGATAAGCTGTTCTATCATCTGTTATATATATTACCTTACGTCTTAAGTCAATAGGCTGCCCAAATCTAGTATGTAAACAGGTTGAAAATATATGAAATGTCCCTGACCAAAAGAGTATTTTTATGCTAATATAAGGTTCACTTAGCTTTTCTATCTGACTTACACCCGTTTCATAATATTTGTTAATCTGACTTTTTAGATTTTCCTCTACTATTAAATCGGTAATAGGTATTAACCCTCCATTTCCAAATTCAATAATGTTATGTGTATTTTTGTCATTTAAAGAAGAAACCCATGCAGATAAATCCACGTTAGTATTTTTAACTTCTTTAGGGATTGAAAAAGAAGCAAAACTTGAATTTCCCCCAATGGTTTTAATTGACATCATTATCGAATTAAATTCATTTGTAACAGAAGTATTACTATTACCACCTCTTCCCAATCCTAAATTTCCAGATAAAGTTCCATCTTTATTTATATCATATTTGAAATTATAAGAAGCTTCTATTTCATTACTCATCTTACTTTCTTTCGTTTCATTTGTTTCTGACTTCTTATAGATACCGACATATTGTGCTGTCGCTTTTCCTCCTGTAATAAAATTTGTCAAGACAAAACCTCCATAATTAGAAAAGAATTCACTAGGATGGGTATTATACAACTCTTCCTTAAAGATTTCTGAGAGATATTTCTCTTTTATTTTAGATTGTATATTTGAGCTATATTGCAATCTATAACAAGAATCTCTTACTATAATATTCAATTCTCCTAAAGTCGCATTTTTATCTTCAATCACATTTTTCGAAAATACAGATGATAGGCTTCTTTTATTACCTATTGAAAATAATCCAAGATTAAGTTTAAAACCTCCCAAAACACTATTTGTTACTGTTGAATTAGAAACATATCTATCAAAAGTTGCATATGAAAAGCTACTAACAGCTCCTGTGTTATTCTTCCAAGCATCTAAATATTGAGGATTATCCTTGTAAAGTTTATCTATATCAATAACCTCATACCCAAGATTTCGAGTATCTTCTAATGGATAAATATCATCTTTAAACGAATACCCTAAAAAATGTCTATGAGATATACCTGCATAATTCCTTGCCACATTTCTAGTTGTAGTGTATACTGATTTGTAATCAGAAGGAATCCATGGATAATTAGGGTCTCGTTCCTTTAATACTATTACTTTATTTTCAGGCAATACTACCATATTCATGTCGTCAGATATGTCTGTACATGACACTATAGAAATAAACAAGAAAATATAACATACTATTGTTTTCATTTGTAAAATTTTATTATGAAATCAACTATAAATCAGTTTTTTGATTAATCATTTACATGATTAACAATTAGCGTCCATGACAGTATTCGCAACTATTGGACAGGCATTTATTTAAAAAAAATAGCCGAATTCGGACTTACGCCTCCCGCATCGAACTTCTCGACGAAGGTTCCGTCTTTTTTGAAGCGATAGATATTACCGTTGGTTGTAAAATCCGAAGTTCCGATATAGATATCACCATTATCATCGTTTACAACCAACATGTGTAAAGTAGACGATGCAAGTTCTGCCGGTGCGTTCTTCAGGAAAGAGGCATTGTTCGTTTGCCCCGTCTTGATGTTATAAGTAAAGAACGTGTTGACCGTTGTAGCTGGCTTTGTACTCCAGTCTGTCATTGAATTGACCAGATACAACACATCATCGTCGGCAGCCATGTAAGTGGCATAACCTATTCTCGTCACCTTGTTGTTGTCCGCAGGATCAATCACCTGCAATACATATCCATCTATGGAAGAATAATCATTGGAGATGAAGAATATCTTGTCATTTTCTTCCAGCATCTGAGTATAAGGGTTTTCAGCCACCGTCAGCGTTTCCTTCAAGCTGAACGTGTTCAGGTCTATCACCTTCACCTCGTTGTGGTAAACATAATCGGCTGTGCAGCTGTTGGCCACATAGAGCATATCTTTGCAGATGGCTACGCCTTCCAGATTGTCGCCCAGCTCCGTAAGCTTGCTTTCTACCTTCAAGGTCTGTGCGTTGATTTTGGCTACTACGCCACCCCAGAAGGAAGCATATATGTAACCGTCTTCAGCAGCCAGGTAACGAATGCCTGCGCTCAGTTCCGGGTCTGTGACAAACGAAAGTCGTTGTTGCTCCACGCCGGCAGAGTTGAGTTTAGCCAGATAATTCGATCCATAGACAGCCACATAGATTTCTCCTTCATATTCGATCATACACTGACCTGTATCTCCCAGCTTGGCATCATTTTGATAGCTGTAAATGTCGCTGATGAAATCCGCATCGCCGTTAGGCGCATAGAATGAGATTCCCGCATTATTGCCATTATAGGAGCCTTCGTTCAGGAAGAAGGCGCGCACTTGCGGTAACTGGACCTTCGACCCCGTATCGTCGCGGTCATCGTCGTTATTACCGTTGTCGTCGCTACAAGAAGATAAACTTACACTCACGGCCAGCATGCACAGCAGGCCATACCATAGATTACTTGCTTTCATTTTCATACTTTGTTTATATTTAAGTCAATCATATTTATTTTTATTTAAGTATTAGATTTTTCCGTTGTATCAGAAATAGAAACTGCCGGTCAGTCGCCACGAACGGCCCGGCATGGGGTAATACTTGATTACGTCATACTGCTCGTTCGCCAGGTTCAGCACCTCGGCCTTTACGGCTATGCGTCCTCGTTTCAGGTTGAAATCGCGCGAAAGGCTCAAGCTCTGCTCCACATAGCCGTCTATTCTGTTTTCGGGTAAGTTCTGTGACATATAATATCGTTCACCTACGCCCACCAGCGAATATCCCAAGCTGAGCCAGGGGGTGCCGACAATAAGCGAGGCGCTTCCACTGTGTACGGGTGTATAGGGCAACTGGTCACGATAGTTCTTGGCATCGGGATCGGTCAGGTCGATGGCTTTCTGCCACATATAGTTACCGCTGAACGTAAGGTCATAACCCGATGCCAGTGTTGCCGAAGCAGCCAGAGTGGCGTCTATGCCCGCTGCATGCACCCGTCCGTAGTTGGCCATCTTCCATGTGTAGGTAGAGGGGAAGGCCACGATCTTGTCCGTCACGTTGTTGAAGTAACCGTCCAGTGTGACGGACAGATAGTCCAGCCAGGCAGCTTTCTGCAGACTCCAAGTTAGGCCGGCAGTGTATTCGTTCGCCTTCTCTGGCCGCAGATTACGGTTTCCCAAGCGGTAATAATAAAGATCATTGAAGGTGGGCAGGCGGAAGGTGCTCTTGTACATCAGCCGCAGGAAAAGCTCCTCTTCTTGCCAGGGCTTCAGGCTGACAGATAAGGAGGGTGTGAAGCGGCGGAAGTTGTCGGGTGCCTCGCCTTTTTCCACATGTTCAAAAGTAGCGGTATGTACCAATAAAGCCGTAGCTGTTAACCAGTCGTTGCTATAGCGGGCATTGAATGCGCTGATGGAAGTTAAGCGTGTGGGAAAGGGGCATTCGGGCAAGGTGTTGTGCAGCGTATTCGCCATTCCGTCCTGTGCCAAGGAAAAGGATAATCCTTCCAGCGGACGGTAGAGGACAGATGCCGACAGATAGTATTCATCCTGTTTGTGGTGTTCGCTATAGGTGCCGTCAGTATATTCCGCTCCTTGGTCTTCGTAGCGGTTCCAGCCATGATTGTATTTGCCCTGTACCTGCATAGCCCATCGTGGATTGAACTGTTTCTTGTAACGGGTCTGTACAAAGATGTTTTCATCCCACAAGCGTTCGTCAGATAAAGGATTGTAGAGAGTGACGGCTCCGGGCAGTCCACGGCGGGAACGGTAATAGTAAGCCTTTACATCCAGCTCGCTATTGTCTTTGAATGTATGATATAGGTTGGCTTCGCCTTGTCCTGAGAGTATGTCGGAATTGTTACGTCGTTCTTGTGTGACGTATTTCCCGTTTACCAATGTAAAAGGATAGTTACCGTCGGCCCGCATGAAACTGCCGTCAACAGCCAGGCGTGTACGGCTGCTCAGTTGCTGCCACCAGCGCAGGGACGGTGTAATGTATCCGAAAGATCCTCCACTGACACGGGCGCGCAAGGCATAGCGGCGGCCTTCATCAAAATGAGGCTTTTCGGTTTCGATACTGAGAACACCTGCCGAGGCATAGTGTCGGGCTGTCTGCAATAAATCGTCCGTCTGTCCTACGGCTAGCGTAACCATCGACACGTTGTCCAGTGAAAACCGTCCGATGTCTATTTGCCCGGCTTGGCAGTTACTCACTGTCACGCCATCATAACTCACCGCTGTATGTGCAGCTCCCATGTTACGGACCGAAACGGTCTTTAGGCCACCTATACCGCCGTAGTCGCGCACCTGTGCTCCGGCAAAGCGGCGTACGGCATCGGCCATGTCTTGAATACCCAGACGCTCGATGTCCTGCCCCGACAGGCTCTGTACGGGTGCTGCCGAGGTCAGCTTGTTGGGTACACGTCGGGCAGTGACGGTTACACGGTCTATCTGGTGTATCCTGTCCGTAATCGTGTCGCTCGCTTCCTGAGCCATGGCTCCGCCAGACAGCAACAACGCTACAATCCAACCTCCCCATCGCCGATGGAAAAGACAAATTTGTTTCATTTCCTTTCTGTCAATCTGTAGTTGTATACTACTTTCTACACGATCTTTACGCTCATCCTCGCAAGCGTCAAGCATGATTTTTGTTTTGCAGGTCTTCTGACTCGTTTCGGAGAACATCGCCTTCCCGTCTTTTTCCGCTTTGGCAGAAGTAACAGTGGCATAGAGCGTGTTGATGCTCTCAAGATGTGAAACTCACAGCAGCGGGACTGTTCGGGACTTTCACCCGATTCCCTTTTCATCCGCTAGCTTCGCAATTGGAAACTGGCAGAACAAAACTATTGCAAAGTTAGGAAAAGAATCTGAAACCAATGCAAAGAAACCGATAGTTTTTATAACTTTGTCCGAGGAACTTAAAACTATCCAGATAAAGATGAAAAACAATTTATTGTCCGAACGCCTTACTTACAATGGTGACAATTGTACACATACTCATGTTCATTTGCTTAATTATTCATCCGACCATTTTAGTGAAACCATTTGCAATGATTTTGAGGAAATCATGTCACATACGCCTACCGAAAACAAATTGTGGATAAGGGTTCATGGATTGAAAGATACCGAATATATCCGGAATATATGTACTTATTTCAAAATCAACTTTTTGATGATGCAGGACATCTTGAATGTAGACCATCCCAGCAAAATCGAGAAGAACGGTGATTTCAATTTTGTAGTAACTCGTATTTTTCATGAAGATACCGAGACGTCTGTCAGACTGATACAAGGTGAGAATGTGGTGCTGACCTTTACTGAAGGTGAAGCTTCTTTTTTCGATGATGCGGTCAAGGCTTTGCAGGAAAACGTTTTGAAGATACGTACACGCTCGTCCGATTATCTCTTTTCTGTGTTATTCAACGAATTGGTTTCAAATTATGTTTCATTGGCTATTGAAACAGGCGATCAACTTGATGATCTTGAAACCGAATTGTTGGCTGCCACGACTAGTTATAACATTCGGATGCAATTGCAAATGTTGCGGAAACGCTACATGGAAATAAAACGGACAGTCGTACCGTTGAAGGATCAATATTCTAAAATTTTGCATCCGGACTCCGAGCTTATCAATGAGACCAACCGTCCTTTTTTCAATGATGTCAACGACCACTTGCTCAATGCCGTACAGCTTGTCGAAGGTTGTCGCGAAACGCTTTCATCACTGATGGACCTCTATATTTCGAACAGTGACATGCGCATGAATTACATCATGAAACGGCTTACGGTGGTATCTACTATTTTTATTCCGCTCACTTTTTTGGTAGGAGTGTGGGGCATGAATTTCAAGTTTATGCCCGAGCTCGATTGGAAATACGGATATCTGATGGCCTGGGGAGTAATGATTGCTGCTGGAGTGGTTTCATACCTTATTTTACGTTCGCGTAAATGGCAATAGCTCCAGTAAGGTTGGGCTTATTATTCTTTTGTGATTTCTCCTGCCAGATTTGAGTCCATGAGACGGCGTATTTCCTGTTGGTTCAGGCCGTGCCCCAGAAGAAACATCAGTTTGGTGACAGCACATTCGGGTGTGCTGTCGTAACCGCTGATAACACCTGTTTGGAGCAGTTGAAGACCGGTACCGTAGCGTTGCATTTCGACGACTCCCCGTTGACATTGAGTGATGTTGACGATGACGATGCCTCGTTCGTTTGCTTCTTTGAGTTGGCGGATCAACCATTCTTTTTGTGGTGCATTGCCCGATCCGAAAGTCTTGAGTACCACGGCTTTGATACCTGGTACGTGGAGGACGGAGCTGACGATACTTTCACGAATACCGGGGAAAAGAGTCAGCACTACGACATTGGTATCAAACAGGTAGTGTGGCTTCATCGGTCGTGAAGGGTCGGGGCGACGTATCAGGTGTTCTTCGTAGCGGATGTGGATGCCCACTTTGGCTAGTGGCGGATAGTTGAAAGAACGGAAGGCATTGAAATTTTCCGCATTGATTTTGGTCGTACGGTTACCGCACATCAGTTCGTTTTCAAAGAATATGCAGACCTCGGGTACCATGGGTGTGCCGTCAGGACGGCGTGCGGCTGCTATTTCAATAGCCGTAATGAGGTTCTCCTTGCCGTCGGTGCGCAGCATACCGATAGGTAGTTGCGAGCCAGTCAGAATGACGGGTTTCGACAGATTTTCAAGCATGAAACTCAGCGCACAGGCTGTATAGGCCATCGTATCCGTACCATGCAGGATGACGAAGCCGTCATAATCATTGTAATGGCTGCTGATGATTTTTACGATCTTGGCCCAGAGTTCGGGTTCCATGTCTGATGAATCGATAGGTGGATTGAACTGGTAGGTAGAGATATGGCAGTTGAATCGTTTCAGTTCGGGTACGTGTTTCAGCAGTTGGTCGAAGTTAAAGCTTTCCAAGGCTCCGGTTTCAGGGTTCTCGATCATGCCGATGGTACCGCCGGTATATATCAGTAATACTGAAGGGCAATCCGCTGTTTTCATACGCATTCTGCAGGCTTTTGTTTCTAATGTAGGGCAAAGGTACTAAACAAATTACAAATCCGCAACTTGTTTCAGAACTTGAAGCTCACCGAAGCATAGGGCAGGCAGTTGCGATACCAGTGTACGGAGTAGTAGCTCAGAGCTACCTTCGGATGCATTCTGGGGGCTGAAGGCCACTACGTTTCTTCGTGTCTTATAGTAGGCCGATATCTCTATTTGTCCGTTCTTCAGAAAATGTTTCCATCCTGCTTCGTAATGTTCCGAAGAGCGAGGCTTGAATCCGTCGATACTTGGCATGCGGAAGTCTGTTGGAAAAGCCAGGTAGTCGAAGCGCAGGTAATGGTAGAATTGTTCCATTCGTGAGAAGTGAAGGTAGATCAATTCTTGCTCGGCCGGTTGGTATTTGAGCGAAAAACGGGGTTGTATGCTGTAGTACGAACGGCTGCTTTGGGGAATGTAACCTACAAAGTGTACGCCTACCTGAGTTGTGATTTGAGGGGTAATCCGTATCAGGTTGTCGTAGAAGAGGGAGAATTGGTTGATAGGTTCGTGTCTTGCCTGCGTCAGGTTGTCTAGAGAAGCCAGTTCATAGACTTCACGGGTGTATTTGGCGCCCCAGCGCGCGCTGTATATATTTTCTGGACTGAAAGAGAATTCGGTAGCCGCATTGAGCGAATGGATGCCGCTACGTACATAACCTTCCGTATCGAAGCCTAGGATGAAAGCATTGGCCCGATTGGTATACGAGGTATAGGACACGGAACTCGTTTGATTCAGCTTACCGTACGAAGTGTGGAATGATGCCTGATAGGCCTGGTTGGTCCATCGTAGAATTGTTTGTTTGTCGCCGCTTTCGTCATAAGGCAGATGATAACCGTCTTGTGCACCATAGGCCATTAATCTGAGAGTGTTTTGGGGAGACAGGTTGTAAGATAACTTGGCATTGTAATCATATGTGGAATGGTTCATACGGTTATCTTCAGAGAACAGATTGTCAAAAAAGTCGAGCCAACTGCGTCGTGCACTCACCAGGTAGGATAGTTTGTCCTTGATGATGGGGCCTTCGAGAGTCACTCCTGCTGCAGGCATGTCGAGGGTCAATGTGCGAAGGATTGTAGGCCAACGTGATTTGCGTTTCCTTCTCGATTTTGTCAAACCATTGCAAGACGGTAGCGGAAGAGGCGGTCACTCGGATCCGCTCTTCCGCTATCGTCCGTATGTCAGGGCTCTTCTGGCCATACGTTAGGGTGGTAACTAATGTAATAAGCAGGGCCAGCAGGCCCCGTTTTTTTCTAATCATAGCGTAGCCGGTAAAGTTTTCCTCGTTTCAGCGTGTCGCACTTGCATCCGCAGAGGAAAGCCAGTTCTGCCGCGATGCCCTCGGCATTGTCGGGGTCGATGCGGGTAGTGACGGTGTTCTCTTCGACGCCCCGTCCCAGCTCAATACGGATGCCGGTCTGTTTCTCCACTTCTTTTATAACGTCTTTGAGGGGCGTTTGGTTGAATACCATCTTTGTTTTTTTTCGGTTGAAGAAGCTAGCCGGATCGTCGATGGTGCCTTTTTGCAGGTTTCCGTCGCTGAGTTCCGCCTTTTCATGGGCGTGGAGCACCAGGTCGTGGTCTTCTGCGCTGACTTTTACTCGCCCGCTTTCCACAAAGACTCCTGTACGCTTCGTCTGTGTGGCATCTATCAGAAACGAGGTGCCCAGCACTTCTACTTCCACTTCTTCAGTAGTTACGCGGAAAGGTTTCCCATCGGTCCTTTTCACATGGAAGAATGCTTTTCCCTCCAGTTTGGCCAGTCGTTCACTGTGGTGGGGTGCATATCGGAAACTCAATTTAGTTTGAGGATAAAGGATTACTTCCGAGCTGTCAGGCAGTAGGAGGCTTCGGGCTGTCTGTCCATTGTTCTCGTAACGTACGGCCGGTTGTCTGAACAAGTAGACTGTAGCCGTTCCCAATAGGAGCAGCAAGGAGGCGGCAATGGAGCAGAAGGTGATGAACCGTCGTGTACGATGGGTTTCCGTCGTCTTGTCTTTCAGCTTGGGAGCGATCTTCATCCAGGCCCGGCGGGCGTCGAAGTTCGATTCGTCCGCATGTGGATGCAGGGCGTCTGTCAGTCGCCTCAGGCGGCGATATTCAGCGCTGTTGGCGGCTATCCATGCTTCCAGTTCTTGCTGTTGCTCGGCACTGATATGTTCGTGGGCCAGGTGACGGGCCAGCAGATCGTTAATGTCTTCATTCTGTTTCATGGTCACTTGCAATTTACTAGGATGGATAAAACAATGGCGCCGATGGCAGTCATCAGGAAAGGATTTTCAGCCGCATAGGCGCGTAGCAGCTTGACGGCTTTTGTCATCTGGTTGTCGACGGTCTTCTCCGAGATTCCCAGTTCGTTGGCTATCTCGCGATACTTCATGCCCTTTAGCTTGGCCATCAGGAAAACGTCCTTACACTTGGGCGGCAGGGTCGAGAGAGCTTCTTCCAGCACTTCTTCGGGTGAGCGTCGGTTTTCACTGCTGTCTGCTGTTTCGTCGGCCAGGTGATGATCGGCCAGCGGATAGTCCTCGATCGATACGGTGTCCTCTTTTTTCCGACGCAGGAAAGAGATGCAGCGGTTCTTTACGGCAGTCGTCAGATAGGCGGTGAGTTCCTGTTCGGGCAGGCAGTCCTTGCCCTTGTCCCAGATGTGGATGAACAGTTCTTGAACGATGTCCTCCGATTCGTCGTAATCCGAGACATATCCGTAGGCTATGCTACATAGCCTCGGATAATGTTGCTCGAATCTGACTCTGAAAAGTTCTTTCCTGTCTGTTCTCATTGCAATGCGTGTTAAGATGTTAGAATCTCAGGCTGACACCTGCCGTCAGGAATCCCTTGTATCCCAGGCCGGTTTCGATGAATCCTCCTACGCGGTCGTTACCGATGCGGATGGCGATGGGGTTCACCTGATAGGCGAAGTTGGTCGACAGGTCTGCTTTGCGGGTGGCTGCCTTTCCGGCTTCGGTCAGTCCTTTCTCTGTGTGGCGCACCAGATCTACACCTGCTGCGGCCGATCCGTAAAGTTCTACAAGGTTGCGTTTGAAGTAAACAAATTCAGCAGTGGGCAGCACGAGGAAGTTCAGTTCCTTTTCCTTGATCGAAGCGGTAGATTCTCCATGCAAAGTCAGCAGGCTGCTGGTATGTGCGAAGCCCAAGTCACCTCCCAGTCGGAAGCGGTTGATGGCGTAGCGGTAGCCTATGCCGTAGACCATGCTGCTTTTTTCGTCCGACCGCTTGGTGCCGGTAATAGCATCGGCTATTCCCATGCCCAGTATGTCGACCCCTGTCAGTGTCAGTCCGTCGCTGACGGCGATGCGGAATTCATGACGATTGTTGGGCTGATAGGACGACTTGTCTGTGTCTTGCGCCTTGATGATATTTACACTTGCAACCATACACAAAGATAATGCGATAAATTTGATTTTCATAATTTCTAATTCGTTTAGGTGTGAATACTCTTATTGATTTGTTTCTCTGAGAGCGTCCGGCCGGGCCACTTTCACTCGTATAACGCAACCTTTGTAGAAATCCCCTATTCGTAGGGAGAAATTTTTTATATAAATTCGTTTTTTCCTTTCAGAAACGTTGTAGAGCAGGATGTGGGGGATTGTTTTTTTTGAGGGGAAAACGGTGTTTTATCAGTAGAAAAGCATTGCTTTCCTTGAAAGAAAACAATGCTTTTTTATCGTCAACAGAGGATTAACGTCGTGCTTGTCTGGAGAGCAGCTTGGGCAGCTGGCGGCGGATAGCCACCATGTTGAGCGCCGAGACAACTAGGAAGAGTACGCCTCCTATCAGCAGTGTGGGCAGCAGGGAGCTGCCTTCGAGCTGGGGCACAAGCTTTTCGAGGAAGGGTAGGTAGGCCTGGCGCAACAATGCCACACACCCCGTCGAAAGCAACAGTACGGCCAGGTTGAGGCTGGCCGTCAGCACGCAGTAGGGCAGGGCCACTTGCGCGGGAGCATAGCCGATGAGCAACAGGTTCTGCAACTTGTCGCGGTTCTTCTGTAGCAGCAGGAAGATGCTGAGCATCAGGATGAAGAAGGCCAGCAGGCTGATGATGCCTCCGATGGCCAATACAATGCCTGTGACGAGACGGAGGAAGTAGGTGGCACGCCCTGCGTCGAGCGAGTCGCCCTCTGTTTCGTAGCCTTTGCGGCTGAAGTAATCGTTGATGGAGGTGTCCGTGGGGTTGTCTACTTCGACAATGAGGCGCGAGGGCTGCGCTTCACGGCCGGGGGCATAGCGGTTGTTGGCCCACTCCATGAAGGCTTGGGGCACGAGGATGGTGTTCAGCCGGTTGGAAAAGCCCACAATCTGCCCCTTGAACAGTTCGGTCAGCCCGTTGCCGCTCAGGCGGATATCCATCTGGATGAGGTTCATCAGCCCCTCGGACAGCTTGGGCAGGCTTCGGCTCTGCGCGAAGCCGAAGTTGTAGAGGTTGAGGTAGTTGCGGGGGATGATGATGGGGATGGTGTGGCTCTGCGGGTCGAAGTGCCAACGGTCGAGGTTGACGTCGATATAGGCGTCGGGCACGGACTCGAAGAACATCTCTGTAGACAGGCGGATACCTGCCTCCTGCATGCCCAAGCCGGCCGATACGTCGAACAGCGAGGGCGTGAAGGCTCCCACGCTGCGTGTGAAGGGCTGGTTCCGCAGGTCGTCAATGGCGGCAGGGCTGAAGGTGTTGCTCCGTCCCGTCAGGTTGCCCAGCGTGCTGATCTTGCGGGTGGCGATAAGGTAGTCCTTCTTCAGGAAGCTGTTGCCCTGCGTAAAGACGGGCGCCACGTCGCGATAGAACTGGATACCAAGCAGCACGATGCTCATGCCGAAGAGGCTGGCAAGGAAGAAGCCCGCCAGCTGGGCGCCGCTGATGTGGCGGCGGAGAAGTTTCCAAACGAGTCTGTTCATAGTTTCAGTACACAGTTATAGTCGGTAGGGAGGTGCTTGCCGATGGAGGTCACGATGACGCCTGCTCCTTGTTTGCCTGCCTCTTCGTGGAGCAAGGCCGACATCGTGGCGGCATTGGCCTCGTCGAGGTGGCTGACGGGTTCGTCCAGCAGCAGGAAGTCCATGGGTTGGCACAGGCAGCGGATAAAGGCCACACGCTGTTGCTGGCCGAAGGAGAGCAGACCTGCCGTTTGGTCTTTTTTATCGCCGATGCCCAGTGCGTCGAAGAGGGCGTCTATCTCCTTGCGGCTCTTGAAGCGCGTCAGGCGGTTCTTGAGCTGCACGTTTTCGAGGGCCGTCAGCTCGCTGAAGAGGCGCAGTTCTTGGAAAAGAATGCTGAGCGAGTGGCGGTGCAGGCGTGTCCAGTCGGCTTCCTTGAGCGAGCGGATGTTCTGCCTGTCGAAGCAGATGATGCCCTCGTAGTCGTTGCGGTAGCCGTAGAGGTAGCTGCACAGCGACGACTTGCCTGTGCCCGATGCGGCCTCGATGAGGTAGCGCTTGCCCCGTTCGAAGACGAGGTCGCGATGCCACACGTCGGACACGATGGCATCGCGGTTTGCAAAGACCTGCGGGAGAGTGTGTTGCAGATGAATGGTTTCCATGAGCGTAGGCTCCTTATTTATAGGTTGGCCAGTGTCTTCACCTGGTCCACAATCTGTTTCAGTGCATTGGTCTCGCGGTCCTTCAGTTGCAGCACGAAGAGGCCCGTCTTGCCTTCGCTGCTCATTCTCAGGTAGGAGATGTTCTCGGCAGCGGTAACCATGGCGCGGTATTTAGGGCTGAGGAAGCCTGTGGCCAGCTTGACGATGGGCAGGTCGAAGACCGCTTCGGTATTGATGACGGTGGCAAAGCGCTGTCCCTGCACTTCCTTGGCGAAGGAAGACTCGAGCAGGGAGGGCTTGCTTTCCTTGCCTGCATTGTTGTACAGGGCTTCGTCGTTGGTCATGATGAGGTGCTTGCCGCGCATGCCCATGTACACCTTCAGGCCCTTGTCGGTGAGCATGTAGTCGTCGTTGTCCAGCTTGGTGAGGTCGTTACCTCCCTGCTTCTTGCTGGCTTCGTACAGCTGGTTCAGCAGGTCGGCGTTGTTGGTTTCGGCATAGGCCAGTATCGTGGGGTTGCCCTGGGCGTCTACACCAGTGATGCCCAGCGTGAAGTCGTTTTCAAACGAAGACACCAGCTGCTTCAGCAGTTCCATGTTCTCGGCAGAAAGTGATTTCTTGACTTGCGGATTTTCTTCCAGGTGGGTGTACAGCTCCTTGCCGTCGAGGCCCAGGCTGAAGTAAAGCAGGGTAGACTGGGGAAAGTAGGGCGCGAAGGTATTCTGGATGGGACGTGTGGCCTTCAGCTGCTTTTCAAGGAGTTCCAGCGCCTTGGGATCGTCCGAGGTGTAGCCCACGTTGACGGCTACCTGACCGGGTTCGAACGACAATCCACCCACGTACTTGATGTTCTGCAGGTTCATGCTGTCGGCCATTGCCATCAGCATCGGGTCTGGGTGGAGCTTGAAGAGGCTGCTCGAGGTCATCATCACGCGGATGTCGCCTTTTGTTTCCTGCATCTGGCGGAAAGCTTCCTGGCTGTTGATGCTCTGTTCAGAGCTTTGGCTCAGCAGGTTGGAGGCGTTTTGATGCATCTGTGCGATGTCGGGCGTGTCGGCCGAGGGGAGCACAAGCAGTGTGCTGGCGTTGAAGGCTACGAAGGCCTGGTCGTTGTAACTGAAGCTGTAGCCGTCTTTTTCGGCCACGTCAGCCATCTGTGTTTCGCTCTGTGTGGCTTGCAGCATGTCTTTCAGCTTGTCGGCATTGGCCACAGCTGCGATGAATCCCTGCTGTTTCGTTTCCGACGAATGGAAGATGTAGACAGGCTGTGCGAAGTCGATGCCCGACTCCGACGGCTTCTTGAGGATAGTTTCCAAGGCCTTTTGGGCGTCGGCGCTCACACCGCTCGTCAGGGTCTGGCTCAGTTTCTGCAGGGTTTCGGCGTTTTGCGGGTCATTTACTCCTGCCTTGACGGCCAGCGATTGCAGGTCGATGGAGACGATTTCGGTAGACTCTGCCGGAATGGCGTTGGTGTACTTGACGGGCGATGAGCACGAAGCGGCCAGTACAATGGCTACTAAGCCGGCGCACAAATGATTGAACAAGCGAATTTTCATTTGCAAAGTAATTTAGTGGGTTGAAACTATTTCAATTGATTTGATTGCAGAGGTTCAGGATGTGGCAGGCCACGAGTGCTGCCGTCTCTGTGCGCAGGCGCGAACGTCCCAGGCTGATGGGTTGGAACCCTTGTTCTACAGCCAGTTTCACCTCCTCTTCGCTGAAGTCCCCTTCAGGGCCGATAAGTACCAGCGCATCCTCGCCGCGGCGCACGATGTCTTTCAGCAGCGGTTTTTCTCCTTCGTAGCAGTGGGCGATGAATTTCTGTCCGCTGAAGGGCTGTCGGATAAACCTGTTGAAGTCCGTCATTTCGTTCAGCTTTGGCAGGCGTGCTTTGAGCGACTGTTTGATGGCCGATACCAGTATCTTCTGGATACGCTCGGTCTTGATGACCTTTCGTTCGGAAAAGCGGCAGTTGAGAAACGTCAGTTCGTCGAAGCCTATCTCCGTTGCTTTTTCGGCCAGCCACTCTGTGCGGTCCATATTCTTGGTTGGCGCCATGGCCAGGTGCAGGTGTCCTTGCCACAATGGTTCCTGGGGCAAGGTTTCCAGTACGTTCACCAGGCAGCGTTTGTTGGACGCTGCGCTTATTTCAGCGCGGTAGAAACATCCTTTGCCGTCGGTCAGGGTCACTTCGTCGCCTGCTTCGAGGCGGAGCACACGTACGGCGTGTGCAGCTTCTTCTTCGGGCAGTTCGGCCCGTGTCTGTATGTCGGGGGTATAAAATACGTGCATCAGTCCTGATGGTTTGATTCTTTAAATTGGTTTATCATGTCGCGCAGGTTGGCGGCTTTTTCGTATTCTTCTGCTTCGATGGCTTCTTTCAGAGCCTCCTCCATGCGGCTTATTGTCTCTGCCCGGTCATCTTGGCTGTTCGTCGTCTCTGATTCCGTTTCCAGTGTCTCGGCGTCCAGTTCCATTTTCTCAGCATCCAGCACGTCTTCGTAGATGAGGATCGGACAGTGCAGGTGCATGGCCATGACGACGGCGTCGCTCGTGCGTGAGTCGATGCGGATGATGGAGTGGTCCGACTGCAGGTAGAGATACGAATAGAACAGCCCGTTCTCTGCCCGATATATCAGTACGCGCAGTAGGCGTACGCCCAACGCCTCGAGGGTAGAGGCAAACAGCTGGTAGGTCAGTGGACGTGGCGAAGTAATGCCGCGTATCTCGAGCAGGATGGCTTGCGCCTCTGCCGAGCCGATGATGACAGGCAGTTTGCGCGGACCGTCCACTTCGCCCAGGAGCAGGGCATAAGCTCCTGCCTGTTCCTGGCTGTAGGTGAGGCTCAGTACTTGCAGTTCTATCTTGTTTCGGCTCATGGCAGGTTGTTATTTCAGGCGTTACATCTTTTCCGGCTCGTGTTTGTATTTGAAGACGAAGGCAAACACAACGGCCACCACCAGCGCATAGGCTGCAAACGTGAACCACGCTGCTTGCCACTGTCCCGTCTGCGGCAATTCGCTGCTGAAGTCCACAAAGTGGTTCACCACCGCTTGTGCGCCCAGTGTTCCGATGGTAGCACCCAGTCCGTTGGTCATGATGATGAACAGGCCCTGTGCGCTCGAGCGGATTTCCTTGTCCGTCTCACGGTCGACGAACAGCGAGCCGGATATGTTGAAGAAGTCGAAGGCCACTCCATAGACAATCATCGAAAGCAGGAACATCCAGACACCGCTGCCTGGATTGCCCGCGCCGAACAGGCCGAAACGCAGCACCCATGCGAACATGGCGATGAGCATCACCCGCTTGATGCCGAAACGCTTCAGGAAGAACGGTATCAGCAGGATACAGAGTGTCTCGGATACCTGTGACAGCGAGATCAGGATGTTGGCATGCTGTACGCCGAAGGTGTCGGCATATTCAGGTATGCTGCCGAAGCTGCTGATATAGGGGTTAGCAAATCCGTTTGTGATTTGCAGTGACACGCCCAGCAGCATGGAGAAGATGAAGAAGATAGCCATTTTCTTTTGCTTGAACAGGGTGAAGGCGCGCAGACCCAGTGCTTCGACCAGCGATTTGCTCTGTCCTCCCTTGCTCGTGGGGCAGGCGGGTAGGGTCAGGGCGTAGCACCCGTACACCAGGCCGATGATGGCGCAGGTGAAGAACTGTCCGTAGTTGTTCTGAAGGCCCAGGATGTCTACCAGCCACATGGCGCAGATGAATCCGATGGTTCCAAAGATACGGATAGGGGGGAAATGCTTGATGGTGTCCAGTCCCGCTTTGTCCAGCGCCGTATAGGCCACGGAGTTCGAAAGGGCCAGGGTAGGCATATAGAAGGCTACGCTCAGGGCATAGAGGCCGAAGAGCGGTCCGAATTCCACGTCTTGTCCGCTTGTCATACCATAGTAGCCGGCGAGTCCCATGAAGATGGCTGCCATGAAGTGGCTGAAGCTCAACAGCTTTTGGGCTGGCACCCAACGGTCGGCTATGATGCCCATGATGGCCGGCATGAAGAGTGATACGATGCCCTGCATGGCATAGAAGATGCCGATGTGTCCGGCAAGGTTGACATTGACCAGATAACTTCCCATAGAAGTCAGGTAAGAACCCCACACGGCAAACTGCAGGAAGTTCATGATGATCAAGCGAAGTTTGATGTTCATAGTTTTTTTGTTTGGCGTTTAAAATTAACAGGTCGAATAGTCGACATAACCTTGCAAAAATACAATGATGCCGTTAGAAAAACAAGCGTGCGGAAGATTTTTTATGGAGAAAGATGCGGAGAAACCGCTGCCAAAAGAGGAGGAAAGGGTATATAAAAAAAGAAGGGTATCTATCCCAGACACCCAATCTTTATTAACCTTAAATCTAATACCATGAAAAACACAGTGCAAAGGTATGGGTTTTATGTTATACAACATAATAATTGAACATAAATCTGCGTTTTGTTTGCACTATTTAACGTTTTGGCTGCATTCTACCCCCTTTTTGAGGGGATAGAACTTATTCTACGTACAGTACGAGCCCTTTCAGGTACTCTCCTTCGGGGTGGTAGATGTTCACGGGATGGTCCGCCGGTTGCGTCAGCTGGTGCAGGATGCGCACGTTGCGTCCCGACATGGCTGCTGCCGTGAAGACCGCCGTGCGGAAGTTTTCCTTGCTGACGGCTTGCGAACACGAGAAGGTGAACAGGATGCCGCCCGGCTTGATCTTCTCGAATGCCTTGACGTTCAGCTTGCGATAGCCTTGCAGAGCGTTGCGCAGGGCGTCGCGGTGCTTGGCGAAGGCAGGCGGGTCCAGGATGATCAGATCGTACTGGTCGCCCATGCGGTCGAGGTACTTGAAAGCGTCTTCGGCATAGGCGGCATGGCGTGCGTCGTCGGGGAAGTTCAGGGCGATGTTCTTGTTCGTCAGGTCGATGGCTTTGGCCGAGCTGTCTACCGAGTGCACCAGCTTGGCTCCTCCGCGCATGGCATAGACAGAGAAGCCTCCCGTGTAGCAGAACATGTTCAGCACGCTGCGTCCGCGGGCATAGCGCTCCAGCAAGGCGCGGTTCTCGCGCTGGTCCACGAAGAAGCCCGTCTTCTGTCCCTTCAGCCAGTCGATGTGGAAGTTCAGCCCATACTCCGTGGCCACATTGTCGGCGCTGCCGCCTTTCAGGAAGCCGTTTTCGGGGTAGAGGTCGGCCTTGAAGGGCAGGGTGGTTTCCGATTTATAATAGATGTTGTCCACTTCGCCTTCCATCACTTCGGCCAGGGCCTCGGCGATCGTCATGCGGTCCAGGTGCATGCCGGCCGAGTGGGCCTGCATCACGGCCGTACGATTGTATACGTCGATGACCAGCCCCGGCAGGTTGTCGCCCTCGCCGTGCACCAGGCGGTAGGTGTTGTTGTCGGCCCGTCCGGCGATGCCGATGCTGCGTCGCATGTCGCGGGCCACAGTCAGGCGTCGCTTCCAGAAGTCCTTGTCGATGGTCTCGTCCTGTCGGAAGGTAAGGACGCGTACGGCGATGCTTCCTATCTGGAAGTGGCCTTTGGCGATAAATTCTTTCTTAGAGGTATAGATCTCTACTACTTCTCCTTCTTCAGGTTCGCCGTCCAGGCGGGCAATGGCGCCCGAGAACACCCATGGGTGAAAACGCTTGAGCGATTCTTCCTTGCCCGATTTCAGATATACTTTATACATGGTGTCAATTATGAATTCTCAATATTCAATTCTCAATTATAAAATCTCCCGTCTGCTTCAGTTCCTCCAGCTTGTGGTAGATGTTGAGGCAGGCCCAGGCGTCGGTGGCTGCATAGAGCTGTTGCGGCTGCGTCAGGTTTTCGGCTTCCCAGTTGCTCAGGCGTTGCGATTTCGATATCTTCTCGTTGAACAGGATGCCGTAGATTTTTTGCAGGCTCATGTCCTGTATGCCGAAGGGGCGCACGTATTCCTGCAGCTCCACGTAGGCTCTGGGTTCGAAGGGTGCCCGTTTGCGCAGCATCATGAAGTCGTCGTGCAGCGAAAGGCCCACTTTGGTGATGTGCGGGCTTTCCAGCAGCTTGATGACGGGCAGGGTCAGCCCTATCAGGTTCAGTCGGAACAGGAAGCAATGGTCGTCGGTCGACACCTGCAGCAGCGCTACCTTGTGTACGTGTCCCTTGCTGAACGAAGGCCGTGTTTCGGTGTCGATGCCCAGTATCGGTTGTCCTTTCAGGTATCTTGCCGCCTTATCTGCTTCTTCCGGCGTGTCCACTATGTGTATATTGCCGGGGAAGGCCGCTTTGGGCAGTTCGCTCAGTTCCTCTTTTCCGATGGTTCTTTTTATGATCATAGTTGCTCTTGTATCAATCCTCGATATCCTCCTCTTCCTCTTCTTCTTCCTGCGTGTTGCTGTACTTCACTTCGTGGAGGGCCCGTAGTGTGTTCACCAGCTTTTGTCCCCAGTACAGGCGGAAGTTCTCCTGGCAGATGGCCAGCGAGTCGTTCATCGTCTCGTTCAGTCCCAGTTGGAAGACAAAGATAAAGTCCTTGATGTCCTGGTAGATGTCCGCCAGGTCCTCCGAGATATATCGGGTGATAGGCTGGTCGCTGTATTTCATGTCGCTGACGAACACGTCCAGATAGTCGTCGCGGTCGGCGAGGATGCCTGCCAGGTTCATGCGTACGATTTCGTACGTTTCTTCGGTGACAAACGTTTCGGGCGCTTCGTCGCCTATGGTTTCGCAGGGTGGCAGCATAGACGCTTTCAGGTAGAGCAGGGGCAGCAGTTTCAGCGTGGTGTCCACGAAGTTGGTCCGTTTGCTGCCTTCGGCTTGTTCGACGAACTTGCAGAACTCTGCCGCCACGGTGACAAACTCTATCACGTTGCGGTCGAATATCACTTGGCTATCTTTCTTCTTCATACGTTTTGTAAAAATATGAATGCAAAGATAGTGCAAACCGAGGGAAGTACAAAGCGAAAACCTAGTTTTCAGCTTTTACTTCGGAGGTGCAGCCTATGTTATGAAAAGATAGTGCAAACCGAGCGTAATGCAAAAAAATAAGCTCGCATATTGTTTTGTTTGTCGAGGTGCCGACTGTCTTATTCTGCCCCACCTGTTATTCTGAGCCGGGGCGAAGAATATCAAAATTCATTGGGCTAACTGTAATTGTAATTTGTAATTGCTCAGCAGATGTAAGCATTTGCCGTCGGGCACCAGCTCTTTCAAGCAGGCGAGCATGTCGATAAGGACGCCGTGGATGATGCCGCGCGAGTAGGTCGAGTTGTGTTCTGATTGTTGACATAGCTTTGTTGTTTTAAATTGTGTTTGGTTAATTGAGAATGGAGAATGGATAATTGAGAATGGATGGTGCCTCGGCCGCAGGCAAATTCTTCATTCTTCGTTCTTCATTCCTCATTCGCAAAGGCAAATATAAGGGGTCTTTTCCGGCCGGCCAAATAAAAACGGCCGCTGGGGAGTGAAAATGTGTTAACGAAACAGTTGGATTGTGTTAATAAAAATAATGCATTGATTTGCAGTGTGAAAAGCGACGTTTTCGCGCGCGGAAAGTATTGTTTTTTCTACAGATGGCATGATGTTCTCTTTCGTTTGCGATCTTTATGAAGTAGTGTGAAAAGATTGTCTGGTAACTGTAATCTGTAATTCGTAAGAGTCGTTTTGAATCCAGGAAAAGACAGCGTGCTATTACGAATTACAGATTACAGTAAGCGAATTTCGATTTGAAAGAGTGTGTACAGAATTTTATATTATATATATAAATATATATATATAATATAACTGTATAAGTGGCGCGCACATTTTCGATTTTAGCTAACTGTAATCTGTAATTCGTAATAGCATTTTCTGCAATGGTAGTTTCATTATCGGGAAACTGTAATCTGTAATTCCGAATTGGGCGGGGGGAGAAGATGCAGGCAGGAGGCGGGACTCCGTATGGCAGGGGTGTATGAAAAGAAAAGATGCTTTTGGAGGCTTAAAAACGCTGTTGTAACAAGTTGATAATCAGTATATTTATAATATTTATGGATGTGCTTCGGAAAAGAGGCCCCGAAAACTTGATTTTTCGTTTGTCTCTCCGCCTATTTTTCCGTATTTTTGTACTGCCAAAAAAAGAAAACCCGTACAAAAAGACAATTATTGAAAGACAATGAAAAAAGAAAAAGACAAATCGGACAAAAAAGATACAGCGGCTTCGCCTTCCTTCTTCCGCAAGGTGGCGGCGACCTGGCACAACGAAACCTTGCGCTTCATCGTGGGGCTGATGCTCGTCATCTTCTCCGTCTACCTGCTGCTGGCGTTCTCGTCGTTCTTCTTTACGGGGGCGGCGGACCAGAGCATCCTCGACTCGGGTAACGGAAAGGACCTGATGGCCGTGGACAACGGCGTGAAGAACTATGCCGGATCGCGCGGCGCGCAGCTGTCCAGCTACCTGATCAACGACTGCTTCGGCATTTCGTCGTTCTTCATCCTGGTGTTTCTCGCCGCTGCAGGCCTGAAGCTGATGAAGGTGCGCCATATCCGTCTGTGGCGATGGTTCATCTGCTGCTCGCTGCTGCTGGTGTGGTTCTCGGTGTTCTTCGGCTTTGCTTTCGCCAGCTTGTATGAAGACTCGTTCATCTACCTGGGCGGTATGCATGGCTACAACGTCAGCCGCTGGCTGGCTTCGCAGGTGGGAGCGCCGGGCGTGTGGCTGTTGCTGCTGGTGACGGCCATCTGCTTCCTGATCTACTTCAGCGCACGGACGGTGGTGTGGCTGCGAGGTGTCTTTGCCCTGAACTTCCTGAAAAAGAAGAAAGACGGACAGGAGAAGGCGGAAGGCGAAGTGCCTGAAGAGTTTACGACCTCGTGGACGGCCGAAGGCAAGAAACGTCCGGCTCAGACGCCGGCGCCTGCCGTGGCCGAAGAGCCGAAGCCTGTCGTAGAAGAGAAGGCCGAAGAGGAACCCGAGCCTGAAGAAGAGCCTGAGGCAGAGCCTTCGCAGGAGATTTCGCTCGACCTGGGCGGCCCCTCGCGTCCGGCTGCGACCGGCAACCGTGGGGGCGAAGTGGAGATGACGGTAGAGGCTGCCGAGCCGGAACCTGCCGTACCGCTGGAGCCCGCAGAGGCTCCACATGCGGACGATCCTGAATTTCAGGTGGAGACGCACGAAGAAGAGGAGTATCAGGGCCCTGAGCTGGAGCCTTACAACCCCCGGCTCGACCTGGAGAACTACCACTTCCCCACGCTGGACCTGATGAAGCACTACGACAACGCCGAACCTACCATCGATATGGACGAGCAGAATGCCAACAAGGACAAGATTGTGAGCACACTGCGCAGCTTCGGCATCGAAATCAGCTCCATCAAGGCGACCGTAGGACCTACGGTGACGCTCTACGAGATTACTCCCGAACAGGGCGTGCGCATCTCGAAGATACGCGGACTGGAGGACGACATCGCTCTGAGCCTCTCGGCGCTGGGCATCCGTATCATAGCGCCCATACCGGGCAAGGGTACCATCGGTATCGAGGTGCCCAACTCGAACCCCAAAATCGTGTCGGGGCAGAGCATCATCGGCAGCAAGAAGTTCCAGGAATCGACCTACGAACTGCCTATCGCCTTGGGTAAGACCATCACGAACGAGGTGTTCATGGTGGACCTGGCCAAGATGCCCCACGTGCTCGTGGCTGGTGCTACCGGTCAGGGTAAGTCGGTCGGCCTGAATGCCATCATCACCTCCTTATTATATAAGAAGCACCCCGCCGAGCTGAAGTTTGTGCTCGTCGACCCCAAGAAGGTGGAATTCAGCATCTACTCCGTCATCGAGCACCACTTCCTGGCCAAGCTGCCCGACGAGGCCGAACCCATCATCACCGACGTTACCAAGGTGGTGCAGACGCTGAACTCCATCTGTGTGGAGATGGACACACGCTACGACCTGCTGAAGGCGGCCCACGTGCGCAACATCAAGGAGTACAACGAGAAGTTCATCAACCGCCGCCTGAATCCCGAGAAGGGACACAAGTACATGCCCTACATCGTGGTGGTGATCGACGAGTTCGGCGACCTCATCATGACCGCGGGCAAGGACGTGGAGCTGCCTATAGCGCGTATCGCCCAGCTGGCACGTGCGGTGGGTATCCACATGATTATCGCCACGCAACGACCCACGACGAACATCATCACGGGTACCATCAAGGCCAACTTCCCCGCGCGTATCGCCTTCCGCGTGTCGGCGATGGTCGACTCGCGCACCATCCTCGACCGGCCGGGTGCCAACCAGCTGATAGGCCGCGGCGACATGCTCTTCCTGCAGGGTGCCGACCCTGTGCGTGTACAGTGTGCCTTCATCGATACGCCCGAGGTGGCCGAAATTACGAAATTCATTGCCCGCCAGCAGGGCTATCCGACGGCCTTCTACCTGCCCGAATACGTGGACGAGAACGCCAGTGGCAGCGATCTGGGCGATGTAGATCTGGGACGCAAGGACCCGCTCTTCGACGACGCCGCACGCCTCATTGTGACACATCAGCAGGGCTCCACCTCGCTCATCCAGCGCAAGTTCTCCATCGGCTACAACCGTGCCGGCCGCCTGATGGACCAGCTGGAAAAGGCGGGCATTGTAGGGCCTGCGCAGGGCAGTAAGCCGCGCGACGTCTACTTCACGGACATCGTGTCGCTGGAGGATTTTTTGAGTAAAATGTAAATATTAATGGAGAATTGAAAGTTGAAAATTGAAAATGAAAGCCGCTTGACGGACAATTTCAATGAATTAAAATTTTTAATTTTCAATTCTCAATTCTCAATTTTCAATTTTCAATTCTCAATTCTCAATTCTCAATTTTCAATTTTCAATAAAAAAAATGCTGAACAAAATACTTTGCCTGCTTGTTGCTCTTTGCATGGGGCAGGCAGCCGCTGCACAAGGGAATAACGAGGCCCGCCAGTTGCTCGACCGCGTGGCCGACGCGTTCCGCCAGGCGGAAGGCGTGGAAATCGCTTTCGAGGTGCGCGCACCCGAAGGAACGTCCGAGGGACGCATCCGCCTCAAGGGCGAGAAGTTCCGCCTTGACACCGAAGGTATCACGACCTGGTTCGACGGGCGGACGCAATGGACCTACCTGGAGAACAGCGACGAAGTGAACGTCTCCGAACCCACGGCCGAAGAGCTGCAGAGCATCAACCCCTATGCCTGGCTGTCACTTTACAAGAACGGCTACACGCTGAAGATGGGCGAGCAGGCCGATCCGCGCCTCCACAAGGTGATGATGACTGCCAGCCGTCAGGGCAGCGAGCTGCAGTGCCTGATCCTCTACGTCGACAAGCAGACCTTGCGTCCGGCAAAGCTGAGCCTTGTCCGCAAGGGCGACCGCGAGGCAGTTGTCGTACTGGTGCGCTCCTATCAGACAGGGCAGAAATACGACGATGCGCTCTTCACCTTCGACAAGCGGGCCTATCCGACGGCGGAGGTGATCGATCTGAGATGAACGAAACTTGAATGAACTTAAAAATATAATTTAGTAAATACAGTATGGAAACAGAAAAAGTGAAATGCCTGATCATCGGTTCGGGTCCTGCCGGCTATACAGCCGCCATCTATGCAGGACGCGCCAACCTGGCTCCTGTGGTATATGCCGGCCTGCAACTGGGCGGACAGCTGACAACGACCACCGAAGTGGAGAATTTCCCCGGCTATCCTGCCGGCATCGGCGGTCCTGAGCTGATGGAAGACTTGCGCAAGCAGGCCGAACGCTTCGGAGCCGACATCCGCTATGGCGTGGCTACGGCGGCCGACCTCAGCGCGAAACCCTACAAGATAACGATCGACGACGAGAAGGTGATCGAAGCCGAAACCATCATCATCGCCACAGGTGCCACGGCCAAGTACCTGGGCCTGGAGGACGAGAAGAAATATGCCGGCATGGGTGTGAGTGCCTGTGCCACGTGCGACGGCTTCTTCTACCGCAAGAAGGTGGTGGCCGTTGTGGGCGGTGGCGACACGGCTTGCGAAGAGGCTTCCTACCTGGCCAGCCTTGCCAGCAAGGTGTACCTCATCGTGCGTAAGCCCTATCTGCGTGCGTCGAAGGTGATGCAGGAGCGTGTGATGAACAACGAGAAGATCGAGGTGCTGTTCGAGCATAATGCCGTGGGCCTCTTTGGCGAGAACGGCGTGGAAGGCGTGCATCTGGTGAAGCGCATGGGCGAGGCCGACGAAGAGCGCTACGACGTGGCCATCGACGGTTTCTTCCTGGCCATTGGACACAAGCCCAATTCGGACATCTTCAAGCCTTACCTGGATACCGACGAAGTGGGCTATATCCTGACCGAGCCGGGTACGCCGCGCACGAAGGTGCCGGGCGTGTTTGCCGCAGGCGACGTGGCCGACCCGCACTACCGTCAGGCCATCACGGCAGCAGCCAGCGGTTGTATGGCGGCTATCGAGGCGGAGCGCTACTTGCAACAATAAAAAAAGAATCGGTTAGTGGTTTCCTCCACTAACCGATTTTTTTTCTTTATCCAATCTTGCTGATTTTCTTCAGCTTTTCTTCGTCAATGATTTTGATTTTTCGTCCGTCGATGGTGATGAGCCGTTCGGTGGCAAACTGGGAGAGCGTTCGGATGGCGTTCGAAGTCGTCATGTTCGATAGGTTGGCCAGATCCTCGCGCGAGAGGTAAATACTCAGTGTAGAGCCGTCTTCCTCCAATCCGTAGCTTTCCTTGAGGAACAGGAGCGATTCGGCCAGACGGCCGCGGATATGCTTCTGAGTGAGGTTTACCGTACGTTCATCGGCGATACCCAGGTCTTTGGACAACTGTTTGATGAAGAACATGGCCAAGCCGTTGTTTTGCGTTACGAGGGTGGTGATGACATTCATGGGAATCTGGCAGATGACCGAAGGTTCGAATGCGGCAGCGGCCGTGATATAGTCTTCGCCGGAGAAATAGGCGCGGTAGCCGAAGTATTCGACGGGTTTGATCATGCGGATGATCTGGCTGCGGCCGCCCACACCGTCTTTATAAATTTTGACTTTCCCACTTAGCAGGCACATCAGGTGCGTGGGAGTCTCGCCTTCACAATGGATGACTTCATTTTTTTTGTAGTTTTGAAGTGTGAAATGATCAGTGAGAAATTCCCGTTGCTCTTCGTTCAGGGGAGACCACATGTCGGCGATAAGCTCCTGAACCTTTATTTCTGACAAATTTGTTTTTACCATGAGTGCTGCAAAACTGTGTTCTATAGCACAAATGTAGAAAGAATAATTTAAAAAACACACATTCGCCTCAAAAATGTGCATTTGGAGTGGAAAAGAGGCTTAAAATGAAAAAAAATAAGCGGTGAACGGAGATTGTATCCGTTCACCGCCAAGTGTTTGGTTCTTATTTCGTGAACAGCAGTTCGCGATACTTGGGCAACGGCCAGATTTCGTCGTCCACTTCCATTTCGAGGTGGTCGATGTGGTCGCGGATGCTTTCAAGGTAGGGACGTACCGTTTCCTCGTAGGCGAAGGCCTTGTCCTTGTAGTTGTCCATGTGGTTGGCTACCTTACGGGCTTCGGTCATCTGGCGTACCTGCATCTTGATGGCCGTCACGCGGCGGGAGATTTCGCGGATGAGCTCCTTGCGGTCGGCACTGAGCTCTTCGTACTCTTCGGGCGAGAAGGTCTCGCGCAAGCCGCGGAGGTTTTCCAGCAGGCGGTTCTGGTAGCTGACAGCCGTGGGTACGATGTGGTTGATAGCCAGGTCGCCGAGGACGCGGCTTTCGATCTGTACCTTCATGGTGAATTTTTCCAGCTCTACTTCCAGACGGCTGGCCAGCTCGGTCTCGTTGAAGATACGTTCGCCGATGAAAACGGAGCGTGCCTGGTCGTCGACGTAGTGCATCAGCGCTTCGGGTACGTGGCAGATGTTGGTCAGGCCGCGGCGGGCAGCTTCCTGTTTCCATTCTTCGGAGTAGCCGTCGCCTTCGAAGCGGATGGGCTCGGAAGCGATGATCATTTCCTTGAGGGTGCGGAAGATGGCTTCATCCTTGGTGGCGCCTTCTTCCATGGCTTTGTCGACCGAGGCCTTGAATTCGTTCAGCTGGTTGGCCATGGCGGCGTTGATGGCAATCATGGCAGCGGCGCAGTTGGCTGAGGAGCCTGCGGCGCGGAACTCGAAGCGGTTGCCGGTGAAGGCGAAGGGCGACGTGCGGTTGCGGTCGGTCGTATCGAGCAGGATTTCGGGGATACGTCCGATACCCAGCTTCAGGGTGGTCTTCTCGTCGGCAGTCATCTTGCTGCTGCTGGCCTGCTTGGCGATCTCGTCGAGAATGGACGAGAGCTGGCGGCCCAGGAAGATGGACAGGATGGCGGGTGGCGCTTCGTTGGCTCCCAAGCGGTAGCTGTTGCCGGCACTGGCAATGGAGGCACGCAGCAGGTTCTGGTTCTTGTAGACCATCATCAGTACGTTGACGAGGAACGTGAGGAAGAGCATGTTGCTCTTCGGATTGCTGCCGGGGCCAAAGAGGTTGATGCCTGTATCGGTGCAGAGCGACCAGTTATTGTGTTTGCCGCTGCCGTTGACGCCGCTATAGGGCTTTTCGTGGAGCAGGACGGCAAAGTTATGCTTGCGGGCAATGCGTTTCATCAGGTCCATGACCAGCTGGTTGTGGTCGTTGGCCAGGTTGACGTTCTCGAAGATAGGTGCCAGCTCGAACTGGTTGGGCGCCACTTCGTTGTGACGGGTCTTGACGGGGATGCCTAATTTGTGGCATTCGATCTCCAGCTCCTTCATGAAGGCTGTGACACGCGGCGGAATGGAGCCGAAATAGTGGTCTTCGAGCTGCTGGTCCTTGGCCGAGGAATGTCCCATCAGCGTACGGCCCGTCAGACAGAGGTCGGGGCGGGCATTGTAAAGGGCCAGGTCGACGAGGAAGTATTCCTGTTCCCAGCCGAGGTTGGCGTATACGCGGTTGATGTTCTTGTCGAACAGCTTGCAGACGTCGATTGCTGCCTTGTCCACGGCGTTCAGGGCTTTCAGCAGCGGGGTCTTGTAATCCAGGGCCTCGCCGGTATAGGCGATGAAGATGGTGGGGATACAAAGGGTGGTATCTACCACGAAGGCAGGTGAGGAAACGTCCCATGCCGTATAGCCGCGAGCTTCGAACGTGTTGCGGATACCGCCGTTGGGGAAGCTGGATGCGTCGGGTTCCTGTTGGATGAGCAGCTTGCCCGAGAAGCGTTCGATGACGTCGCCGTCTTCGCTGAACTCGATGAAACCGTCGTGCTTTTCGGCGGTACCGTCGGTCAGTGGCTGAAACCAGTGGGTGTAGTGGGTGACGCCCATTGACTTGGCCCAGCTCTTCATGCCGTTGGCGATGAGGTCGGCCATTTCGCGATTGATGGGGGTACCTTTTTCGATGGCGTCGGTTACGGCCTTGTAGGCTTCTTTGGGCAGGTATTCCTGCATTTTCTTGCGGTCGAATACGTGGCTGCCATAGTAGTCGGACAGCTTTCCAGAGGGGGGAGTTACTTCCAACGGCTTACGGTTGGCAAGTTCCTGCAGAGCGAAAAAACGCATTTTTGACATATCAGACTCTTCTTTTATTGATTTGCCTGCAAAAGTACATGTTTTTTTCTATATTTGCCCCCAAACATACGAAGATATTGCAAAGTTGGTACGCTGGTTGTGGATAGGATTGGGTATTTTACTGCTACTTTTTCCATTGGGAAAGGTACGGGCAGGTTATGCTCCATATCCCTATCAGGGCAAGCTGATCTCGGCGGACTCCATCATGGAAAAGGTCATTTTCTTTGCGCCGCTCTACGAACGCATCGTGGACAGCTACAATGCCGAGCTGTATATCAAAGGAAAGATCAACATCAAGAAGCAGAACAAGCTGCTCCGCTATATTCCGACTTTGTTCCGTATCCGGAAGGGCGTGAAGGAGTATATGATGGAGACTTACAACGAACTGAGCTTTACGGCCCCCGATATCTATGACCAGAAGGTGACGGCTACCATGGGAACGGCCAATGAGTTCTGGGACCTGAACGGGCAGCTGCCCCAATATTTCAGGCTCAATATCTATTCGCCGACCATCCTGACCGACAAGTTGCTTTCGCCTTTGGCGCCTAATGCAAAGAAATACTACAGGTATCGGATTGATACGATCCGTGGACGGGCACACGACCTGCAATATGTTATCCGTTTTATTCCCAAAAGTAAGAGTTTCCAGCTGATAGGCGGCTATATGGTGGTGAGCGACAATGTGTGGAGCATCCGCGAGATCCGCTTTTCGGGCCGTTCGGAAATTCTGGCTTTCAGCAATCATGTGCAGATGGGCGAAGTGGGCTGTGCGGATGAGTTCCTGCCGATTTATTCGGACTTTGAGGTGAGATTCAAGATGGCGGGAAACGTGATTGACGGCAGCTATATGGCGGTGCTTCAATATAAGAAGATAAAGCAGCGCGATCCGGCTACTAAATTGCGCCGGTCAGACAAGAGCCGGTATGATTTGTCGGCTTCCTATACATTGCGTTGCGATACGAATGCCTGTGTGCGCGACACGGCCCACTTCAAGAGTCTTCGTCCCTTCCCGCTGGATGGACATGAGGATTCGCTGTATCGGGCCTACTTCCTGTATCGGGATACAGTGGCGCGGAAAGAGCGGGAAAAGAAACAGAAGATCAATAAGAATCTGGAATTTTGGGGAACGGTTGGTGATGCGCTGGTGAGCCGTTACACGCTGGATCTGGCCAGTGTGGGCAGTGTGCGCTGTTCGCCGTTGCTCAATCCGCTGTTGTTGAGCTATAGCCATTCCAACGGCATTTCCTATCGGCAGGAGTTCCGATACAACCGGCTGTTTCCAGGCGACCGTCTGCTGCGCATTTCGCCCCGCATCGGTTATAACTTTACGCGAAACGAGTTCTACTGGTCGGTGAGGGGACAGTTGGACTACTGGCCGCGGAAGCGTGCTTCCCTCCATTTTGATGTGGGTAACGGTAACCGGATCTACAGCAGTGACGTGTTGGATGAACTGAAGGCTATGCCGGACAGCTTGTTCGATTTCAGTCAGATACACCTGGATTATTTCAAGGACTTGTATTGCCGCGTCACTCACAGTTGGGAAATCGTGAACGGGCTGACGCTGGATGTGGGTCTGTCCATTCACCGTCGTACGGAGGTGGAGCGCTCGAACTTCAAATTGTTGCTGCCTGATAGCGGTGACCTGATCGCATCGACCCGTGCAGGAGAGGAAGAAGAAGGACAGAAAGACCGTTCGGAAGTGTGGGATCTCAGTGTTCTCAGCAAGCTCCGTCATACGTATAGCAGTTTTGCTCCTCGTGTGACCCTCCGCTGGACACCGGGGCAGTATTACTACATGAACGGCGACCGAAAGGTGAACCTGTATTCACGCTATCCGACCCTGACAGTGGACTGGGAGCGAGGTATCAAGGGGGTTCTGCCTGGATCGGGTGCTTACGAACGTGTAGAAGTAGACCTTCAACATAATATCCCGTTGGGACTGATGCGCGACATTTATTATCGCATCGGCTGGGGTAAGTTCACCAATCAGGAAGAATTGTATTTTGTGGATTTTGCCAACTTCACCCGCTCCAATCTGCCTGTGGGATGGAACGATGAAATCGGCGGCGTCTTCCAGTTGCTCGACCGACGGTGGTACAACTCCTCGCGTGAGTATCTGCGAGCCCATCTGACTTATGAGGCTCCCTTCCTGCTGATGAAGCACCTGATGAAATATACCCAGTATGTGCTGAACGAACGTCTGTACCTGAACACCTTGCTGGTGCCCCACCTGATGCCTTACGTGGAGGTGGGTTATGGCATCGGTACGCATATTTTCGACTTCGGTGTCTTTGCCAGCTTTGCCAACTGGAAGTATCAGGAAATCGGCTGCAAATTTACGTTCGAGTTGTTTAATCGTTAAAAGGTTTCAGGTTAACATCTTTTATCCGAAACTCTTTGTAGTTGACAGCTTTATTCCATTCATTTGCAGATAAACTCTTTTAAAACAATTGTGCATGAAAAATTGGAGACTGGAAGCCGCTATCATGGCAGTGGGACTGCTGTTGCTCGGCTGGATGCTGAGGGGCGGTATCAATGATTTTAGAGACAGAGAGCGCGTAGTGACGGTGAAGGGACTGGCCGAAATGGAAGTACCGGCCGACAAGGTGATCTGGCCGTTGATGTACAAGGACATCGGCAATGATCCGGTTCTTCTCTATACGAACATGGAAAAGAAGAATGCGGCTATCGTCAGTTTCCTGAAGAACAACGGCATTTCGGACGAAGAGATCAGCATCGTCCCGCCGGAGATCATCGACATGCAGGCCGAACGCTATGTCAACCAGAACGTGACATACCGCTATAATGCGACTTCTGTCATCACCGTGACTTCGAAAAACGTGGAGAAGGTGCGCAAGCTGATGGCCGAACAGGCCGAACTGTTGAAGCAGGGCATCGCCATTGCCGGCGGCGACTATCGCTACAACGTGTCCTACGAGTTTACGGGGCTGAACGACATCAAGCCTCAGATGATCGAAGACGCTACGAAGAACGCCCGTGCCGCTGCCGAGAAGTTTGCCAAGGACTCGGACAGCAAGCTGGGAAAAATCAAGAGCGCTTCGCAGGGGCAGTTTACCATCGCCAACCGCGACGAGAATACACCTTATATAAAGAGCGTACGCGTGGTGACGACAGTGACCTATTATCTGAAAAACTAAAACACTGTTTTCCATAACGTAAAAGTGCCGTTTCGGACAGGTAAAGCATTGCTTTACGGTGCCGGAATGGCACTTTGTATGAAAAGACAGGGGGAAGAGGAGGCCAAGTGCCACTTTTTTTGGACCGAACGTTTTGTTGTTCAAGAAAATAGTCCTATCTTTGCGCCCGATTTATTGAGTCAACATAAAGTCTCACTTAATTAATTATTAAAAACAACTTATTTATTAATGGAAAAATTTGAAAAAGTAGCTCCGGTTGAAGACTTCAACTGGGATGCGTATGAGAATGGCGAAACACTCTCCACTGTTAGCCACGAAGACATGGAAAAGGCGTATGACAATACGCTGAACAAGGTAAACGACCGTGAGGTTGTAGACGGTACCGTAATCGCAATGAACAAGCGTGAAGTAGTTGTGAACATCGGTTACAAATCAGACGGTATCATTCCGATGAGTGAATTCCGTTACAATCCTGATCTGAAAGTAGGTGATACGGTAGAAGTATACATCGAAAATCAGGAAGACAAGAAAGGACAGCTGGTTCTGTCACACCGCAAAGCACGTGCTACACGTTCCTGGGACCGCGTAAACGCAGCTTTGGAAAACGAAGAAATTATCAAGGGTTACATCAAGTGCCGCACGAAGGGTGGTATGATCGTAGACGTATTCGGCATCGAAGCATTCTTGCCGGGTTCTCAGATCGACGTGAAGCCTATCCGCGACTACGATGTATTCGTTGGCAAGACGATGGAATTCAAGATCGTTAAGATCAACCAGGAATTCAAGAACGTCGTTGTTTCTCACAAGGCTCTCATCGAGGCTGAGTTGGAACAGCAGAAGAAGGAAATCATCAGCAAACTCGAGAAGGGACAAGTACTCGAGGGTGTTGTCAAGAATATCACATCTTACGGTGTATTCATCGACTTGGGTGGCGTAGACGGTCTGATCCACATCACCGACCTGTCTTGGGGCCGCGTAAGCGATCCGCACGAAGTTGTAGAACTCGATCAGAAGCTGAACGTAGTTATCCTCGACTTCGACGACGAAAAGAAACGTATCGCATTGGGTCTGAAGCAGCTGACTCCGCATCCTTGGGATGCACTGGATCCTAACCTGAAGGTTGGCGACCACGTGAAGGGTAAAGTTGTTGTGATGGCTGACTACGGTGCATTCATCGAAATCGCTCCGGGCGTAGAAGGTCTGATCCACGTATCTGAAATGTCTTGGAGCCAGCACCTGCGTTCTGCTCAGGACTTCATGAAGGTAGGCGACGAAGTAGAGGCTGTAGTGCTGACACTGGATCGCGAAGAGCGTAAGATGTCTCTGGGTATCAAGCAGCTGAAGGCTGATCCTTGGGAAACTATCGAAGAGAAGTATCCTGTAGGCAGCAAGCACGTTGCCAAGGTTCGCAACTTCACTAACTTCGGTGTATTCGTAGAAGTAGAAGAAGGTGTTGACGGTCTGATCCACATCTCTGACCTGTCTTGGACGAAGAAGGTTAAACATCCTTCTGAATTCACTCAGATCGGTGCAGACATCGATGTAGTGGTTCTGGAAATCGACAAGGAAAACCGTCGTCTGAGCCTCGGTCACAAGCAGCTCGAAGAGAATCCTTGGGATGTATTCGAAACTGTATTCACTGTAGGTTCTGTACACGAAGGTACTATCATCGAAATGCTGGATAAGGGCGCTGTAGTAGCTCTGCCTTACGGTGTAGAAGGTTTCGCAACTCCGAAGCACCTCGTTAAGGAAGACGGTTCTCAGGCTCAGCTCGACGAGAAACTGCCGTTCAAGGTGATCGAATTCAACAAGGACGCTAAGCGTATCATCCTGTCTCACAGCCGTATCTTCGAAGATGCTGCCAAGGCAGAAGAAAGAGCAGAAAAGAAGGCTGCCAAGAAGTCTAACAGCAAGAAGGAAGAAGCTCCGATGATTCAGAACCAGGCTGCTTCTACTACGCTGGGCGACATCGACGCACTGGCTGCTTTGAAAGAGCAACTGGAAGGTAAGAAGAAATAATCTTTTATATCAATCTATAGGAAAGAGAGGGATCCCGTCGGGGATACCCTCTCTTTTTTTGAAGTAAATCCTGACAGGTATCGTGATTTATGCCTAAATTTGCGTCGTTATGGAGAAGTTTGAGTTACATATCCTGGGCTGTGGTTCGGCTTTGCCTACCACCCGACATTTCCCGACGTCGCAGATCCTGAATGTGCGCGACAAGTTGTTCATGATCGATTGTGGCGAAGGAGCGCAGCTGCAGTTTCGTAAATCGCGGCTGAAGTTCTCGCGCCTGAACCATATCTTCATTTCCCACCTGCATGGAGACCATTGTTTCGGGTTGCTGGGACTGATCTCGACCTTGAATTTGCTGGGACGTACGGCAGAACTCCATATCCATTCGCCACAGGGACTGGAGGAACTGCTGAAGCCGATGCTCGATTTCTTCAACCATCAGATGACCTATCCGGTCGTGTTCCATGCGTTCGAAACCAAAGAACCGACGCTGGTTTACGAGGACCGTTCGCTGACGGTGACCACTATTCCCTTGCGTCATCGGATGCCTACCTGCGGTTTTCTGTTTGCCGAGAAGCCGCGTCCCAACCACATCATTCGAGAGATGATTGACTTCTATCAGATACCCGTCTACGAGCTGAACCGCATCAAGAACGGAGCCGACTATGTGACCCCCGACGGCGAGACGATCCCCAACAGCCGCCTGACCCGTCCATCTGATCCTCCGCGGAGCTATGCCTATTGTTCGGATACACTGCCACTGGCTTCGGTTGTCGAACAGGTGAGGGGAGTCGACTTGTTGTTTCACGAAGCCACTTTTGTTGAGGAAGATGCGGCCCGTGCGAAGGAAACCTATCACACGACTGCCTCGCAGGCAGCTTCCATTGCACGTGAGGCTGGTGTGAAGCGTTTGCTGGTAGGCCATTTCTCAGCGCGCTACGACAACGAAGAACTTCTGCTGGAGCAGGCCCGTGCTGTGTTTCCTGAAACCTTGCTGGCGAAAGAAACACTTTGTGTTCCTATTTGATTAAACTTTTTGTATCTTTGTCCGTCTAACTTCTATAAATGCGAATAAAAGTATATGAATACTCCCTATGATGAGCGCGAGGTGTTGGCCTTGTTACAGGACGAGAAGACACAACGGCGCGGATTTGAAATGATTGTGGCGCAGTATAGCGAACAGCTGTACTGGCAGATACGTCGTATGGTTTATTCGCATGAAGACGCTAATGATTTGCTTCAGAATACCTTTATCAAAGCATGGACTAATATAGATTACTTCAGGGGCGATGCCAAGTTGTCTACCTGGCTCTATCGCATTGCCCTGAACGAATGCCTGACGTTCCTGAACAAACAGCGTGCACAGGCTACTGTCTCGCTGGACGATCCGGAAGCAGATGTGTTGCAGAAACTGGAAAGTGACCCTTACTTCTCGGGTGACAAGATACAGACAACCTTGCAGAAAGCTCTGCTGACCTTGCCCGAAAAACAACGGATGGTGTTCAACCTGAAATATTATCAGGATATGAAGTATGAGGAGATGTCCGAGATATTCGGTACGTCGGTCGGAGCACTGAAAGCTTCGTATTATCATGCAGTGAAAAAAATCGAGAAATTTTTTGATGATGAACTTTAAACCTTTGTCGCAAACCATAGTCTAATTCTAATGAAAGGAGAAAAGCTTATGAAAGAAGAGGATAAATTACTGAAGAAGATTGGTACGGAAAATCCGTTCCGTGTGCCGGAAGGATATTTCGAAGGTTTCACTTCAGACTTGATGAGCCGTCTTCCGGAGAAAGAAAAGACAGATATTCATCGTGAGCCTACTACGTGGGAGAGGGTAAGGCCCTGGCTGTATATGGCGGCCATGTTTATAGGAGCTGCTCTGATTATCCGAGTTGCTTCGCCGGGCGAGACCGTATCGAACGGGCAGCAGCAACAGCAGATCGCTGCCGACGAGTCGGATATCGAAATGGAGTATATCAGAACGGCAATAGAGAACACCATGATGGACGACTATTCGCTGTATGTCTATTTGAGCGATGAAAATGCAGAATAATCAATATTGTAAATGATAACAATGAAAAAGTTGAGTGTTTTAATGGTTGCCTTGTTCGGGCTGATGCTTTCGGTATGGGCTGGTGACGGGACATGTCAGCAGTTGTCGCGCGAAGAATTCCGCGCCAAGCAACAGGCTTTTCTGACTGAGAAAGCTGGACTGACTCGTGAAGAGGCTGCCAAGTTTTTTCCCTTATATTTCGAAATGCAGGACCGCAAGCAAAAGTTGAACGACAATGCGTGGAAGCTGTTACGCCAGGGTAAGAATGAGAATACAACCGAAAGTCAGTATGGTGAAATCTTGGAGGGCGTGTATGATGCACGTGTGGCTTCCAGCGAATTGGAACAGACCTATCTGAAGAAATTCCAGAAGATACTTTCTAACAAGAAAATTTATTTGATACAGCGTGCCGAAATGCGTTTCCATCGCGAACTGCTGAAAGGCATGCACGGCAAAAACGGTGGGAAACGGCCGGCTCCGAAAAAATGATGTGTCGTTTCCTGTAAAGTAAACAGGCTGGTTTCAGTTTTCAAGAGGTAAGGGCCTTCCGATGCGAGTCGGAAGGCCTGCTTTTTTTATTCTTTTCTTTCCAGTTTCTTGGCTTCTTCCCAGATGGCGTCCATCTCGGCCAGTGTCATGTCGTGCAGGTTGCGGCCTTCCTTGATGGTGTGTGCTTCGAGGTAGTTGAAGCGGCGGATGAATTTCTGGTTGGTGTGTTCCAAGGCGTTGTCGGGGTTGATCTTGTAGAGGCGGGCGGCATTGATGAGACTGAACAGCACGTCGCCGAATTCTTCTTCGGCCTTCTGCTTGTCCATGTTGGCCACTTCGGCCTGAAACTCCTGGATTTCTTCCTTTACCTTGTCCCACACCTGTTCGCGCTCTTCCCAGTCGAAGCCTACGTTGCGGGCCTTGTCCTGTATGCGGTAGGCCTTGATGAGCGAGGGCAGGGCAGCGGGTACACCGGCCAATACACTTTTGTTTCCACCTTTTTCCTTTAGCTTTAACTGTTCCCAGTTTTCTACGACCTGACCGGCTGTTTCAGCCTTTACGTCGCCGAAGACGTGCGGATGGCGGAAGATGAGCTTCTCGCACAGGCGGTCGCACACGTCCTTGATGTCGAAGTCGCCCGTCTCGCTGCCTATCTTGGCATAGAAGGCCACGTGCAGCAGGACGTCGCCCAGCTCCTTGCAGATGTCCTGCTTGTCGTCGCGTATCAGGGCGTCGCACAGTTCGTAGGTTTCTTCAATGGTGTTGGGGCGCAGGCTTTCGTTGGTTTGCTTGCGGTCCCAGGGACATTTCTCGCGCAGTTCGTCGAGGATGTCGAGGAAGCGTCCGAAGGCTTCCATCTGTTCTTTACGGGTATGTTGCATATTCGTTCCTGTTAGATATAAAGTGTTGCAAAGTTACAAAGATTTATATCTCATTGATGTTTTGCACCCAAAACTTTATTAACTTATCCGGACGCACCGTGGTGCGTCCCTACAACGTATGGGGTGCATGGTACGTCCGGTTGTTATTATACGTATGTAATTTGTCTTTCCGTTGTTCGAGATGTTTGCATGAAAAGGTTACATTTGCACAAAAGAATATTATTATGGAAAACATACATGTAGGGACGCACCATGGTGCGTCCGAATACGATTCATCCAACGTATGCAATGCATCTCACCCATCCCGCAAAAGTCCTCGGGTCGATTTTCACGATTACAGCGGAGGTGAATATTTTATCACTATCTGCACGCAGGGAAAAGAACACTATTTAGGTGAAATTGCAAATGGGCAGATGGAGTATTCGTTGATTGGGCGATTTGCGGTTGATGCCTTGACTGAAATGGGAATGCATTACCCTTATGCAGAGATGGTGAGTTTCGTAGTGATGCCCAACCACGTGCATGCTATTATTCGCATACATCCGTCGGAAGATATACCCACGAAACGAACGGCTCTGAGTGTGGTGATAGGAGGGTTCAAACAGGCTGTGACGTGTTTTGCACGTAAGAATAATATCAGGTTTGGATGGCAGGGACGTTATCATGACCATATTATTCGAGGTGTGGAGGACAGGAACCGGATAGCAGAATATATCGAGCATAACGTGGCCCGTTGGGATTGCGATTGTTTTTTTCAAAAATAATCGTTTTCGATTGCATTGTTTTGCGCGGACGCACCATGGTGCGTCCCTACAACGTATCATGGTATGTTTGATACATCTCGTACGAGATGAGCAGCCCTACTACCTCGGAGTAGTTTTGGCGGCCGCTGTCTATCTTGTTGCCTTTCAGGTAGAGATCGTAGATCCAATCCTGCACGGCACCTACCAGCGGGCTGTATTTGGCCGACCAATAGGCTTGATGGTCTTTGGCCAGTTGGATGATTTCGGGGCGGATGCTCTCTACGAGTGCTTGGTAGGCAGCCTCGTCCATCAGGCGGCGGGCATTGCTCAGCACATGGAAGAGGATGGAGTAGTAGCCGCTGAAGCGCAGGGTGGGTACGCTGGAGCGGGTGCATACCTGATAGGCGTAGAAGTTGGCCTCGGCCTCGCTGGTGATGCCCAGCCGATGGGCCAGCTCGTGGGCATAGGTGGCGGGATAGTCGGCAGGCAGCAGGTCGCCGTTCAGGGTGAACTCGCAGAAGAAAGGCCCCATGCTGCCCGTGACGCCCACCATCGAGATGAGCGGGGTGAAGAGCATCGTCTTGGCTCGCGGGTGGTCGGTAGTCGGAGGGAGCACGCCCAGCGCAGGGCTGATGGCACGATAGCCGCGTACCACCTCGTTGCGTACCATGTCGTTGTCGATGGTATCGATAGAGGTGTACGAAGCGTTCAGCCGCTCGATGTAGTCGTCCGTAAAGCGGGCGAAGTTCTCGGGCGTATAGGCCGTGTAGGCGATGCCCGTCCGCTGGTAGAAGTTGGGTTGCGAGTAGTTCAGTCCCCAGGCCAGGTAGAACCAGACGTAAATCCAGAACAGGTACTCCACTTCGCGACCAACAATGCGTCGCCAGGGCTTCTTGCGGCGGAGGCGGGCGTAAAAAGGCCAGACAACCAGCCAGGCGATGCTGAGGGCGATGAAGAGGTCGCCCACGGCGAAGGGAATGAGGTCGGACACGGTGGTCAGCACGCGGGCTATGGTGGGGTAAATGTTTCGGGCGTAGCAGGCTCCCGCGGCGGGCAGGAGTTGTACGAGCCATACCGTCAGTATCAGTGCCATCAGTACAAAGTGGCGCTTTTGGAAGCTTTGGCGTCGCCTGTACAACGGTCGGTTGAGACTTTCTTGGGCGTTCGGTAAGTGATTCTGTGTCAGCATGCTATCAGTTTATTTTAGTTTATCAAAAATAAACTGTCAGTTTAATAGTGATAAACTGCCAGTTTAATGCGTTTAAACTGTCGGTTTACTCCGTTTAAACTGAGAGTTTAAAGCCTTTGAACTGACGGTACACTCCACTTGAACCGGAGCAAAACCGTCGTCTCTGCGCAAAGATAGACAAATCTTTTCGTTGCTTTTGCCGATGGAAAGCAATAAATTACTAATTTTGTGCCCATAATCGCAAACAATTTTAATTTTATAGACTTAAAGAGAAATGGAATTAGCAAGTAAGTACAATCCCGCCGACGTAGAGGGAAAGTGGTACCAGTATTGGCTGGATCATAAACTGTTCAGTTCGAAACCCGATGGCCGTCAACCGTACACCGTCGTCATCCCGCCCCCCAACGTCACCGGCGTGCTCCACATGGGACACATGCTTAATAATACCATTCAAGATATCCTGGTGCGCCGCGCCCGCATGGAAGGCAAGAACGCCTGCTGGGTGCCGGGTACCGACCATGCTTCCATTGCCACCGAAGCTAAGGTGGTGAACAAACTGGCTGCGCAGGGCATCAAGAAGACCGACCTGACGCGCGAGGAGTTCCTGAAGCATGCTTGGGAATGGACCGACGAACACGGCGGCATCATCCTGAAGCAGCTCCGCAAGCTGGGCGCTTCGTGCGACTGGGACCGCACGGCCTTCACCATGGACGAGAAGCGCAGCGAGAGCGTCATCAAGGTGTTTGTCGACCTGTATAACAAGGGACTCATCTACCGCGGCGTGCGCATGGTGAACTGGGACCCCAAGGCGCTGACCGCCTTGAGCGACGAGGAAGTGATTTATAAGGAAGAGCACAGCAAGCTCTACTATCTGAAATATTATGTGGCCGATGACGATATGACGGGCGAAACCGGCGCCGAGGGTGAAGTGGTTCACTGCGATGCTGAAGGCCGCCGCTACGCCGTAGTTGCCACGACCCGTCCTGAGACCATCATGGGCGATACGGCCATGTGTATCAATCCCGCCGACCCCAAGAACCAGTGGTTGAAGGGTAAGAAAGTCATCGTGCCCCTTGTAGGCCGTGTCATCCCCGTTATTCAGGACGACTACGTGGATGTAGAGTTCGGTACGGGCTGTCTGAAAGTAACGCCTGCCCACGACGTGAACGACTACATGCTGGGCGAGAAATACAACCTGCCGAGCATCGACATCTTCAACGATAACGGCACCCTGAGCGAAGCAGCCGGCCTCTATGTAGGTATGGACCGCTTCGACGTGCGCGAACAGATTGAGAAAGACCTCGCCGCCGCCGGCCTGCTGGAGAAGGTGGAGGCCTACACCAACAAGGTGGGCTTCTCCGAGCGTACCAACGTGGCCATCGAGCCGAAGCTCTCCATGCAGTGGTTCCTCAAGATGCAGCACTTTGCCGACATGGCCCTGCCGCCTGTCATGAACGACGAACTGAAGTTCTATCCCGCCAAGTACAAGAACACGTACAAGAACTGGCTGGAGAACATCAAGGACTGGTGTATCAGCCGCCAGCTGTGGTGGGGACACCGCATTCCTGCCTACTTCCTGCCCGAAGGCGGATACGTGGTGGCCGAGACGCCCGAGAAGGCGCTCGAACTGGCCAAGGAGAAGACCGGCAAGGCCGACCTGAAGCTGGAAGACCTGCGTCAGGACGAAGACTGCCTCGACACGTGGTTCTCTTCCTGGCTGTGGCCCATCTCCCTGTTCGACGGCATCAACAACCCCGGCAACGAGGAAATCAAATACTACTATCCGACGAGCGACCTGGTGACAGGCCCGGACATCATCTTCTTCTGGGTGGCCCGCATGATCATGGCCGGATACGAATACATGGGCGACATGCCTTTCCGCAACGTATACTTCACAGGTATCGTGCGCGACAAGCTGGGACGCAAGATGTCCAAGTCGCTGGGCAACTCGCCCGATCCGCTGGACCTCATCGAACGCTATGGTGCCGACGGTGTGCGCATGGGTATGATGCTTTCGGCTCCTGCCGGCAACGACATTCTGTTCGACGATGCCCTCTGTGAGCAAGGCCGTAACTTCAACAACAAGATATGGAACGCCTTCCGCCTCGTCAAGGGCTGGGAAGTGAGCGCCGAGGTCGAAGTGCCTGAGGCAGCCGCCCTGGCCATGAAGTGGTTCGAGTCGAAGCAGAATGCCGTAGCCCTCGAAGTGGCCGACCTCTTCAGCAAGTACCGCTTGAGCGAAGCCCTGATGGCTGTCTATAAGCTCTTCTGGGACGAGTTCTCCAGCTGGTATCTGGAGATGATCAAGCCTGCTTACGGCCAGCCCATCAGCAAGGTCGTTTACGATACGACCATCGGTTTCTTCGACAACCTGCTCCACCTGCTCCATCCGTTCATGCCTTTCATCACCGAAGAGTTGTGGCAGCACATCGTGGACCGTAAGGATGGCGAGAGCCTGATGGTGAGCCCCATGGTAGCTCCGGGTGTAATAACTGAAAATGTATTACAGCAATTTGAAAAAGTAAAAGAGATTGTGATTAATCTAAGAGCTATTAGGCAGCAAAAAGGAATTCCTATGAAAGAAAAGTTGCCATTGCAGATAGTTAATGATAATTCTTTTCAGGATTATTATCCAGTGATTATTTATCTTGGTAATCTTTTGGAGGATATTAAAGTAGTTGCTCAGAGGTCAGATGATGCAGTTTCTTTTATGGTAGGTACTACAGAGTTTGCTATTCCGTTGCAAGAAATGTTTGGGACAATTTCAATTTCAGAAGAAATAGCAAAAAATGAAGCTGCTTTAAGACATAAGGAAGGCCTTCTTGTTGGAATACAGAAAAAACTTTCAAATGAAAAATTTGTGAAGAATGCTTCTCCTGAAGTGATAGAGAAAGAACGAAAAAAAGAAAAAGATACATTAGAAATTATAGCCTCATTAAAGAAAACTATAGAGTCTTTATACAAATATCTATAAATTTTATTGTATTGTATAGTTAGAATATTGATTGGTATGCTTTCTGATAATATGTATGAATCTTTTTTTTCAAGTTCATTTCTGTCTGAATGTAGGCTACGTGGAATGACAATAACAGGATTCTTTGATTTTGTAAACTCTTTCTTAGGAGTTGAAAACTTTATTCATAATCATCCAAAACCAGTAATTGAATATTATTGGGAATTGAAAGGAGGAGAATCAATAAAGCAAATTGCAAATAAATTTAATGTTACTTTAAAGAGACCTAAGTTTGTTAATATAGGTGATAATGACGTTAAGATTGAATCGGATGAATATCCTGTATATCCGCCTGATAGTATTTCATATTATGGTCCAGAGTGTTATGGTGGTATTAATGCTATAAAAGGGAAAATATGTAGAGCAGCCATTGTAGCGGATTTAAAAAGTTTAGACATAATTCAGAATGAAACTTTATGGGAAGATTGTGAATTATTGCGAGATGAATCATATTCAAATCGCCATTCTTCAGAAGAATATGAGTATTATTCTTTTTTTAAGACAGGATGGTCGTATTTAGTTGATAATAAAAATGTTATATTGGATTCAATGTTGATTCCTTTTTTAAAGAATAGAAATATAACTTTAAAGAAAGAACAAGTTGATGAATATGCAGGTTATAGATTTGGAGTTAATCCATCTCCCAAAGAAGTAGTTAATGGTTTGATGGCATTTAGAATGCATCCTATAGATAAAAATATAGTTCCTATTATAATGAATGATCCTATCCAATGGGAAGGGATTTTTTATGATCAGAATTTTTGTAATAATAGTATTTTAGAATATATTGTGACATTGAAACCTTCACTAGAAGACGTTCTTTAATGGAAGCCGAACTGAAGCACAAGGAAGGTTTCCTGCAAGGCGTGTTGAAGAAACTCAGCAACGAGAAGTTTGTGAACAACGCCCCCGCCGCCGTCATCGAGCTGGAGCGCAAGAAGCAGGCCGATGCCGAAAGCATCATCAAGTCGCTGAAGGAAAGCATCGCTGCGCTGAAGAAAGCGTGAAGTAGTGATGAGTGACGAGCTACAAACTACGAGTTCTATGGCTTGTCACTCGTAGCTCGTAGCTCATCACTTGTAGCTCATCACTAAAAATATAGAAACGTCGGGTGCGGCTTTCTGTAGAAGGAAAGCAGAGCCCGACGTTTGTTTTTTTAATCTTAAAACGATTGTATCATGAAAAAAGTCACTTCTTTTTTGTTATTGGCCGCTTTGTGTTGCCCTGCATGGCAGGCAGTTGCCTCCGTTACCGACACTGTATTCATCCGCGAAACCAATATTCCTGTACTGATAGACCGTCAGGACAATGAGCTGTTCCATCTGCGTATCGACAATGGCGAAGGCAAGAAGCTGGACCGTGTATCGCTGGATTTGGGTACGGAAGTCGACTTGGCTCAGGTAGAAGCCGTTAAGCTGTATTATGGTGGTACGGAGTGCATGGAGCGTACTGGTAAGGGATATTATGCTCCTGTAGCTTACGTGTCGGCTTATACCGTAGGACAGACCCGTGCAGCCAATCCTTCGTATTCCATCCTGAAGAGTGAAGTACGTTCGCCGGGCCGTCAGGTGGTGTTCGATGTCAATCAGTCTCTCTATCCGGGTATCAATTATTTCTGGGTCAGCCTGCAGATGAAGCCTCAGGTATCGTTGCTTGCCAAGTTTTTGGCTTCCATTTCGTCTGTCGAAATCGACGGACAGGCGGCTCCACTGAAGTTGGCTAACGGTCCGCGTGTCCATAGGATGGGCTTTGGTGTTCGTCAGGCAGGTGATGACGGAGTGGCTGCCTATCGTATTCCTGGCCTAGTGACCAGTAACAAGGGTACGTTGCTGGCTGTTTATGACGTTCGTCACAATAGTAGCGTCGACCTGCAGGAATACATCGAAATCGGCCTTAGTCGCAGTATCGACGGCGGACAGACGTGGGAGAAGATGCAGATACCCATGAGCTTCGGAGAATATGGTGGACTGCCCAAGGCACAGAATGGTGTGGGCGATCCGGCCATCCTGGTAGACAAACAGACAGGTACTATCTGGATCATGGCAGCTTGGACACACGGTATGGGCAACGCTCGTGCCTGGAACAATTCGGGTCAGGGAATGACGCTGGAAGAGACGGCACAACTGATGCTGGTGAAGAGCGACGACGACGGAAAGACGTGGTCCGAGCCTATCAACATCACCAGCCAGGTGAAGTCGCCCGAATGGTATTTCCTGCTTCAGGGTCCTGGACGTGGTATCTCGATGGTGGACGGTACCTTGGTATTTGCCGGCCAGTTCATCGGTGCGGACCGTATCCCTTGCGCCTGTATTATTTATAGTAAGGACCACGGAAAGACATGGTACATCAGCCAGCCGGCTCGTAGCAATACAACCGAGTCGCAAGTAGCCGAAGTAGAGCCGGGCGTACTGATGCTGAACATGCGTGACAATCGGGGAGGTAGCCGTGCCGTGGCTGTGACCCGTGACTTTGGGGCTACTTGGGAAGAGCATCCCTCTTCACGGAAGGCATTGGTAGAACCCGTTTGTATGGCCAGCCTTCTGCATGTGGCTGCCGAGGACAATGTAACTGGCAAACCTATTCTGCTGTTCTCCAATCCAGACAGTCCGAAGAACCGCCATCGCATGACTATCAAAGCCAGTCTGGACAATGGTCTGACATGGCTTCCCGAGAACCGTCTGATGCTGGACGAAGGAGGTAGCTGGGGGTATTCCTGTCTGACGATGATCGATCGCGAGACGGTCGGCATTCTCTATGAGAGCAGTACGGCCCATATCCTGTTCCAGGCCGTTAAGTTGGAAGATATTCTGAACTTAAATAAATAAACCTCATGAAAAAGAAAGAATTGTTGTGTGTCTGGGCGCTCTTTGCGAGTTTGTGGTGTGGTGCCCAGCAGCCCACGGAAAGGTATCCGTTGGGCGCTTATGAAGAATTGACGGATACGAAGCCTCACGATGGTGAGGAAGTGTGGAACAAGATGCAGGCACCTGTGTCTTTGGCTTGGGGAAGCATTGATGTACGCTATCCCAAGTTGAGTATTCCTTTGGAAACAAAGAAGGGCACTACCCGGATGAGTGCCTGGAAAGGTGAGAGAGTGCATGCGCAGGCCGTATTGTGGACCCGTCAGGCCTTGAAGAACGTTCAGGTGAAAGTAGGTGAGTTGAAGAACGGCAGCTCCGTCATTCCCGCTTCAGCCGTGAAGACTCATTTTGTGCGTTACGTCATGACCGACGAATTGAACAAGGACGGGAAGGGAGGTTGTGGCCATCGTCCCGACAAGACCCAGTGGGATTCTTCGTTGGTGGCCGATGTGCTCGACATTGCACAGGAACTGGATGTCAAGGAGCGCTGTTCGCAGCCGATCTGGCTGACAGTGTGGGTTCCCTCTGATGTTAAAGCTGGTACCTACAAATCTCGCCTGACGGTTAGTGCCGAAGGTTTGGAACCGCTGTCCTTGCCTTTTGAAGTGAAGGTGGTGAACCGTACGCTTCCGTCTCCGCAGGACTGGAAGTTTGACTTGGATTTGTGGCAGAATCCGTATGCTGTGGCCCGCTATTATCAGGTGCCTCTTTGGAGCAAGGAGCATTTTGACGCCATGCGCCCCATTATGAAGATGTTGGCCAATGCCGGTCAGAAGGCCATCACGGCCAGCATTATGCATAAACCTTGGAACGGCCAGACGGAGGATCACTTTGACAGTATGGTGACCCGTATCAAGAAGCTGGATGGTTCCTGGGAATTTGGTTATGCCGCTTTCGACAAGTGGGTGGAATTCATGACCGAAGATATCGGTTTGAAAGGGCTGATCAGTTGCTATACCATGATTCCCTGGGCTTTGAACTTTGATTACTATGATGAAGCTACCAATCGTGTCGTCTTTCTGGAAACCAAACCGGGTGATGCCGCTTATGCGGAGTATTGGGGTACTTTCCTGAAAGACTTTGCCCGCCATCTTCGCGAGAAAGGTTGGTTCGAGCGTACGGCAATCTCGATGGACGAACGTCCGATGGAAGCTATGCGTGAAGCCATAAAGGTTGTTCGTGCGGCAGATCCAGAATTTAAGATAACTTTGGCAGGGAATTATCATCCGGAAATAGAACCGGATCTTTACTATTATTGCATTGCGCTCGGACAGAAATTTCCTGCGGACGTGAAGAAAGCTCGTGAGGCGAAAGGACAAATCAGTACTTACTATACTTGTTGTGCAGAGGCTTTCCCAAATACATTTACTTTTTCCCGTCCGGCTGAGGCTGTGTGGACTATGGTACATGCCGTGGCTGAAGGATATGATGGATATTTGCGTTGGTCTTTCAACAGCTGGACGGCCGATCCTTTACGTGATTCCCGTTTCCGTACGTGGGCAGCCGGAGATACATACAGTGTCTATCCCGGTCCTCGCAGCAGCATACGTTTTGAACGGATGACGGAAGGTGTGCAAGTGTGTGAGAAGATTCGCATTCTTCGTGAAGAATTTATCCGTAAGGGGGACAAAGGTAAGTTGTCTCGTTTGAATAAGATGCTTACCAAGTTTACGCTTGAGGCTCTTCCCGATGGACGCAATCATCCGGAGAAGGATGTGAACGAATTGCATGAACTGCTGAATCGTCTGTAGCAGTCTTTTTCGGATTGTTCCAAGAAACAAAAAACTCCCCTTCTAATTCCTGCCTGCATGGCAAAATAAGAAGGGGTGTTTTGTTGTATTTGATATCGGAAATATTATTCCAATAACTTCTTAAGAAATTCGTCCAGTTCCTCGTCCAGTCCTTTGAGCAATTCTTCGTTGACCAGTAATGTGTCGTCATCTATCAGCAACAATTCGGCAAGTGTTTCCTTGTCTTCATCTACCAAAACGAAAGAGAATGGTTTCAGAATAGTCATCTTATCGAAATCACCTGTGTTTTTCATGTCGTTCAGCAGGCCGGATAAGATACGCTCTATGTCTTTGTTGAAGTCATTGCCGTCATAAGTTCCCCATTCTTCAATGGTTGTATTGGCCAAAACCTCGTCATCGTCGTTATAGATGGACAATTCGCCGATATTGGGAGTCACTTGTAGATGAATATCTGTCACGATGGCTTGATCGCAGGCACAATTGTATCTGCTTACAGCTTTTTTTATGGTATTCTCCAGTAGGGAGAGTGAGGTTTGACTGAGTTTCATAATCGCTTATATTCTATTATTCTTTTCAAAGGTAGGAAAAAAAAGATAACCTTTGCCGATTTTTACTAAAAATCATCATTAATTCTTTGCATTTGGACATTCAGGCGTACCAATCCGTTTTTACGTTCCTGTAATTCACTGACATAAGAACTTGTCATGAGGTAGTAGGAAATATCGCTTGAATAGCTGCCTCTTTCCACATCTTCTATATCTTTCACTGTGTTTTTAGCCATGCTTTTAGCTACTTCCTGTGCCTTGACAGCCCAATCATAGGCGGTATTTATGCTATCCTGCATTTCATATCCCAAAGCAATATTATAGGCTGCATACATTTTCTTTTTGCCTTTTTTACTGTTGTATTCGGTTTCCCACAGGCGTATGGCTTCCGGCCAGTTGTTTTCTTTGACGTAAATGGCAGCATCGCGCATGTTGACGGTACCTCCGGTGAAAAGATAACGTTTGGCTGTTTTCCAATAGGGAAGCAAATATTTTACAGGAACAGTACCAGCAAAGCTGGAAGCTTGTTCTATCATATCTTTTTCAGAAATCAGTTGGTTGAAGATTTGCGTTTCACTGCTGCTGGATGCATCCCAGAAAATACTATCGGTACAGTTTACGGTTACCATGGGTATTTTCCGATTAGGCAGATAGACTTTTACAGTCGGATAGACTTTAACATCTACGGTACCGTAGAATACTCTCCAGTCCGGTAGGTAACTTACTTTGCGTAAAGAGCGGAATTGAACATTTTCCAGCGCAATGAGGAAATCTACTCCCAAATCATGGGTCAACTGAACAACTTCTTCACTGGATAGGGTAGCTTCTCTGGGCGCTCTATCTTGGCTTCTTAGTGCTGAATCACAAATAACGACCAGATCGAAATAATTTTCATTGGCTATGGATTCTGCTAAGGTTTCGGTAGTGATTTTGGGATCGCCGTTATAGTAGTCTGTACGGCGGGCTATTTCTGTTTTATCTTTGTTCTTATCTTCTGAACTTGTAATAAGTTTGTTGTCTGGATTCTCAGGCATATTGTTTACGATACCGACACGCCTCAAGTTGGCCGGAAAACTGACCTCTGCCGGTAGCATATAGTCTATGGATAGCTGTTCGACAGTTTGACAGGCGTTTAGGCACAGCAAACCGATTGTAGCTAAGCAATAAAGTAGTTTTTTCTTCATCGGGATATTACTTTTCTATTTATCTGGTAGCAAAAATAATCTTTTAAGTGGTAAAAGAAAAGCCTTGAACTGTTTTTTAACCGTTCAAGGCTTTTGTTAAATGGGTATAACAAGATTTTTTATTTGTTCTTGTTATCTTTTAGTTACTTTCAGAGATTTCTTCCGTGACAATTCTTGTATTTCTTGCCACTTCCGCATGGGCAGGGATCATTACGGCCAACTGTCTTTTCGGCACGGATGGGTTCGCGTTTAGGCTGTTCACGTGTATCTCTTGCAGCGGCAGCTTGCTGATTCGGATCATTCAAGTCAACCTTCTGCTCACGGTATTTGCTCATGTCCTGACGCTGTTCGGGAGCAGCTTGGCGTACCTCTACGTTGCGTTGAGGCTCTTGTTGGCTTTCGGCCGGAGCTTCTTGTACAGGTATCTGGCCGCGCATCAAGATAGAAATGGTCTGGTTATTAATCTTGTCAACCATGGCATCGAACAGGTTAACAGATTCCAGCTTGTAAATCAACAGCGGATCTTTCTGTTCGTAGCTTGCGTTCTGTACAGAGTGTTTCAGTTCGTCCAGTTCGCGCAGGTTTTCTTTCCAAGCTTCGTCGATAACATGGAGCAGGATGCTCTTTTCGAACGACTTCACCACTTCCTTACATTCGCTTTCGTAAGCAGCTTTCAGGTTGCAGGAGATATTGTACATACGTTTGCCATCGGTGATGGGTATGAGAATATTCTCATACATGTGACCTTGGTTCTCGTATACTTGCTTGATGACCGGATAGGCTATCTGTGCCATGCGTTCAGTCTTGCGTTTGAAGAGTTCCATAGCAGCTTCGAATGTCTTGTCTGCCAATTTTTCCTTCTTCTCGTTCTTGAATTCCTCTTCGCTGAAAGGAGCTTCCATGGCCAACGTCTGCAGGATATCCATCTTGCAGTTTTCATAATCTGGTGCTTCAATAGCGTTGGCACAACGGTCCCAAATCATGTTGACGATATCCATACCGATACGTTCTCCCATCAAGGCATGGCGGCGTTTGGTATAAACTACGGTACGTTGCTTGTTCATTACGTCGTCGTATTCCAACAGACGTTTACGGATACCGAAGTTGTTTTCTTCTACTTTCTTCTGTGCGCGTTCGATGGACTTGGAAATCATGCTGTGTTCGATCATTTCGCCTTCCTTGAAGCCCAATTTGTCCATCACACCAGCGATACGGTCGGATGAGAACAAACGCATCAGGTCGTCTTCCAGTGAAACGAAAAATACGGATGAACCCGGGTCGCCTTGACGTCCGGCACGACCACGCAACTGACGGTCTACACGGCGGGATTCGTGACGCTCCGTACCGATGATGGCCAGACCGCCTGCGGCTTTTACTTCCGGGCTCAGCTTGATATCGGTACCACGACCGGCCATATTGGTGGCAATGGTCACCGTACTGCTCTGACCGGCTTGGGCAACGATGTCAGCTTCTTTTTGGTGCAGTTTGGCGTTCAATACGTTGTGGGGAATCTTGCGCATGGTCAGCATCTTGCTCAGCATTTCCGAGATTTCTACCGATGTCGTACCTACCAGCACGGGACGTCCGGCATGTACCATGGCTTCGATTTCTTCGATGACAGCTTTGTATTTCTCGCGTTTTGTCTTGTAGACACGGTCGTTCATATCCTTGCGGGCAATGGGGCGATTGGTCGGGATGACAACAACATCCAGTTTGTAGATATCCCAGAATTCGCCGGCTTCCGTTTCGGCTGTACCGGTCATACCTGACAACTTATGGTACATACGGAAATAGTTCTGCAAGGTAATGGTTGCGAATGTTTGCGTGGCAGCTTCTACCTTTACACCTTCTTTGGCTTCGATGGCCTGATGCAAACCGTCAGAGTAGCGACGACCTTCCATAATACGGCCTGTCTGCTCGTCCACAATCTTCACCTGTCCGTCTATTACAACGTATTCGTCGTCTTTTTCGAACATGGTGTAAGCCTTCAGCAGCTGATTGATGGTATGTACGCGTTCCGACTTGATTGCATAATTGGTGAGCAGGGCGTCCTTCTTCGCCAGACGTTCTTCTTCTGTCAGATCCTTTTCATTTTCCAGTTCAGAGAGCTGGGCTGTGATATCGGGCAGTACGAAGAGAGTGGGGTCGGCTGAGTTACCGCTGATGAGGTCCACACCCTTGTCGGTCAGATCTACACTGTTCAGTTTCTCGTCGATGACGAAGTAGAGCGGATCGGTTACTTCGTGCATACGTTTGTTGTTCTGCTCCATGTAGATTTCCTCGGTCTTCAGCATACCAGCTTTTACGCCCTGTTCGCTCAGGAACTTGATGAGCGGTTTGTTCTTAGGCAATGCCTTGTGGCTGCGGTAGAGGGAGAGGAAGCCTTCTTCCTGTTCTTTCTTGTCGCTGGAAGCGATGAGACGTTTGGCGTCAGCCAGATACTGGGTAGCCAGTCTTTTTTGTGCCTCTACCAGTCTTTCTACCAGCGGACGGAGCTGTTCGAACAGTTGGTCGTCACCTTTGGGTACAGGACCAGAGATAATCAACGGCGTACGGGCATCGTCAATCAATACAGAGTCCACCTCATCGACGATGGCATAGTTGTGTTGACGTTGTACGAGGTCTTTCGGGCTGATGGCCATGTTGTCACGCAGGTAGTCGAAGCCGAATTCGTTGTTGGTACCGAATGTGATATCGGCCAGGTAGGCCCGACGGCGGGCATCGGAGTTGGGCTGATGCTTGTCGATACAGTCTACGCTCAAGCCGTGGAACATGTAGAGCGGTCCCATCCATTCGGAGTCACGCTTGGACAGGTAGTCGTTCACTGTTACGACGTGTACACCGTTACCGGTCAGGGCGTTGAGGAATACGGGGAGGGTTGCCACGAGGGTCTTACCTTCACCGGTTGCCATTTCGGCAATCTTACCTTTATGCAGAACGACACCACCGAACAGCTGTACGTCGTAGTGTACCATATTCCAAGTAATTTCGTTACCACCTGCCATCCAATGGTTCTTGTAGATGGCTTTATCACCTTCGATACGGACGAAATCCTTGGTGGCAGCCAGCTGGCGGTCGAAGTCATTGGCTGTTACGGTAATTTCTTCATTTTCTGTAAATCGTCTGGCTGTCGACTTTACGATGGCAAAGGCTGCGGGCAGTACTTCGTCGAGTGCCTTTTCGTAGATTTCCAGTATTTCTTTCTCAATTTTGTCGATCTGGGCAAAGAGCTCTTCACGCTTTTCCAGTTCCGTGGTTTCTACAGTGGCCTTCAGTTCGTCCACTTTGGCACGTTGAGAGGCGGCAGAGTTGCGGATGTATGCCTTCAGTTCTTCTGTTTTGGCACGCAAGGCATCGTTGTCCAGGCTGTCGATTTCCGGGTATGCGGCTTTCACCTTTTCTACCCACGGTTGTATTTCCTTCATGTCGCGGGTGGATTTGTTGCCGAAAATCGAGCTTAAAAATTCATTAAATCCCATTTTATAATTGTTTTTATTTATTGCAATGTTGGTTGATAATTGTTTTTCGCTGTGCAAAGGTAAGAAATTCACTCCACTGGGCACAAAGTTACAGTGAGTTTTTTCCAATAATCCGTTATCAGACAAGAAAATGGTTACATTCAGACGACGAAGCGAGGCTCTTGTCTGCTTGTAAGGAAAAAACAGGTCAAAATTCGAGCGGAGTGGCTGTGCATCCATTCGGAGCACGTATGCGCATCACACTGCTCAAAGTAGGGGCGATGCGATCGGCACTGACAGGTGTCCGCACTTTTCCTGCTTTAATTCCTCCACCCATGAGAATCAGTGGTGCGGGAATTTCAGCAGCTCGTACGGCACGGTTGTCATTGCCATTTTCCTGAACAATGGTCCATCCCGGCAGTACTTTGATCAGCAGGTCGCCCGAGCGCTTGCGGTGATAACTGTTGCGGATGCGGTCTATCTGGGGAGACCAGGAACCCAATAGCAGCCGGTGTGAGGAATAGACTTGGTCTACACCACTGAACTGTACCAGGAATGCAGCTGATTTTTCCAGAATTTCCGTCAGGTCCAGCTGCTTGTCTTCCAGAAGTTTATGGTTAAGATAAATTTGTTGGTCGTAATAAGTTTCCACATACTGTCCGGCGCCATAGGTTGCCATAAGATACATGTTGAGCAGAGTGGCACAGCGGTTCAGGTGGAACTCTCCTCCAGGGATGCGGTAGATTCCCGTATCTGCAGGATCGGGATCGGCATAACCGGTGGATGCGATGCACAGAATGAGGTTGTTCAGTCCTATTTTCCGGTCGAGCATGTCGAGCAGGGTAGCAATGCTTCGGTCCAGACGGGCATAGATGTCCTGCATTTCCATGGCGCATTCGCGGGTGCTGCGGTGATTGTAGTTGCCCGCATAGTAGGTGAGCGCCAGAAGGTCGGGGATATCATCTCTGCCTATTCCACTTTTCTCCAACAGCCTTTCTGTCAGCAGGTTGACCTCATCGTTTATGAGGGGGCTTGCTGCCAGTCGGTAGAACTTGTTTTCTCGTTCGCTTTCAAAAATGTACTTGAATGGCTCTGTCCGCCAGTCGGACAGGTATTTGTAGCTGGATACCTGATGCAGGGGCATCCAAGTGATATCTTTAATGCGGAAATCCACGGAGCTGGAGTCATTGTATTGGTTCAGCCATTCGGGGAATTCCGGGTAATAGGTACTTCCACACCACTTTCCATTTGTCTTGTTAATCCAGAAAGCACCGTCGCCTGCATGGCCGGCACTCAAGACTGCTGCATCGCGGAAGGGTGCGATGGCATATACTTTTCCAGCATTGCGCGTGGCTACTTTCAGCTCGTCGGCAATGGTCGATGTCAGCAATTGGGCCGGAGAGCTGTTTTGGTTGGTGTAGTTGCCCATGAAGTTGGGATCCTCCACGCAATTGCGCGGTGTCAGGGTAGACACGTCCATCCATTTGGTAGCGATGATTCCATGTGTAGAAGGTGAACAGCCGCTGAATAGTGTCGCTGTAGCCGATGCGCGGTCGGGTTTGTCGAAGGGCATTTCGGCTTGCATGTAGACTTTGCCTTCACGCATCAGCCTTTTGAATCCTTTTTCCCCGTATAAGGCCGAAAATGCCTCCAGATAATCTGTGCGGAGCTGGTCGATGGTCAGAGTTACGACCAGTTTGGGCGTAGACGGTAGTGGCTGAGCCTGCAGCCCGCCGAAAGTCAACACTAATATGGAGGTTATCAGTCCTTTTTTCATCTCTTTATTCTTCTTCTTAAGCCTTGTTTATGGGATAAAATCAAGTTGCTTGCTGAACGTACCAGCAAACACAGTGCCAAAGGTAGCATTGTCGGATTGATTTTTTGCGGAATTATAGCCCATAACAATATAAATAATGTTAAAACGACAAAATTAGCCTGCATGTAGCGGCTCGTTTGTCTTTTTCGCACCTTTTTTATCATCCAGGGCAGACAGAATAGATGCAGGGGATGGAGTGCGAAAAGTATATAGTTGGAACTTACTGTCGGATGGGATGAGAACAGTGCCAGAAATGCCAGGATGCATCCGCTGAGTCCGGCAACTGTAAAGAGAACAAGGTCGATGCCCCATAGACTTCTTTGCCTGCGAACTCCATACCAAGAGCAGGCACACACAAACAGGAACAAAAGCGTGGCTGTCAGTAAAGGCGTAAAAAGAGTCGTTTCCGTTTGTTTGTCTTCGTCGGGAATGACAACGGGCTGCTCAGTCTGGCTCACCAGAGGTCGTGTACCGATACCTGTACTGTCGGCCAGGGTGGCGGTAGCGAAAAAATCTTTCAGATAGAAGGGGGCAAACATCATCTGATGTCGGCTGATGGGGCGGTCTGCCTCGCTGCCGAGACAGAGGTCGATACCAAACTGCGACCATGGATGTCCCTGACAATATTGATGGACGATGTCTCGGAAGCTTCGTCCTGTATCGGTCGTCGTCATATCGTCGGAATAGCGCAGGCTGTTGTTTACGGCACGTTCCACCTGATCGCGCGGGCGTGTGGCACAGTTGTCATAGAAGAAATTATAGCGGTAGACACGGTTTTCCGGTCGATAATTTTCCTCCAATTGATTTATCAATTTTTGTTTTTCTTCCGTAGTCAGGTTCAGGGTCTGTTCCCAGACGTCGCGGTTGTCCAGCAGGTATTCCGAAAGAAAGTATTTGTATTCCGTTGCTCCAAGCCGGTAGTCCGTTTCGCCAAGAGTGAAACGAAGGATGAAGTTGGACGACTGAAAACTGAACAGACCGTAGTTGAATACCACATCGATGCCCTTCCGACGGTTTTCATAACGGATGGCCGTATGTCCGAAGAGGGAATAGATTTCCTTGCCGGGTCCACAGGTCAGCAGGCTGAGACGGATGCCGTCATCTTGGGGTTGCATTTGCTCTTCTGTTGCTTGCAGAGAGTGGCATGCCAGGCAGCATAAAAGTAGGGATATGATAAATGTCTGAAATCTCCGTTGCATCGTCTTTATGGGTTTGCGCCACAAAGGTAATGTTTTATCCAATAAAGACCAATACTTTTCGGTTACGAAAAGGCTGTTTTTCCAAAGTTCTACTTTACGCTTCTAAAGTTCATAGTTATGGCGCTAAAGTTCATAGTTACATCGCTCATGTAGGTAGTTACGTTTCGGATGTCAACGGTTGGTGTGGGTGTCTTTTCCTTCCAGCCAGGCATCGATCAGTCTGCGGGCGATGCTTAGCTTGCGCGGTAGTTCCGGCAAATTGTTGCGATGGTAGAAGGCACCGGCACTGAGTTCATCTTTCTGTAGTTTGATGTCGCCACTTTCGTAGTCGGCAAAGAAACCTACCATCAGACCGCTGGGATAGGGCCAGGGTTGGCTGTCGAAGTAGGTGATGTTACGGATACAGAGCCCCGTTTCTTCCATTACCTCACGGCGGACACATTGCTCCAACGTTTCGCCAGCCTCGAGGAAGCCTGCTATGAGGCCATAGAATGTGCCACGGAAATTATGGGCATGTACCAGTAGGATTTCTTCGCCGCGGCGCACCAGTACAATGATGGCAGTAGAGATGGGTGGGTATAATTCATTGCCACAGTGGGGACATTTCTTCATGATATCGGTCTGCTGTTCCGTAGGCGTACCGCATACGGGGCAGTAGCGGCTGTGCTGGTCCCAGTAGAGTATCTGGTAGGCCTTGCCGGCGGCTTTGTATGCGTCCAAAGGCAGATGATCGAACGAGGCGCGCAGGCCGGTCATCATCCACTGGTTGGTTTCGGCCACAGGGTAGTCGATGGCAAACGTATAGACCTGCTGTCCTGTAGGCAAGGTGACACGGTGCACGGTCTGATCCTTTGCGGGAGCTACAGGCAGCTGCTCTCCTGTAGGCAGGGTGCAGGTGCCGTCAGCGAGTTTCTGCATCAGCAGGTTATCTTTGAAGAAGACGCACCAGCAAGCGGTACGGTCATATTCCATCTCTTTCATACTTATGTCTTTTTTATAAGTCAGAAATTCACGTTGACGCCTCCCATGAAGGTAGCCTTCGGCATGGGGTAGCCAGCATTGATTTCGTAGCGTTGTGCCAGCAGGTTCTCGCCTTTCACGAAGAGGCTTGCAAAGTTACACAGACGGTAGCTGATATTCAAATTCCAAAGAACGAAAGTTTCTTGCTTTTCCTGTCCTTGCGTGACGGAAGTATAGAGGCCACGGATGTACTGCATGCCGCTGGCGGCTGTCCACCGTCCCTGATGGTAGTTGACACCGGCATATAACTTGTGTTCAGGAGCAGCCAGTACAGGATTTTCCATGTGCAGCCAACTGTAGTTTGCATTGGCTTGCCAGCGGGCATTGAAGCGGTAGGCTACGTTGGCTTCTGTACCCCAGTTCTCGATGTGGCCCGTGTTCACGTTCTTTCGCTGGGCGGGATCCACCTGAATGATGTTCTTTCCGTCGATGTAGTAGAGGTTGAGTCCGTAGGACAGGGCACCGTCGAAGAGGCGTTGTGTGTAAGCCAGTTCGTAGCTGACGAGGCTTTCGGGCTGCAAGTCGGGGTTTTTTGAGAACATGAACAGTTCGCGGATGGTAGGGTTACGAAAGCCTTTGCCTACCATGGCTTTTAGTTCTGCTTGACGGGGCAGGTGGAAGGCCAGTCCACCCTGTGGTATCCATTCTGTGCCCGTGTGCGAGTGGTGGTCCACACGCAGTCCGGCGTCGAGTGACAACCAGTGGCCGATGTTCTGTCGGAAATCTACGTATCCGGCCAGTTCGTCCAGCTGCTTGTCTACTTGTGGTTGCTTCTCGCCTGTGGCCAGTACCTTGTACCACGACTCGCCGCCGAAGTGCTGGTAGTCGAAGCCGGCGGTGATGCGGTTGCCTTCGAACAGCGTGAGGCTTTGATACCACGAGAGGCCCATCATGCGGTCCTTGGAGTTGAAATGTGATGCTTGTGGTTCTTCGCCCGGGTGATAGCCGTCGTTTATCTTATGGCGTCCCCAGTTGTAGAAGAAACTCAGCGCACCTGAGGTTCGTTCGTAATGGTTCTCGAGAGCTGCCGAAGCCATTCCGCGGGTAATGCGTGAGTCGTTGTCGATATAGGGTGACGCTATAGTACCTGGGTTGGAGGCGTTGAAGTGAGTCACGTTGATGTCTCCCCATAACTTCCATTGGTCACTGAAATCATAGCCCAGCTTGGCATAGCCGCCATATTGTTCGAAATCCATGTCGGGCCGATGTCCATCGCTTCGATTGTACGAGCCGGTGGTGATGCTGCTGAATCGTCCGCGCTTCAGGCGGTTGGTCACTTCGGTTTGCAGGGTGTTATACGAGCCATATCCTACTTGCAGGTCGGTTTTCGAACCTTCTTCTTCCATCTGCCGTGTGACGATGTTGATGACACCGCCCATGGCATTCGAGCCGTAGAGTACCGAAGCCGGTCCGCGCAGTACCTCCACCCGTTCGGTCATCATTGTCTGATAGGCGTCGGCAATGGGATGTCCCATCAGTCCCATATATTGTGGATGTCCGTCGATGAGCACTAGCAATCCTGCTGTGGGGCTTCCACCGATACCTCGCAGACTCATACCTCCAGCCGCTCCGGTCGATACACCATAGCCCATAATGCCGCGGCTGGTGGTGAAGAAGCCTGGCACTTGTTCGGTCAGGGTGGGCAGTACGGAAGGCTGGTAATTGCTTTCCAGTTGTTTCCTACCTACGACAGAGATGGTCATAGGAAGGTGACGGATATCGGTTTCGTTACGGGTACCGGTTACGACGACCTCGTCTGTCGTCAAGTTACGGGCAATACGAGTGGTGTCTTCCTGTCCTTGAGCGGCGGAAGTTGTCAGGAGGAGAAAGGCAAACAGGCCTTCCTTCAAGTTCAGTTCTTTCATACGTTTTTTCTCTGACTGGAGATAAATTTTTCTATAACTGGGAAAATTTCTTTGGCTGACTGGAGGTCACGGCTGGCTTGTTCCAGCGGGCACCAGCCCGTGTGGTCGCGGTTGATGATGTGGTCCACGATCTCATCGCAACTTACCGTGACACCGGCTTCCTGCAACAGGCGGAGAGCAGGCTGGCTGATGGTACGAGTATATACCTGCCGTACGCCACCCAGTACCATGAGTGAGGCTGCTGCCTTGCCGATGACCTTGTCGGCTACAAACGCACCATGTAGGAATTCGGGTTCTTGTACCAGCAGGTCGTAAAGGTCGGCCACACCCCGCCGTGTGAACGTGCGGATGCGGTCACCATTGGCTATCACGCAGGAGTATCCTCCTGCGTGAAGCATGTCTATGAGTTCTTTCATTCTTTGTCTTTTCGGGTTACAGCGTTTCTTGTTTCAGTTGCTCCACATAGCGATCGATGCGGTGCAGCTCTTCGGGAATATCAATGCTTTGCGGACAGTGGGACACGCATTGGCCGCAGCCGATGCAGTGGCTGGCCTGGCGCAGGCGGGGAACACTGCGGTCGTACCCAATGAGGAAGGCCCGGCGTGCCTCACGGTAGTTGGCATGCTCCTGAGAAGTGGGTAGATTGCCCTCGTTCACACATTTATTATAATGTATCAGCACGGCGGGAATGTCGATACCATAGGGGCAAGGCATGCAGTACTTGCAGTCGTTACAGGGGATAGTAGGGTACTGCTTCATCAGGTCGGCCGTCTGCTGCAGGAACTCCAGGTCGTCGTCCGTCAGGGGCACCAGCGGCGAATAGGTGCGCAGGTTGTCCTGCAGATGCTCCATGTAGGTCATGCCGCTCAGCACCGTCAGTACGTCGGGGAACGTGCCTGCAAAGCGGAAAGCCCACGAGGCGACGCTCGCTTCGGGGCCGCGTTGCTTGAGGCGTGCCACGAGGTGTTCGGGCAGCTTGGACAGACGTCCGCCCAGCAGCGGTTCCATGATGATGGCCGGTATGTGGCGTTTCTCCAGTTCGGCGTAGAGGTAGTCGGCGTTGACGTTGCGTCCCGAGGCATATTTCCAGTCTACATAGTTCAGCTGAATCTGTACGAAGTCCCAGTGCACCTGGTCGTGCATGGCCAGAACTTCGTCGAATACATCCTGTGTGCCGTGGAAAGAGAAGCCCAGGTTACGGATGCGACCTGCCTCGCGTTCCTTCATCAGGAAATCGATCATGCCGTTTTCAATGTAGCGGGCGCGGAAAGTCTCGATGCCGCCGTTGCCAATGGAGTGCAGCAGGTAGTAGTCGATGTAGTCCACCTGCAGTTCCTGGAACGAGCGGTTGTACATGGCGATGGAGTTCTCGCGCGTATAGTTGGAGAAGTTGGACAGCTTGGTGGCTACGAAGAACTTCTCGCGAGGATGACGCTTCAAGGCGATGCCAGTCGATTTTTCCGACCAACCTTGTACATAGACAGGCGACGTGTCGTAGTAGTTCACACCATGAGCCATAGCATAGTCTATCAGTTCGTTCACGGCATCCTGATCGATGACGTTGCCTCCTTTTTCGGGAGCGGGCAGGGTGGGCCAGCGCATGCAGCCGTAGCCCAGCAGTGATACTTTCTCTTTGGTTTTCGGATTCTCGCGCAGGGTCATTTTGTCAGTAGGAATTTCTCCTTCGGCCTGCAGGGAGGAGGTAGCGGAGTCTTTCGGTCCGCATCCAGCCAATACCGCGGTTGTGGTGGCCGTACTGATACCCACAATCTTCAGAAACTCGCGGCGAGACATATCGTTGGAATGATTCTGGTCGTTCATTAGTATATCGTGATAAAGAAGTTATAGAAATAAAACGTTTACCGTTCACCGCTTAAATAATCCGGTGTCGTTCGTGTCCTTCCACATAAATGGCACTGAAGGGACGGGCCGGACAGAGGTTTTCGCAAGCACCGCAACCGATACAGCGTTCCGTGTCGATGGCTGGGAACTTGAGCGAGTCGGGGTTCTTGGGGTCCGACGGTACCATGGTGATGGCACCTGTGGGACAATGGCGCGCACAGTTACCGCATTCCACCTTGTCGGTCTTTACCACACAGTTGCGCTTGATCCATACGGCGTGTCCTATTTGGATGGACGATTTGTCGGCTACGGTGATGGGTTTGATGGCTCCCGCGGGGCAGACTTCCGAACATTTGGTACACTCGGGGCGACAGTAGCCTCGTTCGTATGAAGAGAAAGGTTGCATCAGCGTCATCAGGCCGGTAGAGGGGCGTAACACCTCGTTGGGGCATACCGACACACACAGCTGGCAGGCTGTACAATGCTGTGCAAAGTGACGGGCGCTTTGGGCTCCCGGCGGCAGGATGTGTGTCTTTCGATTAGGGATTTTCTTGTCTTCGATGGTAGCCAATCCGCCGTCTACCTTCATTTCCTGAGCCTTCAATACGGCAGCCGAGGCTGCCAATGCTGTCGATGTCAGGAAGGCACGGCGTGAACTGCCTTCTTCAGGCTTCTTCTCGGTTGCTTCAACCTTCGTTTTGGAAGGATGCGCGTAGCGTAATGCCTGGTGTTTGCACTTGTCCAGGCAGTCCATGCAGGCCACGCAGCGGCTGTAGTCTATCTGGTGATTCTTGATGTCGATACACGAGGCTTTGCAGTTACGGGCACAGAGGTTGCAGTTGATGCACTTGTCTGTGTCGATGACCGGCTTCAGGTAGGCGTACTTTGACAGGAATCCCAGTACGGTACCTACAGGACAGATGGTGTTGCAATAAGTACGTCCGCCTCTCCAGGCCAGTACGACGAGCACTACCAGTGTGACGGCGGCGATGACAAACGTGGGCAAGCTTTTCAGCCAGACAGTGATGTCGTAAAAAGCATAGCTGTCGGCCCGTTCAGCCAGATAAGCCAGCAAATTGTTTCCCCACTGGTAGATGGGGGCGAACAGGTTGCTTGCGATGCGTCCGTACGAACTGTAGGGTGCCAGCAGGGCGACAAACGAATGTACACCTGCCACCAGTGCGATGACGAACACACCCAGTACACCGTAGCGCAGCCACGACAAGGCGGGCGAATAGCGGTAGCGGTTCTTCTTGCTTTTTTTCGAGAACCAGGCCACAATGTCCTGAAAGACGCCCAACGGACAAATGATAGAACAGTAGACACGGCCCAGCAGCAGAGTGAGAATCACCAGCACCAGTACCACTCCCACATTTAGTGCCAGTAGGGCAGGGAGGAATTGAATCTTGGCCATCCAGCCGAACCATGCGTGCAGTGTTCCTGTGAAGTCGAGGAACAGCAGGGTAATCAGCGTAAAGAAAACGATAGCCAGGGTCAGTCTGATTTTACGTAACATAATAAGGTGTCTGTTTTAGTAAGGTAAAATTGTCGTGTATCGTTCTTTGAGTGATACGCTGCAAAAATAAGAAGAAACTTGGAAAACCGGGATACCCGAATTACGGTTATTTGTGAGCTTTCCCATTTTTTTATGTAGGCAGGTAATAGGCCTGATGCCTTTAGAAAGTAAATGATGAGGAGGTGACACAGTGCTTCGTGATAGTCCGACGAAGTGCTTTGTGAGGTGCTCATGCAGTGCTTCGTCAGGGTGTCAGGAAGCACTGCATGAGAGGGCCAGAAAGTGCTGCGTCACAACGGGTGCCTGTGATGGTATCTGATAGGGCATGCAAAACTCTTTCACTGCATGGCCGAAGCGTCGAACGACAGTGGTAGCAGGTCGCCTACCTTTTTTACTTCGTAGATGCCTTTGCTTCCGTATAGCAGGATGCGCATGGTCTGGTTGTACCTTGTCTCTGTCTCGAGCATTACTTGGCGGCAAGCTCCGCATGGCGGAATCGGGTCTTCCAGAAATTCCCCCTGCTCGTTGCGGGCAGCGATAGCCAGTGTCTTTACGGCCTGATCCGGGTAACGCGAATTGGCATAGAAAAGGGTGGTGCGTTCTGCACAGAGCCCTGACGGATAGGCGGCGTTCTCCTGATTGCTGCCGCATACGATGGTGCCGTCTGCCAGGCGGGCGGCAGCTCCTACCGAAAAGTGGGAATAAGGGGAATAACTGCGGAAAGTAGCCTCACGGGCGGCGTCTATCAGCTTACGGTCGGCTGCATCCAGTTCCTCGTATGGGAAAATACGGATGTCGATGTGGATATTCAGTTCTTTCATAAGACAAGGTTTCTGTAATTAATGTTACAAAGATAAGGAAGTGATTGGAATTTTCAATTCTTTTGCAGACTTTTGTGCCCGAATCAATGACAAAGACATGAAATATACGTTCCGACTGCTGGCCCTTGTGGCTTTTCTTATGATGCTTCTGCCTGCCCATGCACAGCGCAGGAACTCCCGTTACAACGAATATATCAAGCAATACGCTCCCATCGCTGTGGAGCAGATGAGGTTGCACAAAATACCGGCCAGCATTACACTGGCGCAAGGCTTGCTCGAGAGTGGAGCGGGGCAGAGTGTACTGGCTCGGAAAAGTAACAATCACTTCGGCATCAAGTGTCACAATAACTGGCGCGGAGGTCGGGTCTATCACGATGATGATGTTCGTGGCGAATGTTTCCGGGCTTATCGCAATGTGCGCGATTCATACGAGGATCATTCCAAGTTCCTTACCAGTGGCGCGCGTTATGCTTTTCTGTTCAAGTTGAAGATAACCGATTACAAAGGATGGGCCAAAGGACTGAAAAAGGCCGGTTATGCCACCGACCCTTCGTATGCTAACCGTCTGATAACGATTATTGAGGACTACGAACTCTATAAGTACGATAATGAAGGCCTGGGACGTCGTGAAGCCCGCAAATGGGAGAAGGAAATCAAGAAGAAACCTTGGTTGTTGAAACCACACCAGGTATATATAGCCAACGGTTTGGCGTACGTCGTGGCTCGCGACGGTGACAGTTTCGAGTTGTTGGGTGGAGAGTTTGACATTAGTTGGAAAAAACTGGTCGACTATAACGATCTACACCGTGAATATACCCTCGAAGCAGGTGACATTATCTATCTGAAAAAGAAGAATAAGAAAGCGCAGAAGCCTTATACAGTCCACGTCGTTCGTGACGGCGATTCCATGCACAGCATTTCGCAGAAGTACGGTATCCGCTTGAAGAATCTCTACAAGATGAATCGCAAGGACGGAGAATATGTGCCTGAGGTAGGAGACCGTTTGCGGTTGAGATAGGCTCTGTCTTGGCCATTTCAAGGTTTGTCGTCCGTTGTATGGGCGACATGCCTGTCTGTTTCTTTAACGTTCACTTTGAGGATACTTGTTCTTCTGGGAATATAAATAATGTGTATCTTTGCGGCCGATTATTCCGGTTTTTATACTGTATGCTATTATGATGAATAAAAGAACACCGCTGGTAGGGGAACAGTATATGGTCCCCTTTATTTTGATTATTTCTTTGTTTTTCCTATGGGGATTTGCCCATGCCATACTTGACGTTCTGAACAAACACTTTCAGGAGTTGCTGCACATCAATAAATCTGTGTCGGCTTTGATACAGGCTATGATGTATATGGGCTATTTTGTGATGGCTATTCCTGCCGGATTATTTATTTCCCGTTTTGGCTATAGGAGGGGAGTGGTATTTGGATTGGTACTTTATGGAATTGGTTCGTTACTTTTTATTCCCGGTCAGCAATGGATGTCTTATCAGGTGTTTCTGTTTGCCCTGTTTGTTATCGGGTGCGGATTGACGTTTCTGGAAACAGCGGCCAATCCTTATGCTACAGAATTGGGTGCACGCGAAACGGCAGCCAGTCGTCTGAACTTTGCACAATCTTTCAACGGTTTGGGCTGTATCTGTGCTCCTATCGTAACGGGATTATTGTTGTTCTCTGAAGATGGAAATACCGGTTCGGGTAATGTGGCACTTCCCTATGCTTGTATGGGAGTGGTTGTGTTGCTGGTTGCGGTTCTTTTTTCACGTGTCCGTCTGCCGGAGATTGTACATGAGGACGAGGTAAGTGCCGACGGACATAAAGTAGGATTATGGAAACACAAGCTGTTTGTATTTGGATTGATGGCATTGTTTGCTTATGAAGTCGGAGAGATTTCCATTAACAGCTTCTTTATTAACTATGTGTTGGAGCAGGGATGGATGAATGCACGTACGGCTTCATTGGTACTCTCGTTCGGTGGTCTGAGTCTTTTTATGTTGGGACGTTTCATCGGTAGCTGGATTATGCGGAGGGTTCGTGCCGAAAAGATGCTTTTCGTTTGCGCTTCGGGTGTCGTGGTGACGACGACAGTGGTACTTCTCGATTTAGGATATGTTTCTTTGATAGCTTTGCTGCTAGTCTATGCATTCGAAGCAATCATGTTCCCTACTATTTTCGCTTTGTCTCTTCGCGGATTGGGTAACCATACCAAACGGGCTTCCTCTTTCCTGATGATGTCACCGGTAGGAGGTGTTGTGGGTCCTTTGTTGATGGGACTGGTGGCAGATTATACCACGATGGTGATTGCTTTTGTCGTTCCCTTGCTTGCTTATATTGTGGTTTGGTTGTATGCTTGCAAGTTGTATACTTTGAGTGGAAAAAGTATGGAAAAGGCTGTAGTCTGATGTTTGTGCTTTGACTTTTATGGATGAATCCAGTTTTTTGAGGCATTTATTTTTCCTCTCCAACTATAGTTCCTATCTTTGCACATAAATAATAATCGATTTTATTTTGGATTGGCTATATAGTTTGTTTGTGGAACATTCCGCTCTACAGGCGGTTGTTATCCTATCGTTGATTTCAGCGGTCGGTTTAGGTTTAGGAAAAGTACGTTTCTGGGGCGTTTCTTTGGGTGTTACGTTCGTATTCTTTGCCGGTATATTGGCCGGACATTTGGGATTTACCATTGATCCCCAGATGTTGAATTATGCAGAGAGTTTCGGACTTGTAGTGTTTGTCTACGCATTGGGCTTACAGGTAGGTCCCGGTTTTTTCAGTTCTTTCCGACAAGGAGGTGTCAGGCTGAATATGCTGGCTACAGGAGTCGTCCTGATCGGTACTTTGATGACCGTGCTGGGCAGTCTTGTAACAGATATTTCGCTTCCGGACATGGTGGGTATTTTATGCGGCGCTACGACCAATACACCTGCTTTGGGAGCTGCCCAACAGACGTTGAAACAGTTGGGAATGGAGGCCAGTACTCCAGCATTGGGATGTGCTGTTACGTATCCGTTAGGTGTCGTGGGAGTTATTTTGGCTATTCTGATTATGCGTAAACTGATGGTGACGGACAAGGACCTGGAGGTGAAAGAGAAAGAAAATGATAATAAAACCTATATTGGTGCTTTTCAAGTTCATAATCCTGGAATCTTTGGTAAAAGTGTGAAGGAAATAGCAGACTTGAGTCATTCTAAATTTGTGATTTCTCGTTTGTGGAGAGAGGGTAAGGTGACGATTCCTACTTCGGACAAGATCGTGGAGGAAGGCGACCGTTTGCTGGTGATTACTTCGGAGAAGGAAGCTGCAGCAATGACGGTGCTTTTCGGTGAACAGGAACATACGAATTGGAATAAGGAAGATATTGATTGGGATGCTATTGACAGTAAACTTATCTCGCAACGTATCGTTGTAACCCGTCCGGAATTGAACGGAAGAAAACTTGGATCACTTCATTTACGTAATCATTATGGTATCAATATAACTCGTGTTTATCGAAGTGGAGTACAGCTGTTGGCTACGGCCGATTTAACATTGCAGTTAGGAGACCGGTTGACCATTGTTGGTGAAGCGGCATCCGTGCATAATGTTGAGAAGGTGTTGGGTAATGCAATTAAGAGTCTGAAAGAACCTAATCTGGTAGCTGTATTTATCGGCATTATTTTGGGACTTATATTGGGAGCTATTCCTATTTCAATACCGGGTATCAGTGCGCCGGTGAAACTTGGTTTGGCAGGTGGTCCTATTATTGTCGGTATTCTGATAGGTACATTTGGTCCGAGGTTACATATGGTAACTTATACGACACGTAGTGCCAATTTGATGTTGCGTGCATTGGGATTGGCATTGTATTTGGCTTGCCTTGGATTGGATGCAGGTGCTCATTTCTTTGAGACCGTGTTCCGCCCTGAAGGACTTCTTTGGATTGGTGTCGGTTTTGTTTTGACGCTGGTACCAGTATTGATAATGGGAGTTGTTGCTTTTAAATGGATGAAAGTTGATTTCGGCTCCGTGACCGGTATGTTATGTGGCAGTATGGCTAATCCAATGGCATTGAACTATGCTAACGATACCATTCCCGGTGATAATCCATCGGTGTCTTATGCCACAGTATATCCGCTTTGCATGTTCCTTCGAGTCATCATAGCTCAGGTGCTACTGATGTTTTTGTTGGGATGATTAATTTGAATAGGAATAAAAATATAAAGATAGAATCATGGGAAATATTACTTCTGAAAGTATCATCAGCGATTTGCGTTATCTGCAATTATTGTCCCATAGCTTTCCGACGATAGCTGATGCCAGTACCGAGATTATCAATCTGGAGGCAATTCTGAATCTGCCTAAAGGAACGGAACATTTTTTGACCGACATACATGGAGAATATGAAGCTTTTCAGCACGTGCTGAAGAATGCATCGGGAGCAGTGAAGCGTAAGGTGAATGAAATATTCGGTCATACCTTGCGTGAGAGTGAGAAGAAGGAACTTTGTACGCTGATTTACTATCCGGAGGAAAAACTGCAACTGATCAAAGCGTCCGAGAAGGACTTGGATGACTGGTATTTGATTACGCTGAACCAGTTGGTTAAGGTTTGCCAGAATGTGTCGTCCAAATATACGCGTTCTAAAGTTCGGAAGGCTTTGCCTGAAGACTTCTCTTATATCATTCAAGAGTTGTTGCACGAGTCTACTATCGATCCCAACAAGCATGCTTATATCAATGTTATCATCAGTACCATTATCTCTACCAAGCGTGCCGATGATTTTATTATAGCTATGTGTAACCTGATACAGCGACTTACTATCGATTTGCTGCATATCGTGGGTGACATATATGATCGTGGACCGGGAGCGCACATCATAATGGATACGCTTTGCGATTATCATAACTTTGATATTCAATGGGGAAACCATGATCTTCTTTGGATGGGAGCAGCCTCGGGAAATGATGCTTGTATGGCAAATGTAATCCGTATGTCTATGCGTTATGCCAATTTGGCTACATTGGAAGATGGATATGGTATCAATCTACTGCCGTTGGCTACGTTTGCCATGGATGTCTATGGAGATGATCCTTGTGAGATCTTTGCGCCGAAATTGAATTTTTCCGATTCTCGTTACAATGAAAAGACATTGCGTCTCATTACACAGATGCATAAAGCCATTACCATTATTCAGCTGAAACTGGAAGCTGCCATCATTGACCGTCGGCCGGAGTTAGGTATGGGCAACCGGAAGCTGTTGCATCTGATAGATTTCGAACGAGGAGTTTTTATGTACGATGGAAAGGAATATGCTTTACGTGACACAAACTTCCCGACAATCGATCCGGCAGACCCCTATAGGCTTACGGAAGAAGAGCATGATTTGATGGAGAAGATACATGCTTCTTTCATGAATAGTGAGAAATTGAAAAAACACATGCGCTGTCTGTTTACCTACGGTGGCATGTATCTGGTATGCAACAGTAACTTACTTTATCATGCGTCGGTTCCTTTGAATGCTGACGGAAGCTTCAAGCATGTAGTAATCAATGGAAAGGAGTATTGGGGAGAGAAACTGTTGAAAAAGGTGGACCAATTGGTACGTACCGCCTACTTTGGTGAAGATGGTTCGGATGAAAAGGCGTTTGCGCTTGACTATATGTGGTATATGTGGTGTGGTCCGGATGCTCCCTCTTTCGACAAAGACAAAATGGCCACGTTTGAACGCTATTTTGTAGAAGACAAATCGTTGCATAAGGAGACGAAGGGATATTATTATACACTGCGGAATGAAGTGGAAGTATGTAACAGAATTTTGCGGGAGTTTGGCATAGATCCCGAAGCTCATGCCCATATCATCAACGGGCATGTGCCGGTCAAAACTATCAAGGGAGAACAACCCATTAAGGCTGAGGGAAAAATGCTTGTAATTGACGGAGGATTCTCCAAAGCCTATCAGCCGGAAACGGGTATAGCCGGATATACATTGGTCTATCATTCGCATGGTTTGCAGCTGGTACAGCACGAACCTTTCCAAAGTCGGCAGAAAGCTATTGAAGAGGGGCAGGACATCAAGTCGACCACATTCCTGGTGGAATTCAATTCGCAACGTATGATGGTAAAGGATACGGATAAAGGACGTGAACTGCGTACTCAAATTGAAGATTTAAAGAAACTCCTTGTGGCCTATCGTACCGGTCTGATAAAAGAGCATGTATGATTGGGCAATTAGCAGGAGATTGAATTATTGAATCCGGAGGGCGGCATTTAGTATTTGAACAGTACAATGCCGCCCTCTATGATTATTCCTTTGTCATAGGTCGCATTATGGTCGTAGTGGCGGTCCCAGCCATAGCCTCCACTGACAAATAGGCCCACATTTTCGGTCAGTCTGTATTCCATATTGATACGTGTTTGCAGAGAATATAGACGGGCTGGACAGTTTACCTCGTTCTTGCGGAATGTTTCAATATGACTGTATCCCAGGTCTCCGCTGACAAATAGACGTTTGTAGAGAGGCAATTCTGCTCCGGCACGATAGAAAACCGCACCGGAAAACTTATCGTTAAAGTCAAAATAGGGAGCACCAACTCCTAGAATGGTGTAGAGCCAGTTGTTTTTGAAACGGGCGCCCAGATTCAATTTAGTCGTATTGCTTCCTGAAACCAAGAGTTGTATGCGGGTGTGCGGATTGGCATTGACTAAGCCCAGTTGTAAGCCGTCGAATTTCTCCTTGTAATAATTGAACAAGCCGATTTGCATTCCCTTGGCACGAGAAGCCATATTGAGCAAGCCGATTTGTACTCCTTTGAGTTCGCGTCCCGCTACATTCCCTATTCCCGACAGTTGGAGTCCCTGCATATCTTCACCTGTAATGTTAAGTAGCCCGCCTAGTTGTACTCCCGCTGAAGAACCTCCGGCCACGTTCATCAATCCAGATAGTGTCAGTCCGTGATAGTTGTTGCCTGTAATGTTGGCTATACCAGTCAGTAGTAGACCGCTACCATTATCGCCAATGAAGTTCATCAATCCGGCAGTAGTAATTCCCCGGTTGTTCTCACCTGTGATGCTGACTAAGCCTGAGGCCAACATTCCTACCCCTTCATTCCCATTGATACTGACCATTCCGGCAGCGGACAGCCCTCGATAGCCATGTTTGTTGATGTTGGTGATTCCTGACAGTTGGATGCCTTGCATACGATGTCCTACACTGTTTGAAAATCCTGCCAATTGGATGCCTTTTACATTCTGTCGTGTGTTGCTTCCCAATATATTAATTCCTAGTCCGGTCAGATTGTTCTGTGAAGAAAAAAAGCCCAGGTTGAAGATTGTAGTACCTATGCTGTCAGCTGTTTGTGTAGAGATGCCTTTCCATAATGACAGATTGATACCGACGGGTTTCAGTGAGCTGGAAGCCGACTGTTGGGTAGGGGATTGGGCAAAAAGAGTCCCTGCCATGAGCAGGGACATCAGAAGTATTATAGAGTTTTGTTTTCTCATCCTTTGGCCTCTTGATACAGGAAACGCTTGATGGACTTCTTGGGAGTCTTTTCAAACTCTTCCGGATAGATTTTCATTTTATAAAGCTGGCTGTAGGCTGGAAGTTCGGCATTCAAGGCTACCCGATTTTCTTCCATAACCCGTTCGATGTCTTCGTTGGTCAGGCCATGGGCGAAAGCATCGTCGAAGTCTGGATAGACCAGGCCGACCAGTCGTTCGTTCTGCTGTACAATGATGCTTTCGGCCACATACGGCATATTGTTCAGTTTGTCTTCAATTTCCTCCGGATAAATGTTCTGTCCGCTGGGGCCAAGGAGCATATTCTTGCTGCGTCCCTTGATCGTAACGTTTCCTTCACGGTCCATCAGAGCTAAGTCACCTGTATGCAGCCAGCCGTCCGGTTCCAGTACTTCCTGGGTAGCTTCTTCGTTTTTGTAGTAGCCAAGCATCACGTTGGGGCCGCGGCAGATGATTTCACCTGGGATATTTTCCGGGTCTGGTGAGGCTATTTTGATTTCCATACGTGGGGCAGCTTTTCCGCATGATCCCGGTTTGAAGCGTTTCCAGTCTTCGTAGCAGATAATAGGACCGCATTCGGTCATGCCGTAACCTACGGTATAGGGGAAATCTATCATTTTGAGAAACTGTTCTACATCGTGATTGAAGGCTGCTCCACCGATAATGACCTCTTCGAAGTTTCCGCCGAATGCCTGTACCATTTGTTCGCGTACGGTAGCCTTGATCTTATCGTTGACAAAAGGTACTTTCAGCAATAGTTTCATAGTCGGTGTTTCCAGTTTGGGCAATACATTCTTTTTGATAATCTTTTCGATGATGAGCGGCACGGCGACAACGATGCGTGGCTTCACTTCGGCAAATGCCTGGAAAATAATCTTCGGACTTGGCATGCGGGTCAGGTAATAGATGTGGCAACCCACAGCAATTTCATACAGGAATTCAAAGGCCAGTCCGTACATGTGGGCCATCGGAAGCATGGATACAACTTTGTCACCACACTTCAGCGGCAGAACTTGGAAGGCGAAGGCTGTATTCGACCAAAGGCTGCGGTAGGGCAGCATTACTCCCTTGGAGTAGCTGGTGGTTCCTGAAGTGTAGTTGATGACGGCCAGTTCCTCCGGCTGATCTTTGTGATAAAAAACGTGTTCCTTGCGGAAGTTCTTAGGATATTTCTTGCCAAAGAGTTCGTTGAGGTGTTCGCGGGCATAATCCACCTTTTCGCTTCGGGAAACGAGAATCGAAAAGTCTGTCATCATGAAAATGCCTTCCAGCAGTGGCATGGCGTTTTCATTCAGATTTTCCCATACCATATCGCCCACAAAAAGCAGTTTGGCTTCAGAGTGATTTACAATGTTGTGTATGTTGTCAGCTTTGAATTCGTGCAGGATGGGTACAATGACTGCTCCGTAGGTCAGTGTAGCCAGGAAAGTGACTCCCCAGTGCGAGCTGTTACGACCGCAGACGGCAATTTTGTCTCCTTTCTTAATGCCGCTTGCTTCAAAGATAATGTGAAGCTTTTCTATTTTTCGTGCAACGTCTTTGTATTGTAGGGTTGCTCCCTTGTAGTCGGTCAGGGCGTCCAGATCCCAGTTGTCTTTAATACTCTTCTCAATGTATGCGATAAAACTTTGTTCCATAATTATTGCACATTTTTGTTAGATTTGTGCAAATATAGCTTTTTCTCTATATAACACAAACGAATTAGTATAAATTTTATTGTTTAGGCAACAAGTTCCTGTTTGTTTCTTCTTGCTTGTCGTTTGGTATAAATTTTGTCGATAACCAGTGCGATGGCTCCGTCTCCTGTGACGTTGCAGGCTGTTCCGAAACTGTCCATGGCAATGTACAGAGCTATCATCAGCGCCTGTTCCGATTCGCCGAAACCCAAAATGGACTGAAGGATGCCGAGTGATGCCATGATGGCTCCTCCGGGGACTCCCGGTGCCGCAACCATTGTGATTCCCAGCATGAAGATGAAACCGGCAAACAATTGGAAGTCATAGTGTATGCCTTGCATTATCATCAGTGCCAGGGCACAGGCCACAATCTTCAGTGTACTGCCGGACAGATGGATGGTGGCACAGAGCGGAATAACAAATCCTGCTATTCCGGGCGATACGCCATTTTTGACGGTCTGTTCCAGGGTGACGGGGATGGTGGCGGCCGACGACTGCGTGCCCAGTGCCGTGAAGTAGGCAGGCATCATCCGTCCCAGTAGTCTGAATGGATTGCGGCGGACGAACAGTGCAGCGATGCAATACTGGAAGACCAGCAGGAAGATGTGCAGCAGGAAGATGATACCGATAATCTTAATGAACACACTGAGAATGCCGAATACCTGTCCTGAGCGGGTCATGTTCAAGAAGATGCCGAAAATATAGACGGGCAGCAAGGGCAAGATGACGGTACTGATGGTTTTCACGACAATTTCCTGAAAGTCCAGTGCTACATTCTTCAGCGCATCTGTCTTCAGGTGGGCCAAGCCCAGTCCCAGGGTGAAGGCCAGGACGAGGGCTGTCATGACATTCATTAGCGGAGGAATGGCTACGTTGAAGTAGGGGAGGATGCCTTGGGCCTCGCTCACCTGCTCCAGCGGAACGTCCTGCTGTATGAGCGACGGGAAGAAGGTAGTGCCGGTGAAGTAGGACAGGAAGCCTGCAAACAGCGTGGCACCATAGGCTATCAGTACGGTGGCCAGTAACATCTTGCCTGCTCCTTTGCCGATGTTGGCAATAGCGACGGTCACCAGCCCGACGATAATGAGCGGGATGGAGAAGTTCAGGAACTCACTGAAGATGCCGTTGAACGTGACAAAAGCCCTGATCAGCATCATGGGTAGCACATTTCCGAAGGCGATGCCCGCAGCGATGGCTATCACGATGCGGGGCAGGAGGCCGATATGTATCTTTTTCATTTAAATCTCATTTTTCCTATGAACAAATAAAGAACGCTTTTTGTTTTACAAACAGTATCAATTATGAAAACATATACGAAGGAAACAGCTATAGGAACTTATCATGCGTTGATCGAACATCTCATCGGCATGATGAACGCCTCTCCGGAGAAAGTATTCAATTTTGCTTTTTCAGGAGGCGATGGTCTGTGGCCTTTGTTCGATGTTTGGGCCTATGATTACGGCGATGTAACTCCCTGGCATCGGATGCGTATTTATTGGACCGATGAGCACCATGTTCCCATGGAACATTCGGACAGTAATTACGGCATTTTTTCCCGACTGTTGATTGATAAGGTTTCTTTTCCGTCCGATTCGGTTTTTCCAATCCTTTGTGGCAGTGCTTCCAATTTGAAGGCGGAGGCGGTTCGTTATGCCGGCAAGATCCGTGCAGCTGTGCCCATGGTTGGTGGTATGCCGGTGTTCGATGCGGTGCTGCTGGGTGTAGAGCCGGACGGACATGTCGCATCGCTTTATCCCGGACAAGAACATTTGCTTGCTTCGTCACAATTGTATGTTGCCTGTACCGATCCTTACAGCGGACAGCGATGTATCACCATGACTGGTACACTGATGCTTGCTGCGTCCCGGATTGTCCTGTTGGCAGTAGGCAAGGACAGGGCAGGAATCGTTCACGATGTGTTGAATTCGGGGGATACTTCTCCTGTAAGCTACATTGCCCACCATGCGGCCGACGTCAGGCTGTTTATGGACGTCTGCGCAGAAGGCGGGCAATGAGTCTGGTGGAGCGTTCGTGCTCCCCGGTTGTGTGTTTTTCTACTTGTCTATTTAATTAATTTTCCATTTACCTTTACGTTTTTCAGTTGGAAGTTCCGGATGAGCGACTTGTCTACATCGCCCTTCTCAGCTTCGATGTCCATGTTCTCGAAAGTGAAGTTGGTGAGTTCATATTGGTCGGAACCTTCGACGTCAAAGAACGTGTTGCACTTCAGGGTGATGTTGCGCATCGTCACCTGATCGGCATACGATTTCGGCATCTCTTTCTGTCCTTTCAAGTCGAAAAACTGTGTCCACGGGCGTACCAGGATACAACTTTTGGCGTCGCCTTTCACGTCTTCCACCGTGATGTAGTTGTAATGTTGCGGAGTGTCGGGACGCATTTTCAACCACAGGATGCGGCTGGCTTGCGTGATGGTACAACGGCGCAGGATGATGTTGTGGTTGTGGATGGACTCGCTGCCGCAAGTCAGTCCGCTGTGGCAGAATCCGTATGTGCAGTCCTCGATGATGACGTTGCGGTTTCCGCCGTTGTTCGGATCCTTGTCGGCCTGCGGGCCTTTGCCACCTTTCAGGGCTACGGCGTCGTCGTTTACCGACATGTAGCAACCTTTGATCAGTACGTTGGTGCAGGCATCTACGTCCACCGCGTCGCTACTCGGAGCTTTTACGGGAGCAGCCGGAGCGAAGATGTGCAGGCCCAGCAGTTTTACGTTGTTGCAGCGGTAGAGGTGTGTGGTCCAGAAAGGCGAGTTGATGAAGCGCACGCCGGAGAGTTGCACATCGTTGCTGTTCGAGATATATACCAGACGCGGACGCATCTCGTCCATGTTGGTGCATTTGGGGTTCCATTGGCGGCGGAGCCAGAACGATTTCCAGTAGCGTAGGCCGTTGCCGTTGATGGTACCACTGCCCGAGATGGTGAAGCCGTTCACCTTGTCGGCGTTGATCAGGGCAGAGAAGTATTTCACGGTTTGTCCTTCGATGCGGGTATCCACGATGGGGAAGTTGCTGATGTCGTCGCTGCCTTTCAGTGTGGCGCCTTCTTCCAGATGCAGGTGGGTGCGGGGTTTGAAGAACAGGGCGCCGGTCAGGTAGGTACCCTTCGGCACGATGACTACACCGCCCTGCTCGGCGGCACGGTCGATGACGGCCTGTATCTTTTCCGTCTGGAGCACGGTGCTGTCGTTCACCACGCCATAGTCGGCCAGGTTGTAGACGGTGCCCAGGTCGCGGATATTTACAATTTCATTTTGTCTGAACCACTCGGGTATCGGCGTCCCGTCGGGGAAGAGATCCTGCTGTCCGAACATCGGCAGGCTGAGGAGGGCGCTTACGAATAAGGCAATCAGTTTCATGGCTGTAATTTCTTTTAATGTGTGTTGTAATCAAGTATATTCACGGCTGCAAACTTAAGAAATATTGCCTTTGTCGGGAGAAAATGATTGATTTTAATCCTGCGTGGAATGACTTTTTCTATCTTTGCCTTTGAAATGTGTAATGCAAAATCTATTCAAACTGATATGTCTCGCATTCTTCTTACCATCTTATGCATGTGGCTGCCTTTGCAGCTGATGGCCCAGGGCTTCACCGTCCGGGGCAGGGTAGTGGACAAACTCTCGCGCCAGCCTGTGCCCTACGCCAACGTGTCGCTTTACGGTAATCCCGGCCAGGGCGCTTCGACCGACAGCCTGGGGCAGTTCCGCATCGAGCACGTGGCGCCGGGCATCTACCTCGACCTGCAGAACGTCACGAAGAGCGTTCTCCGCCAGCAGGACGTGCTGATGAGCACCGGCGTCGTCGAGAATCCCGAAGCCCCCGCCTCCGAGCAGCGTTACGTCATGAAACGCCTGAAGCAGGAGAGCGGCACTCTGCTGCCCACCATCGGCCTGACGGTGGAATTCTGAGCCGTGGAGGCAGAGAGGAAAAATTCCGGACAGCAGAAGACCGGCCTTTGCCCGAAAAAGCGTACCTTTGCCGACGGAACGGCCGGTGACGGCGAAAACACGATACAGAAATGATGAACCATTCCCATACACACTCCCTGTGGCAGGGCCGCCCGGCCGTCTGGCTCCTGGCCTTCGTCCTGCTGCTCGCCGCGGGCAGCCTGCGGGCGCAGAAGCAGGACGGCTACTTCGGCGACAGCGCCCTCTATGCCCTGTCCATGCAGATGTTCGACAGCCTCCGGTCGCCTGCCTTCTTCGACATGCAGCGGCGCGGACTGGAACGCGCCGTGGCCACCGGCAATGCCCACTTCGACTACGTGTTCCGTTCGGCCATGCTCTCGCGCTACGAGGCGATGGGCGACAAGCCGGGCTTCCTGCGCGCCGCCGACGAACTGATAGCCTACTACCAGGCACAGGCCGACGACTCCCTGCTCTATTCCACCTGGGCGCGCCGTGCCGACCGCCTGCTCGTGTGGGGCGACTACGTGGATGCCGTCCTTTCCCTGCGCGGCATGGCCGACTATGCCCGCCACCATCATCATCCCTTCGGTCAGATAAACGCCGACTTCTACTTCGGCCAGTGCTACCTGAGCAACGGCCAGGACTCCGTGGCCGCCCGCCACTACCGCCAGGCCCTCGACGGGGCTATCCGCTACGGTTCGCCCGGACTGGCAGCCCGCAGCGGCTTCAACCTTGTCAACATCCTGCAAGACTGGGGACGCTACGATGAGGCCCTGGCCCTGAGCGACTCGCTGCCCGCTTACATCCGCCAGTGGGAGGTGATGAAAGGCATCGCTGTCAATCCCGTGCTGCGGGTGCAGAACGCCATGTACCGCCTCAAGGTGCTCATCAGCCGTGCCGACCTGCCCGCCGCCACCGCCTGGCGCGACACGATGCTGCTATATAATAAGATGTATGCCGACCCCTCGCAACAGGAGGAGCTGCAATATACGCTGGCCCGCTACGAACGCCTGGCCGGTAACAACGCCGAGGCCGAACGCATCCTGCGCCTGCTGGCCGACTACAGCCGCAGCCGGGGCAACCAGGCCCGCATGGCGCGCTACTACCGTTCGCTGGCCGACGTCCTGCGGAACTGTCGCGCGAGATGCAGCTCTTCCGTCGCCTGCAAGCGTTGCTGGCCGACGAAGAAGTGCTGCGCCGCCCCCGCCTGGGCCGCGACGAGCTGGCCGACCTGTTGGGCACCAACCGTACCTACGTGGCCGATGCCGTGGCCGCCTGCACCGAGCAACACTGTAGTGTGTCGCAGTACGTCGCAGCCGTCCGTGTCCGTCGTGCCCGCTACCTGATAGACAACCACCCCGAACTGTCGCTGGGCGAAATTGGCCATGCCTGCGGCTTCCAGTCGCAGAGCAGTTTCATCCGTTGCTACCGCGACCATTACGGTATAACGCCCGGCGAATACCGCAAATTCTCGTCTTCAAGACAATGAAAAGAAAAAAAAAGCCTTTGTAGCCCATTGAAAAACAACGTTTTGCGCATACGAAATTAAAAATTGCGCATACGAAATTCCTTTTCTCCCCGTTTATTTACTTTCGCGCCGTCATTCAAACCGAGTAACGACGCATGAATCTTTTCGACACTGACATCTGCTGGGTGTACATCACCGACGACGGCCGCCGACGCCGCATCCTGTTCTGCACCGACGACGAGCGCGACGCCCTGTTGCGTCCGCGGCTGGAGCGGGGCGAGCGACTGGTGTACCGCCGCCGCTTCGACAACACCTTCGACGCCCTGGCCCACAAGCTGATGCTCCAAAGCCTGTCGGCCTCGACGATAGACTGCCTCATCCGCCGCTACCGGAAACTGACTTCCGACGAGATTACATCCATATTATAAACCGTTAAAATGAACGAAAACATGAAGACAATGAACGAAAAACAACAGGCGGCGAATGGCCGCGAGGCCTACGAAGCTCCCAAATGTGAGATTATTGAAATACAGAATGAAGGCGTGCTGTGCGGCAGCGATTACAGAGCCACACACCGTGGTTTTGAAGACAGCGACGAAGAGATTTGGTAAATTCTGAACAAATAAATATAACAATGAAAGCAAAAAACATGACCATCGCCGCACTGGCCCTGCTGTTGGCAGCCTGCGGCAACGAAGAAATCATTGAGAACAACGAAAGCGGCAGCACGGGGAAGGTACACATGACCTTCACCGCCGGAATGCCGCAGACACGTACCTCGCTGGGCGAGGACGGCCATGCCGTCAACTGGACGCAGGGCGACCTGGTAGCCATCTACGACGGAACGGAAACCATCTGCAAGTTTGAAGCAACCGAAGTCAGCGGCAGCACCGCCACCCTGGAAGGCGAGGCCAAAGTGACCGATACCTACACCGCCTTCTATCCCTACACCGACGACGGGACGCTGACCCTCGACAACACTGCCATCACCTTCACCCTGCCCGCCACGCAGACAGCCACGGCAGGCGGCTTTGCCGAAGGGCTGAACCCCTCGTGGGCACAGGCGACTGACGGCAGCAAAAATCTGACGTTCCAGAACCTCTGCGCCCTGGCCAAGTTCACCGTGGACGCAGAGGGTGTGACGGAAGTTACCCTGACCGCCAACCAAGAAAGCGACGCACTGTCAGGCGAACTGACCTATACCATCGCCGATGGTACGCTGACCGCCACGGGAAGCGCTTCCCGGTCGGTAACGCTGACGGGAACCTTCACGAAAGGCGAGGAGTACTACTTCGTCGTGGCTCCCGGCACGCTGACGGGCGGCATTACCCTGAACTATATGGGTGAAGGCGGCAAGACATACGTCAAGACCACCACAAAACAGGTGACCTTCACCGCCGGAAGGATTACCAACCTGGGCGTACTGGATATCGCCAATTTCACCGAGGCCCTCAATGCGGCGTTTGCCAATGCCGTGGAAGAATTCAACTCAAATATCCAATGGAGGGCGAACCCCGATGGCACCGTATCCCTGGATGAGTATAACAAATTGCAAATAATAAGGAATGGGGGACCTTTCTTGCCTTTGCAAAATAAAAACATTACCAGCCTTGCCGGCATTGAGTACTTCACCGATCTGGAGACTTTGGATTGCATGGGTAATCAATTGACTACCCTTGATGTAACCAAGCTGACCAAACTGATGTTTTTGGTGTGCAACGATAATCAACTGACTGCCCTTGATGTAACCGGGCTGACCAGTCTGAAGAATTTGTTGTGCAGCGGTAATCAACTGACTACCCTTGATGTAACCGGGCTGACCAGTCTGACGGATTTGGAGTGCAGCGATAATCAACTTGTCTCGTTGGATGTCAGTACTTTGGAAGAGCTTAAAATTTTGTGGTGTCATGGCAACAAGATGACGGCTCTCGATATAACCAATAACGCATATTTGGGGGATTTGAAGTGCGGGAACCAGCAAGATAATCAGCAACTGACCCTGACATTGTGGGACACCAAGAAGGAGTTTTGGGACAGGATGTTAAACATGTATTCAGATGAAAACAGTAATGTCACAACCATTGTTAAACCGAGTCCTGTCGAAGCCGGACATAACGGCTACGAAGATGACGGCGGAGAACCCGTATTGCAGTAAACCGGAATCAGCCGACAGCTTTCGGCAAGTCGCCGTAGCCCTACGGAAGTCTGCGGAAAGCTGTCGGCAAGGTTCCGAAGCCCTACGGAAGTTCGCGGAAAGCTGTCGGCAAGGTTCCGAAGCCCTTCGGAGGTCCGCGGAAAGCTGTCGGCAGGGTTCCGAAGCCCTACGGAAGTCCGCGGAAAGCTGTCGGCAAGGTTCTGAAGCCCTTCGGCGAGCCGCGGAAAGCTGTCGGCAAACTGAAACCAATCAAATACACTATTAATCCTTAAAATTTTAACGTTATGGCAACACAAATCAAATCATTTGGCATGAGCCGCATGACCATCGGCTCTTGCAGCGAGTTCCACAACAACGCACTCGACCTTATCACCAAAACCACGCCTGCCGAACTCCACATCGAGGCGCTGGAGCCCGCCTACAGCCAGGCCGTCGGCCAGCNGCAGCGGGTTGTCGTCTACGTCGAGGCCCTGGAGCATGTGCTTCAGGATGGGGCCGCACTTGCCCGTGCAGGCGGGGTAGAAGCGGCCGTGCTCGCGTATCTCGTTCGCCGGCGAGCGGCCCCACCAGAATTCGGCCATGCAGAGGGGCTTCCACTTGTGGAGGTAGGCCTGCTGGAGCAGCTTGGGCGCGGCACATTCGCCGGCACCGGCGGGCGGGGTGCCCTGGCGGGTGGGGGCGAAGATGGTGCAGAGGTCCTTCGCCTCGCCGCGGGCGTTGAGCATCTTGAAGTGCCAGAAGAGGCGCATCTGCAGAGCGGCGGAGCGGCGGTGGCGTTCGGCTTTCAGCTTGCGGATTGGATCCTGCAGGCTGTCGAAGAGGGTTTGCAAGGCCGCCTTGCGGGCCTGCCAGGCGCGTTCGGTGCGCTTGTATTCGGCCTTCTGGTGCTGGCTTTCGCGTGTCAGGGCGGCTTCCTCATCGGGCGTCAGGTTGGCCGATTGGCGCAGGCGGTGGCGTGCGTCGCGGGCCTCCTTCATCAGACGCCGCATTTCGGCCAGGTTTTCGTCTGCCTGGCGCTGAATATCGTCCAGCTCTTCCTTCAGCAGACGCATGTTCTCGTCGGCCTCGAGCGCGGCGATGCGGCGGTTCAGGGCGGAAATCTGTTCTTCCTCCTGCTTGAAGAAGCCGTCGGGCCGGAGCAGGTCGTAGACGGGCGGCACGAAGAAGGGCAGGCGGTTCTGCCCCGCCAGGATGCCCGAGAAGGCGGCCAGGTAGCCCAGCTTCCCCTCGCGGGTGCGCACCACCAGCACGCCGAACATCTTGCCGCGCTCCAGCTCGTCGTGCCACTGCGTCTGCGCCGCCAGGTATTGCTGCACCTCGTGCGCGGCCAGCAGGCAGAGCGGGTGGGGCGTGTAGGCAAAGGGATAGGTGAACCGCCGGGGCGGCTCGATGCCCTCGGTAGGCGAGGCGAACGGGTGGAGCATCTCCGCCCCGTCGTCGGTGGTGCGTGTGGCGGCTTTCCTCAGCCCCGCCGCGTGTTTCTTCTTCTTTTCCCATGCCGCCTTGCGGGCCTCGTAGGCATCGCGCTGGCGTTCCAGATAGTTGTCGGCCATAGAATTGAGAATGGATAATTGATAATGGAAAATTTGAATTTAAAGCCCGCAAATATAGCAAAAGCTATTCGTATGAACAATTGGGGCCTGTAAAAAAACAAGCCATACGACCCGTGGCCGCATGGCTTGACAAACAAAACAAACAATTGCTTATTGCGATAATAAGCTTAAGATCCACTCTGCTTCGCCAAGCGGAAGAGGATGACCCGCCTCGCGGCGGGGATATATGTATGGGTTACTGCACGTCTTGAACAGGGCGAATCCAGCCGGTCTCATCCCGCTTATTCTGCAAAAAGAACACCCCAGTTATTGGTTCCCAAAGAAAACCTTCACGCAATGAAGTGTAGGGTGAATTTCCATTCAAGGAAAAAGCTGTCTGGCACACATAACGGTCGGGCTTTAAATCGGAAAATGTCTTTGTTTCCTGATGTTCCTTATGATTCCAATTACCCCAACCAGAGTCTCTTACCCAATATGTTGCAGTAACCGAATATACAGGCCATTGATCAGCCGTCAAGCGAGAAGACATAATCAGCAACTCGCGCTGGTTCGGTATGCGATAGCCTTCCGGGCTGGGGTCTACTGTTTGATAATAGAGCCAATTCTGCTTATCTATCCAATTATAACCTGCTTGATATTCTGTTGATGCTGCTGAATAAGGACCTGTATGGTCACCATTTACTACCTCCAACGGATAAGCATAACAATCCTTATGCACCCGGAATTTGGCATACGGCCTGTTATCAGCATCGCGTTCGTTGTGTGCAGGCAGACGATTCACCTCATAATTAGGGCGACGTGCCTTTACACTCATATTGGTCATATCAATCAGATAACTACCATCGGCCTCCTCTGTTACAGAAACCAAGTCGGCAGGCAGTTCCTCCGGTTTATCAAGCGGAAGACCCAAGTTGCGGGCACAGCGATAAGAGAATAATGTATTTGTTTTTCCATCATCATCAATAGAGCCGCCCGAACCACCTCGCGATGCCCCTTCTTCGGCCCAGAGTATCCACGAGTTATTGTCATAAGCCGACGAGCTGGTATAATGCCAACGTACCTTACCTTCCCTGTCAGCCGCATTGCTGGGATACAGGCGCGACTGTTCGTCCAAGGCATATTCACCCAGATAGATGTCGGTCAGCTGGTCGATGCTGGCCAGATACCAACGGACTTCGTTGGCGTCTATGATGTTGTCTCCGTTCAAGTCGCGGTTTCGCAACATACATGCGTATGCAGCATTGTCATAACCACTGTTCAGTTTATAATGGTCGGCTGTACTGAGCACCTGTGTCCATTGCTTCCCTACCAGCCACTTCAGGCAGTTGGCACGTCCGTTGCGGGTGTCTGTACCTTGCGACACATCGCCGGTTGCCAAGCGTCCCGTTTCCATGGTCGATTCCAGTCCCCAGGCTGTGGTCAGGCCTTCCTTGTCCACGTTGAAGATGGTGCGGATGGTGCGCTGTTTGAATGAGAACTTGGAGTGAACAATGCTCGAATTGCCGTCATCGCTATACTCCGAACCGCCTGCTATGATGTGCATCTGCCGGTCTTCCTTGTCGGCTGTCAGCTTCCACAACGAGCGGTTATTCTCGCCCGGCTCGTTCGTAAGCGGGTGATTGAAGTACAGGTTCTCATCTACAAAGACTGTAATAGCCACATTGCCTTGGGTGTCAAAGATGGGAGAGTTGGACTTGGCTGCTTCCTCTTGCAGGTATTTTATCAGCTGGTCAATGTCGCGCAGGCGGGCATCCCCATAACCCAAGGCCTGATAATAAGGCGACGGCAAATTATTATTCGAAGCATCCATCGGGTACGGGTCATTATAGTTCTGGTCGCCCGGATACTTCACGTAACTGCCTGCACCTACCCCATAATCGGCATTTACGGCAAACTTAATCCAGCGATAGTCACGCATCTCCTTTGGGATTTCATCTTTCATTTCGTGTATGCCGCGACTGAAGGGAGTGTTGACACTCCACTTCATGTCGTTCTTGATGTCCGATTTGTTCAGCGTAATGAGGCGGCGGTCGTAGTGCGAGTCAAACTCAAATATCTGGTCGCTGCTATATACCACGTCTCCCTCGTAGCCCGGGCGGCGGTCATTGTGATAAGTCACCTCGAAAATAATATCATCTATTCCCCTTACCGTTATCGTATAGGTATAATATCCGTTGCGCTCGGTGTCGTAGTCGTTGGCATTGCCCGAAGCATAGCCCAGGTGCACCGTGAAGCGCACGTCGGCACTCACCTGCTGCCCGTCGTTGTCCTTGTAGGAAAGCGTTCCGGTCATTTCCACGTAGGCAGAGTTGGCATTGGCATTCGTAAACTTCTTGTCGCCCTTCTCATCTTCACCGCTCCAGGCTTCACGTGCGGCATAATCGGCGTTAGCGTCGCCGGTGGAGGCTATTTCTTTCAGGGGCGCCTTTTTGTTCTCGGGCATGTAGAACACGAAGCTGCCGCCGTCGTACAGGTTGGCATCGGTCGCGTTGCGGGTGATTTCCTCGAACGGTATGGCCGGGGTGCTGAAATAGGTGGCATCCGCAGCATCGTCATAGTCGCCGGTCTCGGCCTTCAACACATACGACTGCATGGGCACCCGCTTCACCGTCCATGTCTTGGGCAGGAAAGAAAACTCTGTCCACTGTTTTCCGTCGGGAGGATTGGGGCTGGTCTTGATTACAAACTTCACCTTGGCATCGGTGCGTTCCAGCTTGAGGGTAGCATTCAGGGTTTGCGTGCTGCCTTCGCCGCCGGGAATGGTCACCACTTCGCTGTCGGGGTTGTCCTTGTCCTTGGCATAACCGGTCATCATGAACAGGGCGCCGCGGTAGACCGACTCGCTCTTCATCTTCATGACAAGTGCCTTCAGCTCGGTCAAGTTCTGGATGGCATCGAGTGTTTCTTTCGTGATGCTGTATGCCGTCGAAGTAGTGGCAGTCGTCAGGTTGGCAATGCCCACGATGCGGGCATCGTTCAGCGAGGTAGTCTCAAAGAAGACGGTTCCCGAATTGTGCCCGGTAGTGCCGTCGGCATAGCTCAACCCGTCACCATCGGTACAGAACTTGCCAAAATGACGGTCGCCCGCTCCGTCGAACACCAATACATATATATTATCCACCCGGTTTTCATATTCAGCATCCTGCTCGGCACGGGTGATGACCGAGCTTTCCTCGGCCTGGAAACCGAGCTGCACGCTGGCCGGAAGTCCCTCTTCCACGCGAGTACGGTTGTCTACGAACGTATCGTCCACACACGACACCGCCACCAATGACAGCATCAGGCCTATCATCTGTAAATACTTGCTTGCTTTCATATCTGTATATTAATCACTGTACATTTATCAATTGAACGGTGGAACCTCCACGTTCTTCTCTGCCCAAGGCACTACCTCAAAACTTATCTCCACATTGGCCGGCGTGCTGAGCGTGGCATGTATGTTGACCTGCGTGTTGCGGGCTATGGAGTTGATAGCACCGTTTTTGTCCACAAAAGATTGGGGCAAATATTCTTTTCCTGCCTTCGTATGAAACCCAATGGTGTAGGGCGAAACAGCCTCTGGGTCGGTCCATGCAAACGACGGATAGATGTAGAGCGTCAGTTGCGCGGTCTCGCCACCCGGTATCTCGATGCTCAAGCCTGTGTATTGCTTGGAGTCATAGCCCGTATCGTCGGGCACATCGAGGTTTTGCTCGGCAAAGAGGTAGAGGCAATTGCCAAAAAACGGACCGAACAACATCTGGTCGATAGTGATTGCGTCGGTCAAGGCATTGCTCATCAGTATGTTCAGCTTGGCCACCGTGCGCACCAAATTCACCGAAACAGTCTGCGGCGTACCGGCTGTAGGCGGCTCAATGGTCAGGTTCTTGTCCATCCAACTCATAGGCAGTCCCTTCGCGGGAAATTCCGTTGCCGAGCCGCGCTTGGGGAAGTGTTCGCGCTTGTCGTCATGGATGTGCACCTTTCCGGTTTCCTGTTCAATATCGGCCTGCAATGTCTTCAGGTCGCTGTAGTCCTTGCCCAAGCTCGCCTCGTTAGCTATAACATACATCTGCACCGGTCCCACGGGTACGTTGTCTATCGTAATGCTGCCGCCCGTAAGGTCATTAGCGGTAAATGTTTGGTTGATACTGGTTGCCCCTTGCGACAGGATGATGATGCGCAGGAGATTGATTTGCGATTCCTGCTCCTTGGTGGGCGTCGTGATGCGCGTAGTCGCTTCGAGCATGGGGATGTCCAGCCTGATGGTGGCCGTGCATCCGTCGGCCACCGGCTCGTCGGCCTCGCGGGTGCAACCGGCAAAGGTTGCCGACAGCAGGCAGGCGGCCAGCAAGGCCACGATGTAATGGTAAGATAAGTGTTTCATATCGTTGTTTCTTTTCATTGTTCCCTTTCTATTATCCCCACGACACGGAGGTATCCTCTTCATTCCAGTCCACTACCTTTACGGTGACTGTCAGCGTGTTGCGCTTAAAGGACAGCGTATATTTATAGCTTTTTCCCTTGTCCCATTGGGAAATGGTGGTTGGCAAAGTAATCACTCTCTGAGGTTGGGCTATCCCCCCCACAGTATAATCTACCGTAAGGGTAAAACCCGACACCGCTTGCGGGATGAGCAGCATGTCGCCCAGCAAATCAACTCCTTCCGTGTTCAAGGTCTGGTGTGTTGAATTGGCAAAGCTACCCGCCGCCGTATTGCTCCATCCGCCGGTACTGCTGTAATCACCCTTGGTTGCCATACCTGCAAAAGTGATGTTGGTGACTGTGGCATCGCCACCTTCCACGGTAGCCACCACATTCACCCTCGCCAGCTCATGCCCAAACTGCATATCCACCGGCTGCGGCGTCTGCTCTGCTGTATAAGAAATTCCCGTCCGGCTGGCTGTCATCAGGTCTACCGCCTCGCTGCCCGTCTTGGAGCAGTCAAAGCTGCTGACGGTCAGCGTGCCGTCCGTGGCGCATGAAGCATTGACACCGGTCGGATACACTCCATAGAAATTATATGTTTTCCCCGGAATCCAGTACTGGGTGCCGCCGGTATAGGTCCAGTTGGGGAATTGGACGGTCACACCGTTGAATACATTGGTGGCATTGTTGTCATATCCGCCCCACACGTTGAAATCGGCATGTAGTGTAGTTCCCTCCACCGCCGCGCGCGTCTCCGCCGCAGGCGTGAAGGAGATGGGGCGGGCACCATCGGCCGGATTTTCGGCCAGCTCGTCGGTACAGGCCGCCGTAAGCAGCAGGGCGGAAAGGCCGAGGATTGTTTTTGCTGAAATGAGTCTCATATCTGTTCGTTGGTTAGTTTGTCAAGATTTTTATTTAATAGGCTATTAAATAGCCGCTTAATAGCCTATTAAGTGGACGCTTAATGGCCTGTTAAGTGGACGGTTAATGGTCCGTTAAGCGGGGCTTGTTACAGCGGGCTGCCTCCTTCGCCGTCGTCACCGCCATCGCCGGTTTCGCTTCCGGTTTCGGGGGCGGCGCCTATGTAGACGGGTTTGTTCAGGGTGAAGCTGCGGGGTTCGTTGGTCCGGTAGTTGCCGCCGGCAAACTGGGTGGTGACGGTCAGCGTCCAGGCGCCGTCGGTGATGCCGGTGGGCAGGTTGAACTGGAGCTTCTTGGGCGTGTTGGGCGAAATCTTGGCGGCGGGGATGTGGAACGAGGTGTCGGGGTTGTCGACGCTCGTCAGGGTGATGCCCACGGACGGGTCGGTGCCCACTACTTTGAGGTTGTCGCCCGTGATGACGGCCATGTCGCCTGCGGCCATGGGCAGGGGGACGTCGGTCAGGACGCCGTTCTTCTCCTTCTGTTCGGTGTAGGCGCTGGTCATGCCGGCGATGTAGGGGCCGGTGGCGGCGGGCTGGAGGTAGAGGCGGAGTTTGGTGCTTTTCAGGGCTTCGGTCATGGCAGTGCCCTGGCGGAAGGAGGCGTAGACGCGGATCTTTTCGCGGTCGACGGGCAGGGAGAGTTCGTGTTCCATCACCACGCCGCTAGCCATGGGCTGGGCGTAGCACAGGGGGGTGGAGACGCAGAATCCACTGGCCACGGCCTGGGCTATGACTTCCATGCCCACCTGAAGGGCGGCTTTCACCTTCACTTCTTCGTCGCCGAGGCGTCCGGCGGCGGCACGGGCGATGTCGTCGAGATTGAGCGGGGTGCTTTGTGTGTCGACGCGGACGGTGTAGTCATCGTCGACGTCGGGTGTCAGTTGGTTGGGGTAGGCCTTCAGGTTGAGGTCCATTGAGAATTGGTTCTGTGCCATGATCGTTCGGTTTTTAATGGGTCAATGTTCAGGTTTGCTTGTGCAGCGCGGGGCTGCGTTGTGCCCGGGTAGGCGGTCAGGCCTGCCCGGGCTGAGGGATAAAGTTTGTTATAGTTTTATTTCTTATTCTACAACTGGATGTCCAGTTGTATCTTCTTCCCAATCCTTTACAGTCGGGTCGCCGAATACAATCTCTTCCAACGGATTTTCTGGGTCGATGTTCTGCGCTGTAATTTCAGCAGTGTACGTATATTGGTTGCCTTCAGTCAAAGTCAAGTCTGGTAATTTAACGGTGTGCTCAGCGTTGTTAATTTCAATACTTCCACTAGCACTTACTTTGAATGTCACTGTAATGTCTTTAGGATTTTGTGGCAATATCATGGCATATGTACTTGTCTGTGCTGCATCAGTAGTTACAGCATTTGCAACAGTCAGGGAATAGTTGGCATTTCCACTTGTTGCCCAAGTTCCATTTTCTCCTGCATTAGTATAATTACCTGTGTTAGGCAGGGCATTTACCTGTAAATCGTTGATCGTAACGTTCGCACCACTGATAGTTGTGCTGAATTTGAATTGAATCAATGACAAGATGTGGCGGAATGTCAGTGAAATTTCAGAAGGAGATGAACCATTCATAGAAACAACGTTGGATACGAGCAGGTCAGTTCCACCGTCAGCTGTAAAGCCGTTAATATTTACACCTGTTGCTGAAGGTTCACCATTTGCAGTAGAAGGTGAATAGGCCTGGAATGTGTATTGCTTCCCTTCTGTCCAGTACTTGGTAGGAGAGTATGTCCAAGTCGTTCCATCAGTGGAGGTTACAGATTGGCCAACATTGTCTCCTTCTTTATTTTCGCCGAATACATTCATTAAATCACCATCATAACCGCCGAAAACAGAAAATTCTCTGAATCCATCATCTGTCATAATTGCTTTTGTGGTATTGCCTACAAAAGTATTAAATCCAATAGCGCGGCTGTCCGATACATTCAGCACATCCTCGTTTGTACAGCTGGCCAGCATCATGGTTGCTATGCCCAGCATCATTAAACCTTTCTTCATAATCGTAAATAATTAAAGGGTTAAAAAATAAAGTTGGTTAATCTATTTGTTCATTATCAATTTTCCATTCTCAATCAATGGGCAGGGGAACTTCTATCACGTCGCCCCAGTCCTCGACGTCGGGGTCGAAGCCGCCTGAGCCTTCCAGTCCGTCTTCATCGGAAATCTCGATATCGTCGAAGAGCAGGATGCCGCCGCGGGGCTGCAAGCGCATGGCTTCGCTGACGTCGCGGTCGAACGTGAGGCGCTTGCCGTTGTTGAGCAGCACTTCGAGGTTGAGCACGCAGTGCAGCTTGGCAGGGTCGTCGGTGTACTCGTTGGTCTTGTAGGCAAAGTTGGGTACGCCGAAGCAGCTTACTTCGGCTGTGCAACCCTTTTCGTCCACCTTGCAGTCGAAGAGCAGGGTGGCGGCTTCGGCGTCGGTGTGGCCGTCGTTCAGGAACACACGTTCGGCCATGCCGGCCAGGGCGCCCTTGGCCTGGGCCACGTATTGCAAGCCGGACTTGAAGCGGTAGCGTATCAGGTAGGTATAGGTGCGGGGGAACATGGTGACGGGCAGGACGTCGGGCGTGATTGACTTGTGGGCCTCGTAGCTGGGCACATAGGAGGCATACAGATTGTCGGGCGTGGTGATGGTACGCTCGTCCTGATGCGGCTCGGGTGCCTGGTAGCCAGCTCGGGTGCGGGTACGGGTGCTGGCCGTGGCCGAGGCGGAGTTATCTGTCCCGTCGAAGATGATGTACTCCGTGTCGTTGTTATAGAACAGGATGGAGTGGGTTCCCTGGCTCATGGAGATGATGCCGCCGTCGCTTTCGAGGTTGCTGACGGACGGTTGTTCGTCGGTGTTGTAGACGATGGAGCGTATGCCGTCGGCCACTTCGGGGCGGAATTCGTCGTAGCTGCGGGGCCAGCCTTGTTCTTCCCAGATGGCTTCCCAGTCCAACTGGATTTCTCCTCCCAGATAGGGGTTCTCCCATTCTTGCATCCAGTCGGGCTGGACGTCGGTCCGGACGGCCGGGGCATGTTCGTCGTGGTCGAAGCACAGGTCTTTGCGGCAACCGGTGGTTAGCACTGCCGCCAACAGCATGGTTCCGGCCAGTGCGATATTCTTCATTTTTCGTTCTTCATTCTTCATTATCTGTTTCCTCCTTTCTCCGCGCCGCGGCCGATGTTCCATACAAAAGCAAATTTCAGTTTTAGGGGGCCGAAATAGTTGAAACGGCTGGTCTGCTGGTAGACGTAGTGGCCGTCGATGGGCAGGTATTCGTCGTATTTGGTGGTCATGAAGCCTACGCCGATGCCTGCTTCGAAGGCGCAGTGGCGTCCGACGGGGAACTGGTAGCCATAGCTGAGGCCCACCATACCGCCTTCGCCGCGGTAGCCTTTATCGCCATCTTCCAGGTCGTACCAACCGCCTCCACCGAAGAGACCTAGATAGTGTCCCTTGCGTTCGCCTTGCGGACGGAACCACCAGCGGGCTTCGGGAATGATGGTGGCCAGCTGGTAGTAGCGGTGTTTGCTGTCGTTGGTCCACCATGCCATGTTTCCTTCGACGGCTGCGGACCAGTGTTCACTGAAGCGGTATTCCACTTCGAGCGAGGGCATGAGCGCGACGTCATACAGCAGGTTGCTTTTGATAGACCAGGGAGCGGTTTCGTTGGCCCCTTTTGTTTGGGCTTGCATCCCCGCAGAGAGGCAGCAGGCGAGCAGGCAGAGTAGCGAAAAGTGTCGAATCCGATGCATATTGATTGATGTCGATGGTTTTTATTTTTTTTACTCCGTTACTTTGTAGGTAACGGATGTACTTTTCTTTTGCCTTGATACAAAAGAAAAGATACCAAAAGAAAAAATCAAGGGCTGAACCTCTGGGGCTACTTCGCTCCCGTTGTTTGCTAAAAGGCAGGAACTCGCTACGCTCAGACAGCCTGCCTTTTTTTACGCAAACAGCGTGGCTTCGCTTTACGCCCCTCCGATTAGGCCCGAGCTGCGCATTGAAAGGAGAATCTGTATGTGTCTGAATTTTAGATATCTGCGTACATAGTCCGCATGGCTATCCGGCCTCACTGTAGGGGCGTGAAGTGGAAGGCGAATTTCAGGCGTGAAGAAGGACAGACTGTTTGAGCGTAGCGAGTTTCTGTCCTTTAGACTGAAAGTCGTCTGGAGCAGCCCCGGAAGTGCAGACGGGGCCCTTTCTTTTTGGTATCTTTTTCTTTCGGGCAAGCGAAAGAAAAAGTACAATAAAAAAAATCTCTTCTTTTAGCGTTAAATTTATAAAGATATTTGGTTTTTATGTAAAAAAAAACGTTCTTTGCAACCATAAACGACCAACTTCCCGTTACCTACAAAGTAACGGATGTGTTTTTCTTTTTCTTATTCCCTTATTTATATAAATAAGTACGCGAGAATGCTTCGGTTCATCTCGTTGATGCGGTCGTCGGTGTGGCGTTTGAAGTAAGTTTCGGTGACTTTGACCGACGAATGCCCCATGGCGTTGCTGATCAGCTCGGGCTGGAAGTTGCAGTAGTTGGCCAGAGTGGCCCAGCTGTGACGGGCGCTGTAGCTGCTCAGTTTCACATCGCTTGTTATTTGCGACGTTAGTCGCCTCAGCTGGTAGTTGAACCGGCGTAGTGCATTGCAGTATTCTCTATACCCTTCGGCACCGGTCGACTTGATGAAGGGAAAAAGATAGGGAGAATCCGGATCGTGGCTTTTCAGCTTTTCAATCAGTTCCATGGCTGCGGGTTCGATACGTACCGTCAGCCAGGCACCGGTCTTCCGACGGCGGTAGGTCAGCACGTCGCCATTCAGGTCGCAGCGGCGCATGTAGGCGATGTCGACAAAAGGAATGCCGCGCAGCATGAAGAGCAACATGAAAAGGAGGCGGGTACGTTCCAGACGGTCGGGCAGAGGGCGAGGCTTCTCCAGTTGACGGAGAGCCTGCTCGTCGAGCGCACGCTTCACCGTGACGCGTGTACCGGTGTAGACTCCTTTGAACAGCCGCGGACGGAAGGGGGCAAGGCCTTCGTCGACGGCACGGTAGTAGACTGCGCGAAGCATGCGCATGTAGGTGGAAACCGTATTCCAATTGAGCATCTGCTTCAGCAGGTAATTCTGGAAGGTCTGTAGCCATGAAGGGGTAATGTCCTCAAATGGTAAATGCTTTCCTTCCATAAATTCATTGATACGGTTGAGTGTACTCCGATAGACATGTGCCGTACCCAAGCGCTCCTGACTTTGGAGTCGGTCTGTTACGGCAGCCATGTAGGTGATAAAATCATCTTTAGGATGTTTCATACAATCGTTTTTTGTTTATTATTGGTTAATAGCATATTATAATCGCAAATAAGGCTGGTTTTGTTTATTTCGATTTGTTACAAAAATATGATTTTGTTTTAATTGTTGTTTCCGATTTTGGCAAACAGCTGAAAAATGCGTTCCTTTGTGAAAATTTGTTTTTTATATAGGATAAAATTATAGAGTCATGGGATACGGAAAATGGATTGGCGGTGTCGTTGGATTTATGGCCATGGGACCATTGGGGGCGCTGGCCGGTTATGCGATAGGAGCACTGTTCGATAAGGCGACGGACGTGGAAGCACAGGGTGCGACAGGACGTGAATATTATGGGCCGACTTCATCGGGGTGCGAAGACATTGGGCAGCGCAACAGTTTCCTTTTTGCTATGCTTGTCATGGCTTCGTACATTATCCGGGCCGACGGGCGTATCATGCACAGCGAGATGGAGTTTGTGCGCCGTTTCCTGCGGGTAAACTTTGGTGAAGGTGCCGTGGCTGAAGGTGAACAGATTCTGCTGAACCTGTTTGAACGGCGGAAGCAGATGGAGCGGACCGATCCGATGGCATTCAAGAATACGATCCACGACTGTGGTGCGCAGATAGCTGTCAACCTGACCTACGAACAGCGTTTGCAAATGCTGGATTTTCTGGTGAAGATAGCGCAGAGCGATGGAAATGTCTGCCAAGCCGAGATCGAAGCGCTGAAGGAGGTAGCTGTAGCCATGGGACTGTCGGTAAAAGAGGTAGAGTCAATGCTCAACCTGCGTGGCAGTTCGCTGGAAGATGCCTACAAGGTGCTTGAAATTTCTCCCGAAGCTACGGATGCCGAAGTTCGTGCGGCTTATCGTCGTCTGGCCTTGAAGCATCATCCGGACAAGGTGGCGGCACTGGGTGAGGATATCCGTAAGGCTGCCGAAATGAAATTCCAGGAAATCAACGAAGCGAAGGAACGCATCTATAAGGCCCGTGGATTGAAGTAGCCGGAAGATGTGGAGCCAGGTAATGGAGAAATGAGATTTTTCTCAGGGGTTGTTGCGGTTTATCCGTAGGAATTCTGTATTTTTGCTGCATAAAAATAATACTATATGAAGAAAACAATCTATTCATGGATTAGCATCCTGTTAGGATGTACCATTCTTGCAGCCGGTTTTGTGTTTTTTATCAACCCCTATAATATCATTCCGGGAGGAGTGTATGGAGCGAGTATTGTGCTTCACAATCTTTTCCCTTCCATTCAGGTGGGTACGTTCGGTTATATGTTCGACATCCCGCTGCTTATCCTTTCAGTCGTTTTGCTCGGAGCCAAGCTGGGGTCGCGTACCATAGCGGCTGCCTTGGTTACACCTTTTATAATGAATATGCTGTCGCGGGTGGCCTATCCTACACAGGAAGCGCTAGAGGCACTTGACCCTACGCAACTGCTGGGAGGCTGTATGGACTTGTCCGATCATCTGATGCTGACGACAGTTATCGGTGCTACGCTTATCGGTATCGGTGGTGGTATTGTGGTTCGTAATCAGGCTACTACGGGAGGAACAGACATTGTGGGGATGTTGTTGCAGAAGTATTGCCACATCCGTTTTTCGAGAGCCATTCTGTTGGCCGACGGGGTGGTGGTGTGTTTCGGTCTTGTTGTGATCGGTTTTGGCATCGGAAGTGCTGAAGATATGGTGCAACCGGCCTTGTTTCTTTCTTTCTATTCATTGATTTCCATTTTCATTTATTCGCGTGTCATTGCTTATATGATAAACGGGTCGAAGAATGACAAGCTGATATTCGTCATCAGCGATATCAAGATGACTGACTTGCACAAATACATCCTTGAGGATCTGGATCGTACTGCTACGTGTATCAAGAGCAGTGGACTGTATACGGGCACTGATAAAGAAATGCTTTTCCTCGTGGTGAGCTATAAAGAAGTGGCGGGCGTGAAGCTGAAGATAAAGGAAGTGGATCCTCGTGCTTTTGTAGTAGTGACCGATGCTTACGATGCTTTTGGCGAAGGGTGGAAGCAATTGCCTTCGTCTGCCAACGAGTTGCAACCGGAATAAAACATAAAAAAAGGCTGCTCTTCCCTCGCGGGGAAAGCAGCCTTGGACAAATTACTACAAGGTATTGTGCAATTAATGGATTTCAATTACACGGTTGATTTTAGCCTTTTCTTCGGGTGTGCGTTTAGGTAACTCAATGGTCAACACACCGTCTGTGACGTTGGCGCTGATTTTGTCTTTCTCGACATCTTCAGGCAGAACAAAAGCTTGTTGGAATTTTGAGTAAGAGAACTCACGACGCAAGTACTTCTTGTTTTCCTTGTCTTCTTCCTTGGTTTCGTTCTTTTTCTCCATTGTGATGACCAATTCATTGTCTTCGCCCAGATGGATGTTGAAGTCTTCCTTCGTCATGCCCGGAGCAGCAACTTCTACTTTGTAATCTTTTTCGTTTTCTATTACATTGATGGCAGGAGCAGTAGCGTTGGCTTTTACCATCCAATCGTTATCAAAGAAATCGTTAAAGATACTCGGTAACCAGTTCTGATTGTTGTACTTTCTAATCGGCATCATAGTTGTAATCTCCTATTTTTAAGTTGTTTATTATCATTTTTCTCTGAACTCCTCCACCTTTCGGTTTCGTTGTTCGCATAAGGAGTTGCAAACTTTGTGCCGGTTGCCGAAATGTCAGTTTAGGTTTCGGCGCTTTTTAACTTGTGAAAAGAATTTTAATCAACAATCTCTTTCTTTTAAAACTTTGCATACTTTGTTGGCTTTTGGGGCTTCTGACAGAAAGTGTCCTGTCTGTCAGAATGACGTTTTATCGGCAAAGATGTCACTTGTCCAGGGTCCAACCTTCATCGTTGTGGTAAACCATCAGTTTGCTCATGCCGCCGTCTACGGTTAAATTGGTACCATTGATGAAGCTGTTCCGTTCGTCGCACAGGAAGAATGCTGCCTGTACGATGTCTTCCGGCTCGCCTACACGTCTTGACGGATGTTGTAGAAGGTCGCTTTCTGTATAATGAGGTACGTCTGTTCCTTCGTGAAAACGGGCTGTCTCGATCCATCCTGGTGCGATGGAATTGACGCGTGCAATACCCGCCAGACTGATAGCCAGTGCGTGGGTCAGGGCCGTAATGCCACCTTTGGCAGCCGAATAACTTTCTGTATTTGCTTGCGATTGGAAAGCACGGGTAGATGACAGGTTGACGATACTGGCTCCCAGTGCAAAATGGGGCTTTAGCCGGCTGGTCAGCCAAAAGGGGGCTGCTACGCCTACACGTTGCACATACAGGAAGTCATCGTATGTACAGCCGGACAGGATACCGCCCTTCATTAGGCATGCGTTGTTTATCAGGATATCTATTTGTTGCTCGTGTGCAAGTATCCAGTCGACGAAAGTATCTATTACAGTCTGTTCGGCAATGTCACCTTGGAAAAAATGGATCAGATCATTTTTTATTGTGGCCTGTTCCTTGTCTATGACATATACACGGGCTCCTTCAGCGCTGAAACTTTCGGCCAGACATCTGCCGATACCTGCCGCTCCTCCGGTAATGATGCAAACTTTGTTCTTGAATTTCATGGTTGAGTTGTCTTTTTTGTTTAATGATAGTGCAAAAATAGGTTTTTTCTCGATATGTGGGGGATTGTGCCTGTAAAGATGTGTTCTAAAAGTTTTTATTTTGGATGGGGAATGCTATATTTGCACCGTTAGCGAACACGGTATCTCTTTCTGATAGGTGAATGCTGTTTCTTTATTGACGAATGTTTTTTGAATGTAAAATTATAATAGCATGAAAAATTATCTTTTATTGGCAGCTTCCATGTGTTTGATGGTAAGCTGTGGTTCTGGGCAGAAGGTTTCCCAATCGGAAAAGTATTCGCAACGGATGGTGGAATCTCACGGCCTGGTAGATTTCTATTGCAACCGTCATCATCAGACGGAATTGGACAGTGCATCTTGGGATTATGTGTCTGGTTTGGTTGCGAATGCTGTGCTGAAAGCATGGACACTTTATCCCGAAAAAACGGAATATTACGATGTAGTAAAAGCTTTTGCTGACAACAGCACGACGCCCGATGGTTCTGTTATCCTGAATGCCAAGGGAGAGTCGGCACTTCGTCCAAGCAATATTGATGATTTGCCTGCGGGTAATGTTTTCTTTACTCTTTATAAGGAGGAATTGAAGAAAGGAAATACGAAAGATGCCAATCGGTATAAGAACGCAGCTTCGCTTATCCGTAACAAATTGAAGTATGATCATTCCCGTATACCAGAAGGACTCCCTGGGGCAGGTGGATTTTTCCACAAGGCTGTATATCCCAATCAGATGTGGCTTGATGGGTTATATATGGGTTCTACGATTTATGCTCAGTGGCAACATGTGTTCGGACAAGATGATGCTGAGGACAATGCACAGAGTTGGGCTGACATTGCTTTACAGTTCAAGACTATCAATAAATATACCTATGACGAAGGCAAGCAGTTGAACTATCACGCATGGTCGGCTACTCCCGAGGATGAAAATTCTTTCTGGGCCAATCAGGAAGAACCTTTCAAAGGATGTAGTAAAGAGTTTTGGGCGCGTGGCATGGGCTGGTATTTTGCGGCTTTGGCCGATGTGCTCGAGTATATGCCAAAAGATCATGTAGACTATCCTGACGTGTTGGCTATCTTCAATCAGGTGGCAGCTGGACTGAAACGTTGGCAAGATCCGGTTTCTGGTGTGTGGTATCAGTTGCTTCAATACGATGCACAAACGGCTGCCGATGGCAAAGGAGATACAATTAATGGGAAAGTATATAATGTAGGAACGGAGGCCAATTATCTGGAGGCATCTGCATCCGGCATTTTTACGTATGCTTATCTGAAGGGAATCCGCTTAGGGTTGCTTGATCGCGAGATTTATCTTCCAGTAGCTGAAAAGGCGTATCAAGGTTTGCTTAAGACCTTTATTCGTGAGCGAGAAGACGGTAAGTTGGACGTGGTGCAGACGTGTGCATCGGCTGGTCTGGGACCGGCCAAAGATCCGTCTCGTACGGGAACTGTCAATTACTACCTGGCAGGTAAGGATGTGACGGTAGTGGAGAACGAAGGGAAAGCGGTCGGTACCTTTATTCTAGCTTCTGTTGAATACGAGCAGTTGGTCAAATAATCTTCTGTGAATATAAAAAAGAAGAGGCGCAGATCGCATAGCATCCGCGCCTCTTTTGTATTCGCATGTATCTTTTCTTACTGTTGTGCAGCTTCCTGAATCATCTGTTCGCTGGCATACATGTAGATTTCTACGCGTCGGTTTTCATCTGCCGACTTGCTCTCGTCGTATTCATCGTAGGCTACACCTTTGACGACTTTGAATTGCGCAGGAGATACATTACAATCCTGTAAATAGTTCTCTACCGCATAGGCACGATCTTTGGATACTTTGACATTGGCTTCATACGTGCCTACTTTGTCTGTATGACCAATGATGGCGATGTCTGTGGTCGGATCGTCTCTCAATATCTGTGCCAGATCGCGCAGAGAAGCTTTGGCTTCGTTGCTCAGTGTGGAAGAGTTGAACCCGAAAAGGATGCCCGATGCGAACGACACTTTGACAGCGGCCAGTCCGTTGGTATCTGTTACTTTTTCGACTTCTGCACCTTCAATTTTTGCTGCTTCTTCTGCCTTCTTGTCCATCTTCTTACCAATGACAACGCCAGTGCCGGTACCTACTACAGCTCCTACAGCTGCACCGATGGCGGCTCCTTTCCCTTTACCGATCAGACCTCCAATGGCTGCACCTGCTACGGCGCCACCGCCGCCGCCGATGATGCCCCCTTTGGTTGTGTTGTTCATTGTTCCACAACTGCCGGCCAAAATGGCCATGCTGAGCACTACACTCATTAACTTAACATTCTTCATTTTTCTCTGTTTTAAAAGTTAGGATTAGGTTTTTCTTTCTCAGAATAACGTATTGGTCTCTTCAATGAGTTGACCGTTTTGCCATACGGCACGTATGTTCAGGTCCTTGTCCATGACGAGGATGTCGGCATCCTTGTCTTTCTGCAGAGAGCCTTTGCGGTCGAATATGTTCATGATACGTGCCGGAGTCTCACTGGCCATGCGTAAGGCATCGCCCAGCGGAATACCTGCCTTCACCATGGTACGTACCAATACGTCGCCTGTAGCGATACTACCTGCCAGGGAAGAACGGTCGGCCAGCTTGCATACACCGTCTTCGATGATGTAGCGAGGATCGTTGATTTCCTTGCCGGCAGTTGCCGAACAGGACATGGCATCGGTGACGAGGCAAGTGTGGTCCACTCCTTTCAGCTTATAGGCCAGGCGCAGGATGGTAGAAGGCAGGTGAATGCCGTCAGCTATCAGTTCGATGGTCATGCCGTCGGTCAGGTAGACGCTTTCTACAGTACCTTCATATTTGTACTCGCGGCGTTTGTGGAAACCGGGCATGGCATTGTAGAAGTGGGCGGCATGTGTGAATCCAGCTTCGTAGGCAGCTTTGATCTCATCGTATTCGGCTTCGGTGTGTGATACGGCTACCAGAATTCCTTTTTCGCGTAGATATTTGGCAAACTCCAGTGCGCCAGGCAGCTCGGGTGAGGCGTCCCAACGGCGGATGCAGTTTGTGCTTTCCAGCAATTCCTTGTATTCTTTTTCGTCAATGGCTTTCACCTGTCCGGCAAATTGTTCGCCTGCCATCTTGGGGTTCAGGTAGGGACCTTCGATGTGGAGGCCTTCTACCGGGCTGCCCGGCTCCTGCATCATCTTTTCGCAGAGGGCGGCTGCCTGATGCAGCTTGTCGAAAGGCGATGCGGACAGGGTGGGGAAGATGGTCGTGGCTCCATGGAGCAGGTGGGCATGGGTAGCTGTACGGAAAGCTTCCTCCGTGCATTCGGTAAAGTCGTGTCCGCCGCCTCCGTGTATGTGCATGCATACAAAGCCGGGGACGATGTACATTCCCTTGGCATCAATCAGCTTGGCACCGATGAGGGCCAGGTCGCAATTTGTCACTTCCAATATCTTTCCGTCACGCATCAGTACGGAACCTTCGTTCAGCCATCCTTGTGGCGTGAATATGCGTCCGTTTATAATCTGTGTAAGCATCGTTTTTTTCTGTTTTTAGAGGTTTAATATAAAATATAAAATGATTGTCGCTACAAATGTAGCAACTTCTTGCGACAAATGTTTTTATAGTAGTGAAAATATTTATAATGAGAAGTGTGGTGATAACCATGCCTGTCAGGGGGAGTGTCAGCCGATGCCCAGCAGTTCGATTTCGAATATCAGTGTGGAACCGCCGGGTATGCCTGGTTGCGAGAACTTGCCATATCCCATTTCGGCAGGAAGGTAGATTTCCCATTTGTCACCCACGCACATTTGTTGCATGGCTATTATCCATCCTTCTATCAGGTCGCTCAGGCGGAAAGCGGCAGGTGTGCCGCCACGACTGCTGTCGAATTTCTTGCCGTTGATGGTCCACCCTGTGTAGTGGGCCGTGACAATGCTGCGCGGAGTAGGGTGCTTGCCGTCTGAAGCTCCTGTTGCCAATACTTTGTAATAGATGCCTTTGGGTAGGGGCTTGACGCCCTCTTCCGTTGCTTTGGCCGCAAGCCAGTCTTTGTTGGCCTGTATGTAATCTTTCTTTGCCATGGTTTGTCTTTTTATTATTTTCAGGGTAAAGATATTGATTTTTGCGGAAATCAGAGTTCGGGCCAAGCAGATTTTTTCACTGTTTGTCTGAGGGTTTCTCTGTTTCTGTGAGGCACAGGGGAAGTTCTCTTATGTAAAGCACTGTTTTCCGATGCAGAAAGCAGTGTTTTACGCATTGGAAAACGGTACTTTTCATTTTGCTTGCCACAGAGCTCTATTCTCTGTTGCCCAAGTGGTACTTTACGAAGCTGGAGTTGAGGTTTAGCGTTGTAGTGTAGAGGTTGGCTTATGGGTTTGCATTTTGGCTTACATTAGAAGTGCAGAGCTGCGTGTTAATACGAAAAAAGCGATTATCTTTTTTGAGATAATCGCTTTTGTTTGAGTGATCCGCTTGGATTTTGTACCTTTCGGTTATTTCCTTGCGTTATCTGTTTCTTTTCCAAGGCCCTATGCCCTGTCATAAAAGGGTTCATTATTAGGATGTAACACAAAAAGTGTAACACATTAATTAACTCGCATGTGGTTTCGATGTTATTCCTAACCACAATGCAAAGGTACAAAATAAATTCTACTCATGAGCAACAAATGGAATAAAACATCTACAAATGCAATAAATGTTTTATTTGATGAACATTTTAGTAATTATTCTGTTAACCAGATATAATATTAACTTTTAAAAAGAATAGATATGCCAAACTGGAACAAAATCTTAACAGAGGTTGAAGCCTCAAACCAAGTAAATGCCCTTGATAGAATGCGTAAAGAGTATTTCGAGATTATTCATCGTGAGACTGGCCGTAATGTGATTTCTTATTATTCTGGGTGGCTGAAACAACCTACAGTTCATACCATGATTGATGAATTGGATAAAAATGCTTTTATGTCTATAACTCATTCATTAGACAAAGGTATGGGTTTAGACATAATAATACATACACCCGGAGGTGATTTGGCTGTAATGGAAAATTTAATTAATTATCTACATAAAATTTTTAATGGAGATATTCGTGTTATTATTCCACAAATTGCAATGTCTGCAGGAACTATGATTGCATTATTTTCTAAAGCAATACTAATGGGAGAACAATCTTGCTTGGGGCCTGTTGATCCTCAATATAACGGTGTCGCATGCCAAGCCATTATTGATGAGTTTGAAAAAGCAAAAGAAGAAATTGCAGAAAATCCAAATACCATAGGTTTGTGGCAAACTCTCATTGCAAAATATCCAGGTGCTACGATTATTCATGAATGTGAAAATGCGATTAGGTGGTCTAATGAATTAATGGATAAATGGATTCCCAAGGTATATCCAAATATAGATATAGAAAAAATTAGAGACAAGTTTTTAAATCATAAAACGACCTGCTCTCATGCAAGACGATTATCAAAAGATGATTGTAAAGAAGTCGGTTTAAATATTATTGATTTGGAAGACTTCCCTTCATTAAACGATGCAGTTTTGAGTCTTCATAGTTGTTATACGATTATGATAGATAAATACTCTTATTCTAAAATTGTCGAAAATCAAAATGGGGAAACCTATTTTTATAGAGACCCTTGCAATAATTGAATTGCATATTAAAAGTAATAATCGAACCAATCTCAAACGGCTGTTTGGGGTTGGTTCATTGTTTTACGAGTATGAAATAAGAGTATGATTTTTCGCCCAAACACAATAAAACCTAAATTCTGACTGATTTTCTTTTGTACTTTCGTCCATTTGTGTCTTCGTCTGTAACTTCGCAACACAAAATTTCAAAAATTAAGCGTATGAAGACATTGACGAAGAAACAAAAAGAAGCGAATGGAGAGAATTTCTCTCGCATTGTAGATGATGCTGCCATCCTTTTACAACGGAAGGCAGATTACGTGATGAATATAAAACAGGTTGCCGATTATCTTGGCATATCTACAGATGCCGTGCGCAAGCGATGTCAACGGGGACAGCTTCCATTTCATAGAAGTGCCAGTCGGTTGTACTTTAGTCGGATGGAGATTGACGATACAATTCTTGACCGTGAACTGTTGACAAAGTTTGCATAAAAGAGGGTCTGCTTATGACGTATATTGACTACATGAACCAATTTTGGCGACTGGCGGCCTACGAATCCTTTGCTGCAAGCGAAGTCGCTCTTTATGCCTTTCTTGTCAACGAGTGCAACAAGTTTCATTGGAAAATGCCTTTTTCTTGCCCTACCTTTCATGTTTGCAACCGACTTCGGATGTCGAAACAAACATTGGTAACAGCCAGAGAACGATTGGCGAAAAGAAAACTGATAAGTTTTACCAATGGAACAACTCGCTTTCAACCGTCCAAATATTTGCTACTTGAATTGACGGAGGACTTGTCTGTACACTTGACGGAAGACTTGACCCTCAATAATAAAGAAGTAGATATAGACAAAGAAGTTATAAGTCAACGCACACACGAAGAACATTCTATGCTTTCTATTGAAGAATTGGAAGAAGTGCTTTCGCTTGATATGGAATGGAAGGGAAAAGTAAAAGAATACTTGTCTGGTAAAAATATGGTTGCATCATCAACCGATATGGCAACCTTGTTGGCACAATTCTTTCGTTATCTTCACGCAAGTGGTGTCAATCGAAAAACAGAGGAAGACACCAAACGGCATTTCGTTAATTGGGTATGCAAACAAGGAAACTGTAAGCCGTCTATGTCGCTGCGTAAAAACACGTCGCAACAGGGACTTATACTTGCAGATGATTCATTAGATAAATACAAACCTATCGAACAATGGCAATGATGAGATTGACAAGAGAAGATTTTCAACATGCTATTTCAGAGGCACGGAAGAATGATGATGACTATGCATCAATACCTTTTCGTTTTGGAATCCCTAATGCCAAAGAAGCTTTAATTGCTGGACTTGAAGAAGTCATGCACCACAAAGTGGAATGGCTTGCTGATTATGACCAAATAGTAAATTGGCTAACTGACAATCAAGGAAAAGGTCTATTGCTGATTGGTCCACCAGGAGTCGGGAAATCCGAAATCTGTATGAAAGTTATCCCTTTAATATTCCGAATGGCATTACACAAAGTCTTTTCACGATACCAAGCAACAGAACTTTGCAACGAAGCGACATATCGTAGTTCTTTGCGTCAACGATTCATTGCCATAGACGATTTCGGTATTGAAGGAACATTCTACGATTATGGAAATTCTCACATCGTTTTTTCCGAAATTGTCGATGGCATAGAGAAACACGGGACTCTACTTGTTACCAATACCAACCTGACTTTGGAAGAAATCAAAACCAAATACGGACTTCGCACCTTTGACCGTCTAAGAGCCAACATGCATGTTGTGGTTATTCGAGAGAAGTCGTTGAGGGGGAAGTATGAGAAGGATATAAACATAGATATTCAATAAAATGATACTTCAAATATAACATATTCTCTCATTTCTTCTTTTTATCGCATTATTTTTCATATTTTTGCATTCACAAATAAGTAATAAATATGAATCGGATAAAAGAAGTACTTGAAGAAAAAGGCATTAAACAAACTTGGCTGGCAGAAAAGATAGGCAAAAGTTTTAGCCAGACCAATGCCTATGTCTGTAATCGCAGACAGCCAAGTATTGAATTATTGTATGAGATTGCTTCCCTTTTAGGGGTTGAAGCGAAGGATTTATTGGTTGATAATATTGAATTGAAGAAATAATTATGATAGAAGTCAACCAAATCATTAAGAATCTGATACCAACTGAGCCTGTAACTGTCATTAAAGTACAGGCACTGGGAAACATGTATTCTATCAAATACACGGGTGTTACTACCAACAAGACTAGTACCAAAGTGATTACCAAAGAGCAGTTCGAGTATTTGGAAGTATTGACATCCGAAGGGGAATTTAACTTTAAGGGTAATCCTGAAAAATTTGTGATGTTTGCTGAGGCCGAGCGTATACATTCAGCATATCAGTTCGACCCGTTGTTTGCCATCAACTGTAGTGTGGTTGACCCTCTTCCCCATCAGGTGGAAGCTGTTTACAAGTTCTTGTTACCCCAGCCTAAGATTCGTTTCCTGTTGGCTGACGATACCGGTGCAGGAAAAACGATTATGACAGGCCTTCTTTTGAAGGAACTTATCATGCGTGGTATTGTTGAACGTATTCTGATTATTACTCCTGGTGGCTTGACCAAACAATGGCAGGAAGACGAAATGGGTGTCAAGTTCAATATACCTTTCACACTTGTCAATCGCAGTCTGTTTACTGCTGATCCTAATATTTTCCGTACAGCCAACAAAATCGTTACTTCTATCGACTTTATCAGTCGGGAGGATGTACTTTCTGTAGTAAGCAATACCAGTTGGGATATGGTTATCTTTGATGAGTCGCACAAATTGTCGGCTTACGAATATGGACAGAAAACCTATAAATCCAAACGCTACGAAGCTGCTTACGTACTTTCTCAACAATGCGAGCACATGTTGTTGCTGACTGCTACTCCACACCGAGGACGTACCGATACGTTCAAAAAGTTACTTCAGTTATTGGATGAAGATATATTTGCTACAGACGATGTGGCAACAGAACGTGTAAAGGAACTTAGCAAGGATGGACTGAACAAGTTCTTCATTCGTCGTTTGAAGGAGGATATGAAAGACTGGAATGGTAATCCGCTTTATAAGAATCGTTTTACCAAAACCATTTCTTACCAACTGACTCCCGAAGAGAAATACCTGTATGACCAAGTGACCAATTACTTGACACAACGCAAGGAAGAAGCCACCGAGGAAAAGAATATTCATGTAACTTTGGCCTTGGCCGTGATGCAACGCCGTTTGGTCAGTTCCATCTTTGCCATCAAAAACACACTTTTCAAACGTTGGAATGCGTTGCAGGGTATTGTGGATGAAGTCAACAAGAATCCGAACATTTGGAAGCAGCGTCAGAAGTTGGAATTGGTGGATGTGGATAACATGGACCAGTACGATGACTTGGAAGATGATGAAAAGGATGCACTTGACAACATTCTTTCTGATCCGAAGAAGTTCAAACTCTTTACGACATCAAAGAGTTTGATTGAGATAGCCAATGAAGCCCAAGAGGTTAAACGTCTGTATGATATTGCCAACCAACTTTACAATCAGAATCAAGAAGAAAAGAAATATATTCAACTCAAAGAGTTGCTGAAAAGTCAAGGTGTCATTGACGGACAGAAACTCGTTATCTTTACAGAGCATAAAGATACGCTACTCTATTTGCAAGAACGCCTCACCAATAACGGCTACAAGGTGGCAGTCATTCATGGAGGTTTGTCGGTCGATGACCGCCGTGCCGCACAATGGCAGTTCATGGCACCCGATACTCAGATATTGATTGCAACCGATGCTGCCGGCGAAGGTATCAACTTGCAATTCTGTCGATTGCTTATCAACTGGGATATACCATGGAATCCCAACCGTTTGGAGCAGCGTATGGGACGTATCCATCGTTATGGACAAAAGGAGGATGTGCTTGTATTCAATATGGTTGCAGACAATACACGCGAAGGTCAAGTGCTCTCCAAGTTGCTTACCAAGCTGGATGTTATCCGTGAGAGTATGGGAGATGACCGTGTGTATGATGTGATTCAAGATGTATTGAAAGATGTAAGCCTTGAAGCTATCATTTCTTCTGTATTCGATGGTAAGGAGTCCGACCTCGACCTATTCCTGAATCAGAACAATCAACAATTGGAATCTGAGTTCAAGAATCGCATCGAAGAGCAACAGAATGCCATAGCACATAGTGAAGTCGATTACAAGGATGCCCGCATACTGAAAGAGGATTCTGATGAAAAACGGTTGCAACCTATCTACATCCAATTGTTCTTTGAACGGGCATTCTGCTATTTAGGTGGTCAATACGAAGCTGTGCAAAAAGGAATCTACAAGATAACATCCATTCCTGACATCTTGAGCAAACAGTTGAAGGAAAGTTACAATATATTGGCCGATAATCTCAGCCAGCTGCTATTCTGTTTCGACAAACAGATATTCCTTGACTATCAGAATACGGCTGCCATCTTGGGCAAAGTACATTACATCAATCCAGGTAATGCTCTATTTGATGCTTTGGTGGATTGTGTGCGTAAGGAATTCAAGGAAGAGATGCTGAAAGGTACCATATTGGTGTCACCGGAAGACACCGAAGAGTATTTTGCCTTCTTTGTCAAGAACCAGATTACAGACAATCGTCCCAACAAGGGAGACGACAGTATTGCCAACGAACTGTTAAGCTTCATTTATCAGACGACTGACGGTTCTTACCATAGCACTTCTCCGGCCAAGTTCCTCGATTTGCATGCTCCATCGCAATTTGCCAAGGAGATATTGCCACCCGAAACAGTACAAAGTCATGAAGTGATGAGTTGGGCGTTCGAGAATATTACCTTACCTTTGTTTGAAGAAACGAAAGTGAAGGTTGGGGAAGACTCAGCCAAACGTCAGGAATACCTCCGAACGGCTTTCAGTCAAATCATCATGGACTTGGATATTGCCATCAATGAAATGCAGATGAAGGCATTCATGGGGGATATGAAGTTGCAAGAAAAGTTACAGCATAAGATTGAGCGGAAAAAGGAGTTGATGCACAAACGGGAAGAGCGTATTGCGGAAATGGGTCAGATGACCGAGGTATCACCCAAAGAACCTGAAATTATTGGATGTGCCTACGTGGTGCCGCTTTCGCAAGTGGAATACGAACAACATTTCCACATGAAGCGTGATGAAGAGGTAGAAGCTATTGCCATGCAATTTGCGATGGAATATGAAACGAGTCAAGGACGTACTCCCGAAGATGTGTCGGAACAGAATTTGGGCTACGACATCAAGAGCATCGATGCTTACGAAATGAAACGCTACATCGAGGTGAAAGGTCGTGCAACTACCGATGGTGTCATACTTTCTGAAAATGAATGGAACCGTTTGGCTCAATTGGGAAACAAAGCATGGCTCTACATTGTCGTGAATTGCAAAACCACTCCTACACTATATCGCATACAGAACCCGGCCGAACGTCTATCGTTTGAAAAGATGTCGAAGGGAGTTCAATATTACTTGCCATTGGAAGAGTGGCAACAAAAATACATAAAGGAATAAAAGAAAAACATCATACTATGACAAAAGCCAAAAAACTCATAGAAGTTGCCTTGCCGATTAAGGAAATCTCGGCAGAGAGCGTGCGAGACAAATCTATCCGTCACGGACATATATCAACTTTGCACCTGTGGTGGGCACGCCGTCCACTGCCTGTATGTCGTGCGGTCATATTTGCCAGCTTGGTACCCGACCCTTTGGACGCCAACTGTCCGAAAGCTTTTTGTGATGCCGTACAAGATATGTTGGCAAACAATTTGCTCTATGCACCTTATCCTGATATTCCTTATACTGCCATCTATGACCCGATGCCGGATACACTTCGCAACCGTCTATTGATGTTTATTGGTAAGTTCTCACACCAGTGTCAACTGAATATGTTGGCTGGAAAATCAACACCATCCAAAGACCAAATACAAGAAGGCTGTTTGATCAAATGGGAAAGCAAGAACGACCCAGTTGTGCTTCGCTTGGCCCGTTTGCTGATATGGGTGGCTTATAATGCCGAGCGTCATCCGGAGGCATCTTACAAAGAACTGGCCACAGAGTTTGATTTGGCTTTCAATGCTATCAAAGAAGCTGAAAATAATTTGTATAACACCCCTAACCGTCATCTTGCTTCGGCAGATGTAGAAGTTAAAGAAACGGCCTTGCAAGCCGCTATAGAGAGTTTCCAAAATCGGATGCCAAGCGTATTCGACCCCTTTGCTGGCGGTGGTGCCATCCCATTGGAAGCAGCCCGACTGGGATGTTGTTCGTATGGTAACGACATTAATCCGGTGGCACATATCATAGAGAAAGGTTCTGTAGAATTCCCGCAAAAGTATGGCAAGCCCATCACTTATACCCACGAAGAGTTTATGGCTCTTTACGGTAAGGAAGGAGTAAAGCTTTATACAGAGAAGTTTGGCGTTATGCCTACAGGTAATGTGGAAATACCAAACCGCCTTTCGTTTGATGTGGAATTTTATGCCAAGAAATTATTGGCTACGACAGAGGCTGAAGTAGGTCATCTTTATCCTGCAGATGAAAAGGGTAATAAACCTGTCGCTTATTATTGGGCACGTACTGCTACTTGCTCCAATCCATCTTGTAGGGCAGAGGTGCCTCTTTTGAAACAATTCTATTTGGCCAATACCAAGTCAAAAAAGGTATATCTGAATCCTATTATCAATGGAACGGACATTCAATTTGAAATAAAGCATGGGAAATATGATGAGAAAAATTTACCTGGATGGAATAATCGTTGTGTTTTAACTTGTCCTTGCTGTGGAAGTGTTACTACAACGGAACAATTGAAAGAACAGTTCAAGGCAAAAAAGACACGTGAAAGACTTCTTGCCGTTATAACTGAATCACCAATAGGAAAAGATTATCGTTTGCCTAACAGAGCGGAATTTGAATCTCTAGAGTACGTTCCTAAGAACCAAGAACGGCCAACAGAACGTATGGAGGTTGGTAATAATCGAAACTTTAATACTCCTGGTTGGGGAATTGAATTGTATGGTGAAATGTTTTCTGAAAGACAAATATTTTTCTTGAACAATTTAGTTCGTCAAATAAAACTATTATCCATACAGAGAAACACATCTTACGATAAAGCTTTAGCCACTCTATTAGCAATTTTTGTAGATAGAATAGCTATAGCCAACACATCTTTTGGTGTGTGGCATATAGGAGGTGAAAAATTAGAACGTCCAATGGGAAGACAAGCTATTCCAATGGTTTTTGATTATCCAGAATCAAATCCTTTTTGTTCTAGTTCTGGAAGTGCATTGAATCAATTAGAATGGTTAACACGTTATATTGAATCTGAGTGTGATTATCCTTTTGCCGCTATTTTGAAAAATGCATCTAGTGGAGAGAAATCACAATTTGAGAAAAAATCATTAAATGCAGTCGTAACTGATCCGCCTTATTACGATGCGATAGCATACGCTGATATATCAGAATTTTTCTATGTATGGCTTAAAAGAACATTAGGAACTTTGTATCCTTTAAATTTTGCAACTCCTCAGACTCCCAAAACCGATGAATGTACGGCCTTAAAGCATCATCACGGTAATAGCATTGACAAGGCAAAAGAACATTTTGAAAGGAAACTGACGGATATATTTAGAACTATAGAATATCAAACGAATGATATTGTGAGCATTATGTTTGCTCATCAAAGTACGGAAGCATGGACAACTTTATGTAATTCCATCATTGGTTCTCAGATGAATATAACGGGAAGTTGGCCTATGGACACAGAAATGACAGGAGCATTAAAATCGCAAATGGCTTATCTGGAAAGTTCTGTCACGGTTTCATGTCGTCCTTCTGAACGCAATGGCTTTGAAAGTTTTAAACGAGTAAAAAAAGCTATTGAAGCCAAAGTTACCGAAGAAGTAAATGCACTTTATGAACTTGGTTTCCGTGGTGCAGACTTGCTTACCGCTTGCTTTGGTCAAGCTGTAAGCGAATTTGGTAAATATGAAACAGTAGAAAAAGCTGACGGCAGTGAAGTTACAGTGGGTGAGTTATTAGAACTTGCTAAATTATCCGCTTTCAATGCTCTTTTGCGAGGTTTCGAAGGTTTGGATGAATACACCCGTTTCTACATCGGTTGGCTACAGATGAATGGCATGGGCGATACAGATTTTGACGATGCCGCCAAATTTGCTCGTGTGGGAATGAGCGTAAATATCAGCGACATCTTTGACAAGCATCTACTTATCCGTACAGGCAACAAGCAACATTTAGCAACCTACAAAGAGCGTGTAGTGAAAGACAAACTCGGTATAGAAGCCAGCGACCCATTGATTGACCAAGTACACCGGGCTATGGACAATTGGCATAGTGGTGACCGAGGCAAAATATTACGACACATCAAGATAGTTGGCAGCGAAGCAAGCAGTCCTTTCTGGCGAGTATTGGCATCATTGAAAGAACTGCTTCCCGAAGGTGATGATTTGACACAAGTACAAGGATTGATTTCCAACTCTGCCGACTTGATACAGCATTGTAGTGACGAAATAACCTATACCCAAGGAACATTATTTGAATAACCCGTTAATACCTGAAAGTTATGAATGACAAGATACATAAAGCATTAGGCATATTTTTGGATGCCATGCGTCCATTTGTGGTAAGTTTCTTACAGCAACATTTCCCTAATGAACCATGGGAAGGATTGTTTTTTGCCAGATTAAAACCGGCAAGACAAACTACTTGGAACCAAGCCATGAGAGCACAAGGCGAAAACCAATCGTGCATGTATTTCATTGACTACAACAACTTGCCGGATTTCGCCATTGGATTCAAACGGGAATTAGGATTGGAATTTGAAAATCTCGACAAAGCCAACAAGTTCATCAGCTATTTGCAAGAACTAAAGGACATCCGTAACAAGTGTAACCATTACCAAGCCTTGGACAACGAAGAGATAGAAGGTGCCTATCTCTACATCAAACAAGCCGCCAAGTTAATGAAGATGGACGAACTGGTGACGGAGATAGATAACATCAAGGGACAGACACAAACGATAGTCCAACCAACCGCGACTATACCTCAACCTGTCACCAACATACAGGTAAATGCATTGCGTGAGGATGCACCTATCCCAGCCTGGTTTACCAACGTATATCCTCACTATGATATTCGTAACAGTGCTTTGGATGAATCGGTATTTGCAGCAAACCTGAGCGAAGTGGCCTTGGGAATCGGTCAGGAAGTCTATAGCAATCCTACTATGTTCTTTGAAAAGACTTACGTTACAGCCGGACTTCGCGATATTGCAAACCGGGTTATTCGCGCTTTGAATGGTGAAGAAAGTGAAAACCGGGTTGTATCACTCCAAACGGGTTTTGGTGGTGGTAAGACACATACCTTGATTTCACTCTTTCATATAGCCAATGCAGGACGTTCATTGCTGAATTCGGCCTATACTGCCAATTTGTTGCAAGAGGGTGTAGTTCCCAATTTTGATAACGCCAAGGTTGCTGTATTCACGAACAATACAACCGACGTAGTACAAGGGCGCACTACCAACGAAGGTATCACCATCTATACCCTATGGGGAGAACTCGCCTATCAGTTGGGAGGAGTGGAAGGATATAATAAGGTACGTGCCAATGATGAAAGCAGGACGGCTCCGACATCTTCCATTTTCAAACCTATCCTAGAACAGCATACTCCTTCGCTGATATTGGTGGATGAGCTGGCCGACTATTGCAACAAAGCCAATGGAACGATTGTGGGCAAAGGAACACTTTATACACAGACTGTAAGTTTCTTGCAGACATTGACCGAATCGGTTGCAGCAGTTCCCAAATGTGTATTAATAGCAACCCTGCCAGCCAGTGCAACTGAAGTGGCATCATCAGAAATCGGACAACAAATTCTTTCGTCCCTTGAAAACCGCATTGTACGTGTGGGTACTGGTATAAAACCTGTAGATGACGAAGAAATCTTTGAAGTGGTTCGCCGTCGCCTATTTGAAAACGTTGGTAATCCAGAGGTGATAGAACAGGTATTGACACGATATAAGAATACGTATCATAACAGACGTTCGGACTTACCAGTCGAAGCAGACCGCACGGATTACATCAACAAAATGCGCAAGGCATACCCGTTCCATCCCGAACTGATAGATATGTTCCGCTTGAAATGGGGTAACGACTCGCGCTTCCAACGAACTCGTGGTGTGTTGCGCTTGTTGGCGTCTATCATCAAAGACCTTTGGAATCGCAGAGGTTCATTGAGTGGTTCACAAGCATTGATACATACTTCTGATGTCAACTTGACCAATCTGCCTACATTGACGAGTACAATTACCAGCTTGATGGGAAGCCAGTGGGAAACGGTGATGCATGCTGATATCATCGGAACATCAAGCAATGCGTATAAAATTGACAATGAAGATCCACAAAGCAATACTTTCAAATACAATTTAGCACAAGGTATCGCAACAACACTATTAATGGGCAGCATCGGTGGCTCACAAAGCAAAGGATTAAGCATCGAACAATTAAAACTTTGTATGCTTCGTCCATCAGCATTCCAGCATAGTGAAATTAATAATGCACTCAACAAATTGGAGCGAGTCGCTTATTATTTATATGCCACAAACGTTGGCACTAAGAGCTATTGGTTCCAAGCCAAGCCTAACATTAATATATTAATTAATAGTGCCAAGTCAGAAGTTTCTGCCAACGATGTAAAGGCCGAAATACTGAAACGCTTGAATAGCCAAATCAATGGAAACAGTCAACTTCGAGTATTGATAAATCCGTCCAGTGATGTTCCTGAACAGAAGACGTTGACATTGGTCATATTGAGTCCTGACTATGCCACACAAGCGACTTCCATCAGCAAGAAGGTTGAAAACCATGTAGAGCAGATAGCTACGAAGAAAGGTACAAGTCAACGTATTTTCCGCAACACCATTTTCTATTTGACTTGTTCGGAAAGCCAACTTGGATTGTTGCAATCCAAGCTGACAGAGTATTTGGCTTGTGAACGGGTGCAACACGAATACAGTGGTCAGTTGGATACAGATCAGAAACGGGACATTGCAGATAAGAAGAACGAAGCCAATGCACAAGCCAATGCACAGCTCATCTCTGTCTATAACATAGCCATGCGCTACTCAGTGACAGACGGATTGGAAGCTGTTGAATTGCGTGACTTTGCTCGCGATATGCAAACGCAAATCACTGAAAAATTGCTGGATGCCATTATTGAAGAAGAATGGCTGATACGTTCTATAGGTATAGGAACACTGAAAACGAATCGTCTGTATCCGACTATCGACAGCCCAATCAATGTAACAGCATTGTACGAAGCATTCCTGCAATACGATGATAAACCAATGATAACAAGTCGTGATGCTGTTGTCAACACGATTCAAAAGTATTGTTACAATGGGGAATTCAACGTAGCATTCGGTGAAGAAGGAAACTATTCACGCATCTATCATCGTGAAGATGTCTTTGGATTGAATATTGAAGACCGTCAATATTGGTTGGTGGATAAATCCGTTATGCCTAAGCATGAAGAATTATCTAACACTGAGGCTGACACTTCTACGGGTAGTGAAATACCCGCAACTGATACTGCGGAAGGACAATCAGGCGAGACGCCAGTTCCTATTGTTCGCAAGTTCAAATCTATCAAAGTTTCCGGTAAAGTACCTGTTGAGCAATGGACGCAGCTATTCTCTAGTTTTGTTGTTCCATTAAGCCAAAATAATTTGGAAATAGAAGTTTCATTTAAAGCAAAATCAACTTCATCCAAACCGCTCGATGAATCTGCACAGATTTATAAAGTAGTGAAGGAATCTGCCCAACAATTGGGGTTGAAGTTGGAGGAGGAATAAAAACGTTAATAAAATGAGCGAACTATTGTCTAAAATATCGTCTTATAATTTATACAATTATCTTCTTGTAGGTTTTGTATACAATATGTTATTATGCCATTATACCCAACTTGGATATGTGGACGAGAGTATTTTAAAGACTCTCATTGTGTGCTATGTGATGGGATTATTTATTGCCAAATTAGCATCTCTTTTTTTGGAACCACTTCTTATTCGGCTTCATTGGAATAATAAGAAGTTCTTAAAATGGAGAAATAAAAATGAATATTTGGAAGCATCATTTAAAGATGCAAAAATACCTATTCTTTTGGAGGAAGCTAATGTTTGTAGAAATATTGCTATGGCCATATTCGTGTTTTTCATATGTCTCTTATATGATAAATACGTTTCAATATATATATCTATGATAGTTGCAGAATGTTTGTTTTATGTCATAGCTTTTTTCATTTGTATTTTTTCCTATAAAAAGAAAATTCGACAAATTAGTGACCGAATAGATAAAAGCCGCTCTGCATAGTTTAGAGCGGCTTTACAAATTACGATAAAAAACGATTTATAACATCAGTTATATCAGTTAGCACCTCAACATCACCATTCTCGTTTATGTAAATATGACCATTACTAGTCTTTCTTTGATAAACAGGTTTATCTTTAGTAGATAGATTATTGTTACCTTTACAATATTCAGAAGTACTATAGCGACTATCAACTGTTCTTACATCATCGCTTGACAGAGACTTTTCGGGGATGATATTCAATTTATTTGTTTTTCCATCCTTCATCGATGAAAACAAATCAACAGAAAAGGATGATTTCAAACCATGATGAGGGCAAATAAGAAAATCTACTCCATTTGCTAACTCTGTTCTAATGGATTCTGCATAAGAATTTCTTATGGATGTTTTTTTATTAAGAAATTCACCCATTGCCAACTTCTGCAAATCTCCAGGTAAGAAAACACGATAATTCCCGAATGACAAGAAGGATACTATACTTACGTTATTTGTATAACTCTCATTGAGAAGTTCTGAGTTGTTTTCAACATCTAATGGCCATAAATAACCTATTTTAAGATGTTCACTATCAAAACTTCTTAACGGTAAATTTCTTCCTATCTTCATTCGTTTTAAATATTTCACATCAGGATCGTCAGGAGTTGTAATTTTTCTCCAATTAATATTTTGAGGATTTCCATTCGGTGATTTAGAATTGGGCGTTGTCAACAAATGTGCATAAAAATTTTTATCAAATTCCTGTATATCAGAAATATGATCTTTGTGTGGATGACTAACAATTAATTGACTAATACCATATCTATTATTTCTATTTTTCAATCTATGCTCTCCTCTTTTTTCATATAAAGGTAAAAGAAAATCATTAACTGGTGAAAAGTTATTTCCTTTCCCAATATCAAATACTATTCGAGTTGTTTGATGTTCCGCATAAACACAAAGTGCGCTTCCGACATTAAATACTACTAATTTCATATATTTACCCTCTTGGTGGAAACGGATCATTGCCATAAGAATCCTTTTGGCGAATACGACCATCTTTTCCATGAATTACTAACTCTGATTGCATATTCCGTGCAATCGTACGGGCTACAACCATAGCTTCTCTCTGAGTATCGGTAACCTTTGTATATCGAGAATTACCCTCCCCTTTCACTCCCCATTTAGTACCAACGGGGACAACATGCTGATTTTTCTTTATCATAAGAAAACTTTTAGCATTAATAAATTGTTAATGAAATACGGCGACAAGAACTTGCCGGAGGGTTGTAGATAGGCAACAAAGGAGGCTGAAATTTGTAAAAACCAAATAAAAGCCTTACCTTTGCAGCGTATTTGTAAGAACGACAGGTGACTATTCTGTCGGAAAATATTACAACCATATTAAATTTTCTGGAAGGAGAGGTTACTTGGCGGTGCTTTCTCCTTCTTTTTTATAGTCACAGTACTACTATTTCATCGGCCTAATCTATATTTACGTTCAACAATGTTTCAAGTTCACTCAATGCTGATTTGCGGCATTTGCGGATTGGTGTAAAATCCATTTCTCCAACAAATCCTTTTATACTTATGCCTTTCAAGTAAACTTTGTTAGCCCGTTTGAACAGAGTTTGGATTTTGTTAAAGGCATTATCACCTGATAACTTTGGAACTTCATTCAGTTTCAAATATCTGGAAAGTCCTGCTATGTCATCCAAAATCCAGTCCTCTATCATACGTTCCACTTTAATCTGGCAGAAGTTCTGTATCTTCAATGCTTTTACTTCACGTTCCACCTTCTTCCAATCAACGATGGGGCGTTCTGCAAATTCAAAGACATCGGTGTCGTAGCTGCAACAAACTGCTTTCACTTCCATACCTTTCTTGCGAGCCTTAGGACAAATCTCATTTTTAAGCTTGCCTATAACCTTGCTTGTATATCGGGACACACCTTTTAAATTCTTCACTTCACATGAATGAACGGGAGTAGAAGAATGATTCCGATAGTATTCCAACAGGCCTTCGAAGAATATCTGGTCCGTGTCTCCTTCGACGAATATAACTATATGTGATTTTGATTGTCCTTTTCCCATTACTTGAAATATTCGTTAATCAACTCATCGTTACAATCCATGTCAAGTAACATCTCAAACATATATTCACCCACAGAGACTTCTTCCGCTGATGCATTCTTCAATACCTTGGCTACCTTATTGGGTTTGAGGCTTCGAAAATCGGCAACCCCCAATTCGGTAGGAATACCAAATTTCATCTTAGTCGGCTCCAAATACTTAATCAAATAAGGTGAATGGCTTGTAATCAGCACTTTGGTATCGCCCGCTAATTGCACAATTGCCGTTAACAGGTTCTGCAATAGTCTTGGATGTACGGAATTCTCCAACTCTTCCAACAAAAGCAATGGAATCTTATTTATTTCCGCAGCTATCACCAAAGTTAGGATAAAGAATATTTTCTTTGACCCTGAAGAAATGCGACTGATGGAAGTATATTGGTTATTGTATCTTTCCTTTACACGAACATCGTAAAAGGTTTCCGGTAAACGGAAAGGCAAATCTTTCGTTTCCTCCTCTTCTACATCTTTACGTAAATCTATTTGTACAGGTTCAAAATCCTCAATTGTTACCAATAGTCCCGTTACTACATCTTTCAGTAATTCGTATTTATTGGGAGCAAGTTTTTTCAAACTATTTAGATAATAGCCAACTTTGGACTCACGAGGATAATCCAAACTTAACTCATTCACATCATCGTCCGGTGCTATCATGTTAAACAAGCTATCCGGATGTTGCAAAGTGCCTATTTCCCGAACATCCAATCTGTTCAATTGACGAATAGAGTCAATATAGAAAAGGTCATCAAAATTAGCCAATTTATTTAATGCCAATATATTGTTATCGACAAGAAGTTGTTTGGAACAACGGCCAGTTGGTGAAGCCAAATAATAAGCAACATTCGTATCTTCACGATTGATATAACTTCTGAACTTCAAGTCATCATCTGATTTCATTCTTAAGTATTCACCTATAATTCTGGCGCCATCATCTTTTGAGGTCTTCCACCACTCAAAAGAATAGCCGTAAACAAAGCTGAATGTTTTCTCTCCATTAGAAAATTCTCCTTCCAATTCAAAAGAAAACGGAGTACCTTCCAAAGCTGTATTAATGGGTATGAGAGAACGATTGCGCATCAATGATAACTTTCTCTTTAAAGAAGCCTCCATAAAAAAGACACCGAAATCAATGGCACGAAGCACATTACTTTTGCCATAATTGTTAGGCGCAATCAATGCACTTAAATCATCCAAAGATATTTCGACATCCTTCAGATTGAAAATACCCGAAATTTTTATTTTATTGAGTTTCATGCTTCACTTATTTTAAGTTTGTGCAAAGATAGATATATTTTTCAACACAACAAATAATATGGTAAATTTCTTTTCGTTTTTTATTTTATTTAGAGCTAATCACAAAATATCTGCCTTTTTCAAGAAACATTTCTTTGCGTAATAACACACATCGATTTTACATGAAAAGATTTCAGAACTTGAATATAGAACGGATGGTTTACTTGTTTAGATTACATTCAAACGACCTAATGCATCTGCTAACTTAGTCACCAACTTAGGCACTAACTCAGACACCAACTTAGACACTACCCAGAAAACTACCCAGAAACTTTCCAAGATGCAGAAAGATATTTTGGCTTACTTGGCGATAAATCCTGCTGCATCTCGTAAAGATTTGGCCTTACATATAGATAATTCAACAGAGGATGGTATCAAGTATAATCTTGATCGCTTAAAGAAATTAGGACTTATACAACGTGAGGGTGCTGCCAAAGGTGGACATTGGAAAATTGTAAATGGTAATGAGTGATTGCTGAAAATAAGCAAGATTAAAAAAGGTCACAAAAAAAGGTCACAGTGATGACCTTTTTTATGACCTTCTTTTCGATGTTTATAGATGGTTTGTCTACATAATCCTCTACTCAGCTTGCTGATTCCAGTGTACACTCCACCCGTGTGATTTATCACTTCGGGGAATTAGGCTACCCAACTATGTTTTTGTGTGGATAACGGGCAAGCCCGAACGTAGAAATGGGATGGAAAAAGAGATACCGCATTGACCTCTCGTTTCAGGTGGTGCAATGCGGCTTTTCTTACGCTTAATAGGAAGTGTTATCCCCAAATATGGAAAAGCTTTTTGTCAAGATTACGGGTGACGAACTCCATGGGAAGCTTGGCATAGAGTTCGGTTGTTCTGATGGAAGAATGTCCCATCATTACCTGCAAAACTTCCTTAGGGATTCCTTCGCCTAAACTGATGGTACAGGCAAAGGTGTGGCGGGCCACATGGGTGGTCAAAAGAAAACTGCAACCGAGAGCCAAACCGACACCTTTCAGGAATTGGTTGTACTTTTGGTTGGAAGTGATGTGAAGTTTGTAGTCGTTCCGTTCCAAAATCTTTTGGGTATAGGGAAGGATTGGGGTGATGAATTCCTCTCCTGTTTTCATTCGATGCCCATCAATGTAAGCATGCCCATCTACCGTGATGATGTGCTGGGTATAGTCGAACGACTTGGCATCGCTATACGCCATGCCCGTAAAAATTTGGAAGAGGAAGAAGTCAAGGTATTTATTGGCTACTCTGTCTGCAGACTCTTCACGAATGGCAATCAACCGTTTTATCTGGTCTTTGGTGAGATGTGGGCGTTTGCCCTTCTCACCACGTTTGTCTTGGAAGCGGTTGTATGGATTCTCTTTGATAAGCCCCAAACGGAAGGCTTCGCTGACGTAACTCTTGAATCGTTTGTGATAATTGTGGATGGCTGCCTGACTACGTTCAATGAGCTTGCCTGTAGATGTGTAAGTCTCTTCTTCACGAATGAACATATCAAATTCATAGATGTGAGTAAGGGTTACATCATCGAATGTCTTGAATTTGCCGAAACGCTGAAGGGCTTTATAAGTGGTCAAATGTCCCTTGCGCGTTCCTTCTCTCATTTTGCGGGATTGAATACGTTCGCGCATCCATGCCATGAAGTTGCGTCGGTTGCTGCCATCTGATGACAGATAGGTTTTGAATTGTTGGGTGGTCATATCGTCACCATTTACTTCCATAGCAATGATGATACGTTCAAACTCCGTTACCTTCTTTTGAATCTGTTCGTTGAAAATGGCTGCCTTGGGATGGTTGATTACCTTACCATCCAGCCATTGAGTGGCATTCAGAAAGATACCGATTGAAAAGTAGAAACGTTCACGACCCAGACAGACAACGATTTCTACGGCTGCACAAGTGGTATCACTTGCTTGTTTTCGTCTGTTGAAAACTGTTCGAACTCTATTGTTCATAGTGTAACACATTTGTGAGAAGTGTAACACAACTGCTGTAACACAAAAACCGTCCTAAAGTGGCTTTTTATGTCCAACGGTGTCACCTTTTCTCTTTTTTTTATTGGTGCCACACTCTAAGTGAAAAACCTGATTCTGATTTCTAACCCTTTGATAGTCAAAGGCGATGAGGAGTTTGGAAAAAGAAAGGGACTTTTTCAAGTCCCTTCTTTCAGTGATCCGCTTGGGGCTCGAACCCAAGACCCCAACATTAAAAGTGTTGTGCTCTACCTGCTGAGCTAGCGAATCAAACCTTATTGCTGTTAAGCGGGTGCAAAGATAGGGAGTTTTTTTGAAGAAACAAAGTTTTTTTCTCTTTTTTTCTTATCTTTGCACAGGAGTTTTCTTCCGTTGCCTATTATGGAGCGGAGTAGCTTGGATAGTTATACTTATTTAATATATACATATCATTCTATGGCAACAGTTGACGATAAGAAGATTATTTTTTCAATGGTAGGTCTGAACAAGACTATTCAGCAGAACAACAAGCAGGTGCTGAAGAACATTTATCTTTCGTTTTTTTATGGAGCGAAGATAGGTATTATCGGTCTGAACGGTTCGGGTAAATCTACCTTGCTGAAGATTATCGCCGGGTTGGATAAATCCTATCAGGGCGAAGTGGTGTTCTCACCCGGATATTCCGTCGGGTATCTGGCACAGGAGCCCTATTTGGATCCTGCCAAAACTGTGAAGGAAGTGGTGATGGAAGGTGTTCAGCCCATTGTTGATGCGCTGACAGAGTATGAGGAAATCAACCAGAAGTTCGGCTTGCCCGAGTATTACGAGGATCAGGAGAAGATGGACAAGCTCTTTGCTCGCCAGGCGGAACTGCAGGATATCATCGATGCGACAGATGCGTGGAACTTGGACAGCAAGCTGGAGCGTGCCATGGACGCCTTGCGCTGCCCGCCCGAAGACCAGTCGGTGGAACATCTGTCAGGAGGCGAACGTCGTCGTGTGGCTCTCTGCCGTCTGCTTCTGCAGAAGCCGGACATCCTGTTGCTGGACGAGCCGACCAACCACCTCGATGCCGAGTCTATCGACTGGCTGGAGCAACACTTGCAGCAGTACGAGGGTACGGTGATTGCCGTGACGCACGACCGCTACTTCCTCGACCACGTGGCCGGATGGATTTTGGAACTCGACCGTGGTGAAGGTATTCCTTGGAAGGGCAACTACTCCAGCTGGTTGGAACAGAAAACCAAACGCATGGAAATGGAAGAGAAGACGGCCAGCAAGCGCCGCAAGACGCTGGAGCGCGAGTTGGAATGGGTGCGTATGGCGCCCAAGGCCCGTCAGGCTAAGGGTAAAGCCCGTTTGAATTCTTACGATAAATTGCTGAACGAGGATGTGAAGGAGAAGGAAGAAAAGCTGGAAATCTTCATCCCAAACGGTCCGCGACTGGGTAATAAGGTTATTGAGGCCAAGCACGTGGCCAAGGCCTTTGGCGATAAACTGCTCTTCGACGATCTCAACTTCATGCTTCCACCTAATGGCATTGTGGGTATCATAGGTCCGAACGGTGCAGGTAAGACTACGCTCTTCCGCCTTATCATGGGATTGGAGAAGCCAGACAAGGGCGAATTCGAGGTAGGCGAGACCGTGAAGGTAGCCTACGTGGATCAGCAGCACAAGGATATCGATCCCAACAAGAGTGTTTATCAGGTTATTTCGGGTGGTAACGAGCTGATCCGCATGGGTGGTCGCGATATCAATGCCCGTGCCTACCTCTCTCGTTTCAACTTCTCGGGAGCCGATCAGGAAAAGCTTTGTGGTGTGCTCTCTGGTGGTGAACGTAACCGTCTGCATCTGGCTATGGCACTGAAGGAAGAAGGTAATGTGTTGCTTCTCGACGAGCCCACCAATGATATCGATGTCAACACCCTTCGTGCGCTCGAAGAAGGTTTGGAGGACTTTGCCGGCTGTGCCGTGGTCATCAGTCACGACCGTTGGTTCCTCGACCGTATCTGTACGCATATCCTGGCCTTTGAAGGCGATTCGAATGTGTTCTTCTTCGAAGGTTCCTATTCGGAGTACGAGGAGAATAAGCAGAAGCGCCTTGGTAAGGAAGAACCTAAGCGCGTGCGCTATCGTAAGCTGATGGAAGACTGATTATAATCGTCTGTTTGCAGTATTATATTCGAATTTGAATGGCACGAAGCCCTGATAAATAGATTTTCTATTTGGGGGTTCGTGCCGTTTCGTTTTTAGTTGTAGATGTTTGTAGCCATGTTTCTTTAAAAAAGTCTTTCTCTTCTTGAAAAAATGTAGTGTAGATGTAATATTTATATGGATTATATTCATTATATTTGCAGGAAGAAACATAAATTAATGTTTAATTAACATGATCTATTAACTAAAAACGGAATTATGAAAAGAAATCTAATTCATTTCCTGTTGATTGCAGTAATGTCTGTGTGCAGTATGTCTGCTTTTGCTCAGACCACTACAGTGAAAGGTCAGCTTGTAGACTCTGAGACAGGCGAGCCGTTGGTTGGTGCTGCCGTTATGGTAGAAGGTACCACGCAAGGTTCAGTGACCGACATTGACGGTTATTTCAAGCAAGCGGTTGCTCCCAATGCGACTTTGGTTTTCAAGTATGTGGGTTACAAGGACCTGAAACAGAAAGTTACTCGTAAGGGTGCTTCTGTAGATTTGGGCGTTATCAAGATGGAGCCGGATGCTGTGATGCTAAACGATGTGGTTATCACTTCATCTGTAGCTATTGCCCGCAAGACTCCAGTAGCTGTGTCGACGGTGACTCCAGCCTTTATCGAAGAACGTTTAGGTACACAAGAGTTTCCGGAAATATTGAAAACGACACCGGGTGTCTATGCTACAAAAAAAGGAGGTGCTTTTGGTGACTCAGAATTAAGAATGCGTGGTTTCAAGAGCGAGAACGTTGCCGTGCTTATTAATGGTGTTCCCATGAATGATATGGAATGGGGTGGTTTATATTGGTCTAACTGGGCTGGTTTGTCTGATGTGACTCGTAGTACGCAGACTCAGCGTGGTTTAGGTGCTTCTAAAGTTTCTGCTCCTTCTGTCGGTGGTTCTATTAATATTGTAACAAAAGGTGCTGATGCTGAAAAAGGTGGTACGGTTTCATACGCGATGGGTAATAACGGTTACAATAAGATGTTGTTCTCTCTTTCTACGGGTATGAGTAAATCGGGCTGGGCTTTGACTTTGCTGGGTGCCAAGACTTGGGGTGACGGATATGTTCAGAGCACCGATTTTGAAGCTTATAACTGGTTCGTTAATTTGACCAAACGTTTCAATGAAAATCATCAGTTGAGTTTGACAGCTTTTGGAGCTCCACAATGGCATAATCAGCGAAACAATGCGAATGGTTTGACTATTAGTGGTTGGCAGCAAGTGAAACAATATGTTGAAGATCCTGAAGATATTTATCAATACAACCCTTCTTTTGGATATAGAAAAAATGGAGTAGCTTTTAATCAGAACCAAAACAAATATAATAAACCTCAGATTTCATTAAATCACCAATGGCAGATTGACCATAAGTCTTCTTTGAGTACTGTAGCTTATGTGTCTATTGGCCGTGGTTACGGTACGAGTGGTCAAGCTAATACAGAGCTTGGTGCAAGTCGTTCAGATTGGTACGCCGCCAATAAAGGTATTTTGTCTACCAAATTCCGTAATGCGGATGGCACGTTTGCGTACGATCAGATGGAAGAATTGAATGAACAAAGCATGAATGGTTCATTGTATGCGATGTCTATCTCTAAGAATTATCATAATTGGTATGGCTTAGTTTCTACATATACAACTAAATTTGGTGAATATGTTGATTTTTATGGTGGAGTTGACTTCCGTTACTATAAAGGTACTCACACAAACGAAATCAGCGATTTGTTTGGTGGTAAGTTCTTTATGGATGTAGACTCTCGTGAGAGTGTGAAGGTTGCGAATAATGCTGCTGCTTCAGATCCTAATTTCGTTCATCAGAAGCTGACGGTCGGTGATGTTGTTTATCGCGATTATGATGGATATACGGTGTCAGAAGGTGCTTTTGCGCAGGCTGAATACAACCGCGACAAACTAAGTGCCTTTGTTGCCGGTTCTCTTTCAAATACAACATATTGGCGTTATGACCGTTTCTATTATGATGCAGCTCATGCCAAGTCTGAAAAGGTGAACTTCCTTGGTTACACAGCTAAGGGTGGTGCCAATTTTAACATAACCGACAATCATAATGTATTTGCAAATATTGGTTATATTAGTCGTGCTCCTTATTTCTCTTATGGAGCTTTCCTTTCGGCAGCAACAAGTAATGCAACAAACCCGGATGCTGTAAATGAAAAGATCTTCTCGGCAGAACTTGGTTATGGTTATCGTTCTCGTTTTATGGCAGTGAATTTGAATGCTTATTACACACGTTGGATGGATAAGACAATGACCAAAGGTGGTGATATTGTGAAGAACAATGAAGTTGTGGATCGTTATAGTATTAATATGCAGGGTGTGGATGCACGTCATATGGGTGTAGAACTTGACTTGACTGCAAATCCTACTCGCTGGTTGGATATCAATGGAATGTTCTCTTTGGGTGATTGGCAATGGGATAGTAATTCTACCGGTTACTATTATAATAGCTTGGGACAACCGTTGAAGAACCTTCAAGGTGATTTAGCTTCAGGTATTCAGGCTGAAGATCATGCTAAGTCTACTGTAAACTTAAAAGGTGTAAAGGTCGGTGGTTCTGCTCAGTTGACTGCAGCATTGGGAGCCCAAGTTCATTTCTCTGGGTTTCGTGGTGGTTTGACTTATACATGGTTTGCAAAGAACTATTCTGATTATGATTTGGATGGAAGTATGTTGTCTCCAAGTGGCAATGTTACAGTAAATCAGCCGTGGGAAATACCGTCAGGTGGACAATTGGATTTGAACGCAAGTTACACTTTCCCCTTGGGTAAATGTAAGGCTACTTTATATGGTAACGTGGAAAATGTGTTCAATCAGCGTTATATTGTTGACGCTACTGATGGTGGTACTGGTAAATGGGAAAATGCATATGAAGTCTTTTATGCATTTGGCAGAACCTATTCTTTGAGATTGAAAGTTGCTTTCTAATCGTATTAAACGTTTAATAGTTGAAATATGAAAAAGAATTTATTATATACATTGTGTGCTTCTCTGTTATTTTTTACAGGTTGCGACTATAATGAAGATAACTTTGAGGGATTTGATGATAATCCTATCGGAAATGTTACTCAATATGAAGGAGAGTTTACTGGTACCTATCCGTCAGATGGCTATTTTCTGACTGATGATGCAGGTAAAGCTGAGTTAACTTCTGCTTTGAATACCATGCTGTCAGAATTGTTTTACAGTTCAGACAAAGGCTCTGCTGCTAAAATATCAGTGCTTTGTGGTACTGTTACTCCTGGTTTTGAAAGTGCTGACGTGAATTATACGTTGACAAACGATGATTATGATAGTATGGGAACTGGAGACGGTGAACCCGGAAAGTATAATAATTTTGATTCGGGAATGGATGTTGATGCTTATCTTCGTGCGTTTTTGGATGGGAAATATGCTGATATGACTGTTGGGAAAACTATTTCTGTTACGTATAAATATTATTCTGGCAGTACAACTAATCAAACGAAATCTTATAAACGCGTAGAGAATGGTTGGGAATCTGTTGAAATTGCTTCGTTTGTAGCTGATAAGGAATACACCTTGGCTAAGGAAGATTATGACAGTATGGGAACAGAAAGTGGACAACCTGGAAAGTATGACAATTTTGATGCGAATATGGATGTTGACTTTTATCTTCCGATATTCTTGAAAGAGAATTTCCCGTATTGGGCAGCTGAAGGAACAACATGCAAAGTTACATATAAATTTTATAGTGGAGGTACGTCAGATAAAGATGCTTTCTATAAATTTAATGGAACAATTTGGGCGCCTTATAATCCGTATGAAGATGTTGTAACTGTTGAAACAAAGATTGCAGAAATGACCTTTGACGGTTCTGTTTGGGTATTGGATCGTTTGGTTGGCGGTAGTTTGACCTTGAACTTCGAACAGGGTGATTATGAAGCTTTGCTTCAGTGGTCATTAGAGAATAAGCCGGAATATAAGAGTACACAGTATGATACAGAGGAATACTATTTTGGTGTTTCTACATATTATCCTAACATTAACAATGCGTATAATACTTGGAGAAAGTATTATAATGTTGGTGGTGAATATGACGGTTTAACTGATGAACAATTACAAGCTATTATGGATGAGCGTTTGGCATTTGGTATTGCCGAGATTGTTTTGCCAAGACGCGTAGAAGTTCCTAATTCAGGCTTGAGTTATATTGTGGTTTATACTGTATATCAAGGCCGCGGTGCTGGTGATTATGCGATGTCTTTTACATATGATGATGAAACAGCTAAGTATGTATGGACAGGTACTGTAGTTGCTCAATAAAATTGCGATTGTTTTAATCTGAGAAGAAAGGGTGACGTAACTCGTCACCCTTTCTTGGCTTTAATTTGAATTATGCTTATGAAAAAATATTGGAAAATACTGTTTCTGTTTGTATGTTTGACTGTCGTTTCATGTGGTAGAGATGATAGTGGGAGTATTCTTCCAGAACCAGAAGTTCCTGAGCCGGAACAGCCTGAAGATCCAGAACAGCCGGTAAAACCTGAGATTGAACTGACGGAAGAGGGTTCCTTGACTTATGTAATGAAAGGTTATGAGACCGAGGCAACTGATGGAGGAGCTTTACAACCGGAAGGTTTTCCTGTTGCAATCGGTATAAAGGATAAGAGTTTGCAAGGAACTTCATGTGTATTTGCCTCGTCAGCTGCCCGGAAATTGGTGGATATGCCTAATTATGATACGATGCATGATTGGAAAAATACATTATCGATCGTAGAGGGTACGACGTGTTGGATACGTTATACAACTGATGCGGAGTATCGTTATTTGAAACTTCGGATTGCTTATATTTCTGGAGATGAAGTTGGAGTAGAGTATAAAGTTTCAGATGTTATTGAGAGACTGGGAGCTGAGGATATTGAACAGACGTTGGAAGGGAGCTCTGCTTTTTTGTTTACGTCAGATGTGTCTCAGTTGAGTATTCAAACCATTTCGTCTCCAATTATAAAGATGGACAATTTTCTTTCTGGTGAAAATTATTCATTTGCTGTTTGTGAAGGAGTTAGCAGTTTATCGGCTATGCCTGCATGGGAGAGTATGTCTGGTTGGGATTCTAAAGCTGAGTTGAAGGATGGAGCTGTATATTGGGTATCTTATACTCTTCCAACTTCCCGTACTTTCCTGAGATTAAGGATTGCTTTTGTGGATATGGATAAAGTCGGTGTCGAATATAAATTAGATATTCAGGAAGAGATTCAAAATGCCAATGCTAATGATCCGATAGAAGGAAAATCGTTTGTGACAGATTATTCCATGCCCTATTTGAATCCTGAGAACTATTATGTGGAGCATACGGTAACTTATGGAGGCAAGAGGATCTTGAATTATGCTTATGAATGGGTAGAGAGCAAGAAACATACAGCGTGGGTTGCTTTCAGCTTTGATGAAACGACTTCACAGAAGAATGTGAGCCGTTCGGATGCATGGGCCACAGACTTGGAACTGCCAGGAGGCTGGTGTCCCGAAGAAAGCAACCACAAAAGTGACGGGTTCGACAAAGGACATTTGTGTGCATCTGAAGATCGTGTATATTCGAAGGAAGCTAATGAGCAGACTTTCTTTTATAGTAATATGAGTCCACAGATGAGTTCGTTTAATGGCGGATTTTGGGCTTCATTCGAGATTCTTGTGCAGAAATGGGCACGTTCGGGAGAATACGATAAGGTTTATGTAGTGAAAGGGGGGACAGTGGATCAACTGCTTGTGAACTTTACGGGTACACGCAGGGGAAATGATGGTGTGCTCCCTCAGACCGATGCCAATGGCTTTACTAAAAAAGGATTGGCTTGTCCAAAATACTATTTTATGGCCATTCTTAGTGAAAAAGGAGGTGAATACCATGCTGTAGGTTTTTGGATGGAACACCGTGATGACTATGGTTATGAATATAATAACTTTGCTCCTTCGGATGTTATGAAGGGATATGCCCTTAGCATCGACGATTTGGAAAAGAATACAGGTCTTGATTTCTTCTGTAACCTACCTGACAATGTGGAGAATGTTGTCGAAAGTATATGGAAGGAAGCAGACTGGGCTTGGTAATAGAAACAATTGTATTTATTGAAATACCCTGGCATTCTTGAATAAGAAAGGATGCCAGGGATTATTATTTTATACAATTGCTTATTTGTTTACTACATTAATGGGATTGCCTGCCTGATAAGCTTTCAGATTGTCCAGCGCAATTTGCATCAGGCGTTGGCGGGCAGCTGTACTTGCCCAGGCAATGTGCGGGGTGATATAACAGTTGCGAGCGGTGAGCAGCGGATTGTAGGCACGAGGAGGTTCTTGTGAAAGGACATCCACTCCAGCAGCATAGATACGTCCGCTGTTCAGTGCGTCGGCCAGATCTTGCTCGTTGATTAGCGGACCGCGACCCGTATTGATGAGGATCGCATTGGGTTTCATCAGGCTGAGGCGGCGGACATTGACCATTTCACGGGTCTGCTCGGTGAGAGGACAGTGCAGGCTGACGATGTCACATTCGGCAAACAGTTCATCCAATTCCATCTTCTTGATTTCGGGTGGCAATTGGAAGTGTGATTTGGAGGTAAAGGCATGAACTTCCATACCAAAGCTGATGGCAATGCGGGCGGTCCGCATGCCGGTGTTGCCTAAGCCGACAAGACCTATCTTTTTGCCGGCCAGTTCGATGAGCGGTGTGTCCCAGAAACAGAAGTCGGGACTATTGGTCCAGCGGCCTTTGTGCACTTCTTCCGAGTGATGTTGTACCTGTTGGGCGATATTCAACAGATGGGCAAAGACCATTTGAGCGACAGAGTCGGTGCTGTAAGCGGGAATGTTGGTGACGATGATGCCGCGTTCTTTGGCAGCTGCCGTATCAACGATGTTGTATCCGGTAGCCATGACACCGATGTATTTCAACCGGGGCAGGGCAGCCATGTGTTCACCTGTTATGACGACTTTATTCGTCAGGAGTATGTCGGCCTCTTTGGCACGTTCCAATAGTTCCGAGGGAGCAGTGCGGTCGTAGACAGTGCATTCGCCCAAGGTTTTCATTTCATCCCAGGAGAGATCTCCGGGATTGGCGGCATAGCCGTCGAGTGCTACAATTTTCATATGATATTTTTTATATTTAACATAGGTATTCAATAAAATCTTTCAGCTTTATACTTAATAATTAAAAGCGTTCTTTTCCCCAAAGCGCCTGCATCCGTTCCTTATGTTTGGCTTCCGCTGCATTCTCCTGTGGATGCCAGATGCTGTGGTCTTTCAGTTCGTCGGGCAGGAACTGCTGGCGGACGAAGTGGCCCGGATAGTCGTGGGCGTACTTGTAGTCTTCGCCATAGCCCAACTGCTTCATCAGTTTGGTGGGGGCATTGCGCAGATGAAGGGGAACAGGCAGGTTGCCGGTCTGTCGAACCAGCTCCAGGGCGTCGTTGATGGCCATGTAGGCTGAGTTGCTCTTGGGGCTGGTGGCAAGATAAATGGTGGTTTCGGCCAAGGGAATACGGCCTTCGGGCCATCCTACCTTCATCACGGCGTCGAAGCAGGCGTTGGCCAAGAGCAGGGCGTTGGGGTTGGCCAGTCCGATGTCTTCCGAAGCGGAGATGACCAGGCGGCGAGCAATGAAAGCGGGGTCTTCGCCGCCTTCCACCATGCGGGCCAGCCAGTAGATGGCTCCGTCGGGGTCGCTGCCACGGATGGATTTGATAAAGGCGGAGATGATGTCGTAGTGCATCTCGCCGTCCTTGTCGTAAGCCAGCGGGTTTTGTTGCAGGCGTTCGGTCACCATGTCGTCGGTGATGACGACTGTGTCGTCTGTCTCCGACTCGACAACCAGTTCCAATATGTTGAGCAACTTACGGGCGTCTCCTCCGCTGTAGCGCAACATGGCGGTAGTTTCCTTCAGCTCGATGTGACGTTCACGCAGGATATGGTCGGTTGTCAGTGCCCGCTGAAGCAGTTCCAGCAGGTCTTCCTTTTCGAGAGACTTCAATACATAAATCTGGCAGCGCGACAGCAAAGGGCGGATGACTTCGAACGAGGGATTTTCTGTGGTGGCGCCGATCAGTGTCACGATGCCCTGTTCGACAGCACCCAGCAGCGAGTCCTGCTGCGACTTGCTGAAACGGTGGATTTCGTCAATGAAAAGGATGGGGTTGGCCTGGGAAAAGAACCGGTTGTTCTTGGCACGGTCGATCACGTCGCGCACGTCTTTCACACCGCTGGTCACGGCGCTCAGCGTATAGAACGGGGTTTCCAGCTTGTTGGCAATGATTTGTGCCAGCGTCGTTTTACCCACTCCCGGAGGTCCCCACAGGATGAAGGAGGAGATGCGTCCTGCATCGATCATCTTGCGGAGCACTGCTCCCGGTCCGACCAGATGTTTCTGGCCGATGTATTCGTCTAATGTCTTGGGCCGAAGCCTTTCTGCCAGTGGTTGCACGTTTGTTCTATAGATTAAAATATCATCATGATCATGAAGCGGATACCGTCTTTCTTCACGCCGGGAATGTCGGTGTAGGTGAGACGCCGCACGTATTCGATGTGCAGCAACTTGAAGATATTATAGATACCTACACTGGCCTCCACGTAGGGCGTCTTTCCCATGACGTAGCTGGTAGGCATACCGTTGCGGGTCGGGAAGAGGAAGAGGTCGGGATCGTTGCTTTTGTACGGATTGTTCTTATCGGTCAGTGTACCCCACAAGCCACGGATGCGGAACATCTCACGCCATTTCAGTTTCTTCAGCAAGGGGATGCGGTTGAAGAGCTTGCCGTTCATGTCGTAACTCAGGGCCAGCGAACCGTAACGGTCGTTCAGGAACTCCATATTGTTGATGAGCGAGAATGATTCGTTGTGCTGGGTGATGTATGACAGGTTGGCCATGGGCAGGTTCAGGAACGGAAATGGTACCTTGTTCCACTGGGCACCCGCACGGGCTGTGATATCTATCTTTCCCCAGGAACCGAACCAGAAACGCTTGCGCAGTCCTATCTCCGTGAGGTTGAAGTTGTATTCACCTCCCAATATGCCTTTGAAGCCGATTGTGTGCGAGAGGGTGAACTGAGGAGCATCCAGCGATACGGGTACACGACGCTGCTTGGTATTGACAAATGTTTCGCCCGGGGCATAACGCAGGGTTACACCCAGTTCGGTAGTGGTGATATCATGGACCAGCGTATTGTTTTCGCCCAATACACCGGGAGTTTCACCGTCGTTGCGCCAGTATTGCAGGATGCCGGCCGGCTGGTCGTTGCGGTGGCGCAGCATGGCTTTGACGGAAAAACCGGAATTTGTTTCCAATTCGTAGTTGAGGGTAGCGTCACGGATATAGGACATCTGGTCGACGGTTGTCCATTTCCAGCCTACGAACATGTTATCCTTGTCTGTCTCCAGGTATTTGTCCATAGGCGACATGACATCGTAGGTGTATTTGAAAGACAGATAGTGTTTAGGAAACTCCCACAACACATATTCGCGTTTGTTGAACGAATAAGCCACCTGGCCGGAGTAGAACCACTTCTTGTCACGTGTACCATACGCACCATATCCGCTGAAGTTCCAGTGGGGATGCAGATTACCGGTTGTCATACCACTGAGACGGAAACGGGCTCCGTTCACGTAGTTGCTGGTGATGATGGTGTTGATGGGGCCGAAGTCGAACTTACTGGGATGGTCTTTACTACCGGTTTCCACGAAGTTCTCGATCAGTGCCTTGGCGCCGAAGATGATGATTTTGAATCCCGGTATCTGTTCGATACGGTTCATGAAGAGGTCCATGGTACTCTCTTTCTTGGTGAGGGGGACCTGACGTACTTCAGCCCAATATTCGTCGCTCTTGGCCAGCATGTTGGCTTCCTTGATGACTTTTCCTTTCAGGCGGAAGAGGCGGGGTTCTATTTCGTCAAAGTTGTATTTCGAATATTTGGTCGTGCGTTGCACTTCCAGTCCCTGAACACCTTTCATCAAGGCCAGTTCTACGGTCATATCGTCGTCGGTCAGTACCCAGTTGCTGTCGGGCAGCTGTTCGAACTGTTGTACGATGTCCAGACTTTCAACGAAGTTTACACCTGTTTTTTTAGGCAGGTTCATGGTACATTTTTTTACGGCATAGGTCGAGTCTTTCACTACATACAAATGGCCTGTAAAGCCGAAGTCCTGCGAATTGTTGGGGACGAACGTCAAGTGTACACATTCATGCTGATCTACCATGAGTGTATCCATCAGGTAATATCTGTAGAACGAGATGGCTCCTCGCCCGATGGGGCTTACGAAGCGGCGTTGCAGCAGGCGGATGTCGTCGTCGTAGATGTTGACGTCCGAGAAAACATCGTTCAGGATCGTACCCAGCATGTCGCCCGTACTGAAGAATTCTTCAATACCCGTCGAGTTCATACCTTCGATGATGGTTTTCTCGCTGCGTGGATCCTTGCGGTAGATGGTTCGCGAAGCTGTCTCCTTGATGGAGATGGGCAATATCTGCTTGCCGGTTTTAGGCGATGTTTCTACCTGATCCTTGAAAAAGGAGAATTTCTTGTACAGTCCTTTTTCCATCTTTTCGGGGGTGACGTCGTTTAGCGACATCTTCATCTTTTCGTACTTCTGGTATTGGTAGAAGTCGTTTTCTTCCAGTTTCAGCTGTTTCTTGTGTTCGATGACTTTACGCATAAAGTCCACAGCCGGATTGTTCTTACGGGAGTATTTCTCTCTTTTGGGTTTGACTACTACTTCGGACAACATGATGTCGTCGGGCGACATTTTGACATTCAGTACTTTCTGTCCGGGTTTGATCTTGACTTTCTTGGTGACGTAACCGATTGTAGAGAAAGTCAGTTCGTCCCATCCCTTGCGGGTCTCTACCTTGTATTCTCCGTCTCCGTTGGTAATGGCTCCCACGCCTTTGCCTTCGTACTGGACAGTGACATACAACAAGGGTTCGTTGGTGATTGAGTCTGTAACGGTACCTCTGATTTGGGCGGATGCTCCGGCTGAATGAACGAAAAGGAGCACTGTCAGAAGAATGAGAGTTGTATATAATTGCTTCATATCTATCATAATCGAACTGCAAAGTTAGTAATTTGCAAGCAAATAAGAAGCAAATTTTGATTATTTGGGAATTGAGAACTAAAAATATGGAAAAATTGAAAACTATTATTTAGTTTTCATCCTCTTCTTAGTCCTCAATTCCGGACAGGTATAGTCTGTTATTTTGTAAGCAGGACTTGTACGATACGTTCTGCCGTACGGCCGTCCCAACGTTCGGGTAGGGTACTGTGCTTCCAGTCACCTTTTAGCATTTTTTCCAGTGAGGCCGAAAGGGCAAACGTGTTTTCACCTACCAGTTCGTTGGTTCCGATACGCCAAGTTTCAGGGTGTTCGGCATACGTATTCAGCGTGATGCAGGGTACGTCGAGGAAGGTGGCTTCTTCGGCGATGTTGCCCGAGTCGGTCACAATGCCCTGTGCCTGGTTGATGAGGAATCCGAAGTGCAGATAGCTTTGCGGCGGCAGGATGTGCAGGTTGGGGGCACTGATGCCAGTGGCTTGAATGGCTTGCTGTACGTATGGGTGCAGGGGGGCTACGACGGGAACCCCGCCGGCTCTGTCGAGAATTGTTTGTAGCAGGGACTGGAGGACCTGGCGCTGTTGCAGCAGCTCGTGTCGGTTCAGAGTGAGCAGCAGGTAGCAGCCTTTCTTCAGACCGAGCGTAGAGAACCACAAGGGCTGGAGCAGGCGGTGGCGGTTGTAGCGGATAGTGTCCATCAGGATATTGCCAACGTAGTGGATGTACTCCGGTATCATGCCTTCCTGGTTCAGGTTGCGGTTGGCGGCCATGCTGGCTGCAAACAGGTAGTCGGAGATGGCGTCGACGATGGTGCGGTTCACTTCACGCGGCATGTTCATGTCGAACGAACGGGTACCTGCAATGACATGTGCCACCTTCAGTCCGCGCTTCTTGGCTACAATGGCGCAGCTCATGGTGGCGGTCATATCGTCCACTACCAGCACTGTCTGTGCCGGGTGGGCGTTCAACTCTTTTTCAAAGGCCAGCATGATGTCGGCCGTCACTTGCGAATGGTCGTTGCCAGTGACACCCAGATAGGAGTCGGGCTTCTTCATGGCGAGGTCGGAGAAGAGGGAGGCTTCCAGTGCCGGATCGTTCTCCGGGCCGGTATATACTACGCGGTAACTGATGTCCTGACCGGCTTCGCGTGCGGCATCGATGGCACGGCACAGGGGGGCTATTTTCATAAAATTGGGGCGTGCGCCCGCTACAATCGTTATTTTCATGAGTCGAACCTTTTAAATCTTTCACAAAAGTACGTTTTCTAATGGAATTTTATTCGTTACTTTGCAGGAAATTTCATCTATATGCCTACATTTGTTCAGATACTCGATTTTGTGGGGACGTTTGCTTTTGCGATCAGTGGCATTCGTCTGGCATCGGCCAAACGGTTTGATTGGTTTGGCGCATACGTGGTTGGTTTTGCTACGGCCGTGGGTGGCGGTACGTTGCGCGATTTGTTGCTTGACGTGACTCCGGGCTGGATGACCGATCCTATTTATCTTATATGTACAGGACTTGCGTTGGTTTTTGTGACCATGTTTGGCAAGCATCTCATTCACCTGAACAATACGTTTTTCTTTTTCGATACCATCGGTCTGGCTCTGTTCACGGTCGTAGGTGTAGGGAAGAGTCTGTCCTTGGGCTATCCTTTTTGGGTGGCTATCATCATGGGTAGCATGACGGGTGCGGCCGGCGGTGTTATTCGCGATGTGTTTATTAATGAGATTCCGCTGATATTCCGTAAAGAAATCTATGCGATGGCTTGTGTGGTCGGCGGATTGGTCTACTGGGTGTGTGCGTTGGCACAGATGGACGACTACATCTGCCAGATAGCTTGTGGAGTGGTGGTCTTTCTGACACGTATTCTGGCAGTGAAGTATAAGATATGCCTGCCGACCTTGTCGGGACACGCTTAAAAGGCGGACTAGTTAGAAGGTTATAAGTAGAAAAAACAGATACGGACGATGTGATGCTCAGTTTTCACATCGTCCGTATCTGTTTTTCTTTCTGTTCTGATGAAGTGCTTTCTGAGGGTCTGACGAAGTGCTTCGTCACCCTCTCATGCAGTGCTTTGTTACCCCCTGAGGAAGCACTTCGTGACGGTGCCATGCAGTGCTTTCTCAGTGGGGCATAATACGGGTCGTTTTGGTTAGAACAGCGTATCTTTCGTGTTGAACAGTTTGTTGTCGTTCAGTTTGACTACTTTTCCGTATTTCTCTAGCTTCTTCAGGTCTATCATCTTGGGGTTACCCATGATGGCGATGGCGTAGGGTTTGCCTTTGATGTTCGTTTCGTAGAACTTCACGATGTCGTCGAAGGTCAGTGCATCGATTTGCGGCAACTGTTCTTTGGCAGGGTCTTCGGTATAGCCTTGGTAACCGAGGTTCACCAGATACATCGCCTTGCTGCGGAAGTCAGGATGGTTGGTCAGGGCCGACTGGCGCAGATAACTCTTGATGTTGTCGATGCGGTCGGCATTCTTCGGCATGTCGTTGATGAGGCCCATGAACACGTCGATGGCGTCGTTAGCCTTGTCGTTCTGCGTACCGATGCTGCCGTACAGGTAGCTGGCTTTGCCGGCAATGCCTTGTGTGGCTGCGTAGGCGTAAGCCGTATAGGCCATGGAACGCTTCTCGCGGATTTCGTTCAATACCAGTCCGGTGAAGTCCAGACCGAAGTATTGGTTGAAGGCATCGCGCAGCACGTCATCCTTCTTGTCGGCTGTTTGCATCGGCAGGTAGAAGTGGATCTGTGCCTGTTCTGCGTCATTGTTGGGCAGGAAGTAGATGGTATTTTCATTTACAGCCTGCATCGGTTTCACGCGCGGCGATTCAGACGGGCGCTCATTGGCTACGAGCGGGAGGTTCTGGCTCAGGATGCTGTAGACGTTGTCGAAGGGCAGGGTACCGGTATAGAAGATTTTCGATTCGAAATTGGATGCGCGGTTGATGTCACCCGTCAGTTCGGAGATCTGCAGTTCGAGCACTTCTTTGTCCGTCAGTTCGTCGATGTAGTCCGACTTGTCACCGTAGAGCAGATACTGGCGCAAAGCCTCGTTCAGCGTGCTGACGTTTTCCTTGCGTTGCTGACGTGTACTCAGGATGTTACCTTTCAGTTGTGCCAGCTGTTTGTCGTCCAGTTTGGGCATCAGAATCTGGCGGGAGAGGAGCTGGCAGGCCTGGGGCAAGGTTTCTTCAAATCCTTCCATGACGATGGTCAGGTAGTTGGAGCTGGCCGATACGTAGCAGGTAGCATTCAGTTTGCTGAGTTCCTCCTTCAGCTGCTGCGGTTCGTAGAGTCCCATCACGCCGGCGTTGTTCATCAGGCTGGCGGCTACGTCGAGTTTGGGGAATTCTTCGGTTCCGGCTCCGTACTGCAGGACGAGCTGGAAGATGTTGTTTTCCTTGTTTGGCGTGTAGTACATCTTGGAACGGTCGTTCAGTTGTTTCACCTGTACGTCGCTAAAGTCAATCAGGTTTTCAGCTACATGACCGATGGGCAGGCTCTTGAATTGCAGGGCGTAGAGCGACTGCTGGCCTACGGGCGGTTCCACGGGCTTGTAGTTGGGCTTGGCTATTTTCTCACCCTTCTTGGCCTTACCCTGTTCGATGTAGAGGGCCAGGTAGTTTTTGGACAGATATTGTTTGGCTACGCGCTTTACGTCGTCGTTTGTTACAGCCATGATCTTGTCCTTGTAGTTTAATATTTCGCCCAGATCCTGTTCATTATAGAAAGCATTCATCAGGATCATGGCTTTCTGTTCGTTCTTCTCCATGGCCAGGTCGAACTGGCGGCACATTTCCGCCTTGATGGCATTGATTTTCCAATCTTCGAACTCACCGTTGGCTATCTTCTCGATAGCTTCCAGAGCTTTTTTCTCGGCGCTTTTGTTCGATTCGAAGCGGCGTTGGTTTTCATCGTAAAGCGGTATGCTCACTACAACCGAGCGTCCTTGTTCACGGAAAGTCTGTGCGTAAGCTCCGGCACTGGTTAGTTCGCCGTCCAATACCAGTTTATCCAATGCGCCTGTTTGGCTGCCGTTGCTCAGCAGAGAGAGGGCGATGTCCAGTGCATCTTCGTCGGGATGTCCGGCCGGTACACCGTTGAACACCATGGCTACCTGCGGATAGTAGCCCACCTTTTCAGTGTATTGTTTGCGTCCCTGGATGTTCATGTCCGTGTAGGTTTTGCGTACGGGCATCGGCTTTTTGGCCAGACGGCCAAAGGTGCCGGCGATGCGGCCGGCTACCTGCTGGGCGTTAATGTTACCTACCAGCACGAGCACCATGTTTTCGGGTACGTACCAGGTGTCATAGAATTCGATAAGCTTGCTCAGCTGCGGGTTCTTCAGATGCTCGGGCAGGCCGATGATGTCGCGCGAATAAGGGTGTCCTTCGAATGCCTTTCTCATGAAAAAGCTGCTGACAGCCTGATTGGGATTGTCCTGTGCGCGGTTGTACTCTTCGTACACGTTCTCCAGTTCGGGTTGGAAAGAACGGAACACGGGATGGATGAAGCGTTGTGAAGAGATTTCGAGCCACTTGTTTATCTGATAGGCTGGGAAGGAGCTGTGGTAGAACGTATAGTCGTAGCTTGTTGCTGCATTCACGCCTTTGGCACCGATACTTTCCATCAGACTGGAATATTCGGTTGGCAGGCTGATCTTGCCAGCCTTCAGAGTGAGTTCGTTGATTTCCTGGTTCAGGGCATCTTTCTTTACCGGATCGGTCTCGGCAGCCCGCTGGTCATACTTGGCGATGATTTCCTTGTAGATAGGCTCTTCTTCCGTCCAGTTGAGGGCACCGATATTGTCTGTTCCCTTGAACATGACGTGCTCCAGGTAATGGGCAAGTCCGGTGTATTCTTCCGGCTCGTTGATGGAGCCGGCGCGTACACCAACCAGTCCGAACACGTCCGACTTGGATGCGTCTTCCCATATATATACGGAAAGACCATTTTTCAGTTTGAATGCTTTCAGCCCCTGACTAAAGGCTGGCATGGCTATGACGGCAATGGCCAGACATAGTAGCATTTTCAGTTTCATGACTCTCATAACTTTACATTTTTTCGATTGATGTGTTTTTGTTGGTTAATCAGTCTACAAAACTATAAAAAAATCACATTTATTTGTCTTTTTACTTCCGAAATTATCGTATTTCTAAAGAGGTTTGGAACCGGATAATTGGGGTAAATGTGACAATATGATATATAACATATCTTTTGATATGAATATTTTTAGTATTTATATGCCGATATGTCAATTAAAACTGCTATATTTGTATATGTTAAGTTAACCCAAAGAAAAAGAATCACTAATACCTGACTACAATGAAAAAAGAAATTAAGTTCAGTCTCGTCTACAGAGACATGTGGCAATCCTCCGGTAAGTATCAACCAAGAGTGGACCAACTGGTTCGCATTGCTCCATTGATTGTCGAGATGGGCTGTTTTGCAAGAGTGGAAACCAATGGCGGAGCTTTCGAGCAGGTGAATCTGCTTTATGGTGAAAATCCGAACAAAGCCGTGCGTGCTTTTACCAAGCCTTTCCATGAAGCTGGAATCCAAACCCACATGCTGGACCGTGGATTGAACGCTTTACGTATGTATCCTGTGCCAGCTGATGTGCGCCGCCTGATGTATAAAGTAAAGCACGCACAGGGTGTAGACATTACCCGTATCTTCTGCGGATTGAACGAAACTCGCAATATCATTCCTTCCATTCAATATGCTTTGGAGGCAGGCATGATACCACAGGCTACACTCTGTATCACCTATTCGCCGGTTCATACCGTAGAATATTATACCGAAATTGCCGATAAGCTGATTGAAGCGGGTGCGCCTGAAATCTGCTTGAAAGATATGGCCGGTATTGGCCGCCCGGGCATGTTGGGACGTCTGACCAAAGCTATCAAGGAGCGGCATCCCGAGGTTATCATTCAGTATCACGGTCATAGTGGTCCGGGCCTGTCGATGGCTTCTATCCTCGAAGTATGTGAAAACGGTGCTGATATTATCGACGTGGCTATGGAGCCGATGTCGTGGGGTAAGGTACATCCTGACGTGATTTCTGTGCAAGCCATGTTGAAGGATAAGGGTTTCCAGGTGCCCGAAATTAACATGAAAGCCTATATGAAGGCACGTGCCATGACGCAGGAATTTATCGATGACTTCCTGGGCTATTTTATGGATCCTACCAATAAACATATGTCTTCACTTTTGTTGAAGTGTGGATTGCCGGGTGGTATGATGGGTTCGATGATGGCCGACTTGAAGGGAGTGCATTCAGGTATCAACATGATTTTGAAGAGTAAGAATCAGTCGCCCATGAGCATTGACGATCTGTTGGTGATGCTGTTCGATGAAGTGGAATACGTATGGCCTAAATTGGGTTATCCTCCGTTGGTTACTCCGTTCAGCCAGTATGTCAAGAATGTGGCGCTGATGAACGTGATGCAGCTTGTTAAAGGTGAAGAGCGCTGGACGATGATTGACAACCACACTTGGGACATGATTCTTGGCAAGAGTGGACGTCTGCCAGGAGCACTGGCGCCTGAGATTGTGGAACTGGCTAAAGAGAAAGGTTATGAATTTGTGGATACCGATCCGCAGGCCAACTATCCTGATGCTTTGGATCAGTATCGCAAAGAAATGGATGAAAACGGTTGGGAATATGGCGAAGACGATGAAGAATTGTTTGAACTGGCTATGCATGACCGTCAGTACCGTGACTATAAATCGGGCGTTGCCAAGAAGCGTTTCGAAGAAGAGCTGATGCGTGCCAAAGACGCAGCTTTGTCTAAGGGAGCTGTATCGGAAGAGGAAGTGAAGAAACTGAAGCGCGCTAAAGCAGATCCGGTGGTTGCACCCTCTAAGGGACAGGTTCTTTGGGAAGTTTCCGTAGATGGTCCTTCGTTAGCACCGTTTGTCGGACGCAAGTACCAGCACGATGAGGTATTTTGTTACATTTCTACTCCATGGGGTGAATATGAGAAAATATATACCGGATTTACGGGACGTGTTGTAGAAGTTTGCGCTCAACAGGGAGCTGTGGTCAACAAGGGCGACGTGATAGCCTACGTTCAGCGCAGTGATATTTTTGCATAATCTGTTGTTTCATGGTCGGTTATCGATAGGTGTTGGCATGTATTAGTTGTGCATGTGGTAAAAAGCTTGTAGATAGCAACAGATTGGGAGAGTGCATCAATGGGATGCACTCTCTTTTTATGTTTTAGAACGCTTCTGTCATGTTGAAGTAGAACAGCGTCTGGTTGTTTACTGTATTCTTGCCCAAATCCAGGCGGACATTCATACGAGGTTGCACTTCGATGCGAAGGCCGACACCGTAGTTAGGTAGTACACCTTCTATTTTAGTGGGAGTGGGGCCCATGAATCCGCATCCACCCCATACTACGAAGCCCAGATGGTTGATTACGCGTTTCAACCAGGTCTCTTGATCGGTATTCAGCATCTGTCGGTATTCAGCCATCACGATGTGCGATGATTTGTCGCGATACTGTCCTTGATAATAGCCTCGGAGATCGAAAGGAGTACCTGTCAGGGAGTATTGTGTCAAGGGTATGTTGTCACCGAATACATTTTTTGTTTGAGCAGTCCAGGCGATAACCTTGCGTTTGCCTACCTCTTTGTATTGGCGATAGTCCAATTCGAGACGATAGAAGTTGTGTTCACTTCCGAATATTTTGTGATACATCATTCCACGGAAATCCAGATAGATACCTTTATAGGCATTGGCTGGAACGTCTCGGCTATCGTATGTCAACAGGAAACCCAGACCGGAATTAAAGTTCTTGTATCCGTGGGCGGTTCCGCCTGCTTCCTGATATGACTGGTTTTCTACCAAGCCTTTAGCAGGTTTGGTGAAATGATCGTAGTTGATGTCAATCTGTGGACCTGCGAAGAAATCGCTTTCACCCAGTCGGAACAGGAACCAGGGATTGATTTGTACGCCGCTGTATCGGTATTGGCTGGTTGAGTCGCTTCGAATGTAGTCTCTGTTGGTCGTATAGCCGATATCGTAATAATTTTCCACCGTGTTTTTGTAACTGAACTTACCAAAAAGGCGGAAGCGGTCGTGCTTAAAGAATAATTGTGGCTTGGAGAATATGTTGATTCCTCCATCGAACATGAAGGCCAGGGCTATTGGTACCACCGACCGTTTCAGGGTTGTGTCTTGAGGATTCAGGCTGAATGTCATCAAGGCACTTCCGCCTACCAGCAGGCCAAAGTCCGGTGAGTAGCTCGGGCCGCCGAGGATGTTATAGTGGAAATTACGGTTCGCTTTCTTGAGCTTTCGCAATTCTTTTTTGCTGAGAGTCGGGGTACTGTCGTTAACGGCTGCCGTATCGTTCTGTTGTTGTGCCTGTACGCCGGTCGCCACTAGCGTAAACAGAAGCAGAATGGTTATTAAATTCTTCATACTTGTTGGAAATGTGATGCAAAGGTACTAAAAATCTCAGAAATAGTTAATATCTCTGGAAAAATCTAATGAATGAGGAGAAATAATGATGGCAGCACTGGTGTTCAATGACTTATGAGGACTTTCGATGAAAGCCTCGCTGATGCAAAAGTGCAAGGAAATGAAAGGTAATGAAGGCAGACGGTTTTCAAATCATTACCCGATAATGAGGTAAGTTTATAGGTCGTTGGAGTTTATTTCTACTCTCTGCTACATTCTGCATAACAGTGTACAACTCGCTGATAACTAATTTTGTAACCAAAAGAATTGGATTATGCGAAGTACATTTAAGGTGCTGTTCTACGTGAACGGAAGCAAAGAGAAAAACGGTATTGTCCCCATTATGGGACGAGTTACAATCAATGGCTCGGTGGCTCAATTCAGCTGCAAACTGACCATTGTAAAAACAATGTGGGATGCCAAAGGCAATCGGGCAAAAGGTAAGAGCAAGGAGGCACGAGACATCAATTTGGCGTTGGATAACATAAAGGCTCAAATAATCAAGCATTATCAGCGCATTTCGGATAGAGAAGCCTATGTTACTGCCGAAATGGTACGCAATGCTTATCAGGGTATTGGAACGGAATATGAAACATTGCTCGGATCATTTGATAAGGACAACGAGAGTTTCAAGAAGCGTATCGGTATAGACCGTGCAGCAAGTTCCTACAAGGTGCGTGTAAGGTCACGAAATCATTTGGCTGCATTCATCAAGAAATGCTACAAGCGTAGTGATATTTCTATACTTGAACTTACTCCTGATTTTATCAAGGAGTATGAAATTTATCTCTCTACTGATGCAGGACTACATAATGGCAGTGTATGGTCACATTGTATGTGGTTGAAGACAATTGTTTCTAAGGCTCATTATAATGGACTGACACCACGAAATCCATTCGCTCAGTATCGAGTAAATCAGAATATCAAGGAGCGACAATATCTTACAGAAGATGAAATCAAGGCTGTAATGACTCACGAGTTTGCAGATAAGAAGTTGGCTTATATCCGAGACTTGTTCGTATTCGCAAGTTTCACAGCCTTGTCATTTGTGGATATTAAAGAACTGACTACCGATGATATTGTAGAGATTAACGGAGAGAAGTGGATTCTATCCAAGCGACACAAAACAAAGGTCAATTTCCAAGTGAAGCTATTGGATATTCCATTACAGATCATCAAGCGATATGAGAGATTTCAAGAGGACAAACTCGTATTCCCAAATCTCAACTATTGGAATATCTGTAAACCGCTGAAAAAGATGATAAAAGAGTGCGGAATTTCTAAGGATATTTCATTCCATTGCACACGCCATGGGTTCGCGACCTTGGCTCTGAGCAAGGGTGTTCCTATTGAAAGTGTAAGCCGAGTGTTGGGGCATACGAACATTACCACGACACAGCGATATGCGAAGATTACCACCGAAAAAATCGACAAGGATTTGACGATGTTCGGCAACAGACTTAATCAATCGTTTAGTGAAATCTCAATAGCAATGTAACTATGGAACGAGCAATTATAACAATCAGAGAAAGTGGCAGAGTGAATATCCCAAGCGGTAATGTTTGGATGTCCGAAATGGAATTGGTGGAGTTGTTCGGGGTGATAGCCCCAACACTCCGAGCCGCCATCAGAGCGATATATAAGAGTGAAACACTTTGCCCTGTGACCACTCAACGATGTGATTTGGTAACGCATAAAAGTTGGGTCACATACTACAATCTTGAAGTAGTCGTTGCACTTACATTTCGGTTGAACACCTATGAGGCAAGCAAGATAAGACAAAAGGTGTTGGAAAGTATTTGCCAGCGAAAAGAGAATGGAATCAACCTATTCATAACATATAGGTGTATGAGACAACAAATTTTATCCAAAGGGAATTGACAATAACGAAAAATGAGACCTGCTATTCTCACGAACGGCAGGTCTCAATCGTCTTATATGTAAATATCTATCAAAGGAATGATAGAATTTCTTTTATAGAACTGAATCCTCCAATATAAAGTGTTCAGTAATTACCGATTATGTTTTAATAAACTTTCGTACCGTCTATAGTGACTGAAAGTTTATCCTTAGTCATATAATTCTTATTGCCCCATACATTAGTACCAAGTTCAGCACCATCTACAGCTGGCGATTTAGCTTCAGTTGTACTAAATCCGTTTACTGTTGTATTATTGATAGTCAATGAATATCGTTTGCCATAAGTGTTACCTGTTTCAATTGCAGCCTTGTTCTCTACACCACCATTATCATTGAAAACACAAGTGTTAGTAGTAAGATCCGAACCTGTTTCTCCATTACCATCTACATAGATAGACTTACCAGAACAATTAAATTCGCATTTCTCATAAGTCGCTGACGACGTTCCATACAACCAACAATTATAAAAATCTCCTGTTACATTGAACTTACAATCAGTGAATTTAGCTGTAGTTTCATATACATAATAAGTACCAGTGATTATACAATTCTCATAAGAGGTACTTGCTGTGTGTGCCATACCTGCAAAAGTTGCTGTACTTCTTTGGATAGTCATATTTTTGAATACGAAAGTACCATTACCTCCGCTAACATATTTATTATATGTTTGAGAACTATAATCAAAAATAGTGTTTTCACCAGCTCCAACAAATGTAAGTGTTTTACCAGCTATGGCTGAGAGTTTAGTCATATCATAAGTACCATCAACCAAGTTAATGTTGGTATATCCTTTCGCAACAACTGTGGCCAAACCCGTAGTAGAGTTGACAGTAGGCACACCATCAATAATAACCGTTGCGTTAGTTGCAGTGTTCTCAATCTGCTTAGTACCCTCGATTGTTGTATTCTCAATAGTCAATGTAGAATTGTCGGCAGTACCACGGAGAACGATTACTGCATCGTCATCAACATTTACGGACTTCAATGAGCTATTCTTAATAGTATATACCTCAGTTTCTCCTGAGCCACCCGAACTTGCACCGAAACGAACGGCATATTTTTGTACATCAACTGAGCAATTATCAACCGTCACATTGGTACTACTATTAAAGTTCATACCTCTTACAGATTTAATTGTACTATTCTCAATGAGGATACCATCAATACCTGCAACCTGAACCAATGAGTGAGCATTTGCAGTAGCAGTACAACCTGTAATAGTCAAATTCTTATCACCACCTGTGTAAGACTTGATACCGACAGCATCAACAACATCAAAAGTACAGTTCTCAACGGTTACATTGCAAGTGTAACGAGTGTTATTATCACCGCTCTTGCCCAAATTAATACAAGCATCAGCAGAGATAGTTTGAGCATCGAAGACTACATCTTTAATAGTCAAACCTGCAGTTGTATAAGTTGCACTTTTACCATCTACGGTAATCACACCCTTAAAGCTATATCCTTGACCGAGAATAGAAACTTTTACATTTGGTTTCTGAGTTGCGGTAACATCACCTGTAATATCATTTGCAAAGTAGATAACAGCACCATCAGTCGCGTTATTCAAAGCAGTCTGCAATTCAGTTGCATTAGTAACATTAAATACAGCTGTGCTATTATCATCCTTGTCAGGATACATCAGGTTATAGTTGTCATCAAATCTCTGGTCGATTTCGATATTGAACTGAATATCACCTGTCAAGATTTTACCAAGAATATTAGTTCTCCAGTTACGCTGTACAGGAACTGCGTGCAAACCTTCATCGAAAACGATGTCTTCACCATTTTCAGGGCTGAAAGTAAACTGCAAACCGTCTGCCTCCAAAGTGGTTCTTTCTGCGTCATTATCAGTCAAGATATAGCTCATAGAAAGATATTTGTACTTTTCATCATCCTGAATAGTACCATCACGGTTAACATCAACTTCCAATGTTTCTGCAGTAGCAAACTTTGCAGGGATGGTCGCAAAATTATAAGTTACTTCTTCTTCTCCACTAACTGTACCATCAAGTAAGTTGATAGATGTTGCTGCATTCTTGATAACAACCTTTGACTCGGTAATTTCTATACCTGATTCTACTGCTGCTTTCCAATCAGCTTCTGTTACACCCACATTGATTTGAGCAAAAGGACGCTTCAATACAACATCAATTTCTGTATTGCCTGTTACCTTGAAAGTTTCAGCCTTAAAGAAGGCGTCACGAGTCTCATCGTTATTGTCGCCTTCATAATCTACGGCTACTTTCAGTCCATCGGTTTCAGCAGTTACTGTATAAGCCTGACAATCTTTATCCTGTGCCCAGAATACAGCTGTGTACTCCTGTCCCTTCGCCAATGTAACTTCCACATTATCTTCCTTGCTTCCACTAGGGAATGCATTTTCCTTTTTAAGCAGACCAGCAGTTGAACCATTGATAGTTGTAATCAATTTTCCTTGTGCATCAAAAATAGCATAATAAAGCAAATCTGCACCTGTACCATCACTGATAGCACGGGTAGCGATACCACCTTCGGCAGCAAGTGAGAACGTCACCTGAGCCTCATTTCCTGACTGAACTACATCCAGTTCGTCATTCGAACACGATGTTGCGAGCAACATACCTGCTGCTGCGAACATACCTAAGAATAATTTCTTGTTCATCTTTGAAAAATTTAATTGTTATACAAATAGTTATTTTGATTTTCTTGTTTCTTAATGTTTGCCACATCCCTTGTAAATGTCGCACCCATTGTCGAGGGCTGTTCTGTCTATGCAGAACCGAGTATTATCATCAATCTGTCGTTGCCTGCTGATGCAGGGTAAAGGTCTCGGAACTATTCCTCACCTTTGCGGTGTTAGTTTGTTTATTCTTTTTTGTTCGGCTTTTAACTCGTTATTAGGGTTATACTTATATTGAAAATCTCTTATTCTGTTGGTGTGAAATTTCCTGCGATGTTGCTTCTTTGGTTTGCCTCTATCTCCACCTGTGGAAATTCTACCATTTTGCTGTTATTGCCATCAGTCAAAGTCAATTTGGCAGAAATATTTGTGGCTGTGGTCGGAGCAAACACATATCCCATAGCGAGGTAGTTATATTCTGTGCCGTCAGCCGAGAATGTCTCGGTTGTGGTATCATTGAAATTCCAAGTAAATTCGGCATTTCCGCTTACTGTGTTCGTGAATGGATAGAATGTGTTTGGGACTGCCTTTGCAGTAAATGTAGCTTGCATCGGTGTTCCTGTAGTACCCACATTGATTTGAGCCAACGGGCGGACAAGTTCAACAGGGTAACTGCAATCTCCTGTAATGGTAATATCTTCCATCGTGGCAAAAAAAGCGTCTGCGGCTTCTGCCTCAGAGAATGTAATCGGATTGGGCAGAGTATTCATTTCAATGGCGGTCAGATCATCTATATTGTAGATGTTCTGATTGTTATCATACGCCCAAAAGACAAAACTATATGTCTGTTCCTGCGCCAATGTAAGCTGCACATCTACCGAAGTGCCATTTATCGGGAACGATTGGCGGTCTATTTCATAATAGTTCCAGCTGCCACCGCTGTTGGTATGCATATCGGCAACACCCTTTTTGAATATGCCCACCACAAGGGTATTCACTTGTTCAGCCTTGCCGAATGAACGGGTACGGGTGTCCGTTGGAAGCATAGCAGTGAAACTCACTTGAACATCGCCCACATCGTGCAATTCATCCGAACAGGATTGTATGCCTATCATAGTTAAGGCAAGCATCGCCAATATCTGTATGTTATGTAGTAGATTCTTCATTATGTCTATCTGTTATGGGAAAATAAGGTTATGGTCTCCGTCAAAGTCGGGATTGATGGTAACACCTCCCGAAGCCTCCGACATCAGGAACATACCTGTCATTATGGTATGATGGCTACGCTTCAACGGAACTTCTATCGGCTCGGTCAAGGAGAGTTGTGTACCCTCATTGTCATAGATACCTATCTGCACGGTTACAGCCGACTTCTTGCCGTTCACAAACACATAGTCAAATCCCATTGAGGCTTCCGAATCGGAGAGGCTCGACAAGGTGGACTCGAACATCACACCCGTAGAGGAATCTACAGGCTTGTCGGTATTCATACTGTAAGCGTCGGGCATAAATCCTACGTAGTAGAACACCACCTTGTAATCCTCGATGTTTACGGCTCTTGTCGGGGTATCATCTGTTGATGCAGCCTTGTTTCCGTTGGCTTTCGAAGCGACACGTACAGATTCCTTGTCTATAAACTCCACCACATCGTTTGTTACGAACTCAAATTTGGCAAGAGGACGCTGCATTGCAATATCCAATGTATCGGGCAAATGCTCCATAATATCCGCTACAAGGGAAATGTTGTTTGAGCCTCGGAAGGCATCCCGATAGTCATTATTACCCTTGTGGTCGCCTTGCAGTCTGATTTCCGCAAAGTTGTCGGCATTGTGGAAATGGCTGTCACCGCTTGTCTGCACCAAGTCCGACCATACCATCACATTGTAGTTGCCGGGCAAGAGGTCGAGCGTCACTTCGTGGTCATAACCCTCTGATATATCTTTCGTGAATACGAACTCCTGTGTGTAGTCCGATGTGGTACGCATTTTCTCCGATACGGGATAGGTACGGACAATGTAGCGTATCTTGCCATAATCACGATGATTGTCGTATGTCTCGCCATATCCCTGTTCAATGACCTCTGCACCATCGTACAGATGTTCCCATTCGGTCATATCTGTTTCATAATTGAGGCGAAGATGCATTTTTACAAACTCCGGCGTTTCAGGCCATTCGTGAACATCACAAGCCGAAAGAAACAATATCGGCAGGCACATAATAAGGTATAGAATCTTTCTCATCGCTTGCCTCCTTTCTTCTTTAAGTCAAACGAATAGGAGAACGATACCGCTGCTTGGTCGATACCCCAATAGGTCTTCTTGATGCTCTCTATCATCAGACCGTCTTTTGTGCGTGGAGTATTGTGGAACTTGTCGTAGTGATTTGAATATACTCCTGCTCCGAGTGAGAACTCCACCCTCCAACGGTTGTTCTTGCTGATGGGCAGACGATAACCGATGCTCACACCGCCACCGATGGCAGGTGTCTCACGGTTATGGTCTTGGTAGCGGTAATCTCCATCAAAAGCAAAATTGTAGTATGCCAAGCCGAAGTGTGCTCCTGCGAAGAATCCGTCATTCTCTTCCGACAGCCAATAGCGGAACTCAGGCTGTACGGCGAAGGTGCGGAACTTGATGGTTGATTTGAAGTAGTCCCAAGCAGAGTAATAGACAGGGAGCGTAAACGACCAATGCTTTGCCAAATCTACTTCTGCGGCAACATTGGCGATAGCCATCCCCAAGCCTATTGCATTGGTCTTCAAATGGAGTTTGCGGCTCCATCCCTCCACTTCGGGAATAACCGTTTCTACAATAGCCGTTGTGTCGGGTACAATTTCCACAACTTCAACTATTGGCTCTATCGTAATGGTATCAGGTACGATTATAGGCTCTTGTACGGGTGGCAACTCTTTCTTGTAGGTTACGAATACCGCACAGGCATTTCGCATCTGTTCGAAGAAAAGCTTGTTCATCTGCTGCCATACCTTGCCACCGTCCAATGCTCTCAATTTTACGACACGGTTATCGATATGCGTATTCGGGTGATGATAGTCCACCAATCGGGCTTCTTCCTCCAAGATGGCAATTACTTCATCCTTGCGGATAAGTCCCGAATCCTCAATCTGCGATTTGAGATAATCCCACGGGATATAGCTGTCATTATAGGTAATAAGGCTGTCGGGAATGTCCACCTCACTGCGAATGAACTTTTCAAGTGCCGATAGACGGCCTTGTGCCAACTTACGGTTGAGTTGATAACTGCCTTCGGGAGAAGCTGCTCCGCAGAAGGATACTTCAATGATATTGATTGTACTGTCTTGGCGTATAGTTCGTAGGAACTCCACCATCTCCTGCATACGGGCGGCATTGTCCGAATAGGCGGAGTCTATGACAGTACTGTTCACACGGAAGTCAATACAGATTTCCGTGTGTCTCTCTTGCGAATGCGCAGTACCTACACTAAACAGCAAGAGAATCAGTGTTATACAATATTTTTTAATGCGCATAAATCAGAATAATAGGTCACTTCTCTTTGGAAGAGTGATTTATGCGACATACTGCTATTGATTACGAGTAGGTTATTTGAACAGTCACGACATAATTTGCTCAACAATCCACATTGCCACTAAACAAAATCTGAATCGAGCATAACATTTTTTAGTGTAAATTGGTGCTATTTGCCGAAAAATGTGTAATTTTGTATCGGTAATCATTTCTCTTCCAAAGAGATAAGTTCTCTCTTCCAAAGAGACCTTTCATTCGCTCAACAATCTATTCTGCTCGCACCTTCAACATCAGCCCTATTCTTTTGGCTCTTATGGCTTATTGTGTCTTGACTTTATAATTTCAGGAGTATATTTATAGAGATATTTGCGGAAAGAATGGATGTTAAGTCCAAATCGTTCAGCAACATCCTTCATCGTATCTGTGTTGTTGTTCAGGCATTCGATAGCAGCCGCATATTTATCTGCCGTCTTTTGTTTCCTAAGTATCTGCTTGCGTTCCGTCTTACGATGAAGCAGTTCGGGATACTTGCTCTTTATGTAAGTTCTGAAATATTCATTGTAGCCACACTCGTCCATCACGGCATGGATAGTGGCGTTCCCTGATTTCAACATTTCTACCCCTTCAGCAAACATCTGTTCACTGGATACAAGCAACGAATTATGCTTTTCGATGGCTTCGGGATAGTTACGGCGTATAAAACCGCCTACACTATTATAGGTAAGTCCCAACCGTTTGGCAATGGATTTCAAGGACTCGGAAGTGGTTGCATAGATGCGTAGCGCCTCCGCATACTTTTCTGCACTACGATTGGAAACGACCTTACCGTCAGATGTCCTTATCATTCCACGGGCTGTAACCAATTCGGGATGATGCTCCCTGAGATACATCCTGAATGTTTCGGGATTCAGTCCAAATTCCGCTGCGACCTTTGCTGTTGGCAAATCGGTATTCTGTAATCTTTCGATTGCATTGGCATATTTCTCAGCAGAAGATTTTTTATAACGTTTGGTTTGCTCCAATGCCATACCTTCGTCAAAGCCACGTCTAAGAACCATCAGTTCGGGATGCCAAGTTCTCAAGTGGTAGCGGAAGCCACCGAGAGTTACCCCAACAATACGTACTATATCCTTTACATCCTTCGATGTTGTACGATGCAGGTCTATAGCTTTCTCATATTTTTCAAGAGTTTCACGGTCTGGCTCACAGACAGTCCAATTTCCGTTACGCAGACCTCTGACCTTTTGACCTGTTGCACGGATACGTTTCTCCTCCCTATAACGGGTAATTTGTGGGTAATAGGCTAAGATGTGTTCTCGCAAACCCGTGTAGGATACATTACAAGCCTCTGCAACCTCTTCAATGGTTTTATCGGATGATTGCAACATCTCAATGGCAGTAGCATACTCTTTCTTGCTCCACTTGCGTGCTCCATATTGCAGATTGACGGTTATTCCTATCCGTCTGCGTTCCTGTTCTCTGCGTGGTACGATATCGGGGTAATGTCTGCGAAGTTGGCTTGCCAAAGAGGAACAATCTACGTTGAAGATACGTGCTATCTGGGATATATTGTATTCAATATACTCCATACTGTCGCAAGCGGCAATGGCATCCTTATATTTGTAATGGGCGGCAGTAGTTTGACCTTTCTTTCCTCTAAGTTTGACATTCTTAAATTCTGTAAGATTATGTCGTTTGAGGATTAGGTCACGGTGATGAGTGGAGAGGTAAGAACTGAACGCGTAAAAGCCGACCCCAGTCTGCTCACATATTTGTTTTATGGAAAGACCGGTCTCTACATAGAGGGTAATTGCATCGCTATACTTTTCTCTGGTTTCGTTTCTAATTCCTCGTTGCTCTTTCAACTGTTGGTTGCCATTTTTTATGGATTACTTAATTGGGGTAGGCAATCGTCAGGTTTACAAGTTCTTAATTCTATATAAAGAAGCTAAAGAGTAAACCTCTCTTGATAAGAGCAATTCATATTGTAGGTCTATTCTATGAATGAGTCTATTAGCAGGTTGATACATTGGAATTTGCTCAACAATAGACCTGTGGAGCAAAACAAAATGAAAATCAACCTGCTTTTTTAATTCCTTTTTTTGGTTCCGATTATATTATTCTTCGTAAATTTGCAACGGTAATCATTTCTCTTATCAAGAGATTTTCTCATTCGCTCAACAATCCATTACTTATAGAGATTTCAATATCATACTGTTCGCCTTGTCGATGGCTACGGTATCTAACGATGCAAGGTATATGCGTGTGGTGGCTTCCGAGTCGTGTCCCATACCCTCACTGATTACCGAGAGTGGTACATTTTTGCTTTTGGCGATGCTCGCCCAAGCGTGACGAGCAACATACAAGGTTAGTGAAACGGATAATCCCAACTCTTTACCGATGATTTTCAGGCAACGGTTGATATTATGGGCTGCATAGATATATTGCTTGCGTTCATCTATATCACCGAAAGGTTTGATGATAGGCAACAGGTAATTGGATTGTGAAGTGTCGTACTTATTCACAATCTCTTGCATACATTTCTCCCACTTGATGAAGAGTTGTTGTCCCGTCTTGCGTCTGCGATAGGATAGTACCCCATTCTGCAAATCCTTTTTTCGCAGGTATGCCATATCCACGAATGACATACCTCGGGTATAGAAGCTCATAAGGAACATATCTCTGGCGAAGTCAAAGGACGGATTCATAGAGAAGTTCATCTCCTTAATTCGCTTGATGACTTTCAGAGGTACGGCTCGCTTGACGGTCTTATCCACTCCCGTATAAACGTGCTTGAATGGGAAGCGTTGTGGGGTAAGTCCCTTCTCTACGGCACGATTATATACTGCTCTGAGATTACGCATATAGAATGATGAAGAGTTGGGGCTCACTCCGTTATTCTTCAAATATGCTTCGTATGCCATCATCATATCTGAATCCATATCATCCAAGGGCACATCTTTGTCCTCTCGGAAGCGTCTGAAACTGCAAAGGGTCGCAGCATATGTTTCCGATGTGCGTATCTTACCCAATGTTTTCAGATTGGCAATAACGCCCTCCATAAATGGGAAGAGAAAATTGTCGGGGTTATCCGATGCAAATTCCGCTATCACATCATCTGCGGTATAATCACAACCGCTGTGCTCAAAATCAGCGATGACCTTCTGGAAATGCTTGACATCCATTCGGATTTTGTCACCAATCTCCGATAGATAGCGTTTTCTGCTCTCGTTGAACTTTGGTAACACCACCTCCGAAGAGTGGTTGTTCCACTCATAGCCGTAGAGACGGTAGCCCGTCTTTTGCTGACGGGCTACACGATTATGGATTACTTGATAGAAAATTGAGCCTTGTCCGCCATCAACCGTTGATGGTCGGAACTTAATCTTTACTGTTGCCATATTACAATCAGGGTTTTGATTTATTTTGTTTAACCTTACTATTATCCTGCTTGTTCTTAATGGATTTGGCTTTGCTCTCCTGTTCCCTTGCAGCCTGCTCCTTCAGGCGTGCTTGCTCAGCGAGAGCTGCTTGTTTGCGTACAGCCTCTTCGTAGGTCTCCACATCCTCGCGCATCTGCTCAATCTTTTGGTTATCTCGGTTGAGTTCAAAGATGTCCTCCAATGTGGCTATCTGCTCAGCCGAAGCATCGCCTTTCATCTTGATGTAGCGATATTTGAGTGCATCATCATCCCTTTGAACATTTGGTCTTGACAAGTGGTATATTGCTGATGCTCCTGATGCCAATAGCATGACAATCATTGACAAAAGAATCCAAGATTCCTTTGTGTAAAGAGCAAACGAGTGTCGTTTCTCGTCAATGTTGTGCTTTACCTTTATTTCATCCATCTTGTCGATAGCCTCTGCAAGCTGTTGTTTTACACCCTCAAAGTCGGGATGCTCCTGCTCACTGATGCCATCCATTCGCTTGTTTATCTTGCTAAATTCATTGACAACAAAACCTGCGAGTTTATTGGTTTTAGCATCATAATACTCCTTGTTTTCCCGATTGCCATTCTCGATTAACTCTTTAATGGGCGTCAAATCTACATTGGCATTTACTGTTTGTTCTGTTCGTTGGCTCTTGCTGATGGTCAGCAACTCTTCCAACATTGCGATAATGATTGAATTATTTTCCTGCATACTATTCTGTTTTTAAGTGGTTAATGATTAAAGTTTGAATCCTCTTGTTCTCTTTTTCTTAGACTTCTGCTGCATTAAGCGGCGGAAATCTGCCTCTTCCTGGCTATCCACATCGGGCGAAGAAGTGAAGTCCAACAAGCCTAATGAACCGCTGATAATCTCCGCTTCCTTGTTCTCGAAATGGCTTATCTGCATATGATGCGGTTCGTATTGTCGCTGATATTCCGCTTGATTGTTACCATTCAGAGCCTTATCAATCTTTGAATAGCTGAAACTTCGGTCTATCTTCGAGCCGTTGAAGTGGTAGCCATTCTTGGTAAAGATGATACCTTGCACCTCATTGGTGTTGCCCTTATACTTGAAGCGGACATCTATTCCTTCGGCTTTCAAGCGCTTCAGCAGTGTAGTCCAATCCGAGCATCGTGCAACATCTCGTTTGAGAACTTGGTATATCTCGTAACGGGTTTTGTCAGGCTCTTTCAATCGGTGCGTTTTTACCTGTTCTTTACCATTTGCGAAGTATAGTCCGTATTTGCGTGTCAGTTCCTTGCAGATGCGTTCACTGCGGTAACGATCGTTCCTATCGCTGATGGTTCTACCGTTATTATCCACACGATTAAAGGCAATATGTACGTGAGGATGCTCCTTGTCATTGTGTCGTCCGATGATATATTGCGTATCACGAATACCCATTTTCTCCATATATTCTCGGCTTATCTGTATCATAAGTTCATCCGTTAAGCGTGGTAAATCCTGCTTTGAGAAGCTGAGTGAGATATGCCCGATGAACTTATCCACTCGTGGATTAAGCCTTGATTGAGCAATAAAACTTTTGGCTATCGTGCTATTGTCATTGAACAGTACCCCTTGACAATCTATGAGCGTGGCTTGTTTCTTCTTGTCGAGGATATAATCAACAATTCCTCTGGCTCCAGCACCTTTTACAATCTTCGCCATCATAAACTGATATGGTCTATAATGTTTTCCAATGAGAGCAGAAGATGTTGGCATTGCCCATAGTGCAGCCTTACACCTTCACGATGTGCTTTTCTGGTAAGCTGATTGAGATTGTTTGCCATACCGCATAGTTTGCGGATATAGTCCGCTTGTTCGGTGGTAAGTCGTGCCCTGATATGAGAATCACGGATAGCCATTCGCACAATCTCACTTGCCGAGACTCCTGCATTCTTGGCTTTGAGTTTCATCGCGTAGTACTCCTCGGTTGCCATCTTTACCGTTATGCGGTACTTGCGTTTCTCGGATAACTTTTTAGTGGGTCGTCCTCCCTTGTTGGGTGTTTTGTTATTAATACTTCGTTTCATACAATTACTCTTTTTTGAAATGATACATACATTGTTTACTTGATAGACCAACGGGATGCGCTCTTCTGCGACCTTCGGGAGTGGAAACAAGTGGTTTTGGTCTGCCCAAAACATAAACTTGCTTCCCCACTAACCGAAGGTCAATCAGTTTTGAGTGCCTCAAAATGAAATACCGTTGGAATAGTTCTTAAATAGAATGGATTAAGAGGTTACATTCCTTTCCAATGCTCGAAATCTTCTGAATAGAGTTCAATGTGATGGCGAACGATGTTCTCCAATAGTCCCGACATGCTCATTCTATCCTCACCGATTTTGCAGGCGAACTTATCGAGCATTTTTCGCAACTTACCGCTGATGAATACCGGCTTACGGTCTTCAATCTTGTAAGGACGCATAAAGGTGTTACGATACTCCTCCAACGAGAGTTTGCGTTGCTTACTGCTCACTCTGCGTTGGATGGGTGATGTCGGTGGCTGTTCCTCGGCATTAACAATAGGTGAAATCTCTGTAGCCACCTCTGCAACGGAAGACGCTGCTTCCGTTTGGGCTTGTTTTGCTACTGACGGTAGAGGCTCTGGCAGAATGTCGTCAATGGATGATCCTACGGATTCCATTGTTTGCAAATTCTCCATATCTGAGCTATTACCCTTATCACTCCTGTAAAAAGACCTTGTAGTCATTTGGTCGATAATTTCTTGACACTGTTCTTGTGTCAACTCAACTTGTTTTTTCTTCATACTTATCACTTTTTGAATGTTCAACAATATGGTCTTTGTGCACAATCTTGACCGATTATCTGCTGCAAAGAAAATATGTATACAATTCTACCACAACTAATTAGGTCTATGTAGGCAATTATGAATTGCATTGCATTTCGGGGTGATTCGTAGGCAGTGCAGACTGCATAATTCTTCCCAAGTTGAACGGGTTATGATGGATTGGGGTAAAATGCTTAATTGAGGAAATTAAGGACTTAAATATGATAGCGGATAGACGGACTACAGAAACATCGGAAGTTGGTCTATCCGCTATACTGCAATTATAGAATCAGTGACTATCTGTTTCGGCTGTTCGGGGCAAAAGTTTTACAGACGGATAAGCATCGGTCTGCCAAACGACAATGCTACGGACAAGATTCGAGACATGGAGCCGCTTGAGGATATTCTTATACAATATTGGTTACAATGTGATGTGTGCTTAAAAATGTATCATCATATACATCTAAAAGTGCCACGAACTGTGCCACATACTGCAACAGCCTCACCATATGATTGAGGTGTGATTACTTATCTCTTTCTTTGCCCTCAGAAAACGAAACTGCGTATGAGAACAGAGGCTATCTCAATGGCTGATTATCGTATCAATGATGAAACGATATGACAAGGAATGACACCTATTGTTAGTGCCATTGAAGTATAAAAATCTCTTCCTTATTTAGCAGTGCGAAACAAGAAAACAAGTGTAATAAATTAAAATAAAGCGTATGGAATTAATCATTTTTGAGCGAAAGGCATTCGAGGAATTTGCCACGAAGATTGAGCAGTTCATTCTGCGAGTATCAAACTCACCCGTTGTCAAGAACGGAAAGAAAAAGACAAACAATTGGCTTGACCATCAGGATGTTTGTCAGCGATTGAAGATAAGCAAGCGTACATTGCAGACCTTGCGTGATAATGGTACACTTGCCTATACCAAAATCGGCAACCGGACTTACTATCTGCCCGAAGATGTGGATAGCATTATTACGAAGGTAGAGGACAGGCGAAAAGAAGCCAAATGGAAAGGGCGAGAAATCTAATCAATGTATAACAATAAAATCATTTGAACTATGTATCAGGAGATGCGAACTAAAGACGATGCGTGGATGCAGTCCATTCACGAGAGTATCGACCAACTATCGGAGATTCTCGATAGTATGCCCAAAGATGGGACAACCTTACAAAACGATGATGAGTATCTATGCGACAAGGAGGTAGCGTATATGCTTAAAGTGAGCCGAAGGACATTGAGCGAATACCGAAGCAATGGCACATTGCCTTACTATGTACTTGGTGGTAAAGTTCTGTATAAGCGAAGTGAGATTGAGCAAGCATTGAAACGGGAGTACAACGGCAAGCACTTGATGAATGGTAGCGGATAACACATCTATATTTTTGGAGGGAGTGAAATTTACCGCTTGCCATATATTCATCTGTTGCAAAATAATAGTGCCCTTATGGATAGAGACAAGAACAGCATACAAATGGGTTATCAATGTAAGAACCCTTTTGTATGCTGTCTGTTTATCTTCTTCTACATTTTCGTCAGTCGCTCATTTCCGTTGCCGTCTGCATTTCTGAGTACAGACATTGAAAGGGGAAAGGTTTTCGGGCTGAATACTCTCCGTAGGAGGAAGATTCAGTCCGAAACGGCTTGCCGCCTGACCTTTCAACTTTCAAGGGCTGATGTACTACCTTCGCAGACGAGCAAAGGAAAGGGGCGAATGACGGAATCGGTAAACTCATAATATCGCAGATTGATGATAGACCAAATCAAATTTTATCCTGCAATAATGAAAAATGCACCGTCCTTTTGCTCGTTCATAAAAAAGTTGTACCTTTGTTCCAAGATGAGTTGTACATCAATGCAAATCACGCAAGTATGTAGAAATCAGAACAGTTGCCAACTCATTACCTCGTTCTTGAACTTTCCGCATAAACTTTTTATTCTTAGCGGATTATGAGATTATTCCAAAAATACGCAATATCTTTGTCATTGTTAACATTGTAATTTAAATTGTATTGCTACAGATGAAAAAACAAATGATTTCTGTGATTGTTCTGTGTGCAGGCCTGTTAAGTGTACAGGCTCAGGACAAGAATGGGGGTATCAGTCCGGAAATGCTGGGACAGATACGCCAGAGCTATCAAGATGCGGCTTCTGACAAAGCCTTGCGTAATGCCATCGGCAGTAACAGCATCAAGTCTTTAACTCTGAATCAGGAGAAGCAGGTAGGGATTGATACAGATTTCTCTGTTAAAGTGGAGTCCAAGGGGATTACCGACCAGCAGTCGTCAGGACGCTGCTGGCTTTTCACGGGGCTGAACGTGATGCGCGCCAAGGCCATTGCACGTTTCGGCCTGCCGGGATTGGAATTCTCGCAAACGTATTCGTTTTTCTGGGATCAGCTGGAGAAGTCCAATCTGTTCTTACAGGGTATTATTGATACGGCTGAAGAGCCGATGAACGACCAAACGGTAGAGTGGCTCTTCAAACATCCTTTGAGCGATGGAGGTACGTTTACCGGCGTGGCCGATATTGTAGGGAAATACGGACTTGTTCCCAAAGAAGCCATGCCTGAAACTTACAGTAGTGAGCATACGAGTCTTATGTCGTCGCTCATCGGGCTCAAATTGAAGGAATACGGTTTGTCTTTGCGCGAGATGGTGCAGAAAGGGGCCAGTGCTTCCGATTTGGAGAAGGCAAAGACCGAAATGCTGGGTACCGTTTACCGCATGTTGGCTTTGAATTTGGGAGTACCTCCTACATCTTTCGACTATGTGCGAAGGGATGCGCAGGGCAGACGTGTGGAAGTGGAGCATCACACTCCGATGTCCTTCCTCGAGAAATACGGTGATACCGGTTTGCTCACCAACTACGTGATGGTTATGAACGATCCTAGCCGGGAGTATTACAAATGTTATGAGATTGAGTATGACCGTCATCGTTACGACGGCCGCAATTGGACTTATGTCAATCTCCCTGTCGAGGAAATCAAGGAGATGGCCATTGCTTCGCTGAAGGATAGCACGCGGATGTACTTTTCGAGCGACGTTACCCAGCTGGATGCCAGGCGTGGTTATCTGGATGTCGACAATTATGACTATGGTTCGCTGTTCGGTGTGACGTTTGGTATGGACAAGAAACAGCGTATCCAGACGTTTGCCAGCATGTCGGCCCACGCCATGACGCTGATGGCTGTAGATCTGGACAAAGATGGAAAGCCTGTGAAATGGATGGTGGAAAATAGCTGGGGAGCCGCATCCGGTTACCAGGGGCATCTGATTATGACAGACCGATGGTTCGACGAATACATGTTCCGCCTGGTGGTGGAGACCAAATATGTTCCTGAAAAAGTAATGAAGCTTTTCAAGCAGAAGCCCATCCGTCTACCGGCTTGGGACCCCATGTTTGCAGAAGAAAATTAAACCTCTGTTACCGTTTTCCAGAGTGCCACTTTAGCGCCGTAAAGCTCTTCTTTACGAGTCTAAAGTGGCACTTTATTTTCTTCGTGTTCGTTAACGGAGCCCATTACGGAAATTTCTCCGTATTTCCTCTCTTATTTCCTCTTAAATCACATTCTTTTTGCTAATTTTGCAGCAAATTAATGAAACCATTATTTTAAATCAACACATGGCAAATGTAATTAAGTTACGTAAAGGCCTTGACATTAACCTGAAGGGCAAAGCTGCCGAAGAGTTCTTCTCTGTGAAAGAACCGGGATTCTATTCACTTGTTCCCGATGATTTTACCGGAATTACTCCCAAGGTGGTGGTCAAAGAGCAGGAATATGTGATGGCCGGGGGACCCTTGTTTATCGACAAGAACCATCCTGAATTAAAATTTGTTTCACCCGTAAGTGGTGTAGTGACGAGCGTAGAACGAGGTGCACGCCGTAAGGTGATGAACATTGTCGTTGAGGCTGCCACAGAACAAGACTATGAGGAATTCGGCAAGAAGGATCCGTCGAAGATGGATGCCGCGCAGGTCAAAGAACTGCTGCTCAATGCCGGAATGTTTGCTTTCATCCGTCAGCGTCCGTATGATGTAATTGCGGATCCGACTGTGGAACCGAAAGCAATTTTTGTTTCTGCTTTCGACAGCAATCCGTTGGCGCCCGATTTCGAGTTTGCGCTGAAGGGTGAGGAAGCTAACTTCCAGACAGGTCTTGACGCTTTGGCTAAGATGGCCAAAACTTATCTGAGTATCAGTGTGAAGCAGAAGGCTGCTGCTCTGACGCAGGCCAAGAATGTGACCATCACAGCTTTCGACGGTCCGCATCCGGCCGGCAATGTCGGTGTGCAGATCAATCATATTTCGCCCATTGCAAAGGGCGAGACGGTGTGGACTATCGGTGCCGAAGCCGTTATCTTCATTGGCCGTCTGATGAACATCGGTCGTGTAGACATGACCCGTACGGTAGCTGTAACGGGAAGTGAAGTGAAGAAACCCGCTTACTGCAAGCTGAAAGTCGGTGCTCTGCTTACCAACGTATTCAAGGGTAATGTAACGACTGGCAAAGAACTGCGTTATATCAGCGGTAATGTACTGACGGGTAAGAAAGTTTCTCCCAACGGTTTTCTGGGTGCTTTCCACAACCAGCTGACCGTGATTCCCGAAGGTGACGACGTACACGAAATGTTGGGTTGGATCATGCCTCGTTTCAATCAGTTCAGTGTGAACCATTCTTATTTCAGCTGGCTGATGGGTAAGAAGGAATATGTGTTTGATGCCCGTGTGAAGGGTGGTGAACGCCACATGATCATGTCCAATGAGTACGACCGTGTATTCCCAATGGATATCTATCCCGAATATCTGGTGAAAGCCATCATTGCAGGTGATATCGACCGTATGGAAGCTTTGGGTATCTACGAAGTGGCTCCCGAAGACTTTGCCCTGTGCGAGTTTGTATGTTCGTCCAAGGTGGAAGTTCAGCGCATCGTACGTGCCGGACTCGACATGCTTCGTGCTGAAATGGCATAAATTGTAAGTTGTAAATTGCTAAATCGAAAATAAATTAAATGAAAGCGTTAAGAAATTATCTCGACAAGATAAAGCCGAACTTTGAAGAGGGCGGCAAATTCCACGCATTTCGCTCGGTGTTCGACGGTTTCGAAACATTCCTGTTCGTGCCTAATACCACCTCGAAATCGGGAACGCATATTCATGATGCCATTGACAGCAAGCGTATCATGTCGATGGTTGTCATTGCGTTGATACCGGCTTTGCTGTTCGGTATGTACAACGTGGGTTATCAGCACTTCCGTGCTACGGGCATCGAAGGAAGCTTCATCGAATTGTTCGGCTATGGTTTCCTGGCTGTATTGCCCAAAATCATTGTATCTTATGTAGTGGGTCTGGGTATCGAATTTGTGGTTGCCCAGTGGAAGAATGAGGAAATTCAGGAAGGTTTCCTGGTATCTGGTATTCTGATCCCGATGATTGTGCCGGTTGATTGTCCGTTGTGGATGCTGGCCATTGCTACTGCATTTTCTGTTATTTTTGCCAAGGAAGTATTTGGCGGTACGGGTATGAACGTGTTCAACGTAGCCCTTATCACTCGTGCTTTCCTGTTCTTCGCTTATCCTACCAAGATGTCCGGTGATTCTGTATGGGTATCCGGCGACAGCATCTTTGGTCTGGGTGGTGACAAGTTTGTAGATGGATTCTCGGGTGCTACTGCTCTGGGTGTAGCTTCTGTAGCTCCTACAGCTGACGGTTACCTGCCTTTCTCCTGGGATATGGTAACAGGTCTGATTCCGGGTTCTATTGGTGAAACCAGTGTTATTGCTATCGCCATTGGTGCGGTCATCCTGTTGTGGACCGGCATTGCCAGCTGGAAGACCATGTTCTCCGTATTCGTAGGTGGTGCCTTCATGGCATGGATTTTCAACGAGTTTGGCCCTGATACGGCTATGGCCAAGATGCCTTGGTACGAACACCTCGTGCTGGGTGGTTTCTGCTTCGGTGCCGTGTTCATGGCTACAGACCCTGTTACATCGGCCCGTACCGAAACAGGTAAGTACATCTTCGGTTTTCTGATCGGTGTGATGGCTATCATCATCCGTGTGCTCAACCCCGGTTATCCTGAAGGTATGATGCTCGCCATCCTGCTGATGAATATCTTTGCTCCGCTTATCGACTACTGTGTGGTACAGAACAACATCAGCCGTCGCGAAAAACGTGCAATCAAGTCTAACAATTAAAATACCGAATAGAAATGAATACCAATAGTAACAGTTATACTATCATTTATGCTTCGGTAATGGTTGTTATCGTGGCATTCTTGCTGGCATTCGTAAGCTCTTCTTTGAAAGAGACGCAGAACAAGAACGTGGAGTTGGACACCAAGAAGCAAATTCTGGCTGCACTTAATGTTCGTGACGTGAAAGATGCCGATGCGGAATATAATAAATATGTAAAGGCCGATATGCTGATGAATGCTGACGGTACGTTGACCGAGAACACGGGTGCATTTGCTACCGGTTACGAGAAAGAAGTGAAGGAAAACAATCGTCTGCATGTATTTGTTTGCGAAGTAGACGGCGCTAAAAAGTATGTATTCCCTGTTTACGGTACCGGTCTTTGGGGTGCCATTTGGGGATATATCGCTCTGAACGAGGACAAGAATACCGTGTATGGAACTTACTTCTCACACGCTAGTGAAACTCCGGGTCTGGGTGCTGAAATCGCTACTGACCATTTCCAGAGTGAATTCTTGAACAAGAAGACACTGGAGAACGGTGAAATTGCTCTCGGTGTAGTAAAGAACGGTAAGGTGGAGAATCCCGATTACCAGGTAGACGGAATTTCCGGCGGTACAATTACATCTTTGGCTGTGGATGCCATGATTAAAGGCTGTCTGGGCAATTACAAGAGTTTTTTAACCAATAATGTGGAGGAATAAAAGAATATGGGACAATTATTTTCAAAGCAGAATAAAGAAATATTCTCTACTCCATTGGGAATGAACAACCCTGTCACCGTACAGGTGTTGGGTATCTGTTCGGCATTGGCCGTAACGGCCAAGTTGGAGCCGGCCATTGTGATGGGACTTTCCGTAACGGTTATTACGGCATTCTCCAATGTAGTAATTTCGTTGTTGCGTAAGACCATCCCCAACCGTATCCGTATCATCGTACAGTTGGTTGTTGTGGCTGCGTTGGTTACCGTTGTGAGTGAAATTTTGAAAGCGTTTGCCTACGACGTGAGTGTTCAGCTCTCCGTATACGTCGGCCTGATCATTACCAACTGTATCCTGATGGGACGTCTGGAGGCTTTTGCCATGCAGGCCGGTCCTTGGGAATCTTTCCTGGATGGTGTAGGCAACGGTTTGGGTTATGCCAAGATTTTGATTATCGTGGCCTTCTTCCGTGAACTGTTGGGTTCTGGTACGTTGCTGGGCTTCAACATCCTCAACTACGAACCTTTGAAGCAGTTGGGCTATCAGAACAACGGCTTGATGCTGATGCCGCCTATGGCATTGATCATCGTGGCTTGTATCATCTGGTATCAGCGTGCCCGCCACAAAGAGTTGCAAGATAAATAAGTATTAATGGAGAATGGATAGAGGATAATGATAATGAAATTATCAATTGTCAATTATCAATGATCAATTAAATAACGATTATGGAACATTTTTTTACTTTGTTAGTCCGCTCCATTTTTGTGGATAACATGATATTCGCATTCTTCCTCGGCATGTGTTCTTACCTGGCCGTGTCGAAGACTGTGAAGACTTCCGTTGGCTTGGGTATTGCCGTAACCTTTGTGTTGGTAGTTACCCTCCCGGTCAACTATTTGTTGCAGACCAAGGTGCTGGGTCCCAATGCCATCATTGAGGGTGTTGACCTCAGCTTCCTGAGCTTTATTCTTTTCATTGCCGTCATTGCCGCCATCGTTCAGTTGGTGGAGATGATTGTCGAGCGTTTCAGCCCATCGCTTTACGCTTCGCTGGGTATCTTCCTGCCGCTGATCGCTGTGAACTGTGCCATCATGGGTGCATCACTCTTCATGCAGCAGCGTATCAATCTTGGCATGAGTGATCCTAAGTATATCGGTGGGGTGGGTGATGCCATCTCTTATGCTTTGGGTTCGGGTATTGGCTGGATGCTGGCTATCGTCGGTCTGGCTGCTATCCGCGAGAAAATGGCCTATTCCGATGTTCCTGCTCCGTTGAAGGGCTTGGGCATCACATTCATTACGGTAGGTTTGATGGCCATCGCGTTTATGTGTTTCTCCGGTTTGAACATCTAAAAAAGAAAGGAATAAGACAATGGATATGAATATGATATTGGCAAGCATTGGAGTATTCCTCGTGGTGGTTCTTCTGCTTGTTGTAATTCTGTTGGTAGCCAAGAAATTCTTGGTGCCTTCAGGTAATGTAAAACTCACCATGAACGGCGACAAGGTGCTGGATGTTGCTTCCGGTGGCACGTTGCTGAACACATTGGCTGTCAATGGCGTCTATCTTTCTTCCGCTTGCGGTGGTAAGGGATCTTGCGGCCAGTGCAAATGTCAGGTTGTAGAAGGCGGTGGTGAAATCCTGCCTTCCGAAGTTCCTCACTTCAGCCGCAAGCAGCAGAAAGACCATTGGCGTTTGGGCTGCCAGGTGAAAGTGAAGGGTGATATGTCTATTAAGGTGCCCGAAAGCGTACTGGGTGTAAAGGAATACGAATGTACGGTTATCTCCAACAAGAACGTGGCTACCTTCATCAAGGAATTCAAGGTGCAGCTTCCCGCTGGTGCCCACATGGACTTCTTGCCGGGTTCTTATGCACAGATCAAGATTCCCGCATTCACGATGGACTATGATAAGGATATCGACAAGAGTCTGATTGGCGATGAATATTTACCTGCATGGCAGAAGTTCGGTCTCTTCCCGTTGAAGTGCGTCAACCCTGAGCCTACTGTACGTGCTTATTCTATGGCTAACTATCCCGCCGAGGGCGATGTATTCATGCTGACTGTGCGTATTGCTACTCCTCCGTTCAAGCCCGATCGTAGCGGCTTTATGGATGTAAATCCGGGTATTGCTTCTTCTTACATCTTTACCCTGAAGCCGGGTGACAAGGTTATCATGAGTGGTCCTTACGGTGACTTCCATCCGCATTTTGATTCCAAGAAAGAAATGATTTGGGTTGGTGGTGGTGCCGGTATGGCTCCGCTCCGTGCACAGATCATGCACATGACCAAGACATTGAATACACGCGATCGCGAAATGCACTATTTCTACGGAGCTCGTGCCTTGAACGAAGTGTTCTATCTGGATGACTTCCTCGGACTTGAGAAGGAGTTCCCCAACTTCCATTTCCACTTGGCACTCGACCGTCCCGATCCTGCAGCCGATGCAGCAGGCGTGAAGTACACTCCGGGTTTTGTTCACACCGTTATGTACGACACTTATCTGAAGGATCATGAAGCTCCTGAAGATATTGAATATTACATGTGCGGTCCTGGTCCGATGTCTAAGGCTGTAGTCAACATGCTTGATAGTCTGGGTGTCGAATCTGCTAGCATTATGTACGATAACTTCGGCGGATAATTTGTTTATCCCGGTTAATAATAAGAAAAGCGCGAATGGCTTCTGCCATCCGCGCTTTTTTATGTCGTAAGATATGCACGTTCGCTTATTGGTGTGAGTAAGTTGTATATATGAATTCTTTATATTAAAGAATTCTCATCTAGATTTGATTCTGGATATTGGTGAGGCATTGTAGATAGATTAGAGTCTATCTGTTTGATGCTTGAAGGTGAGATATGATTCTTTTTTTGCCCTTTGAACATCTTATAATTTAGGAGGGATAGATGTTTTTAATGGAGCTGTGAGACTATAGAGTGTTTGTGGAAGTCTTTGCTAGTTATGGCAAATTTATATTATGATGAAAAAGAAAAGAGGGTACATTTTTGAATGCCCCTCTTTTCATATGTTTTGTTCTTTATATACAGGCTTACATCAGGAAGCCCAGCAGGATACCGGCAGCTACAGCCGAACCGATTACACCAGCTACGTTCGGACCCATGGCATGCATCAACAGGTAGTTGGTCGGATCGTATTCCAGACCTACCACTTGAGAGATACGTGCTGAGTCGGGCACAGCGGATACACCGGCATTACCGATAAGAGGATTGATCTTGTTGCCTTTCTTCAGGAAGAGGTTGAATATCTTCACGAAGATGACACCTGATGCGGTAGCGATGACGAACGAAAGGGCACCCAGTGCGAAGATCTTCACAGAGTCGAATGTGAGGAATTCGGAAGCTTGGGTAGAAGCACCTACCGTAAGACCCAGCAAGATCGTGATTGTATCGATCAGCGGACCGCTGGCTGTGTTAGCCAGACGACGGGTTACACCACTTTCCTTCAACAGGTTACCGAAGAACAGCATACCCAGCAAAGGAAGACCGGACGGTACCAAGAACGTAGTCAGTAACAGGCCTACGATGGGGAACATGACTTTCTCCGTGTGAGAAACAACGCGTGGAGGTTTCATACGGATCAGGCGTTCGTGCTTCGTAGTGAGCAGACGCATGATAGGCGGTTGGATAACCGGTACCAGAGCCATATAGGAATAGGCCGATACGGCAATTGCACCCATCAGGTTTGGAGCCAGTTTAGACGACAGGAAGATAGCTGTCGGACCGTCGGCACCGCCGATGATACCGATGGCACCAGCCTGCATCGGGTCGAAACCGATAGCAAGGGCAATCATATAGGCGCCGAAAATACCAAACTGGGCAGCTGCACCGATGAGCATCAGCTTCGGATTGGATATCAAAGCCGAGAAGTCCGTCATGGCACCGATACCCAAGAAAATGAGCGGCGGGTACCAACCGGAGGTTACTCCCTGGTACAAAATGTTGAGTACAGAACCCTCTTCATAGATGCCCACCTTGAGGCCAGCCTCCATGTTGAAGGGAATGTTGCCGATGAGGATACCGAATCCGATAGGAATCAGCAGCATCGGCTCGAATTCCTTGGCTACTGCCAGGTAAATGAAAAACAAACCTACCAGGAGCATGATGATGTGGCCTGCCGTTGCGTTAGCAAAGCCCGTATAGCCCCAGAAATCGGCCAGGTTGTTTCCTATGAATGTGATAAATTCTCCCATATTATTCGATAATTACGAGGTCAGTACCTTCGAGAACAGAGTCTCCTTTGTTAACGTTGATGGCTGCAATCTTACCGTCTTTGTCGGCGTTGATGTTGTTTTCCATCTTCATGGCTTCCAGGATAATGATGGTTTGGCCTTTCTTAACGGCATCGCCAACATTTACTTTGATGTCGAGAATAACACCTGGCAGCGGAGATTTTACGCCAGACTTGCCACCCGATACAGCTGCAGGTTTAGCGATAGGAGTAGTGGGAGCAGTAGGTGCGTCTGTGTGTACAGGGCGTACTACAGGTTTCACGGCTACAGCCTTCTTGGGGGCCTTTTCCATTTCCACGTTGTAGGGAGTACCGTTCACTTCTACGTGGGCGATGTTGTCTTCAATGTCTCCAATGGTAACGTTGTATACATTACCGTTAATCTTATACTTATATTCTTTCATCGTTTGACTTTTTTAGAGGTGACTTTACTTTTTGTGCGGCGTCTCACGCAGCGTATAAATCTTGGAACTCCATGGTGAATAGCTGCGCTTTACGCGGGTGATGGTCAGTACGGTGTCTTCTACATCGTGTACATCGTTCTGCATCTCATGCATAGCCATAGCAATGGCAGCGAAGACTTCGCCCGGAGCGCGTCCCAGCTGTTTTTCCTTGGCTTCCTGTTTGTCGGTGATACCTTTTACTTTCATTGCATTGTGTGCGCTCAGGCTGACAGATGCCTTGCCGATGATGCGGAAAGCAATGTAGAGCAGGATCAGGCCGAGGAATACTACGCTCATGGCTGAAATAGCCATACCGATACCTACACTATCGTGTTGCTCAAACTTTTCCATCTTGGCATTACTGTCGATAGTCTTGTTGTTGGTACTTGGCGTTACGTATTTGTCGTCTGAGGCACCCTTTACTTCCCATTCGGCTGCTGCATCGTTTACACGGGCATAAGACTGGTCGGCTTGCAATGCTCCGGCCGGAATCACTACCTGATCCAACAGCTTGCGGCCCGAGTCATAAAGACCAATCCAGTTGCTGTTTTGAGGATCCAGTGTAAAATTAGTGTGGAATGTTCCGCGGTTGGGTTTGCCGTCTGCCCAGAACAAGGCATGCTGGCGAGGTCTAACCACGGTCAGTACGTCTCCCTTCGGGATGAAATAGGAAACGGTGTCGCCCGGCTGGCTGCTGAATTTCAGGTAACATCCTGCCAGGTCGGCGCTTCCATACGATTTGTTGAATATCTCGATCCATGCGCTATGAATGCCGTAGTCGTCCTGGAAGTTGCTCACATTGTTTACGAGCACTTCGTTCAGCAGCAACTTGCTGTTCGACTTCTCTTCCCCGCAGGAAGTGAAGAAGCCCAGTGCCAGCGCCAGTGAAAGAAATATTCCGATATTAAGTTTCTTCATAAATTCGATTTTATTATCAATTTACTAATAGTTCATTCTTCTTTAGAGAGGAATATTTCCATGCTTCTTGGCCGGATTCGTGAGTTTCTTAGTCTGCAGCTGTTGCAGGGCGCGAATGATGCGGAAACGTGTATTGCGCGGTTCGATAACATCGTCGATGTAGCCATACTTGGCTGCGTTGTACGGGTTGGCAAACAGCTTCGTGTATTCTGCTTCCTTCTCGGCTAGGAACTGAGCTGGATTTTCGTGTTCTTTAGCTTCTCTTGCATACAATACTTCTACAGCACCAGCACCACCCATTACGGCGATTTCGGCTGTCGGCCATGCGTAGTTCATATCGCCGCGCAGTTGTTTACAACTCATAACGATGTGTGAACCACCGTAGGATTTACGCAATGTGATTGTAACTTTAGGTACAGTAGCTTCGCCGTAAGCGTAAAGCAGTTTGGCTCCGTGCAGGATGACACCGTTGTATTCCTGACCAGTACCCGGCAGGAAGCCCGGTACGTCTACCAATGATACGATAGGAATATTAAAGGCATCGCAGAAACGTACGAAACGTGCACCCTTGCGAGAGGCATTGCTATCCAATACACCGGCCAGATATTTGGGCTGGTTGGCTACGATACCTACTGACTGTCCGTTGAAGCGGGCGAAACCGATAATAATGTTCTTTGCGTAGTCTTTCTGGATTTCCAGGAATTCGCCGTTGTCTACGATGGCACCAATTACTTCGTACATATCATACGGCTTGTTGGGGCTGTCGGGAATAATGTCATTCAGCGAATCTTCCAAACGGTCGATAGGGTCTGTACAGTCAACGTAGGGAGCCTCTTCAAGGTTATTCTGAGGAATGTAGCTTAGCAGCTTGCGAATCAAAGCCAGCGCATCTTCTTCTGTAGCGGCAGTAAAATGAGTTACACCAGACTTCGTGGAATGTACGCTTGCGCCACCCAGATTTTCCTGGCTTACGTCTTCACCGGTTACGGTTTTTACAACTTTCGGTCCGGTAAGGAACATATAAGATGTACCTTCCATCATCAGTGTAAAGTCGGTCAGGGCAGGGGAGTATACTGCACCACCGGCGCAGGGACCGAAGATACCAGAAATCTGAGGAATGACACCTGATGCCAGGATGTTGCGCTGGAAAATTTCAGCATATCCTGCCAAAGCGTTAATGCCTTCCTGAATACGTGCACCACCTGAATCGTTCAAACCGATAACTGGAGCGCCCATACGCATAGCTTTGTCCATGATATGGCATATCTTCAGTGACATGGTTTCAGACAATGAACCAGCTGAAACGGTGAAGTCTTGTGCAAAAATGTAGACCAGACGGCCATCGATCGTACCACATCCGGTTACGACACCATCGCCCGGGTAGTGTTTTTTCTCCATGCCGAAGTTGGTGCAGCGATGTTCAACGAACATGTCCATCTCTTCGAAACTGCCTTCGTCCAGCAGCATGGCTATACGCTCACGGGCTGTATATTTACCTTTTTCGTGTTGCTTGGCAATAGCCTTTTCACCACCGCCCTGACGCGCTACAGCGCGACGGTCGATAAGCTCTTTGATTTTCTCTAATTGATTGCTCATCGTTATTAGAATTTTAGTAATGTATGATTTGGTTTAGTTACAAACTACCGGCTACAAGCATCCACTCAGTATAAAAACGATCTATCGCTTGTAGCTGGTAGCTCATTACTTCTTTATTCGGGTTTCTCGCAAAGTTCAGTCAGTACACCTAAAGTTGATTTCGGGTGTAAGAATGCAATGTTCAGTCCCTCGGCACCTTTGCGGGGGGCTTTGTCTATCAGACGGATTCCAGCTGCTTCGGCTGAAGCCAATGCGTTGGCTACGCCGTCTTCGATAGCGAAAGCCAAATGGTGCATACCGCCGTTTCCGTTATTCTTTTCGATAAATTTGGCGATAGTGCTTTCCGGAGAAGTCGGTTCCAATAGTTCAATCTTCACGTCGCCAACTTTCAAGAAGGCGGTTCTTACTTTCTGATCTTCAACAGTTTCAATGTTGTAGCACTTCAGTCCTAAAACATTTTCATAATACGGAAGGGCTTCTTCGATGCTTTTTACAGCAATGCCCAAATGCTCAATGTGTGAAATCTTCATAACTTTATTCTTTTTAATCGTAAATAGAATACGGGTTTGAATTCTCTGTTCCCGGTTTCCGAATACAGGAGTTCCAAGTTGACCGAAGAACTCAGATTCTAAAAATCCATGAAACTTGGTACAAAGTAAGTCATTTCTTGCAAAATAGAGAAATTTTTCCTCAATTAAATTAGGGTGCAAATAGAGTTTCTGAAGCCTTTTCGGGTAGGCTATTTTTAAGAAAAGAGGGGGGTAATAAATAAGTCCTGGAGATTTTTCAATCTTCAGGACTTGTAGTACACCCTCAGGGATTCGAACCCTGGACCCACTGATTAAGAGTCAGTTGCTCTACCAACTGAGCTAAGAGTGCAATTTGTAGTGGATACGAGAATCGAACTCGTGTTCCATGCGTGAGAGGCATGTGTCCTAGCCGCTAGACGAATCCACCAACTATTTAAAATGTTGCGGAAGCTGGGGGATTCGAACCCCCGGTACGGTAACCCGTACGGCAGTTTAGCAAACTGCTGGTTTCAGCCACTCACCCAAACTTCCTTAGTGACCAGCATTCTTTCGAAATGCGCTGCAAAGGTAGAGAAAGTTTTGGACTGTGCAAACCTTTTGAACATATTTTTTTCGTGGATTTTTTATTTCAATCGCTAATCTGTTAACTCTCAAAAATATAAGTCTGATAAAAAAGTGTAGCAGATTGAAGATTGTAAAAGCGGAAAATACAAAGATCAGAAGAGCCTTGGCAAAAATACTCCGGTAGGCTCGTTTTTCTGCTTTCGATTTTCATCCTTTTTTAATATGGTAAGACACGCTTCGGTATAATCAAATAGAAAAACTCTGTTTTTCATTTGTCTCTGCTCTCACCTTTATGTATCTTTGTGCCTGCTAAACCTAGAACAGAAGTTGCAAATGGATACTTTATTAAAAGAAACTGTAAATGCAGCGGTGAATTCCCGATATCCGACCATGAATCCTGAAGGTCGAAAGCTCATTGAAGAGATTCTGGTGAGAAAAGATTTTGAAAAGGGAGAAATTCTTCTTTCCGAAGGACAAGTCAGTCATGATATTATGATTGTAGGAAAGGGTATGGTACGCCAATTTTATTATAAAAACGGAAAAGATGTGACTGAGCATTTTTCTTATGAAGGCTGTATCGTTATGTGTATCGAAAGTTTGTTGAAACAGGAACCTACCCGTTTGATGATAGAGGCCCTGGAAGACGGCACTGGTTATCTTCTGAATCACAAGAAGTTGAATTTGTTGGCAGAGACTTCATGGGAAGTTAATATGTTCTATCGGAAGATTTTGGAGTTTTCGCTCATTACTTCTCAGATTAAAGCTGATTCGTGGCGTTTTGAAACGGCTCGTGAGCGTTATAATCAATTGTTACAATCGCAGCCAGAAGTGGTTAAAAGGGCTCCTCTCTCACATATTGCCTCTTATCTGTTGATGACGCCAGAGACATTAAGCCGGGTTCGTTCGGGTATTTTATAAGAATAAGATTTCTTTGTTTTTGAAAAAAACTCTTTTTGATTTATGTCAAAGGCACAATGGAAAGTTGTGAGTACTTTTGCATCGCAAAAACAATAGGAGAATTTAGTTTTTATAGAAGAGAGAGAATTGGTTTTAAAAGGGTACAAAAAGAAACAGGTTCCGAATTTCGGAACCTGTTTCTTTTTGTTGTATGCGGGTTACGGTTGTTTTTCATTCCCGAACAATTTGTTGTAATCACGTTGTGAAGCTGTTTTTGTCCACGTTTCAGGAATAAAGCGCCATTGGTTTAAGGCTTTAGGTGAAATGGTTTGCTGCTGTTCGATATACTTCATCAGATAGTAACGCAAATCCTTGTCTGTGGATGAGAGGATGCGTTTTCCCAATTCGTCTTGTGGAATGCCGGCCCCTTTAGTCAGCAGCTCGCCACCACCATTGCCGCGGTAGGAGTTGACTGCCACTTTATACATTCTTGTTTCGTCGAAAGGAGTGCCGTCAGCCATACTTAGGATATGCACTTTTTCGCCTTCGGGTTTGGTTACGTCTACAGTATAGAGGATACCTGCTGCTGAGTCGAAGTTGTAGCTGGGATTCTGGAATACAGCACGGTCCGCTGCGCCTTCACGCGGTTGGGTACGCAACAAGAGGAGTGGATCGTCGGCAGACTTCATGCGATTTGTCCATAAGGCGTACGACATCTCGAGGGCGCCACGGATTTCTTTCCCGGAAAGACTCATGGTATATAGCATGTTTTCGTATTTGTAAAGGCTGAACATGTCGTTTACGAAAATATTGCCCGCTTTTATTTCAGCATCAAAAGACAAAGGTGCGGCCAATGAGATGTCGGCTCCGCTAATTGCAAGTTGGAGCTGGTGTATGAGGTCGATGAAAGCTGAGGGACCGAAATAGGCAGGTCGTGTAGAAATACTTTCAGTAAATTGGCCTATTCGTTTGGATACAAATTGTTCCACGTCTTTACGTTGTGAGGCGAAATGACTGATGAACTCCGCATCTGGCTCGTAGCTGTCCATCCGTACAAGTTCGCCAGAAATTTCTTTTTGGGTTACGTGCCCATCCTGTAGTGTCAGCTTTACGTCTACGGAAGAGATTACTGAGGCATTATTGGCTGGGTTGATGATCAGAACTGAATCACCTTCTGCATTGATTACTTTTTCACAGGCTAGAGCGTGATCGTGGCCCATCATTACTATGTCGAAACCGGGTATGTGGCGTGCTATGTCGGCCGAAGCGTTTTCGTTATACTTACCATTCATCACATAGGCGTTGCGTCCTGCGTGGAAGATGCCTATTACTAGGTCTGGCTTTTCCTGTTCGCGGATAACCGTCATCCAATGGCGGGCTGTTTCCTCCATGTCATCGAAACGCAGGCCACGCCATAGGTTTTCCGATAGCCAAGCTGGAATAGCTGGAGTTATCATTCCTAATATGGCTATCTTTATTCCATCGCGCTCCAGTATAATGTAGGGCTTAAAATGAGGTTGTTCTGTAGCTGTTTCTATTATATTGGCTCCGAGGATAGGGAAGTGGCAGTCTGATGCCCAGCGATCGAACACGGTACGGCCCGTTTCTATGTCGTGGTTACCCATATTGCCCGCATCATAATCCATAAAGTTCATCATTGCGGCGCATAGGTGTGTAGCTGTTGTATCTATATAATTATAGTAATAAGCTGTGGGTTGCCCTTGGAGGATGTCACCGTTGTCCAGTAAGATTAGTCGGTCATTATACTCTTTGCGTTCCTGGCGTACATAGGAACAAACTCTCGACAAACTGCCTGTTGCATCTTGGCGGAGAATGAAGTCGTAGGGGAAATAATTCCCATGCACGTCACTGGTTTGTACCAATTTTAGTTTTACGATTCGCTGTTGAGCCCATGTAAAGGTTGCCAGCAACAGGAATATGCTTAGAATAAGATGGCTCTTTTTCATATAAAAATGATGATATGTAATTAACTTTTAGTGATTTAATCTTCAAACATTCGACTTCTGGCCAGCATGCAGGCACCGATGATGCCGGCTTTATCTTTTAACTTGGATGTGACAATGACAGAATCCTTGTTTACCAGATTAAGTGAATATTTTCGGACGGCTGTCTTAATGGGTTGGGTGATATAATCTCCCGTCAGTGAAAGGGTCCCACCGATTATTACCATTTCCGGGTTGAAGATATTGATGAGTCCTGCAATTTGTTTGCCTAATTTTTGGCCGATTTCTTCTACAATTTCTATGCATAGCGGATCTTCCTTGCATGCAGCTTCGATTAGTTCGTCCAATGTGAGCGGCTTATTTTTTTCTTTAAGCCTGTTGGACAGGATGGAGGTTTCACCGTTCTTTATTCTTTCCAGGAATATTCGGTGGAAAGCGCTACCCGAAGCTTCTGTTTCCAAGCATCCTTTTTTACCACAGTGGCAGATGATTTCGTTGTCGAACGCATTGACGTGTCCGAATTCTCCTGAAAAGCCCGATTTCCCCGTGTATATTTTCCCGTCGATAATTATTCCAATGCCTAGTCCCCAGCTGATATTGACGAAAATGATATTTTTTTCTCCCGTAACACTTCCTTTCATATATTCTCCGTAGGTCATGGCGCGTGTGTCGTTGTCGATGCAGACTGGGAAGCCGATCTTTTCGGTTAATACTTCAGCTAATGGACGTTCTGAGAAGTTAAACATGCTAAAACTGTACCCTGATTCTGGATTAACCCGACCGGAAATGTTGATACAGATATTCATAATTTTTTCAGGGGTTATTTTTATCTGTTTTATGAAATTTCTGATTAACTTACATAGCTCTTCCAAAGCTTCCGGTGTGTTGTCAAACTTATAAGGGATATTCAATTTTAATTCTAACATATCCCCTTTGAAGTTAATTAAAGCTATATTTATAGCAAACTTTTTAATGTCTATTCCTATAAAATATCCAGATTCAGGATTTAATCCATATATACTTGGGTGACGCCCACCGCTGGTTTCTAGTTTACCATAATCATTAATGTAGCCTTCTTCACACATTTCCGATATAAATTTGGTTACAGTAGGCACACTTAAATCTAGCTCTTTGGCTAGATCCGTAATTGTTGAACTTCCATTATATATATAATGTGTAATAATTCTCTTTTTAAGGAGAGCATTTTTACTACCAATTTCTATTTCTTTTAGTAACGCTTGTGCCATATCATCAAAATTATGAGGTTCGCTACAAAGATACTAAAAAGTTTTATTATATATATCGCTTAATAATTTTATGTATATCATATTATTTCATTATTCATCGTTTATCTAATATAATATTTTATTAAATATTTTGCTATTAATAAAATTGTATTTATATTTGTGACGTTCTAATATAAAAATGAAAAATATGGATAGGAAAAACACTGGTGATCGTAGAGAGTTTCTAAAAAAGTCCATCATGGCAGGTGCGTCCTTGTTGCTGTCTCCGTCATTATTGAAAGCTTCGTCGGATAGTGAAATTTGGGAAATGACAAACAAGAATGGAGGGGTGATGCTTAAGTCTGATGGGTTGAAGATAACAGGTACTTTTTTGGATGAAATTTCTCATGATATTCCTCATCAGAATTGGGGGCTGAAAGAGTGGGATCGAGATTTTCAATATATGAAAGCCATTGGTATTGATACGGTCATCATGATTCGTTCTGGTTATCGGAAGTTTATCACTTATCCTTCCAAGTATCTGTTGGGGAAAGGTTGCTATATGCCTTCGGTTGATTTGCTGGAGATGTTTCTGAAGTTAGCCGAGAAGTATGGCATGAAGTTCTACTTTGGTCTTTACGATTCGGGACGCTATTGGGATACTGGTGACTTGAGTTGGGAAATAGAAGATAATAAATATGTGATAGAAGAAGTTTGGGAGTCGTATGGGAAACGTTACAAAAGTTTTGGAGGGTGGTATATCAGTGGCGAGATAAGTCGTGCAACCAAAGGAGCTATTGATGCATTTCATGCTATGGGAAAACAATGCAAGGATGTGTCAGGAGGTCTTCCTACATTTATATCGCCATGGATTGACGGGAAGAAAGCTGTAATGGCCAGTGGCAATAAGCTAACAAAAGAAGAAGCAGTGTCTGTGCAACAACATGAGAAAGAATGGAATGAAATTTTTGATGGTATCCACGATGTTGTAGATGCATGTGCTTTTCAGGATGGGCATATTGATTATGATGAGTTGGATGCTTTTTTTGCCGTTAATAAAAAGTTGGCAGATAAATATGGTATGCAGTGTTGGACTAATGCAGAATCATTTGACCGTGATATGCCAATTAAATTCTTCCCAATAAAATTTGATAAGCTGCGAATGAAACTGGAAGCCGCCAAACGTGCAGGATATGATAAGGCTATAACTTTTGAGTTTTCTCATTTTATGAGTCCACAGTCAGCTTATTTGCAGGCGGGGCATCTGTACGATAGATATAGAGAATATTTTGGTATTGAATAATAGTTTTTTTAATAGGTATGAAATCTGATATAAATTTTTCTTATTTGATATTCCTTTCTGTCGTGGCTGCCTTGGGCGGTTTCTTGTTCGGATATGACGCAGCTGTCATTTCGGGCACTATCTCCCAAGTGACTGAACAGTTTGGTCTCGACCAGATACAGACCGGCTGGTTTGTTGGTTGTGCCTTGGTAGGCTCCATTATCGGTGTGTTGTTTGCCGGTAAGTTGAGCGACCGCTGCGGGCGCAAGGTGACAATGCTGATTGCCGCCTTGTTCTTTTCCGTGTCGGGCATTGGCTGCGCTTTCACGGGTAGCTTCGACCAGCTCGTCATTGCCCGCATCTTGGGTGGTGTGGGCATTGGCGTGGTTTCCATTGTTTCACCGCTTTATATATCCGAAGTTTCTATTGCCCGCTATCGCGGTCGTTTAGTCTCCCTCTACCAGTTAGCAGTGACGCTGGGTTTTTTGGGCGCCTATTTAGCCAATTACCAGCTTCTCCATTACTCTCAAAGTGGTGCGGCATTGGGCGATGGCTGGATGCACATCATTTTCGTGTCTGAAGTATGGCGAGGCATGTTGGGATTGTCTAGTATTCCTTCCCTGCTGTTCTTCGTGGTGGTACTTTTTATTCCCGAAAGTCCACGCTGGCTTGTTCTCAGAAAGTACGACGAACGTGCCCTCGGAGTCTTTCAGCGGATTTATATTTCCGCTCAAGATGCTCAGGGACAGTTGGATGAAACGAAGTCGGTGGTTCAGTCTGAGACTAAATCCGATTGGAAATTCCTTCTGCAGCCAGGCATTTTCAAGGCTGTGCTGATTGGTGCTGCCATAGCCATTTTGGGTCAGTTTATGGGTGTGAATGCTGTGCTCTATTACGGCCCTTCTATCTTTGAAGAAGCCGGCCTTTCGGGTGGCGATGCCTTGTTCAGTCAGGTGTTGGTGGGCTTGGTCAATGCCGTGACGACGGTGATAGCCGTCTTCATCATTGATAAGGTAGGCCGCAAGAAGCTTGTTTACTATGGTGTATCGGGCATGGTGCTTTCGTTGTTGCTGATAGGTTTCTATTTCCGCTTCTCGGCTTCGCTGGGCTTGCCCAACAGTTTCTTGCTGTTCTTCTTCTTGTTTTATGTATTCTGTTGTGCCATATCCATTTCAGCGGTCATCTTTGTCCTGTTGTCCGAGATGTATCCCACTCGCATTCGCGGTATGGCCATGTCCATTGCCGGCTTCGCCCTTTGGGTTGGCACTTATCTGGTAGGACAGCTTACTCCTTGGATGCTCCAAAATCTTACCCCCGCCGGAACATTCTTGCTGTTTGCCCTCATGTGTGTGCCTTACATGCTGATTGTATGGAAACTGATACCCGAGACTACCGGCAAGTCGCTTGAAGAAATAGAACGTTATTGGATGAAAAAATAATCGACCTAATAAAATATATAATTATGGATTTCAAGAAATTAGCTGAACAGTACAAAACAGAGTTTATGGAGAATGTGCTTCCTTTTTGGTTGCAGCATTCCCAGGATAAGGAGTTTGGTGGCTATTTCACTTGCCTGAAACGCAATGGCGAAGTGTTCGATACAGATAAGTTTATCTGGTTGCAAGGCCGCGAAGTCTGGATGTTTGCCATGCTCTACAACAAGGTAGAGAAACGCCAGGAGTGGCTCGACTGTGCCATTCAAGGCGGTGAGTTCCTGAAGAAATACGGGCATGACGGTCATTACAACTGGTATTTTTCTCTCGACCGCGCAGGTCGTCCCTTGGTAGAGCCCTACAATATTTTCTCTTATACGTTTGCCACAATGGCTTTCGGTCAGTTGAGCCTTGCCACCGGCAATCAGGAGTATGCCGATATAGCCAAGAAGACTTTCGACATTATCTTGTCTAAGGTGGATAATCCGAAAGGCAAGTGGAACAAGCTCCATCCGGGGACCCGTGACTTGAAAGGCTTTGCCCTTCCTATGATTCTTTGCAACCTGGCATTGGAAATAGAGCACTTGCTCGACGAAGATTTCCTGGTGAAGACCATGGATACCTGCATCCACGAAGTGATGGACGTATTCTATCGTCCTGAGTTAGGTGGTATTATTGTAGAGAATGTGCTAGCTGACGGTTCATTGTCCGACTCTTTCGAAGGTCGTCAGGTTACTCCAGGCCATGCCATCGAGGCCATGTGGTTCATTATGGACTTGGGTAAGCGCCTTAATCGTCCGGACCTGATAGAGAAGGCCAAGAACATCACACTGAGCATGCTCAACTATGGTTGGGACAAGCAGTACGGTGGCATCTACTACTTCATGGACCGTTTGGGCAATCCTCCCCAGCAGCTGGAATGGGACCAGAAACTTTGGTGGGTTCATATCGAAACCTTGATTTCGTTGCTGAAAGGCTATCGCCTGACGGGCGACCGGCAATGTCTGGAATGGTTTGAGAAGGTACACGATTATGTATGGTCTCACTTCAAAGACCAGGAGTATCCCGAATGGTATGGCTATCTGAACCGTCGCGGTGAGGTGCTGTTACCTTTGAAGGGTGGCAAGTGGAAAGGTTGCTTCCATGTTCCTCGCGGACTGTATCAGTGTTGGAAGGTGTTGGAGGAATTAAGTGAAAAGTGTTAGCCTAATAAATATTATTAACCTTAATTCCGCAACACTATAGTTTAACATTATTTATAAGTGCCTGAGCAACAAAAAGTTGCCCAGGATTTTGCCATGTCAGAATTTTCACTTACCTTAGTGTTGCGAAAAGAAGACAAGCAAAACTCTAATATGACATGGCAAAGATACAAATAAAATCTGAGAAACTCACTCCTTTTGGAGGAATTTTTTCTATTATGGAGCAATTTGATGCTCTTTTAGCTCAAACCATAGATTCCACCTTGGGATTGAGATGCACTATGTTTGGTTATCAATATAGCGAAATTCTACGCTCTCTGATGTGCGTATATCTTTGTGGCGGCTCATGTATTGAGGATGTTACAACTCACTTGATGAAACATTTGTCTCTTCATCCAACTCTTCGCACTTGCAGCGCAGACACCATATTGCGTGCTATCGAAGAACTGACTTGTAAGAACATCACCTATAAATCTGCTTCTGGCAACTCCTATGATTTCAATACTGCAGACAAGATGAACTGCTTATTGATCAAAGCCCTGCTTGCTACTGGTCAATTGAAATCCGGTCAAGAGTATGATTTTGACTTTGACCATCAGTTCATTGAAACAGAGAAGCATGATGCAAAACCAACCTACAAGAAGTTCCTGGGCTATAGTCCAGGTGTGGCAGTCATTAACGACATGATTGTCGGTATTGAAAATAGAGACGGCAACACAAACGTGCGCTTCAACCAAAGAGAGACTTTGGAAAGAATCTTCAAGCGACTGGAGGCATCAGAAGTATATATATCCCGTGCCCGCATGGATTGCGGCTCATGCTCGGAGGAAATCGTAGATATGGTAGAGGCTCATTGCAGGCATTTTTATATTCGTGCCAACAGATGCTCTTCCTTCTACGATTCCATGTTTGCCTTGACTGGATGGAAAACTGTTGAAATCAACGGTATTGAATTTGAGCTGAATTCCATCCTTGTTGAGAAATGGAAAGGAAAACCGTATCGTCTTGTCATACAGAGACAAAGGCGAATAGATGGAGACCTTGACATTTGGGAAGGCGAATATACCTACAGATGTATACTGACTAACGATTACAAGTCGAGTGCAAGAGACATCGTGGAATTCTACAATCTTCGTGGTGGCAAGGAACGCATCTTCGATGACATGAACAATGGCTTTGGCTGGAATCGATTGCCAAAATCGTTCATGGCACAGAATACTGTATTCCTGCTTATGACAGCTCTCATCAGAAACTTCTACAAAGCTATTATGCAGAGATTGAAAACCCATGAATTTGGATTGCGTGCCACCAGCAGAATCAAGACCTTTGTTTTCAAGTTCATCTCTGTTCCTGCGAAATGGATTAAGACATCACGTAGGCATGTATTGAATATTTACTCAGACAACAATGCTTATGCCAACCTGTTCAAGACAGACTTTGGTTAAAGACCATGCTTTTCTGGTTAAACCAGCGTATTACCTCAAGTCGCTTTATGGGGTAAGGGGATTTTGTGTCTGCGACATTTCTGTTGTGCAAGAAATATGTACAATAAAATGAATTTTGTCGCTTTGCAAGCAAAATCCCACTAAACCCTATAGGTTGCGGATTTGAGGATTAATTAAAAAGATCGAACTTATGAGAGATTTTATTAAAGATCCTACAAGAAGTTTTCGGTGGATGAGAATGCTTTCGTTCTCATTATTGATGCTCTTATTATATCCTTTGGGTATTCAGGCACAGGATATAACTTTGAAGGGAGTGGTATCTGATGGTACCGGAGAAGGCTTGCCTGGTGTGAGCGTGTTTGTGAAAGGTACCGGTAATGGTACGATTACGGATGTTGAAGGAAAGTATTCGTTGAATGTAAAAAGCAGCGATGTCGTTGTCTTTTCTTTTGTCGGCATGAAAACGCAAGAACATAAAGTGGCTGGTCGTACGGTCATTAATGTAGAGATGAAAGATGATACAGAACTGCTCGACGAAGTGGTTGTCGTTGGTTACGGCACGCAGAAAAAAAGTTCGCTGACTAGTGCTGTTTCAGCCATGAAAGGTGAAGAGTTGCTGAAGGCACCGTCTACAAATGTGTCTCAGTTGTTGGGAGGTCGGTTGCCCGGTATTTCTTCAGTGCAAGAGTCAGGAGAACCGGGTTTGGACCAGGCTTCTTTGAAGATTCGTGGTTCTATCTATAATGTAGCTTACATTGTGGATGGCTTCCCGGTAGACAATATCAATGACCTTGACCCGAACGATATAGAAAGCGTGTCTGTCTTGAAGGATGGTGCTTCAGCTGCTGTGTATGGTCTGAAAGGTGCCGGTGGTGTTATCATCGTAACAACCAAGAAGGGTGAAGTTGGTAAGACGAAAGTGACTTATGATGCATCCTTTGGTGCTTCTATGAATGCCAACTTCCCGCAATTTATGAATGGTCCTCAGTTTGCATACTATTATAATATGGCAGAGATGATGGACCAGTTGGCCAGTGGCGCTATTACCGACCGTAGTCAGTACGTGCCCCATTTCACAAAAGAGAATGTGGAAGCCATGACCAATGGCGATCCTACCGATGGTTGGGACAACGTAGACTATATTGATAAAGTGTTTGGTACAGGTTTCACCCAGAAACACAGTGTAACAGTACAAGGCGGTAATGAAAAGATGCATTATTTCACTTCTTTGGGTTACTTGGGACAAGATGGTAATATTGATAACTTCAATTATCGTCGTTACAATGTACGTACCAACATTGAGTCTGATTTCGCCAAGAATTTCCACTTTACGCTGGGTGTAGCCGGCAATGTTGGCCGTCGTCATACTCCGGGTTATGCTTCTGGTGGAACGGATAGTAATTCTTATTTGGGAGAACAAGGTTGGTTGTCTGTTGCACGTCAGACAATTCAGATGCATCCTTATTTGCCAGTTCAATATAATGGTATGTATACAGCTGCCCTACAGAATAATACTTCATTACCCAATAGCCCATTGGCTGCCATTTATGAGTCAGGATACAAAAATACCCGTAGCCTTGACTTGCAGACAAATTTCTCATTGAGCTACGACGTTCCTTGGATTAAGGGCTTGTCGCTGAAGATTAGCGGTTCTTATAACTACGGAACTTCACATAATAAGAATTTGAATACTCCTTATTCTACGATGGTATACGATAATGCAAGTGGTTGGAGTATAAAGTCCGATCCTCGTGGAACAGACCAGGGTATTAATATAGGCGAAGGTCAGTCTACTTATGAACAGTTGGTTGGTCAGGCCAGCATCAATTATCTTCGTTCATTTGGCAAACACAATGTAGATGCAATGTTCTTGGTAGAAGGCCGCGATTATAAATCGAATAATTTCTCGGCTTATGCACAGAACTTACCATTTTCTCAGCTCCCCGAGTTGAACTACGGTGTTGCAACCAAAGATCCCGTAGCAGGTTCAAGTGATGCATCACGTTCTGCCGGTTATGTTTTCCGTCTGAAATATGACTATAGCAATAAGTATTTGGCAGAGTTTACCGGTCGTTACGATGGCTCTTATAAGTTCTACGGAATGGCAGGTCAGCAGTGGGGTTTCTTCCCGTCGGCTTCTTTAGGTTGGCGTTTGTCCGAAGAAAGTTTTATGGATAATCTCAATTTCCTGGACGACTTGAAGATTCGTGCTTCTGTCGGTTTGCTGGGTAACGACTCTGTGACTCCTTATTCTTTCTTGAGCCAGTATGTTGCTGGAACCAATGTACTTATCAACGGTGTCTTGTCACCAGCTTATTATACCAACGTTATAGCCAACCCCGATTTGACTTGGGAGAAGACATTGTCTTGGAATGCAGGTTTTGATTTCACTATGTGGAATGGTATGCTGGGGATGGAATTTGATGCTTTCTATAACTATACTTATGACATCCTGACTGCTATGGGTGGTGATTATCCTCCTTCTATGGGTGGCTACTATCAGACTTATGCTAACTACAATAAGATTGATAGCAAAGGTGTAGATATTCTGGTTTCTCATCGCAATTCATTCCAGTTGGGTGGCAAACCCTTTACCTATGGTGTAAGTGCCAATATTACATACGCTAAAACTCGTTGGTTGCAATATCCCGATAGTCCTAATATCATGGAATGGCGTAAAGTGACAGGCACTCCTTATGGTGCTACAATGGCATGGGTGGCTGAAGGCCTGTTCCGTTCGGAAGAAGAGATTACCAATTCCGCATGGTATAGTACACGTCCTAACGTAGGCGATATCAAGTATAAAGACCTGAATGGCGATGGAAAAATTACAGAAGATGATAAAGCTCGTGTAGGCCGCAGCAATCGTCCTGAATTGACTTACGGTTTGAATCTGAACTGTTCTTGGAATGGCTTTGATTTTAATGCACAGTTTACAGGTGGTGCTCTGTTTGATGTATCTCTGACCGGAACATATTACAATGGTTATGATGATAATACAATCTGGACACAGACATTCAAAGAAGGTGCTAATTCTCCTTTGTATTTGGTAGAAAATGCTTATAGCATTGATAATCCTGATGGAACTTTCCCACGCATAACTCTTGGTAGCCCTGGACACGGTGGAGATAATGGCTTGGCTTCAACTTTCTGGTTGCGCGATGGTAAATATATTCGTCTGAAATCAGCTCAGTTAGGCTATTCATTCCCACGTCAATGGATGCAGAAAATTAATATTCAGAATCTCCGCATCTTTGTAGAAGGCTCTAACTTGTTCACCATTAGTGGTCTGCCCGAAGGTATTGACCCTGAATCACCGGGCGTGAACAACGGTTATTATCCGCAGCAGAGAACTATAATGGGTGGTATTTCATTAACATTCTAAAAAACGTATAGTCTATGAAAACAAGAATAATCGGTTTATGTATATTGGGGGCTTCATTCGGATTGAGCTCTTGCAATGATTTCTTGGATATGACTCCGACTAATAGTATTTCGGATAAGGTCATGTGGAGTACCACTACGAATGCGGAATATGCAGTCAATGATTTATATAAATACTTTTATAATTTAAGTAACTTTACTTTGGGACAATGTGCTGCTGGTATGACCGAGGCTTTGACTGACCAGTTGAAGTATGGTTCTTATAATTATAATGCTCTTTGTTTTATTCCCAGTGAGATTGCTTACGGTGGCACGACATTACAGCCTTCTTATGTAAGTACATACCTTGGCAATTGGGCAACGATGTATGAATATGTGCGTCGTACGAATGAAAATCTTTATAACCTGCATAAGTTTGGCACATTGAGTGATGCAGATTCTGAACGTTTGGAAGCAGAAATGCGTTTCATTCGTGCTTTCCTGTATTTTGATTTGCTCAAGCGTTATAAGGAAGTGATTATTTATAATGAAGACCTGACTCAGATAACTCGTGATAAAGCGTTGAGTACTGAAGAAGCCGGTTGGGATTTTGTAGAAGAAGATTTGAATTATGCCGCCACTCATTTGCCCGATCAGGCAAATGCCAATGGGCGTATAGATAAAGGTGCCGCTTATGCTTTCCTGACTCGTGCAATGCTTTATGCAAAACGTTATGATAAGGTAAAATTGGCAGCTGCAGAGGTTCAGAAACTGGGTTATACTTTGGAGAGCAATTATGCAGATTCGTATTCAAAAACAATAAAAGAAGGCAATAAAGAAGCTATTTTGCAGTATTGCTTTGACCGGACAATCGGCCACGATTTTGATACCTACTATACTCCGGGGGGTGACTATAAGCTGATTGGAGTAAATAGTGGTGGATATGGCACTCCTACTCAGGAAATGGTGGAATCCTATGAGTTGGCTGAAGGTGGTTTCCCCGATTGGTCAACTTGGCATAGCACTGAAGGTGTAACGGATACTCCTCCTTATGACAAACTGGAACCACGTTTCCAAGCTACCATTCTTTATAATGGTGCTCAGTGGAAAGGCCGTACTATTGAGACTTTTGTTGACGGTGTAGACGGTTGGTGTCAGTGGAACAAAGACAAAACTCCCGAAGGCAGAAGTACTACAGGTTATTATTTGCGTAAGTTGGTTGATGAAAATCATAATCTTTCTGAACTTGCCGTTAGTACGCAACCTTGGACTGTTATTCGTTTCGCTGAAGTCTTGTTGAATTATGCTGAAGCTTGCTATCAAACAAATGATAATGCTGGTGCCAATGAAGCAATCAAAGCTTTGCGTGCTCGTGTAGGTCTTTCTTATTCAGACAAGAGTGGCGATAACCTTTGGAAAGCCATTGTTCAGGAACGTAAGGTGGAATTGGCTTATGAAGGACAATGGTATTGGGATTTGCGTCGTTGGAATGTAGCAGCAAAATCATACGAAGAGGGTGGTTTGAATGGTTATCAGGTTCATGGTTTGAAGATTGAGAAACAATCTAATGGTGACCTGAAGTACACTTATGTATCTTGCGACGATAAAGACCGTAACTTCCCGGAAAAGATGTATCGCTGCCCGTTGCCACAATCTGAGTTGGATAATAATAGTGCTGTTTCCCAATATCCGGAGTGGAAATAACAGGTAGAATGGATATACATATCACTTTAGATGGTAACGGATATTCATTAAATCTAATAAAAACAATGATTATGAAGAAGATATATTTATTATTTTTAGGCTTGTTGTCTATAATGACAGCCTGCCAGGAGCCTGAATATGTGCTCCCTACAGCAGATCGTCAAGGTATTACGAGTCTGACAGCCATCTTTACCTCTGGTCCTTTTGCTGACAAGGAAATTGTTAAATATGCAATAACAGATGCTACGGCTGACAAGTATGTAATTCCTATTCCATGGTTCTATCCAGAAGATAGTGAGGATGAGACTACACCGTATATGACGGCCGTCAGAGTACAGGCCGAGCTGGCTCCTAATTGTACTATTGAACCCGGTCTGACAGTATTGGACCTGACTCAAGACAATTATTTTGTATATACTAATGCACAGGGCGAGAAACGTGAAATCTGTATTACTGGTGAGCGGACAAAATCAAGTAAATGTGAGTTGCTTTCTTTCTCCCTGCTTGAACCTGCAGTTTCTGGTGTTATCGACAAGAGTACAAATGTCATTTCCTTGATTAGTGCAGATGATTTAAGCTCTTGCTTGGCCGACATTACTTTGTCACCTCATGCTACTATTACGCCTGATCCCCGTGTAGAAGCTCTGAACTACAATGATGAAGTTACTTTCACAGTAGTAGCTCATAACGGCGTTGACAAGCAGGAATATGTAGTCAAGAAGACTATTCCAGAGAAGATACCTTACGGCTTCAATGCACCGCTTGAAGAATTGTTCAGCTTGGATGCAACTGCTGGCGCTTCTATACCTTGGAACACTACCAATGCTCCTACATTGGGTGTTGTAGGTGGACAGCTGGTTGTTTGTATGGGTGATGGAACGACTCCTCTCTATTTTAACCAAGAAACAGGAAGTAAGGGTGGTACTATAAATCTGGGCTCTGCACAAGCAGGTTGCGTCACTAGTGATGAGGGTGGACATCTGCTTATCTGTAATAAGGTCGATGCAGGTGGTCAATGCAATATTTTTGTTACTTCTTCTGTGAAAGATGCTCCTCAGCCTTTCTATACGTTCACTAATAATACAGGTCTGCCTACAGGTGCGAAGATGAAGGTAATAGGTGATGTGACAAAAGATGCTGTGATAATCTTAACCAACGATGGTATTGACGGTGTTACTACTTCAAGTGTCTTTACTCGTATCGTAGTAACCAATGGGGAAATTAAAACTCCTGAAGTGGTTGATATCTCTTCTACAGGTTTGGCCTGGGGTTCAGCACCAGTTAATTCAACTTCTGTAGTTCCGGCCTCTACCAATGTAACGGAAGGTTACTTCCTGTCATACTATGACAAGAATATCCTGACTTATTTGAATGGTAACAACCAGATTGCAGCTCAATTGGCTAACAGCAGTGGTAATAGCTGGGCACAGAACCAGAACTGTCTGGATACTAAGAAGTTCAACAATGCTCATTATCTGGCTATGCTGCTTGTTTCTCACTTCCCGATGTGGGGTGTTGGCCCACAGTTGTATCTGTATGATATCACAAGCAAGGGCTCTTTGGGCAATGATGTATTTACTTCACCGGCATTGACATTCAAGGCTGATGCTTTGAAATGGTATCAACAAGGTGAATCGAAGACCGCTTCGGGCGATGTACTGATTGCTCCGTCAACTAACGGTTTCAAGATTTACGTTTACTACTATGACAATAACAGTGCTACTATCGGTGGCTTTGCTGCTGATTGTATCCAGAAATAATTTGGTAAATTAAGAGTTTCCAGGAGGCTCGGGAAGCTGGGTCTCCTGGATTTTTAATGAATGACGAACTATTTGGAAAATAATTATTTGCGATGAAGTTTTTTAGATATTCTAATGCCATTGCGGCTTTGTGTTGTATGTTCTTGTTGGGAGCTTGCAAAGACAGTAATGACGGTATATCTGATTGGCCTTGGGAGGGAGATACGGATGAACCGGAACAACCGGTTGAAGTTAAACCTCGTTTTATTTGGATTGATGCTGCTGCCAATTTTCCCGACTATGCCAACAGTAAAGAAAATATAGAACGTGACTTGGCGAAAGCTAAAGAAGCCGGTTTCACTGACATTGTGGTGGATGTGCGTCCTACTATGGGCGATGTATTGTTTCAGACCTCGGCTGTAGAGCAAGTGAAGAAGTTGGACTATTGGAGTGACAATGGTTATGTTTATTTTGAACGTACGGAGACTTGGGACTATTTGCAAGCCTTTATTGATGCTGGTCATAAATTGGGACTGAAAGTCAATGCTTCTATCAATACCTTTGTAGGTGGTAACCTTTATCCTTATGGCTTGGGCGAACAAGGGCTGCTTTTCAGAGACGCTTCTAAAAAAGAATGGGCCACTACGCTTAATCTGGAGGGAGGTCTTACCAATGCTATGGATATGACGGCTGCAAACGACCCCAATAATGTGTATGGCACAAAATTCCTGAATCCGGCGAATGACGAAGTTCAGCAGTTCATTCTTCAACTGTTAGGCGACTTGGCCAAATATGATATAGATGGCATATTCCTGGACCGTTGCCGTTACAATGACTTTGCTTCTGATTTTTCTACTATTTCCAAGCAGAAGTTTGAAGAATATATTGGTGAGACGGTCGAAAATTTCCCCGATGACATCATTAAGCCCGGAAGTAGCTATTATCCGCTACCTTCTCCGCAACCCAAGTACATGAAGCAGTGGTTGGAATTTCGCGCAAAAGTCATTCATGACTTCATAGCCAAGGCGCGCGATAAGGTGAAATCTGTTAATCCAGACTTGCGCTTCGGAGTATATGTCGGTGCCTGGTATTCTACTTACTATGAAGTAGGTGTCAACTGGGCCAGTCCTAAGTATGACACTTCTGCCGAGTATCCTAATTGGGCAACAGCTAGGTACAAAGACTATGGCTATGCCGATATGCTCGACTTTATGTTGCTTGGTGCCTATGCTTCGGCCGATGAGATATATGGTAGCGGAGAATGGAACATGCAAGGCTTCTGTAAGAATGCTAAAAAACTTCTGATGAACGATGTCAAGTTTGCCGGTGGTCCGGATATAGGTAATAGTACAGGTTGGACAGATGGCGGACAAGGAGCCAAAATACCTCAGACCATAGATGCCTGCATCAATGTGGCTGATGGCTATTTTGTCTTTGATATGGTACATGTTAAGATGTACGACTATTGGAATGATTTCAAGAAGGGATTTGACGATTACCTGAGTTCCGTACAGCAATAGATTGATTAGTTTATAACTTGACACATCCCCTACTTAATCAAAATAAGCTGTCTCTTGCATTTCCGTTAGTTGAAAGGGCAGCTTCTTTTATAATGATATTATGAAGAATTCAATATTTTCTTTATTCTTTTTTTGTTTGTTGGTTTCCTTCAGTGCAAGGGCTTCCGAACGGTTGATTAAGGCTACCTTCATCCAACCATATCTGGTAGAGCAGTGGGACGATAGCCGTTGGAAGCAGGAGTTCAAGTCGCTCAAGGCGGCTGGTATGGAATATGTTATCTTTATGCACACTGTTCATACAGACCAGGAGGGAAACACTACGGCGGTTTATCCTTCGGCTCTGCCTGGTGTGTCGGGCAATAAGAGCGATTTGCTTGAAAACTGCCTGCGCAATGCTCGCCGAGCAGGATTTAAAGTATTTGTAGGACTGAATTTCAATGAGGCCTGGTGGAAAGCTGATTTTACTCCGCAATGGCTTATGCAACAGATGGAGTTTGGAAATCAAGTGGCTGAGGAGTTGATAGGGCGCTATAAGTCGCGCTACAAAGATACCATGTATGGCTGGTATTGGGTTTGGGAAGTAGATAATTCATATTGCAAGACACCGATGCATCGGGAGTTTCTTGTCAAGGCTTTGAATATGAATCTGGATTATCTACATCAGCAGACCAAAGGCATGCCATTCCTGTTATCGCCTTTCATGAACAGTCAGAATGGTACTGCGGCTCAGTGTGCTGAAATGTGGAAGTATGTATTGACTAATGCACATTTTCAGGATGGTGATATTTTTGCACCGCAAGATTGTATCGGTTCCGGTTTCCTTAACTTGGATGAAGTGGCTGACTGGTTTTCTGCTTTGGCTGATGTAATTCCGACTACTCCGCGTATTCGTTTTGTGGCCAATGTAGAGATGTTCGACCAACGTTTTTGGACAACAGCGACTTTAGACAGGATTCAGCGTCAGATGGATTTGCTCTCTCCATACGTTTCCGGGTTCATTTGTTTTGCCTATTCTCACTATTACAGTCCTTGGTTGCGCCATCCGGCTTTCCATGAAGCTTATACTTATTATGCTCAGAGGGGCTGCTTGCCATCTCTAGTCACACCTTTACCGGTGTCACAGTTGGCTTGGATGCAGAATGAAAAGCAGGGCGTATTTTTGTCGTGGAAGGACGAGAGCAAGCCGCAGGCTGTAGGCTACCATATATATAGAGAAGGACAATTGGTAGGTGATGTCCAGCGCAAAAAGGAGGAGGCTGAGCCATTCGGAATGTTTACTGTCAGGGAGGCAGGCACGTACGAAGTAGCTGCTTACAACGTGTGTGGAGCGGAGTCGGTGAAGACACAAGTTACCGTGCCCGACTATTTGTTCGGGCAGCGAATCTGCGGGCGGGTTACTTGTCAAGGAAAAGGTATTGCTGGGGTAGTGGTGACTGATGGTTTCGACTGCGTGGCTACTGACGGACAGGGTCGGTATGAGTTGAAACGTAACCGCGGAGCGCGTTTTGTGTACATCAGTTCGCCAGCAGGTTATCTGGTTCCTGTGAGTGAGCAGACAATACCTCAGTTTTATTTGCCACTGGATTCGTTAAAGGAAAAAGACTATGATTTTGAGTTGCTGAAAAATCCGAAGGACGATAACCGTCACACATTCTTGGTGCAGGCCGATGTGCAGGCCACTTCGGAGAAGGATATAGCAGGCTATCGTGCCTATTTACAGGATGTACAGGAATTGCTGCGTACTTCGGACGGTCAGTCTGAAGTATTCGGTATTGATTGTGGTGATATTGTAGGTGATTCACCGCAACTGTTTCCTTCATACATACAAGCGTCCTCGACTTTGAACATTCCGGTTTATCGGGCTATTGGCAACCATGACATGACTTATGGTGGTCGCACTTTTGAGTATTCTTACCGTACTTTCGAAGACTATTTTGGTCCCATCTATTACTCTTTTAACAGAGGTAAGGCACACTACATTGTGCTTGACAACTGTTTCTATGTCAATCGCGATTATCAGTACATAGGTTATATCGATGAACGCACGTTTGCCTGGCTGGAGCAGGATTTACGTTTTGTAGCAAAGGGAAGTCCAGTGTTCGTTGTGGTACATATCCCAACCAGTCTGACTCCGAAACTACAGTGGAATGCTTTATTGCAGGATGAAACCAGCAATGCTTCCGGTCTGTACCGGATGTTGGAAGGATATGATGCACATATCATTTCGGGACATACGCATTTCAATCTGAACGTTTGCTTTAATGATTCACTGATGGAACACAACACGGCTGCCGTGTGTGGCATCTGGTGGAAGGCTGACATCTGTATGGACGGCACACCGGCCGGATATGGCGTTTATGAAGTGGATGGTACGGACGTGAAGTGGTATTATAAGAGTGCAGGCCAATCCAAGGATTATCAGTTCCGGGCTTATCCTGTGGGTGCCAGCAGGGAGTATCCCAAAGATATCATTGCCAATGTATGGAACTGGGATGAGAAATGGAAGGTGGAATGGTATGAAGATGGGAAACGGATGGGCGAGATGACCCGTTTTACCGGTTATGACCCCGATGCTGAGGCCATTTGCTCAGATAAGGAAAGAGTGCAATATGACTGGATTTCACCGGTGCAGACCAGTCATTTGTTTAGAGCTACTCCCCGAAGTAAGACTTCAAAAGTAGAGATAAAGGTAACTGACCGCTTTGGAAATGTATTTAGCCAGTTATTGAAATAAGAGGAAAAGATTTCTAATGAGTATACGGCCCTTTCGTTTAAATTGTGGTATCCGGCATTTGCCAGCAGTTTGTTCTCACAAACAGGCAGGAATGTTTATCAGGAAACTCAGTCAGGGCAATTTAGTTTCATTCGTTGAAACTAATGGTTTCATCCAATGAAACCAATCTGAAACTTTACTCTTAAGATGAAAGAACCGTGTAAATGAGTATGTAAAAAGGAAAGGAAGATATGAAAAGATTAGTTAGTTTGTTTAGCTTGCTGCTTTTGTGGTCAGCTCTCTATGCCAAAGTAACACTCCCCTCCATTTGGGGTGACGGTATGGTGCTGCAGCAGCAATCAAAAGTTGTTTTCACAGGCCAGTCAACAACTGGTAAGAAAGTGTATGCCGTGGCTTCGTGGAACGGCAAGAAAGTCTATGCCGACCGTCAGGAAGGGCAACAATGGACATTGACGCTGGAGACTCCGGCCTATGGTGGCCCTTATACCATTACTTTTAACGATGGTGACAAGTTGGTATTAAAGAATATTCTGATAGGTGAAGTTTGGTTCTGTTCCGGTCAGTCCAATATGGAGATGCCTGTCAAAGGTTTCCGTGGTCAGCCTGTCTATGGCTCTCAGCCCTATATTGTGTCGGCTAATGCCAAACGTCCTCTGAGGCTCTACACAGTGAAGAATGCCTGGAGCACTACTCCGAAGACAGAGGGTATTGACGGATATTGGACGGAACTTTCGCCTAAGGAAGTAGCTAATTTCAGTGCCACTGCATATTTCTTCGGCGATTTACTCCAACGTACGCTTGATGTACCTGTAGGATTGATACATTGTGCCTGGAGTGCTTCGAAAATTGAAGCTTGGATGAGCCGTGAGACGTTGGAGCAGTTTGCTGAGGTAGAGCTGCCCGATGTGCAGGCTACAGAATTCGGTTGGCCGGCCGGCACACCGACTCTGCTATGGAATGCCATGGTCAACCCGTGGAAAGGTTTTCCAGTGAAGGGAGTCATCTGGTATCAGGGTGAGGCCAACAGCCCGGCCCCAGCTCTCTATAAGAAACTTTTTCCTGCCATGGTAGCCGAGTGGCGCGCTTTTTTCCAGTCACCCGAACTTCCGTTCTATTATGTCCAGATTGCTCCCTGGCAATCGGAAGGTAGTGATAAGTTCGATTGGGCTCTCTTCAGACAATGTCAGCTTGAACTGATGTACGAAGTGCCCGGCACAGGCATGGTGATTACCACCGATGCCGGCAGCGAGAAGTTTATCCATCCACCTTATAAGATAAAAGTAGGTGAGCGTCTGGCTTATTGGGCTTTGGCACGTACTTATGGTTTGGAGGGTTTTACCTATTCAGGCCCCATCTATCGGCAATGTCAGATGAATGGCCGGCAAGTTGAGGTAGACTTTGAATTTGGTGAGGACGGCCTTGGACCCGAGAATCAGTTGGTAGAAGGCTTTGAGCTTGTTGACGAGGCTGGTAATATACATCCTGCCAAGGCAGAGATTATCGGTGGAAGTTCGAAGGTAAAGGTATGGAACGATTCTGTTCCGAGTCCGGTAGAAGTTCGCTATTGTTTTCGCAACTACAAGGTCGGAACATTGCAAAACAATGCCGGACTTCCGGCCGCTCCTTTTCGGGCAGTCATAAAATAGAAACAAGTATTAATCAATAAAACATGTATATACCAATGAAAAAACTAAGTTTGAAAAAGTCTCTTTTACTGCTTGCCTCGGGCATGCTTGTGTTGACTTCTTGTGGTGGAACCAAGAAAAAGGCCGAAGTGTCAGAAACGCCAGTCAAGCCGGCATTGATGTGGTTTGATGCCGAAGCCAACTTTGGACGTTTCAATCAGAAAGACTCCATTGACTATTATTTGCAAAAGATAAAGTCACTCGGGTTCACACATGCTATTGTCGACGTACGTCCCATTACCGGTGAAGTACTCTATGACAGCAAGTATGCACCACGTATGGAAGAGTGGAATGGTGCTAAGCGTGGCGACTTTGATTATCTGGGCTATTTCATTCAGCAGGGACATAAGCTTGGATTACAGGTACATGCTTCGTTGAATGTATTCTGTGCCGGTCACAATTATTTTGACCGTGGTATGGTCTACAGTGGCCATCCGGAATGGGCGTCCATGGTTTACAATCCTGAAAAAGGGATTATCTCTATCATGGAGGAAAAACATAAGTATGGGGCCATGATTAATCCGCTCAACGAGGAATATCGTACGCATATTCTTAATGTGCTGAAAGAGTTGGTTGGAAAATATCCCGATTTGGACGGACTGATGCTCGACCGTGTACGCTATGATGGCATCAGTGCCGACTTCTCACCGCTTTCGCGCAGCAAGTTCGAAGAGTATATTGGTGCTAAGGTAGAGAACTTTCCGCAGGACATCCTGACTTGGGAAAAGACAGCAGACGGAAAGTTTGTGCCCAAACGTGGCAAGCTGGCTTTGAAGTGGTTTGAGTGGCGTACAAAGACGATTACCGATTTTATGGCTTTGGCCCGTAAGGAAGTGAAGTCTGTGAATCCCAACATCTCGTTTGGTACATATACAGGTGCCTGGTATCCTTCTTACTATGAGGTGGGTGTAAACTTTGCCAGCAAGAACTACGACCCCAGCAAGGATTTTGATTGGGCTACTCCTGAGTATAAGAACTATGGCTATGCCGAACTGATTGACCTGTATGCTACCGGCAATTACTACACGGACATTACGATAGAAGAATATCAGAAGAATGGTCATAGCGTTTGGAACGAAACAGACAGCCAGGCACAGTCGGGTACATGGTATTGTGTGGAAGGTTCGTGTCAGCACCTGCGTACTATATTGAAAGATAATAAGTTCATGGGTGGAATCCTGGTGGACCAGTTCTATGACAATCCGGCCAAACTGTCGAAGACAATAGCCATGAACCTGAAGCTTTCAGATGGTCTGATGGTGTTTGACATCGTACATATCATCAGTAAGAATCTTTGGAAAGAGGTGGAAGAAGGCATGAGAGAAGGAGGAGCTTGCCGATGAAAGGACGTGCCTACTCGTTGGATGCCCTTCGTGGATATGCTATTCTGACGATGGTGCTTTCGGCCACCGTTGCGGGCAGTATTCTGCCCGCATGGATGTACCATGCTCAGACACCGCCACCCACACATGCCTTCAATCCCGAATTGCCGGGGCTGACGTGGGTGGATTTGGTCTTTCCTTTTTTCCTGTTTGCTATGGGGGCGGCATTCCCGTTCTCCATTCGTAAGCGGAAAGAAAAGGGAGAGAGTGAGTTGAGGCTGGTGTATGATGCGTTGAAGCGTGGCGTGCAACTTACGTTTTTTGCCATCTTCATCCAGCATTTCTACCCTTATATGCTGAGTAGCCCGCAGGACATGCGCGCCTGGCTGCTGGCCATAGCTTGTTTTGCGGTTCTGTTTCCCATGTTCATGCGTTTACCGTTTCCCTTGCCGGCATGGGGACATACGGCAGTTAAACTGGGAGCTTATGCGGTGGCAGTAGTCATGCTGCTTACGGTGAACTATGCAGATGGTCGTGAGTTTAGCTTGTATACCAGTAACATCATTATTCTGTTACTGGCCAATATGGCCATTTTCGGTTCCATCATTTATTTGTTTACGATGGACAACAAGTGGGCACGCATTGCAGTACTGTTGGTGCTGGCCGGTATTATACTGAGTAGTGAGGTGGAAGGTTCCTGGACAAGTACTCTGTTTGGCTTTACTCCTGTTTCCTGGATGTATCGTTTCGATTACTTGAAGTACCTGTTCATTGTGCTGCCGGGTAGTTTGGCCGGTGACTTCCTACTGGAATGGATGAACAGGCGAGGGCACGAAGAAGGAGAGGATAAAAATGACCGCAAAGCCTATGCTGCTCTGTCTTTGTCGGTAGCAATCATTGTGTGCAATCTGGTAGGACTGTATAACCGGTGGCTTCATGTCAATCTGGTTGTGAACATCCTGCTGCTTTTGGCTGGTTGGTGGCTGTTGCGCAAGTCGGCGGGCAGTGCTTCGTTGTGGAAAGAGTTGTTCAATATGGGTGCTTTTCTGTTATTGGTTGGCTTGTGTCTGGAACCGTTCCAAGGAGGAATAAAGAAAGATGTGGCTACTTTCAGCTATTTCTTTGTCACTTCGGGATTGGCCTGTATGGCTCTGATCGTTTTTCACATCCTCTGTGACTATTTCCGTTGTCAGAGGTCTACTGCGTGGCTTGTCATGTCGGGACAGAATCCGATGATAGCCTATGTGGCTGGCGATTTGCTGGTGATACCCGTATTGCAGATGACGGGTGTGTTCCCGTTACTGTCTTATTTGCATTCCAATCCGTGGTTAGGATTCTTGCAGGGGTTGCTGCTTACTTCTCTGTCGTTGTTGGTTACCATCTTCTTTACCCGTATCAAGTGGTTCTGGAGGACTTGATTAGACATATGTGATTAATTTTAATTTGAATGTAAAATAAGTATTCTGATGGATAAAGGAACTGTATTAAGATGGCTTATTTCGTTTGCAATGTGCGTATCGTTGTTTATCATTCCCGTTAGTGGACAACGTGTAGAAAATCATTTTGTCAAACCAATCACTGGCACTTGGATAAACCTAGCCTATCAGGATGTGCGTAACAAGTACACCAATCCGCAGCATTTTGATTATACAGCCCCAGCTTTATGGAGGCAGAAGATAAAAGAACTTTCTGAGATGGGGATTGAATATCTTGTTTTTATGGCTGTGGCCAATGAAGGGAAGGCATATTATCCTTCTAAATTGATGCCTCATGCATATGCTCCCGAGAAAGAAAGTCCGGTGGATGTTATTATGGATATGGCGGACGAATTGGGAATGAAAGTTTTTATGAGCACGGGCTGGGCAAAAAATCAGGATGACAATTTGCAGGATCCGGCAATCAAGCAACGTCAGCTTCAGATGATGGAGGAACTGGCAGCTCTGTATAGAAACCATAAAGCATTCTATGGTTGGTATTTGCCGGTAGAAGATTGTCTTTGTCCGATTTTTGCGGAACATGCTGTACAGTCGGTCAATACATTGGTAGAGAAAGCACGGGTATTGACTCCTGGAAAGAAAACTTTGATATCTCCTTATGGCATTGTGAATTCTGCTTTTGATGACCCGGCTTATGAAAGGCAGTTGGCCAAATTGAAGGTTGATATCATTGCCTATCAAGATGAAATTGGATGTGTCCGCGAGCAGTTTCCTCTTCTTCGTTTGAAACGAAGTTGGGAAAAATTGCGTGCGATCCATGACAGATTGGGCATTGCATTGTGGGCGAATTGTGAGACCTTTACATGGGAAAACGAAACCAATGATCGTGCTTCTGCTTTAATTCCTTCTGCTTATTCGCGCTTGTTGTCCCAGCAGGTGGCTGCATCGGTTGCAGGGGTAGAAACTATCACATCCTTTATGATGTACGGCTTGTTTGACAAGCCTGATTCGCCGTTTCAACTGGGGCAGCCAATTTGGTCGAATAAGGCATATACAGATTATATGGCTTGGAAGAACGGTGATAAGTATTGGAACTATCTGGCTGCTTCTTTTGCAGGTACGTTAATAAGCGGTGAGATTGCAAAGACAGACAATGTGTTGTGGCAAAAGATGCTGGATGGAAAACTGGCCGAAGAAAGCAGTGCAGATACGTGTTGGGTGGAATTTGCCCCCGGGTATCATGAGCTATTTTTTGATTTTGGGAAAATAGTACATTTGAAGCAGTTCATGTTTCGTGTGCTGAATTATAAATCTCAAGATATCTGTTTGCCGGAAAATATCAGTTTGTCAGTTTCCGATGACGGCATACGATATCATTTGGTCGCAATGAAGAATGTTCCGTGTTGGCCGAATGCAAAGCATGACATCTGGATTGATGGGATTTTGTTTGATGAGATAATGGAGAACGGGCGGTATATAAAAATAGCTTTTGAAGCTTCTCATAGAGTCTGCATCGACGAATTGTATGTTAATCCTATCCTTGGGAAATAAGGGGAGAACCTCAGCTCCACCCTTCCAGTCCTGACCTTTGTGAACATAAAGTTGACTTTGGAAGAAGGAGTGGGGAGGGGGAGGAAACTGTTCAGCCCATCTTTCCGTGGGGAGAGATGGGCTGAATGTTTATGATATGCTAGCCAGGTTCAGTCGAACAGGCTCTTGAACTTGCGGAAGATTTTTTCCTTGATGGAAGCGTTGGGCTTGAAGTTGTCCGAGGTTTCCATTTCTTCCAGCGCTTTCTTTTCGTCCTTGCTCAGGGTTTCGGGAACATAGACACTGACGTTGACAAGCAGGTCGCCGGTACCATAGCCGTTGACGCTGGGAAGTCCCTTGTTGCGCAGGCGGAGAACCTTGCCGGGCTGGGTACCCGGTTCGATCTTTACTTTCACCTTGCCGTCGATGGTGGGGATTTCTACGGCTCCTCCCAAGGCGGCGGTAGGGAAGCTCAACAGGAGGTTGTAGATGAGGTCGTTCTCCTCGCGGATCAGTTCCTTGTCCGGCTCTTCTTCGATGAGGACCAGCAGATCGCCCGGCACGCCGTTGTGCTTGCCTGCGTTTCCTTTGCCGTTCATGGAGAGTTGCATGCCTTCGGCTACACCGGCCGGTATCTTGACCGTTACTACTTCTTCGCCATAGACGATACCTTCGCCCGCACACTCTTTACATTTATTCTTGATGACTTTACCTTCGCCGCCGCAGGTGGGGCAGGTGGTACGTGTCTGCATGGTGCCCAGAATGGTCTGCTGGTTGCGAATGACGGAGCCGGAACCTTTACAGGTAGGACAGGTTTCGCTTCCTCCATTGCCTTCGGCACCGGTGCCGTGGCAGTGGGTACAGGTGACGTACTTTTTCAGTTTGAATTTCTTTTCTACACCAGTAGATATTTCTTTCAGGTTGAGCTTCACCTTGACGCGGAGGTCGGAACCACGGAAACGACGCTGCTGGGCGCCACCTCCTCCGCCAAAACCACCGAAACCGCCAAAGCCTCCTCCGTGTCCGCCGAAGATGTCGCCGAACATGGAGAAGATATCGTCCATGGACATGCCACCACTGAATCCGCCGAAGGGGCCTCCGTTGCCTGCCGCACCGCTCATGCCTGCAAAGCCGAACTGGTCGTAGCGGGCGCGTTTGTCGGGATTGCTCAACACGTCATAGGCTTCTGCTGCTTCCTTGAATTTTTCTTCCGCTTCCTTGTCGCCCGGGTTCTTGTCGGGGTGATATTGAATGGCTTTCTTGCGGTAGGCTTTCTTTATCTCGTCGGCCGATGCGTTCTTGTCTACTCCCAGTACCTCGTAGTAATCTCTTTTTTCCATAATTCAACTTGTCTCCTTATTCTCCGACTACCACTTTGGCATGACGGATTACCTTGTCGTTTAATGTATATCCAGGCTGGACACAGTCCAGGATTTTGCCTTTCAGTTCTTCTGCCGGAGCGGGGATGACGGCGATGGCTTCGTGGAAGTCGGTGTTGAGGGGCTGTTCCTTGGTCTCAATGACTTTCACTCCATTCTGTCCGAGAACGGTCATGAACTTGTTGTAGATCAGTTCGACACCTTCTCTGACGGCGGCTACGTCTTCGGCTGTTTCCATGTTCTTCAGTGCGCGTTCGAAATCGTCCACGATGGGCAGGATGCTGCTGATGCTTTTTTCGCCTCCGTTCAGGATCAGTTCTGCTTTCTCCTTCATGGTGCGTTTGCGGTAATTGTCGAATTCGGCTGAAAGGCGCAGGTACTTGTCCTTCATATTGGCCAGCTCTTCCTGTGTCTTGGTCAGCTCGTCTACTTGCTCTGTTTTTTCAGTCCCGGCCTGTTCCTGTGTCTCGGCTGCCGTTTTTTCTGTTTCGCCCTGGTCTTGTTGTCCCGTATGGGCAGTGTGAGCTTTCAGCTCTTCTTCGTTCATGGTTTCTTTTTTCGGATCCATATCTATTTTTCTTTTTTGTTATTACTGCGGATGGACGGTCGGACGTATCCGGCGCGTCTTGTTACTTTTCTTTCCAGCAAAAACTTTGCCAAAATGTCTACTTTTTCAGAAAACGCCGCAAAGTTACGATTTTTATGTCACATTGGCAGTGTGGAAAGAAGACAATTGTGTATCTTTGCACCTCCGTTTTTAAGGTATTAGTAATAACAAGATAAAGATAATTCATGATTACAGTTTCTAATGTTTCGGTACAGTTTGGTAAAAGGGTGTTGTTCAACGACGTCAACCTGAAGTTTACCAGCGGCAATTGTTATGGTGTCATCGGTGCCAACGGCGCCGGCAAGTCTACTTTTCTCAAGACGATTTCCGGAGAGTTGGAGCCTACAACGGGGGCGATAACTTTGGGACCGGGCGAACGCCTGTCTGTACTTAGCCAGGACCACTTCAAGTGGGATGCTTATACGGTGATGGACACGGTGATGATGGGCCACACGGTGTTGTGGGATATCATGAAGCAACGTGAAGCCCTCTATGCCAAAGAAGATTTTACGGACGAGGACGGCATGAAGGTGTCCGAACTGGAAGAGAAGTTTGCCGAGCTGGACGGTTGGAATGCCGAGAGCGACGCGGCTTCCTTGCTGAGCGGCCTGGGCATTAAGGAAGACAAGCACTATGTGCTGATGAGCGAACTGAACAACAAGGAGAAGGTGCGTGTCATGCTGGCACAGGCTTTGTATGGAAATCCCGATAACCTGTTGCTGGACGAGCCGACCAACGACTTGGATATGGAGACGGTGACCTGGCTGGAGGAATACCTCTCGAACTTCGAACATACGGTGCTCGTTGTGAGCCACGACCGTCACTTCCTCGACTCGGTCTGTACGCATACCATCGATATCGATTATGGAAAAATCAATCTGTTTGCCGGTAACTACAGCTTCTGGTACGAATCGAGCCAGCTAGCCTTGCGTCAGCAACAGAACCAGAAGGCCAAAGCCGAGGAGAAGCGCAAAGAGCTGGAAGAGTTTATCCGCCGTTTCAGTGCCAACGTGGCCAAAAGCAAGCAGACGACGAGCCGCAAGAAGATGCTCGAGAAACTGAATGTGGAGGAAATCAAGCCTTCGTCGCGCAAATATCCTGGCATCATCTTTACGCCGGAACGCGAACCGGGCAATCAGATCTTGGAGGTTTCGGGCCTGACCAAGTCTTTGGAAGACGGTACAGTGCTTTTCCGCGATGTGAATTTCAATGTGGAGAAAGGCGACAAAATTGTATTCCTGTCGCACGACCCGCGTGCCATGACGGCTTTGTTCGAGATTATCAACGGCAATATGAAGCCCGATGCCGGACACTATAACTGGGGTGTGACCATCACGACGGCCTATCTGCCGTTGGACAACACGTCGTTTTTCAACACAGACCTGAACCTGGTCGACTGGCTCAGCCAGTTTGGCGAAGGAAATGAGGTCTATATGAAGAGCTTCCTGGGACGTATGCTTTTCTCGGGCGAGGAGGTATTGAAGAAAGCCAGCGTGCTGTCGGGAGGCGAGAAAATGCGTTGTATGATTGCCCGTATGCAGTTGCGCAATGCCAACTGTCTGATTTTGGATACGCCGACCAACCACCTCGACCTGGAGTCTATCCAGGCCTTCAACAACAACCTGAAGATCTACAAGGGAAATGTCCTGTTTGCGTCGCACGACCATGAGTTCATCCAGACGGTGGCCAACCGTATCATCGAGCTGACTCCGAACGGTATCATCGATAAGATGATGGAGTATGACGAATACATCACTTCGGATCACATTAAAGAACTGAGAGCACGCATGTATCAGAACTGATACTTGACAGACTGAGATAATAAGAGAGGCACGGACCGACAGACTTCTACGGAATAATCCGTATGGTTTCTGCGTGGTCCGTGCCTCTTTGTATAGTGGACAGGGGAAGGATCCTCTGTTACATCCTTTAATGTTTGGTCTGGTAGACTATTTTGTTTTCACTTTCCCCGAAAAGTTTGTCACCGAGGGTTGTAATTTTATTGCCGGTTGCCACTACGTGTCTCAGATTGTCACATCCGATGAAGGCACCATATTCGATGGCCGTTACTCCGGCCGGTAATATCAGTGAACCGGACAGGCGGGTACAGCCGCTGAACGCACGTTGGCCGATGGTTTGCAAGCCTTTGGGCAGAGTAACGTCCAGCATGTATTTCTTTTGCGTAAACGTATACTCGGGGATAGCGGTCGAAGTGCAGTTTTCCATATTGACGGAAACCAGATTGGGCATATAGTCGCGGAGCAGCTTGAAGTCTGCTTCGTCCATTTTGCCTTCGATGGTCAGGAAATTGACGTCACGCGGTTGAATGCCTTTGCGCATGAGTTCACTGGCCAGACTGCTCATGGGGCCAATCTCTACGGAAACGATTGTAGGTTCTCCTTCGATGAAAGAGAAGTTTTCCCATCTTTCCTTGTTGCGATAGGAATCCGTACTTCCCAGCGGAACAAATATGGCTGTGATGCTGTCGGCCAATGCTTCGGGCAACAAGTTGGGAGCCTTTTTCTTTCTGACCTGACAAATCTTCAGGTTGGTGCACCCCTTGAAAGCAGCGTCTTCTATGTTCTTCGTCTTGTCCGATAGAATAACGCGCTCCAGCGTTTGTTTTCCCTGAAAACTTCCGTCACTCATTTTTTTGCAGAAGGCATAGGCCGGGATGCAGTTACCCGGGTAGACGTAGATGCGGTCAGGGTAGGTGCCGTTCTTTCCTGTGTACATGCTTATGGTGGCATTCGATATGTCCAGCACTTTGAGGTTGGTGAATTCGTCGCGCAGGTGGCGGAAGTCAATGGCGTTGAGTTTGCCTTGCAGGGTGAGATGAGTAATCTGGTTGGCTTCATCCAGAGTTAACAGTTCTACCAGTGTACCAGCTTTGGGTACATAACAGGTCTTTTTCTTTTGGGCATAGGCTCCTCCACAGGCGATGCATAGGCTGGCCGCAACAAGCAGTATGTTTCTTAGTTTCATCTTCTTTCAGTTTTAGGATTTTGCTTTCAAAGATACGGAAGATTTAGCCTATGTCATCTATCTGTTCTGTTAATTCTAAAAAAACTTATGTTAACGTGTTGTATGATGATGTGTAGATTCAGTAGATGAACGTTTGTTTCCCATACGATATAGTAAAAGGTAATTCTTCCGTTCCTCTTATCATATTGCTAAGCCAATATAATTTTCCTTTCGGAACATCTTTAAATTCTACATATTCATAACGAGCATATTGGCATCCAAATCGCTTCCAACCTTCATCTGTCCAATAATATAAAGTATACAAATCTTCTGCATGTATCCCGTTATCTGCATTCAATGGAGCAAAACGGACTAGGGTTGCCTTTTGTCTATTTTTCAAGCGCAAAGTAATAGTTTCACAAGAATGTGGAGCTGTTTGCATATCTCCATCGTATTCAGTCTTATGCCTCATTTTCTCCCAACCGGTTTCCTCCAAAAGTTTGACGTAACAGGAGTCTTTAAGGGACAATATACTATCATTAGGTGAAAGAATGTGTATGCGATTGGGAGGAAATACGTTTTTATATCCGTATGATTTATCAGTAATCCATTCTAACATGGAAATGTTAGCATGGGGATAAGAAGCAGGAGCCTTAAAACGATAGTACCGATAATTTCCAATATTAGTTAAGGTCTTTTCCTGAAAGAAAGGTTCGGGTATTTCTTCAATTTCTCCTTGTATTACTGCATCACTGAAATCCTCTCGGTTGGCAGCCTGAAATTGACCGCCTACCAGTTGTTTGGCTATTTCGTTCATTTGAGGTTTGTAAGTGCATTTGCGAGTTAGGACCAGATTACTCCATTTCCCACTAGAGTCATTCTTTTCAGCTAAGTAATGAGGAACTCCAACTCCGTTTATTTCTTCTACATAAAAAGGTCTTCCAAAAGCCTTCATGCGATTATTTTCATAGTAAATTGGAAAGTAAAACATGCCTGGAATAGCATATTCAAACAGAACAGCTTTCGATTTTACATTTATATTTCCCCATGTTACAGCCAATAGTCCGCCCGGCCCTTTGTGAAACACTGCTAGATATGCCAGTCTATTTGGAATCATTTCATGGAAAGGAAGCGATAATGTAACTGTTTTCCGATAATGAGAGGTCACATCAATAATACAGGGGTCGGCAAGTTCTTGTGGAATATGCTCATTTTCTGATTTTAAGAAATAAGGCGATTTCTTTTGTGCGGCATACGTCATTCGATAGATATTATAGACTTCTTCAGCATTATAAGAATCTTTATAGGGCACATCACTTTCCGGGCTGAAGGCATATCCTGTATCTTTTGGACTTTTGTAAAGAGAGCAATGGTAATGTCGTCCTCCAAAGTAACGGTAGCACATATTATATTCTACTGAAAGTGGTAAGCCACACGATCTTAGAATATTGCATGCATAGTTTGCAATATCCACACAGTCGTGAAGACCGCGTGAATATAAACCGTATATGCCATAATCTTGCCTGTCTTCCTGTTTCCCGTTCAAATCTCTGAGTGTATTGATGGCTTGGTTGTAGTGATGAATCATTTTCTGCGGAGTGTCGCAAGAATCCGCATTCAGGAATTTGCCAAACAGTGAATCTAATTCTTTTCCGTTATTTAGAAATCCATATCCGCCTACCGAGCGATAGGGAAGGATATATTCCTTAAATTCATTAAAACTAAGCTGTCCGGCAAATTTAGAATGATGCCACACTTCAAAAGCATGATCAATATGTGCAATCAGGAATTTGCTATCCAATTCCTGAATGTCAGGAAAACTGTCGACGCATATTTCTATTTTAGGAAGTATTTGGTTCTTCTGATGTTCTCTATATGTTTTGATTTGAGAAAGTCTTTTTTCATTTGGGGATTCATTCGCTAAAAGGGACTGACAGATGCTATCTGTCTTCTGTCGCCACGCTTCGACTTCTCTAGGTACATAATTTAATTTGCCGTACGAATAATGATAATGCATGTTGTCAATAAGAAAACGTGCCGCCTCATACTTTTGCCGATCTGGATCGCTCCATCGGTAATGTAATAATACCGACCAAAGCTGGATGCGATTTCCAGCGGCATCTGGAGGAAGAGAGGGGAGGCTGATGTAAACTACTCCAAACGAAAACAACATCCAGAAGGTGAACAAGGCTACTCGTTTTCTCATAGCTTCTATTCTTTATCTTTACTTGGTATGTTTTTCTGCATCATACTCTTCTTTTGTCAGATTCCGGACAGTTGACTCTACTTTCGGCTCCTTTTTTGAGCCAGGTATGATAGCTGCGCCGCCAATATGATCGAAAAGGATAGTGTTATTCTGTGGTGAAATAACTGCTACGGAATGCACAGAGCGTCCGTGAAATGACCATTCCACATTCACAAGTTCTAAGTTCTCATTTTCGCTTGCACGCTTTAGCCATTCTTTTATTTTTTCAAAAGGTTCCTCTGTTCCCGAAAGAGATAATTTTTCACGCATTACTTTCAAAGGTACGATATCATACGATCCTTTGTTGTCGTTTAAGTGATATACTACATCTGTATCATCGGCAAATAAAAGTTTTAGGAATTCTTCTCGCTGTTCTTGCGTTTCCACTTTTCCACGATAACTATATTTCACCAACTTTAATCCATCAATCCCGTTTCGAGTCATTAAATCACTTTGTTGCTTGGCATAATCTAATTGTTCTTGCCAAGTAGTTGGCTCTTTTTTGACTTCGGTTACGTCAGACTTGCCCGGATTGTCCTCTTTGACACTGTTGTTGCATCCTCCAAAGAGGAAACTTACTAAAGAAATGAAATAAATAATTGACTTTTTCATAAAACTCCAGTTATAATTATACGTAAAAAATAATTTCTGTTTTATTTTCGATGGGTTAAAACTCCTGATCCACCATTTTCACTAGGAGAATAATATACATCAACACCAGCAATACTTACAGATGCGGAAAACAAATATGCATGAGCATGTCCCCAAGCAAATTGATGAAAATTTGTTTCCCCAATTCTTCCATCTACAGTTTGAATCTTTGCATCACAAGACCAGCCGAAATTTGCATAATGTTTTGCATACATAGCACAGTCATGAAAAATCCCATTCCAATCAAATATAGAACTACAATAAATACTATAACTCCAAACTTCTCCTCCAAAAATATTTGTTCCTCCATCATTTGAAATTGAAAAGTACCTTTCTGTTAATGCGGCTTCTTCCGACCTTGTTTTTATTTTAGGAGGAATAGAGATTATTTGGGGAGCCTGAGGTCTCGTTTCAGGAATTATTATCATACTTCCTATATGATCATAAATTATTTTATTGTTATGAATAATTCCAATTGAGAATATCTGTTTTCCTTTATAGTTCCATTCAAACTCTATTAATTCAGTTCCAACTTTCACAATCGTGTCCAATTGTGATTTAAGAAGTTTTTTAATGTTTTGAATATACAATTCGGGTTTATTAAGTTTCAATCTACTTATGGGAAGAATCTCAAATTTATTCATATTTTCATCTACATAAGTAACGACATTGGTGTCGTCCGCAAATAGTTTATTCCAAAATACAGAAATTTGTTCTCCTGTTTTAATTTCACCCAAACTGCGATATCCAATAAAACTTAAATCGTTCATATTTGATTTGGTTTTTGTTTTGTATTGTTGGGCAAACTCTATCTGTTCCTGCCATGTCATTGGTGATGTTAAAATCTCTTTTTTAACAGGCAGTACTTCTTCTGGTTCGATTATACTTGATTGACAAGCTGTAAGAAAGAATACAATCACTAATGTGTATAAAGTTGTTGTTTTCATACTATGTTTTAATTTAAAAGCAGGTTATTCAAGTATCACTGGTAACTTATTCTCCTATCTCTGTAGCTATTAAAGGAAATTCATTTGTTGACTATTGTTAGATCAAGTCGAGGTTAACGAGACTACAGAATTTCTGTGTGGACAGAATCCGTTGGTGGTGGTTCCATAATATATATTATCAAGGTTCAACAATCGGGTTAATTATCACTTTTATTCACATATTCTTTCATTGTTTTCTTTATCCATTCCACTTGAAAAGAAGGTATTTTCACCGGCTTGTCTACAATTTGTCGGGCCAAGGAGATTGCTTCATTTTGCCGTTCGTTTCGATTTAGTATTTGTACCAAACAATACAATGGGATAAATCGGTTGGGACACATCAGGGAAGCTTGGCGATAATGTAGCTCGGCTTGTGTGTCTTCGCCTCTCTGCTCATTCATTTCGGCCAGCAAAAGTTCCAGATCATAATCGGCCCATAGTTCCCTGCATTGGTTAGCAATTTTAATTCCAGAGTCATATAAACCAATTTGATTTAACTCAAACGCGTAGTTGTAAAGAAAGTATTGGTCATGCTTCAGTCCGATATATGCATGTTGATAATGTTCAAGTGCACGGTCGGTTTGTTTGGCAGCGGAGGCTGTCACTGCTTCAGTCCAAGCCAATTCGGCTTTCACACGCCGTATTATCAGACTCCCAATCCAAAAGCTTAGAGGCAATAGGCATGCCACACCCACATTACGTAAAGTTGATGGAAACTTTATGGTATCTTTTAATAATAAAAAAGTTGCATACAACAATACTGTCCAAACAAACGGATACATTAATGGATAGGAGAAGAAACCCAATACGCAAACGGATATCCAAACAAGCATGCCGCACTCTTTTTCAGAGGAATAGTTCTTTTTAGCTACACGAAACAAACGTATCAGCCATGCAATGACAATCAATAACCCCACTATACCGAAAGAAATGCCTATCTGTAGGTATTCATTATATGGATATTGTACGGTATCAGCCAATTGAACATAACTACTATCTGGATGGCGTTTAAAATAAGCAGCCTGATAATCCATATAATGTGCTTCGAATCCATTCATGCCCCAACCGAACAAGGGCTTGTCAAGCATCATTTCCAAAGAACAACGCCAGATAAGCATACGTCCGTCTGCTGAATCTTTTTTGACGAGATAAAGAGCTATAACAGAACAGAGGAAAATGCTGATAAGTCCTATTCGCTGAATGGTTCGTGTGGGACGAAGATTTCTACGTTTCCAAATGGCATAAACAAATAACAAACTTAGTATACCCGCACGCGAAGCCGATAGTAATACACTTGCAATGACAGCCCATGCGACTACTTGTCCAATTATGCGTCTATCTCTTCCTTTATTCAACATCCATAGACAGAACGGAAAGCCCACGCAAAGACTGGCGGCAAAACCTGCCGGATTGTCTAAAGAGCCTTTTAGCGGAATACCGTGTTGAATTAGAGCAGGTAATTGGCATATTCCCCAGCAAATTTCTATTATAATTAAACCAACAATCGCGTAATGTATACATTTGTGAGGAAGAAGAGCGCATCGATCAAATGGAACCAGATGATGAGCACAGGAAACTACCGACCATATCATTCCACCCACTGCAAACACTATCCATTTGGGGAGTACTTGTGTGTCTACGAAGTGTACTGAACAAAAGAATAAAGTTCCGCCCATCGTAATAATTATGATTAGCTTGCGTATCATAAAAATGTATACATACTCGTTGATTGACTAAAATGAGTATTCTTTATAAAGACGAACTGAAAAGAAAAACCTAACCTTGTTTTTGCTTTTTTTTTGAGATAAATCTCAAAACACTGAAAAACAGTACTTGAGAGGTTGCTTAAATTATGTTCTTATTAGTTTTGTATAATCCTTAACTCTATGGTGCTAGTCCTGACCTTTGTATTTATAGAGTGAAGGTTGGAACGAAAAAAATGGAAGCATAAATCATATTTTATCATTGTAGAAAAATAGACAGAACTGATTGCTTGGGATATAGGCGAGGATGTAAATCTTGCAGAAGATTTGTCGATAATGGATATTCTTTTTTCTTTTATTAGTATTTTTGCGGGTATATTAGTGTGCCTTCAAGCAATATTAGTAAAGATATGGAAATGAAAAATAAAATGTTGTGGAAGAACATCGGCCGATTAGTAGTGGATATTCTGCTGTTTTATGTGATAGGGACGTTGATAACGATGTTTTTGTGCGTTCCTCTTTTCCTGATACAGAAAGCATCGGGGATGGAGATGCAGGAAGGAAGTTTGCCTTCTCTCTTCCTGGAAAGGTTGCTGATGCTGGTCGGTTATCTGAGTGCGGCAGTATTAGTGCTGCGTTGGCGCAATCTACCTTTATCGCTGTTGGGAATGTCTTTGAAAGGACGGGGAAAAGACTTGTTGGCTGGATTGGGAGTAGCGATGTTGCTGTATGCCGTCGGGTTTGGTACATCGCTCCTCATGGGGACTGTTGAAATAGCGAGTGTACAGTGGGTACCTCGTGACTTGCTGGGAACATTGCTGTTCTTCCTGCTGGTAGCCGTCACGGAGGAGGTGATGCTGCGTGGCTTTGTGTTGGGAAGAATGCTTTCGGCAGGTATGAATCGTTTTGTGGCGCTGTTCTTGTCGTCGGCTCTTTTCTCAGCCATGCATTTGTTCAATCCCAATTTCGCACTCTTGCCGTTTGTCAACATCCTGCTGGCAGGTTGTCTGCTGGGAGCATCCTTCCTGTATACACGTAACTTGTGTTTTCCCGTCGTGCTGCACTGGTTCTGGAACTGGCTGCAAGGCCCCGTGCTGGGTTATGAGGTTAGCGGAATGGACAGCGGCGAAACTTTGCTGACCCTCCGTTTGACGGGCAGTGACCTGCTGACAGGAGGCAGCTTCGGTTTCGAAGGCTCGCTGCTCTGCACCGTTCTGCTTGTTGTCGGTACACTGGCCATCGTCGCTTATTATGAACGGCGCGGCAGGAAGGAGGCTTAGAGCCCTTCCTGCGATACGCCGCGCAGGGCCAGTTGAATGCGCTTACGTTCGGTGTCAATGCCCAGTACGCGTACCCTGACGTGCTGATGGATGGACACTACTTCGTTGGGATCACTGATGTAGCGGTCGGCCAACTGGGAGAGGTGTATCAGGCCGTTTTCCTTGATGCCGATGTCCACGAAGGCCCCGAAGTTGGTAATGTTGCCTACGATGCCGGGCAGCTCCATGCCTTCGCGCAGATCGTCCAGCGTACGGACGTTCGGATCGAATTCGAACACCTTGATAGGGCCTCGTGGGTCGCGTCCGGGCTTGTCCAGTTCCTGAAGGATATCTTTGAGGGTGGGCATGCCGACAGTGTCCGTCAGGTAGCGTTCGGGCTGGATGCGTAGGCGCAGCTGCTTGTCGGCTATCAGTTCGCTGACGGTGCAGCCCAGGTCTTTGGCCATTTGCTCCACGATGCCGTAGCTTTCAGGATGGACGGCTGTGTTGTCCAGCGGGTTCTTGGCATCGGGAATGCGTAGGAAGCCGGCACACTGTTCGAAAGCTTTGGCGCCCATGCGGGGCACCTTCAGCAGGTCGCGACGCGAAGCAAAGGGCCCATGCTCGGCACGATAGCTGACGATGTTTTGCGCCAGCTGTGGTCCGAGGCCCGATATGTAGGTCAGCAGGTGGCTGCTGGCTGTATTCAGATTAACCCCCACCAGATTCACACAACTTTCTACTGTCTGGTCGAGCGATTTCTTCAGTTTCGTCTGGTCTACATCGTGCTGATACTGGCCCACGCCGATGGACTTCGGGTCTATCTTTACCAGTTCGGCCAGTGGATCCATGAGGCGGCGGGCGATAGAGACCGCACCGCGAACGGTGACGTCGTAGTCGGGAAATTCTTCACGGGCCAGCTTGGAGGCCGAATAGATGGAAGCCCCCTGCTCGCTGACAACGAATATCTGCATGTCGCGATCGAAACGCAAGTGCTTCAGGAAGTCTTCCGTCTCACGGCTGGCCGTACCGTTGCCGATGGCCATGGCTTCGATGCGGTAAGCTTCCACCATCTTCTGGATCTTCTGTGCCGCTTCTTTAGGCTTGCTGACGGGCGGGTGAGGGTAGATGTTCTCGTTGTGAAGCAGGTTGCCCTGAGCATCGAGACATACCACTTTGCAACCTGTACGGAAGCCGGGATCGATACCCATGACGCGCTTTTGCCCCAGCGGGGAGGCCAGGAGAAGCTGGCGCAGGTTGGCGGCAAAGACGCGGATGGCTTCGTCGTCGGCCCGTTCCTTGCTGCTGGCGGCAAATTCGGTTTCGATAGAAGGCTTCAGCAGGCGTTTGTAGGCATCTTGTACGGCTTCGGCCACGTAGTGGCTGCAAGCATTGTTGCCCCGTACGTACTGACGTTCGAGACGCTCCAGGCAGGTGTCGTCCTCGTCGGGGGTAATACTCACCTTGAGCACGCCTTCCGCCTCGGCACGGCGCATGGCCAGCAGGCGGTGGGAACTGCAACGCTTCAATGGGTCGGCCACGTCGAAGTAGTCGCGGTAGTTGGCTGCTTCGGCTTCTTTCCCCTTCACCACGCGGGCGGTGATGACGGCACGACGGTCGAGGGTTGTGCGGACGGTCTGTCGCGAGCGTTCGTCTTCGCTCACCTGTTCGGCTATGATGTCGCAGGCTCCTTTCAGGGCTTCTTCTACGCTCTTCACGTCGCCCTTGACGTAACTCTTTGCCTGTCGGTCGGGAGCCGGGTCCTTTTGTAGCATCAGTAGGGTGGCCAGTGGCGTGAGGCCTTTCTGTCGGGCCATTTCGGCACGAGTCTTTCGTTTGGGCTTGTAGGGCAGGTAGAGGTCCTCCAGCTCGGTGTTGTCCCAGGTGCTTTCGATACGTTGCTTCAATGCGTCGGTCAGCTTACCTTGCGCTTCGATGGTCGTCAGGATGGTTTCCTTTCGGCGTTCTGTTTCTTTTAGTTTCTCGTAGCGGTCGCGGATGCTTTCTATCTGCACCTCGTCCAGTCCGCCGGTAGCTTCCTTGCGGTAGCGGCTGATGAAGGGGATGGTGGCTCCGTCGTCCAGCAGGGCGAGGGTTGGGCGCACCTGCTTGTCTGTCAGTCCAAGCGAGGTGGCTATCAGGTGGGGGAACAGGTCGTTCATATCATTGGATGTCTTTTTTTAATAAAATGATTGGTGGGCAAAGATAGTTCAAACGTAGAGAAGCACAAAACGAAAACAGTGTTTTCGGCGGCAGATTGCACTGTTTTCCCTGTGCGAAACCAGCCATTTCCTGTTCGAAAGGCTGAAGACCGCTGAAAGTTAAAATTTGTAGTGAAAACATTCGATTGGCTTATTTTTATATGATTTTTTGGGAAATGGATGAAAAAATCCTACCTTAGCCTCGTAGATAAGCATTTTCTCGTTTAGGAGTATATCAAAAGTTTTTTATGGATAAGATATTGGAATTTGAAGGACTGGATGCAGCACTGTATCCATGTGTTGGTCCTTTGGTAATGGATCCTGCTGTCTTGAAGCAAAACTATAATTTCCCTTTCCGCACCACTCAGGCTTACCGTTGGTTTGTCGCTGTGAATGGGGAAGAGGTGGTTGGCTTTATTCCGGTAGAGCGTCGGAAGAGCGGTTGGATCATGAACAATTACTATATCAAGGGACGTGACGAAACGGTGTTGGAAGCTTTGTTGCAAAGGATTATGGCTGTTGCGGCAGAAGAGAAGTGCACGTTGACGGCCATCAGCTTTCTGGAAGATCGGGATGTCTTTCGTCGACAGGGATTCGAGGAAGTGAATGTGTGGAAGCGCTATGTGAAAATGGTAAAGAACGGATAACACGGAGGGAGTATGGGAAGTAGTACATGTGGAAAGAACGTATATGAATTGGCACAAGAACGCTTGAAGATTGTCTTTGAGGATTTTGACAACGTCTGTGTGTCGTTTTCGGGTGGAAAGGACAGTGGTGTCTTGCTCAACCTTTGTATCGACTATATTCGTCGGAACAATCTGAAGCGAAAGCTCTGTGTATTCCATATCGACTACGAGATTCAGTATTCGGTAACCATCGATTATGTGAATCGCATGCTGGAGGCCAACAAGGACATTCTGGATGTTTACCGCATCTGTGTCCCTGTCAAGGTTTCCACCTGTACGTCTATGTATCAGGCTTTCTGGCGTCCCTGGGACGATGAAATGAAAGATTTGTGGGTGCGTCAGAAGCCTCCCGGCTGCTATAACAAGGAAGATTTCGAGTTCTATAATGAGAATATGTGGGACTATGAGTTTCAGATGCACTTTGCCCAATGGCTTCATGAACGGAAAAAGGCTACGCGTTCCTGTTACATGATCGGCATTCGCACACAGGAAAGTTTCAGCCGTTGGCGTTGCATTCACCTGGCCCGCAAGTATCAGATGTACCACACCTATCGCTGGACTTCCAAGATCGGCATCGATATCTTCAATGCCTATCCCATTTTCGACTGGAAGACGACCGATATCTGGGTAGCTAACGGAAAATTTGGTTTCGACTACAACAAGCTTTACGACCTTTATTATAAGGCCGGAATCAACATCGAACGCCAGCGTGTGGCCAGTCCTTTCCTGGGTGAAGCGCAGGAAAGCCTCAGGCTCTATCAGGTCATCGATCCCAATACATGGGGCAAGATGATCTGTCGCGTGAACGGTGTGCAATTCGCAGGCATCTACGGCAACACACGGGCCATGGGTACAGGTCATAAGGTCAATCTTCCGAAAGGACATACCTGGAAGTCGTACATGCAGTTCCTGCTTTCCACGCTTCCCGAGCCTACCCGCCGCAATTACCTGAACAAGCTGACGGTCAGCATCGAGTTCTGGAGGAAGAAAGGAGGTTGCCTGAGCGATGAAACCATCCAGAAACTCCGCGATCTGAATATCCCCATCGAGGTGGGAGGAAAGTCCAATTACAAGACTCGGAAAAAGCCGGTTCGCATGGAGTATCTGGACGATATCAACATCCGTGAGTTCCGTGAGATTCCTACCTACAAGCGGGTATGTATCTGCATACTCAAGAATGATCATATCTGCAAATACATGGGTTTTTCCATCAACAAGGAAGATGCTTACAAGAGAGACAAAATAATGGAAGAATTTAAAAATATGATGCTATGAGTGACGAATATATGAGTCCTGTCTATGCCGTCAAGGCCGTTCCGGTAGAGAAAGTGGAGGCCAACAATTACAATCCCAACGTCGTGGCTCCGCCTGAGATGAAGCTGCTCGAACTTTCTATCTGGGAAGACGGATTTACCATGCCCTGTGTGTGCTATTATGACTCCGAACGGGACGTTTACATCATTGTGGACGGTTTCCACCGCTATCAGGTACTGAAGACGTCCAAGCGCATTTATGAGCGCGAGAAGGGCTTGCTTCCCGTGGTAGTCATCGACAAGGATATGTCCAACCGAATGGCTTCCACCATCCGCCACAATCGTGCCCGTGGTACCCACAACATCGAACTGATGTCCGATATTGTGGCCGAGCTCGACCGTATCGGCATGACGGATGAATGGATTATGAAGAACATCGGTATGGACCGCGACGAAGTGCTCCGCCTGAAGCAGATTTCCGGTCTTGCAGCTCTCTTTGCCGACAAGGATTTCAGCATTCCCGGTAAGATCGAAACCGAGGAACAGGCCAGCATGGCCGACTACAATTTCTCGGAAGATTGACGTTCTTTATCGCCTGCACAGACGCCTGAAGTCACAGTATTCACACTGCCGTGTCTGTTCTGTCTGATCGAATGGCGTATGCAGGCTGAATATTTCTTCCAGTAGTTGCTGAAGCCTTTCGCGGAATTCATCTTCGTAGAAGCTGAAGTTGTTCACGGGCTGTTTCGGTTGGCGTGCCGCTCCCATTTCGATGACCGGTGAGTAAGTGTCCTGCGCAGCCCGGTGGATGTAGAGCAGGGCAGGGGCCACTTTCTTCGCCTGTTTGCGGCAAAGGATGGCTGCATACAGGAATGTCTGGAAAATGTAGTTGGGTCTTCCCTCTGCCGGAGTGAACAGTTGGGCTATGTTTTCCGGTGTCTTGGGCGCTCCTCCCGTCTTGTAGTCCACGATGCGCAGGGTGTCGTCCTTGCTGTCCATGCGGTCGATGGTTCCACCGATCTGTATCTTCAGTTTTCCGGCTGGTGTGTCTATTTCCATTACCTCTTTCACCTCCTGTTCCATACCTTCCATGCTGAAGGGGGCATAGTTCAGGTCGTTGCGCAGCAACTGCCGCAGGTACGAGGCAATCACCCGTGCGTGTATCAGTTGCGTACCGTTGTATTCCGGTTGTTCTTCTTCCGGTACGTGGAAGAATTCTTCCTTGAATGCCCGGTCCACGTATCCCTGTAGTTTTACTTCATTCTTCAGCAGCCGTTCCAGGTCTTCTTTGCGGATTTCCTTTCCGTGTTCTGTCAGTTCGGTGTACACCAGTTCTGCCGAACGGTGGAAGATGGTGCCGAACAGGGCCGAGTCTATCTCCGCCGTTACCTCTTCGGGCAGTTTCAGCCCTGCTACATAACGGTAGTAGAAGCGCAGCCGGCAGTCCAGGTATGTATTCAGTGCCGAGGGCGAGAAGAAAGCCTTCGGATGCTTTTCCACGTTGTATCGTTGACACATCCGTTCCACCATTTCTTCGGTCTTTTCCACACGGATCGTCCGTTCTGCCTGGGGCGATTGCCCTGCTTCCAGATACTCCCGTCGGATTTCATGCGGCCATTCCACCAGAAACTGTAGCATGAAGCGCGACATCTCTCCCCGGTTCAGTCCGTCGGTCGATGTGTTGTACATCAGCGTCACGTTCTCCGCCCGTTGCATCAGGCGGTAGAAGTAATAGGCATACACGGCATTCTTGTGTTCGATGGTTGTCATGCCAAATGCCTTGCGCAGGTTGTAGGGGATGAACGACGATTCGCCTCCCGCCTTGGGCAGTTGTCCTTCGTTGAGCGACAGCACAATCAGGTTTTTAAAGTCCAGGTTTCTCGTTTCCAGTACGCCCATTACCTGCATGCCGATAGCCGGTTCGCCGTGGAAGGGAATGTTGGCTGCCGTCAGCAGGCGGTTCATCAGCCGTTTCAGGGTACCTGTCCGCACTCCTTCCAGCTCACCCGTCTCCAGCAGATTCAGCAGGCGGTTCACGAGGGTATAGCTTTTGAAGAGTGATTCCCGGTACAGTTGTCCGAAGATGTCTTTTCCTTCCTCTTCCGGCTCGTTCCGATACAGGACCGATACGTCTTTGATCCGTTCCGTCAGCCAGGTACAGAGGGCTTTCTGTCCGTTCTGCGGAGTGAACACCTGTTCCAGGAACGCGTCTGCCTTCAGTTCCGAGGGCAGGGGATAGAAGCGGTTGTCTTTTGTCAGTCTCCGTTCCAGCTTTTCAGCTTCGGCCGACAACTGTCTGACGTACGGATGCTTCAGTACCGCCATCACCGCTTCGTAGACGTAGCGTCCGCTGTCTGCCCGGTAACCGTCGGTCTGGAGTTCTGTCAGGGCGTTGATGTAGCTGTACACTGGTGTCTGTGCCAGGGGGAAACCCATGGTGATGTTCACGTCCTTCACCTCTTCGGGCAGGGTGTGAAGCACGGGCACAAGCATAGCCTCGTTGCACAACACCACGGCATTCTCCTTCTGTTGTGCTCCCTCCGGCAGTTCCAGTCCCTTCATCCATTGGGGCAGGAAGCGTGCCTGCGCGTTTTCCGTAGGTGCCGAGAGGAAACGGATCTGCTTGGGCCGGCTCATTACGTCCAGACAGCTTTCCGGCAGCTGGTTCGGAAACAGTTTCAGGTTGCGCAGGATAAACTCGCCGGCTTCGTGCTTGTAGGGCGGATTGGCTTCGGACGGACGTCGGGTGTAGAACACGTCGTAGTCCCAGTAGAACCAGGCCTTTCCAGCCTCTTGCAGGCGCAGGAAGAACGCCTGTTCCACCCGGTTCAGTACGTTGAAGCCTACGAACACATAGCGGTCGTAGTCCAGCCGTTGTGTGTCCAATTCCTCCATCACCTGACGGTACATCATGCCCTCGTAGGCAATGCCCAGCTCCGCCAGCCGTTTGCGGTAATGCCGGTAGATGTCTCCCAGCTTGTCCCACAAGCTGATGAATTTTTCCTTCAGTTCCGTCCGCTTCTCGATGGAGAAGTTTCGGAAGAATTCCTGTATTGCCTCCTCCTGTTCCTGGCTCAGGTAGTCGGGGATGTCCATGATGTTCTTCAGATCCTGCAGGTTGCCGAAGAGTCGGTCTGCGTCCACCAGGTTCTTGTCTACGTCGTCAAAGTCACTGATCAGCAGTTCCCCCCAGAAGTAGAAGTCGTCCAGTGTCTCTTCGCTTTTCGTTTCTTCGCGGAACACCCGGTAGAGTTCACACACCAGCCGGATGGGATCTCCCGCTTTCCAGGGTGACAGTTGGCGGAACAGGTCGCTGATGCTTACGTAGGTTGGCGACCACAGCGGACGGTCGCTTTGTGCGGCCAGCTGTTCGTTGAAGAACAGGCTTGCTCTTTTGTTCGGGAAGACGACCACCGTCCGGCTCAAGTCGTTTCCTGTTTTCTTATATAGGTCCTGTGCAACCAGTTGCAGAAATGTTTCCATAATTATGAATTGATAATTGAAAATGGAAAATTGAGAATTAATACCTCACACCTTCTCTGTCCTTCCTTCCGTCACATACCACAGATAGCCTTCCATCTGTTTCGGGTCATATCCCATGCGCGTCAGCAGCTGCATGTAGTCTTTCACCTGACGGTTGTATTTCTTGCTGGGCTTTCCGAATTTGAAGTCTACCACCACCAGCCGTCCGTCTTTCATCATCACGCGGTCCGGACGTCGGGTCCTCAGCTCCCCGTTTTCCTTCCAGATGATGTCACATTCGTTGAACAGCCTCCATGTCCCGTCGTACCATTCCTTCACCTGTGGCAGTTCGAAAGCCTGTTTCGTCAGTTCCCTGATTTCGTCTTCCGTTTCCTGCCGTCCTATTACGCCTTCGAACACCAGCCTGCTGATGGCATCCTCGATGTCCGCTTCCGTCCGTATGGCCGAGAACAGGGTATGCAGCAGTCGTCCGCGGTTGATGAAGCGCTGTTCCGACTCCTCTTCGTCCACGCCCGCTATGAAGTCTGCCGAACGGTTGGACTGCCTGAACTCTATTTCGTGTTTCAGGCTTTCCATGGCTACCGGCCTTTTCGTAGCTTTTTGTGCCAGCCGGTTAGCAGTCTGTTTTTCTTCTTTTTCTTCCGAGGCACACAAGGCTCCCCGTTCATACCGTCCGTCCTCTTCGTCCCATGTGCCGTGTCCTCCTTCGGCCAGGCGGGGTAGGGCATAGCCCAGCAGTTCCGCCATGGTTCCCCGCTGCCCCTTCCGGCTCCACACCAGCAGGTTCTTTCCCGCACGCGTAAAGGCCACGTACAGCAGGTTCAGGTTGTCCACCCACAACTGCAGCCGCTCTTCCAGGTAATCTTCCCGATACACCGATTCTGCCATCAGGGGCGAATAGTTCACCGGTACCAGTCCCAGTCCGTTGTAGGGCTTCTCTTTCGGCGAGCACCACACCAGTTGGTTGTTCGTTTCGTTTTCCGTTTTCCAGTCGCAGAAGGGGATCAGCACCGTGTGGAATTCCAGTCCTTTCGACTTGTGGATAGACAAGATGCGGATGCCTTCCAGCTCTCCGCTCGGGATGGTCTTCATGCACAGATTCTCGTCCCAGTAGTGCAGAAATCCGTCCAGGTCCGACGAGTGGTTCTGCAGGTAGTCCGTCACCGCGTCGAAGAAGGCAAAGAGATAAGCGTCCTGCTTCTCCAGCTGTTTCACTTCCAGCAGGCCGAACAACTCCTCCAGCAGTTCGTACAGAGGCATCAGCCTCAGTTCCTCCCGCCGTGTAGTCAGTCCTTCCGGCAGCAGTTTTTCCATGTCTCCGGCCAGCAGATTGTCCGTATTTCCTTCCTGCTCCTTCACCCCCGTGCGGTAGTTCATCACCAGCGAAGCCAGTGCTACCCCGTCCGTCGCGTCCGACAGGTAGCGCAGGGCGTCCACCAGCATGCACACCGCTTGCGAGGCGTCCAGCCGGAATGCCTCGTCCGATACGACCGGCACCTTCAGCTCCCGGTCGAAGTAGTCTGCAATCGGTGCGATATTCTTGTTCTTGCGCACCAGAATAGCCATGTCGTTCAGTTTCACACCTTCGGCCAGCAGTTCCTCCACCGCTTCGCCCAGCGCCTGCAAGGTAGCTTCCGTGTAGTCCCTTTCCTCGTCCGGTTCCAGAAATTCCACCCGCACGTATCCCCGTGCCTTCTCCTTGGCCGACTCCTGTTCCACGTCCTCGTACGCTTCCTTCAGCTCCCTGCATTCCGTTTTCAGTTCAGCCAGGTGCAGGCTGTTCAGGTAGTCCACCACCTCTCTGAATACCCGGTTGTTGAAGTCCGTCACGTTTGCCTCGCTTCGTCGGTTCACCTTCAGTGTCTCCAGTCGTATGGGGAAGTGTCCCAGGCTTTTCTTCAGTCCGTTCAGGATTCTCCAGTCACCGTTTCGCCAGCGGTAGATCGACTGTTTCACGTCGCCCACGATGAGGCTGTCTTCCCCTTGGGCCAGTCCTTCCAGCAACAGCAGGCGGAAGTTGTCCCATTGCATCCGGCTCGTGTCCTGGAATTCGTCGATCATCACGTTCCGGATGCTGGCTCCTATCTTTTCAAAGACGAACGACGAGTCTCCCTCCCTCACCAGCCGGTGCAGCAGGGCGTTCGTGTCCGACAGCAGGAAGCGGTTCTGCTCCCTGTTCAGCGTCTTCACCTCCTCGTCTATGTGGTTCAGCAGTTGCAGTTTGTTCAGGTGCTGGCGTGTCAGGCGGCAGCTGTTCACCGTCCGGCACCGTTGCGGCCTCATGCGTTCCGCTTCCTGCAGCAGCGGCATCAGGCTGCGTTCCGCCAGTGCCGTGATTTCTTTCCGTTGCTTCGACGACTTCGTGCTCCAGTTGTCCGCGTTGGCCAGACATCCCTGTAGCGTTGCGTTCACCACGTCCTTGTCGCTCAGTCGTCCGTCCCTCAGTTTGCGGAAGTAGCTCCCGATGCCTCTCGAGCCGTTCTTCAGGTCTTCCGGAGCCAGTCCGTATCCCTCCAGCTCTCCTTCAAACTGGTCGTTGAAGGCCTTCATCTGCTCCAGCGCTTCCGTTTCCAGCTCCTTCAGCGCCTCTTTGTACAGCTTCATCAGCTGCGGCTCCTTCAGGCATTCTCTCAGCAGTCCGCCTTTCTCCAGGTAGCTTTCGTCGAAGATGTTCCGTCCGAAGCTCTTTATTTCGTCCGATACGTTCCATCGCTTGTCGTCCGCGATGCGTTCGTTGATGTAGTCCAGCAGCCAACCCATGACCGGAGCGTCCGGCGTCAGTTTCTCTATCAGACTGTCTACCGCTTCGTCCAGCACCTCCGTGTTGTTCAGTTCGATGTTCAGGTTGGGAGTCAGTTCCAGTTCCCTTGCCAGGTTTCTCATCACCGACTGGAAGAACGAGTCGATCGTCTCCACCCGGAAGCGGCTGTAGTCATGCAGCATGTACTGCAGGGCCATGCCGGCCCTTTTCCTCAGCTCCTCCGTGTCCATGTCTTCCTTCAGGTCCTCCCGGATGCGATTCAGGTACGCTTCCGAGTCCCGGTCTCCCTTCCAGATGCCGTACAGCTGCTGCACGATGCGTTCCTTCATCTCCGCCGTAGCCTTGTTCGTGAAGGTCACCGCCAGAATCTGCCGGTACGCCCTGGGATTCTCAATCAGGTGCTTGATATATTCTACGGCCAGTGTAAACGTCTTTCCCGACCCTGCCGATGCTTTGTAGACCAGTAGCTCCATATACTCAGTCCCTATTAAACAGGTCCCTCGTATATACCTTTCCTCTCACGTCGTCCAGACATGCGTCGTAGCGGTTCGCAATGATGGCGTTCGATTGCCGTTTGAAGGCTTCCAGATCGTTCACCACCACCGATCCGAAGAACGTCGTCCCGTTCTCCAGCGTCGGTTCGTAGATGATCACCGTCGCTCCCTTCGCCTTGATGCGCTTCATCACTCCCTGGATCGAGCTTTGCCGGAAGTTGTCGCTGTTCGATTTCATGGTCAGTCGGTACACCCCGATCGTACACGTCCGTTCCTCCGCCGGGTTATAGTCCCCCCGGTTGTAGTAGTCGTAATACCCCGCCTTGTGCAGCACCTGGTCCGCGATGAAGTCCTTGCGTGTCCGGTTGCTCTCCACGATGGCGTGTATCAGGTTCTCCGGCACGTCCCGATAGTTGGCCAGCAGTTGCTTCGTGTCTTTCGGCAGGCAGTATCCCCCGTAGCCGAAGCTTGGGTTGTTGTAGTGCGTCCCGATGCGCGGGTCCAGGCAGATGCCGTCGATGATGGCCTTCGTGTCCAGTCCCTTCACCTCCGCATACGTGTCCAGCTCGTTGAAGTAGCTCACGCGCAGGGCCAGGTACGTGTTGGCGAACAGCTTCACCGCCTCCGCCTCCTTCAGGCCCATGAACAGCGTGTCCACGTTCTCCTTGATGGCACCTTCCTGCAGCAGGGCTGCAAACTCCCGTGCCTTCTCCTCCAGGTTCTTGCCGGCAATGGTGCGGATGGCCTCGTTCTCCTCGTCCAGTCCCTCGATCAGCTTCGGATAGCCCACGATGATCCGGCTCGGATACAGGTTGTCATACAGCGCCTTGCTCTCCCTGAGGAATTCCGGCGAGAACAACAGGTTGAACGTCTTTCCCTGTAGGGCAGGGGAGTTCTTGAACACCCGTGCATACTTCACGTACAGGCTCCGGCAGTATCCCACCGGAATCGTACTCTTGATCACCATCGTCGCGTCCGGGTTCACCTCCAGCACCAGGTCTATCACCTCTTCCACGTGGCTTGTGTCGAAGTAGTTCTTCACCGGGTCATAGTTCGTCGGAGCCGCTATCACCACGAAGTCCGCGTCCCGGTAAGCCTCACGTCCGTCCAGCGTAGCCGTCAGGTTCAGTTCCTTTTCCGCCAGATACTTCTCGATATACTCGTCCTGTATCGGGCTGATCCGTTTGTTTATCTTCTCCACCTTTTCCGGAATCACGTCCACCGCCTTCACCTGGTGATGCTGTGCCAGCAGCGTTGCGATCGACAGTCCCACGTAGCCCGTTCCGGCCACGGCTATTCTATAGTCTTTCATATCTTTCATTGTTGTTTTTCCTTCTTGAATACAAAGATACACATTTTTGCCGAACCTCTGTCAGTCACCGATCGCATTGTCTGCCATCACGTCCTCGCCGTTCCATGCCTTCAGGCCCGTCCAGGGAGTGAAAGGCTCCGTCCAGAACGGATCCGTTGCCGGCAGTCCCAGCTCCAGCCAGGGCGCTATGCCACACAGCGTGCGTCCCACCACTTCCAGGTGCGAAAATCGGTGTACCCTCTTCGTGTCCAGCGACTCCTGCGGCATGTTTTCCCGCAGCGTATTGTTCGCCAGGTTGCTCAGTACCGGATCCGCTATTTTCACCAGTGTGTTCACCCACATCTGTCTGTCTTCCATTCCCGTTGGTTGTTTCTTGTCTCGTGCCGATGCCGTCACCACCGTCACTGCCAGTGCCGCACATACGGCAATCATTTTTTTCAGATTCATGCCAAATTACGATTTAAAGTAAATACATAAGGAAAACCGTTTTTAAGTTGACTGTGAGGTTTTTCTGATAGAGCTTGTTTTACACAGCATCTTCGTCACGGTTGAAATTATCGAAGAAATCCATTTGTTTTTTCGTTAGGAATTCAGTCTTTTGATACATGAATTTGCATCCATAGTCATATAATGATATAGTAGTTCCATAATCATTCGTATTCTCGAATCCCAGAAAAGCTTTGTAGTAGTTGACTAGATTTTCGTCAGGAGTCGTATCCGCGGCAAAAAGGTATATATATTCACATCCGATGTGTTTTATCACTTCTTGTATTTTGGGTACAATAAAACTCCAAAATATTACGACTCCCATTTTTTGATCAGTCTTGAGGCTACTCCAATCATTTCGATGATTTTCGTTGGCACAGAAGTGTACGATTTCTACTCCTGCAAATGTTTTACCTACTCTTTTCAAGTCATCTTCAGACTGATGTTCCAGTTCTTTTATGATTTGGTTTTTCTTCGTGTAGGATATTTGTGCTAGTTCGTTTTTTATCAATCCTTTGCCTGTCCTGATCCGTTCAATGATTGAGTCGAACAGAATTTTGTCACTGTCGCTTAGCTCTGGATCATCTTTTAGTTCGATCACTGAATTGTAAAGTTCGCGAGCTTTTTGCAGCGAGTCCATTCCTCTGATACTTTCATAAAGCGAACCGCATTTTAGTGAAAAGTAGAAGAGTATATTCCCGTTTGGATGCTTGATTACATAATATGCAATATTCCCTTTCTCATCTTCTTCGAATGCTTCGTTTTGAAGTGTGCGTACCAGATTTTCATTCCGATTGGAAAAATCTACTACGCAACGTAAATTATCCTCGTTAGTGGACAAGCGTTCACACGTGAGCGAGAAGATGGCTTCTTTTTGTTGCTCGGTTATTTTCATATCCGTTATACAGTTGGACAATTGAGCTTTTTGTAGAGGAACCTACGGATTTTTACTCTTTCCGCATCCTTTCTGATATCATCAGTGTCAATCAGTTTGTCGCAGTTCTCGTCTTCGTGGATACCTTTTCGCGCCTGTCCCCAGCTGTATTCTCCATGCGTGATGCTGCTCAGACTCCATGAATCCTTTTGTGCATAAGTAGAGAATACCATGTCAAAGACGCTTTTGTATTTTTCAATGTATGTTTGGGGTAATTTCTCTGTAAGGCAACCATCTTTATACATACGTCTTATCTCTACCATTACAGGTCCATATTTCCACGCCTCAAACTGTTCCTTGAACATCGGTTCATCCGTTTGTATAATCGCTTCCCGCTGGACAAAATACAGAAGTTTGTGCAACTTCATCTCATCCATGCGTTTGCCGTAGTCCTGTTGGTATCGCTGATAAATATACGATGCTATTGTTGTCACTTTCTCCATAATTTTCTCCGACTGGTTATTCTGAGAACAAATATACGAAGAATGGGAGAAATATAAAAGTGAAATCTTGCTTTTCTGCGTTTTACCCTTCATGACCTTTTCGGCTTCTCCCGAAAATAGAAACTCCCAACAAACCTTTTACAGTCTGCCGGGAGTTCCCTGTTTTCATAACTTGAATTTTATTCTTCTTTCTTGTCCAGTGCCTCGAAGCAAGAATTCTTGCTGATAAATTCCGGTACCAGGTCTTTCATGGCTGCTACGATTTTCATCTGGTCGTACGAGTAGCTCACGTCTATCAGGTGCTGTATGCGGTCTTTCACCTCGTCGTAGTCATATTCTCTCACCGTCGCTATCATGATTTTCTCGTGATAGGTAGGCTTTGTCAGCTCCTTCACGTTCAGCAGTTCCTCGTACAGCTTTTCTCCGTGGCGCAGGCCCGTGAACTCAATTTTCACGTCCGTACGTCCCGAAAGGCTGATCATGCGTTTGGCCAGGTCCACAATCTTCACCGGTTTGCCCATGTCGAAGATGTAGATTTCTCCGCCATTGCCCATGCTTCCCGCTTCCAGTACCAGTCGGCAGGCTTCGGGGATGGTCATGAAGTAGCGGATTATCTCCGGATGTGTCACTGTCACCGGCCCCCCGCGTCTGATCTGCTCCTTGAATCGTGGAATCACCGATCCGTTCGATCCCAGCACGTTTCCGAAGCGTGTCGTGATAAACTGTGTCACGTGTCCCCCTTCCTTCTGCAGTTTCTTCGCCAGACTCTGCACGTAGATTTCGCAGATACGTTTCGAACATCCCATCACGTTTGTCGGGTTCACCGCCTTGTCCGTCGAGATCATCACAAACTTCTCCGCCTTATATTTCACTGCCAGATCCGCCAGGATGCGCGTTCCTGCCACGTTCGTCTGGATTGATTCCGATACGTTGTCCTCCATCATCGGCACGTGCTTGTACGCCGCTGCGTGGAAGATGTATTGCGGTCTGAATTCCTCGAAGATAGCCTCCATACGTGTCTGGTTGGCGATGTCTGCCACGATGGTTTCCGCGTCCAGGTTACGCCATTTGTCCATCAGTTCCAGCCGGATGTCGTGCAGCGGCGTTTCTGCCTGGTCCACCAGTATCAGCTTGTACGGGTTGAACGTAGCCACCTGTCGCATGATTTCGCTGCCTATCGATCCTGCCGCTCCCGTTATCATCACCCGTTTCCCTTCCAGGTGCGAAGCCACCTTCCGTATGTCTATCTGTATCGGGTCCCTTTGCAGCAGATCCTCTATCTGTATTTCCTTGATGTCCCCGCTTTCCAGTCCCCGCTGGTTCCATTCGTTCAGGGGTGGGGCTGTCAGCAGCTTGATGTTATGTTTCAGGAAGCGATCCAGGTTCTCCTCCTTTTTCAGTTCGTTCCGTTTGGCGGGCGAAACGATAATCGTCTTCACTCCCTTCTGTGCCAGGATGTCAAACAGGTTTTCGTCGTTCGGGAATACCCGTACCCCCATGATCAACTTGTCATACAGGTCCGGTTCGTCAGCGATGAAGCCTCTCAGCCGGTATCGTTCTCTCATCGACACCCTCAGCGATTTCGCTATGTTCACACCGGCTTCCTTGGCGCCGTAGATGAAGATGTTTGTCTGCGACGAGCCTCCCGCCTTTATTGTTTCAAACATCATTTTCACGATCACCCTCGAGCTGGCCATCAGGGCAAAGTTGATGATGAACGCCATCAGTATCACGTTCACCGGAGCCAATCTGATATCTGTTACCAGCGGAGCCACCATACATGCCAGAGCCACTGCCGTGTACGACACAAACAAGGCCACAAAGATTCGTGCGATATCCACGAACGACGACAGTCTCAATACGCTCGAATACGTGCGGAACATCTTGAAGATCACCAGGCTCACTACCATCGTTAGCCCCATGGTTCTCCACATCGTGGCTGAGTCCAGCACCCGGCTGCTGAAGTCATATCGCAGCGCGTATGCCAATAGGAGGGAGAGTCCTATCATCACCACGTCCATGGCCAGTATCATCCAGATGGGCAATACATTGACCGATAAATACCTTCTGACAAATTTTTTCATGTTATAGTTTCTTAGTTTAGTTCTTTTTTCCTTTTTATTGCAGGCAAGCCTTGATCTGCTCTACAATGTAGCGCACGTCTTCGTCCGTCACACAGGGTCCGCTGGGTAGGCACAGTCCCCGCTTGAACAGCGCTTCGCTCACTCCGTTCACGTAGCACGGATTGTTCCGGTACACTGGTTGCTTGTGCATCGGCTTCCATAGCGGACGGCTTTCAATGCCTGCTTCGTCCAGTGCCATGCGCATGGCTTCCACGTTGCGGTTCGGTTCGCAGTCCGTATGTAGTGTTTTTGCCTCGTGTGTCACGCCTGCCGCGCCTCCTACGGCTCCCTGTATGGCTGCCGCATACGCCCGCTCTTCCCCTTTCACCTTCAAGTCCTCGTCCAGTAGAATTGTGTTCAGCCAGTAGTTGCTGTCGTAGCGAGATGACGGATTTTCGTGCAGTGTGATGCCCTTCACGTCAGCCAGCAGTTCCTTATATAGCTTGGCGATGTGCTGGTGATGGGCGATGTGTTCGTTCAGTACCGTCATCTGTCCGCGTCCGATACCCGCACAGATGTTGCTCATGCGGTAGTTGTACCCGATCTCTTCATGCTGGTAGTACGGATACGACTCGCGAGCCTGCGTGGCGTAGAACATGATTTTCTGCTTGGCTGCCTCGTCCGGGCAAATCAGTGCTCCGCCTCCCGAGGTCGTGATCATCTTGTTCCCGTTGAACGACAGCACCCCGTATCGTCCGAACGTACCGCATACCCTTCCGTCGTAGCGGCTTCCCAGTCCTTCCGCAGCATCTTCGATGACGGGGATGTCATATTTCTCCGCCACCGCCAGGATTTCATCAATCTTCGCAGGCATACCGTAGAGATATACCGGAACAATAGCCTTCGGTTTCCGTCCCGTCTTCTCCATACGGTCTTTGATGGCGGTTTCCAGCAGTTGCGGGTCCATGTTCCATGTGTCCGCTTCCGAATCCACAAATACCGGCGTAGCACCCAGGTACGTCACTGGGTGCGATGATGCACAGAACGTGAACGTCTGTACCAACACCTCGTCTCCCGGCTTTACGCCACAGGCCAATAAGGCCAGGTGTACTGCTGCCGTACCGGCTGATAATGCTACTACTTCCTTGTTCTCTCCGGCAAACGCCTTCAAGTCCGCTTCAAATCCATTTACGTTTGGCCCCAGAGGCACCACCCAGTTCGTGTCGAAAGCCTCTTGGATATACTTCATTTCATTGCCGCTCATGTGAGCCAGACAAAGATAAATACGTTTCTTATTCATAAATATACGAATTTGTAGTAAGTTATAGCCCCGATTAAGAATAAAGTTTATAATTTAATATATTGTACTAGTAATAGAAAAAATAGAACGATATAGCGTTCTTATAATTTTGTTTGTTTTCCTATCCAATATACTCACCGGCAGTAATTCTGAATACGCTACCTGTCATCATCGAACTACCGTCTGACATCATATATACAAGACCGTCCAGATAATCAGTCTTTTCACACATTCTTCCCATTGGCAGATAGGCACCTGCACGTTCACGAAGGTGAGCCTCGGTTTCACCTTGTGAGATGCGAAGAGCTACTTCTCCTTCGGTTGGAGTCCATCCTAGCGTTAAGTAATTACAGCGAATATGCTCGCTAGCATATTGATGTGACAGATGTTCCATCAGAATACGAAGTACACCTTTTGAACATGCGTAAGCACAGCGATCCTTTTCTCCTCCCCATGCATGTGCCGAACCGGTAAGAACAATGGATCCTCCACCATTCATGCGCATGTACTTGATAGCCTGCTGACAGCAGAAAAAACATGCTTTAAAGTTGATGTCCATTACTTTATCAAAAGTGTATTCATCGCATGTGTCTAGAGGTGATACAGGAGTTATACCTGCATAGTTGAAGAAACCGTCAATTTTCCCGAACTTGTTGTAGGCTTCGTCCATTAATTTTTTGCAGTCTTCTACATTTTCTAGATCAGTATGTACAAATAAACCATCTGTTCCATAGGTACGCATTAATCTGATTGATTTAAGAGCAGATTCTTCGTCGCGACCGCCAATTACAACTTTAGCTCCTTGGCGTGCAAATTCTTCGGCCGCTGCACGACCAACTCCTTTAGTTCCTCCGGAGATAACGATGACTTTACCTAATAATTTTTTCTCGCTCATACCATTTATAATTTTAAGGCTTTTTTAACGTCAAATCCTTTTAATAGCATGTTATTACCAGCCTCGTCATAGACTTTTACCTTATCCTGATATTCTTGGATGGCTGTGGCCAGTTCTTCTTTAGTATCACATACAAGATAGAGACGTGTTAATACCTGCTTTTCATTGCCAATCCACTCTTGTGGAACTTCATCACCTTCTGCTAAACGAACAACGTTGGCCACAACACGTGAATCTTTTTCTATGTCTTCAAAGCCTTCGACTTTGGTTATTCTACCTTTCCTTAGTAAGAACCATACTGTAGCAGCCCATTTCCCTTTCATGTAAGGATCTTCTTTATACAGATTGACACTTTCACCTTCGTTACCTGTAAGAGCAAAACGTATTAGCATCTCACGTTGATCATATCCGTATATTTTTTGGAGTAGGAGGTGCGGTGCCTCACCTTGCAGACGGAAACCAGTGTCATACACATAAAACTCACCATTTTCATAGAAACCTGAAAGCATAAGAATACCATTTTTGATCCCTATTTCTTTGAACATACGCACTGCATTGAAGTGCATACGTTTCATATATTCATCCATGTGTTTTGACGGATAAGTACCGCCAAGGCACACACGGCTTTTGCCTCTCTGCTCATCCGTAGTGTAACGATCATAAATACAGGATGCTGAACAGTAGCCGTCTTTGAAGGTGTAATACATACCCATATCTTCGACCCCTTCCATATATCGTTCTACAATAAAACGTTTGTTGGGACTTGCCGCAAGTGCCTTATCTACAGCCTCCTTCAGTTCTTCTTCTTTATATACAACGGTCATACCTACCCCCCCGCCGTTATCGACAGGCTTAACCATTACCGGGTATTTAATCTTAGCAATGTCGGATGGCTTCATCTCTGCATCAAGATAATATTCTGGAATACCATGGATACCATAACTTTCGCAGGTCGCTTTAAAGACATCTTTATATGAGAATACATCGACAATGCGTTGAGTCGCATAGCATGGAAGATCCAATGCTTCGCATACTTTACAATAAGAAGGAACCAGAATATCAGCCACTCCAACAAGTACTCCATCTACCTGTTCTTCGCGTGCAAGAGCGATTAATCCCGGAACATCCATACCATCTATGTCAGATGCTTTCCAAGCATATTTCTTGGCATCGTCCGTATGACGACCACTTGCTACAATACACTTCACTCCCATTTCATTGGCAACACGAACCAATGCACTTGTTTCGGGGTTTCCACCTAAAATCAGTAATTTTTTCCCCTCAAATTCCTTTTTCATATTTATCAAGATTTTATGTTATCATTTATTCTTATTCTATATTCCAGTCTTCTCCCATTGTCAGTATCTTATATGGAAGTTTTTCATTACGCATTTTTTCAATGAATAAACCACTATTGCCACCATGAGAAGGGAACATTCCAAAGTGTGAAGGTATGGTAATCCCGGGCTGGAGACACTTTGCTAATTCTGTAGCTTCTTGCTCATTAAGGTTTCCGTATGCGCCATTAATAGGGGCTATTAAAACATCAATAGGACCAGCACTCAAATACTCTTCTTTCCAATCTAAGTGTAAGCTGGTATCTCCTACTTCCAGAATATTTTTTCCATCGACCGTAAGTAGAATGCCAACTTCTTCGGGGGCGCCTTCTCCGTGATCACTGTGTATAAAATGGATATCAAAATTGCCGGCAACATAATGATCACTGGGCTTTACATATGTTACCCGTCTCTCATCGATTCCAAGTTGTTTTACATCTTTTTTACAATCACAAGCACAAAACAGATGGGTTTTCCCATTAGCCATTAAGTCAAACATGGCATCAATATCGAAATGATCACGATGAAAATGAGTGGCAATTATTATATCAAGCTTTAAATCTTTTGCATTTACTATTTGGGGTAAAAGACGATGGTATCCGTCATGCCCTTCTACAGGTTCTACGCATTCGGTGAGATATAAGTCAATACCCAGTGTTTCTCCTTGCTCATTCTTGATTATATAGCCAGCTTGTCCCATGCTGAAGAGGTGAGTAACACCTCTTGAGGCATTATTTAATTTTTCAAGAAAATCCATATTGTAGAACTTAGATTTTTAAATTAGTTATTTCCTGTAAATGGTTCCATTGTTGCTGATGTTTCAGAACTGATTCCTTCACGCACAAAAACCTTTTTTATAGTCAAGATAATAATTTTTACATCTAAAAGAAACGAACAATGGTCTACATACCACACATCCAGTTCAAATTTCTTCGTCCAGCTGATAGCATTACGTCCATTTACTTGGGCCCATCCTGTAATTCCAGGACGAATCTCGTGCCTGCGAGCCTGTTCTTTGCTATAGAGTGGCAAGTATTGGGGTAACAAAGGACGAGGACCTATCAAGGCCATATCCCCTTTCAGCACGTTGATCAGTTGTGGCAACTCATCAATCGAAGTCGAACGGACGAAACTTCCGACTCTCGTTAAACGCTCTGCATCCGGCAAGAGATTTCCATTGGCATCCCGTTCATCTGTCATCGTCTTGAATTTGATAACCTTGAATATTTTTCCGTTTTTACCCGGACGTTCCTGTGTAAAGAAAGCTCCTGCACCCTTATTGGCGAAATGAAGCCAAATTATTATCAATAGGAGAATAGGCCAAATAATCAATAATACAGACAACACTATACAAAAATCCAGTACCCGTTTTATCCCGTCTTTATATATATTCATTGTAAATGTTTTATAATAGCTTGATAAGTATGCTTTATTAAATAGTTATTCAATAGAAATTGATAACCTTTTTCTCCCATGGACTTGATTTTATCAGAATGCCCAACAAAAAGATTAACACAAGCCGTAAAATTGTCGGGATTTACACTCTCACACCAATATCCATATCCATTTTCTTCCGCAATACGTCCTATATCTGTGTGAAGATCTGTTGCAGCAATGATAGGCATTTTATATTCCAAATACGACAATAAACGAGACGGATAATTCGGTATCAGAAAACGATGATCCAAGAATATGAGGCCCACATCACAACTTTGTACCAATTTGTCATAATCATTTTTGGGTAAACCATTCAATAATGAAATAGACTTTGCATATGCACACGCATACCAATCAGCCAACTTCGAATATTCTGTTCCATTTCCTACAATCAAGAAATGACAATCCGTTCTTTCCTTGTTTTGTTCCAAACATTTGATTAAGAAATCAATACCCTGTGGTTTCCCTAAATTTCCCCCATAAATAAAAATCGGTTTGTCAACAGGCAAATGATACTTTTCACGAATTTCATTGCGATTTACTCCAGTATAATCATCCGATAATTCCAAGCTGTTAGGAGCAATTTCCACCTTATTCCTATTCAAGAAAGAATTGTGTCTCAGAACAAAATCCACATTAGCAGGAGACATACAACCAATAAAATCCGAATTCCGATATAGTTGTACTTCCTTTTTTCGGAATATTTTATAGAAAAGGCTGTTTTGCGAAAACATTCCCAAATCCACTGCATTCTGTGGGAATATATCTTTCAACAAAAGATAACTAACAGATAGAGGATTCTTACGCTTTAGGAATGTTATAACTTTATTTAATGTAATGGGAGGAGTAGAATATAAAATCAAATCAAAGCTTATATCTTTAAAGAACTTATTGATTGTACGCTTGAATTGTTCTTCAAGAAGCAAAATGCCTAATCCCTTCTCAATAACATTTGTCTTTTGAATATTAAGTGTCTTGACCTGCAAAATAGATATACCATCCTCCTCTTTTAGCGAAGTAGGCTGTTTGTACCGACGTTCCACAGGTGCCACAATATAAACATGATGCCCTTCATCTCTAAATTTACGCATTAAATCCGTATAGATACCCCTACTACGGATGTCATTCATTCTACTAACAGTTAGAAATATTACGTTCATTTCAATATATCAATCTCTTGAAAAGGTACATAAGGACCCTTCTTTATTTCAAGAATTAAAGTATCTGGTTCCAGAACAACAAAAGAATGCCACTCATCTGGCATAATCTCGCATAAAATGTTTCCGCTTTTATGACTCATCAGATGACGTTCTATAATCTTTTTGTTATCGTCGTACTTCAAAACCTCCAGCGAACCCTCTAGCAGCACAAAAGTTTCTTTTTTTTCTGGATGAAGATGGCGATGTATAGGCATCACTGTCCCAGGTTGTAAAGAATTCAACAACTTATGTACCTCTTCATCCAAAGACTCATGAATATTATAGTTCATCCGCAGACGAGGTGATGCTTTCGCCTCTGAATGAACCTTTTCAAGAATATCTCTACCAACAATTTTCATTTCAAGACAGCATTAAAATTTCCTCCAAACCATCTTATTCACCACCCCCGTATAGCTTTGTATCAGCTTCACAACCTTAGTAGAAACATTTTCGTCCGTATAGTTAGGGACAGGCAGACCATCGTCATGGTTCTTGTTCATCTCTACAGCCGTATCAACCGCTTGCAACAATGACTTCTCGTCAATACCTGCCAATATGAAGCATCCTTTATCCAAGGCTTCCGGACGTTCTGTACTGGTACGGATACATACAGCAGGAAATGGATGACCTATGCTGGTAAAGAAGCTGCTCTCCTCTGGCAGTGTTCCACTATCTGAAACTACTGCATACGCATTCATCTGCAAGCAATTGTAATCGTGGAAGCCTAACGGTTCATGCTGCATAACACGAGCATCCAGTTGAAATCCACTTTGTTCCAAACGTTTACGGCTACGAGGATGGCAACTGTATAGGATAGGCATATCGTATTTTTCCGCCATTCGATTAATAGCGGTAAACAGCGACACAAAGTTCTTTTCCGTATCAATATTTTCTTCCCGGTGGGCACTGAGCAGAATATATTTACCTTTCTCCAGTCCCAAACGTTGATGTACATCGCTGGCCTCAATATCTGCCAGGTTGTTATGCAATACTTCAGCCATCGGCGAGCCACTAACATAAGTACGTTGTGGCGCTACGTTCGTAGCATTCAGATAACGACGGGCATGCTCACTATAACAGATATTTACATCACTAATAATATCAACAATACGGCGGTTAGTCTCCTCCGGCAGACATTCGTCAAAACAACGGTTACCGGCTTCCATATGGAAAATAGGAATGTGCAAGCGTTTGGCACCGATTACACTCAAACAGGAATTGGTGTCTCCCAAAACCAGTACTGCATCAGGCTGTATCTGCACCATCAGTTTATAACTCTTATCAATAATGTTACCCATGGTAGCTCCCAAATCATCCCCTACTGCATCCATATAGACTTCAGGATCGGCCAACTTCAGGTCCTTGAAAAACACTCCATTCAGATTATAATCATAATTCTGTCCGGTATGAGCCAGGATACAATCGAAGTATATTCTACATTTATTGATAACAGCCGCCAAACGGATAATTTCCGGACGTGTTCCTACAATAATCAATAATTTCAGTTTACCGTTATTTTTAAATGACACCATAAATTCATTATTTTACAGGTTCAAAAAAAGTATCCGGATGATTGGGGTCAAAAGTCTCGTTGGCCCACATCACTGTTACCAGATTCTCTGTCTCACTCAAATTGATGATATTATGCGTATATCCCGGCAGCATATGTACAGCCTCTATCCGGTCACCGCTCACTTCAAACTCCATCACTTCATCCGTATCAATTTTACGTTGCTGAATCAGTCCATGCCCACTGACTACCATGAAGAATTCCCATTTGGTATGGTGCCAATGCTGCCCCTTGGTTATACCCGGTTTAGAAATATTCACACTGACTTGCCCACATTTCTCCGTACGCAGCAGTTCGGTAAAACTGCCACGATCGTCCACATTCATTTTTAAAGGGAATACCACTTTTTCTTCCGGTAGATAAGACAAATAGGTGGAATACAATTTTTTGGCAAACGAATCTGCCGGTATCTCAGGCATCATCAATGTTACAGGTTGAGTAGCAAAAGCATGAAGTAAATCCACTATTTCTCCCAAAGTTGCCTTATGGGTGGTTGGTACGGCACAATACCGCCCTTCTTCCTTCAAAACAGTTTCTACCCCATCAAACTCACAGTGGTGTTCATGGCCGGTCAAAGCAGCAATCATTTCCTCTACCAGGTCATCGATATAAAGTAACTCCAGTTGTGTGGAACGGTCATTAACCTGTATGGGAAGATCATGGGCAATATTATTGCAAAATGTAGCCACAGCACTGTTGTAATTCGGGCGACACCATTTTCCGAAAAGATTCGGGAAACGATATACCAAAACTTTAGCCCCAGTTTCCTGCCCATACTGGAAAAACAATTCCTCACCAGCTAATTTTGACTTACCATAATCCGACTGTCCGTAACGGCCTATCAGTGTAGCTTGAATAGAACTGGCCAACATCACAGGACATACATTCCGATACTTTTTCAATGTATCCAGCAAAGTAGAAGCAAACCCAAAGTTTCCCTGCATAAATTCAGCCTGGTCCTTTGGACGGTTTACCCCAGCTAGGTTGAACACGAAATCAGCCTGTTGGCAATATTGGTCCAATTCATCCAAAGTATTATTTACATCATATTCAAATACCGTAATATCTTCTCCACAAAGAGGATAATTACGAGCCTTTCCATCCCGAATATTTTTCAGTTGGGATACAAGATTTCGACCGACGAAACCATTGGCACCGGTCACTAAGATTTTCATAAAAGAATTTGATTATATTAATGATACTCCGTCATTGATATGTTTAACGGATACCAACTAAACAGAAATAGAATTTTCTATTTTGAATGAACTATAAAATCACTGAATTATTCGCTTCTTATTTCAGAACTCTTAGCTTTGGCCTCCAAGCCTAAATCTTCACGAATAAAACGCAGTTTCAACAACAGCTTCTTCATTCCTTCTACATCAAGGCGCGCTGTGTTATGCGAATGGTAATCCTCAATCTTGGCTACCTCTTCATTCCCCTGTGTAAAATACTTGTCATAATTCAAGTCACGTGTGTCACAAGGTATCCGATAATAGTCACCCATATCAATAGCCTTAGCCATCTCTTCACGGGTAACCAACGTCTCATACAATTTCTCTCCATGACGTGTACCAATCACCTTTACTTCAGTCTCACCATATTTAGGATCTATTTGCGCATACGTTTCCTTTAAGGCCTGGGCCAATACCTCCAAGGTTGCAGCCGGTGCCTTCTGCACAAAAAGGTCACCGTTATGTCCATGTTCAAACGCATAGATAACCAAATCTACCGCATCATCCAGCGTCATCATGAAACGTGTCATGTGTGGATCGGTTATAGTAATCGGTTTCCCCGATTTAATTTGGTCAACCCAAAGAGGTATCACAGAGCCACGGCTAGCCATCACGTTACCATAACGCGTACAGCAAATGGTTGTAGCGGCCCCTTCTCCCAGTTCTCGTCCTTTGGCAATAGCCACCTTCTCCATCAATGCTTTGGAAATACCCATCGCATTGATCGGATAAGCCGCTTTGTCTGTGGACAATACTACCACATTCTTTACTCCATGTTCTATGGCTGAGAGCAACACGTTTTCCGTACCCAACACATTTGTTTGAGTTGCTTCTATCGGAAAGAACTCACAACTGGGAACCTGCTTTAGAGCTGCTGCCGAGAATACATAATCTACACCACGCATGGCCACATCTACGGAAGTCTTATTTCGCACATTTCCGATATAATACTTCACTTTCGGATTTTGCAGGCGATGACGCATGTCATCCTGTTTCTTTTCGTCACGACTAAAGATGCGGATTTCTTTGATGTCGCTATCCAGGAAACGACGTAAAACTGCATTACCGAAGGAACCTGTTCCGCCGGTAATTAATAGAACTTTGTCTTTGAATACTGACATAGTTATTTTGTTTGATTGTAAATTTCATTAAATAAATCTATATATTTCTGAGATGTATTATTCTCAGAATACATTACAAGAATTTCATTTCTATAATTAGAAGAAAACGCTTGATTATGTTGTATGAGAAACATCTTGTCCACAAGATCATCTACGTCTAATGGATTAAAATAAATTCCTTTATTCAAACTAACTTCACGAAAAACAGGATAATCAGATAATATAACAGGTAAATTGAAATACATCGCTTCTACAATAGGCATGCCTAATCCCTCAAATAAAGAAGCGGAAATATAAGCTTTAGACTGAGCATATAACAAAGCTAGAAGATTATTATCAATCTTATCATAAATGATTATTCTTTCTTTAACCATATCTGACATCTGATTATAATATAAATAAGATTCCGACTTTTGTTTTAATGCTCCAACTAGAACTAACTTATATTCCCCCCCTTTTAAGTTATACTTATCAAAAGCCTTCAATACCGTAATTGTATTTTTATGGTATGCTGCCGAACAAACAGATATAAAACAATTTTCTTTCAATATATTATGTAATTCTGGATATTTCTTAAAATTGAAATAATTGTAAATTACATCTATTTTCACCCTAGAATTTCTGTAAAAATAGACAATATCGTCAGCGGTAAATTTTGATATAGCAATGATTTTATTTGCCAAGTTAACTGATATAGGCAAATAGAATTGTCGCTGTAACCTCATTAAAGTATAGGGAAATAATTTTTTTCTCTTAAACAAAAGATCATGAATAACTAAAATATATGAGGCTTTTTTAAATAAAGATGTATAGTTTGCCGTATATAATATCAAATCCTGTTTTGTAACTCTTAGGTCAAAAGGCACATAAGATTGAATAAGAAACCGTTTCCAGATTGAAGAGCATTTATAGGATTTTATTAGAAACTTATCTTCATACTTAAGAAAATATTTCTCTTGATGTTCCAAACATACAATAAAAATATTTTCATAGTAAATATTATTTCTATGCCCATAAATATAATCTAGTAAATTGAATATATACTCTTGGTAGCCAAATGATTTACCATATTCAAACGCTAATACATCAATTATTAAACGCCTTATTTTAATTTTCATCTATCTATTCGCTATATTTGAGTAAAATTTGAATTATAACTAACTTGTATATCTAATCCTTAGTGCCCGATTTTAACGGAAGATAATAAAAATAGAATTTTAAGATTGTAGAACGTCATTCAGATCCAATACCGCATGCTGCTTTGAATAGTTATCCTGCACTGTCTTAATACCATTTTTACTAATCTCATAAATATTACACTTATTATTTATTAAAAAAGATAATGCATTAAACAATTGTTCTGCAGAATCCGCCTTATACACAAGTCCATTCACTTTATCCTGTAATATGGAAATTGTAGATTGAACTCCATTAGAGGCCACTAACAACTTTCCACGAGCCATTGCATCCAAAGGAGGGATACCAAATGGTTCATGCAAGGAAGGATGCAAATAAACATCACACTTATTCATTTCCTCTTCATATATACTATTTTCGACCCAGCCAAGCATTTTAATATCAGCACGTAAATCACTAAATAAAACATTATACTCATTATACAAAGGACCAGATCCTGTAATAACTATGCGAAAATTATCTAAAAGTTCCCTTTCCTTCAACATTCTAAAAGCCTTATAAACGATTTGGTAACCCTTACGTTCAATAAATCGTGAAGCAATATAGAGGTTAATTTTGCTACCATGTTGCAAATCAGAATTTCTTTGCAAATTATAAAGCCTGAGATTCTCTTTATCCTTTATATCAGAATAACTATAATGGAGCAATTTTACTTTAGAAGGATTTATATTATAATTATTAACATAGTATGGTCGAACTGCTTCACAAGCGACAAATAAATTACTACAAATGGTAAGAAGACATTTCTTAAGCATTTGATTTAAGAACGAACGTTTCTTTTTTTCTGGATAGTCAGAAAAGAAAGCAAATTTTCGGCCTTTAAAATATAGATAAAATGCAATTACAATATTCCATTTATTACTCCATCCTCCCAATATAACATAATCATAGGCAATCAAATCCCTCATTAACTTCCAAAGACCTAGATCTTTATAATATTTCCCAGGGATGAGATTAAAATCCTTCCACCCCTTTTCTGGATCATAGTAATATTCGTAGTAAACTGTTAAATTCTGAGACTCCTTAATTTTATCAAAAATAGAATTCCAATAAGGTGCTGGGCTATGGACTCCAAAAGCAATCTTCTTCATATAAAGTGATTATTATGTACGCGTCCAATTTTAACGTAACCTATATGGAAACTTGGGGAAACTTTCCTCTTAAAGGTTTCAAAAAATGGGACGAAACAATGGTTAATAATTAATGATAAACGGTTAATCGTAAGCGTCCAATTTTGACGTACCCCATAGGGAAAGCCTCTTTGGGAAGCTTTCCTCTTAAAGTTTTCAAAAACCGGACTTGATTTTTAAAGTTTGTTAGTGTTGATTCCAATGGTTATCGGTAGCAAGTTCTCATAATCCCTGCGCCCTTTGACCACCTCACGGAAAAGATTCTTCAAATAAGCCAGGGCGGAGATACCGTTGGCCCGGCAAGTAGATATCAACGTATGATAGGCGGCCGACACATTCGCCATGCGGTTACTGCCAAAGAACAACGAGTTCTTCCGCTCACCCGCCAAGGGACGGATGAAACGCTCCGCAATGGTATTGTCGATACTGTAGCGGCCGTCTTTCAAGTAGGCGAACAGCTGATTCCAGAAGTTCTTCAGGTAATTGACCGCCTTTTCCATCAGATCTCCACGGGGAGGATGACCCTCCGAAGTCAGCACATTCAGAAAACTGCGCATGCGGCCGATGACTTCCTTTGTCCGCAGGGAGTTCCGTTGTCGGGTTATCTCTTCAGCTGTCAGACCGGACTGACGATAACTGTCTTCCTGACCGTACAACCAGCCGATGTATTCCAGCATCTGTTTCGCATTCAGGTCACCGCCCTGCTCGTAGGCATACACGAACTTGGCACGCGCATGGGCCAGGCAGCAGAGGTGTTCCGTGTCGTACAGCCTGTCTTCCAGATACATGTACACATTGTAACCGTCCGACTGCAGCGCCCTGATCTGCCGGTCGCCCAAAATGTTCTTCAGGGCATCACGGCTGCGGGAACCTTCCTCATAACAATAGATGACAATCTTCTCTTCACGGTTGACCAGACACCAGATATATCTTTTGCGATAACGGTCCTGTACCTTCACCTTGCACCAGGTCTCGTCGCAGTTCACGACGGCATCTTTCTCCATGGCCATATTCTTGAGCGTTTCAACCAGTCTCTTGGTAAACCCTGCACCTTTCTCAAGCCAGTTGGTCAGGGTCATGCGGCTCAGGAACATGCCATGGTCATTCAGACGGTACATCTCACGGTAATAAGGTACATTCAGCACAAAATGGTTGAAAGCCAGATGGGCCAGGAAATCAGCGGATGCGTGGGTCCCCGGAACTACATCCATGTAATCGTGGCCTCCATCTTTGGAAAGGTAGCCTTCGCAGATTCTACCGTCCGGCAGCTTGTAACGGACAACCTGATACCTGTGCTCCAGAATATAGCTCACTTGCTCGTAGGAATACTTGTGGAATGTCTTGATAATAACAGCTTCTTTCGGCAAACGGCAGAAATCGAAATCATGGCACACGGACTTATCTGCCTTCATACGTTTGTAAGACATTCCCTGGCGGTATGGCCGTTCCTGTTTACTACCGGCAGATGACGGAATGTCCGTTCCCCTCTCCTCCGAAGGAAGGTTGGGAGTGGAACTGCCGTCAAAATCTTCCTTGTCAGCTTCGCGGGAATCGGAACCACGGTTCTTGGACGAAAGTTTCTGGGTCTTGCCGTCGAAGCGGTTCTTGTCTGAAAGCTTCTTCTGTTCCTTCAAGGCGGCATTCTCCTTCCGGAGCTTTTCTATCAAGGCATCACGATCCGACAGCATACGTTTCAGCTCATCATTTTGTCTCAGTAATCGCTGGGAATTTTCATTCAGAGCCAGCAGCTGCTCGGTCATACGGTCAAGCTTTTCCAGAAGCTTTGCTTCACGTTCCTTGTCAGCCTTGCGTAAGGCAAAAAGTTCGTCAAGCAACATTGATTTTTCCATGGAATTCATATCATCTCCCCTTTGCCATATTTGCAGCGCATATCATGGAAGTTTCGCAGGTAATAAAACCTGTTCATTCCTGTAATGTTTAACATAGCACCTCCAGCTTCTCTACCAGGTTCTTCAAACCCTCGTAGCTTAAGTTCCGTTGCTGGATGCGCATTCCACCCGTTATACGGATGTCTATCATGAATCTTACCGGAGCGGATGACAAGGCACCTCCCATCAATGGGACGGAAGCTGAAAGATCCTTTTCCGCTTCTTGTGCCGCCTGTTGTCCTTCTACCTGTACCGGGACAATGCGATGTCGGGTATCCTTGTACTATTTGTGAAACAGATTGTAGGGTACTTTGTTTTTCAAACAGAAGTCCTGGATGGACTCACCTTCCGGCATAGCCTCCGCTTTGTAACGGATGAACAGATGCTCAAAATCACTGCTGCTATACATGTTTACTAAGTTTTTGATTACAGCAGCGAAGATCGACTTTTCTATGCTTGGGGGCAAGACGTCAAAATTGGACGCTTACCGGTTAATCAAGAAAAAAAATTTCAGTGAATTTTTCAAAGTAGCTTACTTTCTGTTTTTTCTATCAACATATTACGCTCCAACAACACCTACTTCAATTCATCAATTATCTTAGTTTGTACTTGTAAACTCTCATCCAGAGACAGAAGTTGTTCCGTTTTTGCCTTGTCTACCTTACGCAAGGCAAAAAGTTCGTCAAGCAACATTGATTTTTCAATAGAGTTCATATTATCTCACCCTGTCATACTTGCAACGTATATCATGGAAGTTTCTTAGGTAATAACACCTATTCATTCCTGTAATTAATGTTCAACATACCTCCTCCAACTTCTCTATCATCCTAATTTCTTCCGATTTTAAAGAGACACTAATAAATTTAATCATAGTCTATTAAATACGATTCGTAATTTTAGAATAAGAAAATCTAACAAATTATTCAACTTAAAACAACCTGATAAATCTAACAATAATTTAGCCTTGCAATAAAAAGAAATTTGGTAATTTGCAATAGTTGTTATTATTTCCCTTGTTCTATCATCTACACAAGAAGCGTAAAATTCAATAAATTTTTTAGCAAGAGTAGATTCTACATTTAATGGAGACTTATACAATGATTTATGTATTTTTTTAAACTTATCTAACAATGTTTGTATTTGATTTCCGGTAAAATTAGAGCCATGCTGTCTATATAAAATATATGAATTTTCATCATAATATACCCTACCAATATACTTTGCTATAATAAATAACCAATAATCATGATATACCATGCTTTTATCAAATGTCCGCGAAAATTCATTCAGCAAATTATCATTAAACACACAAGTACATCCTGCTGCTGCATTTACCCAAAAAACATCTTGCTGTAAAATTTCTGGGGGAGAAATAGTTTTACCTATATTTAACAATTCATTGTTAACTAATATTCTACTAGAACAATACAATATAGGAGTAGTCTCGTCATTTAACTCATTTAATGCATTACACGCAACAATCAATTTTTCATTTTTCCAAATATCATCTTGATCTGAGAAAGCATAATACTGAAACTGCATTGTTTGTTTTAACTTTAGTGCATTGATTGTCAGATTATGAAAACTTGCTCCAAAACCTATATTTTCCCCACATATTACTGTAATATTATTAGGATATTCAGAAACATATCTCTTCAAAATATTCGTTGTTGAATCTGTTGAACCGTCATCCCGAACCAACAAATAAACAAAAACTCCCTTTTGAGCTAAAATACTATTAATTTGCTCTTCTAAATATTTCTCCCCATTATAGGTAGACATCATAACTAAAACATTCATAGAATTCTGTAAGCACTCAATTTAGGGCATACCTCTTTGAGAGGGTACTTTTCAGTGCCCTAAATCGAGTTTTGTTAATTAATTAGTTTTGAATTTAACATTGGCTGGTAGCCAAAGTGATTTTGCCAGGAACCATGTTAACATAGTCTCTGCAACCGTTAAAGATATTTTTGAAAAAGGTTCCGATGAAGTTCCAGACAGAACTGCCATGAAGCTTTACCGTTCCTATTACACTATGATAAGTGGCAGCCATCTCAGCACCCGCATCACTGCCATAATGAAGTGAATTGTTGCGTTGAGTAGTCAGCTTCCGGATGGTCCGCTCTGCCAGATTGTTGTCTATCGGAAGATCCCCATCGTCCAGAAAAGCAAATAGTTCCTTCCAAAACTTCTTCAAGTAATTAAGAGCTTCTGTATAATACTGACTTCTAAATTCTGAATTCTTCGACAGTTCACTCTCTAACAGGCTGCGCAATTCTATCAGGTGTTCTTTCGTTTCCAAACTTTGCCTTTCCCGTAGCCTCTCTTCCGGAGTAAGACCGGCTTCATCATAAATATGTTCTTTAGAAAAGAACCACTTTAAAAGCTTTGAAAAACGTTCGGCTACCGGTTCGCCTCCTTGATTACCGGCTTTAACGAACTTATTATTCGCATGGGACATACAAACCTGATGGATAGTATCCTTAAACTGAGCCGATTTCAACTCATCACCGATAAAAACATAAGCATTGTAGCCGTCGGACATGATACTCTTCAATTCCGCATCACCCAGAAAATCCGTAAGCACCTCACGGCCGCGGGAGCCATCCTCATAGAAGAAAATGGCTGTTTTCTGAGCCTTGTTGACCAATACCCAGATATAACACTTCTTATAACGGTCATATTTGCGCACCTTGCACCAGGTCTCATCGCAGTTCACAACCGAGTCCTTTTCCAAGGTAACGGACTTCAATACACGAACCAGTTCATCAAGGTATTTCTTGCCTTTCTTAAGCCAGTTGCGTAAGGTGTTTTTAGAAATGGTCATTCCCATATCCGTCAGCCATTGGTGCAGAAGGCCGAAGGTCACATTCTTTACATAAACTTCATAGGCGATGGCCTGCAGGAATTCAGGAGTGGCTTTAGTACCCTCGAATCTGGTTATTACCTCCGGATGGCCTTCAGAGGGGAAATAACCCCACTTCGGCTTTTTACCAGGCTCTGCATAATGAACCATCTCAAAACATTCTTCCGTAAGGAAGGTACGGAAACTGAATACACGTACCATCCTTCTTTCAATGATACGTCCGGGAACCTTTGTCAGATCTGACGGATGCTCTACCACTTCTCCGGACACTCCCATCGTTTTATACTCGTCGGGACGATTGCCCAGGTCACGTTCCTTTCTGGGAAGGGCCGGCTCATTCCGGGATTCGTTATTGTCTACAGAATCCGTACGGAGTGTATCGTCCGTGCCGTCATAATCATCTTTCTCCTTTTGTCGGTCAGAAGCACTCTTTTTAGCTTTAGAGTTTATCCGTTGACGTCTGTCGCCAAAACGTTCCTGATTGGCAAAATCAAGTTTTTCCTGAAGAGACTTTGCCTTACGTTCTGCCGATTTGCGAAGCTTGCGCTCTTCCGATAACTGATTTTCCAAATCAGACTGTTTCGATTGCATGGAGGACATCTGGTCCTTCAGCTCCTTCATCTGAACCATGAAATCCTCCAAGACAAGCTTCATGGCGTCATTTGTCAACCTGAGGTCCTGATTCTGCTCAGCAAGGTATTGTATGTACCGGTCTTTTTGATCGTCTGCCATACCTTCACTATAATTTATATTCATCTTCTCTACCATCCGAACCAAATTCTGGTAGCTTAAATTCTTTTGGGACAAGTGTAATCCGTTCTGATACGGATGTCTATCCATATGCGGACGGGATTGTCATTACCGCTTCTTGATACAGGTTTAGGCCGGTCACCAATTTTAGTCTTTTCTTCATGGGTAATCTCAGGAGCACCGTCAACCTGAACCTCAACTACTTTTTTGCGGGTATCCTTAAACCATTTCTGGAAAATGTTATAAGGGACTTTGTTCTTTAAACAAAACGATTGGAGAGATTCTCCATGAGGCAAAGCCTCGGTCTGGTACTGAAAGTAAAACCTTTCAAGATCTTCACTGCTATACATAATTCTATAAATTTTGCTTGGCAGCGAAGTTATCTATTTCAATTAATAGCCATTTTTTGACTGCTTACTAGAATTCTATCTATATACTACATTCATAATTCTACAGACTGCTAAAAAATTTGCAGAAATCAATACCGAAATTACAAAATATTGTACAATATTGAATTTACATTTTGATATTAGCCATGCTACCAACACGAATGAGTAAACAATAAAATAATCTGAGACCCTATTTATGGATGGCAGAAAAGAGAACAAAGAGTGAATTAATAATCCTACTATATATATATTAAGTAATTGATACGGAATATCTTTTCTATAATTCAACAACAAATAAATTAATAGTACCGAATGTAAAATAAAAAAATTACTTTTGGCATTCGTTTGTAGAGCATCATTAATATATCCCGCAACTTTATAACCATATGCAACATCATTACTAGAAATAGATAGAGATAATAAATCTAATGGTAATATGTTAAATAACAGATTAGACAGTTTTAAATAGAATGAAGATATTATTAATATAGATATTATCAAATATTGTTTTTGAGTTAATTGCGGCAAAAACAGACACGAAAGCACCATAAATATAACAAATGATGAATTGTGAAACGCAAATGAAACCGTAATAAGTGCCAAAACAGCAATGAAATTTTTAAATGAGATACCTTTTTTCAGCAAAATAGAAAAAATGAGCATAGACAGACTAAGTGAAAATGAGGCTCTAATAGCTATTGCATTATAATACAGTCCATAATAAGAAATATAAACAATAATACTAGACAGAAGAAAACGACCTCGATTGATGTTCGTTAATACAGACACAATATTTCTGCATGCATACAAAGTAATAACAAAACAAATTGAAGAAGAGAACAAATATAGCCATGCAATATTTCCACCAAAAATTGATTTACACATTATCGATAATAACGTAAATCCATATTCAAAATCATAAATGGAATATCCATGATTATCTAATGCATTATAAAAATTCCGGTACGCTTCGGTATCAGGCGTTTCTACACTAATAATAATAATCTCATTTATCAGAAATAGAAATACCAATTTTGCCGTTATATTATTTCCCTTAGTTCCTAATATCAATAAACATAATATTGCAAGAGATATAATTAGAGCAGTATTCATAATCTAATGATAACAATGACTATAATTACCAATCAGTTCATTATTCAACATCCGATATTCTATTAACTGAAAATTTTAATTCTACAATAATAATACATCATTATAAAGACAAAATATTCCGTTAGAACTAATGAGATAGCCGTACCTATTTCTTTGTAAAAATAAGTCAAAATAAAAACTAACGCAATCGAAAAAAACGCCGCAATAACATAAGCTTGTTTAAAATATTTTTTAGAGTCATAATTTCCCATAGCTATTAATCCCATTTGACCATATATAGCACCAAGAGCAATAGCAATAGGAGTTGGGGAAATTATTCGCACAAGTGTTGTCAGTCCATCGTAACCATTACCTAAAATGGAAGTCAATGGCGATGCAAAAAATAGGAGACATAAAGATAAACATATCATCACTATTAAAATGATATGCTTCAACTTCAACAACAGAACTTTAGCACAATCTTTATCTTCGAATGCTAATGATGAAATCTTAGGATAATATGCAGTACTAATAGGCGAATATATTGCAAAACATAACGATCGCATAATTTTTTCAGCAGCGGAATAACGCCCAACAACAGTAGAACTAGAGAAAAATCCTAATATAATGGTAAATAATTGAGTATATGCAGAAGTTGCGAATGTCGATAAAAAAAGAGGATAGCTTTCTTTAAGCTCATGTAAAATATCACTGATAGCAATTCTAACCTTAGTAATAATATTTAGTTTAATAATCAATATAATATTAACTACGGATGATATAATATATACAAAGGATTGAATTATAGCCGCATAATTGTAATCTTTACTATTTTTTACAAATATAAACGTTAAGGGCAGTATTAGCATCCGACTAAAACAAAATACCAATGCAGGAATCCGAATTTTTCCAATACCCTGAAAGAACCATGTGGTTGAAAGAGCAGTACCGACAGCCATTGGATATGTGCAAAGAATTGTATCTGCGTATATTTTTATCTTATTAAAACTTAATATTACTATAATACCCAATATAGTTCCTACTATCAGAAGTGATACCTGAGCAATTACCGTTGAAAAAAAAATTCGACTTATCTCTTCCTTCCCATTATGATTAGCCACAGCAATTCTCTGAGTAGCACTAAGAGCAAATCCAAAACTTGTTAATAATACCAAATATTGAATTACTGCACTCGAGAATCCAATATATCCATACTTTTCAGCACCTAAAGTAACCATTAGGTAAGGAATAACAATTAATGGGGTTATCCTATCAACAAGTTGTAAAATAAAAAGATATTTTACATTTCTAACTTCATTTGATTTACTTTTTAATATTGATATTATATTCATCTATAAAAAACTATCTTATCGTTCACGATACATCATCTCATAGTACTTCTGGTAGTCTCCACTCGTCACGTTGTCCATCCACTCCTGGTTGTCCAGATACCAGCGCACCGTCTTCTCGATACCCTCCTCAAACTGAAGACTAGGCTCCCAGCCCAGCTCCTGCTGAAGCTTCGTCGAGTCGATGGCGTAGCGCATGTCGTGGCCCAGACGGTCCGTCACGTACGTGATCAGGTCCATATCCTCACCCTCCTTGCGGCCCAGCAGACGGTCCACCGTGTTGATCACCACCTTGATGATGTCGATATTCTTCCACTCGTTGAATCCGCCGATGTTGTACGTTTCGGCAATCTTTCCGTTGTGGAAGATGACGTCGATGGCCCGTGCGTGGTCCTCCACATACAGCCAGTCGCGTACATTCTCGCCCTTACCATATACCGGCAACGGTTTGCGGTGACGGATGTTGTTGATGAACAGCGGTATCAGCTTCTCCGGAAATTGGTACGGACCGTAGTTGTTCGAACAGTTCGTCACGATGGTCGGCATCCCGTACGTGTCGTGATACGCACGTACAAAGTGATCGCTCGATGCCTTGCTGGCACTGTACGGGCTGTGCGGATTATACTTCGTCGTCTCATAGAAGAAGTCCTTACCGTAGGCCAGATGATGCTTACCCGACGATGCCTTCGTCGTAAACGGCGGCTCGATACCTTCGGGATGCGTCATCTCCAGCGCTCCATACACCTCGTCCGTCGAGATATGGTAGAACCGTTTGCCTTCATATTTCTCCGGCAGGCTTTCCCAATACAGCTTCGCAGCCTGTAGCAGGCTCAGCGTACCCATCACATTCGTCCGTGCGAAGGTAAACGGGTCCTTGATCGAGCGGTCCACGTGGCTCTCCGCTGCCAGGTGGATGATGCCGTCCACGTGTTCTTCTTGCATCAGGCGGTAGAAAGCCTCGAAGTCACAGATGTCCATCTTCACAAACTTGTAGTTCGGTTTGTTTTCTATATCTTTCAGATTGGCCAGATTACCCGCATACGTCAGCTTGTCCAGGTTGATGATGCGATACTCCGGATACTTGTTCACAAACAGTCTTACGACATGTGAACCGATGAAACCGGCACCGCCGGTGATTACGATATTACGTTTGAAATTCATTTCAATAATGGTTAATGGTGAATGATAAATGGTTAATGGCAGAGTGCCTGCATGTTTTGCAGACACACCTTCAGCGAATCCATCCAGTACGGAATCCGGATACCGAAAGTCTCCTTGATCTTGGTCTTGTCCAATACGGAATAAGCCGGACGAATGACTGGACTGGGAAATTCATGGCTGTGGCAGGGCTGGATGTCACACTCCGTATGCCCCGACAAGGCAGCAATCACCTTCGTGAAGTCATACCACGAGCATACCCCTTCGTTGCTGAAGTGGTAGATACCGTTCTTGCTGTAGCCCTGCTGGGGCTGTTCCTGTACATAGTCTTCAAGCACAGTATGGATGGCCTGTGCCAGGTCGTAGGCATAAGTCGGCGTTCCTGCCTGGTCGAACACCACCTTCAACTGGGGCTTGGTAGCGGTCAGGTTCAGCATGGTTTTCACGAAGTTCCTGCCGAACTCACTGTACAGCCAGGCCGTGCGGAGGATCACGTAGTCGCAGCCCGTAGCCAGTATGTGCTGTTCCCCCTCCAGCTTGGTGCGTCCGTACACACCGGTCGGCGTACCCTTCTGGTCTTCCTTGCAAGGCGTGTTGTACGGATCTCCGCCGAACACGTAGTCCGTAGAGACATGCACCAGCAGTCCGCCCGCTTCCTTCATGGCCTGCGCCAGGTTACGGGGAGCGTCAGCGTTCAGCACACGGCAGAAAGCCTCGTCACTCTCCGCCTTGTCCACGTTGGTATAGGCCGCGCAGTTCACGATGCACTGCACGCCCCGTTCCCGTACGATACTGCGTACTGCTTCCAGATCAGTGATGTCGAGCAGCGTCGTTTCCACGCCTTCCGCCTCCACCACATCCGTAAACACAAATGTATGTGAGGATGCCTTACTGACCAACCTCATTTCATTGCCCAGCTGGCCGTTGGCACCGGTTACTAAGATATTCATAAATTAAATGAAGAATGATGAATGAAGAATTTATTAGTGTCATTCTGAGCAACGCGAAGAATCCCCGAGATGTTTCGACTCCACTCCGTTCCGCTCAACATGACAAGCCTACCCCATTACAGAAATATTTAATATTTGATATTTAATATTTGACAAACGGCGTTTCAAAATCCTTCAGTAACGGATGCTTCGTGTCCTTCTCGCTCAGTATTACCTTCTCCGTCGGTATCCGCCAGTCGATGCCCAGACTTTCGTCCAGGATGCTGATGCCACCATCCGCTTCCGGATGGTAGAAGTTGTCACACTTGTACTGGAACACCGCCGTCTCACTCAATACGGCAAATCCGTGCGCGAAGCCCTGCGGGATGAAGAACTGCCGGTGGTTGTCCTCCGTCAGCTCTACGGCCACGTGCTGCCCGTACGTGGGGCTTCCTTTTCGGATATCCACCGCCACATCCAATACCGCACCCTTCACGCAACGCACCAGCTTGCTCTGCGCATACGGCGGACGCTGGAAGTGCAGGCCGCGCATCACGCCATAGCTCGACATGCTTTCGTTGTCCTGTACAAAAGTCACAGGCTTTACCTTCTCGTCAAACTCCCGTTGCGAGAACGATTCGAAGAAATATCCTCTCGCGTCCCTGAAAATGCGTGGTTCGATAATCACCACGCCGTCTATACTTGTCTTTATTACGTCCACTTTATTAATTGATAATTGAGAATTGAAAATTGAAAATTAATTCTTCATTTTTCATTCTTCATTCTTCATTTTTATAGGTTTGCTTTTCCCGTCCGTTCCACCTCGTCCACTACCTGTAGCAGGTACTGTCCGTACTGGTTCTTCAGCATCGGCTTCGCCAGCTCGCGCATCTTGTCGGCTGTGATCCAGCCCTGACGGAACGCAATACCTTCCAGGCAGGCAACCTTCAAGCCCTGCCGCTTCTCGATCACCTCGATAAACGTCGACGCCTCGCTCAGCGAGTCATGCGTACCCGTGTCCAGCCAGGCAAAACCGCGGCCCAACGTCTGCACCTTCAGTTCTCCGTCTTGCAGGAACTCCTGATTCACAGTCGTAATCTCCAGCTCCCCGCGGGCCGACGGCTTGATGCGCTTCGCTATGTCCACCACCTTGTTCGGGTAGAAGTACAGACCTACCACCGCATAGTTCGATTTCGGATGCTGTGGCTTCTCCTCGATGGAGAGACAATTTCCTTCGTTGTCAAACTCCGCCACGCCGTAGCGTTCCGGGTCGCTCACCCAGTAGCCAAACACCGTCGCTTTCTTTTCCTCTTCCGCCGTGCGCACCGCTTCTTTCAGCATCGCGCTCAGTCCGTTGCCGTGGAAGATGTTGTCGCCCAGCACCAGGCACGCAGAATCATCGCCAATGAAATCCGCTCCGATGATGAACGCCTGTGCCAGTCCGTCGGGACTGGGTTGTTCCGCATACTCAAAGTGTACGCCGTAGTCCGAACCGTCGCCCAGCAAGCGTTTGAAGCCCGGTAGGTCGTAGGGCGTGGAGATAATCAATATCTCGCGGATACCTGCCAGCATCAGCACCGAGATGGGGTAATAAATCATCGGTTTGTCGAAGATGGGGAGCAGCTGTTTGCTCACGCCTTTGGTGATGGGGTACAAACGTGTCCCGCTACCACCGGCTAATACGATTCCTTTCATGGGGATTGTATGTTAGATGAATATTTGTTGTTTCTCCTTCCATTGAGGTGTACTTTCTACTGACAAAAGGATAGAAGGAGAGAGGTGGATAATATGAATGATCAATGCTAAATTATAGCTAGGCTTTGTGGATATGCTCTGTAGATATAGCATTTTTAGCCTCACTATTCGTCTGTGTTTGTTTGCAAGATTATATTTTTTAACAAGTAGTAATGACAGCGCGCCGGCGGGGATGAAGGATGAAAAGCGGTCTGTGTCGGAACACAGACGGCCCGCCTGCGGCTGAAGACTCCTGACGCAACACAAACAGTCCGGACTCGCGAAAAGCTCAGATACAGGTTGTTTGTCAGTGTGTTGCGGGTGGAGTAGAGTAGAAGCTGATGCTTGTTTGCGGAAGGGGAGGACGGAACGTCCGGGTACGCTACGCGGTCGCCTCTCACAGGTAGATGATCGGAGAGACGGACGTCAAGTTCAGTTTCTGCGGGGACAAAGATAGTGCAAACCGAGCGAAGTACAAAATAAAAAAGGTTTTTTTTATTTTTACTTCCAAGGAGCTTCATTAATTGAGAATTGAGAATTGAGAATTGAGAATTTTTTGTGTTTACTTCCAGGAAGATCCTTCGGCTTGGCTTGAGGTGATATGAAAATGTTAAAATTGTAGTATGGATTATAAATTATTGGCCTGATAGAAAAATGATCTGATTTTAATTTGTACCTTTGCCGATAGATAACAACGAAAGATATGGGTTCATTTTTACATACATCTGAAATAGTCGTAAATGGGAAGACTTCTTTAGGGAAGAAAACGAAGGCTGAACGTTTGGGCTGGCAATCTATGTCTGAAATAAAAAAAGTAGATTATCGTAGTCTGGTGAAAGAAGTGAAGAGCTTTGATGTATCAGGGTTGTCAGAACCTTATGTTTCATGTAGTAAGATGTTCTGATGTGTTAGATAGTCTTAAACCATATAACTTGATTTTTATACAGAAAGCGTCACCGGTTCAAGGTGACGCTTTTGATATGGCATTTGTCTATAAATTTTTCACAGAAAGAAACGAGAAAACTCAGCGTTTGAAGTATATCATAAGAGTTGAAAAACATAATAATGCTTTTGCGCTTAAATTTTATGCGGCTCGTGATCGGAAAAATATAAATAAATATCATAGAATTATTAATGCTCATGACTATAAAAATCTGGTGAGATTGCTTTTGACTTGTTTTGAGGTAATTCCTGATATCCTGTCTAAATATCCTACGGCCTCTTTTGTAGTCAATGGGGCAAACAGTCGGGATTTACGTACGCATACCGAAGAAAATTTTTCCAATAATCAGCGATTCAGGATATACAAGGAGTTGACTTTGAGAAAAATTGGCAATCGTGTTTTTGAGCATTTTTATTTTGAGGAGGCGAGTTCTTTTATGTTGGTGAATCGTGGATCAGCAGATGATATTAATTTAGAGGCCCAACGATTGAAAGACTACCTTCTGGACATTTATTGTATGTAGTTTCTTTTATTCTTCATCATTTTTGGCGGTGTTAAATAGCGGTTAGTATTCCATACTGGGATGGTTACTAACCGCTATTGCTGTCCGTTGTCAGTCTTCTGCCTGGAAATGGCTCTCCAGACGATTGACGAGGGTACGCAAGGTGCGTAGGGTACGGAACTCTTCGTGTGTGGCTGGAAGATGGCCGTGGGTGTAGAGCTGGCGCAGGATGTTGCGGAAAATCTGCGTCAGGGCCAGACGACGGTTGCGGACATGACTTACTTCGCCTTGCAGGGTATGGAAGTGCTTATCGTCGATCCATACTTCGACACGAAAAATCTTTTTCATAAGTACAGGATTTAAAAGTTTGTCCGGCTAATATGTGAAAATGAAAATTTATTTTAAACGGGGATGTTGGGATAAATGTGCGGAATAGTGCCTGTGTAGTGCGTCTGAATGGATTTTATGCCCGTATTTTCTGATTTGCAAGATTGAGAAAGAAGAAGGAAATTTGTTAATGATTAATGAACAATGAAGAATAAAATGAAGAATGAAGAATGAGGAATGAAGAATTATTAATTATCAATTTTCAATTATCAATTAAACTATGGAGACAACAATGATTTCGGGGTTCCGCAATTTGTATGACAAGGAACCGATGGAGATGACGGTGGCCCGCTTCGTGGACTGGATACGCACGAACGGGGAGGTGAAACGACTGACAGAGGAATACCGCCGGCTGACGGCCCAAGGAAGCGAAGGGGAGGCGGCACGGGTGAAACGGGCGCTGCCTGCCGCCACACTGGCCGCTGTGTTCGAAGGGGGCAGGCAGGAGAAGGACCTGAAGCGGCTGACGGGGCTGATGATGTTCGACTGGGACCACGTGGGGGCGGCACGCACGCAACTGCTCGAAAGGCTGCGGATGACGGACTGCGTGATGCTGGCCTGGACGTCGGTGTCCGGCGAGGGGGTGAAGGCGGTGATCCGCGTGGACGTGACGAGCACGGAGGAGTACCTCAGGGCGTATCGCGTCGTGGGGCGATGGATGGAACAGCGGACGGGATGCCAGGTGGACGAGGCGTGCCGCAACGTGGGACGCCTGTGCAGCGCGGCGCACGACGAGGAGCTGTACGTGAACTACGGGGCACGGATGATGGCCTGGCGCGGACTGGAGACGGACGAGGACCGGCTGGAAGCGAAGCGCCGGATGCAGCAGGAGGCGGACACCGAAGGGGGCGAACCGCAGGGCGAGGGAAGCGGCATGCTGCAGGGGATGCTGGACTACTTCCTGCAACAGAACGGCTTCGAGAAGGGACACCGACACGAGCTGCTGCTGAAGCTGGGACGGACGGCAAGATGTAAAAACCTTTCGCCACAGGAGCTGGAAGAGCTGAAAAAGCTGGTTACGGGGAAATTGGGAAGTACGACACTTTCGGAGTCAGAAATTCGGAAATGCTTATCGGACGGATACAGCTATCTGAGCAGGAAATCGGAGGGAAACGTGTCCGAAAAAAATAAGCTCAACGCTCACGACCGCCACTATGGACACCCTGTCGAAGCGGACGATCGGGACGCGGAACTGGATTTGTCAGAAAATAATGAAAGGCTGAGAGGGGCGTTGCCTTACTTCGACGACGCCATTTTCGACGGCCTGCCGCAGCTGCTGAAGGAGGGGCTGACGGTGGCCATGGACCGGCGGGAGAGGGACATGGTGCTGATGGCGATGCTGACCCACCTGAGCGCCTGTCTGCCGGACGTACACTTCCACTACGACCGCCACGACATGCGTCCGCACCTGTATTTTGCCGTCGTGGCACCGGCAGCTACAGGAAAAGGCATCGTGACGCAGGTGTCCTACCTGTCGCATCCGCTGCACGACTACTACCTGGCCCGCGGCGAGGAGGAACAGGCGGCCTACGAGGCCCGGCTGCAACAGTGGAACGAGGACTTCAGCGAGCGCATGCGCAAGGGACGCAAGGGCGAGAAGACGGAACCGAAGCCCAAGGAGCCGGAACGCATCTATTTCCAGATATCGCCCAACACGTCGAAGTCCATGCTCTACCGCCAGCTGTGGGCCAACCGCGAGGTGTCCGGCGTGCTGCATACGTCGGAAATAGACGCGCTGTCGGCTGCCATCGGGCAGGACTATGGCAAGCAGGACGACGTGCTGCGCGCCTGCTTCCACCACGAACCCATCAGCTCGTCGTTCAAGGTAGACGGCAAGCCGGTGTTCGTGCCCTATCCGATGCTGGCGCTGTGCATGACGGGTACGCCGATGCAATTCCTGTCGCTGGTGCACAACACGGAGGACGGACTCTTCAGCCGACTGGCGGCCTACCAGGTGCAGCCGCAATACGTGTGGCGCGACGCCAGTGCGGAGGGGCAGGTGCAGAACCTGCGGACGCATTTCCGCGAACTGGGCAAGCGGGTGCTGAAGATGCACGAGATGATGAAGGGGCGGCGCACGGACGTGGAGCTGACGCGGGAGCAGTGGCGCCGCCACTCGACTTTCTTCAGCCGCAAGTTGCAGGAGGTGGTGGCCGAAGGGGGCGAACGCATGGCGTCGTCGGTGATGCGCATGGGGCTGATAGCGGCACGCATCGCGGCGGTGCTGACGGCCCTGCGCAAGGGGGAGGACGAGCTGTGGGCGATGTCGACGCGCTACTGTTCGGACGAGGACCTGGACGCATCGCTGGCCATCGCGGCGGTGTTGCTGGAACATGCCTTGCTGCTGAGCTCGTCCATCCCTGCCTATGAGAGGCGGGTGCGTCCGTTGCAGCCCTTCGCCCGCCTGCTGCCGGTGCTGGAGAAGCTGCCCGGGACGTTCACCTACAGGGAGCTGATGGAGGAGGCGCAGCGGCAGGAACTGCCGGAATCGAGCGTGCGAAGGATTTTGAAAAGAATGACGGAACGAGGCGTGCTGAAACACGAAGGAAAAGTCTATAAACGGCTCTAGAGGCCATTTCGCTCGACAAGGCGTCCAAGGGGTAAACGTGAGCGTTGAGCTTAAAAAATGTTGAGGTTTGGACGGCTGAAGCGGAGGTCTGGAGGGATAGAGTGGAGGACTGGGACGCTAGTCCAGCAACACGAACGGCGCCCAGTAATAGGGCTGTGGATACTGTTTTCTCACTTCCCGGACGGCCTGCTCCAGCGCCTCGCGCACGGGTTTTCCTTCCAGCCAGTAGCGGTAGAATCCGGACATGAGCAGGGAGGTGGAGCGGTCGTTGACGCTCCACAGGCTGACGAGCAGCGACTCGACACCGGCCTGCTTGAAGCCGCGCGGCAAACCGTAGACGCCTTTGCGAACTGCCCCTGCTGGCAATAGAGGCCGCACAGGCGGCTTTCCAGGGTGGTGTGGTCGGCGGGAGCAATCTGTTCCAGCAGGTCCAGCTGCTTCTCGGCTTCGAGATAGGCTTCCAACGCCTGAGTGGGCTGCTGCTGTCCGTTATAGAAGTCGCCCAGGGCAATCCAGGCGTAAAAAGCCTTCTGAGGCTGATTCTTTTGCAGTTCTACATATTGTTTCAGGTAGTGGAGTGCCTGTTCGGGGGCGGGTACCAGGGTCTGATAATATTGTCCTATCCGGTAGATGAGGCCGATATATCCTTGGTTTGACCGATAGGTAGGGTCGTAGACGGGAAAGTCTTTTTCGAGTTGCTTGATGATGGTTTCTGTCTGTTGCCGATAGTTGTCCTGCATTTCCCGGTTCTGTTGCCAGGACTTTTTCTGTTCGGCTGTCAGTCGGCTCATGTCTATCTGTTTCTCCAGCATTTTCATATTCAGCAGGTAGTCCACGACCATGTTGACCATTTCTGTTCCGTAGCGCATCAGGAATTGCGGGTCGTTGCCGCTTTGGGCATACAGCTTGACCGTAATCTGCAGGATAGGCATCATGAGGGGTAATATTTGTTCGAAGTCCTGACCGTTTTCATTGGCTATCAGGTAGTAGGATCGCCACAGGAAATCCAGAATGTCTGTCGTATAGTAGGTGATGCGGTCGGGATTGTAGTTCTGTAGTTGTTGGCTGATGAGGCGTTTGGCTTCGACCATCTGATTCAGATTGTTGTAGAGGATTTCGTTTTTCAGAGCTGCCATGGACAGGTAATGTGGGTCTGCTACGTTGCCCCAGGTTTGCCATTGGTTCAGGGCGATGCCACGGTCGAGCATGTCCACGGCTTCCTGGTAGCGTCCCTTCTCCATCAGGTAATCGGCTGCCAGTTCAAAGCTATAGGTGCTGAAATTCAAGGAGTCTTCGATGGCTGTGAACATTTGGGTGGCCTTTGCATAGCTGTCGGCTCTTTCCGTCTCGCTGCCTCCGGTTTTTCCCAACAGGTAGGTGTACATCAGCAACTGATTGCATTTTTGGTTCTGTGTGCCATGAGTTGTATCTTCTATCAACAGACGACATACTTCGATAGCCTGCGGATATTTTCCTACGGAGAAGAGGCAGTCGAGGTAGGCGTTACGGGTCGCTGTACAGTCTACTCCTGCTGCTTGCATCCGGGCAATGAGATCGGAAAACAGTGCATCCGCTTTTTCTATGTCAATATTTGCCGTGAGTATGGCCAGGTCTTGCTCCGAGCCAAAGGTGATGGGAGAGGAGACTCCGAAACGGGCTTTGGTGTCGGCGCATACGTAACCTTGCATTTCTACAGCCAGCTGGTTGTTTGAAGATCCGGTTTTGCTATTCTCAACGAGCTGTCTTCCCAGCGCGATGGATAGCATGCTGCTGTCGTGATGGGTGCGGTAGAGCGTATAGGCTTGTGTCATCCGTTCGGTGGCCCGTTCTGGGAAACGGTCTTTCAGGGATGAATAGACTGAGTTCAGCAGGTAGGCTTTCTTCAGTGGTTGGGCTGCGTAGCGACGGTCCAGCAGGGCATCGAGGCTGTCCAGTATATTTTCGGTTTCGGCAAGGCCGCTGGCTCCAGCAAAGGCTGCCAGAAATCCCAGGAGGTTGACGTAGTGGTAATTGTCTGTGCCCCAGCATTGCTCCAGTTTTTTCAGTAGTGCGGGACAGTCGGTGGCATCGGGATTGGGTTCCCCCATCAGCAGCCTGCAGGCCCATAGGTCTGTGCGGATCAGGCTGCGTTCTACGGAGCCTTCGGGATAATAGACTTGCATGTAGTCGTCCAGAAGCTGGACACCTTGCAATATCGATTGATCCACGGTTGAACTGTTGAATATGAAAATGTTGTAGGAGCGCAGCAGATGGATGACCTCGGGATGTCCTTCGGGGTACAGGACGCGATACAGTTGGTAGGCCTGGTAGTAATAGAAGTCGGCATTGCTTACGATTCCATTATTCAGTTTGAAATATCCGGTACTGTCCTGCCAGCCAAACTGATTTTGTGCCCAGTTGGCTTCCACCTGATGGCTCATGGTGGACTTGGCTTCTGCCAGCAGGTAGTAGAGGAAGGCCCGGGTGTGGTCGGCGGTTTTCGATTGGACGGGGTAGAGGGTGAGGACTTCCTGCTCCGTCTCGAGCAGCTCGGGATAGGTTTCGGGATCTTCGACGAACCGGTCCCACAGACGGTTGGTGAACTGGGTCAGCCTGGCCGCACAGAGGAGGGACAGCCTTTCGCGGTCGGTCCCGGTGGTGGGTTGTTGCAGGTCTTTGATCAGCTGGTCTACCTGGGCGGTGACGTCCTGCGTCGTGCTCAGCTGGATGGAAAGGAGGAGGCGGCACCATGCGGTGGCCGGGTGGCGGGTGCCCAACTGTTCGCCGGATGCCCGGGTGAGTGCCTGGAGAGCCCGGGTGACTGCTTCGGAACACGGATCGCTTTTTCCGCTGTCCAGCCAGTCGGCATAAGCCTGTAGCTCGGGGACCTTTTGGGCGGCTGTCCGCAGCAGGGCTTTGACTTCCGGTTCGCGCTGTCCGTCGTAGATGGCCCAGAGGGCTGTTCTGAACAGTGTTTCCGTGTCCATACCTTCCGGACGGGGATAGTGTTCGCCATCCAGGCCCGATATTCGTTGATGAGTTCATCGGCCGACTGGGCTTTCGCTTCCGTATTGTTTACCAGCAACAGGAAGAGCAACAGTGCCCAACAGATCCACTGTGTTTTGATTCTCAACATGGTCCCTCCTTTTTTCTCTTGGGACAAATGTAGAGATTTTTGTTTTAAAAATGAAAATTGAAGTGTACTTTTTCCCCATTTCCCTATTTCCCATTCTCCATTATCAATTCTCCATTTTCAATTGTCTCAAGGCTCTCCCAGCGCTTCTACAATGAGGCGGACCTGGGCGGGGGTGAAGACGCGGGAATGGGACGTGAGACCAGTGGCGGCCAGGCGTGCGCCCAGGGTGGGATGATGATTGATCCATCGCAACAGTTTCCGCCAGGCTCCCTGGGCGGAGAGTTCGGGGGAGTAGAGTAGGGCCAGTTCGGTGCGCCCGTATGTCTTTATCTTGAAGGTTTCCATACGTCAAAATTACACCTTTTCTGTCAGATTTCCAAAGGTTTAAACGAAAATAACGGTACAAAAGCGTAGGGAGGTGGAGAGAAGGGGAAACGGGTGGAAGGAGAGGGTGTATCTTTGTGGTAACAAATTTCCAATTATCAATTATCAATTAACAATTAACAAAATGATTCGTTACAAAAAGTATCAAGTGACTGGAGAAAACAGTCCGCTGAAGGGGTTGTGGTATGCACGCCCCGTGATCGAGGAAACGCTGGACATCGACGCCTTGTCCAAGCACATGTCGAAACACAACACGCCGTTTTCGCCTGGTGTGATCAAGGGAGTATTGGCAGATATGGTGAGCTGTATCAAGGAGCTGATCCTGGACAGCAAGAACGTGAAGCTGGACGACCTGGCCATCTTCTCGGTGGGCATCGTCAGCGACCACGGGGCTCCGAGTGCCGCCGAGTTCAAAGTGAGCGAAAACGTGAAGGGACTGAAGCTGCGGGCACGTGCCACGGGCGAGCTGAGCAACGCGAAGCTCAACCTGGAGGGTACGCTTCGCGAGCTGTCCGAGTATGTGGTAGACGGCGAGACGGCCGGAACAGGCGGTACGACGCCGGGAGGCAGTGACAACGAGGACGAGGAAGGAGGAAGTCCGCTGTAATCATGGAGAATGGAGAATTGAAAATGGATAATTAGCCTGTCCGCAGGTCATTGTCAGTTTTCAATTCTCAATTATCCATTCTCAATTTTCAATTATCCATTCTTAATTATCCATTACCAAAGTGAGCGAAACAACAACGAAAAAGAAAAACGTGTGGAGCCTTGTGCTCAAGATTATTGTGACCGTGGCGACAGCCCTGGCCGGTGTGTTTGGTGTAGCGTCGTGTATGTCGTGATGAGGACGATTACGCTGATTATTCTCCATTGCTCTGCCACCCGCGAGGGGCAGAGCTTTGGCTTTGAAGACTGTCGCAGGGACCACATCCGTCACCGGGGATTCCGGGACATCGGGTATCACTACTACATCACGCGCGACGGGACCGTCCACCGGGGGCGTCCGCTGGAGCAGGTAGGGGCGCACTGCCGCAACCACAACCGTCACAGCATCGGCATCTGCTACGAAGGCGGGCTGGATGCGGAGGGCCGTGCAAAGGACACGCGGACGGAGGCGCAGAAGATCAGCCTGTCGGCCCTGGTCGGGGAGCTGAAGGAGCGGTTTCCGCAGGCGCTGGTCGTAGGACATCGGGAGCTGGATCCGGGGAATGAGTGCCCTTGTTTTGAGGTGAATAAATTGAGGAAATGTTTGGATTTTTATAAGAATGATTTATCTTTGCAGAAAGTAAAAACCTGTAAAACTTAAATCGTTATGAAACATGTGTTATGTCTGTGTGCAGTGGCTGCATTATTGCTGGGCTGTACGGCAAAATCGGGTAAGTTCCAGCGCCCGGAGGAACTGAAGTTTACGGCTGTTCAAGGGTATGGCCTGGTCGGTGACGTGAGAAGCGTCGAATATGAGGATTATACCATTAATTTTGACACCCTCGGGAATCTGACAAGCGTGGTTTGGAAGGATGGTGGAAGTAACATGTATGAGTATGAGAGTCCGACCCGCTATAAGATAAACGGCATCGGTCCTTTTCAGATCAGCTGTGAGGACAATCTCCGCAGGGAGGAAGACGAACAGGGTATTGAACTTCCTTTTGAATATGAATTTGATAATCAGGGAAGGGTCATACGATATGCCTATCAGGAATATATGTCGAGAGTGACAGAAGTATATACGTACGAAGGAAAAGAAAATGGACCGGTAACTATGTCCAAGGAGTATGGATATGAAACGGGAATGGAGAAACAGGAAAATGTTTATACGTACCGTGAATGGGATGAGCAAGGTAATTGGATCCAAAGAGACGTAGAGCGTAAGACTACAAACACATTATACAACGAGGGAGGGGAAGGTGAGAACAAGACAGTGGTGGAAACGGAACATTTGACGGAAAAGAGGGTAATCAGTTATTATTGATGCTAGAATGTAAAAAACAGGTACGGATGAATCATTGCGGAGCGGCTGCATGAGAAAATAAATGTCATCCGTACCTGAAAAAATGATTTGTAAAGTATATAAATTTTAATTCTACTCTCTGTATTGAGGAGGAGCGAATCGGAGATTATCTGCTTCGGTTTGCTCCTCTTTTTCTTTTTCGGGATCATGACCACAATAGGGACAAACTTTCCAGGAAGAATCTAACGGCTTGCCACACTGGGGACAGGTTCGTGTCGGATTGGGAGAAGATATTTCTTGGGATTCGGTTGGCGGAGTCGCTTCTTCTGCTGCTATTTGGGCAAGCTGTCGCTTACGCGTCAGGACTACGATGATCCATGCGTAGGGTATGAAAGGAAAATGGAGGAGTGAAATCATAAACAAGGGGATTTCAATAATGGTGGATAATAACATGATATAAGGTGCGACTTTACTTCCCATTGGGATATAAAATAGAAGCATTTTGAAAACGATCATCCAGACTATGAGTATAAAAAGAATCCAGGTTAATATCTTCAGATATCTCTTATAAGTCTTATAGTAGTTTAAGCCAATACTGGTCCATGCAGCAAAAGCTGATAGGATGGAAACCAGCATCGACAGATAGAATCCAAAACCCAGTACATCGTTGACATCTATATTGTGCTTGATAATAAAAGAAAGGAGAGCTATGCAAAGCAGGAGAGGTGGCAGATTGAGATAGAAAGCAACGCGTGGCGCTTTAGGTCCCCACTGGAAAATGGTGTTGAAGAAGGTTAGAATGGGTGTAAGATAGATTGCTATAATTAAGACGGTTATCTTTGTGTCTTGGGCACTCATGTGCATTGTAAAGTCTGAAGACATCTCAGAGATTCTGTTCAGTAGTTTACCGGATTGGACAATTGCTTCCAGATAGGATATAGACTGGGTGGTGTCAAAGAAAGAAACTGTGATCCACGGTAACAGATAGGAAATCAGGATGAGAGTAGTGAGAACTCCCTGAACGATGGAGATGGAAGATGTTTTTGTTTTCATAATATTGATAATAGTATTAGATGTAATGCTGCAAAAATAGTCAAAAAAATGAAATATCAAAATAGGAATAGTTATATATTCTGTTTTTATTTTGGAATGGTTCGTTTCGCTTCGAATAATTCAGAATATATATTGGATTTTGAGGTGTATTTGATTAACAGATGAATGGAACTCTTTTATATGGTAATCTGGTAATTTACGGATGAAAAAATCAAGATATGCGTTGAATTTCTGTAAAAATCGGATTATATTTGCAACACGTAGGGTATGAAAACTCTTGGAACTCTTTTACAGAGCTTAATCTGTGAAAGTCAGAACAAGAGGATAACCTTGCATGCAAAATTGGGATAATCTTATAATTCAGTCATTATGAAATACGCATTGTTTCTTTTATTCAGTTTATGCGCGTGCTTACAGGGAAGTGCACAGCAGGTAGAGTTCAAGACATTTATTTATACAAGCAATGACCTGGGGGAAGAAATAGCCAGGCATAGTGAATTGGTGAACAGAAAGGACAGAGGGTATCTGGGAGATTTGTTCAATGCAAGTAAAGAATCGTTGAAAGGAATCGCTTCGGGATATGTGACATCTTTTATCGACCTGGGCGTAAATGCCATTGGTAGTCTGCTGACCCGGAACGCACGGCTGAAGGAAGAGTGGGAAGAAACGGTGAAAGCCGAAAATATATACAAAACAAAGATCAGCACGGTGTCTGAAATCAATGATTTCTATAAAGAAGCTTCGTTCGAAGGGGCGATGGACCCGAAAGGCATGCGCTTTGACGGTATCGGTTGCCTGAGGCTGGAGGATAACGATACGGTCTTCTACCTGTCGTGCCATATCGACCGGAGTAAGATTGACCGGATTGTGAAGCATTCGAAATTTGAACTGGTGCTGGATACGCTGATCGTGAGTCCGACTCATTCGAACCTGCCCAACACGTATCTGGATCTGCCATATTCCTTTGCCGAACGCGATAACTTTACGTTGTCGATGAATATCAAGCTGATATCATCGTGGATGAATGAAATCGTACAACTGCAGAAGAACCAGGAACTGGGCGCATTTGTGCTGAATGTGCCGGTAGATCCGGAGGAGCTGGATGAGAAGGGCTTCCTGAGGTATGTGCGGAATCGGAATGAGGAACCGACCTACAAGATTGTGGGAGAGAGTTTTATTGTGCCACGTTCGTACATGGGGTATCGCGACAAAGACGACAATTATAAGAATATCTGGGGAACCGGTGAATACAAACTGGAAATCGAACTGAAGGAGACATGCGACGTGACCGAACAGTATCGGGAAAACTGGAAGAAGGACCGGAAACGCCGCAAGAAACTGATGGAGAAGGAAAGTATCTGGGAAAACGGCTGGCAGACGATTTCCAACCAACGCTGGGACGAACTGGCACAGTCGTGGGTAATCACTACCCTGCAGGCACCGGCCGGAATTATCACCAAGGACGTGATTGACAAGCTGGGACTGGCACCGGAATAACGGATCGGAAAAAAATAAGCTATGAAAATAACCGCCTTGCAATGGATAATGGTAGCCGTCCTGCTTGTACTGGGGCAGGCGGTGCAGGCACAATCGGCCTACGACTGGATAGAAACCCATCGGAAGTGGATGAGCGAGCACTATCCGAAAGGGGAAGAACTGAGTAAGGAAGCGCTGCTGAAAGAAGCGGCTTTTGCCGTGCTGGACGGCCTGCGAGAACCGGAAGCCAAGGCTTTGTTGCGGGTGGCAGAGAAGTGGGTACCACAACTGGGAGCTTACCTGGACTGGCTGGAGAGCGGACAGGTAGACGAAAAGTATGCTATCTTACTGGGTACGTTGAAGGGGGTGGCTGATGCGGCGGAAGAGCAGCTGGGGCGGGAACACGTCGTGACCGGCTGGTGCAGGTATTTGTATCTCAGCCAGCTGGTGAATATGGAAGACGTAGTGAAACCGACGGACGAATTGATCGGGATGTTGCAACAGGCCGTGAAGCGGAAGCCGGACCGTGAGACGAAGGCTTTGCTCTGCATCGTGAAATTGTCCCAGTTTACCAATAGGATGCGTAATAATCTGGTGGACGATCCGCGTGATTACGAGGACGTGCTGCGTACAGAACAGGAAGCGCTGGCCCTGTATCCGGCTGATGACAAGACAGTGGACCATACGCGGGCATTTCTTTATTTTACGTTGGCTCAGGTGAAATCGTCCATGTCGCAGGTGGACGAACTGAAGCTGGCACAAGAACGTGTGGGAGGTATAGAGAATACTCCCTACAAGTCTCTGGCGAACGGAACGATAAGTAATGTGGGCTTCTATTTTGAAAAGGCTGTCTTGCTGTACAGGCAGCTTTATTCGGAGGGGCATCCGGAGCTCGTCATGATACGCAGGTGTCAATTGAATTTTGAGATAAACAGTCAGTTGTTGAATGAGGAGCTGGAGGAGGCGTGTCGGACAACTAAACTGTATGCGGATACTTATTACTCTTCGGAATCGTCTGAGAGCCTGTTGGCGCGGTTAGATTGGTGGATGGCCCGGTGGAAGAGTGGCATGAAGAACCACGATGCCATTTTCTGTTCGCAGATGGTTGAGGGATTCAAGCGGTATCTGGGAGAGGATAATTCGTATTACTTCAATATGCTGACGAATGTTGTTCTGATTGCGGTGTATGATTATCCGTTCGGAGCGGACCGACTGCTGGATGAATGGGACCAGACGATGGAACGGATTTATTCCGGCCAGCCTTTGAAAAAAGCCTATATGTTGTATTGGCTGTATTCTTCGGTTAGAGATCGGCAGCCGGAAAAAGCGGCAGGCAAGCTGGAACAAGCTTACGCCCTATATAGGGAATACCACAACCCCAGTGGATTGTCATTGGCATTGGGAAGACTGATTGTCTGGGACTGTTATTCGGTAGTAGGTAACATGAAACAGGCTATAGAAATGCAGGCGTATGTCTGTTCGGACGCTCAGGGATATTATGGGAAGGAGTCGCCTGTCAGCTTGAATGAAGAACTGTTCCAGTTGATCGTATGTCAGAATGACGTAGAGAAAGAAGAACAGGTGCGGGCTGCCTATCCGCAGTTGATCGAACGGATGAGAAAACAGGGGGCGGATTATCAAGTGGCTATGGCAAATTATGCGGAATTTCTGTTTGGCATCCGGGATTACAGGCTAGCAGAAGAACAGTATGCGCTGCTGGTGGAGAACGCTACGGAGGAGGATCCTTGTGCCCAACGGGCCAATTTCCTGTTGAGACTGGCCTATATCCGAGAGTTGATGAACAAAGATAGCAGGGACTGTGACCGCCTCTTTGAGGAGGGAAAGAAATTACTGGTCCGGGGAAAAGAAGAACCGGATGTCTGGATGGAGAATTATCAGACGGCTGCGCAGTACCTGATCGAAAGGGGACGGTATCAGGAAGCGGTCACTATACTGGATGAAGGCATCGACTTGTGTTTGGAACGGAATGGGGATAATATATATGACATGCAGTATCTGGGAATGTTCACCTTGAAAATTCAACTGATGTATAGTGGTTTGAACGAAATGGTCGAGGCCAAGCAGTTGATGGTGGAGCAGATGGAAAAAATGTTTCGGAATAAAGATGTGCCAGGATCGCTTCCTCTGTTGGATTATTTGTGGGGGTGCTATTATTTGGTAAAGGGAGAAAATGCTTACGACATGGTACAGAGAAACGAGTTCCTGATGCCTCTTTTGCAGGTATCTCAGATGCTATATGCACAGAATGGACAGGATCCTTTGTTCATGATGAATTATGTCACTCCATTGTTGATTGAATTTCTTGATATAGCAACGCAGTCCATGGTATGGACAAAGAATATGGACGTGGATGCTTTGCATGAAAATGATAGAGCTGTGTATGAAAAACAAATGAAGTACCTGAAAGGGATGTTTCCCAATGTGAAGGAGATATTCGGGCAATTGGAACAGATTTTTAGGGAACAGGATAAGAATTTCAGTAAGAACGTTACTTACAGAAATCTGGTGAGATCTCAGATTTTGTATTATCAGCATATGGAATACAATGAAGCGGAGAGAGACCGTTGTTTGTTGGCATACCGGGAATTGGTGGAGCAACAGGAAACGGATGATTGGGATGCCTGGTTTGACTTAGGGGATTTGTATTGGGGAATGGACAAGAAACAGGAGGCAGCTCTTTTCTATAAAAAGGCGTATGAACAGTTGACTTCTTCGCCCAGAGTAACTGTGAATGATAAATTGAAAGGAATTGTGAGACTCTGTAACACGTATGTGGAAGAGCGGAAATGGAAAGAAATGGTGGCACCGGCTCGGGCTTTTTATGCCAACGTGAAGGAGATGATGGACGGGAATTTCCAGCTGATGACAGAGAGCGAACAGAACAATTTTATGGATACTTATCGGGATCCGGCCATGTGGTTGACCTGTCTGTTGGAGCAGATGCCGGAAGAGTTGGCAGCGGAAGTATATGACGCCGTGCTGTACAGGACGGGAATGCAGTTGCGTTCGCAACGGCAAACGCGTATGGCCATCCTGGCTTCGAAGGACACGGCACTGATCCGGCTGGTAGAGCAGATGAACCGGTTGCAGCTGGAACGGAAGAATTTCAAGGTGGACTACGGAGTCTTGGGACTTGCATTCAATGAACAGATGCGGAGTATGGGACAGCTGAATTATGAGATAGACGCATTGGAGCGTCAACTCATCGAACGGTCTGAGCCTTATCGCAGGCGATATGCAACGGAGGCCAGCTGGCACCAGATCAGGGAGAAACTGAAGAACGACGAGGCGGCCATTGAATTTGTCTTTTCGCGGGAATACATCATGGCACTTGTCCTGAAGAAGAACAGCCGGAAACCGATTCCTGTACGGTTGGGGAAAAACGAAGAGCTGATGAAGGGGTTGCAGGCGTTGGATGCCAAGACGTCGGCACGGATGGCTGTCAAGTTGTATAACGAACGGGCATTGGACTTGTATGCCTTGCTGTGGGCGCCGTTGGAGCCGTATCTGAAGGAAGTCAGAACGGTGTACTATGCTACGCCGGGAATCCTGAACAACCTGTCGTTTGCTGCTTTTGCCACACCGGACGGGGGATACTTGATCGACAAGTATGATTTGTGTCCGCTGACGACGACTGCCATGCTGCTGAGACCCCAAAGCGATGAACGGCCGCAGAGTGCACTGTTGATGGGAAATATCTTCTATTCGGAGAAACAACGGTTGCTGGCAGGGACGACGAATGCAGAACAGGTGAGGGGAACAGTAGACGATTTCGGTATCGATGATTTTGAGGAGCGGGGAGTGAGCAAGGATCACTTCAAGTATCTGCCCTTTACGAACCGGGAGGTGGAAGACATAACGGCCGAATTGGGACGGAACAACTGGAACATGGAAGACATCACCGTAAAGAAAGGAATGGAGGCTAGCGAACAGGCATTGAAGGAACTTGCAGCAACCGGCCCGGCGGTAATCCACCTGGCTACACACGGATTTTTTGTGGCAAACCGCAAGCAGGCACTGGATATTCCTTTCTTCCAGAACCGGGAACCGGATTATGCGATGTATCGGGCCGGAGTGGCGCTGGCCAATGCGGAAACAGCCTGGTGTGGAAAGGGAACGGATACCGGAGAAAATGACGGGATTCTGACTGCTGACGAGGTTTCCAGACTGAATCTGCAACATACGCAGCTGGTGGTGCTTTCGGCCTGTGAGACGGCACTGGGGAACTATTCGTATGAGGGTGTGTTCGGTTTGCCGCGTGGGTTCAAGCAAGCTGGCGTTCGGTCGCTGCTAGTGAGTCTGTGGAGTGTCAACGATCATTCTACCTCGTTGCTGATGTCGGCTTTCTACCGCTACTGGTTGGAAGGCCTTTCGAAACGGGAGGCTTTGCGGAAGGCGACAGACGAAGTGCGGAAGGTATATCCACAGCCTTTCTACTGGGCGCCGTTCGTCCTGCTGGACGCGAATTGATGTATAAAGATAGCTAACAATGATAAACATGAAAAAAAGATGGATCGTATGTCTGCTGGTTGGATTATCCATCTCGGCAGGGGCGCAGCAGGCCGGAATGTCCGGACCGATGGCGGACTATCGGAACGGTTGCCTGAAAATGCTGGAGGCCATGGAGGAAAAGGATAAATATGACCTGTATGAAGCCAAGGAATGGTTCGGACGGGTCAAGGTGAGTACCTGGCAGGATGTGGTGGCTGCAGATACAGGGGTGAAAGAGGCGGACAAGGTGCCGGAAGTGTACTTTGATGCAGAATTTGCCGACTCGCTGCTGCGCCATAACTTTGATTTTGTGCCGTTGGACGAAATCAGCCTGATGAGAGAAGTGGATGGTGTGGGGGATGCTGATTTGCTGGTGATGAACAAGGCGGTGCCGGCTCACGGAACGCTGGAGTTCAAGGCAATGGGGAGCGGGCAGTGCCAGCTGATGTTGCTTTCGGCTCAGGGAGCCGGACTGACACTGACGGTGGTGGAAACGGCTACCGGAAAAGAATATGCAGGAAAAGCGGAACCGGACGGTAGGGTAGCCTGGGTAGAATGGAATATGGGAGAAGAAGAAGGTATCTTTCTGTTCCGGATTGAAAACAGGGCAGATCGGAAAGCTTCCTTTGTAGTTGCAGTAAATTGAGAAGGGTTTCTATGTGTAAATGGTGGTGGATAGGATTGTTGTGTTCGGTGCAGCTTCAGGCACAAAGTTGGATTGCGGATTTCAGGCAGGCGGACGAGGCACGGGCTAATGGCTTGTACAAGGAAGCTGTGGCACTCTATTCGCGTGTGATAGCTGCTACACCCGATCCGACGGCACGGATGGACTGTCTGAACAGCCGTGCGGGCTGTTATAAGCAACTGGCTGATTACAGGCAGGCTTTGGCTGACTATGGACAGGCGGAAGCACTGGCGGATACACCGGAGCTGAAAAATAGAATCCTGTTTAATAAGACTGGGGTGCTTTTGCAGACCGGACGTTATGAAGAAGTGGTGGATCTGCTGGCCGGTATGGAATTTGCGGAGGAACAGCAGGAGGGGAAGCGGCTTGCCAACTTGGCTGTGGCCTATGCTTATATGGGCGACTGGGAACAGGGCATCCGACTGTTGGACCAGGTGCCGGAGGGCAGGTGCGAGAAGGAAACACGGGCTACGCTGCTGCAGAACAAAGGGTTTATCAAGTGGGAAATGCATGACTACCGAGGGGCTTACGAGGACTTGAAAAAGGCGTCGCTTGCGCTGCAGGGAGAACGTTATTACCTGACATTGGCCAATCTGGCAGTTGTTGAAGCGGAGCTAAGGCTTTATGAAGAGGCTTTGTGCCATATTGATTCGGTACTGGCGTGGCAGGGCGAACAACCGTCTATCGGTACCGGACATCCGGACTATATCATCTCGCTGCGGAAGAAAGCGGAGATTTTGCTAAAGAAGGGAGAACGGGAGGAAGCGTTACGTTTGTTTCGCTCGTTCTATAAAGCGGAACTGGACTATGTGAAGCGGAATTTTGTCGGGATGACCGAGCAGAACCGGCTGGACTTCTGGAAAAAGGAGAAACCGCTGCTATCGGAAATTTTTTCCTTGGGAGAGGCTTGTCCGGAATTCTTGTATGACGTGGCGCTGTTGCGAAGGCACATTGCTTTGCTGGACAGGAAAGCGGTTGCGGACAGAAAGTCGTTGGATGAGTTTTGCAGGATAGACTCCCGCCAGGTACGAAAGGCTTTGCGGCCGAAAGAAGTGGCGGTGGAATTTGCCTGCTATAAAGATCTGTTGTCGGCAGACACGATGTATATTGCATTGGTGGCCAGCCGGGATCGGGTGCGGCATGTGGCGCTTGGAACCCGCAAGGATTTGCACGGCTATCGGGTAGGGAAAGTGACACTGGACGAGGCGGTTTGTGCCGGAGCCCGTTATGTGGATCAGATTTATGAAGATACGGTGTTGGCCAAAAAAATCTGGCAGCCGATTGTGAAGCTTATGCCTGCAGGGACTCAAACCCTTTATTTTGCTCCCGACGGGTTGTTTCAGATGTTGGGCATCGAATACCTGTCATCTGAGGACTTGAAGGGATTGGAGATGCGCAGACTGTCTTCGACGGCGCAGATTGTGCCCCGGCAAGTAGGGCCGGGAAAGAAAAACGGTGCGGAAGGTGTTCTGGTTGTGGGAGGACTGGCTTATAATGAATGTCTGCCGGAGCCGGATACGGTATCCGTATCTAACAGGATTGCGTATGACTACGTGATACGAAACTACGGTCGGCCTATGAACTTCGCTTATCTGAAAGGAGCTGGAATGGAGGCTGACAGCATTTCTGCTATACTGAAGACGGAAAGCATCGTAACAGCGGACGAAGCATGGTTGAAGCATCGATTAGGAGAAAGCCGTATTGCGCATCTGGCCACGCATGGGTATAGTCTGAAGGTGTCTTTGGACGAGCCGCTTTATTTTATGCGCGACAGCATACAGGAAGATCAGTCGTTGCTGGCAAGTGGGATCGCGTTGACAGGGGCTAACGTGGCAGGAAAAATGGAGCGGGCAGAGGATGGTTTGTTGTCGGCGAGAGAATTGTGTGATATAGATCTTACCGGTACGGAACTGGTGGTATTGTCGGCTTGTCAGACGGCACAAGGAGTGGTGTCGGATGAAGGTCCGGCAGGACTGGTGCGCGGATTGAAACGGGCCGGAGTGAAGACGGTCATTGCGACGTTGTGGTCGGTAGACGATAAGGCAACGGCACTGTTCATGAAGGCACTTTATGAAAACTGGAAAGTGAAAAAACAGGATCTGTATGTCGCATTCCGTCAGGCGCGGGAGGCATTGCGCAATTATAAGATTACCAAAAAGGTGGTGTTGCAGCGGAAAACACTCAGGCGGGTAGTAGTGGATTGCAGTAAGGATCCGATCTATCCGTACCGTTCTCCCTATTACTGGGCGCCGTTTGTTCTGATCGATTAGAACTGTACCCCTATATGCATTACGCGGATCTGTACAGTATCTTTTTTCCTGTACAAATCCGCGTAATGTTTATAGAAGATATTGGATATCAGGCTTGTTCCTTGGAACCTTTGAACTGTCGGAGCAGGTCTCTGCCGAAAAGAATCCAGCCTACGGAACCGACACCGGCCAGGAATACGAAGCCGATGAGGATCATGGCTTTGGAAGGCTTGGAGGCACGGAGGGGAACGGTAGCGGCCTGGACTACGGTGTAGACCGGCGTGTTCTCCTGTACCTTGGCTTTGGCGAGCTGGAGCTGCTGGGCAGTCTGGTTGTAGAGGTTGTAGGCTAGGTTCATCTCGTTCTGCAGACGTTCCTGACGGGTCTGGACGCTGCGGAGCAGGATGTTCTGGTTCTTGTCTACATAGTCGGCATAGCGCTGCTGGGCTTCGTAATATTTCTGCTGGGCTTCGTCGTAGAGCTTCTGTGTGAAGTCGAGGTCGTGACGGGCCTTGTTGGTACGGTAGTCAGTGATGTAATCCTGCAGCTTCTGCATGACTGTATCGGTGAGCGTGGCAGAAATGAGCGGATCCTGCATGGTGACAGCAATGGATACAGTGAGCGATTTCTTGTCTACACTTACGGCAATGCGGTCGTTGAGAACTTTGACAATCTCGTTTTCCTTTTTGGTGAGCTGGAAGGGATTGACGGTCGCCGTGCTGTCAGCCGGTTCTTCGTCACCGGAGAAGAGGGAGACGGTCCAACCGATGCACTTGAACGGCAGGGATATCACAGCGCTCCACCAGGGAGAACGTTGATGTTCCTGAAGATAATCGTAGACAGTGGTCTGGAGTTCGCCGTCGGCATCGCGTACGGGTACGTCGAACAGTTCGGTTGTAAAGGCGACAGAAGAGACGATGTCAGGATAAAGGTCGGGTGAAAGTGCATCGGCGCTGCTTCCTGCATTCAAGTTGATGCCTGCCATGCCTGCCAAAGCGGACAGTCCACCCATTGAGCGGCTGCCATTGGTACTTTCGGGGGCGATGGTAACGTTGGTGGTGTACTCCTTGGGAATGCTAAAAGCTACGACCAGTCCGACTACAGCGGCTATACCGCACCACTTCAGGACAAGCTTGCGGTCTGCCCACACTTTACGGGCCAGTTCGAGGAGGTCGATTTCCTGCTCCTCAACAGGGAGTTGTTTATTATCTTGTTCCATATTTCTTTAATTGAGAATTGAGAATGGATATTTTAATTCTCCATTTTCCATTATTTAAATATGTTGTAGAGCGTAGCAGCCATTGTACCCAGAGAAGCGGCAGATGTACCGATAGAGAGCACTTCGGCAAGGCTTATCGGACGGCGTTCTTTCTTGCTGGGAACGATGATCTGGCATCCAGGTTCGATCTTGGCATTGCGCAGGCGTTTGACACGGCTGACAGTACCGTTCATATAGACAATGTAGGCGCGGCTCTTTTTAGCAAGGCGGCTGTAGCCACCTGCCTGGTCAATGTAATGAGATACTCCTTTGCCGGCGATGTAAGCCACGGTATTGGGGAACTGTACTTCACCGCTGATCTTAACAGTGCTGATTTGACCAGGAATGTAGAGACGGTCGCCTTCGCGCAGTACGATGTCGTGGTAGCTGCTGGGATTGGCCAATGCTTTGTCGAGTTCGATACCTACTACATAGGTGTCGGAAACATTGAGTTTGGCGAGCGAAACAGAGTCGCTGCCTGCGCTCATGCGGGCCATGGCAATGGCGGCGTCGCGCTGGGCTATTTCTTCTTCGTTCATCTGACGGATGAGACGGCCACCGCGTACATAGGCAGAGGGGGTAAGACCACCGGCGCGCTTAACAAGGTCGGAGAGGCGTTCGTTCTTCTGCTGAAGAGTGTAACCGCCGGCGAAGACTACTTCACCACCAATGTTAACACGTCGTTGTTCCTGATAGCCGGGACTACGGCGAACTTCTACCATATCATAAGGGTAAAGGACAAAGCCGGGGGTACCGTCAACTACGAAACCGTCTTTCAGCGAAAAGGTGAAAGTTTCACTTAATCGAGTCGTTGCTTCAAGACTTTTAGGGTCTTTGAGGCGACGGGATATGTCAACACGGACTGTAGAAGCACCGTCTAGTAGGCCGCCTGCCTGTACGATGAGATCCTCGAGTGTCGTATTTTCGGCATACGGATAAACACCTGGGCGGGTTACCTCGCCATTGATGGTAAACGCTCCCTGAGCTTGCAATTCGTGGATACTGGGAATAACCAACACGTCTTCACGGCGCAGTGGAATATCAGGAACGCTTCCTTTTAGAATACCGGCCAAGTCTATTGCTATCATTTCATGGGTGAGATCTTCAAGTTCACGTGTCAGTATAACACGACCAGTAAAAGCATCGCCGGTAAGTCCTTCGGCGCGTTTGATGAGATCTTTGACTGTAGTAAGACCACCACCCAGTTCGTACATGCCGGGGCGGTAGACAGCACCACGGATCTCGACGCGGTTGGCATAACGGTCAAGGATTGCACCTACACTGATGAAATCGCCGTCTTCCAGTTTCCATGTTGAGAATTGATCGTTAGTAATGCTGAAAATTTGCTTTTCTGTTCCGGTACGACGAATGAGACGTACTTCATCGCTGTAAGCATCACCAGAAAAATCACCTGCATATTTAATTAAGTTATCCAGATGTTCATCTTTCTTCATTTCATAATACATAGGTCTTTTGACATTGCCTTCAATGTTGACCAAGATGCTGTAAGGAGGAACGATAATCACATCTCCTTCTTGTAAACGGATATCGTCGGAAGTGTTTCCATGAAGAAGATAATCATATATATCTATGTCTTTTATTTTTTTTCCGTTGCGGATGACGTTAATATTACGTAACGAACCTATTTCGGTAATACCTCCAGCTCGATAGAGGGCGTGAAATACGCTTGAGAAAGAAGAAAGCCGATAGGTACCTGGCACACTAACTTCACCCATGACATTGACCTGAATGCTGCGGATTTTTCCTAGTGTAACACTAATCTGTGATTCGTCGCCCGAAATTCCGGCATATTTGCTAGATAATGTTTGGCTGATTTTCCGGCTTGCTTCTTCAATCGTCATTCCACTTAAATAGATGGGACCGATTTGGCTGACCATGATGTTGCCTTCAGGCGTAATTTCCTGACGGATGGTAGTTTCATTAGTTCCCCATACATCAATGATAACTTCGTCACCAGGACCAAGGCGATAGTTGGCTGGAGTTGCCATGTTTTCATTGGGCTCAAAGGTCAGAGCAGGGTTGGTGAAAACGTTATGTCCAAAGATAGCCGATTTAGGAATAGCCTTGGTGCCGAAAATAGATGAAGAATCACTTACTAACTCTGGAATTGGTGCTTCAAAAGAACTGGAGGAAGATGCACGTGCTCGACGTTCGGTATTGGAATTGCCCGTAACAACCTGATTACTGTTTTGGCTTGCTTCGTAACGCTGTTTGATACGTTCCATTTGGGCACGGGTGACTCCACGAGACAGAAGTTCGCGTCCCATTTCTTCCTGATTTTTTCCAGCGGCATGAGCTTCTTTGACGTACTGTATGACCTGTTCGTCACTCATTTGAGCATGAACGGACAGAGAAATCAGCATACATGCAATAGCAAATAAAATGGATTTCCTGAAATGTTTCATCAATTTTTAGTTTAGTAAAATTATCAATCGTTATTGTTCGTTTTTGGTATTGACTTTTGTTACGTAAAATACCTTTCCGCTTGTATGACACTTCATTCCTTTTTTGTCGGACGGATATTTGCGACTGCAAAGATACGAAGAATTGTCGGAATAAACGATGGAAAGCTGCAGATAGTTTATGGTCAATCTGCTATTTTTTCCACATAGCCTACCGGAATTTCTACGTGGGCACACCCCAAAAGGTCGATACGAATGACGACCTGGTGTTTGCCATGTAAAGTAATCAATTCCCCTTCCAAGCCAGTTAAAGGTCCTTTGATAACTCGGATCGGGTCGCCCGGAGCTAATGAGGTAGCACTAAAACTGACTGCTTCTGGACTATAATCGAGCATGAAGCGGAAGCGTTCCATTTGCTGGTCGGGGATGACGGCCGGTGTATGCTGGCCACGCAGGACCATGTAGCGGCTGACCGCTGACAGGGTAAGGGGAAGCGGACGTTCCTTGGGCGTGACGTGTACAAAAATCATTAGTGGAAGAACCAGTTTTTCCATTCGCTTGACGCGGTCGCTCCAGCGGCGTTCTACTGTCTGCATAGGAAGGTAGTGTTCGATGCCCATGGCGGTCAGGCGTTCGGCGGTCTTCTTTTCCATGCAGGACTTGACATAAGCTACCAGCCACTGTTTTTGGGGAGCGGGAGGCGGGGTTATCATGGTGTTTTCTGTATCCGGATAAGCGTTCATTTCTTGTCTGATGGAATGATTCATTTTATTTGCGTACAAATGTAAAGAAAATATATGTTATAAGGCTCATTTAAATGAAAATAGTTTAGAATTTTCTTTTACGCTTGTCATACTTCTTTTTTCAGGATGTCTTCCATCTTGAGCAATTCGTCGCGATACTGTGCGGCCTGAAGGAAATCGAGATTCTTGGCGGCTTCCTGCATGAGGCGACGTGTGCGTTCGATGCTCTTCTGGAGCTGCTCGGGCGACATGTGGAGGGTGACCGGATCGGCCGCAACGAGGTGGGACGGTTCGGGCTCGACGTAGGGACGGGGAGCGGCGGAACGTTCAGCCGGTTCGGGGGCAGGAGAAACAGAGGCTGCCAGCGGGTTGAGGTTGTGGGCCTTCCGAATCTGCTGGGGCGTGATACCATGTTCCCGGTTGTAACGAAGCTGCTTTTCGCGGCGGCGTTCAGTTTCTTCGATGGTCTGCCGCATGCTGTCGGTGATGTGGTCGGCATACATGATGACACGCCCGTTGACGTTGCGGGCTGCACGGCCGGCAGTCTGCGTAAGCGAACGGTGGGAGCGGAGGAAACCTTCCTTGTCGGCATCGAGGATGGCTACCAGTGACACTTCGGGTAGGTCGAGTCCCTCACGAAGGAGGTTGACGCCGATGAGGACATCGTAGACGCCTTCGCGAAGGTCGGACATGATCTTGACACGTTCGAGGGTGTCGACATCACTGTGGATGTAGTTGCAGCGGATGTCGTGGTTGAGGAGGTATTCGGTCAGTTCTTCGGCCATGCGCTTGGTGAGGGTAGTGACAAGGGTACGCTCGCCCTGTTCGATGCGGAGCTGGATTTCTTCCATGAGGTCGTCGATCTGGTTGTGGGTGGGACGTACTTCGATGACGGGATCGAGCAGTCCGGTGGGGCGGATGACTTGTTCGACCACGATACCTTCGGAGCGTACCAACTCGTAGTCGGCGGGGGTGGCACTGACATAGATGACCTGACGGGCGAGGGTTTCGAACTCGTCGAAGGTGAGGGGGCGGTTGTCACGGGCGGCAGGCAGACGGAAACCATATTCGACCAGGTTCTCCTTACGGGCACGGTCTCCTCCATACATGGCCCGTATCTGGGGTACACTGACGTGGCTTTCGTCGATGACGATGAGATAGTCCTCGGGGAAAAAGTCGAGCAGGCAGTAAGGACGGGTACCTTCGGCACGGCCATCGAAGTAGCGTGAATAGTTTTCGATGCCGGAACAATGGCCCAGTTCGCGCAGCATTTCCATGTCGTAGGTGACCCGTTCGTAGATGCGTTTAGCCTCCAGCATACGGCCCTCTTTTTCGAAGAACTCGACCTGCTTATGGAGGTCGTCTTCGATTTCGTGGATGGCACGAAGCGTGTTCTCCTTGGTGGTCATGAAGAGGTTGGCCGGATAGATCTTATAACTGTCGAAGGTGCCGAGGGTGACGCCACTGACGGGATCTACTTCCTCGATACTGTCTACTTCGTCGCCCCAGAAGACGACACGCAGGAGGTTGTCGCTGTAGGCCAGGAAGATGTCTACCGTATCGCCTTTGACACGGAAATTGCCACGGTTGAGATCGAGGTCGTTACGTTGATAGAGGCTGTCTACCAGGCGGCGCAGGAAGACGTTGCGGCTGAACATCTTGCCCCGGACAACGTCGATACTGTTGTTGTAGAAATCGGCCGGATTGCCCATGCCGTAGATGCAGGACACGGAGGAGACGACAATCACGTCCTTTCGTCCGCTGAGCAGGGCAGAAGTGGCGGCCAGACGGAGCTTGTCGATTTCGTCGTTGATGGCCAGGTCTTTTTCGATATAGGTATCCGAAGAGGGGAGATAGGCTTCGGGCTGGTAGTAATCGTAGTAAGAGACATAATACTCGACGGCATTGTGAGGAAAGAATCCCTTGAACTCACTGTAGAGCTGAGCCGCCAGGGTTTTGTTGTGGCTCAGGATGAGTGTAGGCTTGTTGATGTTGGCAATGACGTTGGCGATGGTAAATGTCTTTCCGGAGCCCGTAACGCCAAGCAAAGTTTGGGCGGGCAGTCCCTGTAGGATGCCGTCGGTGAGCTGGCGGATGGCTTCGGGCTGGTCGCCCGTAGGCTGGTAGTCAGATGTAAGCTGAAATTTGTTCAATGGTGTCAGGTTTTGGTTATGGATGCAAAGGTAGTGAAAATTTTTATTTCACCTTCCGGTAATAGGCATCGGCCTGCGCTAGCGTTTCGGGCTTGCCTACGTCGAACCAGCCTTCGGTATCGATGGGGTAGCACTGGATACGGGCCTGGCGGCAGATGTTGATGTAGAAAGGAATAATGGAAAATTTTCCATTCCACCTGTCGCTGCCCATGTAATTGAAAATGGAGGGCGAAAGGACATGCACACAGCCGAAGGCGAGTTCGTTGTAACGGCCTTCGGTGTAGACGGTACCCGCAGGCAGGGTTTCTCTTGTCGACTTGTTGACCCATCCGCACAGGCGATTGTCTGTGTCAGCCAGGAGGTAGCGGGCGGTCTGTCGGTGGTTGGTCAGCAAGGTGGCATCGGCTCCGCTTTCCACGTGGTGCCGGTAGAAGGCGGCCAGGTCGATGTGAGTCAGGATATCGGCGTTGTGGATGAGGAATGGTTCGCCGTCGTCCAGTAGGGGACGGGCTTTCAGGATGCCTCCACCCGTATCGAGCAGTTCGCCTCGTTCGTCGCTGATGAGGATGCGGACACCAAAGTTGTCGTTTGCTTTCAGAAAATCGAGAATCTGTTCGCCGAAGTGGTGGATATTGATGACGATGTCGTGGAAGCCGGCCTCTTTCAGGCGCAGTATTACACGCTGGAGCATAGGCACACCGGCTACAGGCACCAGGGCTTTAGGCATGTGATCGGTAAGCGGACGGAGGCGGGTACCCAGTCCGGCGGCAAATATCATGGCTTTCATGTCAGTTGCGGGCTTTGAAGGTTTGTTCGATGTTCTGTTCGCGGTGCATCAGGTTGACCTGAACGCCAAACTTCTGGTTCAGGTGCTCGGCCAGATGTTGGGCCGAGTAGACGGAACGGTGCTGGCCGCCCGTGCAGCCGAAGCAGACAGAAAGGTTGGTGAAACCGCGTTCCATGTAGCGTTTGACAGAAGCGTCGACCAGACCGTAGACGTGTTCCAGGAAGGTCGTGATTTCACCATCGTCTTCGAGGAAGCGGATGACAGGTTCGTCCAGTCCCGTGAAGGGTTTGTAGCGTTCGTACTTGCCGGGGTTGTTTACGGCGCGGCAGTCGAAGACAAAACCTCCACCGTTGCCCGACGGATCTTCGGGGATGCCTTTCTTGTAGGCAAAGCTGGTGACTTTGACCACAAGACGGCGCTTCTGCAGGTCGTCGGTGAATTGCTTCAGTTCGGTCAGTTCGGTCAGCACCTGGCAGAGATAAGGATACTCGGGATAGGGCTCACGGAGCAGCTGGCGAAGGTTCTCGATGGCAAAGGGTACACTCTGAATGAAGTGGGGTTTCTTCTCGAAGTAGCCGCGGAAACCGTAGGCACCCAGTACCTGCATGGTGCGGAACAGCACGAAGTGGCGAAGCTGGGCCATGAAGTAGGCTTCGTCCACAGGCTGGTATTTGCGCAGGGCGTCGATGTACTCGCGGAGCAGTTCCTGGCGGAGGCTGTCGGGATAGTTGGCTTTTGCCTGCCACAAGAAGGAAGCCACGTCGTAGTAGACAGGACCCTTGCGTCCGCCCTGGAAGTCGATGAGCCACGGCTCACCGTCCTTGATCATGACGTTGCGGCTCTGGAAGTCGCGGTACATGAAAGTGGCGGAACTGCTGCGGAGCAGGACGTCGGCCATTTTCTGGAAATCGTCCTCAAGGCGGTCTTCCTGGAAGTCAAGACCGGTGGCTTTCAGGAAACAATATTTGAAGTAGTTCAGGTCCCACAGGATGCTACGGCGGTTGAACTCAGCCTGCGGATAGCAGTAGGAGAAATCCATGCCTTCGGCACCGGCAAACTGGACGGCGGGCAGGAGGCGGAGCGTCTTGCGTAGCAGTTGCTTCTCGTCCTCACCAAAGACGCTGGTCTTGCGTCCTTTTTCAATGGCGTTGAAGAGCAGCGTATCGCCCAGGTCTTCCTGAAGGTAATAGATGTCGTCGTCCGACTTGATGAACACTTGCGGAACAGGCAATCCCTGACGGCGGAAATGTTCGGCCATATAGAGGAAGGCGCGGTTTTCTTCCACACTTTCACCGCTTACTCCGATGAGGTTGGGAGTGCCTTTCAGGCGGAAATAACGACGGTTGGATCCCGATGCGGGCATTTCTTCGATACTATCCGGTTCGTGGCCGGTATAGGCTGTATATAGCTTTTTCAGTTCTTCTGTAATCATAGATTTAGTCATTTTGGCAGCTAAGATAAGGTTTTCTGTTCAGATATGGTTATCTTTGCCCAAATAAATACAGGAAAAATGACAAAAAACATTCCTCAATTTCTGATTGCCGCACCCACATCGGGCAGTGGAAAGACAACGGTGAGCCGTGGGCTGATGGCTCTGCTGAAGGCAAGAGGGCTGAACGTGCAGCCATACAAATGCGGGCCGGACTACATCGATACAAAGTTTCATGAACGTGCCTGCGGACGTCCGTCGGTCAATCTAGATTTGTTCATGGCTTCGGAGGAGCATGTGCGGAGGCTTTATGCCCGCTATGCTGTCGGCGCGGATGCCTGTGTGGTGGAAGGTATGATGGGGATGTTCGACGGTTATGAACGCGATCGTGGCTCGTCGGCAGAAGTGGCCCGGCTGTTGCGTTTGCCGGTGGTATTGGTGGTCGACGCGCGGTCGGCAGCCTATTCCCTGGCACCTCTGTTGCAGGGCTTTTTGCATTTCCGTCCCGATATCCGTTTTGCAGGTGTCATTTTCAATCGGGTAGGGTCGGCGCGCCATTTCGGAATGTTGCAGGAGGTTTGTGAAGACCTTCAGGTGGAGTGTCTGGGGTATCTGCCGAAAGACGGTTTGTTGGAGCAGGGTTCACGTTACTTGGGTCTGGACTTCAGCGAACAGGAAACGGAAGAAGCCTGTCGTCGCTTGCTGGAATTGTTGGAAGCCCATATACGTATCGATCGTTTGCTGGAAATCACCTCCCAACCTTTGCCTGAGAACCGGACGGAAAATGAAAGGTTGGGAAACAGACGTATTGCGGTGGCACGCAACAGCGAGTCTTTTTCTTTCCTGTATACGGAACATCTGGACTTGCTGAATCGCTACGGAGAAGTTTTCTTTTTCAATCCGGAAGAGTCAGCTCCGCTACCTGACGGTACCGATTTGCTTTACCTGCCGGGTGGTTATCCCGAAAAACATGCAGAAGCTTTGAGAACGGCAGACGTTACACTGGATTCCATACGTCGTTATATTGAAGGTGGAGGAAAAGCGTTGGCCGAGTGTGGGGGTATGATTTACCTGTCGCAGGGAATCTGTCAGGACGGACAGCCCGATTTCCTGCCGATGGCGGGTGTGCTGCCATTTTCCATTTCGAACCGGAAGGAAGACCGCAGGCTGAGCCTGGGTTACCGGCGTTTCGATTATAATGGACAAACGTTGTACGGGCACGAATTCCACTATACCCAATATGTGCAACGATCGTGTGAACGGTTGCTTCCGACGGTGGCGCAGGTGTACAATGCCCGCGGGGAGAAGGTGAACACGCCGGTGTTCCGCTACAAGAACCTGTTGGCCAGTTATACCCATTTGTATTGGGGAGAAATTGATTTGAACAAGTTATTTGAGAACGAAGAATGAAACGGATTTATACAAAGACCGGTGACAAGGGAATGACCGGTATTCATGGAGGAGAGCGGGTGCCGAAAGACGACATCCGCATCGAGGCCAACGGTTGTCTGGACGAACTGAATGCCGTAATAGGCATCGTGCGTTCCATGCTGTCTGCCGAGGATGAGTGGCAGCAGTTGTTGCACGCGATACAGCGAGAACTGATGGTCGTGATGAGCCATGTAGCCACGCCATCGGACAAGGTAAACCCGAACGAGCTGCATGCGGCCGAACTGACCCTTCGTTGCGAACAGGAGATGGACCGCCTGACGGAACAGCTGGCCGACCACGGTTATTTCCTGCTTCCGGGAGGTACACCCGTTTCGGCCCAGCTGCACTTTGCACGTACGGTGGCACGCAGGGCAGAGCGGCGTTTGTGGACATTGAACCGGCAGAGCCCGTTGGATGAGGCTATCCTGTGTTTCATCAACCGGTTGTCCGACCTGTTTTTTGTCATGGCACGCATGGAGATGCAACGCCAGAACTGGTCGGAGGAAAAGTGGCAGGAATTTGCCTATAAACGGAAAAAGACTTCAGGAAAACAGACCGATTAGCCTAACTGCAGCTCGTAAAGGCAGGCTTTCACTTCCATGCTGCTTCCCAAGTGTTTGCCCTCGTCGTCGGACAGTTTGACGCATTCGTGCCATTCCTGGTTGTTGTTCATCCGGCAGCGGGTCAGTTTCATCACAATGTTGGACGGGGTGAAGCCGGTGTCGTTGGTCAGGTTGGTACCGATGCCGAACGCGCAGCGGATGCGTCCCTGGCAGAACTGTTGGATGTCGAGCGCCTTGGGAAAGTTGAGCGCATTGCTGAAGATGATGGTTTTGGTTGTCGGGTCTATGCCGAATTCCTTGTAGCGGGCAATGAGCTTTTCGGTAAATTCGAATTCGTCGCCCGAATCACAGCGGACGCCGTCGAACAACTTGGCCTGCTTGCGGCTGAGGTTGCTCAGGAAAGCATCGGACGTATAGGTGTCCGAGAGGGCGGTACCCAGGTCGCCGTCGTAGACGTTTACCCAGTTTTCCAATGCCATATAGTTGGCATGCTTGTAGCCAAACTGAGCACCGTGGAACATGAACCATTCGTGCGGATGGGTTCCCATCGGTTTCATGTTATATTTCATGGCGAAATAACAGTTGGATGTTCCCGTGCAATACAGGGCGTGCTGTTTGAGGTAGCCGATGACCGTATCGTGTACTTCGAACGAGAAGCGGCGGCGTGTACCAAACTCGGAGAAGGAAAGATGGTTGCGGTTGGACAGAGATACCTTGTCCATCAGTCGGGCAACTACCTTGTCCAGATCGGGAACATGTTCCATGACCCGGTTTCTCACTTCGGACACCAGCGCCAGAAGTGGAACTTCGTAGAGTGTCACCTTATACATATAGTCCGTCACTTCCATGTGGAGATGGCGTTCCTCGTCCAGCCAGACATTTACCTTTTCGGGTTGGAAGCGGAAAGAAGAGAGCCATTCCCAGTAGACACGGGGCAGGAATCGGCAGGTGTGTGTCATGTACTCCAGTTCGTCACCGGTCAGGGCAATCCGTCGCATTTGGTCGATGGCTTCTTTCAGTTCGGCCAGGAAATGGTCGGAACAGACAGTCTGGTCGCGGTCGGTGAAAGAGAATGTGCCCGATGCATACGGAAACAGTTTGATGTAAGCGTATGACGTAGTAAACTTGTAAAGGTCGGTGTCGAGTATAGAGTAAATCATGACATGTGTGTTTTTAGGATTTTCGGGGGTGAAGATACATACTTTATTTAAGTTTCGCAAATTCCTGCCGTCCAAGTCGTATCATAGGATAGTGAAAAGAGAGAAAAGGAGGATTTTTTTCTTTGTAATAGTCTTTTTTGTTAATAAGAGAATAAGGCTTTTAAAGCATGTTATAAAAAGGCATTTTTTCTCTGTATATTTTGGAAGTTTGGTAAGATGCGCTACCTTTGCAATGTGTTTTTCATAGTATTAGATTTAAGGTTAACAAAAGATTGGCTGTCTGGGAAGATAGCCTTTTTTTTTTGACCACTTTGTACTATCTTTGCGTTCGCAAAAAATGAAATCTATGGAATTATTGGAACCCCTTATGCTGGTAGGTACCGGGAGCGATGTGGGCAAGAGTATTCTGGCTGCTGCTTTCTGCCGTATCTTCAGGCAAGACGGCTATCAGCCCGCTCCCTTCAAGGCGCAGAACATGGCGCTCAATTCGTATGCCACTCCCGAAGGTCTTGAGATAGGCCGTGCACAGGCGGTACAGGCAGAGGCTGCCGGCATTCCCTGTCACACGGATATGAATCCCCTGCTGCTGAAGCCGCAGAGCGACCATACGTCGCAGGTGGTACTGAACGGACGTCCGGTAGGCAACCGCTCGGCTTACGATTATTTCCGTAAGGAGGGGCGTGAGGAGTTGCGCAAGGAAGTGTGTTCAGCCTACGATCGTCTGGCAGCACGTTACAATCCTATTGTACTGGAAGGAGCCGGAAGTATTTCTGAAATCAATCTGCGCGACAGCGACCTGGTGAATTTGCCCATGGCTTTGCATGCCGGAGCAAAAGTTGTGCTGGTGGGCGACATTGACCGTGGCGGAGTGTTTGCCAGTGTTTACGGTTCGCTTATGTTGCTCAGGCCGCATGAACGAGCTTGCATTAAGGGAATCCTTATCAATAAATTCCGAGGCGATCTGCGTTTGTTCGAGTCGGGCGTGAAAATGCTTGAAGAACTTTGCGGTATTCCGGTGCTGGGAGTGGTACCTTATTATAAAGATATCTATATAGAAGAAGAGGATAGCGTGGCCCTTGCTACCAAATCCATGCAGGCTACGAAGGGTAAGGTGAATATTGCCGTGGTGATGTTGCGTCATCTCAGTAATTTTACGGACTTCAACGTGCTGGAGCGCGATCCTCGTGTCCACCTCTTTTACACCAATAATACGGAAGAAATAGCCAAGGCGGATATCATTCTGTTGCCCGGTTCCAAAAGCACGCTGGACGATCTGTATGAGTTGCGTCGCAATGGAGTGGCACAGGCTATTATCCGTGCCCATCGTGACGGAGTGACGGTGATGGGTATTTGTGGAGGTTATCAGATGATGGGGCAGGAGGTGCTCGATCCCGACCATGTGGAAGGAGACATCGACCGTTTGCCAGGTTTGGGACTTCTTCCGACAACAACCCGCATGACAGGTGAGAAAGTGACCCGACAAGTGCGATTTGCCCTGAACAATGAAGATACGGTGGGAGACTGCAACTTGAGTGGCTACGAGATACACATGGGAACTACTGTTCCCGTAGACGGAGCTGCATATACGCCACTGAACCGTCTGGAAGACGGGCAAGAGGAGGGATGCTTGGTGGATCGGACCTGTATGGGGACTTATATCCATGGCATACTGGACAATGCGGCTTTCATCGACTACTTGCTCGAACCTTTTGCCGGCAAGGTGAGAGAACGCAGCACTTTCGATTATCAGGCATTCAAGGAACAACAATACGACAAGCTGGCCGACCATGTGCGTGCACATGTCAATCTGCCGCTTGTCTATCAAATACTAAAACAACATGATTGACGGACACGGAGACGATTCTTATAAATATACCCGGCCGATAACGGCCAATTTCAGTTCGAATGTATATAGCCGGACGGACTTGACAGAACTGAAGAACCATTTATGTAGGTTCATACAGGGGAAAGATGGTGAATTGAGCCCTCTTTCTTCCTATCCCGAACCTCAGCCCTATACGCTGGAAGCCGCTCTGGCGCGTAAGCTGAAGCTGGAGCCTGACGAGGTATGCGTGACTAATGGGGCTACCGAAGCCATCTATCTGATGGCTCAGACTTTTCGAGGTACCTGTTCAGCCATTTTGCAGCCTACTTTTCGGGAATATGCCGATGCTTGCCTAATACATGGTCATCCCACGGTTTCGCTTTATAGCCTGCCTGCGGAACGCGAACGTTATCGGTTGCCCGAGGACATCCGTATGCTTTGGTTGTGTAATCCTAATAACCCGACGGGTAGTGTGACGGACAAGGCGTGGATGGAGGAGTTGATACGCTGTAATCCACAGGTGTGTTTTGTTATCGACCAGTCTTATGAATACTTTACGTTGCAGCCATTGTTCTCGGCGGCTGAGGCAGTAGCTTTCCCCAATGTGTTGTTGTTGCATTCCATGACTAAACGCTATGCTGTACCTGGTTTGCGGTTGGGGTATATCACCGGAAACGCAGGGCTGTTGAGCCGTATCCGCAACAACCGGATGCCGTGGTCGGTTAATGCCGTGGCTATTGAAGCCGGACTTTTCCTGACCGAAAAGGGAGTGCCCCATTCATTGGACATGGCGGTCTATCTGGACGAGACACAACGGTTGCGTACCCGATTGGAAGCGTTGGGAGGGATGGATGTATGGGAGACGCAGACGCATTTCATGTTGGTGTGCCTGCGTTTTGGCAAGGCGTCGGCCTTGAAGGAGTATTTGGCAGAGAAGCATGGCATCCTGATACGCGACGCTTCGAATTTCGAAGGCTTGGACGAGCGTTTCTTCCGTATTGCCACCCAGACACCCGAAGAAAATGACCGGCTGGTAGATGCCATTGCAGAATGGTTTCAGGAATAAGATGGATAAACGGATAAACAGTATTTTCAATTGGAACAGACATTGATAGCCTTTAGTCTGGCTTTTTACATGGCATTGCCGCTGCTGGCGGCATGGTTGCTGGATCGCTGGCTGGGCGATCCTCAGTGGATGCCCCATCCGGTGGTGGCATTTGGGAAAGCGATTGCGTTTTTCGAACATCGGTTGAACCACGGGAATGGTCGTTTCCTGAAAGGGATGCTGGTCAGCTGCCTGTTGGTAGCGGGTGTCTATGGGTTGACAGCATGGCTGTTGCAGCAGGCGGCCCTGTTTTCGGCAGGGTTGCTGATGATACTACAAGTCCTGCTGATTTTTTATTGCCTGGCAGGTACTACGTTGGTGCGCGAAGTGCGTATGGTGTTTCTTGCCGTAGACCGTTCGCTGGAGGAAGGCCGGCGTCAGGTGGCACGTATTGTGGGACGCGACACGTCCGAACTGTCTGCGCAGGAAGTGCGTACGGCAGCTTTGGAGACTCTTGCCGAGAACTTGAGCGACGGGGTGGTGGCCCCCTTATTCTGGTATTTGCTACTGGGCGTGCCGGGCATGCTTGCCTATAAAATGGTGAACACGCTGGACTCGATGATAGGTTATCGCAACGAACGTTATCGCCGTTTCGGCTGTTTTGCTGCCCGTCTGGACGATGTGGCCAATTTCATTCCTGCCCGTCTGACTGCCTTCTTGATGGTTGTGGTGTCCGGTCGTCTTTCGTTGCTGGGGTTTGTGGCTCGTTACGGTAGCCAGCATGCCAGTCCCAATTCCGGTTATCCGGAGTCTGCCTTGGCCGGTATCCTAAACTGTCGTTTCGGAGGTCCTCATAACTACTTTGGCGAGGAGGTGTGGAAACCTTATATCGGCGATAACGAGCGTCCGCTGACAACGGAAGACATGCATACGGCTATCCGCATCAACCGTCGTGCGGAAGGGTTGATGATTCTGCTCGTACTTGCTTCTTTCTGTATCCAGTTATTGCTCCAATAAAACTTCCGGTTTACAGCGTGATTTGGATGAGTCCGCCGTAGGGCGTCAGAGAGCTGAAAGCTTCTTCTGCGGTGATGAGGCCTGCGTAAATCTGTGCACAGATCAGTACACCTCCGTGGGCAAAGATGGCTACACGCCGGTAGGGTTTCTGCTTCAGCTCATCCAGGAAGCGGCTGACACGTTCGTATTGCATGGCGAAAGATTCGCCTCCTGTAGCCGCTACGTTCAGGTAGTCGGCATACCATTCCTGAAGGCGGGGATCGTCGTTCCGGTCGAATGGCTTCATTTCCCAGGCTCCGAAGTTGATTTCCATGAGCCGTTTGTCTCGTTCGGCGTTGGGGTAACCGCAATAGTCGGCCAGTCGTACGCAACGGGTCAACGGACTGGTGAACGCGTGATCGAAGTTTTCTTCTTCGGGTAAGGAAGCCTTCAGGCGAGACAGGGTGATGGCAGCTTCCTGTTCGAAACTGTCTTTCAGGGGGACGTCTGTCTGTCCGTAGCAGACTCCCGGCGGTACGTCTACCGAGGTATGTCGTATTAAAGTAATTTCCATAAGATGACAGCGCAAAGATAAAATGAGATTTCACATAACAGAAACATTGCTCCGCAGCAGTCGCCCGTGTAGCCTTGAAGCTTTTTCTTTAAGAAGCGGCAGAGCAGCAGGCAGACGAACATGGGGACGACGGTAGCCGGCCACAAGCGTAGCGGCAGCAGGAACAGCAGAGGCAGGATGCCGCTGACGAAGGCTGTAATCAGCTCGCCCCGGTTCATGCCGCTATACACGACTTTGGCCTTGCTTTCAGCTTCGGGACGGGCATAGGGCAGGTAGTTGATGATTTGCGAGGCACAGAACTTGCTCCAGCAGTCGCAGCAAAGTGCCAGCGCGCACAGTACGGAAAGCGGCAACCGGCTTGGAAGCTGCCAGAACAGCAGGAAGTAGAAGATCAGACCCACGACACCATACGTCCCGATGTGCGAATCCTTCATGATGGCCAGGATGCGTTCGCGGGTCGTTCCTCCACCGAAGCCGTCGAAGAAGTCGGCCAGTCCGTCCTCGTGCAGGCATCCCGTCACGAGCAAGCGCGACAGGATGGCCAGCAGCCAGGCCACAGGCAAGGGAAGTACTTGGGCGGCGAGCCAAAGTACTCCGGCCATGATGCCCCCCGTCAGCCAGCCCACAAGCGGCCAGTAAGGTACCACATGCTTGAAGCATTCGGCAGGTACTTCCCTGATTTTCCAGAAGGGAAGCCTCGTAAAGAATATAAGAGCAGCCAGAAAATTCATCGCTTAAAAGTATTTGGTAATGGAAGCATGCGCAAAGTTATCCATCTCGTTAATCATTCGTACGGCTGAGTCGACCAACGGATAGGCACAAATGGCACCAGTTCCCTCTCCAAGCCTCAATCCTAGGTTTATCAGCGGTTTGGCTTGCATATACTCCAGTATCAGTTTATGTCCGCTTTCGTCGCCGCAATGGCCGAAGATGGCATAATCTTTCACGGCAGGACAGAGCTGCATGGCAGCCAGCATGCAGTTGGTCATGATAAATCCGTCTACCAGTATCAGCATTTTCAGTTCGGCAGCCTGGAGCATGGCTCCTACAGCCATCACCATTTCCAGTCCACCGAAGTAGCGGATGATGTCGGTGGCCGATCCGTCTCCGTTGTAGTTTTCCATGCTTCTTTTCAGTACTTCGTATTTATGGCGGATGCCTTGCTGGTTCAGTCCGCTACCAGCACCTACACACTGTTCCAGAGGAATTCCCGTGAAATAGGTCATCCACAGCGACGAGGACGAAGTGTTTCCTATTCCCATTTCTCCGAAACTCAGCACGTTGCTTCCTTCTTCGTGGCATCGGCGTACCACTTCGGCACCGCGTTCGATGCAGAGTTCCATCTCTTCCTGCGTCATGGCAGCTTCGTACAGATAGTTGCGGGTACCGCGGCGTACTTTCATGTCGATGATGCCTTTCTCGTAGGGCAGGTCATAGTCCACGCCGGCGTCTACGATTTTCAGTTCGAAACCATGTTGGCGGCAGAGGAAGTTGACGCCGGCCCCTCCATGAAGGAAATTGCTCAGTTGTTGCCAGGTCACTTCTTTCGGTGACAGACTTACACCTTCGTCTACAATTCCGTGGTCGGCGGCAAAGATGATGTTCTGCGGCTTGTGCAGTGCCGGAGTCAAGGTTTGTTGAATCAGGGCAATTTGCAGGGCTATTTCTTCCAGCCTTCCCAGCGAGCCTTTCGGTTTGGTCAGGTTGTTAATCTTGTCTATAATGGACGGACGCAGGTTTTCGTCCGGTTTTTCGATATGAAATGTTTTCATGCTTTTATCTTTTTTTTGTTATTTTACTTTCATTGGTATTCCCGCCACCATAAGGATGACTTCGTCGGCCTGTGAGGCGATATACTGGTTCACCCACCCCTGAAGATCAGTGAACTTGCGTTGTATTTCGTTTTCGGAGGTTGCTCCACAGCCTATTTCGTTGGTGACAAACAGAAAGGTGGCATCCTGGTGTGTAAAGCGGTCGAATTCCTCACGGACGGCTTTCTGCGTTTGGTCTACGTCTGCATTCAGGTCGAAAAAGAAGTTGGTACACCATAAGGTCACACAGTCTATCAGGACTACCCGTCCGTCCAGTTGGTGTTGGCTCAGTGCCTTTTCCTCTTCGATGTTGGTCCATTCAGGGCCTCTTCGTTCCTGATGGCGCAGGACACGTTGTCTGAACTCTTCGTCCCAGATGCGTGCTGTCGCCATGTAAACCGGGTTGGGAGAGAGGGTTAAGGCTCTTTTTTCCGCATAGCTGCTTTTGCCGGAACGTGCTCCTCCTGTGATTAATATAATCCGTTTCATAGGTTTTATTTTTCTAACGGGAAACAAAAATACAAGATTTTGCTGATTTCATAGTTGTATTTCTCAAAAAAGTATTTATCTTTGTCCCCGCTTTGCGAAAAGTTCTGTTTGTAAAGACAAAAATACTTCGACAGGCGGCAGTAGCTCAGTTGGTAGAGCATCAGCTTCCCAAGCTGAGGGTCACGGGTTCGAGTCCCGCTTGCCGCTCATACTGATAATCAGAGGTTTACGTGATGTAAGTCTCTGATTTTTTTGTTTTCTACTATTGCTTTTCTAACATGGACAATTACGTGTCCAGACCTTAATTTGATGAGTCTAACTGTCAGCTTGATGAACACAGACTTCCCGTTTGGGGCTATGCAGTTCGGATGATCCATGAAAACAGAGGGGGGCCTTTTTCTTTTTGACAGAAAACTTGTGGAATAGGAAACATTTTATTTATTTTGCGGGAAATGCACTAAACAACGTGAAAGACATTATGAAAAACAACAAAATTTGGAATGAAAGCATCGAATGCATGGATCGGGAGAGCATGCGGAGATTGCAGGGGATCCGGTTGAAGAAAACGGTAGAGCGGGTGTACCACGACACGCCTTTCTACCGCAAGAAAATGCAGGAACTGGACATCACTCCCGACGACATCAACAGTATAGACGACATTGTGAAGCTGCCCTTCACCACGAAATATGATCTGAGGGATAATTATCCTTTCGGACTTTGTGCCGTGCCTATGAGTCAGATTGTACGCATCCACGCCTCGTCGGGCACTACAGGTAAACCGACGGTGGTGGGCTACACGCGCAAAGATTTGTCGGTGTGGGCCGAATGTCTGTCGCGAGCTTTTACGGCTTATGGCGCAGATCGTTCGGACGTCTTCCAGATATCTTACGGATATGGACTTTTTACGGGCGGATTGGGCGCTCATGCCGGTGCCGAGAATATCGGGGCATCTGTGATACCGATGTCCAGTGGAAATACGGAGAAACAGATTACGCTGATGCATGATTTTGGCGCTACGATGCTGTGTTGTACACCGTCGTATGCACTGTATCTGGCGGATGCCATCCGTGATTCGGGGTTACCTCGTGAGGAATTCAAACTGAAAGCAGGCGCTTTCGGTGCGGAGCCATGGACGGAACAGATGCGTCATGATATCGAAGCCAAGCTGGGTATCAAGGCTTATGACATCTATGGGCTGAGCGAAGTGGCTGGCCCGGGCGTAGGCTATGAATGTGAATGCCAGCATGGTACGCACCTGAACGAAGACCATTATTTTCCGGAAATCGTAGATCCGAAAACACTGGAACCTGTGGCACCCGGTGAAACGGGCGAACTGGTGTTTACGCACCTGACAAAGGAAGGAATGCCTCTGTTGCGTTACCGGACGAAAGACCTGACAGCTCTGCATTATGAAAAATGTGCTTGCGGACGTACACTGGTGCGCATGGACCGCATCCTGGGACGCAGCGACGACATGCTGATTATCCGTGGTGTAAACGTATTCCCGACGCAGATCGAGTCTGTCATGCTGGAGATGCCGGAATTCGAACCGCATTATCAGCTGATTGTAGACCGTGTAAATAATACGGATACGATGGAGCTGCAAGTGGAGGTAAGGCCTGAATTCTATTCGGACGAAATCAAGAAGATGATGGATATGAAGAAGCGTCTGACAGCCCGTCTGCAAAGTGTATTGGGCTTGAGTGTAGATGTGAAGCTGGTGGAACCGCGCAGTATCGAGCGTAGTACGGGTAAGGCAAAACGTGTAGTAGACAAGAGAAAATTTGAAAGATAAACTATATCGCTATGATTGCAAAACAATTATCAATTTTTTTGGAGAATAAGTCGGGACGCCTTACGGAGGTAACCCGGGTATTGGCTGAAGGTGGTATCAACCTCTCCGCCCTGTGTATCGCAGAAACGGCCGATTTCGGTATTCTGAGAGGAGTGGTTTCTGAGCCGGAGAAAGCTTATCAGCTGTTGAAGGAAAACCATTTTGCCGTAAATGTGAATGACGTGGTAGGTATTTCTTGTCCTAACATTCCGGGAGCATTGGCCAAAGTGCTCCAGTATCTGTCGGACGAAGGAGTGTTCATCGAATATATGTATTCGTTTGCCAACGGAGATCATGCCAATGTGGTAATACGTCCCAGCGACATGGAGAACTGCCTGCGTGTGCTGAAAGAGCGTCGTGTAGAGCTGCTGGCAGCAAACGATTTGTATAAACTTTGATCCATTGGCGATTGACGGTTGGCGGTGGGGGATAGCATCTCTTGGGGATGATTGCCTACCGCTGGCCGTTTCTGCCTTTATGTTTTTGAAAAATTAAGTTTCGTATCGTTGTTTTATTCAGTGCGAAGCTCTATCTTTGCGCAATATTTGCGAATAACCGAATGAAAAAGAATATCTTTATTGTAGCTTTGCTGGCAGCAGCGCTGGGATTGACATCGTGTGGTGAGTATAATAAACTGCTGAAAAGTACGGATTATGAGTACAAGTATGAAGCTGCCAAGTCCTATTTTGCCAAAGGACAATATAACCGTGCCGCCACTTTGCTGAATGAGTTGATTGCCATTCTGAAGGGAACGGATAAGGCGGAAGAATCGCTTTATATGCTGGGTATGTGCTATTATAATGAGCAGGATTATCAGACTGCCGCACAAACCTTTATTCAGTATTATCAGGTTTATCCGCGAGGTACATATACCGAACTCTCCCGTTTCCATGCAGGTAAGGCCCTGTTCCTGGATACTCCGGAACCCCGTCTGGATCAGTCGAGCACTTACAAAGCAATTGACGAGCTTCAGATGTTTATGGAATACTATCCGCAAAGCGCCAAGCATCAGGAAGCCCAGCAAATGATTTTCGAGTTGCAGGACAAGCTGGTTATGAAAGAATACTTGTCGGCCAAATTGTATTACAACTTGGGCAATTATATGGGCAATAACTACCAGTCATGTGTCATCACCGCACAGAATGCCCTGAAAGATTATCCTTATACCAATTTGCGTGAAGACTTGTCGATCCTGATTCTGAGAGCCAAATACGAACTGGCTGTATACAGTGTGGAAGAAAGAAAGCAAGAGCGCTATCGTGAGGCTGTGGACGAATATTATGCCTTCAAGAATGAATTTCCTGAAAGCAAGTACCTGAAGGAAGCCGAACGGATTTTTAGCAAGTCTCAGGCAGAATTGGGTGAAGGAAGCACTGAAGAAGAAGTAACTGAATAACCGAAAAACTTAATTTATAATATAAGGTAAAAATTATGGATTACAGAAAAACCAATGCTCCGGTAACTACCGTGACACGCGACTTGATGGAACTGTGTGAAGATACCGGCAACATTTATGAAACAGTGGCCATTATCGGAAAGCGTTCCAATCAAATCAGTGTGGAAATCAAAAATGATTTGTCCAAGAAACTGGCCGAGTTCGCATCCTATAATGACAACTTGGAAGAAGTATTTGAAAATCGTGAGCAGATAGAGATTTCACGCTATTATGAGAAACTGCCGAAACCGACGTTGATTGCTACTCAGGAATATATCGAAGGCAAGGTATACTACCGCAATCCGGCAAAAGAAAAAGAAAAACTGCAGTAATGATACAGCGTATTCAATCTGTTTATCTGTTGGTAGTCACCATCTTGCTGGTTGTTACCATGTGTCAGCCGGTAGGTTCGTTCATTGCAGCAGATGGGGTGAACGCATCGGTATTCAAGCCGCTGGGAGTGACTTTGGCTGACGGAAGTTTTCAGTCCACATGGGGCATGTTCGGTATTTTGTTGCTGTGTGCCATTGTAGCATTGGGAACTATTTTCCTGTTCCGTAATCGCATGTTGCAGGTACGTATGACCATATTCAACAGTTTGCTGCTGATCGGTTATTACATTGTCGCAGCTGTGTTCTGGTACATGCTGAAGGGCAAATTGGGTGCTGACAGCTTTCAGCTGGGATGGGCATTGTGTCTGCCTGCAGTCTGTATTATTTTGAATTATCTGGCTTTCCGTGCTATCTTTAGTGATGAAGTGAAAGTGAAAGCAGCCGACAGATTGCGATAAAGTAATCCGGTAAACTAGTATAGAGAGAAGAGGGTGTTCCAGCATGGATTACCCTCTTTTTTTGTTTTCCGTTTATTTACACGATTGTAACCTCAACTACATACGTTTGACATACACAGTGTGCATCTTTGTGACAGAAAAACAACACACTGAACAATGATGCGTCTACGTACATTCTATTCTACCATTGTGCTGTCCGACATCCATCTGGGGACATCACATTCCAAGACAACCGAAGTGACCAATTTCCTGAAATCGGTGAACTGCCGCCGCCTGATATTGGACGGAGACATTATCGATGGATGGGCTTTGCGTAAGGGAGGTACCCGCAAGTGGCAGGCCCGTCACACAGACTTCTTCAAGGTTCTCATGAAGATGATGGAGAAACAGGGTACGGAGGTCATTTACGTGCGGGGCAATCACGATGATTTTTTGGACAGTCTGGTGCCCTTTACCTTTTACAATATCCGCATTGTGAAGGACTTTATTCACGAGAGCCACGGCAAGCGCTACTACGTGACTCACGGTGACATCTTCGATACAGTGACCACGAACATGAAGTGGTTGGCGCAGCTAGGCGATTGGGGTTACACCTTCCTGCTCTGGCTCAACAAAATCTACAACAACTACCGTATGCGCCACGGCTTGCCTTACTATTCACTCTCGCAGGCTATCAAGCAGAAGGTAAAAACAGCAGTTTCCTATATTTCCGACTTTGAACAGGAATTGGTGAAGTTTGCCCGTGCCCGCAAGTGCGACGGCGTGATATGTGGTCATATCCATCATCCGGCCGATACGTGGTACAATGACATCCATTACCTCAACTCGGGTGACTGGGTGGAGACAATGTCTGCTTTGGCTGAAGATGAAGACGGTAACTGGACAGTTATCCGCTACGGAGAGTTGCAGATAGAGCAAACCGAGAATCCGGTTCGTCAGATTGCCTCTTGATTTTTAAGTATCTTCATTGCGATATTCATATACCGTGTGATGTCGGTCGTTATTTCGCGGTTATAAACATCACAGCGTTTGCGTCCCAGACGTACGACGATGGCATTCATCTCGGGGATGGCGATGATGTACTGTCCCAACATGCCGCGCAGGTAAGGGCAGCGCATACCGTGATAATCCATGATCCACGTCTGGAAACCATAATAGCTGAGCGTATCTTTACCCCATTGGTCTTTCAAGTACGAGGCAGGGCGCATCAGTTCGTCCATATAGGCTTCGGATATCAGTTGGCGTCCGTGCCAGTTGCCGTGATGCAATAGGAGGCGGGCAAAACGGGCCACGTCGCGTGCCGTGGTGTGGAAGCAGCAGAAAGCCTTTTCATCACCATCTTTTTTGTCCAGCAGCCAGTAGGCATCGCGTTCGGCCTGCATGGGTTTCCATAATTTCTCTTCGGCATATTCGCTTAGTGTCTGTTCGGTGGCGGCTTCGATGACGAAAGCCAGCAGTTGCGTTTCGCCGCTGCGGTAGGAATATTGTATGCCGGGCTGGTCAACTACATCCAAACCGGTTACCAGATCGTAAAGGTCGTTACCGTAATAACCGTGTGTGGTGACGGAGAAGAGCGAAGCATACGCCTCATCCCACGCCATGCCGCCGCTCATGGTGAGCAGGTGGCGCAAGGTGACATCGGCCTGCATTCCTTGGGTATAGGACGGTATGTAGCGTGATACGGGATTGTCCAAGCTGTGTATCTTTCCTTCATCAAGTGCAATGCCTGCCAGTAGTCCTACGATAGTTTTCGTGGCAGAGTAGATGTTCGAGGTCAGCGTGTCGTTCCACCCGTCGCGATAACTTTCGAAGACGATGCTGTCATGATGGATGACGAGGAAGGACACGGTGTGCAGGCTGTCCAGATAGTGTGCATCATTCTCTGTCAGTTGATAGCGGTTATAGTCGGCAGCGAGGGGCCAGTGCCATACATCATCGGGATTGTGGTGTACCGTGTGACGGTGGAAGGTTTCCAGATCATCAATGACAGGCATCCAGTGGATGAGCGCCTGACGGGCGTAGTAGGGCAGGGAGGCATAAACAACAACTATCACTACTGCCAAAGCGATGAGCACGCGAAAGATGTTTTTTTTCTTCGTTTTCATAGGCTTACTTTTTGTTTTGGATACTCAAGCAATATTCCGACGGTGTCATTCCTGTTTGCTTCTTGAACATGCGGCTCAAGTGCTGGGAATATTCAAATCCCAAGCTGTATGCTACTTGGGCAACACCTGTTCCACTGGCGAGTTGGTTCTTGGCTTCTTGAACAATGTACTGACGGATATAATTGCTTGCTGTATCTCCGGTTGTCTTTTTTATGAGATCACCGAAATAGTTGGACGACATGCAAAGCTTGTCTGCGAAATACTGGACAGTGGGCAAACCGAGTGATAGTTGTTGGTTCTCATCGAAATAATTCCGCAATAAGTTATTAAATTTCATGAGTACATCAGAGTTTTCCGGTTCACGGGTCATAAACTGACGGTTATAGAACCGTTGGCAGAAATTTAGCATCAGGCCTATGTATTCCACAATAATCGCATTTTGAACGGCATCATGCTTGCGCTCGATTTCCTTACGGGTTTGCCGCATCAGCGAAATGAATAAATTTCGCTCTTCGCCAGTCATGTGCAGAGCCTCGTTGATGCGATAGTCGAAAAACGAATATTCTTTGATTTCCTTTTCCAAATGAGTTCCGTGTAACAGATCAGGATGAAATAGTAATGCCCATCCTGTCAGATAAACCTCTTCTCCGTTGTCTTCTTTGCCTCCTATTTGACCGGGGGCCACACAAATGAGTGTCCCTTTATGATAATCGTATTTTCCGCGGCCGTATGCCAAGTCTATTTCTGATTCGTCGTGCAAGAATATGCCATAAACTCCATAGTTGTTCAGACAATGGCGTACAGGCGATACTTCCGCAAAATCGATAACGTTGACCCATGGATGAAAGTCTGTAGCTCCGACATAGCGGCTGTAATCACTTACATTTTTTACTTTCAATATCTTACTCATAAAACTTCTCCAAAATAGATGTCCAATCGCAAAGATAAAAATTTCCCATTAGAAGAGGAACAAGAACCTATTGATATCAGTAAAATGGATACAAACATCCCACTTATCGTCACTTTGGTCTTGTAAGTGCTTTCTATTTTTGCATCATCTAAGATAAACTACCAGAGAATATGATAAGATTTATATTATGTACCATGCTTGAACCTAAATCATGCGTCTAACCTACTGTTAGTCAAGAGTAAATACATGTATAATGGACGTTTTGATACCTAATATGTCCCATTTCCTGTTATTCTATTTGATAAATATAGTTGGTTTTGCAAGAATAAGATGAAAGAGTAAATGTAGGCATGCTTTCTAAATAGTCCCAATTAACTTTCATTCATATTTACCTTTGTTGTTATGTAGGCATATTAAATGAAACCGTGCCGCAGTCGATGATGATTACAGCACGGTCAACTAATAATCTGTATTGTCAAAATCCTAATCCTGTACCTGCCACGAGATACACATGATCGTTTATCGGTGAGACGATAGCTTGTACAAAGAGTGGCATCGAAAGTGTTTCAGATACGCTGATACTCTTTGATGCTTTCAGCGATATGTCAGTGACAGCCGCTTTGTCTTGATAGTAGCCTTTCCATGGCGTGAAACCGATAGAGGGGGTCAGTGTCACTTGCGCAGGACATGCAATATCGTACGACGCATTGATATAGGACGAATAGCAACGCTTGAAGTCATTTGTCCGAACGTCGGCTCCGGCGAACCAGGTTGACCAAGCGAGAGTGAGAGGCAGTTTGTCGCCGAAGTTGTAAGCCACTGTTGCCTCCAAGTGATGGCCTCCATCTATGGGATTGTCGGCAGGTCCATGCTTGTAGTAACCGTAAGGATTGTGTGATCCGCCCCACCAATAATCTGTCAGGGTAGCAGAGAATCCGCTGCTGGAGTAACTGAGGTTGATGTAAAATTCTTGAACGTCGCGGTCGGCATTGTTGGTAATGCTCTGACTGCCTCAGGCATACAATGATAATCCCTTGTAGGAAAGGCTTAGAGAAGGCTGTACCGAGAACCCGGAGTTCTGATCCATACCTCGCCAGACGTAGTTGTTTACCAGGTCAATGTTTCCATTCACTGTGATTTTGTCTTGTGCGGAAGCGGATGACGATATCGTCATAGCCGCTCCCAAAATAGATGCGATAATAACCTTTGTCTTCATCATTTTTGTGAAATTAATCTTGGTTTAAGTTTATCAAGAGCCACATTCAGTTTCAATACATTTACTTTCTCGGGGCCGAAAAGTCCGAGCAGCGGGCGTTGGATGGATTGCTCTACAATCGACGCCACGAGATGTTCGTCGATATGGCGGGCACCAGCTACCCGCTTCACCTGCACACGGGCTGACTGAGGGGTAATGTCGGGATCAAGACCCGAACCACTGGCAGTAACCATCTCCGCCGGCACATCCTTGCGCTTGAGGTAAGGATGATGGACGAGGAACGTGTCGATACGAGCCTTCACTTCAGCGAGATATTCAGGATTCGTAGGTCCCTTGTTGCTTCCGCATGAGTTGGCGGCATCATAGCCATTGCCGGCACAGGAAGGACGTCCCCAAAAATAGATGTCCTTGGTGAACTGCTGCCCCACATTGGCAGCACCCACCACCTTGCCATCCACCACTACTGTCTCGGCATTGCCATTGCCCGGACCTGCCACCTTGGCAAAAAGCCACAACACAAGCACATATCCGATGCCAAGAAACACACACATTACTATTGTCAGCCTAAAGGCTTTTATGAAATTTTTCATATCCGTATTATTTTAAAAGAAAAAACCGACAAGTAAATCAATTAATTTTATACCCACAAAAGGAGCAATGATGCCTCCCACGCCATATATCAGCAGATTGCGGCGCAACAGTGCACTTGCACCAATCGGCTTGTACTTCACGCCGCGCAAAGCCAAGGGTATAAGCAGCGGAATGATGATGGCATTGAAGATGACCGCCGACAGGATGGCACTATCGGGAGAATGAAGTCCCATGATGTTAAGCGCAGCCAACTGTGGAATGGATACCATAAAGAGAGCCGGCACAATGGCAAAATACTTCGCCACATCGTTGGCGATGGAGAAGGTGGTGAGTGTGCCACGTGTCATGAGCAGCTGCTTGCCTATCTCCACAATCTCGATGAGCTTTGTCGGGTCGTTGTCGAGATCCACCATATTACCTGCCTCCTTGGCAGCCTGCGTACCACTATTCATTGCCACACCTACATCTGCCTGTGCCAAAGCCGGTGCATCATTGGTTCCGTCACCCATCATGGCTACGAGTTTACCATTCTTCTGCTCAGCCTTGATATAGTTCATCTTGTCCTCTGGCTTTGCCTCGGCAATGAAGTCATCCACACCTGCCTTCTCGGCGATATACTTGGCAGTGAGCGGGTTGTCGCCCGTCACCATCACCGTCTTCACACCCATCTTGCGCAGCCGCTCAAAACGCTCGTGAATACCCGGTTTGATGATGTCCTGCAGTTCAATCACTCCCACAACCTTCTTGTTGACAGTCACTACAAGTGGCGTACCGCCATTGCCCGTTATGGCTGTCACGAGACAAGAGATATGCTCGGGAAAGGTGTAGCCGGCTTCCTCTGTTATATGGCGCATGGTGTCGAAGGCTCCCTTACGAATCTCAGTGCCGTCCTTCAGAATGATGCCCGACGACTTTGTCTCGGCTGTAAACTTTATCATACGTGCACCCTCGGTGTGCAATGCCCTCATCTTAAATCCGTCGTTGCGTCCCAACTCTACAATCGACTTTCCCTCGGGAGTGTCGTCGGATATAGATGAAAGAAGGCAATCCTGTTCGAATTCGGCCTTGTCCACACCTTCGGCAGGAAAGAACGCCGTAGCCTTACGGTTGCCTATGGTGATGGTTCCGGTCTTGTCGAGCAACAGTGTATCCACGTCGCCGGCAGTCTCCACCGCCTTACCGCTCTTAGTGATGACGTTGGCACGCAAGGCACGATCCATACCGGCAATACCAATGGCAGAGAGAAGTCCGCCGATGGTGGTAGGGATAAGACATACAAAGAGCGAGAGGAACGAGGCTATGGTGATAACCGTACCCGTATAGTCGGCAAAGGGTTTCAACGTGATACACACGATGAGGAACACGAGGGTGAACACCGCCAGCAATATGGTGAGCGCAATCTCGTTGGGTGTCTTCTGACGTGATGCACCCTCCACGAGGGCAATCATCTTGTCGAGAAAACTCTCGCCAGGCTGTGTCGTCACCACCACACGAATATGGTCGCTCAGCACCTTTGTACCGCCCGTCACACTGCTCTTGTCGCCACCTGCCTCGCGGATGACGGGAGCCGACTCGCCCGTGATGGCACTCTCGTCGATGGACGCCAGTCCTTCCACAATCTCACCATCGGCTGGAATCACATCGCCGGCATCGCATACAAACTCGTCACCCTTCTTCAGCAAAGAACTGCTCACGGTCTTGATATTACCGTTCACATAGAGCTTTGCAGGTGTCTCCTCGCGTGTCTTGCGCAGACTGTCTGCCTGAGCCTTACCACGTGCTTCGGCAATAGCCTCGGCAAAGTTGGCAAACAGCAGTGTGATGAAGAGGATAAACAATACCCACACGTTGTAAGCAAACGAGCCTTGCTCACTGCTGAACAACGAATAAACGGTCACGGGCAGCATAATGGCAGTACATGTCTCCACCGTGAACATAATGGGGTTCTTGATCATCTGCCGCGGGTCAAGCTTCACAAACGACTGCTTGACACTATCTATAACTTGTTCTTTTTCAAATAGACTATTCATATCATTACAAAGTTAAATGTTCTGCAATTGTACTAAGCGCATGCACTGGGAAGAACGACAGGGCTGCCACGATAAAGATGACGGCAAAGGTCATCACACCGAATGTGACGGTGTCGGTCTTGAGTGTTCCCACACTCTCTGGTATGTATTTCTTCTTCGCCATGATACCTGCGATAGCCACCTGACCAACTATCGGCACAAAACGTCCGAGGATAAGCACGATGCCGCAGGAGTAATTCCAAAACCATGTGTTGTCGCCCAGTCCCTCGAATCCCGAACCGTTGTTGGCTGCAGATGAGGTATATTCGTAGAGCATTTCGCTCAGTCCGTGATAACCGGGATTGTTGAGCCAACCACCCTCGCTTGCCACAAACTCAGGCGCATGGACAAACAACCAGGCTGCCAATGCCGTGCCTACAAGGATGATGAACGGATGGAGCAAAGCCACTATCGAGGCTATCTTCATCTCGCGTGCTTCCACCTTATGTCCAAGAAACTCGGGCGTTCGTCCCACCATCAGTCCGCTGATGAACACTGCGATGATGATAAAGGTGAAGTAGTTCATCCATCCTACACCAACACCGCCAAACCATGTGTTTATCTGCATATTGAGCATCTCTATCATTCCCGACAATGGCATGGTGGAATCGTGCATCGAGTTGACCGAACCATTGGATGTGACTGTGGTGGCAACACTCCACAGCGCTCCAGCCGCTGAACCAATGCGCACCTCCTTGCCTTCCATGGCACCTCCGTCCTGGGCTATGCCCATGGCGTCTATTCGCGGATTGCCATTGGTTTCATGCCATACGTTAATGCCCACACCCACAAGATAGGCAAACAGCATTACGCCGAAGATGCTATACCCCAACTTGCGCCTCTTGAGATAGAAGCCGAAGGCGAATGCCAATGCCATAGGGATGATTAGAATGCTCCAGCACTCCACGATATTTGTCAGGTAGGTGGGATTCTCCAATGGATGAGATGAGTTGACACCGAAGTATCCTCCACCGTTGGTGCCCAGTTGCTTGATGGGCACTATGGCTGCCGTAGGACCTTGCGACACCTGTTGTGTCTGTCCCTCAAGGGTTGTCAGTTCCATCTTTCCGTCAAAGCCCATCGGTGTACCTTCCACAATCAGTATCATGCCTACAACGAGCGACAATGGCAACAATATTCTGGTGGTGCTCAACACGAGATAGCGCCAGAAGTTGCCTATAGTCTGTGTCGTCTTTGCAGCTAATGCCTTCATGATACCTGCCATGGCAGCCATACCTGTAGCGGCAGTGATAAACTGGAAGAGCATGATGACGAAGAGCTGCGTGAAATAGGTCAGACCGCTCTCGCCGCTATAGTGCTGCAGGTTGCAGTTCACCATAAACGAGATACAGGTGTTGAATGCCTGATGGCATGTCTGTCCGATGTTGCCGTCAGGGTTGAGCGGCAATACACCTTGTGCGACCAAGAGCACCATACCCCATACAAACCAAAACAAGTTAACCACGAGCAATGCACGTAGGAACTTTTTCCAGTCCATCTCCTCTTCGGGATTCACACCGCTCAACTTGTACATCCAACGTTCCACCGGCTTCAAAAAGTCGAGACACGTCCTTTCGCCTTTATACACCTTGGCAATGTATTTACCAAGCGGAAAGGCAAGTCCTACCATAAGGACAATCTGTAGGATAACTCCCAAAATTTCCGTATTCATACGTAACTAAAATTTTTCGGGCTTGATGAGCACGTACATCAGATACGCAAAAGCCACCAAGCTGATAATAAACAATGTTGTGTACATAATCTCTACCTCCTCTTTCTTTAGATTTCCTCAAACCAATCGATACATTTGAAAAACAGCCAGAAGCAGCCCAAGCCGCTCAGCAGGCAAATTGCAAATCCAATTGTAAACAAATCCATTTTCTTTCTTTTTTATAAGTTATACATAAATGATGTCACCTTTATGTATCGCAATGGGCGTGCCAAACAGGTTCGTAAATTTGTAAATCACTGTGTATGAGTATTCTATAGAAGTTAGAGTTGAAATTAAAGGCAATAAAAACCCTTCCAAAATGAAAAAATCACATTCACTTTGGAAGGGCAGATATGACAGGTTGAAGCACTCAAATAGTTATTCCATATTCCTCTATCTTGCGATAGAGCGTGGTCAGACCTATCTTGAGCAGTCTTGCGGTTTCGGTCTTGTTGCCGTGCGTATGATGAAGCACTTTGATGATGTGGTTACGCTCCACGCTCTTCAAGTCAAACGAATCATCGCTGGCTGGGGAAATCTCACCCGAAAGCATGTCGATGGGCAAATCATTACGAGTGATTTCACCGTCGCATACGATAAGGGCATGCTCGACGGCATTCATCATTTCGCGCACATTGCCAGGCCATGGATAAGACAGGAACAAATCCCTTGCTTCGGAAGACAGTGTCGGGGTGAGACGACCTATTTGACCAGAATACCTATCGATAAAATGCTTGGCAAGCGGAAGTATGTCTTCCTTGCGCTGCCGAAGGGGAGGCAGTTCTATTCGGAACACCGACAAGCGGAAGTAGAGGTCTTCGCGGAATCGGCCAGCAGCTATCTCTTCCTTCAGATTGCGGTTGGTGGCAGATAGGATGCGCACATCCACACGGGTGGTCTTGGTGTCGCCCACTTTCACAAACTCGCCAGTCTCGAGCACACGCAGCAGTTTCGACTGCAGCTCCAGTGCCATCTCACCTATTTCGTCGAGAAACACAGTGCCATGGTTGGCTTCCTCCAATAGTCCTCGTTTGTCCTTCACCGCTCCCGTGAAAGCCCCAGCCTTGTAGCCGAAGAGTTCGCTTTCGAGCAACTCCCGGCTGAATGCCGAGCAGTTGAGGGCAAGAAAGGCACTCCCGCCACGCCGGCTTGCACTATGAATGGCCTGAGCGAAGACTTCCTTGCCTGTGCCTGTCTCGCCGTTGATGAGCACGCTGACATCGGTTGCCGCCACCTTGCGGGCTTGCATAATAACATCAACGATTGCTGCCGAACGGCCTACGATGGTGTCAAACGTATGCATTTTGGAGGTTTTCTGACTTGCGGTCTTTTTCTTCTGCTCTGAAGCTATGGCATCCATAGCACGGCTGACAATAGGTATTATTTTTCGGTTGTCGTCACCCTTGACGATATAGTCAAAAGCTCCGTTCTTGATGGCTTGCACCCCGTCGGGGATATTGCCGTGGGCGGTTAGGAGAATGATTTTTGCCGCAGGAGCCAACTGCTGCAGTTCCTGCACCATATCAACGCCATTGCCATCGGGCAGGAAGACGTCGCACAGCACCACCTGCACCTCTTGCTTCCTGAGTGTATAGAGTGCCGTGGCACGGTCTTTTGCTTTCAACACTTCATAACCTTCCAGTTCCAATATGCGCGAAAGCAACATTCGGATGGTAGGCTCGTCATCTATGATAAGTATCTTGTTCATTGCTAATTCTTAATTCTTAATTCTCACACAGGTAGTGTGACTATAAACTTGCTGCCTTTGCCCAATTCGCTTTCAACTGTCAATGTACCGTTATGTGCCTCTACAAAGTCGCGCGAGATGGATAGTCCCAGTCCGCTGCCCTGTACCTTGGTTCCAGGCACACGGAAGTAGCGTTCGAAGATGCTCTCATGGTAGCGTGGGTCGATGCCTCGTCCGAAGTCTTGCACGTACATCACGATGTGATGCTCATCCTCTTGAAAGGCTCCGATAATCACGCGTCCGTTCTCCGATGAATAGCGGATGGCATTGCTCAACAGATTGGTCAGCACCCATGCAATTTTCTCACTATCCACATAGAGCTTGCTGATTTTCTCCTTCGGATAATCCACCTCAATGTTGATGTGAAACTTGTCTGCCTGCACCTGATTGGCCTTGATGGCATAGTCAATCAGTTCGATAGGCTTTGTTATATGGGGTTTGAGCTGGAGCACGCCACTCTCTACCTGTGTCATGTTGAGCAGTTCACCAGTGATGCTGAGCAGCCTCTCGCCATTCTCGCGTATGCTGTCGGAAAGTTCCTTCTGTTCGGGATTCAGCCAACCCACGCGGTTGTCGGCCAGCAGCTGTTGGCTCATCAGTATGGCTGAAATTGGGGTCTTCAGTTCGTGGGAGATGGTGGATATGAAAGTGGTCTTAGCCACATCCCGCTGATGGAACTCGGTGATGTTTTTCAGCATAATCACAGTGCCGCTGTCTTTTACTCCACCATCGCTGCCAGTCATCTTTACGGGCAAATATTTCACTTGGAAGTAACTCTCCTTGTTGTCGGCATATATCTTCAGCGGTTCAGGCTGTTTGTCGCCAAGTCCGATGAGCAGTCGGCGCAGCAGGTCGTTGCGCATGGCTGTATCTTGTGCCGACTTTCCCACAGTATCTTCTCGCCGGAGGTTGAGTATGTCGAGTGCCTCGTTGTTGATAAAGAAGAGTGTCCGCTCGTTGTCCAAACAGATGATAGGCTCATCGATAGAGTCGATGATGGTCTCTATGTATCTTTTTGATACCCTAAGCTTCGAGAGCGACGAGTTGTGGTAATCACCGAGTCGCCTTGCCATACGGTTGAAATTGGAGGATAGTTGCTCCATGGCTTCCCCTCCACGAATGTTCAGGCGTGTGTCGTAGTTGTGGTTGGCAATCTCGTTGATGCCTTTGGTCAGTTCCTGAAAGGGTCGGGTGATATACCCCGGCAACCTCAGCAGCATCCATACGCCTACGGAGATACTCAGTCCGCCAAACAACAACAGCAATGTCAATGCCCTCGTAAGGCCGTAGTCTGCTACAGGTGATGTGGGTTCTGTGGCGGTCAGTATCTGCAGACTGATGACGGAGAGTACTACCAGTCCGATAATCAGCGACACTAAGATGCCCACAGAGAGTGTAAGTTTTTCTTTTGTAGTCATAAGCTTATCAATTTTTTTATGCGAAGATAACTAAATCCACGCCCATTTCTTTCAGTTCAGCCAATAATTTTCGATAACTCCCAGCACGCATAAGCAGGCGTGGGAGGGAGAATGAGGGTTGTCCCATACAGAGCAGGGTGGCATGCTGCTGGCGGCAGAAGTCGGCAATGCTCTGGGGGATGTTTTCGGAAACCACCTTGTGTATCTGTCCGCCAAGTTGCATGGCTAACTCCAGGTGACTCATCAGATGACGTTGAGTGTCCAAGGGAATGCGGTCGGAATCTTCGTGGGCTGTCTGCACATACAGTGCCATCCACTCAGCATCAAGACCGTCAGCCAGGCGGGCAGCCTTACGGATGATGTGCTGCTGTGTCTCGTTGTTGCTGCTCACGCACACCACGATTTTCGACATCCCCTTGGCTTTAGCATCTTTTGTCGGCACTTGTTCCTCCACTTTCTTCCCCACCCGGAAAGCCACCTCGCGGAGTGCCAGCTCTCGTAGTTGCAGGATATTCTTTGTCTGGAAAAAATGTTCAAGTGCAGTCTGTATCTTGTCCTTGGCATATATCTTCCCGGATTTCAGACGCTCCACGAGTTCTTCTGCCGAAAGGTCGATGTTCACCACTTCGTCAGCCTCCTGAAGTACACGGTCGGGAATACGCTCCTTAACGTCAATGCCAACCATCGCCTTTATCTCATCGTTCAGACTCTCGATATGCTGGATGTTGACAGCAGAGAGAACGTTGATGCCAGCATCTAACAGCTCCATCACGTCTTGCCATCGCTTGGCATTGCGCTGTCCCTCCACATTGGAGTGTGCCAACTCATCCACAATCACGATTTCGGGATGAATCTGAAGGATAGCATCAAGGTCCATCTCTTCAATCTCCTTGCCCTTGTAGAATACCCGTTTTCGGGGAATCACAGGCAGACCTTTTAGCATTCGTACCGTATCCGGTCTGCCGTGTGTTTCCACATAGCCTATCTGTACATCAGTGCCGCACCTTAGCATCTCGCGTGCGTCCTGAAGCATGCGGAAGGTCTTGCCCACTCCTGCAATCATCCCGATATATATCTTGAACCGTCCACGGTGCGACCGCCGTATCAGGTCGAGAAAGTGCTTTGCATTTTCTTCCATCTATATAAAACGTTTAATGTGATACATTTATTGTGCTATGGAAACTATATTTGCCTATGACCAACTGCCCCTCCATGTAGAGCGGTGGAATATGAGAAGGAAACCGAAAATCTCCAGTCTGCCGATGAGCATCAGGGAGGAGAGCGTCCATTTGGCTGCATCGGGCAGTGCCGCCCAAGAGAAAGCTGGTCCAAAACAACCTAATCCAGGCCCTACATTGCCCATGGCCGAAATCACGGTGCTCATAGCTTCCGTAAAACCCACTCCGAATGCCATCAGCAGTGTCCAGCCTATAAAAACTACTGCGATATAGGCAGCGAAGAATACAAGAACCATTGTCACTATATTATTGTCAAACATACTGCCGGCTCTTACTGGCAGCACAGCGCGTGGATGCAATATCTGACGGAACTGGTTGCGTATGCACTGGGCAATGATGATTAGTCGGAGATTCTTGACACCTCCACTGGTAGAACCCGTACATCCACCCGACACCATGGCAAATATCAGCAGCATCCATGTGAATGACGGCCATAGGTTGTAATCATCGGTGGTAAAACCGCATGAAGTATGGCAGGTAGCCACCTGAAACAGGGTCTTGCGAAAAGCATCCGTGATATTAGGGATGAAGTCACCCAACAGGTAGGGAAACATTCCGAAAACCGTAAAAAATATCCAAGAAAGAGCCACCACTATATACGCTTCATAGCGTGATGGAGCGGATTCTTTCTTCCGACCATATACCAACAGAATAACGCTTGCCGTCAGACATATAACAAAAGAAACGATGAAGGACATCAAATCGCTTTCGCCATATATCATAGACATACAGCAGCATACACACAACAGCATAGATTCAAATGCCAACAGCTGTCCAATCAGGTGGGCAATGAACCGATAGCTTATTTCATGTATATGCACCTTTCCCATATTAGGAGTTACATCGTATTGCTTTAAAACCATATATGACTATAATAATACCTACATCTCAATATGCAAATGAAGTACCAAAGATCCAAACAATATGACAAACAACTTATAATCAAAGATATAAGATTTTTTCAAACAAAATAGGCTGCCTTAGGTACCCTTTCATTTTGAAAAGCTTGTCTTCCATTATGACAATATTACTATTCGATTTCCTTTAGGTGAAAACTATCATCTCTTTTTCGTGGTTTTGTACTTATCCTTATCTTTGTTCCTCCACGGCAGTTCTGATGTTGAGCCTCCGCCACCAGTGCCTACATGAGGTTGGGCTGTACCGCCTGTTGCCAGTTCAATGGCAGCACTGAGTAAATTGGCTTGTATCTCGTTGACTTGCTCGGCAGCGCTAAAACAGGCGTTGACAAACTCGTGTTCTGTCAATACCCCATTGCTGAAGGCGTGCAATCGCTTGTCGCTATCGCTGAGGTAGGTGACAGCGGTATGTTCAATCTCCTTAACCTTTGTCCAGATTTTCAGGGTGACGGTATAAGGGTTCTTACCAAGGAAGCGATAACCGATGAGTTCCGCTCCCGATGAAAGTCGGTATCGCTGAGGATTGGCTTTGCGGTCAAGTTCGTCAATTCTGTTCTTCTGCCTTTCAATGATAGTCTCCTTCTCGGCAGCTTTCCGCTCTGCAATCTCCGCACGCCTGATGGCAACATCGATTTCCTTCTGATAGCCATTCCGCAGTTTTGCTATGTCAGATTCATGCTTCTGCTTTAGAGTGGCTTTCTCAGCCTCCAGTTTTGCAATCTGAGCCTGGAGCTTTGCCTGTTCTTCGTCTTTTGATGCCAACTCTTTCCTTGCCTTGGCAAGGTCACCTTTACCAAATATGGCGAGTAATGTGCTCTTGCCCTCCTTGGTCTTCTCCACTTCCTCCTGCAACTTGGCGATGTTCGCCTCAAGCTGTTGCATCTGCTGCTTGTAGTGGGTAGATGTGGCAATATGTCTGGCAGTGGAACCGACAATGCCACGCTTCAAACCGAACTCACTCATGGCAGCGGCATAGGTATTCTGATACTCGTGTAGTTTAGCACGTTTGAGCACGTCATCTGCTGACAGTCGTGGACCAGACTTAGTATTGTACTTCCTCTCTCCCTCTCGTTCACGGCGTTGCCTTTCGACAGTGACGATGGGAACGATGGTGGCATGCAGGTGGGGAGTCTTCTCGTCCATGTGCAGCACACACGATACAACATTTTCCTTGCCGAAGGTCTCATTCAGCCATCTCATGTTGGCTTCTATCCACCTCCCCAACCTGCCTTCTTCCTGTATCTTCATCATCTGCTCGTGTGTCCCCGTAAGAATGATGCGAATAGCCTTGCACTGGTTGCCAGCGACCTTGCGTGACAGTCCTGCATTGTCTATGCGGTACTGTATGGCTTCAGTCCTGTTCCTGACCTCTTCGGGAAATGATACCAGTTCCCTGTTCAGATGCGTGCGGCTACGGTCGGCATTGTCCGGCACATAAGTCTTGTCCTGGGCATCCTTTCTCTCGATGTGGCACGACATTCCGCTGTCGTTGCCACTACCGCGCTGAAGGTGGCATACTGCGTATTGTTCTTTCATCTTTCTTAATTGTTTTGTTTATGATACATTGATAATCTTCTTGTTAATAAAATGCCGATCTATCAACCACGGATGCCGCCGTCCATCCGCTTATGGGGCTTTTTTGCGCTGCCACTCGCAGAGGGGAAGAGACGAAAATGCCCTAATAAGCTACGGCATTTTATAAATACCTTTACTCATGACAGCAAGCTGTCCACATTACGGTTCTTGAACGAGTTCTAATCTAAGCTCATCAATGAGCGTCTGTAAAGCAGGGTTGCGGTCTATCATCTTCTTGAGTATCATCTGCGGTGTGTCTTCCATCAGGAGAAAGTCGGCTATGTCCAGACCTTGGCTTCGCTGCTCATCCGTTGCCATCGTCTCCAAAATGTCATTGACTGATACAGAACGGCAGACCTTGTCGAGCATGGGGAGCCTTGCCTGCCACTCCTGTGTGGCTCCGAGGTCGGGCATCAACACCACATCCCTGCCAGCCAAGGAAGAGATGGCACGTTCGTTGAAGCAACCGTTCTTTCCGCCTGTGGCTACCCACAGCACATCAGGCATGAAGTGCGAGGCAATGACAGCTGTCTTCTCACTCTCCACCACGAAGACCTTCCAGTCGGGATATAAGGAAAGGAGATGCTCGCCGAAGAAGCACTGGCGGAGATGATAGTCCTTCAGCCTCATTTCCGTATGCACCCAGCAGACGTGCGGCTGGGGATGCTTCACCCTTTTGCCTGTTATGGCATCATAAAGCATGATCTTTCCTGTGTGGACACGACCATTGCAATCCACCTGCCAGAATACGGCAGAACCTCCCCATTTTCTTGACGTGCCTATCCGGTAAAGGCTACATAGCCTGTCTGCTTCTGCCTTTCCCATACATCTGGCAAGGAATGTGTACAAAGGATTGATGGCATAGTGTGAGAGAGTCTGCTCCATGATGCTTCTGTCTATGAATGATGGAAGTTGCTCCTTTATAGTGACAGATAAGTTCTTTGGCGTAATCACATGTTTCCTTGATAGAGATATTGACTCTTCGGGATTCTCACGGAAGTAGTCACTTGGCGAGAAATGGTAGCCACAACTATGCTCGTGGTCACAACGCCCTACATGCTTAGGGAAGACATGATTCCCACTGGCATCGACATAGCGTGTGAAACAGACTTTCCTGCCACATTGCGGGCAAGGCTTCTTGCTGCCCGGATGGTACTTTTCAAGATGATACTTATATTTCTCCATAGTAGTTTCTGAAATGAAATTGCTCTGATTTCAGTTTTCAGTTCTTTCAGTTTTGCAGAAACCTGAACCCTGTTGATTCACTCCTCTTACTACTGCAAACTGAAAAACTGAAGGAACTGAAATGTGAAACGGTGGTTTATTCGTTGCAGTTTACATTTCGGGATTCCTCAGAAGTAGTCATTTGTTGTGTCTCAAAGACCGTCTTCTGGTATTCCCCTTGCCGAATCTTCTTTATAAGTCTGTTCTTGGCAAGCTCTTTCAGGTAGTTCATCACCGTGCGGTCGGTCACCCTTAGCTGCTTCCCTGCTGCAAGCGCCTCCGCGGTGGTGAACGAATCGTTCAGCGTCGAGAGCAGTTCCCTTGAAGGCTCGTCACAGGCATCGTTGGCGACATACTCCCTTATCCTGCAATAGGAATCCTCGAAGTATTCCATCAATCTTATAGCCCCATGCATAGCTTGTTTAGTCACGAACTGGAGGTGGCTCTCGCCACAGGCATAGCGCAACGCTTGTAGGTTAAGTGCGATGCGTGCCATATGGACAGGGGCTTTCATCGGACGGGACTCTATCATATTGTCATCCTCAATGGCATTTGTACGCTGTATGGTGGCATTGTGACTTGCAATGAACTCATCCCTCGCTTCTTTCTCCATGTCTATAATATGGAAGTTAGGCTCTTTTCCGTCCTCACCTGTCTCATAGTCAAGGGCGAGAACCTTGCTGATGATGTTCTGCCATGCCTCCATGGCTGAAGCGGAACGATGATGTGTAGAGTTGTCCTCTTCCTTCGTCCAAAGTGTCAGCTGCTGCACCTTGGGAAGCGTGAACAGAATACGGTCAAGCAGTCCGTTCTCCTCATATCCCTTCTTCATCAGTTCTCCCATACGCTTCGTTTGAGTGGTTCCTATCATATTAATGCAGGGTCGTTCGATATGGATTGGTATGGGGTTGTTGACACGTACCACATCCAGTGCGCCTCCGCTCCACGCCGTCAGCAACTGTTCTATCAGCTGTCCGTTGTTGTAGCGGTTGGCGGAATTGAACATGCCCATAATCTCATCCACCAAAATAGTGATACCGCGAGGGGAGTTGTAATGGGCGAGGAGCAGGGCTTCAGGGGTGAAGTCTGAAACAAGAGTGCGTGCAAGTACCGGCTTCTCCATTCCGCAGTCTCCCTTGCTCTCCTTCGCAGCATTCTGATAGGTGGCCATGTCGGCCTTGAACTTCTCCATCTTCACATTGTCGTTTCTTCGTATGGGACGGAATGCCGCTTCAAGAGGCGGTGTCTTGCCCAGCCCTGGTCTGCCCACCATGATGATGTAGAGTGCGGCATTGGTTATCCATTGACCTTTCACCCTTACATAGTAGGTTCCTCCCAAAGCAGAAGAGACTGCCGAGAGCATGGCAGGTGCGAGATACTCCACCTTGAAGTTCTCGTATCTTACCATATCAAGGATGATGGTCTGCACCTTCTCAGGGAAAGCGTCCAGAGGAAAGTCTGTATCCTTGATGCCCTGTACCTCCGACATGATATTGTTGCATATTTCCTGTGCGATACCCATGCTCATGCCTCCTTCCTTTTGCAGTAGTTGGTTACAGTGTCGTTCCTGCCACCTGTCTGGATGCGGCGTACGTCACTCATGGCATACATGTTCTTGTTCCCTACCTTGACGGGTACGAGATAGCCACGCTTTGCCCACAGATTGAGCGTGCCGTCGCACACATTCAGGAGTTCTCTCACCTCACGTGTATTGCAGTAGGTCTCCTCCTGGGGTTTCTTGCTCTCTATCTCTTGCCTGTATGCCATGATTGCCCGTTCGGCTATTCCCTCACCGAACATCTTGAGGTCTGCAGCAGTGACTTCTATTTTGACGTTCACGCCCTGCTCGACCAAGGATTCTATATTTACTGACATAATCATAATCTTTATGAGTTCTACAATGGCCATTACCTGAAATCCCTGATGCCTCCCTTCCGATGGCGCATAAAAAAGAGGCACCGCCAAACCTCGGGGAAGATTTGACGGTGCAAAATTACGCTGATTCTGTAAGTGATTGAAAGAAAGTGTTTTGTCTTATTTGTCACGACAAAAATGACAATTTATGACAATGCAAAATGTTCAAAATCCACCTATTTTGATTGTGGACATGCCGAAGGATGTTCATTTATTTATCGCTTCTTTCTGTATCTTTGGTTGCTTGCGGTGGGATTCTACGGGTGTCCACGTGTTTGTTAGCAAGCCGGAGATGATAGTCGGTAACTAAGTCGGCTTGGACTTGGTTACTTTTCCTCCGACTTGGTTACGCTCTTCTTCAACTTGGTTACTTTGCTCACCGACTTAGTTACTTTGAATTGATAAAAAGTAACCAAGTCTGTATCGAAAAAGAGTCTAAGTAACCAAATTCAGTTAGTGTTACATACGACCATATGCTGTCCAATATGGTCTTAATGTGTCTTGGAGCCAACGCACCACCTCAGTAAATGACAAGGCACTATTGATAGCAGCCTTTCTCAGGAAAGCTGACCATCTAACCTGCATCTGAGGATGATTGGGGAAGTCTTCCCTGAAAAACATCGTGCCAGCATTATAGGGTGTGTAACGATTCTCAAAGGTGCGGTTGATGGCATCCTGCAAAATGACAGTGTCGTATTGGAATGATGTAAGCAGGTGGTAGATGTCGTAATAGTCTTTCATACGGCTGCTTTGGTCAGCCAGGTCTATGATAGCATGCATCTTCTCTGCAATCACGGTTTCTGTGGAGTAGGCAAGGATGCTTGCTTCGGGCAGTCCCTCCAACAACAGAGGATAGTCCAATGAAACAGGATGTGGTGTAACTACATCGCCAAAACCAACATCCATCGTAAGCACTTGTGCGATGGTGTCCATGGCCACCGGAATACTCAGACGGACACCATGATAATCCTTGAACTCGGTGATGTTTTGGGTGACAATCTTGTCGCAATCATACTGTACACCATCCTCCTTGCAATCAACCGAACATATCTCGCGGAACGCCTCGGCTATGCGCTTGCCATCATTGCTGATGCGAGTGCCAAGAAAGTCTATGTCCAATGTGGGACGGGCGGCAAACCTCTCATAGGCATACATCAGCGCACCGCCTTTCAAGTAGAAGTTCTCACGATAACGGGTTTGGGAGATACGGTACAGCAGACGCTCCTGAAAGTATCTGGTCAGGATGGTCTGATAGAACACTTCCTCCTGCTTGGCCACGTTAAGCAGCCTTGCTCTGATGGATTTTCCAAAGTTCTTTGTCTCGCTCATAGCTTTAGTGCAATATACTGTTCAAGGATTCTTCTAACTCTCAGTTTGTCGGCATAGTCAAAAAGCAGGGAGAGGTTTCTGCCGGGTAGTGACAGGTAGTTGTTTACCACTTCGGCACAAACATCCATACCGACTTTGTTGCGGTACTTCACGGCATCACATACGCACCGCTCCTTATTATATGTCAGTATGCGATAGCCGCTGACAATCTGTTCTTCGACACCTATGTCAAACATCGTATCGGTGATGTGATGCAGTTCAACTTTGGGGAAGACAGGGAGCGTGACCTTCCTGCCTCTCTTCACGGCAATGTGGTAAGCTTGTGGCAACGAGGTAGTAAGCCCATGCACGTTCCATGCGGAGAAAAGACACAATACTCCACCTGGAACAATGGCTTGAACATCTATCATAGTGTCGGCCAACTGTTCAGCTGTGGCATACACCCCGCGCTTGATACGTATGGTATCACCATCACGCACGCTGTCCAGCAGTTTATAGTATGCTGCCCTTCCTTCCTCCTTTACCATCCCAGATGAGGTGAAACTGTTGCTGTATCTCTTGCCTTCCATGACTTTATACTTTATTTCGTGTACAAAGTTACTACATTTATTTCTAATTGTAGTCTGATTGTTTAGAAAAGTACTCATCAGCCATGAGAAATTAACATATATTCGACAGTTTGACACCTCCAAATGGCTTTGTATCAGATAATCTTACCTATGTCATTCCGGAGCTCTTCGAGTAACTTCTGGTTAGCATCGCTTTCGATGTACCGACACATTAGCTTCTTGCTGTCCTTCTCCAACAGCTGTGTTTCTGTTCCAGCCAGTTTACCGACAGCCTGTCTGAGGGAATGTTCGCTAAGGAGTTCACTGACATCGGGGAACTGTCTTGTCATGGCAGTGGCATATTCCACTCCATTGAGAAGAGGAAGTCTGAGTGGCATTTCCTTCAGTACAAAATATGGTAGAGCCTGCTGTATGCCAGATTGGTGGGTCGTGATGTATTTACGGATGTAGGAAATGATAGCCTCACCGCTGTCTGCTGGCAGATAGTCTATAAGAGGACATGCCTTGGACTTCTTCCTTCCTGGAGTCAGGTGCTGTACATTCTCTTTTGCTGCTTCCGTTAGAGGTGCAGTTCCCGTTTTGGCATCAATGTCTTTCATGGCATCCTGTAAAGCCCATTCGCAGGTTGTATCGTCTTTATTGGCTTTTTCCATAGAGAAATAGCGCTCCCAATCTTCCTTTGTCCTATAACCGCCCTTGACGCTGACGGCAATGATGCTTTTGGATGCAAGCGAGCATTTCATCCTGTCGATACGCTCTATATGGGGATTTGACATCTGTTTATCCAACATCGCCACCATGCTTTCGAAACTCTTTCCGTAAAATAGCCAACTCAGCAAAAGAGGAGCGGACAGCCGGACTTTCATCTTCGGCTTCATGCCAATGATGCGTCTGACTATGTCATTCCATCTGTTTTTCCTCTCTGTGTCAGGAACAGGCATGGAAAACATTTCGTCAATCTTCTGTGGAAGGTTCTCTTTGGAGACCAGTATGAAAAAGGAGTCAAATGTCTCATCCCCATCATCGCCCCACGTCAGTTCCCATTCCCTTGCGATATGCCGCATCTGACCGCTGACAGCCTTGAATATCTGATAATAGAAGGTCTCGTCACAGTTTGTCATGATGCGGGCAAATTCGTTATACTCTTCCCTGTGTTCGTTCTTCCATTTGAGGATTCCGGCTTTAAACACCTCAAACTTTTCCTTGTTCTCTTTGTCCTTCATCATATGTCAGTCGAGTAGGTCTACAAGTTCTTTCTTCATTTCATCATCTATCTTTCGGTAGCGAGCAAAGGCGCGGCTTCCCTCGGAGTGTCCCGACATAGATGCTATCAGGTTGGGGTCTTTCACCTGCTTGTAGAGGTTGCCGATGAAGGTCTTGCGTGCGGTATGGCTTGTAGCGACCTCCCAAAGCGGACGTGCCTCGTCCTGCCTGGTCTTTGGATTCAAAGTCCGAACCATACGGTCTATGCCAACGTGTTTGAGGATGCGCTTGATCATCTTGTTGTACATGGTCTGCGTGAACCGTGGCAGCAGGGCATCATCGAGGTCGGTGTAACGCGCAAGTATGTCCTTGGCTTTTTGGTTGAGAGGTACACGCACCGTACTGGCGTGCTCGTGCTTGGTCTTCTGGGGGATATACTCTATACACCCATCCACGAGGTTTGCCTTGGTCAGCGAGTTAAGGTCACTCACACGGCATCCTATCAGACACTGGAACATGAACACGTCACGATATACGGCATAGCACGGGTCAAGTACGCTAAGGTCGGCATAATAAACCTTGTCACGCTCCTCCAGGTTCAGGAAGAAAGGGTCGCCGTACATGGGCTGGACTATCTGGTACTGGTCAAAGGGATTGTTCTTGGTCATGCCTTTCTTGATGCACCATTTGATGACGGTGCGGATTCTGTAGAAGCAGCCTGTGATGCTGTTCTCGGAACGCTCCCACTTGTACTTGCTCTCGGGGATATCTTTATAGAAAAGAGGGAACTGCTCGCCATAGGTATGTTCCTCCTGCATCCATCGCTTCAGGTCGCGCAGGTCATCTGCGGTTATCGTGTCAACGTTGAGCTGGAATCCGCGGCGGTGCATCACTTCCCTCTGAAATCGCTCATACCTGCCAATCTTGTCTATATTGGCAAGGTGGTGCTTGCGGCTGTCCGATGCCAGTATGGTTTCGTCTACATAGTGCTGTATCTGTGTCACCAAGCGATACTCGTCACTCTTGCTCCCAGCATGGGAGTTGATGCCGGGGTGGTGGTATTCTTCAATCAAGGCTTGCAGCCACTTGCCGTCCACTCCCCGGTGGTACTCTTTGGCAATGAGGCGTGTGATGTTCTGTATGTCTTCGTCAAACTTCATGCGTTTCTCGTCAGAGACGAGTGCAACGCGGGATTTGTAGCCCTGCTTCTCCGCACTCCAGTGGTTGGGGCTGATGGAGAGCTCGCTTGCCGCCTTGATATCTACGCCTCCCTTGTCGCGCAGGCGGAAATACACCCGTGCAAGGTCGGTGACATTGTTCTTAGATGCGGTCTTCCTTATAAATGCGGTCACTTTCATAGTCTGTATGCTTCTTAGTTAATCATTTCAACGAGTTTGCGTTTCATGTCATCGTCAATGTTGCGGTAACGGGCAAAGGCACGGCTCCCCTCCACATGCCCGGACATGGATGCAATAAGATTGGGGTCGGGAACCTGCTTGTAGAGGTTGCCGACAAAGGTCTTTCGTGCAGTATGACTGGATGCCACCTCATACAAGGGCTTTTGAACGGTCTTGTAGCCGTGGGTGTCAAGCACCGTCACCATCCTGTCAATCCCACAATGCCTCAGCAGTTCCCTTATACCATTATTATATATAGAGATAGGTTTGAATGGCAGCAGCCTGTCTGAATCGGAACCTTCGTATTTGGAGAGTATTCGGAGGGCTTTCTCGTGCAACGGTACCCTGACCGTCTTTGCCTCGCATTTCTTTGTCTTCTGTGGCATGTACTCCACGAAGCCGTCCTTCACGTTCTCCCTTGTCAGGCGGTACAGGTCGCCCACCCGGCAACCGATATAGCAGTGGAAGACAAAGATGTCACGGATGACCTCCAGCTGTGGGGCAGAAGATAGGTCTGCCTCATAGAGGATATTGCGTTCCTCAATGGAGAGGTAGAAGGGATCTCCATACACGGGGACTTTGCACCCATACTGCAGGAATGCCTCATTGCTTGTATATCCCATCTTCTTGCACCAATGCAGAAAAACGCAGAAAAGATTCATCGTGTTGATGATGGTAGTGTTTGACTTCTCCTTCGGTTTGTATTGGGCAGGGATATAATCCTTGTAGAAGTCCGGATGTTCAATATACATCAGGTGCTCATTGGCTACATAGTCACGGAAGTCATTCATGTCTTCCAACGAGATAGTCTCGACAAAAAGATTAAACTCCTTGTCTCCCATAATCTCACGGTTGTAGGCCACATACCTTGTCAGCTTACGGTACAGGTTCTCTATCTGCCCCTTGGTCTGTTTTGTCCCCTCATGCCGACTGATATACTCTGAAAGTCTTGTCAGCAGGTTGGGATGCTTACGCTCATACGCAAGGTTCGGAAGGAGCACATCCTCAATGACCTGTCTCAGCCAGTCTCCGTCTGCCTTGTTCCGGTCAAAGGATGTCTCTATCTGTTCAATGATGGCGGCAATCTGTTCGGGAATGCGCTTCTGCTCATTCTTGTCCACAATGCTGTTCCTGCGATACCTTAGCGCATCGCCGTCCCAATACTTATCGACCACCTGCAATCCGGAAGCGACCTTGATGTCGATTTCCTTGTCGCGCACTCGGAAACAGATGCAGGACATGCCTGTCTTTCCGCTCTCTTTAACCTCCTTGAGATATACGCTTGCTTTCATGTTCTTGTCGGTTTTATGCTTTCTGGGTGCAAAGATAATGTATTTCCCGTAAATGTTCCCAATAATCCCGAAGAAACTTGCAAGCGATTAAAATGATTTAAGATATTGTTCCCAACGAATAGACTTCAAAAAATACTGTGTTACAGCGGTTTTATTTTATCTTGTTATGCTTTTGTTTTCATTTTATGGCAAAACCAGGCTTAAAATTTCATAGATTTAGGTTCCATGCTTTTTTGTGGGTTGCTGTCATGCAACACAACAGAGAAAAGAGAAACGAATCATTCAAACATCATGGAAACAGAGAAACAGAACATTGGAAACTTGCTGGCACTCTATCCGAAGCCGATGACAGTTGTTGGGGCAGAAGTAGAAGGCAAAGTGAACTGGCTTGTAGTAGGGCATACAGGTATCATCGGTCATGACAGAATCCTATTGAGTATGAGCAAAAGCCATTATACCAATCAGGGAATCAGAAAATCCAAAAAACTCTCCGTCAGTCTCGTAAGCCGCGAAATGCTTCCGAAGGCCGATTATGTGGGGAGTGTAAGTGGAGCGTCCGTTGATAAATCGGAGGTTTTCGAGTATCATATCGGTGAAAACGGTACACCTGTCATCGATATCTCACCGCTGACAATGGAGTGTAATGTAGTGGACATTTACGAAACAGAGGGATTCGATAATTTCATCTGTTCGGTCGTCAATACGTATGTTTCGCCGGATGTCCTTGGTGATAATGGAAAGCCCGACTATACCCGGATGAAACCCGTGTTGTTTGATTTCCCGACCTATTCCTATCTGGCTACTGGAGAAGTGATAGGCAAATGCCTCCAGTTGGACAAAGCACCTGCCATGTGTGATAAAGAACCGATGGCTGCCGACGGTATAGTACGGTTGTCGAAGATTGAAATCTATCCGCAGTACCTTGATGCGTACATGAAGTATGCGGCGGAAGTTGGCGAAGTCTCTCTGCGTACCGAACCCGGAGTATTGACGATGTATGCGGTCAGCGAAAAGGAGAATCCCTGTAGGGTAACGATTCTTGAAACTTATGCGAGCAGAGGGGCTTATGAAAAGCATATCGCATCCGAGCATTTCCAACGATACAAGCAGGGAACATTACACATGGTCAAGTCACTGGTCCTGTCTGACCAGACCCCACTCAATCCGGCTAATCGGATCAACAACTTCATTCAGTAGAAACGACTAATAATTGTACGGAAACAGCAACGTAAATACACTTCCCTCGCCGGGACAGGAACGCACGTCGATGGTGCCGCCGTGCTGGTGCATAATCTGGCGGGCCAGTGTGAGGCCGATGCCCGAACCGCCGGGTTTGGTGGTGAAGAAGGGGACGAAGATGCGTTCCTGTACCTCAGGCTCGATGCCGGTGCCGTCGTCTGTCACGCGGAGGAAGATGCGGCCCGTGGAGGTGATACCTGCCGAGAGGGTAATACAACGGGCTTCGTTCTCGCGGGCGTTCTTGATCAGGTTGATGAGTACCTGCTCCACCTGTCCTTTGTCGGCCAATAGTCGGAGCGGGGCAGGGGGCGGTGTGAGGTGCAGGTCGTTGTCTTCGGTCTGCATGAAGCGGACGACATCTTCCAGCAGGGCTGTAGCGTCGAGAGATTGCAGCAGGGGTGGGGGCAGGTGTGACACCTCCCGGTAACTGCCTACGAAGCGGGTCAACGCATTCCCTCGTCGGGCAATGGTGGCAAGCATCTGCCGCATGTCTTCCTTCTCCTGTTCATTACCTTCCAGTCCGTCTACTTGCTTGCCCAACAATTCGGCTAAGGAGACAATAGGGGTGACGGAATTCATGATTTCATGGGTCAGTACCCGTATCAGTTTCTGCCAAGCCAATGTCTCTTGGGTGTCCAGTGCCGAATGGATGTTCTTCAGGCTGGCGATGACCAGCTTTCGTCCTTGTAGGATGAATTCCATGCCCGACAAGGCCAGTTGAGTTCCTTCTTCCTGTTGGTGTACCTGTATCACGTGGAGTGAGCCGGGACGCAAGTCACGTAGTAGCTGTGGCAGGTCGGGATGGAAAAGGCGTAAATCATCTACAGTCTTGGGGGCTTTCAGTATCCAGGTTTCTTCTTGTAGTTCGTTTACAGCAGTGGCCAGCAGACGTGTAGCGGCCTCGTTCTTCCATTCGATGTTACCTTGTGGCGTATAGACTAGTACAGCGGTGTCGATGTGGTTGGCCAGGGCCTGGAAGTAGAGCAGGCGTCCTTCCTTGCGTTGCAGGTTGGCACGGTAGTGCTCCAGAGCCTCCTGCATGCTGTCCAGCAATTCGGGCGGCAGGCCGCGATGGCCACCTGTATGGTTGCTGCCGAAGGCTTCGGGAAACTCAGAGTAGCGCACCGACTGAATAAATTGCTCCATGAGGCGTGATGTACGCTTTATATACCGGCAGACGGACCAGGCAATGCCCAGCGTCAGCAGGGCGGACAGGCACGTGTTGATATAGAAGCCGTGTACCGCCATCCAGGCCGTGAGGAGGCACGAGGCCAGTAGGGCGGCGGTAAGCAGCAGGGGGATACGGGTCCAGAGGGTAGAGGTTGTTTTCATCTGACAGAATTTTTTGTTCACCACAGAGGACATATTCATTATAATTTATACTTCTCAATTCTCCGATACAGCGACGTCCGCGTGATGCCCAGCATCTCGGCGGCCAAGGTGATGTTGCCGTTGCACAGGCGGAGCACTTCGTCGATGCTTTCGCGCTCGATACGCTCCAGGTTGTAGCGTTCCTTCTCGTCTAGCGGTTCGTGCGTCAGGCGGCTTTGCAGGTGGAAGTCGCGGGCGGCAAGCATCGGGCCCGAGGTGAGGATGACCGCCCGTTCCACGGCATGTTCCAGCTCGCGCACATTGCCCGGCCAGCGGTACTGCTGTAGCTGACGGCGTGCTTCGCGGCCGATACCCTTTATCTCCTTGTGATATTTGCGGGCATAGCGTTGCACGAAAAAGTCGGCCAGGAGGAAGAGGTCGTCGCCCCGTTCGCGCAGGGGAGGCAGACGCAGTTCGATGGTATTGATACGATAGAGCAGGTCTTGGCGGAACTCGCGTCGGTCGATGGCGGCATACAGGTCGGTATTGGTGGCGCAGATCAGCCGCACGTCTACAGGATAAGTGGTTGTGGAACCCAGGCGCGAGGCACGCCGCTGCTCGATGACGGAGAGCAGCTTGGCCTGCATGGGCAGGCTGAGGTTGCCTATTTCGTTCAGGAAGAGTGTGCCGCCCGTGGCTGCCTCCATACGTCCCGGTTTGGAGCGGCGGGCATCGGTGAAGGCACCCTTCTCGTAACCGAACAGCTCGCTCTCGAACAGCGGTTCGGGGATGCTGCCCAAGTCGATGGCTACGTAGGGTCTCGTGCGGCGGGGCGACTGCTCGTAGATGTAGCGGGCCAGCAGGTCCTTGCCCGTGCCGTTTTCGCCCAAGAGCAGAAGATTGGCATCGGTGTCCGAACACTTGCGCACGGTTTGCAGCAGGGCCTGCATGGCGGCCGACTCGCCGATGATGTGTGTCGGTTCGGCTGGCGTGGCCAACGCTTCGGCACGTTGTTCAAGGGTCTTCTTTTGTTCTTTCAGCACCTTTACTTCGTGTCGGCTGAAACTCAGTTGCAGGGCGGCGGACACAGTAGCCAGCAGTTTGTCGTTCTGCCAGGGCTTGGGGATGAAGTCCGTGGCTCCCTGCTTGATGGCCTGTACCGCCTTCTCTGTGTCGCTGTAGGCGGTGATGAAGATGACCACCGCCTGCGGGTCGAGTTTCAATATCTCCTCCAGCCAGGCAAACCCTTCGCGCCCGCTGACGGCGTCGCGGCGGAAATTCATGTCCAGCAGGATGACGTCGTGCCTGACGCGTGACAGCAGGGGCAGCATCTCGCGCGGGTCGTCGAGGGTAGTCACCTGTTCGGCCAGCGGGCGCAGCAGCATTTTCAGTGTGAAGAGAATATCTTCGTTGTCGTCTACGATGAGTATCTTTCCTTTTTTCATGGTGAGTACAAAGATACGTATTCTTTTTCAATAAACGCCGTACGGTAGCGTGCGATTGGTGTACGGATTCGGACGTTTTTTATCTCTCTATCCGATGATAAGCGGCTGGTGAATAGCAGTTTGAAGGTTTGGCACAGATATTGCCCTGTTTTCTTTGTAAATCCATTGTATATCGTGATGAACAGACTTTCTTTACCTTTACTGGCCTTACTTCTGCTGGCTATAGGAATCTCGTGCAGGCAACGCCGTCCGGGTATGAGCCGGGAGGAGGCGGTGGCGGAACTGGAGACACAGGCTACCGAACAGGAAACCCGTCGCCAACAGGTTGCTGCTACGCTCGACACCTTTGCCGCCGATTACCGCCCACCCGCGGGTATCAAGTATCAGCCGACCATGATCCGTACGGGTGGCAGGGTGCTCGACGTACCTGCTGCCCTGAAGAATGTACGGGCGTTGAAGCCCAATGAGCTTGGCACCCTTACCTTCCATCCCACGGGTTACGAAGGATACGGCCTCGGTGCGGAGTTGAACCCTGTGGACGACGGCTGGCTGCTGACGGACTACGAAGGTATCTGCCTGCTGGACAAGGATATGAAACTGCGTAAGGTGCTCTTCAAGAATGATGTGGAAATCAGCGAAATGAAGATGGGCGACGGCATCGGATATGGCATACGCAGCAAACGGCGTCTTAGCCAGGTGGGCTACGACTCTTCCACCCGCCAGCTTCGCGGACTCTATGCCGGTCAGGAGACTGAAGCGGACGACCGTCTCCGCTATGAATATGCAGTCGCCACCCTGCCCTGGGATGTGCTTGCAGAAGCCGCCGAACCGTGGACACCCGACCACCTGCCCAGCAAGCTGCCCATCGGCAGGACGCAGGGCAATGCCTTTGCCGTTACGGCTGGCGGCTGGCTGATGACCGAGGCTTTCAGCTCGCGACTCTGCACATTCGGGCAGAAGGGCGACACACTGTGCCGATTTACGGTGAACGATGCCGAGGACTACGTGCCTACCTCCACCTACCGAAGCGGTGAGGATACTGACGTCTATCATTATGACGGGAAGCTCCGCCTGCGCATGGCCTACGACAACACCGTCTACGAGCTGACGGATGCCTCCACGCTCAAGGCCGTCTGGCGGTTGGACTTCGGCCCCCTGAAACGCCCCACGGGCAAGTATGTGGTGGGTAGCCTGAATAACAGTCTCGACGGATATTATCTGATTAATAACTGGATAGAAACAAACAGATACCTGTTGGTTCAACTGTCGCGCAGCTACGATTCGCCCAATGCCCGCACCCAGGGAACAGTGACGCTTCATACACTGGTGTACGACAAACAGACGGGCGACTTCTTCAGCCTGCCTGGACGGACCGACAAGGATGGCCGATACACCTACGCCAACCTGTCTTTCCAGGTAGAAGGGAAGGAACTCTCTTTCCTGCCTTCGTTGACGATAGGAGACCGGGCCGCCGCCTGCTTCAAAGGAAAGCGGCTGAAGGAGATGCTGCCCGACTTGCCCTTGTCGAAGCAATGGAAAGATGAGGAAATCGTCGTTGTACAGATGGAATGACGCTAAAGTCTCCCCTTTGACGGGAGTGACAGAAAACAGTATATTTGTAAAACCCGAATAAAAACAGAATTATGCTAAGACATTACATCAAAGTGGCGCTTCGGCTCATCCGCCGGAGCCTGCTGTTCTCCTCCATCAACCTGATGGGGTTTGTGCTGGGCCTGACGGCGGCCTTCCTCATCTACCTGTGGGTGGTGGACGAACTGACGCACGACGACTGCTTCCGCGACGGCAGCCGCATCTATCGTGTGACGGAGCTTCGCCGCGAAGCGGGCGGGGAGGTGAAGGAGTCGCCCCGCCTGCCACGCACGCTGGCCATGGACTTCCGGCAGAAATTCCCGCAGGTGGAGGACGCGACGGCCATCAAGTACGGCGACCGGCACTCCTACGAGGCTGAGGACGGGAAGAAGATGACGGTGACCGAAGTTTACGTGGACAGCACCTTCTTCCGTTTCTTCACCTTTCCCGTGGTGGAAGGTACTCCCCAACGCATCAACGACAACCCGAACAACGTGGTTATCTCCTCCGAACTGGCCCGCAAGTTCTTCGGTTCGTCTTCGGCCGTAGGGCAGAAGCTGACCTATTCGTTCGGTAGCTTCACCAACGACGTCTATACGGTGGTAGCCGTGGTGGACATTCCCCGCAAAAGTCACATCCGCTTTGAAATGGCCATGTCCATGGATGCATATGGCAGGGGAGGCGTAAGCATCGATTGGGATACCTTCACGGAAAGCATGCACGTCTATGTCAAGATGAAGCAAGGATCGACCATGCTCCGCAGCGAGGCGCAGGCCATGAGCCGCCTGCTGGCCGACCGTGGCGAGAAGAACGTACGTCTCGGCTTCCAGCCCTTGCACGACATCTACCTGCATACCCGTTTTGCCGACCCCGACGTGGAGAAGCACGGCAACCTCTCCACCGTCTATCTGTTCATCGCCTTAGCGGTGCTTGTCATCTTCATGGGGGCGTTCAACTTCACTACCCTGTCCACCGCCCGCGCCTCGCTGCGCTACAAGGAGGTGGGCGTGCGCAAGGTGACGGGAGCCAAACGCCGTGTGCTCATCGGGCAGTTCCTGTCCGAAGGAATGGTGCAGGCATGCATCGCCTTGGTGTTGGCCATGGCACTGACCGAGCTGACACTGCCCTTGTTCAACCGGGTGATGGAGACCGACCTTCGGCTGGAGGCCAGTTGGAGCGTGGTGCTCTACATGCTTTTCGGCATCGTGGGTGTGGGTTGCCTGGCTGGCAGCTATCCGGCTTTCTATCTCTCGTCCGTCAATCCGTTGCTGGCCTTCAAGGGCGGGCGCAAGACGGGGCGCAAGGGCGGACTGATACGCGGATTAGTGTGCGTGCAGTTTGTTATTGCCCTGGTGCTGATGCTGCTGACGGGCATCGTCTTCAAGCAGCTACACTACATGCAGAACAAGGACATGGGGCTGGACAAGGAAAACATTGTTTGCATTTATACCAGCCTGTGGTACAACGTAGGCGACTTCAAGCAGGAACTCCTGCGCAATCCCGATATCAAAGGCGTCTCCATGTCGTCGCCCATCGAGAACTTTGGCGAAGGCACTAATTACAAGGACGGCAGCAAGGTGGAGTGGACCGATGTGGACGGACGCACCGACTCTGTGCGCATGGTGCAGCTGTGGGCCGACGGCGACTTCGTGAAGACCTTCGGCATGCAGTTGGTGAAGGGCAAGCTGATGGATGACGACTTCAACAACTACTGGGATCAGGGTGAGACCAAGACCGCCGTCATCAACGAAACGGCCTGGCGCGCCATGAAGGTGGCCGACCCCATCGGGATGGAAATCCGTTCGGAGTGGGGAATGCCGCTGCGCATCGTGGGTGTGGTGAAGGACTTCAACTTCCAGTCCATGCGCGAGCAGATCAAGCCTGCCTACATCTGGTACAACCCCGAGGCTCTGAGCTATCTGTACATCAAGATAGCTCCCGAACGGCGGCAGCAGACCTTGGCCTTCATCAAGGAGAAGTTCGAGGAGTTTGCCAAGCGCGACGATGCCTTCATCAAGGAATTCAGCTACCAGTTCTTCTCCGACAAGCTGAACCAGAACTACGCCCGCGAGCATCAGCAGAGCCGCATGTTGCTGTTCTTCACCGTGCTGGCCATCCTCATTGCCATGATGGGTGTGTTCGGCCTGGTGGCGCTCTCCACCGAGCAGCGCACCAAGGAGATAGGCATCCGCAAGGTGAACGGCGCACATTCCGACCGCATCGTGCGCATGTTCTGCCGCGAGTATCTCGTCTGGGTGGGTATTGCCTTCGTCGTGGCCTGCCCCGTGGGTTACTGGCTGATGAGCAACTGGCTCAGCGAGTTTGCTTATCAGACGCCCATCAGCTGGTGGTTCTTCCTGCTGGCCGGTCTGCTGACGGTGCTCATCACCCTGCTGACGGTCGTAGGACAGACGTGGCGTAAGGCGTCGCAGAATCCGGTGGAGTCGCTGAGATACGAGTAAATGAAGAATGAAAAATGAAGAATGAAGAATTTAAAGTATCGGTTTAATTCTTCATTCCTTAATTATTAAAATAACAATATGAAAACAGACAACGTAATCAAGGCCGTGGGCCTGACCAAAATATTTCGCACCGAAAGCGTGCAGACAACCGCATTGAACGAAGTGAACCTGGAAATCTATCCGGGTGAGTTTGTAGCCATCATGGGCCCGTCGGGCTGTGGCAAGTCCACGCTGCTCAACATCATGGGCCTGCTGGACAATCCTACCTCGGGCGAACTGTGGTTCATGGGGCAGGAAGTGTCCCGATGGAAGGAAAACGACCGCACCGACCTGCGCAATGGCAACCTGGGTTTCGTTTTCCAGAGTTTTAACCTGATAGACGAACTGACGGTGTTCGAGAACGTCGAACTGCCGCTGCTCTATGCCGGTGTGCCCGTCCGCGAACGGGTGGAGCGCGTGAACCGAGCCCTCGACCGCATGCAGATTACCCATCGCTCGGAACACTACCCGCAGCAGCTCAGCGGCGGTCAGCAGCAGCGTGTGGCCATTGCCCGCGCCATCGTCACCAATCCGAAAATCATTCTGGCCGACGAGCCGACGGGTAACCTTGACTCGGCCAACGGCAACGAAGTGATGTCCCTGCTGAAGGAACTCAATGCCGACGGTGCCACGGTAGTCATGGTGACCCACTCCGAAGAGAACGCCCGCGAGGCACGCCGCATCATCCGCATGATGGACGGCGTTATCCTGACGGAAAGCAGCCGACGATCGTCGGGAAGCTTCTGAAGCCCTTCGCGGAGCTGCGGACGATCGTCGGGAAGGTTCCGTAGGGGTACGGAAGTGCGCGGAAAGCTGTCGGCAGGGTTCCGTAGGGGTACGGAAGTGCGCGGAAAGCTGTCGGCAGGATTCCGTAGGGGTACGGAAGTGTGCGGAAAGCTGTCGGCAGGGTTCCGTAGGGGTACGGAAGTGCGCGGAAAGCTGTCGGCAGGGTTCCGTAGGGGTACGGAGGTGCGCGGAAAGCTGTCCGCAGGCTTTCGAGGGCCTTCGGCGGGCTTCCTCCTTACTTCTTCCGTGCAGCCACGGCCAGTATCACGCCCAGCGCCACGCCCAGCAGGGCGGCGAACAGCACGCGCATCTCGCCCGGCAGCAGGAAGGTGATGGTGTGGGCAGGGAACCAGAAGAGCGGAATAGTTTTCTTGAACACGAAGCCCCACTGCACCCGCCAGTTCAGGTTCTGCATGATGTCGCCCATCGGGATGGGGGTAAAGAGGCCGCGCAGAGTGCCGCCCGTTGCCAGGATGTGCGTGTCCGTAATTTTGTGGAACGTCATGAAGACGGGTGCGAAGATGCTGTTCAGGCAGACGGAGATGGCGAAAGCCAGCAGTACTTTGCTCAGGGTGACGGGGCCTGCCATGATGGCGGCAGGGTCATCGACGCCCAGGTAGCCCGCCGCGGCAGGCACACCTGTGGAGAAGACGATGAACGCCAGGTTGATGCCCATGCCCAGCACGCCCCACACGACGGCACGAGGCAGGACGCCAAACCCCTTGCGCAGGTACTGGCCCGTGCTGATGCGCAGTCCCAGCAGCTCGCCCAGCGTGGAGAGGACGGCAAACTTCAGGAAGCTCATCACCATGCCGTGTTCGGCATTGAACGACTGATAGCCCGCATACAGGTTGGGGGAAAGGACGAAAGGTGCGAACAGCGCCACTACAATCAGGCAGAAATAGAAATCGGTGCGTTTCATGGTTATTAGGTTGTATTTGTACATTTTGGTTTATGGCGGCACAATGTACTAATTTTTATGAATTCGGCAAATCTTTGTTCGCTAAAAATGTTGTTGTAAAAGATAAATGCCTATTTTAGGCTCTGTTTTATAACTAAACCGATATAATCATGAAAAAATTAGCTGTTCTTTTTGTCGTGTCGGCGGGCCTGTGTATGGCTGCCTGCCGTCCTGCCTCACAGAAGCAGGAGGGCGCTGTACCGCAGGCGGCGTCTGCCGTCCCTGATTCTGTAATTACGTGTAGCGGCCGTCTGGTGATGGGGCACGAAGCCTACTCGTTCACTCCCGACGGCGATACCTTGTCCTATTGGGTAGTCGACCGTTCGGGCGAGCTGAAGAAGCGTTACGAGGAAGCTCTTCCGGCTGATGCCAAACCCTACACCCCTGTTTCCGCCGAATTGAAGGTGAAGATGATGGGGCCTTCGTCCGAAGGATTTGCCGCCGAATATGATGGCGTGGTAGAGGTACAGGCGATTATTCGCGTGGGCGAGTAGGTTCGCCGCCTGCCTTTCGGGCCAGTTCGGCACGGATGCGGCTCAGCGACTGGGGGGTGATGTAGAGATAGGAGGCGATGTGCTTCAGCGGTACGTGTTGCAGCAGCTCGGGCATGCGTTCGAGCAGTGACAGGTAGCGCTCCTTGGCCTGCGTGGCCCCTTCGTTGATGAGCCGTTCCTCGAATACCAGAAATTCCCGTTCGAACATCCGCCGTCCCAGGTTGGCAGCTGCTGCCGACGAGTGGAAGAAGGCCTCCAGCTCCTGCCTGCCGATGCGGTAGAGCAGGCTGTCGCTCATGGCCTCGATGGACGTACCCGACGGCCTTCCGCCCATATAGCCGCGGGTGGAGAAAAGCGATTCGCCCGTGGTGGCAAACCAGATGCTCACGTCCACTCCGTTGCGCAGGTAATAGCCGCGCCAGATGCCCTGGCCTATCAGATGGAACGAGGTGTTGAGCTCGCCTTCGCGCACCAGCATCTCGCCGCGGCGGTAGGTCACGGGTTCCATCAGTGCCAGCAGGGAAGCGGCGTCCTTGCTGTTCAGGTTGTATTTCTTGCTGAATATATCGACGAATTTTTCCATATCTCTTCCTTTTGATTCATTCTCCGAGTTTCTCTTTCCTCTTTCTGCCGCGGCAATAGATGGTCAGCACGAAGAGCAGCGTCAGCGTCTCGGCGGCAGGTACGGCCAGCCAGATGCCGGGTACACCCATCACGGCGGGCATCAGCCAGAAGCACAGCAGCACCAGAATGAAGCCGCGCAGCAGGGTGACGGCCATGGCGGGACGGTCGCGCTCCACACTCTGAAAGTAGCCGATGGACACGATGTTCACGCCGAAGCACACGAAGCCGGCGGCAAAAAGCGGAAGTCCCTCCACGGCGATGCGGTAGGCCGGATAATGGGTGTCGACAAACATGCCTACAATCCCTTCGGTGAAGAACTCCGTGATGAGGAACACCACCACGCCGCACACCACCGCCGTCCACAGGGCCAGGCGGAAGGCCGACCGCACCCGTTCGGGTTGTGCCGCTCCGTAGTTGTAGCTCAGGATGGGCTGTGCCGACTGGGCGATGGCATTATATACCATAAAGATGATGGGGAAGAAGTAGCAGGCAATGCTGAAGGCCGCCACGCCGTCCTCGCCCAGGTAGCGGATGAAGACGTAATTGCCCACGAACATCATGGTAGCGATGGCCGCTTCGCACAGGAAGGTGGAGAGGCCCAGGCGCATCATGTAGCCCACGTTGCGCACCGTCAGTCGCAGGCTCTTCAGGCTCAGCTTGATGCGCTCCAGTCGGATGACGTGCCGGCGTTGCAGGAGGTAGAAGAGGATCATCAGCGCCCCGAAGATGTAGCCCAGGCTCGTGGCCAGTGCGGCGCCGAACATACCCCATTGGAGAACGTAGATGAACAGCCAGTCGAGGAAGATGTTGATGAGCGCGGCCACGATGTTACAGGTCATGGCATAGTTGGGCGAGCCGTCGAGCCGCACGAAGAACATGCCTGAGCTAAGCAGCGCGCTGAACACCAGGAAGGGCACGAACCAGTACATGTACTCCACGGCCAGCGGGAGCAGCCGATCGCTGCTGCCCAGCAGGCGGGCCACCTGCTCCACGTTGCCCAGGATGGCCGCGGCATAGGCAATGAGCAGCAGGGACGAGACGATGACGGCCTGCGTCACGTTGATGCGAGCCACCTTCGGCTTGCCGTGCGACAGGTGGATGGACGCCACGACCGACGCCCCGATGCCGAACATCAGCGCCACGCCCGTATTGATGAGGAACAGCGGAGCGGTGATGTTGACCGCCGCCAGCGCGTCGCTACCGATGCCTTTGCCCACAAAGATGCCGTCCGTAATGATGAAGATGGCCGAAAACACCATGCCCAGCACGGTGGGTATCAGCAGCTTCCTGAACAGGGTGGGGATGTGCATGCTGCCGAAGTCGATGCTGTCTTTCAGCGGAGTGTGATTGTCTTTTTTCGTTGTCATAGCTTTTTCGTTTTTGCGGGTGCAAAGGTAAGCTAAAGTTCGGCGCGGAAGATTAACAAATGATAATTAATGCAGGGAGCCTATCGGGGGCGGCAGGAGTTTTCTGATCCCTCCTCTTCAATCTTGCGCAGGGGACGGCAGGGATTGCCCACGGCCAGCGTATGGGCGGGGATGTCGCGCGTCACCACGCTGCCTGCGCCGATGACGGCCCCGTCGCCGATGGTCACACCCGGCAGGATGACCACGTTGCCGCCTATCCACACGTTGTTGCCGATGCGGATGGGGTAGGCATACTCCAGGCCTGCGTTGCGGCGGCCGATGTCGAGCGGATGGCCGGCGGTATAGATGCCCACGTTGGGGGCGATGAAGACGTTGTCGCCGATGGTGACGTCGGCTCCGTCGAGGATGACGAGGTTGGTGTTGGCAAAGAAGTTGCGGCCGATGCGGATGTGGTAGCCGTAGTCGCAATAGAAGGGTGAGATGATGCATCCGCCTTCGCCCATGTGCACGATGCGGCGTATCAGGCGGTCGCGCTCGTCCGTGCGGTCGGGCGGCAGTAGGTTGTACTCATGCAGCAGGCAGCGCGTCTGTAGCATTTCCTGTTGCAGTTCGGGGTCGTTGTTGGCATCGTAGAGCAGGCCTTCGGCTGCTTTCTGTTTTTCTGTTTTCATCTGCGTAGGTTTGTTTGGAATATTTTGGGGTAAAGTTAACGCATATATGCGGAAAAACGATAATTTTGCCCGCGATAAATCTTTCAGTCACCCGTATGGAAAGGGTCTTGGTAGTATCGAACTCGAACGAGCTGGTCAGGATGAAGCCGGAGCGGATAGCCTATATCTCCTCGGACGGCAACTATGTGACGGTGGTGCTTCACGACCGCACGGAGCACGTCTTTGCCTTCAACCTCCTGCGCATGCAGAAGCTGGTCGAGACCCAGCTGGCCGAAGAGGCGGCCTGCTTCATCCGCATCGGGAAGAGCCTGATCATTAATCGCAACTACATCTATAAAATCAATCTGACGAAGCAGGAACTGGTTTTGTCGGACAGCAGGCTGGACGGAGCTTTCAGGCTCTCGGCTTCGCGCGAGGCCCTGCGGCAGCTGAAGGAATTGTTGGAAAAGGAGGTAGGATTATGAAGAGACACGAAGAAGACGAAATACAGGTATTGGGTCAGGCAGGCGGCGGACGGAAGCGGGGAGGCGGCAAGCGCTTCCTTGGGTATCTGTTGCCCGCCTTGGTTGTAGCCCTTCTGATAACTGGCTGGTTTCTCCTCAGGAAAACGGCCGTTTCTCCACAGGAAAACGATGCTTTCCCCTTGGAAAGCGACCTGGCACTTCTGGAAGACGGGCAGCAACCCGCGGCGGGCGTGACGAAGGAGGTACGCATCAGCGTCGTGGACGATACGGTGAACGACGTCCCGATGCAGGTGTTTGTCATCGAGGGAGCCAAAGCGCGCCTGTGCATTGGGCGCCCTGCCGCGCAAGACACGACGGTGCTCATGGCCCTGCCTGCCGCCGATGTGCGCAAGGACAACTTGGGCATTGTGGGCGACTTCGTCTTGGACGGACGCCGCTATGGCAACGGCAAGCGGAAGGAGGGGTATGGCGCCCTGCTCGAAGGGCAGCTCTTTCTGGGCGTTTCGGCTTCGGACACGGTGATGAACTATTGCGCCTCGCGGCAAGGCTCCTTCTTCAGGCAATATGCGCTGGTGGCCGACGGAAAGATATGGCCCAACCGCCTGAAGGGAAAATCCCTGCGGCGGGCGGTGGCGCGGAAGGCCGACGACGCCCGCGTCTATGTGGTGGTGAGCCGCCAGCGCGAGTCGCTCTACGACTTCTCGGAAGCCCTGGCCGACTATGGCATGCACGACGCCCTCTACCTGCCTGGTGGCGATGCCTATGCCTTCTGCAAGGTGGATGGTGATACCCTCTTTTTGGGAGTTTCGCAGGAGCATGTCTATCCTAACACGAACTATCTGGTCTTCGGGAAATAATATTTCGTGCGTTCAACGCACTATTTCATACATTATTTGTTATACTTCATAACAGGCGACGTCTGTCGGCTTGCGGACATGGGTGTTTTTGCCTATTTTTGTCGTGCAGGTCGATGATGCAAGTCCGACGCCTGTTTCATAAAAAGGAAAACTGGACTGAATGTATAAACTATTAAAACTTTATTTGAGATGAAAAGAAACTTTATTTGTCTGGCCGCTCTGTTGTTACTGATGTCGTGTGGTAGCAAGCAGGCCAAAAGCCCCGACAAGGCAGAAGCCCCTATTGGAGCGAGCGATGCCGCCCAAGGTTACACCTACTCCAAAGTACTCGATAAGAAAATCCGCATCTTCGAGGAAGGTGCACGCGTCCTGTCGGCCACCGACCCGCAAGCCACGATGGCAGGCTATGTCGTATTTCCGTCCGACTCGTCCAAGGCAGAAGTGTTCCTGCCGCAGGAAACCGTCGTATTGGACAAGCGTGTCCGCCCTGATGGTACGGCCGTATGGAATGTGGAGGACGACGATACCTACATGCTGGAAAAGTGTGGTAACGAATGGTTGGTGAGCCGGGGTGGAAAGGTGTTGTATGCTTCGACCGGTTGTGAAAACCAGCTCAAGGCCGAGTTCGTGGGTGCGAAAGGAGAAAAACTCTCCGCCGTCTTCTTCACCCAGGCAGGGGTGGCACAAATCCGCTACAACGGCATCGACTATCTGCTCCGCCAGTATGTCACCGCCTCGGGCTACGGCTATCGGAATCCGCTGGCCGACATTAGGGGCAAAGGTAAGCAGGTAACCCTCACACTCACGGGGGATGGTACATCCATCAACTTCGTGGAGCAGGAAAAATAACTCGAAACAATCAATCTATATAAGAAGATATAAATCATGAAAAAAACAATGATGCTGGCCGTGGCTGCCGGTTTGTTGGCCTCGTGCCACACGGCCACACAAAAAGAAGAGAGAGAATTTGTAGGAAACTGGTTGGAGGTGATGCCCGTCAACTCCCAATTTACGCAGGGAGTGACGCTGAACGCCGACGGCACCGCTACTTCCATTGGCATGGCTACGTTGAAGTATGAATCGTGGAGCCTGGCCGATGGCAAGCTGGTGCTCAACGGCAAGAGCATCGGCAATGGGCAGACGCTGGACTTTTCGGACACGCTGGACGTGGTGTCCCTCACGGCAGACTCCCTGAAGCTGGGCAAGAACGGTGCTTATCGCATCGATTACTATCGGGTGAAGGAAGTGCCTGTCTTGGGTAAGGACAAGGCGTTGCTCGACTCCCTTCAGAAGGCGGAAGGTACGGGTCAGTTGCAGACGCGCGTCTATCGTGGCACGTTGCCAGCCGCTTCATGCCCGGGCATCGTCTACGATATCACCCTCTACAACTACGAGCATAGCGGCGACGGCGTGTTCAGAGCGAGCCTCACCTACCTGGAGGCTGAGGACGGGAAGGACCAGACCTACGAGTTCTGCGGACGCCAGTACACCTTGCGTGGCAATGCCGTAGACAAGAACGCTACTGTCCTTCAGTTTGTGCCTTTCGACAAGGCTGAGGACACGATGAACTTCTTGTTCGGAGGTGACAAACTGACCATGCTCGACCGCGAGTTGCGACCGATTGACTCGAATTTGAACTACACTCTGCAATTGCAATAGACTTTCGTTGGCTGGCTGCGGGCTTTTTCGTACTTTTGCACTTTCATTTTTTAAATCATTTGAATACCTCTATGAAGTCGGACATCGAAATAGCTCGCAGCATCGAGCTCAAGAAAATCAAGCAGGTGGCTGAGAGCGTCGGCATACCTCGCGAAGAAGTGGAAAACTACGGCCGCTACATCGCCAAAATTCCCATTCATCTCATCGATGAAGAAAAAGTAAAGCAAAGCAATCTGATTCTGGTGACGGCCATCACGGCCACTAAGGCGGGTATCGGTAAGACCACCGTTTCCATCGGCCTGGCGCTGGGATTGAATAAGATAGGTAAGAAAGCCATTGTGGCCTTGCGCGAACCTTCTTTAGGTCCCTGCTTCGGCATGAAGGGTGGAGCAGCAGGCGGCGGCTATGCGCAGGTACTGCCCATGGAGAAAATCAACCTGCACTTTACAGGCGACTTCCACGCCATCACCTCTGCCCATAACATGATTTCGGCCTTGCTCGACAACTACCTTTACCAGCATCAGGCCGACGGCTTCGGGCTGAAGGAAATCATCTGGCGGCGTGTACTCGACGTGAACGACCGCTCCCTGCGCAGCATCGTGACCGGCTTGGGACCGAGCACCAACGGCGTGACACAGGAGTCGGGCTTCGACATCACGCCTGCTTCGGAAATCATGGCCATTCTCTGCCTGGCCAAGGATCAGGATGACTTGCGCCGTCGCATCGAGAACATCATCCTCGGTTTCCGCTTCGACGGCACCCCCTTTACAGTGAAGGAATTGGGTGTGGCCGGCGCCATCACCGTCCTGCTGAAGGATGCCATCAACCCCAACCTGGTGCAAACCACGGAAGGCACGGCGGCATTCGTACATGGCGGTCCTTTCGCCAACATCGCCCACGGATGCAATTCCATCCTCGCTACGAAGATGGCGATGACCTTCGGCGACTATGTGGTGACGGAAGCTGGCTTCGGCGCCGATCTGGGTGCGGAAAAATTCTATAATATCAAGTGCCGCAAGAGTGGCTTGCAACCCAAGCTGACCATCATTGTAGCTACGGCCCAAGGATTGAAGATGCATGGTGGCGTGAGCCTCGACCGCATCAAGGAGCCGAGCATGGAAGGGTTGAAGCAGGGCTTTGGCAACTTGGACAAACACGTGCGCAACCTGCGTTCCTTCGGACAGACCGTTGTGGTGGCCTTCAATCGCTTTGCCAGCGATACGGACGAGGAGGTGGAAGCCATCCGCCGTCATTGCGAAGAGAAGCTGGGTGTGGGTTTTGCCATCAACAACGCCTTTGCAGAAGGAGGCGAAGGAGCCGTCGACCTGGCCCGTCTGGTGGTGGATACCATCGAACAACGGCCTTCCCAGCCGCTTGCCTTCACGTACGAAGAGACGGACAGCGTAGAGCGTAAGATCGAGAAAGTGGCCTGCAACCTCTATGGAGCGAGCGTGGTGACTTATAGTATTCATTCACGTAAAATGCTCAAACTCATTGAGCAGATGGGCATTACGCATTATCCGATTTGCATTGCCAAGACACAATATTCCTTCTCGGCCGATCCGAAGATTTATGGGGCGGTAGATAATTTTGAGTTCCACATCAAGGATATTGTCATCAACCATGGTGCCGAAATGATTGTGGCGATTGCGGGCGAAATCTTGCGTATGCCTGGCCTTCCCAAGGTGCCTCAGGCAGAACATATCGATATCGTAAACGGGTTGATAGAAGGGCTGAGTTAATGGAAAATTGAAAATGGAGAATTGAGAATTCAATTAGCAATTCCTATATAGAAAAAAAGAGTGCGTCCTAAGGGATGCACTCTTTTTTTGTCCTAATTTTCTATTCTCAATTTACTCAATAAGCGAAGATCGGGTAGTTCTTCATTGTTTCATTGACGCGTGCACGAACTTGTGCGATAACGGCTTCGTTGTCTACGTTGGAGAGCACAGTTTCGATCATTTCGGCAATTTCGAGCATCAGGTCTTCCTTGGCGCCACGAGTCGTGATGGCAGGCGTACCCAAGCGGATACCTGAAGTCTGGAAAGCTGAACGGCTGTCGAAAGGCACCATGTTCTTGTTGACGGTGATGTCGGCCGATACAAGGGCTTTCTCGGCTACTTTACCAGTCAGGTCGGGGTACTTCGTGCGAAGGTCGACGAGCATGGAGTGGTTGTCCGTACCGCCGCTCACGATAGAGAAGCCACGGTCGATGAGCGCCTGTGCCAGCACGGCGGCGTTTTTCTGTACCTGTGCGGCATATTCCTTCCATTCGGGTTGGAGGATTTCGCCGAAGGCAACAGCCTTGGCAGCGATGACGTGCTCCAGCGGGCCGCCTTGAATACCAGGGAATACGGCCGAGTCGAGCAGTTGTGACATCATCTTGATTTCGCCCTTTGGTGTCTTCTTGCCCCAGGGGTTGGGGAAGTCCTTGCCCATGAGGATGATACCGCCACGAGGGCCGCGGAGGGTCTTATGAGTGGTCGAGGTGACGATGTGGGCATACTTCACAGGGTTGTCCAGCAGGCCTGCAGCGATAAGGCCGGCGGGGTGTGCCATGTCGATCATCAGGATGGCGCCCACCTTGTCGGCTATTTCGCGCATGCGCTTGTAGTCCCATTCGCGTGAGTAGGCCGAACCGCCGCCAATGATCATCTTCGGGTGTTCGCGCAGGGCCACTTCTTCCATCTGGTCGTAGTCTACACGGCCTGTTTCCTTGTTCAGGTTGTATTCACAGGGGTGGTAGATGATGCCCGACGTGTTCACCAGTGAACCATGCGACAGGTGTCCGCCATGAGCCAGGTTCAGGCCCATGAACTTGTCGCCAGGGTTGAGCACGGCCAGGAAGACAGCTGCGTTGGCTTGTGCGCCCGAGTGGGGCTGTACGTTGGCCCATTCGGCTCCGAATATCTGTTTGATGCGGTCGATGGCGATCTGTTCGCTCTGGTCCACCACTTCGCAACCGCCGTAGTAGCGCTTGCCTGGGTAGCCTTCGGCATACTTGTTGGTGAGGCAGGAGCCCATGGCCTGCATGACTTGGTCACTTACGAAGTTTTCTGATGCGATCAGTTCAATGCCTTTGAGCTGACGTTGGTGTTCTTTTTCGATGATGTCGAAAATTAAATCGTCTCTTTTCATGTGTTTCTATAATAGATTAATAGTTCTTTCTTTAAGAAGTTTACAAATGTAAGCAAATAAATGAATATATGCGTCATTTTGTTTAAAAAAACACGCCAAACGAGAAACTGAGTACATTGTCTTTGCGGGTGAAGCGTATCTCTTTGTCAGGGATGTTTTCGCCGGGCGAAGGCTGGAGGTCGGGCATGTCGTAGGTGATTTTCTTAGAGATGTTGTGCAGGCCGATGTCGTAGCGGAAGTCGAAGAAGATGCGCGAAATGGTGACTGCCACGCCCACGGTCAGGCTGGCATTGAAGGGGTAAAGTTCTTCGCGGATGTTGTCCATGTTGAAGTTTTCGAAGGTGACTTTACTCTTTTTGTCCCAGATGTAGCGCAGCTTCGGTCCTCCGAAGACGGCCAGGCTGTAGGGGCCGTCCTTGATGATGTTGTAGCCGTAGATGACAGGGATTTCGACACTGTGGATAGACGAGGTGATGCTTCCCTGTTCGGGCAGGGTGCCTTCGGGAGCATTGTCTACGGGCAGCGGCTTGTCGAAGGTGATGTTGCAACGGTTGATGGTGTAGGACAATTCGGGCTGCAGGAAGTGGCGGTCGAAATTGATGCGCATGAACAGGGAGGCGAAGTAGCCTATCTTGTAGTTGTTCTGCACCTGTTCTACATGGGTTCCGTTGATGCTGAGGTCGGACACGAGGAACAGAGAGGCGGTAAATCCGCCCTTGGCACCAAAGTTGATGGACGTTTCCGTCTTTCGCTTTTTCTTGTCAGCCTGTGCATCGGCATCGGGGTTGGCCGACGGTTGTCCGTACGCCAGTGTGGAAGCCGTCAGCAGGGCAAGCAAGAGGGAAGCTCTGTTTCTTTTCATGTCGTTCCTTCGTTTGTCTGTTGTTTAACTTTTCTTCTTTTCGACGCTCCAGCCGAACTTGCCGATCTTGGGGCCCAGTTCGTAGTAGCCGCCGTGGACGTAGACCAGCGGATTCGTCTCGGCCAGTTCCAGCTTGCCCGTGTCGGGGTTCAGGTGGCTGGTTTCGGCGCGTACGTTCACCACGTCGGCGATGAACATGTCGTGCGAGCCCAGCGACACGATTTCCTTGACGCGGCACTCGATGCAGAGGGGCGACTCTTCGATGAGCGGTGCCTGCACCACGGTGCAACGTCCGGGCGTGAGGCCCATCTCCTTGAACTTGTTGTAGTCGCGGCCCGAGCGTACGCCGCACCAGTCGGTGGCGCGTGCCATGTCCTTCGTGGTGAGGTTGATGACGAACTCCATGTTGCGGCGGATGATGTCGTAGGAGTGGCGTTCGGGGCGGACGGAGATGTAGCACATGGGTGGGTTGGTGCAGAGGGTGCCTGTCCACGCCACGGTGAGTATGTTGTATTCCTCGGGCGTGCTTCCGCAGCTCACCAGGACGGCGGGCAGGGGGTAGATGAGGGTGCCGGGTTTCCAGTCTTCTTTCATTTATTTAATTGAAAATTGAAAATTGAGAATTGAAAATTATCTGTTTTGAACATTGTTTTATTGGAAATTGAGAATTGAAAATTGAAAAATTATCTGTTCAGACTGGCCTTGGTCGTTTTTACGATGCTTGCCAATAGTTTAACGATTTCTTCGCAATCTTTATGAATGGAGGCGAATTCGTTGTCTTTCAAGTAATGGGTGCTGTGCAACAAGCGTATCCAATACATGGTTTCGTTTGCCTCTTTCAGCGAGACATTCATCTTGTTCAGAAAATCGGCCTTGCTCTGTGCATGAACGGCTTCTTGAATCAGCGCTCCGATAGCGGTGCCGCTTCGAAGCATCTGATTGGACAAGGAATGAATCTCTTTCTGTCGGTTCAGATATTTGTGAAGATTGACAATGCGGATGGCGAAATCATAGCTCTTTACCTCAATGGTGTTGAACTTCAAGATATGGTTTTCGCTCTCCATTTTCAATTTTCAATTCTCCATTTTCAATTAAATGATTTCGATTTCCTCCCTCGTCTGCTCCTTCTCGCAATAGTGGCACTTGATGATGCAGCGTTCCTTGTCGATGACGTGGAAGCGGGTGGGCATGGGCTCGTTGTTGGTGATGCACTTGGGGTTGGCACACTTCACGATGCCATGCAGCTCGTCGGGCAGCTTCACTTCGCGCTTCTCCACCACCTCGTAGTTGCGGATGATGTTCAGCTTCACGTTGGGCGCCACGACGGCGATGCGGTTGATTTCGTCGTCGCAGAAGAACTTGTCGGCAATCTTGATGATGCCCTTCTTGCCCAGCTTCTTGCTGTTGAGGTTGAAGCCGATGGTGATGTTGTTGCTCATGTGCTCCAGGCCCAGCAGCGACACCACGGTAAACAGTTTTTCGGAGGGGATATGGTCGATGACGGTGCCGTTCTCCAGCGCGGCTACCTGCAATTCTTTCTTTTCGTTCATTTCTTTAATTGAAAATTGAAAATTGATAATTGATAATTTTTTGGGGGGACTGACAATGGAAATGATTCACTAATTTTCCATTATCCATTCTCCATTTTCAATTCATCCAAAGTGATGCCCAGCACGTCGCAGAGGATGGCTTCGCGGGCGTAGAGGCCGTTTTGAGCCTGCTGGAAGTAGTAGGCCTTGGGGCTTTCGTCTACGTCGTAGGCAATCTCGTTCACGCGGGGCAGGGGGTGCAGGATGCGCAGGTTGGGGCGGGTGTGCTCCAGCATCTTCCCCCGCAGGATGTAGACGTTCTTCACGCGCTCGTACTCCATCAGGTCGGTGAAGCGTTCGCGCTGCACGCGCGTCATGTACAGGATGTCCGCCTCGGCGATGGTCTCCTCGGTGAAGTCCGTGTGCTCCACGTAGCGGATGCCGTGCTCGCGGCAGTATATCTTATACTCTTCGGGCATCTTCAGTTCGTCGGGGGCGATGAAGTGGAAGGTGGGGTTGAAGTGGCGCATGGCCATCAGGAGCGAGTGTACGGTACGTCCGTATTTCAGGTCGCCTACGAGGAAGATGTTCAGGTTCTCCAGCGTGCCCTGCGTCTTGTAGATGGAGTAGAGGTCGAGCATGGTCTGCGAGGGGTGCTGGTTGGCTCCGTCGCCGGCGTTCACGATGGGCACGTCGGTCACCTCGCTGGCATAGCGGGCGGCTCCCTCCAGGTAGTGGCGCATCACGATGATGTCGGCATAGTTGCTCACCATCTTGATGGTATCCTTCAGCGTCTCGCCCTTCGACGAGCTGGTAGCCTTGGGGTCGCTGAAGCCGATGACGCGTGCGCCCAGGCGGTTGGCCGCCGTCTCGAAGCTGAGGCGTGTGCGCGTCGAGGGTTCGAAAAATAAGGTTGCCACGACCTTTCCGTACAACAGGTGGCGGTTGGGACGTTCTTCAAACTGCTTTGCCATTTCCAGCATATAGAGGATTTTCTCCTTGCTGTGTTCGGCGATGGTCACTAAACTTCTGTTTTCCATATCGTTGTTGTTCTTGTTAATTCTTGAATAAGACAGGAGGCGGTTCGGGATAAAAATATCTGAAACAAGTTTCGATATTTGTTCTCCTCTCACCTTTCACTGCCTTTCGAGAGTGTAAAGGTAGGCAAAAACTGCGGTAGTTGGAAGCTTGTGCCCCGATTTTTTTCCGTCCGCCGCCATTTTTCCTCCCGTCCCTACAAAGGTAGGCATCTCCCGCCGAAGCGCCAAAAATAGAGTCCCGCCGGCGTCTGAAAAGGTGTTAACGAGACCGTCCTGTTGTGTTAATAAAACTAATGCATTGTTTTTCAGTCGGGAAAACGATGCTTTCGGGCGGGCAGGGCGGTGCGTTGTGATGGGTGGGAAAACGGGGTGTCCGGCTGCTCAGGAAACAAGCTGTTTTTGTGTCTGCCGAATGCAGGGAAGGAATGGATTTTATTCACATTTGTTAACTTACACAATTACAAATTACAATTACAGTTAGGTCAATATCGTTTTTTGCTCGCTTCTCCCATGCCCCTTATATATATGTTTATTATATTATATATTATATATATAATTATAATATATATATAATATATAATATAATAAATTTATAATATACTATTTAATCTGATGGATGCGGAAACTCACTTTCGTCTAACTGTAATTGTAATTTGTAATTGTGTAAGTTAAAAAGTGTTTATCGGAAGGACTGCCGGACAGACGTGCGTTTCCGGCCTTGAAAAGCCGCCGAAAAGTGAAGCTTCCTCTTGTGTAATTGCGCCGGAAGTTGTATCTTTGCACGTTATTAAATCAAAGTAAAAACGAAACTCGGAACATGATCAAGAAAGTCATCATAACCCTCTGGATACTGCTGGCCGTCATGCTGCTGTCATGCGTGCTGGTGTTCACCTCCATCTCGAAAGGCTGGATAGGCTACATGCCGCCCGTCGAAGACCTGGAGAACCCTAACTACAAGTTTGCCACACAGGTCTTTTCGGCCGACGGAAAGACGCTGGGCACCTATTCGTACAGCAAGGAAAACCGCGTCTACGTGGGTTATCAAGACCTGTCTCCCCACATCATCAACGCCCTCATCGCCACGGAAGACGTGCGCTTTGCCGAGCATTCGGGCATCGACGCCAAGGCCCTGTTCCGTGCTGTTGTGAAGCGCGGCATCCTGATGCAGAAGAATGCCGGCGGTGGTAGTACCATCACCCAGCAGCTGTCCAAGCAGCTCTATTCGCCCAGCGCGGAGAACACGCTGGAGCGTCTCTTCCAGAAACCCATCGAGTGGGTCATCGCCGTCAAGCTGGAGCGCTACTACACGAAGGAAGAGATCCTGACGATGTACCTCAACAAGTTCGACTTCCTGAACAATGCCGTGGGCGTGAAGACTGCTGCCTACACCTACTTCGGATGCGACCCCAAGGACCTCAAGATTGAAGAAGCCGCCACGCTGGTGGGCATGTGCAAGAACCCCTCGCTCTTCAACCCCGTGCGCCGCGCTGAGCGTACCCGCGGACGCCGCAACGTGGTGCTCGACCAGATGCGCAAGGCGGGCTACCTGACCGAGGCTCAGCGCGACTCCCTGCAGGCACTGCCCCTGAAGCTGAAGTACAACCGCGTGGACCACAAGGAAGGACCTGCGCCCTACTTCCGCGAATACCTGCGTACGGTGCTGACGGCCAAGAAGCCCGTCAAGTCCGAATATCGCGGCTGGCAGATGCAGAAGTACTACGAAGACTCGCTCGACTGGGAGAACAACCCCCTCTACGGCTGGTGCGAGAAGAATACCAAGAAGGACGGCAAGAAGTACAACCTCTATACCGACGGACTGAAGATATACACTACCATCGACTCGCGCATGCAGAAGTATGCCGAAGAGGCCGTGACCGAGCATCTGAAAGAGCTGCAAGGCTACTTCTTCAAGGAGAAGAAGGGCCGCAAGAAGGCTCCCTACAGCTTCCGCCTGACGCAGGAGCAGGTCGACGAAATCCTGCTGCGCAACATTCGCCAGACCGACCGCTACCGCCTGATGAAGAAGAGCGGAGCTTCGGAGAAGGAAATCATGAAGGCCTTCAACACCCCGCAGGAGATGTCCGTCTTCAGCTGGGCAGGCGAGGTGGACACTGTGCTGACGCCGCTCGACTCCATCCGCTATTACAAGCACTTCCTGCGTGCCGGCTTCATGTCGATGAATCCCCGCAACGGACATGTGCTGGCCTATGTGGGCGGTCCCAACTACCACTACTTCCAGTACGACATGGCCATGGTGGGCCGCCGTCAGATCGGTTCGACCATGAAGCCCTACGTCTACGCCCTGGCCATGGAGAACGGCTTCTCGCCCTGCGACGAGGCACGCCACGTGTCCTACACCCTGCTCGACGAGAACGGCATCCCCTGGACGCCCCGCAACGCCAACAACAAGCGCATCGGCGAGATGGTGACCCTGAAGTGGGGCCTGGCCAACTCCGACAACTGGATTACGGCCTACCTCATGAGCAAGCTCAACCCCTACGAACTGAAGCGCCTGGTGCAGACCTTCGGCGTGCGCAACCGCGAAATCGTGCCCAGCGTGTCGCTCTGCCTCGGCCCCTGTGAGATATCCGTCGCCGAGATGGTGAGCGCCTACACCGCCTTCCCCAACCGCGGCATCCGCGTGGCTCCGCTGCTCGTCACCCGCATCGAGGACAACGAGGGCAACGTGCTGGCCACCTTCTCGCCCGAGATGAACGAAGTCATCAGCACCTCCAGCGCCTACAAGATGCTCGTCATGCTGCGTGCCGTCATCAACGAAGGTACAGGCGGACGTGTGCGCCGTCTGGGCGTCAAGGCCGACATGGGCGGCAAGACAGGTACTACCAACTACAACGCCGACGGCTGGTTCATGGGCTTCACCCCCTCGCTCGTATCGGGCTGCTGGGTGGGAGGCGAAGACCGCGACATCCACTTCGACACCATGCTCCACGGACAGGGAGCCTCCATGGCCCTGCCCATCTGGACGAAATACATGAACAAGGTCTATGCCGACAAGACGTTGGGTTACGACGAGACGGAGACCTTCCAACTGCCCGAGAACTACGATCCCTGCAAGGACAACGGCGAGGTGTACGAGGAGGTGGACGAACCGACGCCCGACATGGGGCTGGACGACCTGTTCAACTGACGTGCCGCGATGGAGTACCTGGTGAGCATCGGTAGCAACGAAGGCCGCCGTCAGAACATGCTTCTGGCGCGCAGGCGCTTGTCGGAACTCTTTGCCGACATCCGCTTCTCCTGCGAAGAAGAGACCGCTCCCTTGTACCTGCATCGTCCCTGCCGGTTCTCCAACCAGGTGGCTTGCTTCCATTCCGACCTCTGCGCCGACGAGGTGCGTGCCTGTCTGAAAGCCATCGAGCGCGAGGCAGGCCGTGTGCCCGAGGACAAGTCGCGCGAGATTGTGCGGCTGGACATCGACCTCCTGTCGTGCGACGGCCGTGTGCTGAAGCCTGCCGATATGGAGCGCGGCTACGTTTGCCAGGGGCTGAAAGAACTAATGAATAATGGATAGTGGATAATTGGTTATGGATGATTTTCCATTTTCAATTCTCAATTTTCAATTCAAGAAATGATAGACAGAACTCTCCAACCCGAAATAAAAAAGCCTGAACACCTGAAGGTGCAGGCGCCCGAACGCATGACACTGCCCAACGGAGTCGCCCTCAATGTGCTCAATGCAGGCGATAACGAGGTGGTGCGCATCGACATCCTGATGGCAGGCGGCCGTTGGCATCAGAGCCAACCCTTGCAGGCACTGTTCACCAACCGCATGCTGCGCGAAGGCACACGCCGCTATACTGCCGCCCAGATAGCCGAACGGCTGGATTACTATGGTGCGTGGCTCGACCTCTCGAGCGCATCGGAGCATGCCTTTGTCACCCTCTATTCGCTCAACAAATACCTGCCCCAGACGCTCGACGTGCTGGAGAGCCTGGTCAAGGAGCCGCTTTTCCCCGACGACGAGCTGGCCACGGTGGTGGAGAACAACGTCCAGCAGTTCAAGGTGAATATGCAGAAGGTGGACTTCCTGGCGCATCGCGGGTTGATGGAAAACCTCTATGGCGCAGGACATCCCAGCGGTCGGATGGTGGGCGAAGCCGACTATCGCCGCATCACGTCCGACGTGTTGCGTGATTTCTACAACCGCCACTACCATGCGGCCAACTGCTCGATATACGTGGCCGGCAAGGTGACGGACGACTGCTTGCGGCGGTTGGAAACCTGCTTTGGGACGGGACATTTTGGCGCTTCTGCCCGTCAGACCGAGCGCGTGCATTTTGAACCTACTCCCGCAGACGTCCGCCGTGTGTTCGTCGAACGCCCCGATGCCATGCAGAGTGCCGTCAGGATGGGCATGCTGACCATTCCCTGCCACCATCCCGACTATCAGAAACTGCGTGTGTTGGTCACTGTCTTTGGAGGATACTTCGGCAGCCGCCTGATGTCGAACATCCGCGAGGAGAAAGGCTACACCTACGGCATTTCCGCAGGACTTGTCTCCTGTCCGGGCAGCAGCGTGCTGTTCATCTCTTCCGAGACGGCCAACGAGTATGTGGAGCCCCTCATCGACGAAGTATATCGCGAGATGGACTGCCTCTGCCATGAGCCTGTGGGTGACGAAGAACTCTCCATGGTGAAGAACTACATGCTGGGCGAGCTGTGCCGCAACTACGAGTCGGCCTTCTCCCTGTCCGATGCCTGGATTTATCTTCAGACCTCCCGTCTGCCGGCTACTTATTTTGGAGAAGTGCAGGAAGCCATCAGTCAGGTGACGGCTGAGGAACTGCTTCATCTGGCACAAAAATATTTTTGCAAAGAGAATTTAAAAGAAGTGGTATCGGGTAAAAAAATGTCCTAAAAAGCAAGAGGGCATTTTCCGCTGTCGGGGATAAATTGTACCTTTGTGAGTTGAGTTGTATAAAAGTAAAGAGATTGTCAGCATGAAAATAAACTGTCTATATATAGCACTTGTATGCGCCTGTCTCTCCCAAGGGGCTGTGGCGCAGAGCGAAGGAGGCTTCTTCAGCAAGTTGAAAGGATCGCTTTCTTCGGAAGTAAAGATCGGTACCTATACCTTCAAGGACGGCTCTGTCTACAACGGCGAGATGAAAGGCCGCAAGCCGAGTGGAAAAGGAAAAACCGTATTCAAGTCGGGCGATACCTACGAGGGCGAGTACGAGAAAGGCAAGCGTCAGGGATATGGCGTCTATACCTTCTCTGACGGCGAACGCTACGAAGGACAATGGTATCAGGACCAGCAGCATGGAAAGGGTATCTACTATTTCCTGAACAACAACCGCTATGAAGGCATGTGGTATCAGGACTTCCAAAGCGGCGAGGGCACCATGTACTACTACAACGGCGACGTCTACGAAGGAAACTGGCAGAACGACAAGCGCGAAGGACAAGGTTCCTACACGTGGAAAAACGGTTCGAAGTACACAGGTTCGTGGAAGAACGACAAGAAGAACGGAACTGGAACCCTCGTATGGAACGACGGTAGCCGTTACGAAGGCCATTGGAAGGACGATTTCCGTAGTGGTGAAGGTACCTTCGAATATGCCAACGGCGATAAATATACGGGCGAATGGAAGGAAGACATGCAGCACGGAAAGGGTATCTATACCTTCCACACGGGCGACCGCTACGAAGGTTCCTACGTGCAGGGTGAGCGTACAGGCGAAGGCATCTACATCCATGCCAACGGCGACAAGTACGTGGGTGGTTTCATGAACGGCCGTCAGCATGGCAAGGGAACATTCACGTGGGCCAATGGTGCTGTCTACGACGGCGATTGGGCTGACAACGAACGAAACGGCTATGGTGTCTACAAGTGGAACAACGGCGACTCTTACGAGGGCGAATGGAAACACAATCAGTTCGACGGACAAGGGAAGCTGAAGATGGCGGACGGAACACGCTACGAAGGCGGATTTGTCAACGGATTGGAGGAAGGAAAAGGCATTCAGACGGACAAAGATGGAAATACGGCTGAAGGCGTCTTCAAGCAAGGCAAGAAAAACGGCCTCTTTGTAGAGAAAGACAAGAATGGTAAGTTGATCCGCCAGATAACCTACAAGATGGGACGTATTGCTCCCAACAACTGATTCTTAACGATAAGACAAAATAGAAAGGGCTGCATCCATACGATAGAAGAAGGATGCAGCCCTTTATTATTTTTGTTGACTGTTCGTATCAGTTTAGATCAGATATTGTGAGCTGATAGATTCGTTGTTCACTACTCGTCTGATGGTTTCGGCAAACATGTCGGCGATGCTGAGCTGTTTTACTTTCGCACATTTCTTGGAGTAGGGGATACTGTCGGTAAATACCATCTCTGTCAGACCTGACTCTTGTACGCGGAACGAAGCAGGATCGGACATTACGCAATGGCTGGCAATAGCACGTACGGACTTGGCGCCTGCGGCCAGCATGATGTCGGCTGCTTTGGTGATGGTGCCTGCCGTGTCCACGATGTCGTCTACCAGGACAACGTTCTTGTCTTTTACGTCACCGATGATCTGCATGGAAGCAACCTCGTTGGCTTTCTCGCGCGACTTGTTGCAAAGTACCAGGGGTACACCCAGGTATTTGGAGAACGTGCTGGCACGCTTCGAACCTCCTACGTCGGGCGTAGCAATAACCAAGTCTTCCAGCTTGAGCGACTGGATGTAGGGCAAGAATACGGCCGATGCATACAGGTGGTCTACAGGAATGTCGAAGAAACCTTGGATCTGGTCAGCATGCAGGTCCATCGTGATCAGACGGTCGATACCGGCTACAGAGAGCAGGTCGGCTACCAGCTTGGCGCCGATGGAAACACGTGGCTTGTCTTTTCTGTCCTGACGGGCCCAGCCGAAGTAAGGCACAACGGCATTGATGGTCTTGGCAGATGCGCGCTTGGCAGCGTCAATCATCAGCAACAGTTCCATCAGGTTGTCCGAGTTGGGGAAAGTGGACTGAACCAGAAAAACATTTGCTCCGCGGATGGATTCCTCGTAAGAAACGGCGAACTCACCATCGGCAAAGTGGGTGATGTTCATTTGTCCCAGCGGGCAATTCAGGCTTGCGCAGATTTTCTCTGCAAGGTATCTCGAGTTTGTTCCTGAGAATACCAAAAAAGGTGCTTTTTCGCTCATTGTATTATTAATAGAAGTTACCTATTTTGTTAAACTTCTGCAAAGGTAGGTATTTCTTGCCGATTTCCCCCAAGACTTCTGTTACAAAAATGTAATGTGCCCTTTTTTCCTTCCGATGTCTGGAAGGATGGCTATTCCTTTGCCAGGCTTTGTGTAATGATAATAAACGTTTTTTCTTTGCTTTCCTGCAAGGTTATTATGGATTTTATTCGTAGCTTTGTTTCTATGCAGAAAAGAATGTTCGGACGACATAGGAAACTATCGGTGTGGAGCTGTTTGCTAGTGATGTGTGGGGTAATGGCTTCGTGTACAGGCATGGCTCCGCGTGCAGAAGTGCATCGGGTAGACTCGCTGAACCGGGCTGCATACAGCTTTCGTTACAAGAACCTCGATTCGCTGTACGAGGCGGCAGAGCAGGCGTCGCAAAGTGTTCGCTTCTATCGGTCGGGCAAAGCCGAAGCTTGCAACAATCTGGCTTTTCATGCCTTCATGCAGATGGATTACGAGAAGGCAGAAGAGTTGTATTTGTCCGTCCGCGACCAGACGCAGAACGAGTTGGAACTGCTGGTGGCCGATATCGGCTTGATGAGGGTCTATCAGCGTACGGCCATGAACAAGGAGTTTTATGACTATCGCATCAGTGCCCTGCGCCGCCTGAACCGCATTGCCGAGGACGATGCGCTCTTTGCCGAAGGGCGTGGGCGCAAGCGGCTGGAATATGCCCGTGCGGAGTTTTACCTGGTGTCGGCTGTCTATTACTATTATCTACAGCAACGTTCCGAAGCGTTGGAATGCATCAGTCGTGTGCCCGAAGTGACCACTTTGGCAGCAGATACCAGCCAATGGCTCCAATATCATTACCTCCGTGGCATGGCAGGACTTGTGGACAGCCAGACGATGGAGGAGCGAAGTTTGCGTGAGTTTGATGAATTGTATGCCACCTGGCTGGGTGCGTCGCATACAGATTATCTTTATTTTGAAGCGACAGGCATTCAGGGGCTGGCAGGGCTGATGGCTTCGCCTGAGTCCTATGAACTCTTCCGCACCCATCGTGGGCATGCCTTGGAGAGGTTTGGGCTGCCTGTAGACACGCTTCTTCCCATGCGATTGGGACAGCTTGCTCTACAGAAGTTTGCTCAGTATGGTGATATTTACCAGCTTGCAGGCACTTACGTGTCGATAGGGTGCTATCTGAACGAACATGGACGCTACGAGGAGGCGTTGGATACGTTGCAGGTAGCGCTTGACTATGTGAACAGGCATCACCAGCGCTATTGTCATGCGGAGGATAGTCTTGATTTTCTGAAAATGTTCGACCGTCGTGATGCCATCCCTGTAGAGCAGGGCTGGATGAAGCATAAGCTGAAGACTGTACCCGAATGGATCTCGCGCATCCGCGAGCAGCTCAGTGTGTCCTATGCCGGGCTGGGCAGGAAGGAATGTTCGGATTATAACCGCAATATTTATCTGGATATCTTGGACGATACCCGTCAGGACAAAGAGCTGGAAAGCCGCTACGAGGCTTTGGAGAAAGGCGTGCGCCAGCTGAACTTGTGGTCGCTGGTGGTAGTAGCAGGTATCATAGCCGTGCTTGTCTTCTTCTGGTTCTTCAATCGGCGTTCGAAGGCACGCAACAAGGAGCATCTGCGACGGTTGCAGCTCTTGCTGGATGTGGGCCAGAAGATAACCGCTTCTATCCCTACCGATGCCCAGGCAGAGGAGGAAGTGGCCGATGCCATCTGTCGTGCCATAGCCGACGATGTAGAGAAACTTTTTGGTACAAAAGATTTCTGTATCGAAGATCGCAGGCTGGCGTTTCCGCATCTGCAAATGGGGCGCGATCAGATGGCTGCATGGAAGATACTGAACCCCTATGTGCAATGGGCATTGGAGAACGGCATGGCTACCATCACCTTGGGTGACGAACGGCGTAGGCTGGAGAAACAACGCTACGTCTACGAGCGGCACATAGCCGACAACAAGCGGCGCAATCTGGAGAAGAAAGCCTGCCTGGCTATTGTCAATGGCATTTATCCTTATATAGATCGTTTGGCCAACGAGGCGGACAAGCTGACGCGCAAGGGGCTTGTCAGTCAGGCAGAAGTCCGAGCGGAGAAGTACCAGTATATGGACGAACTGGTGACGACCATCAATGAATACAATGACATCCTGGCCCTGTGGATCAAGATGAAGCAGGGAGCGCTGAGCCTCCATGTGGAGAACTTCGAACTCAACGACCTTTTTACGTTGTTGGGTAAAGGCAGACGTGTGTTCGAAATGCGTAGGCAGACGTTCGAGGTAGTGCCTACCGACGCTTGTGTGAAAGCCGATCGGGCACTGACCTTGTTTATGCTGAATACAATGGTAGAGAACGCACGCAAGTATACGCCGCAGGGAGGACACGTGAAAGTATATGCTGGAAGTTGTGGGGATTATGTGGAAATCTCGGTGGAGGATACAGGGCGTGGATTGTCGAAGGAAGATGTCCTCTGTCTGACCGAAGAAAAGATATACGATCCGAAAGCCATTGGCATGAACGATGCCGACGACCGCGACGAGCTGAAGGAGAGCAAGGGCAGTGGTTTCGGATTGATGAACTGCAAGGGAATCATCGAAAAATATCGGAAGACGAATGCGCTTTTCAGCGTGTGTAAGTTGGGTGTCGAGAGCGAGCTGGGCAAGGGGAGCCGTTTCTACTTCCGCCTGCCTGTAGGGGCGAGAAAAGCACTGGCGTTGCTTGTGATAGTGTTGTCAGCAGGGCTGGTGTCGTGCGAGGGAGGAAATACGCAGGCAGGGACGAAGCAGGCGGTTGATTCATTGTCGGTCGTTGGGCAGGACTCTCTGTCGCAAATCGAGGATGGGGCCTACGACGAGCTGTTACTGTGGGCGTCAGACTATGCCAATGCGGCCTACTATAGCAACATCGACCGCCAATACGAGCAGACGTTGGCGTATGTCGATTCCGCCATGTGGTGCCTGAACGAGCATGCCGACAGATATGGCGATGGGCGTGTCGACGTGCCGATGACATTGGAGGGCGAGGGCAGTGCGGCAGAGTTGCAATGGTGGAATGCCTGGTTCGATACGGACTACCATGTGATATTGGACATTCGCAACGAGGCGGCGGTGGCCTTTATGGCGTTGAAGCGCTGGGATGCCTATCGGTACAACAACGATGCCTATACGGCCCTCTACAAATTGCTGGGCGAGGACCAGTCGCTGGAAGACTATTGCCGCCAGTTGGAGCGATCGGCCAGCAACCGCATGGTAGGCATTTGGCTGACGGTCTTTCTTTTCTTCGTTTTGGCGTTGGGATATTATTTCCTTTACTTCCGCAAGCGGTTGGTCGATCGTTGGAACCTGGAGCAGGTGCTCGAGATAGACAGTCTGGTGTTCAAAGCCTCGCGCATGACTCCTCGTGAGGCAGGAAGCGAGGAAGAGGGCTTGGAGTTGATCCCCCAGCGGATTGTGGATGAAACTTTTCATGCCGTCAACGAACTTGTCGGCATCGACCGTTTGGGCATTGCGATCTACAATGAAGATGCGCGTCATTGGGATTATGCATGTAGCCCTCGTGGGGCAAGAGGTGACGAAAGCATAGAGATACGACTGATAAAACAGTGCTTTGAGGAGCAGAAAACACTGTTTTCCTCAAACACACAAATGCTGCCGCTGATGGTGGAGGCAGGAGGGGCCAAGCGCTGTATCGGCGTTCTGCATTTGGAGCGCAGGCAGGGCATGGAACAGGAAAGCGACCAGTTGCTGCTGGAACTGATGGCGCGCTATCTGTCCATCGTGCTTTTCAATGCAGTGGTGAAATTGGCTACCAAATACCGCGATATCGAGCTGGCGGAGGACGAGGCGCGGAGAGCTTCCTATGAAGACAGCCAGCTGCATGTGCAAAATATGGTGCTGGACAACTGCCTGTCTACCATCAAGCACGAGACGCTTTACTATCCGAATAGGATAAAACAGTTGGTCGGAAGACTCCGTTCGCAGACCTTGGATGCAGCTGGCGAAGAAGAAACCGTCAAAGATATCAAGGAATTGGTCGAATACTATCGAGGCATATTTACGTTGCTCAGTTCCTGCGCTTCGCGCCAGTTGGAAGAGGTGACTTTCCGACGGATGGTCATCCCTGTGGCAGAACTTCTAAAGTCGGCTGAAAAATACTTCCGTAGGGCAGTGAAAGATAGTCGGGCGTCAGTCACGCTGACCATAGAGGGCGAGGCAGAAGGGCAGGTAGTGGGCGATGTCCATCAGTTGCATTTTTTGTTCGAAAACCTGATAGACGAAGCCTTGTCAGTGCCTGCGAGTGGAGAATTGCGTCTTCAGGCAAGTGCGGATGGAAGGTTTGTCCGCTTCTGCTTTACAGATACCCGACGTGGGAAGACGCAGGACGAATTGAACCATTTGTTCTATCCGAACCTGGAGCGGATGACTTCTGGCAGGGACGGGCGCTTGCAAGGGACAGAATACCTGATGTGCAAGCAGATTGTCCGCGACCATGACGAATATGCAGGGCGGCGTGGCTGTCGCATCAATGCGGAGCCTGCCCGAGATGGTCGGGGATTTACGCTCTATTTTACAGTACCTTGCAAATAGGAAAAAGAAATAAGGAATTTATAAAACGATAGATACGATGAAATATAAAGTAATCATAGTAGAAGATGTAAAGTTGGAGTTGAAGGGAACGGAAGAAATTTTCCGCCATGAGATTCCTGATGCGGAGGTGATCGGTACCGCCATGACAGAACAGGAATTTTGGCCGCTGATGGAGAAGGAACTGCCCGATCTGGTATTGCTCGATTTGGGGCTGGGAGGTTCCACAACAATCGGGGTTGATATCTGTCGAAACATCTTTCGCAAGTATCCGGGCGTGCATGTATTGATATTCACAGGCGAAATCTTGAATGAAAAGTTGTGGGTGGATGTGCTGGATGCAGGAGCCGATGGAATCATCCTGAAGACAGGCGAACTGCTGACAAAAACAGACGTGCAGGCGGTAATGGACGGTAAGAAACTGGTTTTCAATTATCCTATTCTGGAGAAGATTGTAGAGCGATTCCGCCGTTCGGTGCTGAACGAGGCCAAGCGTCAGGAAGCCATCATCAGCTACGACATTGACGAGTATGACGAACGTTTCTTGCGCCATCTGGCACTAGGCTACACCAAAGAGATGATTGCCAATCTGAAGGGAATGCCGTTTGGCGTGAAGTCGTTGGAAAAGCGTCAGAACGATTTGGTAGGTCGCCTTTTCCCACACAACGAAGGAGGGAGTGTGAATGCTACCCGTCTGGTTGTACGTGCTTTGGAGTTGAGGATACTTGATATAGACAATTTGGAAGCGGATGAAGAGTAAGCGATACATCTGGCACCCAGCTACCGTATTCTTTCTGTTGGCATGTCTGGTCGTGTTTTTGTCATGGATTTCAGAAGTCTATGGCATGAACATTGTGCGCTCAGAAACGGGAGAGGTCATTCGTGTCCGAAGTCTGCTGAGTCCCGAAGGTTTGCGCTGGCTTTTGCGCCATGTCGTAGAGAATTATGTGGAGTTCAGAGCATTGGGGCCTGTCCTGCTGGTTGTGGCTGGTGTAAGTGTATGCTTGCATTCAGGTTGGGCAGATGCGTGTATGCGGAAATGGGGATGGTCTTATTGCCATCGGACAAGCGAATGCCGCCAATTGTCACGCAAAGAGCGGAGGGCTCTACAGAATTCCATCTTGGTAGGGATTGTCTATTGGATCATTGTATTGTTTGCAACCTTCTCTCCGTGGGCGGTATTGCGTGGCATTGATGGGGGATTGGTTCGTTCCCCCTTTGTAGATGGCTTTTCGTTCTTGTTTGCAATGGGAGCAGTATTGATGGGGACGTGTTATGGCTTTATCAGCGGCCGTTATCGGCGTGACTATGATGTCGTGAATGGGATGTTGTACCTGTCTCGATTCATGGTTCTCTATCTGGTCGTCTGCTTTTTCGCCTCTCAGATGTTCGCTTGCTTGGATTATTCTCGTTTGGATACTTGTATCAGCGGATGGATACTGGCCAACTGGGGGTGGCAAGGACAGCAGATTGTGTCCTTTTTGATACAATATATCCCCTTATTGGTTGTCTGCTGGTACTATTTCAGCAGGGACAAACAATGAATTTTATGTTTTCTCTGAAGTTTTACTCCTATTTTTTTGCAGTTTCGACAAAAAGAACTACCTTTGCACCGCAATTAAGGCTGGTTCCGTAGCTCAGCTGGATAGAGCAACGCCCTTCTAAGGCGTGGGTCTTGCGTTCGAATCGCAACGGAATCACAAAGAAGGAAGTCATTAAAACACTGATAATTACAGGTTTTAGACTTCCTTTTTTGTTTCTAGACATTCTTTGGAAGATGATAAAAAAAGTATTGGCTGTCTCAAAACAGATTGAGGCAGCCAATGTTTTTTGTTTAGTGTAACAGCTTTCAGCTATTATTTAAATCGTTCTTCTACTGTTGGCCAGTCGATGATACTCCACAGTGCTTGTAGATGGTCGGCACGACGATTCTGGTAATCCAGATAGTAGGCATGCTCCCATACGTCGAAGGTGAGCAGGGGCGTGAGGCCCGCACGGAGTGGATTGCTGCCGTTGGCTTCCTTCGTGATGTGCAGTTTGCCATCCTTGTCGGCCGAGAGCCAGGCCCATCCAGAGCCGAAGAGGCTGGTGGCGGCTGCTGTAAATTCTTTCTTGAAGTTGTCGAAACTGCCGAAGTCGCGGCGGATGGCGTCGGCCAGGGGACCTTCAGGTTCGTGACGGGCAGGAGAGGGGGCGAACTGGAGGAAGTAGAACGTGTGGTTCAGTACCTGTCCGGCATTGTTGAACACGGGGCCGTCGGGGGCAGTAGCCACGATTTCTTCGAGCGTTTTGCCTTCGAAAGCCGTACCCGGCACGAGGTTGTTCAGGTTGTTCACATAGGTTTGCAGATGCTTCCCGTAGTGGAAGTCGATAGTGGCCTGACTGATTACAGGTTCCAATGCGTTGTGGGCATAAGGAAGTGTGGGCATGTTGAACATCATAAGTGCTGTGATTAATGTGATTAGTGTCATACGTAGTATTTTAAAAGGTTGATTTTTTGTCCTTGATAACAAAGATACGGAGAATGCTTTGTAATAACAACACTTCGGCAGGAAAAATGTTCGTGGCTTTTCCATATCTTTGCATTATCTTTGCATCGCATTATATAATAAGGAAAAAACAGACTGATGATGTCCGACTATATCAACGAACTGAACGAGAGCCAGCGGGCCGCTGTGCTCTACAACGACGGCCCCTCGCTGGTGATAGCGGGGGCGGGCTCGGGGAAGACCCGCGTGCTGACCTATAAGATAGCCTGGCTGCTGGAGAACGGTTACCAGCCGTGGAACATCCTGGCCCTGACCTTTACGAACAAGGCGGCGCGCGAGATGAAAACGCGCATCGGACGGCAGGTGGGCCCCGAACGGGCACGCTGGTTGTGGATGGGAACGTTCCACAGCCTCTTCCTGCGCATCCTGCATGCCGAGGCCGACGTGCTGGGCTTCACACGTCAGTTCACCATCTACGACACGGCCGACAGCAAGAGCCTGATACGCTCCATTGTCAAAGAGATGCAACTCGACGAAAAGGTGTACAAGCCGGGGCTGATCCAGTCGCGCATCTCCAACGCGAAGAACCACCTCGTGTCGCCTGCCGACTATGCCCGCAACAAGGAAGCGTATGAGTACGACTGCGCGGCCAAGGTACCTGCTCTGCGCGACGTCTATCGCCGCTACTGGGAGCGTTGCCGCCAGGCCGACGCGATGGACTTCGACGACCTGCTGTTCTATACTTTTCTGCTCTTTCGTGACCATCCCGACGTGCTGGCCCGCTACCAAGAGCAGTTCCGCTACATTCTTGTGGACGAGTATCAGGACACGAATGTGGCCCAGCATAGCATCGTGCTCCAGCTGGCCAAGAACCACCAGCACGTCTGCGTGGTGGGCGACGATGCGCAAAGCATCTATTCCTTCCGCGGAGCCGACATCGACAATATCCTCTACTTCACCAAGACCTATCCAGGTACACGCGTCTTCAAGCTAGAGCAGAACTACCGCTCCACACAGACCATCGTGTCCGCCGCCAACAGCCTGATCAGCAAGAACCAGCGGCAGATACACAAGGATGTGTTTTCCGAGAAAGACCTCGGCGAGCCCATCGGTGTCCTCCAGGCTTACAGCGACGTGGAGGAGGGCGAGATGGTGGTGAACAAGATAGCCGCCCTGCGCCGCCAGTCGGGCTATGGATATGCCGACTTTGCCGTGCTCTACCGCACCAATGCCCAGAGCCGCATCTTCGAGGAGGCCCTGCGCAAGCGCAACATGCCCTACCGCATCTACGGCGGCCTGTCCTTCTACCAGCGCAAGGAAATCAAGGACGTGATAGCCTACTTCCGCCTCGTGGCCAATCCCAACGACGAGGAAGCCTTCAAGCGTGTCATCAACTATCCGGCCCGCGGCATCGGCGACACGACGGTGGGCAAGATTGTGGCCGCGGCCACGGAGAACAACGTCAGCCTGTGGACCGTTCTCTGCGAGCCGCTGACCTACGGCCTGAACTTCAACAAGGGCACGGCGGGCAAGCTTCAGGGCTTCCGCGACCTGATAGCTTCCTTTATGGAAGACTTGGGGCGGAAGAATGCCAGCGAGCTGGGCGAGGACATCGTGCGGCAGGCAGGCATTATCAACGACGTCTGTCAGGACAATTCGCCCGAAAACCTCAGCCGAAAGGAGAACATCGAGGAACTGATGAACGGCCTGAAGGACTTCTGCGCTGAGCGGCTGGAGGAGGGCAACGAACGCATCGCCCTGGGCGACTTCCTCTCCGAAGTGTCGCTGCTCACCGACCAGGACTCGGACAAGGACGACGACGGCGAGAAGATAACGCTGATGACCGTCCATTCGGCCAAGGGGTTGGAATTCCGCAACGTCTTCGTGGTGGGGCTGGAGGAGAACCTTTTTCCCAGCGCGATGGCAGGTGACTCGCCCCGTGCCCTCGAGGAGGAGCGCCGCCTGTTCTATGTGGCCATCACCCGAGCCGAGGAACACTGCTTCCTGTCGTATGCCAAGACGCGCATGCGCTACGGCAAGACCGAGTTCGGCAGTCCCAGCCGCTTCCTGCACGACATCGACGCCCGCTACCTGAGCCTGCCGCAGAACTCCCTGTTGGGCCGGCGGGTGGACGAGGGAGCCGAACGCTTCCGCCGTTCGTCGGACGACTTGTTCCATTCTGCCACGCGTTCCCAGTATGGCACATCGGCTTCATCGCCTGCAGGCGAACGGAAGTTCTCGCGCGAACCGCTCATTGCGCCCACCGTGCCCCGCAAGCTGAAGCGGGTGGAAGCCGTGACGGGTGCCGCTCCGGCTCCGTCGGGTGGAGAAGGCCTGCAGGCAGGGCAACTGATCGAGCACGAACGCTTCGGCCGCGGCGAGGTGCTGCGGGTGGAAGGCGCGGGCGACAATGCCAAAGCCACCATCCGCTTCGAACATGCGGGCGAGAAACAGTTACTCTTGCGCTTTGCTCGCTTCAAGGTCATCGGATGAGCCGTGGAAAAGCATTGCTTCTTTGGGAGGAAAACATTGTTTTCTTTACCCGAAAACATTGCTTTCTTTGAGGCAAAACATTGCCTGGTTTCTGACGGCAGAGGGCCGCTTTCGGGCGGAATAAATGAATGGTTTGAATAGCAATAATAGAAATGTTTTACAAGAATATTAATTAAAGACAGATACATGATAGACTTTACCCTTTTCCCTTCTCCCTGCTACATTATGGAAGAAGAGTTGTTGCGCAAGAACCTGACGCTCATCAAGAGCGTGGCCGACCGTGCGGGTGTGGAAATCATCCTCGCCTTCAAGTCGTTTGCCATGTGGCGTTCGTTCCCTATCTTCCGCGAGTACATCGAACACTCCACGGCCAGCTCCGTCTACGAGGCGCGTCTGGCGCTCGAGGAGTTCGGAAGCAAGGCGCATACCTATTCGCCAGCCTATACCGAAGCCGACTTTCCTGAAATCATGCGTTGCAGCAGCCATATCACGTTCAACTCTCTGTCGCAGTTCCATCGTTTCTATCCGATGGTGGAGGCAGAAGGGAGCGGCATCTCGTGCGGCATCCGCGTGAACCCCGAGTATTCGGAGGTGGAGACCGAACTCTACAATCCCTGCGCTCCCGGCACCCGCTTCGGCGTGATGGCCGAGCAGCTGCCCGACCGCCTGCCGCAGGGCATTGAGGGGTTCCACTGCCATTGCCATTGCGAATCGTCGTCCTACGAGCTGGAGCGCACGCTGGTGCACCTGGAAGAGAAGTTTGCCCGCTGGTTCCCCCAGCTGAAGTGGCTCAATCTGGGCGGCGGTCACTTGATGACCCGCAAGGACTACGACGTGGAGCACCTCATCGGCTTGCTACAGGGCCTTAGGAAGCGTTATCCCAACCTGCGCATCATTCTTGAACCTGGCTCGGCCTTCACGTGGCAGACGGGCGTATTGACGTCCGAGGTGGTGGACATCGTGGAGAACCGTGGCATCCGCACCGCTATTCTGAACGTGAGCTTCACCTGCCACATGCCCGACTGCCTGGAGATGCCTTACCAGCCTGCCGTACGTGGTGCACAGATGGGTAAGGAAGGCCTCTATGTTTATCGTCTGGGCGGCAATTCCTGCCTGAGTGGTGACTATATGGGCGATTGGAGTTTCGACCACGAACTGCAGATTGGCGAGCGGATTGTATTTGAGGACATGATCCATTACACCACCGTCAAGACCAATATGTTCAACGGAATCCACCATCCGGCCATCGGAATGTGGACCCAAAAGGGGGAGGCCAAGGTTTTCAAACAATTTTCTTACGAAGATTATCGTGACAGAATGAGCTGATAATCAAAAAGCTGCCTTTCAGCTTGAAATTATTTGGCAAAAAAAGTAGCTGGAATGTTTGCAGGTTTGCAGAAAATACCTACCTTTGCAACCGCAAACGCGGAAATAGCTCAGTTGGTAGAGCACAACCTTGCCAAGGTTGGGGTCGCGAGTTCGAGTCTCGTTTTCCGCTCCATTGAAATGATTGCAACAAACCAATGCCCAGGTGGCGGAATTGGTAGACGCGCACGTTTCAGGTGCGTGTGTCGAGAGGCATGCAGGTTCGAGTCCTGTTCTGGGCACCAGGTTTTGTAATCGGTTCTTTGAAAGTTTGAAATGTTTGGAGAGATGGCGGAATTGGTAGACGCGCTACTTTGAGGGGGTAGTGACAATTATGTCGTGGGAGTTCGAGTCTCCTTCTCTTCACGCATCTTGAAAATTGCGGAAATAGCTCAGTTGGTAGAGCACAACCTTGCCAAGGTTGGGGTCGCGAGTTCGAGTCTCGTTTTCCGCTCTAAAGTAAAGATTGCCGAGACAAATGCCCAGGTGGCGGAATTGGTAGACGCGCACGTTTCAGGTGCGTGTGTCGAAAGGCATGCAGGTTCGAGTCCTGTTCTGGGCACACAGATTTTAAGTTAGGCAATTGCGGAAATAGCTCAGTTGGTAGAGCACAACCTTGCCAAGGTTGGGGTCGCGAGTTCGAGTCTCGTTTTCCGCTCATAGAAAGAGGTCTGATTTTTATCGGACCTCTTTTTTGTTTTCTTAAAGTTGACGTTTGTAATGCTGAAGTTGACGTTTGTAGTACTGGAACTGACCTTATTTTGGCAATACATTTTAATAACTGAAAAGGGGAAGGTAGCCTCACGGCCGTCTTCCCCTTGCTTATTTAAAACAACCAATAAAAGAAATTTATTTTCTTTCTTATCGGATAAACAGCAGCTCTCTGTATTTGGGTAATGTCCACATCTGGTTGTCGACAATCAATTCGAGCTTGTCGATGTGGTAGCGTATCTCTTCCATCATTGGTACGATGTAGTCGTGGTAGGCCACTGCTTTGGCACGCTCATTATCTAGTTTATTAGCTACTTTGCGTGCTTCAATCATGGCGTCAACGTGTTCCTTGATAAAGGCGGTGCGATCGGCAATCTCTTCGATGAGTTCCAGGTTTTTGGCCGATAATTTGGTTGCCTTCTCCTTAGGGAAGAGTCCGTTCATCTTGTAGACGTTGTCTACCAGTTCTGTTTGGTACTGGGTGGCAACGGGAATGATGTGGTTCATGGCCAGGTCGCCCAGGACGCGTGCTTCAATCTGTATCTTCTTGGTATACATTTCCCACTTTACTTCGTTGCGAGCTTCCAGTTCCTTGCGTGTCATGACGCCTGTCTTTTCGAACATGGCGATGCTGTCTTCCTTCAGATAATTGTCGAAAATGACGGGCACACTCGTTTCGCAGTCCAGTCCGCGGCGGGCGGCTTCGGCTTTCCATTCATCACTGTATCCATTGCCATCAAAATGGATGGGCTTGCAGATCTTGAGATCTCGGCGGATGACGTCGAGAATGGCCGACACTTTGTCTTCACCCTGCTCGATGAGGGCGTCTACGTCGCGCTTGAAGTCAGTCAGCTGTTCGGCCAGGGCAGCGTTGAGAGCTATCATGGCACTGGCACAGTTGGCTTCCGAACCGACAGCACGGAACTCGAAGCGGTTGCCAGTAAAGGCGAAAGGACTGGTACGGTTACGGTCAGTGTTATCAATGAGCAGTTCGGGAATTTGTGGAATATCCAGTTTCATCCCCTGTTTGCCGCTTAGGCTGATGAGTTCGTCCTTGTCGCTTTCTTCAATGTGGGCCAGTACTTGTGAAAGTTGTTTGCCGAGGAAAGAAGAAATGATTGCGGGCGGTGCCTCGTTGGCGCCCAGACGGTGTGCATTAGTGGCACTGGAGATGCTGGCCTTCAGCAGGCCGTTGTGGCGGTAGACAGCCATCAGTGTGTTCACGATGAAGGTAATGAAGCGCAGGTTCTCTTCGGCTGTCTTGCCTGGAGCCATGAGCAATACACCCGTATCGGTACCCAATGACCAGTTGTTGTGCTTTCCACTACCGTTAACGCCCTTGAAGGGTTTCTCGTGGAGCAGGACGCGGAAACCATGGTTGCGCGCAATCTTACGCATCAAAGCCATGATGAGCATATTGTGGTCTACGGCCAGATTACATTCCTCGTAAATGGGGGCCAACTCAAATTGGTTGGGAGCCACTTCGTTGTGACGTGTCTTGACGGGAATACCCAGCTTTAAGGCTTCAATTTCGAGTTCCTTCATGAAGGCAGCCACACGCGGGGGAATGGCACCGAAGTAATGATCTTCCAACTGTTGGTTCTTTGCTGAGTCGTGGCCAGTCAGCGTACGTCCGGTCATCAGCAGGTCGGGACGGGCGGCGTAGAGACCTTCATCTACGAGGAAGTATTCTTGTTCCCAACCTAGATAGGCATTTACTTTCTTTACTTCGGGGTCGAAGTAATGGCAGACGTCGGTAGCTGCTTTATTGACGGCACGCAGGGCTTTCAAAAGCGGTGCCTTGTAGTCGAGAGATTCGCCTGTGTAAGCAATGAAGATGGTAGGGATACACAGGGTATCGTCCACGATGAAAGCGGGTGAAGAGGGGTCCCAAGCCGAGTAGCCGCGTGCCTCGAAGGTATTGCGGATACCGCCGTTGGGGAAACTGGAGGCGTCAGGCTCCTGCTGTACGAGCAGCTTACCGGTGAATTCCTCCATCATGCCGCCCTTACCGTCGTGTTCTACGAAGGCATCGTGCTTCTCGGCCGTACCTTCGGTCAGCGGGTGGAACCAGTGGGTGTAGTGAGTGGCTCCCATTTCGATGGCCCATTTCTTCATTCCTGCGGCCACTTCGTCAGCAATGCTACGGTCCAGTGGCGCACCATTGTCGATGACGTCCACCAGTTTGGCATATACTTTACTGGGTAAATAACGGAACATTTTTTCCTTGTTGAACACATATTTGCCGAAGTATTCCGACGGACGTTCCTTAGGGATTTCTACAGGAACGGGCTTCTTCTTGAAGGCCGTTTCCACTACTCTGAATCTCAGTTTTGACATAATCTTTTTCTTTATTGGTTTGAATATGAGTATAGTTATCTTTTGTTAGTTCCGCTGACAACTTTCATTGATTATCAGTGTTTGTTGGTCAGTGGGGTTTGTTGACTTTAGTTGTAGGCCGATTCTCCGTGTTCGTAGATGTCGAGTCCTTCTTCTTCGACACGTGCCGGAACGCGTAGGCCGTGTATCTTGTTGAGTACGGTGAAGATGATGTATCCCATCAAGGCTGCCCATGCTCCTACGACCAAAGCTCCGAACAGCTGGGCTCCGAAGAAACCCCAGCCTGCTCCATAAAAGACTCCTTCGCTGGTGGAGAACAGACCGGTCAGTACGGTGCCCGTAAATCCGCAGACGCCGTGTACGGAACTGGCACCGACGGGGTCGTCAATCTTCAGGACTTTGTCGATAAACTCTACAGCATAAATCATCAGTACGCCACAAATAAGTCCGATGATAGCTGCACCTCCTGCTGATACACAGTCACAACCGGCTGTAACTCCTACAAGACCTGCCAAGATACCGTTCAGTGTGAGTGAGAGTGATGGTTTGCGATATTTGATCCAGCTGGTGACGAGGGCGGCAAAACCTCCGGCACAGGCAGCCAGGTTGGTTGTCAGGAAGACGTGTGAGATCGCGATCTGATCAGCGGTTGTAGAGGCGGCCAGTTGGGAACCGGGGTTAAAGCCGAACCATCCGAACCACAGGATAAAAACACCTAGGGCAGCTATGGTGAGGTTGTGGCCGGGGATAGCTTTGGAATTGCCGTCCTTGCCATACTTTCCGATGCGTGGTCCGAGGATAGCGGCGCCTACGAGAGCTATCCAACCTCCTACAGAGTGAACCACTGTAGAACCTGCAAAGTCATGGAATGTGGTACCGAAAACGTCCATCATGAAAGAATCGATTTCACCGTTTGTCAGCCAGCCTCCTCCCCAGGTCCAGTGGCCTGAGATGGGATAGATCAGTACGCTGATGGCGATGGTATAGACCACGTACATAGAGAATTTAGTGCGTTCGGCCATGGCACCCGACACAATGGTGGCCGATGTGGCACAGAACACAGTCTGAAAGATCAGGAAACCTTCGCGTGGCAACTGGGTGTCGAGGAACGAGATATCGAAGAAGTGAGGCACACCCACGAAACCTCCGGCTCCAAACATCAGACCAAAGCCGATGAACCAGAAGAGTAGGGAGCCTAACATGAAATCGACGAAGTTTTTCATCAAGATGTTACCTGTGTTTTTGGTGCGGGTGAAGCCGGCTTCGACCAGGGCGAAACCCGGCTGCATGAAGAATACAAGCATGGCGGCCAGCAGCATCCAGACAGTGTCTATACCAGTGGCCATTTCGGCCAGCGTGTCTGCCGTAGCGGTTGCGTTCGCTTCCTCGGCAAAAGCTGTTGTACCCGTCAACAGTAAGGATATAAGGAGGGCTGTACGCAGTCTCGGAAGGCTGCGGATAATGAGAGTTTTCATACGTCTGTGAGTTTTATTTTTCTTGTTCTGCGTTAAATAATGCGATGTCGCCACGTTCGGCGGTGCGGATGCGTATGGCGTCCTCGATGGGAACGATGAAGATACGTCCGTCGCCTATTTCGCCTGTCCATGCGGCATTCTGGATGGCCTTTACGGTCTTTTCTACGTTCTTGTCGCGTACCACGATGGAGACGAGGATACGTTCGATGGAACTGGTGTCGTACATCACGCCGCGATAGATGCGGGCCTGTCTGGATTTGCCGATTCCTCTTACGTCGTAGTAGGAGAACCATTCGATGTCCGCTTCGAGGAGGGCTTCCTTCACATCCTTGAACTTGGTTTTGCGGATAATTGCTTCAATCTTTTTCATACCTTTCTTATCTTTATCTTTTTACCTGTTTGTGTTTATAAGCTCAGTCCGAATACGAAGTAGGCACCTTGTGTGTAGGGGTTGAACGTCACCTGGGCAAACAGCGGAAGTGAAAACTTCGATGTAATCGGAATTTCCTTGGCTGCGGCCAGTGTGAGGTTCGTCACGTTGAACTTGTCGGCATAGAGTCCTTCCCATGGAGTGAGTCCCACTTCGGCTGTCCAGTCCAGACCTCCCAATTTGAAGGGGGCTGTCAGAGCGATGTAAGTGGAGTAGGAACGCTTGCCGTCGGCGTTGCAATAATCGTTGCCGGCAAAGTTGGTGTTCCAGGCTATTCCCATCACGCCGAAGTCATAGGCAAGGGTCCCTTCGAACACATGCTGTGTGTTGTGGGCACCGTACTTGAAGTAGCCTTTCTGAAGGTCTGCGTCCGAGGGGAAGAACCAATAGTCAGTGACGGCAGCGCTGAATCCCTTGTGCGAGTAGCCCAGAGTGAAGTCCAGTTCCTTGGTGTCTTTGCGGTCGATGCCGACGGATCCCCAGGCGGCCAGTGATAATCCTTTATAGCCTACCGAAAGGTTGGGCTGGATGCTGACTCCTCCACAATCGGTACCTCGCCAGATGTAGCTGCTGACAATGTCGGCGCCTGCCGAGGCTTCCATCTTATCCTGTGCCGTGAGGGCCGTGGACGTACTTGTCGTGACAAGTGCCATGATGAGCACTCTTTTTGCATTGATCCTTGTTTTCATTTGCTTATACCTATTAAAGATGATAACTGATGGGCCGGGTGATCAGGCCGGCGGCTATTGTCTCAAGTCAGTGCACTTTCCTGTTTCCTTTTTTACCTTATTTCCCTTTTTATTTTCTTGTCTTCTTTTTCATGCCAGCCATTTGCGGATACGCCGCATGGCTTCTTCACAGTCTTCGTGGGTGCCAAAGGCGGTCAGACGGAGAAATCCTTCGCCACTGGGGCCGAAGCCTACGCCGGGCGTGCCCACCACGTTGGCTTCGTAGAGCATTTGTTCGAAGAAGCGCCAGGAACCGATACCATTCGGCGTCTTTAGCCAGAGGTAAGGGGCGTTGACACCTCCGTACACTTTCAGGCCGGCGGCCTCCAGGCTCTTCCGCATGGTGGCGGCGTTCTGCATATAATAGTCGATGTTGGCTTTCACCTGCTGCTTGCCTTCGGGCGTGTAGATGGCTTCGGCGGCACGTTGGGTGATGTAGCTTGTACCGTTGAATTTGGTACACTGGCGGCGGTTCCACAGCTGGTTCAGCGGGATGCGTTCGCCTTCCAGCGTGGCGGCGGTCAGTTCCTTGGGCACCACGGTGTAGCCGCAGCGGACACCGGTGAAGCCTGCCGTCTTCGAGAAGCTGCGGATTTCGATGGCCACTTTTTTGGCGCCACGTATCTCGTAGATGGAGTGGGGCACATTGTCTTCGTGGATATAGGCCTCGTAGGCGGCGTCGAAGACGATGAGCGTATCGTTGGCCAGGGCGTAGTCCACCCATTTCTTCAACTGTTCGTGCGTCAGGGTGGTGCCGGTGGGGTTGTTAGGGTAGCACAGGTAGATGAGGTCTACGCGGTGCTTGGGCAGTTCAGGCACAAAGCCGTTCTCTTCCGTACAGGGCAGGTAGGTGACATTGCTCCACGTGCCGCCTTCCTCCAGCACGCCAGCTCGTCCGCACATGATGTTGCTGTCCACGTAGACCGGATAGACGGGGTCGGTGATGGCCATGCTGTTGTCCCAGCGCAGCAGTTCGCCGATGCTTCCCGTGTCGCTCTTGGCGCCGTCGTTGATGAAGATTTCGGCGGGCGAGAGGTGGACGCCGCGTGGGGCGAAGTCGTTCTTCAAGATGGCCTCGATGAGGAAGTCGTAGCCCTGTTCGGGGCCGTAGCCGCGGAAGGTCTTCGCGTCTGCCATCTCGTCCACGGCCTTGTGCATGGCTTCGATGCAGGCGGGTGGCAAGGGGCGGGTGACGTCGCCGATGCCCAGGCGGATGACGTCCTGTTTGGGATGGGTGATCTTGAACGAGTTCACCTTCTTGGCGATGTCGGAGAAGAGGTAGCTGCCGGGCAGCTTCAGGAAATGTTCGTTTACTAATGCCATATTGTTGTTCTTTTATTGGGTTGTTCTTGGGTTGTCTGTTGTTTCTTATTCGGTGGTCAATTCTATTTCGCCATCGAAGACTTTTACGGCGCCACCGGTCATGTAGACGTGGCCGTCGGACTCGCGCCATTCGATGGTCACCTCGCCGCCGTCCATGACGACGGTCGCGGTGCGTTCCGTCAGGCGGACGAGTGAGGCGGCTACGGCGGTGGCGCAGGCTCCCGTGCCGCAGGCCTGCGTGATGCCCGAACCGCGCTCCCAGACGCGCATCCGTATGCGTCCGCCGGAGAGGATTTGGGCAAACTCCACGTTGATGCCGCCGGGAAACTGGGGATGCCGTTCGAGGCGGGGG
>NZ_LT670820.1:605207-752343 GCF_900130135.1 Bacteroides togonis | reverse complement strand
TGGGGCCGGTGGCAGCGTCGCCCGCCACGACGGCGTTCTGCGGCAGCTCGGGAAGCTGGGGGCGGAGGAAGCCCATGGCGAGCAGCACGAGGTCGGCCTGGATGACCTCCTTCCGGCCGGTGGACTTCATCACGGGGCGTCCGCCGTCGGGCGCGGGCAGCCACTCCACTTCTTCCACCTCGACGCCGGTGACGCGGCCGTTTCGTCCGATAAACCGGTTGGAGTTCAGGCACCAGCGGCGCGTGCAGCCTTCTTCGTGGCTGGAGCTGGTCTTCAGCACCACGGGCCACTGCGGCCAGGGGGTGGCGGGGTTGTGGCCCACGGGCGGCTGGGGCATGATTTCTATCTGCGTCACGCTCAGGGCGCCCTGTCGGTGGGCGGTGCCGATGCAGTCGCTGCCCGTGTCGCCGCCGCCGATGACCAGGACGTGCTTGCCGCGGGCGGTGATGCGCTCTTTCGCGTCGAACGTCTGTCCGGCCAGTACGCGGTTCTGCTGCGCCAGCATCTCCATGGCGAAGTGGATGCCCGCGAGGTCGCGTCCGGGGATGGCGAGGTCGCGTGCCTGCGGCGTGCCGGTGCAGATGGCGTAGGCGTCGAAGCCTTCGGGCAGGCGGGCGAGGTCTATCTCGCTGCCGGTCTGGAATGCGATGCCCTCGGTCTCCATGATGCGCAGGCGGCGGTCGATGATGTTCTTGCCCAGCTTGAAGTTCGGTATGCCGTAGCGCAGCAGTCCGCCCGGCTGCTCGTCGCGTTCGAAGACGGTGACTTCGTAGCCGCGGCGGTTCAGCTGGTTGGCGGCGGCCAGTCCGGCGGGGCCAGAACCGATGACGGCTACGCGGCGCCCATTGCGTTCGTATTGCTGCGGCCGGATGTATCCTTCGCGGAAGGCGGCTTCGATGATGGCAGCCTCGTCCTCGCGGATGGTGACGGGGGCGTCGAACGAGAGCTTCAGCACGCACGACTTCTCGCACAGGGCGGGGCAGATGCGGCCCGTGAATTCGGGGAAGTCGTTCGTTCGGCTCAGGATATCGTAGGCCTTCTGCCATTCGCCCTTGCACAGGGCGTCCTGAAATTCGGGCGGGCGGTTGCCCAGCGGGCAGGCCCAGTGGCAGAAGGGCACGCCGCAGTCCATGCAACGGCCGGCCTGCAGCTTGCGTTCGCTGGTATTCAGTGTCTGTTCTACTTCGCTATAGTCGTTTATACGTTCGTGTATCGGTCTGTATCCCGCTTCCTGGCGCGGGATGGTAAGAAATGCTTTGGGGGTTCCCATATGATAATTGATAATTAAGAATTGAGAATTTTAATAATCTCTCTGCACCTCCGCAATCTTCTGTTGCAGCTTGCGCATCTGTTCCTCGGCGAGCACCTTCTTGTACTCGATAGGTGTCACCTGAATGAATTCTTCTACATAGCGCGGCCAGTTGTCGAGCATGGTGCGAGCCAGTGTGGAGCCGGTGTAGAGGTAGTGCTGGCGGATAAGTTCGTGCAGCTCCTTGCGGGCGGTGGAGTCTTCGAGCAGCGAGAGTTCCACCATGTCCATGTTGCAGAAGTAGTCGAACGTGCCGTGCGGGTCCCACACGTAGGCCACACCGCCACTCATACCCGCAGCAAAGTTGCGGCCCGTCTGTCCCAGTACAACGACACGACCTCCGGTCATGTACTCGCAGCAGTGATCGCCCACGCCCTCGACGACAGCGATGGCACCCGAGTTGCGCACGGCGAAACGTTCGCCCGCCCGTCCGTTGATGTAGACCTCGCCGCTGGTGGCACCATAGAGCAGGGTGTTGCCCACGATAGTATTCTGTTCGGCGGCAAAGTTGCTGCGTACAGGCGGCAGCACGGCGATGTGTCCGCCGCTCAGGCCCTTGCCCAAGTAGTCGTTGGCTTCGCCCTCCAGCTTGAAGCTGATGCCGCGGGCCAGAAATGCTCCGAAGCTCTGTCCGGCCGAACCCTTGAACTTCACGCTGATGGTACCGTCGGGCAGGCCGTCATTTCCATATCGGGTGGCTACGGCTCCCGAAAGCATGGCACCCACGGCGCGGTCGGTGTTGCCGATGGCGTACTCCAGCGACACTTCGCGGCGGCTTTCCAGAGCGGGCGTGGCGGCTGCCAGCATCTCCACGTCCTTCACGTGGGCGATGTCGTGCTTCTGTTCGGTACAATGGTGCAGGGCGGCGTTGCTATCCATACGGCATAGCATGCGGCTGAAATCCAGCAGGCTGGCTTTCGTGCCTTTGGCAACGGGATGCAGTTCGATGAGGTCGGTACGGCCCACGATATCCTCCAGACGGGTGAAGCCCATATCAGCCAGATACTCGCGTACTTCCTGTGCCAGGAAGCGGAAGTAATTTACCACGTATTTATAGTGTCCGCGGAAATGGGCCCGCAGCTTGGGGTCTTGGGTCGCTACGCCCACGGGGCAGGTGTTTGAGTGACATTTGCGCATCATTACGCAGCCCAGTACGATGAGGGCTGTGGTGCCGAAAGCAAATTCCTCGGCACCCAGCAGGGCCATGCTGATGATGTCGCGGCCGGTCTTCAACTGGCCGTCGGTCTGCAGGCGTACCTGTCCGCGCAGGCCGTTCAGTACCAGTGTCTGCTGTGTTTCGCTCAGGCCTATTTCCGGCGAGATGCCCGCATAGCGGATGGACGAGGCCGGCGATGCGCCCGTACCTCCCTCAGCACCCGAGATGACGATGAGGTCGGCCTTCGCTTTGGCCACACCGGCGGCAATGGTGCCTACACCACTTTCGGCTACCAGTTTTACACTGATGGCAGCGCGCGGGTTCACGTTCTTCAGGTCGAAGATGAGCTGTGCCAGGTCTTCGATGGAGTAGATGTCGTGGTGGGGCGGCGGCGAGATGAGCGAGATGCCCGGGATGGAGTGGCGCGTGCGGGCAATGACCTCGTCCACCTTGAAGCCTGGCAGTTGTCCGCCTTCGCCCGGCTTGGCACCCTGGGCCACCTTGATCTGTATCTCCTCGGCGTTCACCAGATACTCTGCCGTTACGCCGAAACGTCCCGAAGCTACCTGCTTCGTCTTGCTGGAGAGGCTGATACCGTCCACCGTGTCGTGGAAGCGTGCGTTGTCTTCACCACCTTCGCCCGTGTTGCTGCGCGTGCCCAGTTCGTTCATGGCCAGTGCCAGTGCTTCGTGTGCCTCCTTGCTGATGGCGCCGAACGAGATGGCACCCGTGACGAAATGCTTTACGATGCTCTCTACCGGCTCCACCTGGCTGATGTCTATCGGGTTGCGGCGGAAGCCGAAGAAGTCGCGCAGGAAGATGGGACTCTGCTTTTCGTCCACCACGCGGGTAAACTCCTTGAACTTCTTGTAGCTGCCGGTACGGGTGGCCAGTTGCAGAGTGCTGATGGTCTCCGGGTTCCAGGCGTGGCGCTCGCCGTCCTTGCGGTAGGACATCTGTCCGATGTAGGGCAGGAGCGGGTCTGTCGTTTCGGGCACGAAGCCGTTGTCGTGGAAGGTGATGTAGTCTTTGGCAATCTCTTCCAGACGGATGCCGCCGATGGTAGAGGTGGAGGTACCGAAGTAGCCCTTGAGCAGTTCCTCGCTCAGACCCACTGCCTCGAATATCTTGGCGCCGCGGTAAGAGCGGATGGTGCTGATACCCATCTTGCTCATAATCTTGTAGAGCCCCTTGCAGACGGCCTTGATGTAGTTCTTCTCTGCCGTTTCATAGTTCATCTGTACCTCGCCCTTCTTCACCAGGTCGTCCAGTACGGCGTAGGCCATGTAGGGGCAGATGGCGCTGGCGCCGTAGCCCAGCAGCAGGGCGGCGTGCATCACTTCGCGGATTTCGCCGCTCTCCACGATGAGGGCCGTCTGCACCCGCTTCTGCACACTGATGAGGTGATGGTGCACGGCGCTGATGGCCAGCAGTGAGGGGATGGCTGCCTGCCGGGCGTCGATGCCGCGGTCTGACAGGATGATATAGTTGGCTCCGTCTGTCACGGCCTGTTCGGCAGCCTTGCACAGGCGGTCGAGAGCTTCCTGCAGGCCCGCCTTGCCACGTGCGGCCTCGAAAAGCATAGGCAGCTTTACGGTGTTGAAGCCTTTGTAGCGGATGTTACAGAGGATATCCAGCTGCGTATTGTTCAGGATGGGGTGGGGCAGGCGCACCATCTTGCAGTGTGTTTCGTTGGGCAGCAGGATGTTCATGCCTACGGCACCGATGTACTCGGTCAGCGACATCACCAATTCCTCGCGGATGGGGTCGATGGGCGGGTTGGTCACCTGTGCAAACTGCTGGCGGAAGTAGTTGAACAGCAGTTGTGGCTGGTCGCTCAGCACGGCCAGGGGGGTGTCGTTACCCATGGAGGCCGTAGGCTCTGCACCGTTGCTGCACATGGGTACGAGGATACGTTCTACGTCCTCACGGGTATAACCGAAGGCACGCAGTCGCCGGTTGTAGTCGTCCACAGTATTGGCCACCTTACGTCCGCTCTTCAGGGTATCCAGCTCGATGCGGTTGGCCGACAGCCACTGACGGTAGGGCTTGGCGGCTGCCAATTGTTCCTTCAGTTCGCCGTCGTAGTAGATGCGTCCCTCCTCGGTGTCCACCATTAGAATTTTGCCCGGTTGAAGCCGTCCCTTTTCCTTGATCTTTTCGGCTTCGAAGCTGATGACGCCCGCTTCGCTGGCCACCACCATCATGCCGTCGTGCGTGATGAGGTAGCGGGCGGGGCGCAGACCGTTGCGGTCCAGCATACCGCCGGCATATCGTCCGTCGCTGAAAAGCAGGGCCGCCGGACCGTCCCATGGCTCCATCAGGATGGAATGGTATTCGTAGAAAGCCTTCAGGTCTTCACTGATGGGGTTCTTGTCGTTGAACGATTCGGGCACCAGCATCGCCATGGCGTGTGGCAGGCTCAGGCCGGACATGACGAAGAATTCCAGTACGTTGTCCAGCGAGGCTGAGTCGCTCATGTCCGGTTGGACAATGGGACGGATATCTTTCACGTTGCCCAGTGTAGGGGTAGAAAGTACGCTTTCGCGCGCTTCCATCCAGCCGCGGTTGCCGCGGATGGTGTTTATTTCGCCGTTGTGCGCCAGCAGGCGGAAGGGCTGTGCCAGACTCCATGTAGGGAAGGTGTTCGTGCTGAAACGCGAGTGGACGATGGCCAGTCCGCTGGTGAAGTAGGGCTGTGTCAGGTCGCTGAAGTATGTCCTCACCTGGGTGGACGACACCATACCTTTATATATAATGGTACGGCTGGACAGGGACACGATGTAGAAATCCTTTTGGTGTACGCGCTGCTCTATCTTCTTGCGGATGATGTAGAGTGTGCGTTCCAGGTTCTCCGTGTGTCCGGCTCCGGTGATGAATACCTGCTTGATGTCCGGTTCCGTCTCGCGTGCACTCTGTCCCAGAATATCCGAGTTGACGGGGACCGCACGCAGGTGCATCAGGGTGAGCCCTTCCCGTTCTATTTCTTCAATGACGATGCTCAGGATATGTTCCTGTTCCTTCGGATCTTTGGGCAAGAAAATGAGTCCTGTACCATATTTACCTTTTTCAGGTACCGGGATGCCTTGCAGCAGGATGAATTCGTGTGGAATCTGTACCATGATACCTGCGCCGTCGCCCGTCTTGTTATCGGCGCCTTCTGCTCCGCGGTGTTTCATGTTCTCCAGTACTCGCAGGGCGGAGTCCACCAGTTCGTGCGACTTGCTTCCGTTTAGGTTCACAATCATTCCCACACCGCAGGCATCGTGCTCGTGCGCGGGGTCATAGAGTCCTTCCTTTCGCCTGTCCGTTTTGTCGCAAATTTGGCTTGATAATTTTCCTCTCTGCTTTTTAATACTCATTTCATCTTTCATATTTCTTCTTTTATTGATGTTTTTGTGTTAAAGTGTAATGCAAAGGTATAAATTATCTTTCTGTTTGTTCTTTCTATCTTTCATTTTCTGATAGGAATTTTTAGATATATTCATGTGGGGTGATAGAATAAAACCTAGATAGTTTATTTTTGTTTTAGATTGTAATATATAAGTCTTTATATCTGTTATATTGTTATTTTGCTCCCTTTCTGTAAAATTTATCCAAATGAAGCATTATGACGCTAAATTCGTTGTTTTATGTTATTGTGATAAATAAATTATATAAATAATGACATAATGATATTTTTATTCCTAAATTTGCAGCTGAAATAAGGAGCGTACTGAACTATGGAGCTTGCAAGGGAAAAAAGTTATAGCATTGGCGACTTAAAATGATACAGGTCTCAGTAAAATTACCGATATTTGCATCCGAATTCAGGAAAAGACAACAAACAATCCAGTATAGCGATATGGAACCACTGAAACATGAATGCGGCGTGGCGATGATACGCCTTCTCAAGCCGCTCGACTATTATCAAAAGAAGTATGGCACGTGGATGTACGGGCTCAACAAGCTCTATTTGTTGATGGAGAAGCAGCACAACCGCGGACAGGAGGGAGCCGGACTGGCCTGTGTCAAGCTGGCCGCCAATCCCGGCGAGGAATACATGTTCCGCGAACGTGCCTTGGGCTCGGGAGCCATTACCGAAATCTTTTCCACCGTACAGAGCCACTTCAAGGACTTGACGCCCGAACAGCTGGTCGATGCCGGTTATGCCGAGAAATGCCTGCCCTTTGCCGGTGAGGTCTATATGGGGCACCTGCGCTACTCCACTACCGGCAAGTCCGGCCTGACGTATGTGCACCCCTTCCTGCGCCGCAACAACTGGCGGGCCAAGAACCTGGCTCTCTGCGGTAATTTCAATCTGACCAACGTGGACGAAATATTTGCCCGCATCACCGCCATGGGGCAACATCCCCGCAAGTATGCCGATACCTATATCATGCTCGAGCAGGTGGGCCACCGTCTGGACCGCGAGGTGGAACGCCTCTTCAACCTGGCCGAGGCCGAAGGACTGACGGGCATGGACATCACCCACTATATCGAAGAACATGTCGATTTGGCCAACGTGCTGCGTACCTCAAGTAAGGATTGGGACGGAGGCTACGTGATGTGCGGCCTGACGGGCAGCGGCGAGAGCTTCGCCGTGCGCGACCCGTGGGGCATCCGCACCGCCTTCTGGTATCAGGACGACGAGATAGCCGTGCTGGCCAGCGAGCGTCCCGTGATACAGACCGTGCTCAACGTGCCTGCCGCCAGCATTCGCGAACTGCAGCCGGGACAGGCCGTCTTCATCAGCAAGGCGGGACGCCTGCGCACGGTGCAGATCAACAAGCCGCGCGAGCTGCGTCCCTGCTCCTTCGAGCGCATCTACTTCAGCCGCGGAAGCGACATGGACATCTACCGCGAACGCAAGCTGCTGGGCGAGAAGCTGGTGCCCAGCATCCTGAAGGCTGTCAACTACGACATCGACCACACCGTCTTCTCCTTCATCCCCAACACGGCCGAGGTGGCCTTCTACGGCATGCTTCAGGGGCTGGACGAATACCTGAACGAAGAGAAGGTGAAGCAGATTGCCGCCCTGGGCCACAACCCCAGCCACGACGAGCTGGAGCGTATTCTCTCTCGCCGCATCCGCAGTGAGAAGGTGGCCATCAAGGACATCAAGCTGCGCACGTTCATTGCCGAGGGTAACACGCGCAACGACCTGGCCGCCCACGTCTATGACATCACCTACGGCAGCCTGGAGACGGGTGTGGACAACCTCGTCATCATCGACGACTCCATCGTGCGCGGCACCACCTTGCGGCAGAGCATCATCGGTATCCTGGACCGCCTCAATCCGAAGAAGATTGTCATCGTCAGCTCATCGCCGCAGGTACGTTACCCCGACTACTACGGCATCGACATGGCCCGCATGAGCGAGTTCATCGCTTTCAAGGCGGCCATCGAGTTGCTGCGCGACCGCGACATGAAGGACGTCATCGCCGCCGCCTACCGCAAGGCCAAGGCGCAGGCCGACCTGCCCAAGGAGCAGATGGTGAACTACGTGAAGGACATCTATGCCCCCTTCACCGACGACGAGATAGCGGCCAAGATGGTGGAACTGCTCAAGCCCGAGAGCGTCCGTGCCAAGGTGCAGATAGTCTATCAGCCTCTCCAGGGGCTGCACGAGGCCTGCCCCCACCATCCGGGCGACTGGTACTTCAGCGGCAACTATCCCACGCCCGGCGGCGTGAAGCTGCTCAATAGGGCCTTCATCGACTACATCGAACAAGTCTATCAATTCTAAGTATATGGAAGAAGAACAGAAGCAGAAGGACAAAGGAAATATCGACGGTTCCTCGTTAGCCATCGGCCTGTCATTAGGTACGGCCTTGGGTATCATTCTCGACAACCTGGCCCTCTGGTTGCCCATGGGTGTAGCCATGGCCTTTTCTCTGAGTGTGATGAAGAAGAGAAAGAACAAAGACAACAACAGTAACAATAACGATACGAACAAACAATGAGAAACGTAACCCTTATCCTCGACGACGGTACCCGCTTCCGCGGCCAGTCGTTCGGTTATGAAAAGCCGGTAGCAGGCGAGGTGGTGTTCAATACGGCCATGACGGGATATCCCGAGAGCCTGACGGACCCTTCGTATGCCGGCCAGTTGATGACTCTGACCTACCCGCTGGTGGGCAACTACGGCGTGCCGCCCTTCACCATAGAAGGTAACGGACTGGCCACCTTCATGGAGAGCGAGAAGATACACGCCGAGGCCATCATCGTGAGTGACTACTCCGAAAACTACAGCCACTGGAACGCTGTGGAGAGCCTGGCCGATTGGCTGAAGCGTGAACAGGTGCCCGGCATCACGGGCATCGATACCCGCGAGCTGACCAAGGTGCTGCGCGAGCATGGCGTCATGATGGGGCGCATCGTATTCGATGAAAATGAAGAATTAAGAATGAAGAATGAAGAATTGCCGTGCGGCGCCGCAGTGCAGCCTGATTCTTCATTCGGAGGCGAAGCCGACATTCTTCATTCTTCATTCAACTATGGAGAGGTGAACTACGTGGACCGCGTCTCCTGCAAAGACATCATCGTCTATGCCGCAGGGGAGAGCAAGACCTTCCCCGTCTCCACCCCGAAGGAGGAACTTAATTCTCAATTATCCATTTTCCATTCTCAATTAAAGAAGGTCGTCCTCGTTGACTGCGGCGTCAAGACCAACATCCTGCGCTGCCTCCTGCGCCGCGGCGTGGAGGTCATCCGCGTGCCCTGGGACTACGACTTCAACCAGCTGCAGTTTGACGGCCTCTTCATCTCCAACGGGCCGGGCGACCCTGACACGTGCGACGCCGCCGTGCAGAACATCCGCAAGGCTATGGCCAATGAAAAGCTCCCCATCTTCGGCATCTGCATGGGTAACCAGCTCCTCTCCAAGGCCGGAGGCGCGCGGATATACAAGCTGAAGTACGGACACCGCAGCCACAACCAGCCCGTGCGCATGGTGGGCACAGAGCGTTGCTTCATCACCAGCCAGAACCACGGCTACGCGGTGGACAACAACACGCTGGGCGCCGACTGGGAACCCTTGTTCATCAACATGAACGACGGCTCCAACGAAGGCATCCGCCACAAGCGCAACCCCTGGTTCTCCGCCCAGTTCCACCCCGAAGCCGCTTCGGGACCTACGGACACGGAGTTCCTCTTCGACGAGTTCGTGAAGCTGCTCTGAGGGGGAATAGCCGTTCAAAGAGGTAATGGATATTTACACTTTGAGGGGCTTGCGAAGACATCCCGAAGTCTTCGGCCGACACTCCTTAGAGTCTCTGCCCGACACTCCTTAGAGTCATCGACCGACACTCCTTAGAGTCATAGGCCAACACTCCCTAGAGTCTTCGTCCGTCACTCCCTGGAGTCTCCGAACCCCCTCCAGAAGTACTCCTGAGGCCATTTCCCCTGAAAACGCCCTCAGCGGGCACCGGCAAATGAGATAAATAAAGAAAGAACGAAATAATTGAACAAAATATGAAAGAGAACAACATACGTAAAGTCCTGCTGCTCGGTTCGGGCGCGCTGAAGATCGGCGAGGCCGGCGAGTTCGACTACTCCGGTTCGCAGGCACTCAAGGCCCTCAAGGAAGAGGGCATCCAGACCGTCCTCATCAACCCCAACATCGCCACCGTGCAGACTTCGGAGGGCGTGGCCGACCAGATTTACTTCCTGCCCGTCACCCCGTACTTCGTCGAGAAGGTCATCGAGAAGGAGTGTCCGGACGGCATCATGCTGGCCTTCGGCGGGCAGACGGCGCTGAACTGCGGCGTGGCCCTTTACAAGGAAGGCGTGCTCGAGAAGTACGGCGTCCAGGTGCTGGGCACCCCCGTACAGGCCATCATCGACACCGAAGACCGCGAACTCTTCGTTGAGAAGCTGAACGAAATCGACGTGAAGACCATCAAGAGCGAGGCAGTGGAGAACGCCGAAGACGCTCGTCGCGCCGCCGCCGCGCTGGGCTATCCCGTCATCGTCCGCGCCGCCTATGCGCTGGGCGGACTGGGTTCGGGCTTCTGCGACAACGAGGAAGAGCTGAACGTGCTGGTGGAGAAAGCCTTCTCCTTCTCGCCCCAGGTGCTCGTCGAGAAGAGCCTCCGCGGCTGGAAGGAAGTGGAGTACGAGGTGGTGCGCGACCGCTTCGACAACTGCATCACCGTCTGCAACATGGAGAACTTCGACCCGCTGGGCATCCACACAGGCGAGAGCATCGTCATCGCCCCCAGCCAGACGCTCTCGAACACCGACTACCACAAGCTGCGCGAGCTGGCCATCCGCATCATCCGCCACATCGGCATCGTGGGCGAGTGTAACGTGCAGTATGCCTACGACCCGCAGTCCGAGGACTACCGCGTCATCGAGGTCAATGCCCGCCTTAGCCGCTCGTCGGCTCTGGCGTCGAAAGCTACCGGCTATCCGCTGGCATTTGTGGCCGCCAAGCTGGGCTTGGGCTACGGACTGTTCGACCTGAAGAACTCCGTGACCAAGACCACCTCGGCCTTCTTCGAGCCCGCGCTGGACTACGTGGTGTGCAAGATACCGCGCTGGGACCTCGGCAAGTTCCACGGTGTGGACAAGGAGTTGGGCTCGTCGATGAAGTCCGTGGGCGAGGTCATGGCCATCGGCCGCACCTTCGAGGAAGCCATCCAGAAGGGCCTGCGTATGATAGGCCAAGGCATGCACGGCTTTGTAGAGAACAAGGAACTCGTCATTCTCGACATAGACAAGGCACTGCGCGAGCCGACCGATAAACGTATTTTCGTCATCTCGAAAGCCTTCCGTGCCGGCTACACCGTAGACCAGATACACGAGCTGACCAAGATAGATCGCTGGTTCCTGGAGAAGCTGATGAACATCATGCGCACCTCGAAGGAATTGCACGAGTGGGCAGGCAACCACAAGCTGCTTTCCGACCTGCCTGACGACCTGTTGCGTAGGGCCAAGCGTCAGGGCTTCTCTGACTTCCAGGTGGCCCGCGCCATCGGCATGGAAGGCGAGATGGAAGACGCCATCGTCACCCTGCGCCGCCACCGCAAGGAGCGCGGCATCGTGCCCGTGGTGAAGCAGATAGACACGCTGGCCGCCGAATATCCGGCGCAGACCAACTACCTGTACCTGACGTACAGCGGCACGGCCAACGACGTCCGCTACCTGGGCGACCACCGCAGCATCGTCGTCCTCGGTTCGGGCGCCTACCGCATCGGCTCCAGCGTGGAGTTCGACTGGTGCGGCGTGCAGGCCCTGAACACCATCCGCAAAGAAGGTTACCGCAGTGTGATGATTAACTACAACCCCGAGACCGTGTCCACCGACTACGACATGTGCGACCGCCTCTACTTCGACGAGCTCACCTTCGAGCGCGTCATGGACATCCTCGACCTGGAGAACCCGCACGGCGTCATCGTCTCTACCGGCGGTCAGATACCGAACAACCTGGCCCTGCGTCTCGACGCGCAGCCGGTCCGTATCCTCGGCACCTCGGCCAAGAGCATCGACAATGCCGAAGACCGCGACAAGTTCTCCGCCATGCTCGACCGCATCGGCGTGGACCAGCCCGAATGGAGTGCGCTGACGTCGATGGAAGACATCAACGCTTTCATCCAAAAGGTAGGTTTCCCCGTGCTCGTCCGCCCCAGCTACGTGCTGAGCGGCGCCGCCATGAACGTCTGCTCCAACCAGGAAGAGCTGGAGCGCTTCCTCCAGCTGGCGGCCAACGTATCGAAGAAACACCCCGTGGTGGTGAGCCAGTTCATCGAGCACGCCAAGGAGGTGGAGATGGATGCCGTGGCACAGAACGGCGAAATCATCGCCTACGCCATCTCCGAGCACATCGAGTTTGCCGGCGTGCACTCGGGTGACGCCACCATCCAGTTCCCGCCGCAGAAGCTCTACGTGGAGACCGTGCGCCGCATCAAGCGCATCAGCCGCGAGATAGCCAAGGAGCTGAACATCTCCGGCCCTTTCAACATCCAGTTCCTGGCGCGCGACAACGACATCAAGGTCATCGAGTGTAATCTCCGTGCCTCGCGTTCGTTCCCCTTCGTCAGCAAGGTGCTGAAGCTCAACTTCATTGAGCTAGCCACGAAGGTCATGCTGGGCATCCCCGTAGAGAAGCCGGACAAGAACCTCTTCGACCTGGACTACGTGGGCATCAAGGCTTCGCAGTTCTCCTTCAACCGCCTGCAGAAGGCCGACCCCGTGCTGGGCGTCGACATGGCCTCTACGGGCGAGGTGGGCTGCATCGGCGACGACACCTCGTGTGCCGTGCTCAAGGCCATGCTTTCCGTGGGCTACCGCATCCCGAAGCAGAACATCCTGCTGTCCACCGGTTCCACAAAGCAGAAGGTGGACATGCTTCAGGCGGCCCGTCAGCTGCAGCGCAAGGGTTACAAGCTCTTCGCCACGGGCGGCACGTCGAAGTTCCTCACCGAGAACGGCGTGGAGAACACCCGCGTCTACTGGCCCAGCGAGGACGGCCAGCCCCAGGCGCTCGACATGCTCCACAAGAAGGAAATCGACATGGTGGTCAACATCCCCAAGAACCTGACGGCGGGCGAGCTGAGCAATGGCTACAAGATACGCCGTGCGGCCATCGACCTCAACATCCCGCTCATCACCAACGCCCGTCTGGCCAGCGCCTTCATCAATGCCTTCTGCACGATGTCGGTGGACGACCTGCGCATCAAGTCATGGGCGGAGTATAAGTAATTCGAGCTTCCGCGCGAACCGTTATATGAATGGGCTGTCTTTCGGGGCAGTCCATTTGTTTTTTTACTGTTGCATCTGCGTTTGGATAGAATGCAACTTCAGCATCGTAACTATGGACTTCAGCACCGTAACTATGAACATTAGCGCCGTAACTACGGACTTTATAGATCCCAACTACAATGTCTGTTTGCCCGGCTTAAACAATCATTATGTCCTGTGTCTAAATGCAGGGGAAGCATAAAAAAACAGGTTGTCTTTGTAACAAAACACTTTGCCCCGACGTCTGATGGGTATAGGACTGATAAAAGAAGAATAGAAGAAAGAGCACATGGATGCCGAGAGTTTCAAACGAATGTTTCTGCCCTGCCACGCCAAGCTGTACGGAGTGGCCTGCAGGTTGCTGGATAACGCCGAAGACGCCGAGGACCTCATTCAGGAAGCTTACCTGAAGCTGTGGAGCAAGCGCGAGGAGCTGACGCTCATCAGCAATCCCGAAGCCTTTGCCGTTACGTTGGTGAAGAACATGTGCTTCGACCTACTGCGATCAGGCAAATACCTTTCCGACAGGCAGCACCTGCCCCTGACCGAAGCACAGAACGCACTGCCTGCCGACGGCCGGGACGCGAAGGACGACGTACAGCTGGTGAGGATGCTGATAGCCCGTCTGCCCCGGCAGCAGCGGATGGTGATGATGCTGCGCGACGTGAAGGGATGCTCCTACGAAGAGGTGGAGCGGCTGACGGGACTGAATGCGGTGAATGTACGTGTGCTCCTGTCGAGGGCGAGAAAGAAGATACGTGAAGAATTTACAAAATGGAACAACTATGAAAGTCGATGAAATGGAACGGTTGCTCGCTGCCTACTACGAAGGGACAACGGACGAACACGAAGAAAGCAGGCTGAAGGAAGCCTTGCGCACGCAGGACGTGCCCGAACATCTGGAGGCCGACCGCAGGTTGTTGGCGGCTCTGGAAGAGGAGAGTCCGCAGGAAGTACCTGTGCCTGAAGGGTTGGAAGCGAAGCTGTCGCGCCTGATAGACCGCAAGGACGAGGAGATGCCGCACTTCCTCCGTCCCAATCGTACGCGCCGCAACTGGCGTTGGGCGGTCGGCGTGGCGGCCACGTTCCTGGTGCTGATAGGCATCGGGTGGGGTGTGGATACGATGGAGAAGAAACCTGTGCCGCCTACGCCGCTCGACACCTTCAGCGACCCGCAGGACGCTTATCGTGTGCTACAGGCTACATTTAGTGAAATGTCGAGCAACTGGAGGGCCGGCATCGAACAAATGCAGGAAGTGCAGTCGCAGATGGACGTGGTGCAGAAAGAAGTGAAACAAGAATTATCCAAATAAAAATCATCAATTGTTATGAAAAACGTCAGATTACTTTTGGTCAGCCTACTGCTGGCATTACCGTTGCTGGGCCAGGCCCAACAGGAGTTGTTCAAGAAATACAGCGACAGGAAGAACGTGTCGTCTGTCTATATCTCCAAAGCCATGCTGGAGATGAACCCCAGCCTGTTCACGAAAGACATCTACATCGGCAAGGCGGCTTCGCAGCTGAACTCGGTGCAGATTGTCTCTACGATGGACAAAATGATCAAATCGGATTTGCTGAAAGACATCCGCGAACTGGTGAAGTCCTCACGCTACGAGTTGCTGATGAAGCAGAAGGGCACGGTGTCTTCCTCCGAGTTCTACGTCAGCCGCAAGGGCGACAAGGTGAAGGAGCTGATAATGGTAACCAACGGGGCCGCCTCGCTGAAGTTCGTTTACCTGGAAGGGGAGATGACGACCAAGGACGTGCAGAACATCCTGCTCTACCAGAATACCAGTGGATACGTCGCTCCTTCCCGAGGCTATCGCTTGGAAGACTTGCAGGCCATGGGCATTCAGGGATCTCATATCGACTTGAAGGACCTGGAACGTGCGTTCAGCTCCGACGAATGGAAAAAGTTTGTCGAAGACATGAAGAAGCTGGGCGATGACATGAAGTCGCTTCGGGATTAAATGGGTTCGGTAACAGTGCAGTGTTTTTACGTCCGCTGATATTCCTGCGGCGTCATGCCCGTCATCCGCTTGAAGAACTTGCTGAAGAACGAAGGGTTGGGGAAGTGCAACTCGTCGGCTATCTGATAGGTGAGCAGGTCGCTGTGCTTCAGCAGTACTTTGGCTTCGAGGATGACGGCTTGGTTGACCCACTCCACGACGGTGCGTCCGCTGACGTCGCGGATGACGGAACTCAGGTAGCGGGGCGACAGGCAGAGGCGGTCGGCGTAGAAGGCTGTGGTGCGCTGTGTCTTGCAGTGCTCGTTGACCAGCGTGATGAAACGTCGGAACAGTTCTTCCTGACGTGACGGACGAAGCTGTTCGTCGCGGTGGTTGTCGGCCTGCAGGTAGTGGAAGTGGTAGAACAGCGATGTGACCAGATGGCGTACTGCTTCACGCCGGTAGGGATGCAGATGGACGGCATCCCATATCAGCGAGAAATAGGCACCTGTCCGTTGCCATTCTTCCAGATTGTCGCTCATGCAGAAGGCTTGTCCTGTATATTGGTCTGTCAGGACGACGTGCTGGGGCGTAGGAATGAAGTTGCTGTCCACAGCAAGCACTTGGAAGTCGAACTCGTCGTCGAATTCGAGGAACTCCAGGAGAGAGTCCGGCGGGATGATACCGAAGGCGTGTTCTCCCAGTGTGTGCTCGATGAGGTTGACCGAAGTACGTGCCTTGCCCTGCTTCACGTGGAATATCCGAACTTCCTTGGCCCGATAGGGCTGGCCGGTCTTGAAGAGGCGGTTGTTCATGCCGCACATGCTGCTCACAATGCCCATTTCGCGGTTGATGAAGGCGTAGTCGTTGTTGGCGGCTACACCGATTCCGTTCAGAAAGTCGAGTGTCAGGTGGATGGGTTTCTGGTGTTCCATGATGCTTTCGTTTGATAATGATGACGCAAATATGCGGATAAAAACAGAAAAAGGGGAATGTTGGCGGACATTTCTACCGAAAATCGTACAAATGGGACAGAGATACTGCGCGAAAGAATGTATATCTGTCCCGTTTCCTTTTATCTTTGCAACATGATTGGTTCACTTAACTCTTGTTGCTTATGAAAAGAAACAGATTGCTCCTCTCTTTATTATTGTCTGCCCTGTGCCTGCCGCCGCTTCGTGCGCAGCTCTCGCTGGAAGAATGCCGCCACCAGGCACGCGACAATTATCCCCTCATCCGCCAATATGGCTTGATTGAGCAGGCTGCGCAGTACGATGTGGCCAATGTCGCCAAAGCTTATCTGCCTCAGGTCAGCCTCTCGGCCAAGGCGTCCTATCAGAGCGATGTGACCAAACTGCCTTTCGAGTTGCCGGGCATCGACATCAACTTCATGCCCCGCGACCAGTATCAGGTAACGCTGCAGGTGCAGCAGTCTGTGTGGGACGGCGGCGAGACGAAATGGCGCAAACAGCTGGTGCGTGCCGGAGCCGAGGTCAATACGGAGAAACTGAACGTGGACCTCTATGCGTTGGACGAGCGGGTGAACCAGCTCTACTTCGGCATTCTGCTGCTGGACGAACAGCTGGAGCAGAACCGCCTGTTGCAGGACAACCTGGAACGGACGCACCGCACGGTGAGCGCCTGCGTGGACAACGGCACGGCCAACCGCAGTGACCTAGATGAGGTAGCCGTGGAACAGCTCAGTACCCGTCAGCAGCGTGTAGCGATGGAGGCTTCGCGCCGTGCCTATGCCGACATGCTCCTGCTCTATCTGGGCCGCCCGTCCGAAGAAGAGCTGAAGCTGGAGAAACCGGCCGCCGATGAACCGGAAGGCGGGGAGAACCGTCGTCCTGAGCTGCGATGGTATGACGCGCAGACAGCCCGGCTCACAGCGCAGGACGCTTCGCTTCGTACGGGCTATATGCCCCGGTTGGGCCTCTTCGTACAAGGCGGATACGGAAACCCTGGCTTGAACATGCTGGAGGACAAGTTCAAGGCTTACTACGTGGCGGGCGTAAGCCTGTCGTGGAACCTGGGACGGCTCTACACATTGAAGAACGACCGTCGCCTGATAGAGAATAGCCGCCGGAAACTGGAGACGGTACGCAGTACCTTCCTCTTCAACACGGGGCTGGAGGCTACCCGTCAGGAAGCTGATGTGCGTGCCCTGCGACGTCAGATGGAGGACGACGACGAAATCATCCGCCTGCGTACCCGCATCCGTCAGGCTTCGGAAGCCAAGCTGCAAAGCGGCACATATACGGTGAACGACCTCCTGCGCGACATCACCGCCGAGAGCCTGGCCCGCCAGCAGAAAGCCATCCACGAGATACAGTGGCTGATGAGGCTGTACGACTGGAGGCACACGCTGAATAATTGAGAGTTGAAAATTGAGAATGGAGAATTAATTGTTCGTCATTTACCATTAATCATTAATCATTTACCATGCATATGAGATTCTTTACAACAACTTTTCTTCTTCTGACTTTGGCCGCCTGTTCGGGTGGCGGTGACAGCTACGACGCCACGGGGACTTTCGAGACGACCGAGGTCGTTGTGTCTGCCGAGGCTTCGGGCAAACTTCTTCGCATGGACGTGGAGGAGGGCATGAAGCTGGAAGCCGGTCAGGCGGTGGGACAGGTGGACACCGTGCAGCTCTACCTCAAGAAACTGCAGTTGGAGGCCAGCGCGCGTTCCGTATCGGACCAGCGCCCTGACATCCGCAAGCAGATAGCCGCCACGCAGGAACAGATTTGTCAGGCCGAACGTGAGCGCGACCGCGTGAAGCGTCTGCTGGTGGCCGATGCGGCCAACCGTAAGCAGTTGGACGACGCCGAGTCGCTGCTCCAGGTGCTGCGCAAGCAGCTGGCGGCGCAGAACTCTTCCTTGCAGAACAGCGACCGCAGCCTGTCGTGGCAGTCGTCGTCCGTCGATATCCAGGTGGCGCAGGTGGACGACCAGCTGGCCAAGTGCCGTGTCTGTGCCCCCGTGGCTGGAACCGTCCTGGCGCAGTATGCCGAGGCGGGCGAGTTCGTGGTACCCGGCACACCGCTCTTTCGGCTGGGCGACATGGAACGGATGTACCTGCGTGCCTATGTCACCGGCGAGCAGTTGGCCGAAGTCCGGCTGGGGCAGACGGTGACCGTCGTAGCCGACTACGGTGGCGGGCAGCAGCGTGAATACGAGGGGCAGGTGACGTGGATTTCGGATACCTCGGAGTTTACGCCCAAGAACATCCTGACGCGTGACGAACGGGCCAATTTGGTCTATGCCGTCAAGGTGGCCGTGCGTAACGACGGCGGGCTGAAGATAGGCATGTACGGCGGCTTGCGTTTTTCTTCAGTTGGAAAATGATTTTTCCCTAACTGGAGAAATATATTTCTCTGACTGGATAAAAAATCTTTCTACAGACATCGATGGAATATATACTGACAGCAGACAGACTGACAAAGAGCTACGGCACGGTAAAAGCGCTGGACGGCGTGTCGTTCGCGGTGCGTCGCGGTGAGATCTTCGGGCTCATCGGTCCCGACGGGGCGGGGAAGACCACCCTGTTCCGCCTCCTGACCACCCTGCTCCGTCCGGACAGCGGACGGGCCGTGGTGGCGGGCTTCGACGTGGAGCGGCAGTACAAAGAGATACGCCGCCGCGTGGGCTACATGCCCGGCCGTTTCTCGCTCTACCCGGACCTGACGGTGGAGGAGAACCTACAGTTCTTCGCCACTGTCTTCGGTACCTCCATCCGCGAGAACTACGACCTGGTGCGCGATATCTACAGCCAGATAGAACCCTTCCGCACGCGCCGTGCCGGTGCCCTCTCGGGCGGCATGAAGCAGAAGCTGGCCTTGAGCTGTGCCCTCATCCACAAGCCCGAGGTGCTGTTCCTAGACGAACCCACCACGGGTGTGGATCCTGTGTCACGTCGGGAACTGTGGGACATGCTCCGCCGCCTGAAGGAGCAGGGCATCACCATCGTTGTCTCCACCCCCATCGTGGACGAGGCGCGGCAGTGCGACCGTATCGCTTTCCTTAATCGGGGACAGGTGAACGGCATTGATACGCCAGACTGCATCCTGACGCGCTTTGCCGACATTCTCTGTCCGCCGAGCCTCAGTCACGACGAGACTCGGCATGCCGACCGTCCGGTTATCGAGGTAGAGGGGCTGACGAAGCAGTTCGGCTCGTTCGTGGCCGTGGACCACATCTCGTTCAATGTGGGGCGGGGCGAAATCTTCGGTTTCCTGGGTGCCAACGGGGCGGGGAAGACCACCGCCATGCGCATGCTCACGGGCCTGAGCCGACCTACGGGCGGACGAGCCGCAGTGGCCGGTTTCGACGTGGAGAGGCAGCCCGAAGAGGTGAAGCGCCACATCGGCTACATGAGTCAGAAGTTCTCGCTCTACGAAGACCTGAAAGTGTGGGAGAACATCCGCCTCTTTGCAGGCATTTACGGCGTGAAGGAGGCCGATATCGCTCCGCGCACCAACGAGGTGCTGCGACGCATCGGGCTGGAGGCGGAGCGCAACACGCGCGTGGGCAGCCTGCCCCTGGGCTGGAAACAGAAGCTGGCCTTCTCCGTGGCCGTCTTCCACGAGCCGGAGATTGTCTTCCTGGATGAGCCGACGGGTGGGGTGGACCCCGCCACGCGCCGCCAGTTCTGGGAGCTCATCTACCAGGCGGCCGACCGCGGCATCACGGTCTTCGTCACCACCCACTTCATGGACGAGGCGGAGTATTGCGACCGCATTTCCATCATGGTGGACGGGCGAATCCGCGCCCTCGATTCGCCCGACGGACTGAAACGCACCTTCCACGCCGCCACGATGGACGAAGTGTTCCGGCGGCTGGCGCGCGAGGCGGAGCGGGCGACGTGATACGAAGCGATATGTAAGATTATCGGCCTCTAACTCCCTCTAACTTCTTTAACACCTGATTGAAATGAAACAGTTCCTCATATTTGCCGGCAAGGAATTCCGCCACATCTTCCGCGACCGCAGGACGATGCTCATCCTGCTCGTGATGCCCGTGGTGCAGATCATCCTGTTCGGCTTCGCCATCACCACCGAGGTGCAGAACGTACGCATGGCCGTACTCGACCCTTCGGACGACGTGCTGACGCGGCGCATCGTCGAGCGGCTGGACGCTTCGGAGTACTTCACCCTGACGGCCCGCTTCCACACGCCGCAGGAGATGGACGAGGCCTTCCGCCGTTCGCAGGTGGACATGGCCGTGGTCTTCAGCCCCGGTTTTGCCGACGGAGTCTACACCAGCGATGCCGCCGTCCAGCTGGTCTGCGACGCCACCGACCCCAATACGGCCACCATGCAGACCAGCTACGCCACGGGCATCATCACCGCCGCCACCGGCGAACTGCTGCCTGCCGGAGTGCGTGTCCCTCTGCTGCAGCCCGAGGTGAAGCTGCTCTACAACCCGCAGATGAAGAGTGTCTACAACTTCGTGCCCGGCGTCATGGGGCTCATCCTGATGCTCATCTGCGCCATGATGACGTCCGTCTCCATCGTCCGCGAAAAGGAGATGGGCACGATGGAAGTGCTGCTCGTCTCGCCCGTGCGGCCCATCTTCATTATCCTCTCCAAGGCCGTGCCCTACTTCGTGCTGTCGTTCGTCAACCTGACGACCATCCTGCTGTTGTCGGTCTACGTGCTCCACGTGCCTGTGGCGGGCAGCCTGCCGTGGCTGGTGGCCGTGTCGTTGCTCTTCATCTTCGTGTCGCTCTCGCTGGGGCTGCTCATCTCCACCCTGACGCAGACACAGGTGGCGGCCATGCTGGCTTCGGGACTGGTACTGATGATGCCCACCATGCTGCTGTCCGGCATGATTTTTCCGGTGGAGAGCATGCCTTGGGTGCTTCAGGGCATTTCGGCGGCCATTCCGGCGCGGTGGTACATCCAGGCCGTGCGCAAGCTGATGATACAGGGCGTCGACGTGGTGAATGTGCTCACCGAGGTGGGCGTGTTGCTGGGCATGGCGGTAGTGCTGGTCACGGTCAGCCTCAAAAAGTTCAAGAACCGGTTAGAATGAAAGTCGTATGATAAAGTATCTGATAGAAAAAGAATTCAAGCAGCTCTTCAGGAATCCGTTCATCCCGAAACTCATCCTGCTGTTCCCCTGTATGATTATGATTCTGATGCCATGGGCGGCCAGCCTGGAAATCAAGAACATCCGGCTGGACATTGTAGACGGCGACCACAGCCCCCTGTCGCGGCGGCTGGTGGAGAAGGTGGCGGCATCGGACTACTTCCGTGTGTCGGCCTTTCCTGCAACTTACGATGAGGCCCTGCGGCATGTGGAGGCGGGTTCGGCCGATATTGTGCTGGAGATTCCGCGCGATTTCGAGAAGGACTGGATGCGTGGCGGAGCGCCCCGTGTACTGGTGGCTGCCAATGCGGTGAACGGTACGAAGGGTGGTATGGGCAGTTCCTATCTGTCGTCCATCATCTCGGACTACGCCCGCAGCCTGTCCGCTACTGAAGGACGTTCCATGGCGTCCGCCTTCAGGCTGCCGCAGGTGTCGGTGCAGACGCTGAACCTCTACAACCCGCGGCTCAACTACAAACTCTTCATGGTTCCGGCTCTGATGGTGATGTTGCTCACCCTTATCTGTGGTGCCCTTCCAGCCTTGAACGTGGTGGGCGAGAAGGAGGCGGGAACCATCGAGCAGATTAACGTGACGCCTGTGCGCAAGTTCACCTTCATCTGTGCCAAGTTGGTGCCCTACTGGCTGACGGGACTGGTGGTGCTCACCATTGCCTTTGTGCTGGCGTGGCTGCTCTACGGCATTCTGCCTGCGGGCCATTTCGTGACGCTCTATTTCTTTGCAATCATCTTCCTGCTGCTCGTGTCGGGTTTCGGGCTGGTGGTGTCCAATTATTCGTCCACGCTCCAGCAGGCCATGTTCGTCATGTTCTTCTTCATGCTGATTCTGGTACTGATGAGCGGTCTGTTCACCCCCATCCACAGCATGCCCCGCTGGGCGCAGGCCCTTACCTACGCCAATCCGTTGCGCTACTTCGTGGAGGTGATGCGTACCGTCTACCTGCGTGGAGGCGGTGTGGCCGACCTGCTTCCTCAGCTGGGTATGCTGCTGCTCTTTGCCGCCTGCTTCAATCTGTGGGCCGTGAAGAGTTACCGCAAGAGCGGCTGAACGCGTCTCAGGCCAGCTTGAAGCGGATGCGCCATCGCTTCTCCGCTTCGTCCCAGTCGTGGCTGATGATGCGGAAGGTACCGATTTCTGCCGTGTTGGCCACGTGCGTACCGATGCAGAGGCACTCGTCGTAGTCGCCCACCTTCACCACGCGCACTGTCTGCGAGGCATCTTCAGGCAGGCGTTTTAGGTCGAAGCGACCGCGGGCCTCTTTCTGCGTGATGAATTCCGTGGTGACATCCAGATGCCGGCCGATGACTTCGTTCACGGCATCCTCCAGCCGTTTCACGTCTTCTTCCGTCGGCTGCTGCTCCAGGCGGTAGTCCAGCTTGCTCTTCTTCCGTTCGATGTGTGCCGCAATCGACCTTCCGCACCCGAAAAGGCGTATCATGGTCTGGTTGATAATGTGTTCGCAGGTGTGCATGGGCGGGTATTCCTGCTTGTTGTGCTCGTTGAGCGTGGGTTGCTGTTCCATATTGAAAAGTATTTTGTTGGTTTTATTTTTCATAAAGAACCCTCATTCTCTGCAGACAAAGAATGAGGGTACTCTTCTACTTTCTATAGTCGTTTATCTACAAGCGTAGTACATGTCTGTCGACACAGCCAGTCTTGCATTGGCCACGCCCTGCGCGTCCAGCGTGACGGTCAGGTCTTCGCCGTTGGGCAGCGTCATCTGTGCCGTTCCGTCGTTGTTTAGTCTTACGAGCTCGGTGCTCACGCCGTCGGCCACCACGTTCCACGTGTTCAGGCTCTTGTCGTAGATCAGTTCCATCGACGCCGTCTCGTCGCCTTCCTTCGTGATAGAATATCCGTTTTCTAGTGTTTCGACTAGGTAGTTTCCATTTTCACCTTGCACTTTCTTAATGTCACCGACACTTGCCATCGGATTGCTTCCGCTCCAGAATTCAATGGAGTTAATAATAACCGCATCTGCAAAATAGCAAACGCCATAAACGGGAATAATATTGAGAGCTAAAAAAACTAGTTCATTCACAAATTTATTTCCAATACTTTGATTCCAACTGACTAATCTGCTGTGCAAGCCGAAAGAGCCAATACACGAACTGAAAAGGAATGCACCGCAAATCATTACGGCAGCTGCCATTTTAAGATTAAATTTTTTCATAATTTTTTCTTCTTTGGTGTTTAAGATTAAAAAACTTTCTGCATTAGATTTGTGCAAATATACACTTTTATCTATAAAATGCTATCAAATGGAAAGATTTTCTTTTCTTTTTTCTTATGTGTAGGCATTCATAATTTCTAGGTAATAGCAGTTGTTAAACAGGCTTTTTTTTCTATATTTGCGCCACTTTTGCTGAAGCGTAAGTTTCGTAATGAATAAAATGTAAAGAAGTAAGTAATGAAAGTACGATTTATAAGCCTGGCCAGTGGCAGCAGTGGCAATTGTTACTATCTGGGCACCGAAAAATATGGTATTTTGATAGATGCAGGCATAGCGGCCCGCAGCATCCGGAAAATCTTGAAAGAATATGGCATCGGCATGGAGACCATCCTTGCAGTGTTTGTTACGCACGATCATGCCGATCACATCAAAGCATTGGGTGGCTTGGGTGAAAAATTGAATATCCCTATTTATACTACTGCACGTATCCATGAAGGGATTGGTCGCAGCTATTGCATGACGGAAAAGTTGCATACTTCTGCCCGTTATTTGGAAAAGCAGACTCCTATGCAACTGGAAGATTTTTGCATTGAATCCTTTGAAGTTCCTCACGACGGTACTGACAATGTGGGCTATTTTATTACGATTGGCGACAAGAAGTTTGCATTTTTGACCGACTTGGGTGAAATCACTCCCGTTGCTGCAGAATATATCTGTCGAGCCAACTATTTGGTTTTGGAAGCTAATTATGATGACGAAATGTTGCAAATGGGGCCATATCCTCCCTATTTAAAGGAACGTATCAAGAGCCGGACAGGACATATGAGTAATGCAGCAACTGCTCAATTTCTAGCAGACCACTTCAGTAACCAACTGCGTTACATTTGGCTGTGTCATCTCAGTAAAGACAATAATCATCCTGAACTTGCCTATAAGACGATAGAACTGAAGCTGCATGATTATGGAATTGTGGTCGGACGGGATGTCCAACTATGCGCTTTAAAGCGTACTACACCTTCTGAACTCTACGAATTTGAATAAAAAATGCCGCTTCCATCGAAAAAAAACTGTTTTTTATTTGTTGGTTCAAATAAAAGAACTACCTTTGCACCCGCAAACGAAAAAGAGAGGCACTCTTAGCTCAGTTGGTAGAGCAACTGACTCTTAATCAGTGGGTCCAGGGTTCGAATCCCTGAGGGTGTACTAATCAAGAAAAAACTTTCTTGGGAAAGGTATTCGGGGTGTAGCGCAGTCCGGTTAGCGCACCTGCTTTGGGAGCAGGGGGTCGTGGGTTCGAATCCCGCTACCCCGACAAAGGGTCTGATTTTATTGTAAATCAGGCCTTTTTGTTTTAAATAGGTTTCTTTTTTCTGTCTGAAATATCTGAATTTGGGGTCAGCGGATGTTTGTCCACCTCGTCATACCATCTGGCAAGCCTTGTTAATGCGGTATCCTTATGTCTGCACTGGTGATATATCAGTCCGAGTCTCATGGAAAGATAATATGCTTTCTTTATATCAGGATATTCCCAGAACAGGATGACGGCACGTATACGTTGGAATTCAGTCCACAGGGATTCTTTCTTATAGAGAGGATAGATGCTTCTGGCCAGCAGCTGCTTTCTTGAATCACCGTTCTCAAAGACCAGAGCATGATATGTTTTTCCGCATGCCCTGGCATGTGTCATTTGTATGGACTCCTCATCCAGGGCTTCCCAGCGCGCTTTCACCCTCATTTCCTGAACCGCTTCATAAGCCAGCTTCTGCACATGGAAAGGGTCCGTCACACGACGTGCGGCCGGAAAGCAGACACGTGCCGTCTGTTCCATGTTCGGAGCCATGTCAAGGGTTATTTCCCTGACCTGGAAGCGTCTGCGTCTGGAAAGCTTTAACAGGACGGATGTGACAGTCCTGACATCCGTACTTTTTATGATTGCGATGATGCTTCCCGAACATCCTCTTTTCTCCTTGTTTATCAGAATTGTATAGAGTTCGCCTTGACTTCATCAATGCTCACATACGGACCGATATTCTTTTCGAACAGAATCCATTCTTCCGCATGGAAGAGCTGATTCCAGTTCATGTAACCGATCAGATAATAGCAGTACTGACGCTCAAGAAATTCACAGTTTACTCCAAAGAGAAGTCCTAAAAGCTTGCAGCTTATCGGAAGGGTATCAATCTCTTTTAACAAAGACGCAAATTCATGCGTCATGCGGCTACCTTCTGCAACCAGTTTTCAGATGCGGCTTACATAGTGTCCATTCTACTTCACAATCCATTTGCAACGACGGATGTTCTGAAAAAGCTTCTTGCTAGGGATCGGAAAATCCTGAACGACTACCGGATCATAAAATCCCTTACTCTCCACTTTTATATTCGAGTATTTCCCTGGAAATTCATTTTCTCTTCTTGGTAAATTACTATTTCATTGCTGCTTTCCTTTACATCTGAGATGATGAAATACTTCTGGAAGAAGGAAACGGTAACCGTTGTTTTCCATGAGTGCTGATGATTTGTTTCAGACAAAGGTACAATTTTATCAGATTCACCACTCGGATTGTTACGTTGACTCTTTTTGGAAACTATTTATTCGCTTTTTTCAATCCGAGGCCGAGGAGCATGCCGTCATAGGTGCCGGCCAGGTTGCCGAGGGTTTGCAGGGTGGAGTTGCTGCTTTTGCTGGAGAGGTAGGTGAGCAGTTGCAGCAGCTTGTCGGCATCGAAGAGCAGATCCATGTTGCCGGAGGTGCAGTTCACCTTGGCGTTCAGCCCGACGATTTTGGCGATTTTCAGGTTCACTTTCTGTGTGGAGGCGTCGTAAGAGTAGCTGCCGTTCACGGGTTTGCTGCCGGCATTGGCCGTAAAAGTGCTGTCGGCATTGAAGGTGAACGACAGTTGGCCCGGCTTGATGCCGATCTTGTTCAGTTGCTCGTCCAGTTTCTTCTCGAGAGCCGAGGAGGCCAAGGTGCCACCTGCCTGTTGCAGCAGGTTGTCCGATTCGAGTTCCAGGGCCGAGCCGGTGAAAGTCCAAGTACCGGTCATGTCGATGTTGCTGTTGTTGGTGACGGCATTGACCACCTTTTCGATATTTTCCTTGTTCAGCAGGTCTTTCAGGGACTGCGCATGGATGCCGGAAGGCAGGATCAGCGCAATGACGAAGACGTATTTCCAGATGTTTCTGTTCATATTCTGTTCTCTTTTAGGGTTTAAGTTCTTTGTTGATGCTTTCGATGTAGTCCAGCAGCTCTTTCCGTCCCAGTCGGTTCTCGGAAGAGGTGACGAAGTAGGGCGGGAGTTCTTCCCACTGTTCTTTCAGCTTTCTGAGGTAGGCTTCGACGTTGGCGCCCAGCCGTCCGCTCTTCAACTTGTCGGCTTTGGTGAAGATGATGGAGAAGGGGATGCCGTTCTCGCCCAGCCATTCGATGAATTGCAAGTCGATGGGCTGCGGTTCCAGGCGGCTGTCGATGAGGACGAAGAGGCAGGTCATCTGCGGACGTTGCAGGATGTAGCTTTCGATGATGTTCCTGATCTGTTCCTGCCCCTTGAAGCCGCGTTTGGCATAGCCGTAGCCGGGGAGGTCGACGATGTACCAGTTTTTGTTGACGAGGAAGTGGTTGATCAGCATGGTCTTTCCGGGGGTGGCCGAGGTCATGGCCAGGCCTTTGCGGCCGGTCAGCATGTTGATCAGGCTCGACTTGCCGACGTTGGAGCGGCCGATGAAGGTGTATTCGGGCAGGTTGCCGGCGGGGCACTTGCGGACGTCGGTGTTGCTGATGACGAATTCTGCGCTTGTTATCTCCATGGGTTCTATCTGAAAATTTAGTTTTATTGCCTTTGCAAAGGTAGCACTTATTTGCGTATCTTTGCGTCCGCATTATGAAAGTTTAGGGTTATATGAACGGACAATATCCTTCGGTTTTGCTGGAGAAGGCGGTGAGCGAGTTTGCCAAGCTGCCGGGTGTGGGACGCAAGACGGCCATGCGTCTGGTGCTTCACCTGCTGCGTCAGGACGTGGCGGCAGTCGAGGCGTTCGGCAACGCCATCATTACGCTGAAGCGCGAGGTGAAGTATTGCAAGGTGTGCCACAACATTTCCGATACGGACGTCTGCCGCATCTGTTCCAACCCACAGCGCGACGCTTCGGTAGTATGCGTGGTGGAGAACATACGTGACGTGATGGCGGTCGAGGCCACGCAGCAGTTCCGAGGCCTGTACCACGTGCTGGGTGGGGTCATCTCGCCGATAGATGGTATCGGGCCGAGCGACTTACAGATAGACAGCCTCGTAGAGCGCGTCCAGGCAGGAGGCGTCAAGGAGGTGATTCTGGCGCTGAGCACGACGATGGAGGGCGACACGACCAACTTTTACATCTACCGCAAGCTGGAGAAGTTTGGCGTCAAGCTGTCGGTCATCGCGCGCGGCATTTCCGTGGGCGACGAGCTGGAGTATGCCGACGAAGTGACGCTGGGGCGGAGCATCGTGAACCGCACGCCGTTCAACGGCACCCTGTGAGGCCCTGTTCCGCCCGCCGGGCGATGATGTGAATACATTTATATATAGGATATATGGAAGAACAAATCAAGAAGGCAGTCCGCTTTGTGCGGATGTCTTATCTCCTGTTTTGGATGGTGCCGGTCGTGTTCGTGCTCGTGGGCGAGACGACGGACAGTTGGGTGGGGGCGTATGCCGACGACGTGCGCACCACGTATTATGCCGAGACGCTGTCCATCCTGCTGGCGGCGGCCTGCGTGCCGTTGTCGCTGAAGCTGTTTGCCTGGGTGCTCTACCGCCGCATCGACCGTGCCGGCATTGCCCGCGCCTTGCAGCTCTATGTCTTCTGGAGCGGCATTCGGCTGGTGCTGCTGGCCCTGCCGCTGATGGCGGGTTTCCTGACCTACTACGGGATGTTGAGCACGACGGGCCTGCTTTGCGCTCTGATTGCCCTGACGGCTTCGCTCTTCTGCCTGCCGGGCGAGGAGCGCCTGCGCCGCGAGCTGCACATCGAGCGGGAGGAGGGCGGCTTATGAGTCGGAGCTATTTCGAGGGGACGCTGGTGCGCCTCAGGCCGATGGAGCCGGAAGACCTCGACCTGCTCTACCGCATGGAGAATGACCCGGAAACCTGGGACGTGTCCAACTTCTCCGTGCCCTATTCGCGCTATATGCTGAAGCAGTATATCGAGGATTCGCAGTGCGACATGTTTGCCGACAAGCAGCTCCGCCTGATGATTGTCCGCCGGACGGACGACGTGGTGGTGGGAACGGTGGACGTGACCGACTTTGCCCCGATGCACCGTCGCGGCGAAGTAGGTATCGCCGTGCGGAAGGAGTTCCGCGGAAACGGCTATGCTGGTGAGGCCCTGACGCTGATGTGCGATTACCTGTTCCGCTTCCTTTTCGTCCACCAGCTGACGGCCCACGTAGCGGTGGACAACGAGGCCAGCCGGCGGCTGTTTGCCGGAGCTGGCTTTGCGGAGTGCGGCGTGTTGAAGGAGTGGTGGTTTGCCGGCGGGCGCTATCGCGACGTGGTGCTGCTGCAACGCCTGCACAAGGTTTAATTCAGGGTGGGAATCTGTGGGAAGCGTGACCAGACGGCGTACTTTCCTCCCAGCTTGCTCAGCGATTTTTGCCAAAGGCCGACGGAGGCTTTCTCGTCCATCAGCGAGGCGGTGGTCTCGCATCCGACGATCCAGGTATTTTCTTCGATTTCCTGTTCCAACTGTCCGCTTTCCCAGCCCGAATATCCCATGAAGAAGCGGAGGGTGCCCTCGACCGAGGGTGTGCGGTTGATGTAATCGCGCACGGCGTTGAAGTCGCCGTTCACGTACAGCCCCTTCTCCACGGGGAAAGCGCCGGGGATGCCCTCGATGGTGTGTAGGTAGAAGATGGTGTCCGCCCCGAGCGGTCCGCCCCAGTAGATGGGGATGTTTCTGCCGCCCGCGATGTCGTGGAAGATGTCGGACAGCGACAGGGGGAAAGGCTTGTTCAGCACCAGGCCCATCGTGCCCTCGCTCGTGTGGTCGATGAGCAGGACGACCGACCGTCCGAACATCTTGTCGCAGAGGAAAGGTTCGGAGATAAGCACCTTCCCGCGGACAGGTACCACGTGGTTGGTTTCGATCTTGAATATATCCGTGTAGGTTGACATGCTCCTAAGTTACAGATAATTCTTTAAATACAAAACTTCCGGCCTGTTTTTTGTCTCAAATTTTTCCATCGTCCACCGTGGGGGCTCCTGAGCGGGGGTGCGCTGTTTGCCCTGGTTGGCGATGACCTGGCGCATGTTGTCGGCCAGGCCGTTGTGTTCGGTGATGACGGACGTCAGCTCGTCGGTGGGGCTGACCACGGCGAGCGAGTCCAGCAGGCGGGCGATGTCGCGGTAGACGGCATCGGTGTGGAGGCGCACATCGGTGGTGTGCAGGTCGCTCAGCACGACGAGCGTTTTCATTTCGTTTGTTTTTATTTGAAATGCTTCGCTGAAGGCATGGTTGGCTTCGTCCAGTGCATCTATTTCGGGTTCCAGTCCCAAAGTGGCCACGTCTGCCGCCCAGTCTGCCGAGCGCAGCAGCTCGACCAGATGGGCATATCCGGTGGCCGAAGCATACAGTCCGCGCCTGGTCAGCCCACGGAAGGGTGAGAGGGCCGTTTGCAAGCGGTGGGCGGCTTCGCGACGACGGTCGACGGGGTTCGCCAAGTGGGCCCGCACGCTCATGAAGATGGTACCTACCAGGCGGTCGCGGCGGTAGTCGGCTTCCTTCAGGCGGTGTGTGGCCACCTGGGCCGTCGGGCGCACGACGATGCGGCTCTCCGTCTGCAAGGCCGCCGTATAGCCTTCGATGGCGGCATCCAGCGGGGCAAATACGCCCTTCAGCAGCTCGAGCAAGTTGCGGAACATGTTGTGGAACGTGTAATGCGCGCCCAGCGAGAGCCTCGTCAGGGCAATTCTTTTCATCTTCTGTGTCATATCGGTCGTTTTTAGGTTATTCGTCTGGTTTAAGACACTAAAATAGGAATATTTTTTGGCAATCAACTACTTTTTCATCCTAAAATATTAATACATCGACGAAAAAATGCGCATTTTCATAGCTTCGTATGAATGCATTGATGTAAAAATGCGCATTTTCATAGCTTCGTATAAATGCATTGATGTAAAAATGTGCATTTTTATAGTTTTGTACTAATACATTAGTATAAAAACGTACATTTTTATTGCTTCGTATGAATACATTGGTATGAAAAAGCGCCTTTTCACTACTTCGTATCTCTATTTCACAGTGAAAAGGCGCTTATTAGCTTCGAAAGACGTTGTCCGCAACCTGCCGACAGCAGTCGGCAACTATCCGAGGGGATGGTTTTCGGCAAAGATGGCCATCCGCTCGTCCAGCAAGGCATACTGGTGGTCCTGGATGAACGACGTGCAGGCGCGCAAGCCCTCCTGCGAGCTGCCGGTGGTCACCAGCGATATGGCGCTGACGCCGTAGTACATCAGTTCGCGGGCCAGCTCGCCGCTCGTCATGCCCGGATAGCCGATGGTGAAGTAGAAGCCGTCGGCCACGGGCTCGCCCAGGTCGTTGTCGTAGACCAGCCGGAAGCCATGGCGCAGGAAGATTTCCTTCAGCCGGCGGGCGCGTTCGCCGTAGACGCGCACCTCGTCCAGAAAGTTGTAGCGCCCGTCGCTGGCAGCCTTCAGCATGGCGGCCAGGGCATACTGGGCCGAGTGGCTCGTGCCCGACGACAGGGCGTAGAGCACGCGGTGGATGAAGACCGTGCCGAACGTGCCCGCGCCGCCATAGCGCTGCATCAGGCCCGGGTAGGCGCGGTGGTAGAGTTTGTCCGAGATGCAGCTCACGCCGATGCGCTGTCCGGCGTAGCTGAACGCCTTCGAGCCGGAGATGAGCAGGATGTAGTGGTCCGTGTAGCGTGCTACGGAGGGCTGGAATGGCGGCTGGAACGGGCGGCTCAGGTCCTGGCGGAAGTCCATTGCGAAGTAGGCGAGGTCTTCCAGCACGATGACGTCGTACTTTGTGGCCAGTCGGCCGATGATGCGCAGCTCCTCGTCCTTGAGGCACACCCAGCTGGGGTTGTTCGGGTTGGAGTAGATGATGGCGGAGATGTTTCCGCGGCTCAGGTAGCTTTCCAGCTTCTCCTCCAAGCGGTCGCCGCGATAGTTGTAGACGTCGAACGTCTCATATTTCTGCCCCATCACCACCAGCTGCTGCTTCTGTACGGGAAATCCCGGGTCGATGAAGAGGATGGTGTCCTTGCGCGGGTCGCATTGGCTGCACGTCAGGAACGAGGCGAACGTCCCCTGCATCGAGCCCGTCACCGGCACACAGCCTTCGGGCGCGATGTCTACGTCGACAAACGCCTTGACGAAGCGCGATGCCTCCCGCTTCAGCTCGTCCAGACCGTTGATGTCAGGATACAGACTGGCGATGCCGTTCCGCAGGGCTTCGATTTCGGCTTCCACGCCAACGGCCGACGGCGGCAGTCCGGGCACGCCCATTTCCATTTTGATGAACTCGACGCCCGACTGGGCTTCAGCCTTGGCCGCGATGGCCTTCACTTCTCGGATGGTGGCTCTGCCGAAATCGGCCACCTGGAACTCATCGATCGTCCGGTCGATGATATCTCGTTCGATAGGAGTAGCTTTCATGTTTTTCGTTTTTGGTATAAATTGTATATGGCAAAGGTAATATAAAAGCGGTATATTGGCGCCCCGAACGAAAAAAAAGAATTTTTTTTGCCCAACCTATTGCAGGTTTCAAAAATAGTCGTACCTTTGCAACCGCAATCGAGAGAGATAGCGACGAAACAATGAAATGGTGCGGTAGTTCAGCCTGGTTAGAATACATGCCTGTCACGCATGGGGTCGCGGGTTCGAGTCCCGTCCGCACCGCTTACGAAAAAAGACTGAAAAAAGAAAGTCGAAGACAATATCCTCAAAGTCAGTAACTTTGGGGATATTTTTTTGTTATACCACGACAGATGAATACCCCGTTGGAAGTCGAAAATTGGACAAATCGAGTAACCAAATCGTAACCAAGAAAAAAAACGGGAATTTTGGTTACGACTTCGTAGATATGTCGTTGATTTGTCGTTGTTTACGTTCAATTTTATCGACACGCCGTAACCTAAAATCCTGAGCAGAAAAAGGAAACAACCGGCACGTTTACGATTCATTTCATGAGGATACACGACAATGACCCTCAAATGTCTGTTTCATAGCCGCCAAGTGTCCGCCTGTGGATTGCGTCAAGTGATTGTCAAACAGTATTTTTGCAACAAAAAACTTAAAAGCGCATGAAACGGAACACATTCAGCGTACTTTGTTACGCAAGGAAAAGGGAACAAGGAAAGGACAAGCAATATCCTATCATGGTTCGCATCACCATTGACAGCGAACAGGTACAGTTCAACTCACAGTTAATGGTGGATAAGAAGATGTGGAAGGACGGTGGCGTAGTCGGTCGTAGTGCGACGGCGGTGTATTTGCGCACGCAGATAGAGAAAATCAAGACCGACATTACCCGCATCTACGAAAAGGAAATCGAAAACAACCGCTACCCTTCACCGCTGAAGCTGAAGAACATCTATCTGGGCATTGAAACGAAAGCCAACACGCTGCTGACCGTGTTCAAGAAGATGAACGAGGAAAAGCGGAAGGAAGTGGGCACGTCGCTCTCACAGAACACCTACAAGAAATACGACCTGACATACCGCCGTATGGAAGAATACATTCAGTTCAGGTTCAGGAAAGAAAAGTATAAAGACATTCCATTGACGGAAATCAACGAGGAATTTATCAACGGCTTCCGCAACTTCCTGCGTGTGGACAAGAAGGTCGGCCACAACGCCACCTCGAAGATGATGCAACTGTTCAAGAAAGCCGTTACCCGCGCAAGGAACGCCGGTCTTATCCAGTTCAACCCATTCACGCAGCCCATCACCTTCGTTCAGGTGGACAAAGGCTTTCTGACGATGGACGAACTCCAGAGCATTATGGACAAGGAGATTGAAGTGGAACGCCTGCAACGGGTGCGCGACGTCTTTGTATTTTCCTGTTGGACGGGGATAGACGTATATCTGCTCAAAGACGAACATATCCAGAAGTATCTGGACGGCAACTATTGGATTATCTCCAAGCGCCATAAGACCGGTGTGCCCATCAACGTGCGCCTGTTGGACATTCCCCTGCGCATCCTGCAAAAGTACAAGGGTAAACAGCCCGACCACCGCGCCCTGCCCATGCCGAGCAATCAGAAGATGAACGCATATCTGAAGGAACTCGCTGATATTTGCGGAATTAGGAAGAACCTGACCTATCACCTCGCAAGACATATCGTTTCCTATTATTCATTGAAAACAAGAAACTTACAAAGATTATCAGCTTGACAAGTAACGACTTGGAAACCAGTGGGCTTCTATATTCTGCAATGTTCTGCACTAATCAAAAGAACGCTTTTCTCATTTGCAAAAGTAATATTTTCTACCCTTATTACCAAAACTATTCCTCTGAAAAGATATTTCTCTTCTTGATTTTTTATGAAAGGTCTATATTTGTATATGGATAATCGCAATAAACAAAGGAGCAAAGAATGATACTTGTCAAGCTTGCCATTAAAGAAGTCTGGTAAGATGCTTAAAAAAGGATAGCGAAACTTCTTCCATGGTTCCGCTATCCTTATGAATAATTCTGCATTATTTCAACTATACCTTATCATCTTTATCTAACGGTATGAATGCCGTCTATAACAGGATGTTCCATTTCATAATGTAGCAAAATCAATAGCTTGTTGCAACTCCCTTTCCCTAATATACCGAAACGACTGAGGAGCGACGAAGGAATCGAACATTTCAAATGGATTCACCGGTTCCCTGTATAACACTGGATTCTCTATTTGCAAAGCATATCCCGTGTCACGACCTTCGAAATATTCGTCAAAGTATTGCTTGGATACGCCCGAATCCTCACGAGTCCTTTCCCACAACTCTTTGGGCGTGGATTGAAGCACAGCCTTTATGGAAAATTCGCCGACAATCATCCCCTCAGGCTTTGTGGAGTAGACCAGAACCTTGGTGACATGCCTGGCAAATATGCTTTTCCTGTATTCATATTTTTTTCGTCCTTGGAATATCTCGTGGACGAATTCCGGTTTAATCGACAATAATACTTTCATCTATTTGTCCTCTTGCTATTATATCATTAAATTGCTTGTCCGTCAGCTTGAAAAATCCCCAATACTGAGGAGCCAATCCTACTTTCTCAACCAGTTCTTTGTTGATAAGGCGATGGTTGAATGCCGCATTATAGGTCATTTTTATAACGACAGTTTTGTGATTATAATAGTAATCTCTTAATTTTTTCTCATCAAAGACACTATAAGCATTCGTATATTTGATGAATTCATTCAAATTCTTGAAGTCACCAGGTCTTTTTACTTCTTCCACCACGCAAATGGAGGTTGCCACGCTCCTGTAGTATGCAGGTCCTTGGCCATCACTGGTGCGATAAATGACAAGGATATCTCCTGGGATCAACATTTCGACACCTTTCATCTTGCACAGATAAACTTTGTGGATGCTATTGGTATGGGAAACATCTTTTATCAGTTCATCCCTGTTCCGTTGCTCCGTATTCAAAATAGAATCGGGGAATAGAGGCGTGTGATAATCAGGATGTACAGACAGCATATATTTATTCTTGCCATTGGTGTGCACGAAAGGGAAACACTTGCATAAATCATCGCCTACAGCAGTCATCGACTTGACATATACGCTCTCCGGATTTTCGGGATTGCCCTTGGCGCCTCGTCGTTCAAAGCCGTATCTCTTGAGCAAGTTCACCAGTCCTTCGTGCTTCTCGAATATCGTGACATAAATGTCTCCCACTTGTTCGTAGACAGCCACGCGAATAATCATCTGGATGAAATACTCGCCCAACTTTGTATTATGGGCATCAATCTTGAATGTTCCCACTTTCAGGTGCTTGCCTTCAGGCAGTCTGGGATTTACATCCTCAACGGCTCCTTTTTCAATTTTAAGATAGAGGAAAGCCTCCAATTCGCCATTGTCTTTTCTCTGAATGTAGGCTTCACTGTCACTTTTGCGTTGGAACCAGTCTTCAAATCCGTAGTAATCTTCTTTCAGACTTGTGAAGAACGGGTCTTCCAAATTAATCTGTTGAAACTTTACTTTTTCCATGATATTTAAAATAAAATCGAACGGATCCCTATCCAGCCCGTGCCCAAAGGTTTGAAACAACCTTAACCCGACTGGCTACAGGTTATGCACTGAAAAGGGATTCATATTGTTTCGTTTCGTTTAATTGGGCGAGTGCAAAGGTAATACAAAAAAGTAAGATACTTTGGCAATAGCCCCAAAAATGATTATGAAGTGGTTTGAGTGTTTTCCTAATAAAATTTGAACTATCTGTTTATTTCGAATCGGATATATCTTCTGTGAAATTATCGGTGTGTCTTTACTCATTTGTGGACAATAAGATTAGAGGTTATAGTTTCTATTCATGAGAATTTGATACTAAACTGATTGACAATTCAACAAACAGTAGGATCTGAGAGGGGTTCAACAAAAAGGCTTGGCAACAACCGGTATATGCCGGATGGCTGCCAAGCCTTTTCAATTCAAAGAACTATCTATCTTCGCTATCTAAAAAACGTTTCAAATCATAGTACATGGAGCGCGTCTTGTCTTTTTCATCTTTGGCGGACAGAAAATCAAAACCGCATTGTTGGTAAAAACCGACGGCGTCCTGATAGGCATCTACCGTGATGAAACGGCAACCGGTTCTATTGCCATGAGTGAAAGTATATTTGATAAGGCGGATAATATCTCTGCCTATGCCTTGCCCGGCATATTCTTCCGATACGGCCAGTCTGCCTATTTTCACGGCTGGATAATCTTTGCGCCGTTTGGGATTGGGCACACGACGGCTCAACCGGTTCCAAATGCTACGCTGTTCCGGGTCAAAAGTGATTTTATCGTTCAGGAGGCTGAAATAGGCCACAGTCCTGCCATTGGGCAAATCCTCCCATAGATAAGTGACAGCCATCAAGTCGGTCAGGTACTTTCGGGCATCTTCAAATAAAAAGCCGTTTAAGTCATCATCCTTGCACTTAAACGGCTTTATCTCGCTGTCCGCTTTCAGCGGCATGAAATAATAATCTTCAAGAGCCATGTTCGTATCAGAATGCAAATGCGGCTATGGCCTTGAACTTCTCATAAACTTTCTTTGCAGCCTCTTTCTCTTCCTTGCTTTCCGGCTTCAGGTGAGCCATTTTTTCTGCAAAGCGTTTAGCATCCTTACCGGTAACCACCGGCGTTTCTTTAATCGGTCGAGCCATAATCTTTAGTTTTTAATTCATTGCAAAGGTACGGATAATATCATTGAAAATCAAATTATGAGGTATATTTCTTTGATAATGAGCGGTGCGTTCATGCCTTTTGCCGGGCGGAATAATTGAATTTGCAAATTTTGGAGAATAAAAGTTGCGAAATACATTCCCGGATTGCAAAAAGAATGGCTTCACAGCGGTAGGCAATATCCCTGAACGGTGCAAATCCAAGATGCATTATCCACAATCATCTGGGAGTTCTTTATCTTCTGTATCTTTCTCCCCGCCGGTTTCATCCGTTTCTTCGGGCATCGGATAGGTTTCCGACAGCTTGTCTTTCCGTGCCTGACGCTTGATTTCGTTCTCGTCGAAGTTGTTGCGGATGAACTCGTGCAGGTCTGATTCCTTGTAATAGGTCTTGTGGTATATCGAATGGAACTTCAACGCCCCGTTGTTCCGGTATCGCTGGAGCGTGCGCTTGCTGATGCGCAGCAGTTGGCACACTTCCTGGTTGTCGTACAGCCGTTCCCCGTTCAGGTAGTTCAGGTGCTTCTGTCGGTTCTCCGCCTTGTCCAGCTTGCGCGATATGCGGTACAGTTCGCCCATGATACGCTCCATCCACGCCTCAAATTCTGTTTTGTCCACTAACATGGCCGTTCCTCCTATGGTTTTACACCTCGCCCAGCATGTAGCTGTTCGGGGTGTCGGGTGATTTCACAATGATTTCCTTCTCCCGCATGAAGCGGATGTAGCTCTTGGCCGTGCGTTCCTTCACGTCGAACGCCGCCTGAAGTTCTTCTGAAAGCTCCATGTAGCCGATGAAGCGTTTCCGGCTGAACAGTTCGCGTGCTACCGACACGAGTTCCTCTTCCTTGCGCCTGTCCTTTTCCTCTTTCGGTTTCTCGCCCAGATAGGCGTGCATCGCCTTCTCCTTGTCCCATGCGAATTGCATGAGCGGTACATCCAGCGGGCTGCCGTCCCGTACCTTCAGGGCTTTCACCACCGACACGGCGGGCTTCGTGTCCTTTTCGATGGAGAGGATGGCGGCAGTCTTGCGTTGCAGTTCGCTGCCCAAGTGCCCGCGCAGCTTCAGCCCGTTGGGGATGAAGTGCAGCACCGTGACGATGCACGTGTTGTAGATGCCCGCCAGCCGGTAGAGTTCCTCCACGACGGCGATGCTCTCCGCCTCGTCGTTGGCGCAGCGTATCAGGTCGGCGATGCCGTCAATCACCACCAGATGGATGCCCCCGTACTGGTAATGGAACTTGTCCATGCTGAGCACGATGGACTTCAGCCGCTCCTTGCGGCTCATTCCCGTCAGGCAGTATGCCTTGAACCACTCCGGCATCGTGTCGCGCCCGCAACGGCGCAGCAGGGTACTTACGTTCTTGTATAGTTGCACCTCGCTCTGTTCGGTGTCATAGAACAGCACCGCCTTGCCTTTCGGGTTCCCCTCGATGGAAATGCCCAGCGTGTCGATGCCTTCCGCGTTTTCCGGTTTCACAGCCCCGGCAATCAGGGCGGCCACATAGTTGCTTTTCCCCGTACCCTCCCCGCCGGTGATGCAGAGCAGGTTCCCTTGTGTTCCGAGCGGCACGCCGTTCACCGATACTATCGTCTGTGCCACAGGTGGCGGGTTGTTGAAATCCAACTCGCATGATTTTCATGCTGACATATCTTCCTTGTATAATGAATCCAAATGGTTTAAGAACAATTTCAATAAATCGTCGTGCGTGTGTCCCAACGCAAAATAATCCGTTACATCCTTTTCTTCTTTTGTTCCTGACAGTGGCAGCAAAAGGCGTTTCAATGCAAACGGCTTCAATTCTTCCTGCCGTTTGGCGGAAACTTCCAGACCGGTCTTGTCCATATCATACAGCAGGACAATGTGTTTGAACCGGTAGGAGAGCAGCATCAGCACAGAGGTAGGGATGACCGTCGTTTCCGAATTGAAACAGATGGCATGGAATCCGTTTGCCGCAAGGCTCATCACGTCTTTCTCACCGCCTGTGATAAACAACAGATCCCCTTTGGCGGATAATTGGTCAAGTCCGAAGCAGTAATTGTCGCCCAAATCTCCGGCATAGAGGAAACGCATCTCCGAGCGCGGGCGGTAGATTTTAATGTATTTGTCGCCTACATAGCCATACATCGGTTCCTGTGCCGTTTCAGTCAAGGTATAGCTTTTCCCTTCCTGATTGACGGAACTGAACGAATGCAGAGGCCGTGAGGTTGTGTTGAAACGTTGGCACAACCTCTCTTGAAGCTTTTAATCAAATGGTACTACTATGAAATAAAAAAAAGAATAATATTAAACGGCACGTAGCAACCTGCTGGGCGGGCACGACGTGACCACCACCGTCTATACCTTCACCGGCAAGCCCGCCGTGGTGAGCCATACGCACACGGCAAGCGGGAAACCCGCACTCACGGAAGTGACCACCTACACCTACGACCATGCCGAACGCCTGACGAAGGTGGAGCACACGCTGGGAGGCGTGACGGTGACGCTTGTCTCGAATACCTACGACGAACTGGGCCGTCTGCAGAGCAAGACTCCGCACGGGTTGGAGGCAAACCGCCAGACTTATACCTACAACATCCGCGACTGGCTGACGGGTATCGACGGGAAGTTCACGCAGACCTTGCAGTACAACGACGGCGCAATTCCCTGTTACAACGGGAACATCAGCGGCATGACGTGGAAGGCGGGGAATGAGACAACGCCCCGTGGCTACAAGTTCACCTATGACGGGCTGAACCGTCTGCTTGATGCGGTCTACGGGGAAGGTACTTCGCTAAGCAGCAACGCAGGCCGCTTCACCGAGAAGGTGACAAGTTACGACAAGAACGGGAACATCCTCAGCCTTCACCGCTACGGGCAGACGGGGGCAAGCAGCTACGGTTTGATAGACAACCTGATTTTCACCCTGAACGGTAACCAACTGAACCGTGTGGACGACGCTTCCACCGCCACGGCCTACAACAACGGTTTCGAGTTCAAAGATGCTGTAAAGCAGGCCAATGAGTATGCCTACGACGCGAACGGCAACCTGACGAAAGATTTGAACCGTAACATTAGCAATATTCAGTATAATTTCTTAAATTTGCCAGGCAAGGTCACGTTCGGTGACGGAAGCACCATTGAATACGTCTATGCTGCCGACGGAACCAAGCTCCGCACGAAGCATGTCATCAACGGTACTACCACCACAACGGACTATTGCGGGAACGTGGTCTATGAAAACGGTGTGCAGAAGCTGCTGCTGACGGAAGCCGGCTACGTCACCCTGTCCGACCGGAAATACCACTACTACCTGACGGACCATCAGGGGAACAACCGGGTGGTGCTGAATCAGAACGGTACGGTAGAGGAGGTGAACCATTACTATCCCTTCGGAGGACTTTTCGCAAGCTCTACGAACGTTCAGCCTTACAAGTACAACGGGAAGGAATTGGATACGAAGAACGGTCTGAACTGGTACGACTACGGGGCACGACACTATGACCCGGCGCTGGGAAGGTTTACGACGGTGGATCCGATGGCAGGGGAAGATTATACCACTTCTCCTTATGGTTATTGCGGTAACAATCCGACGAATTTCATAGATCCCAGCGGGTGTCTGACAAGTCCTATCTATGACAGAAACGGTAATTTATTGGGAACTGATGATGAAGGTTTGCAAGGAGATGCAATCATTATGGACGCTGATGATTTTACCCAAGGAATGTCTCATGAGGAAGCGTTGGCACATAATTTGGGATTTGAAGGATTGAACGGACTACAGGCTCAGGCTAACTTCCAACAAAGTTTCAGCAGTTTGTCAAGCAGACCAGATTATGATGGAGTATTGACTCTGGGTGAAGCCAACGAATGGTACAGAAAAGGAAGTGGGCAACCTTTGTTCGTTGATGTTTCAAAAATTGATTTGTCACCGTTGACTATCGAGGATCTGACTTTAAACAAGATTGTATACTATAATTACTTTCATCCACTACATCCAAATGTGAAAACAGGATTGGTATATGGGAACATTAGGTATAACTTTATTGGATGAAGTCGGGCATGTTAGAGTAGGCGGAACGAATGGGCTTATAGATACATATGACTTTGATTACCAAAAAGGAAGGATGTTCCGCAACTTTGCAACAAGGATTGGAAAATTTTGGGCAGGAGAAGGTATAAAATATGGTATTTATGGTTACGGAGTAGGACAAGTACATAATAAAGTTTACAGGCCTTTTGGTAGTAGAAGATGGTTTTTATAGATTTAGATGGATATGAATAATAAATGGATAATTTTATTACTAATTCTTATTAGTGGTAGTGTAATTTATTATGCTTGCTTTTATTATCATGGAAAAAGCGAAGAAGAAATAGCGCAGATATTAGGAATAACAGAAGCATCAATAATTTCTGTTGACTATTCATATGATCCTTTTACTTTGCATGACTATGATGTAATTGAGGTATACCATTTGTCAAGTTCAACTATTCACTCTTTTATCTTTAACTCATCTTTCAAATTATATGATAAGCCTTATGACTCTGTTTGGTTAAAAGAGAATTGGCATATATGTCCAATGGATACAATTGAATGGAGAAATGAATGTGAGATCGCTTTTTCTATTCGATTTGATAGTAATAAACGTAATCAATGGAGTTCTGAGATGTTTCAACTTCTCAATTCGAATTATGCGTATTTTGCATTATATTCAGCAACTGGAGCTGTGGCATTTTATATATTAGATCCCATTAAGCAACAATTATACATTGCATATGTAAATATGTAGCTATAAAAAGTAATTCTTGATTCAGTTTTTCTGTTTCAAGAATTACTTGTTTATTTTGCTTATTTCATGGTTTATTATAATGATGTCAGTATACTAGGAAAGCAACATTAGTAAATGAAAAATTATTGTAAACTCTGATTTGCTGGAAGAAGGGCGAGCTCAGACTTATAGTCACGAAGCTAATGGCCATGCTCACACTTATATAAAAACTCAAGATGATAGGAAACAGGCATCACACCAGTATGGAAGTGGAGAGATTGATTTAAATAGAGAACTGTTTAAAAAAATAAATGAATCAATAAATGAACTATTAGAAACATGAAATGGGAATAAGGGCTTTAGTTATAACTTTATTGTTGTGTTTTTATGGCTATTCACAAAATGGTCCAAATACCCTTCATCAAAAGGAAGGTAAAATATATCAGCTAATGGAGCTTGATTCCATCCTAATGTTTACAGGCGAGTATGATTTTTTGCTTGCTTATGTTGATAAACATTTTGTTTTTCCTGAAGTCTATGCAGATGCAAGTTTTTAAGGTCAGATTATATGTAAGTTTGTTGTAACAGAAAAAGGTAATATAATTGATGTAGAAGTTTTGCAAGGCATTGATGCAAAGTTAAATGATGAAGTGGTAAGAATAATATATTCTATGCCTCAATGGCGTCTGGGTAAGAAAAATGGTCAGATGGTGAGCTCTGAATACTTTTTACCGATACATTGTCGCATAAAGTAATTGATCCATTTAATTAAGGCGGAAAGTAATCCCTACTTCAGATTTTGTCTGTTTCAGGGATTATTCTGTATTTCAATGTCTACTACATTTTTACTATACTACGACAATCTGCATGGACCGCAGCCACATCCTCCGCCGCGACATGCTCGACACCTCGGGCAACCTTTTCCTGGAGACGCTGTCTTATTTCGACGGCCTGGGACGCCCCGTGCAGACGTTGCGGGCGGGCGCTTCCCCGCTCCAGCTCGCGGCGCAGCTGCGCTTCGATGCGGCGCACCCGTCCCTGCCAGTCGTATTCGGCCGACGTGAGTAGGCGGATGGAGGCGCAGGCGCAGGCGCAGGCCAGCGGATTGCCCATGAACGTGGGGCCGTGCATGAAGCAGCCGGGGGCGTGGTTCGAGATGGTGTCCGCCACCTCGTTCGTGGCCAGCACGGCGGACAGCGTCATGTATCCGCCCGTCAGCGCCTTGCCGATGCACATGATGTCCGGCTCCACACCCGCGTGCTCCCAGGCAAAGAGGCGTCCCGTCCGTCCGAAGCCCGTGGCTATCTCGTCGAAGATGAGCAGCAGGCCGTGTTCGCGGCACAGGCGGGCGGCTTCGCGCAGGGATTGCGGGGGGGAGAACCACATGCCGCCCGCGCCCTGTACGATGGGGTCGAGGGTGAGGGGGGCCAGTTCGTCGGCATGACGTTCGATGGTCTCTTTCAGCGGCAGGATGTCGTCGGGGGTCCATTCGCCGTCGAAGCGCGAGCGGGGCTGCGGCACGAAGTAGCGCACAGGCAGGGCGCTTCCGAAGAGCGAGTGCATGCCCGTGACGGGGTCGCAGACCGACATGGCATTCCACGTGTCGCCGTGGTAGCCCGAGCGGATGGTGACGAAATTGTTTTTCTTCTCCTTTCCCCGTCCGACCCAATATTGTACGGCCATCTTCAGCGCTACCTCCACGGCTACGGAGCCTGAGTCGGCGTAGAAGATTTTCTGCATCGACGGCGGCACCAGCGGCAGCAGCAGACGGCCCAGTTCGATGGCAGGGTCGTGCGTCAGGCCGCCGAACATGACGTGCGACATCCGTTTCAGTTGTTCTTCCACGGCCCGGTTCAGCACGGAATGGTTGTATCCGTGTACCTGGCACCACCACGACGACATGCCTTCGACCAGCGTCTCACCGCTTTCCAGCGTGATGGTCGCCCCCTGCGCACTCTTCACTTTATAGACGGGTAGCGGGTTGGTGGTCGAGGTATAGGGATGCCACAGGTGTTCGCGGTCGAATTGCGAGTCGCACAGGCGGTAGCCCGCTTCACGCACCAGCTGCTTGTCTTCGGCTACCTTCGAGCCGAGGGTGGTGAGCAGGTCACCCACGATGGCCGAGTTGATACCTATATATAAGGCTTTCTTCACGGCGTCGCGGCTCAGCTGCGAACGTCCGCCTGCGAAACGCAGGTAGGCCGTGGGGTTGATGAAGCGGAAGAGGGCGATGGTTGTCAGTATTTCGTCTTCGGTCAGCGGTGCCTGATGTTCGAGCGGCGTGCCCTTGATGGGGCTGAGCAGATTCATGGGGATGGATTGCACGCCCAGCTTGCGGAGCGTGAAGGCCAGTTCGATGCGCTGCTCCATCGTTTCGCCCATGCCGATGATGCCGCCGCTGCACACGTTCATACCCACGCGGCGGGCTGCCTCCAGCGTGCGTATCTTTTCCTCCTGCGTATGCGTGGAGCAGAGGGTGGGGAAATAGCTGGGAGCCGTCTCGAGGTTGCAGTGGTAGCGCGTCACGCCGGCTTCGTGCAGTTGCCGCAGTTCGTCTTCATCGGCCAGGCCCAGCGAGGCACAGAGCTGGATGGACGAATGGCGGCGCAGGTAGCGCACCGTGTCGCAAAGTTGTTCAATCTGTTTCTTGGAAGGTTTTCGTCCGCTGGTCACCAGTGAGAACCGGTTGACGTCCTGCTCTTCGTTGGCACGGGCGTGCCGCAGGCATTCTTCGGCGGGCAGCAGGTCGTAGATGTCGGCCTGTGTGTGGTAGTGAGAGGATTGTGCGCACCATTTGCAGTTTTCAGGGCATCGGCCCGACTTGGCATTGACGATGGAGCACATATCGAATTCGCGCGGGGCGCATGCCTCGGTAATCTCATGGGCGGCGCGGTAGAGCGCCTCGCGGTCGGCTGTACCTGCCAGCCAGGCCGCTTCTTCGGGCGACAGGGCTGTGCCTGCCAGTACCCGCAGTTTCAGTTGTTCGATGGTCATAATGGATGATAAGGATGGAAGGAGTGTGTCCGTCGTGTCCGTCTGTTTGCGCAGCGAGCTGTCGGCCACGCCTTTGGACAGGCGTCCGATGGTGACATTCCGCCCGATGCTGGCAAAGGCAGCATAGCTCTTGTGACTCCAGCGGCGGAAGCGCAACGACGTTTTTGAGATGAATTTCTTTTTCACGAGGGTCAGTCTCCTGTTTGATTTTACGGATGGCAAAGATAAGTAAACTGAGTGACGTACAAAAGCGAAAACGCAGTTTTCAGCTGAACATGGCCCGGATACCTTCGTCCAGCGAGTGCGGGCGGTAGCCCAGCAGGCGACGGGCCTTGTCGATGCTCAGGCCGCTGAAGCGGGGGCGGGGCGTAGCTTCCTGCATCTCGGCGGTGCTGACGGGTTGTATCAGCGAGGCGTCCAGTTGCAGTACGTCGGCCACGCGACAGGCAATGTCGGCAATAGTCAGGCATTCCGGGCCGCAGATGTGGAAGAGGCCGTTGGACGGGTGGCTGATGAGCTGTTCCACGCCTTGCGCCACGTCGTTCACAAAGGTCGGCGTGCGCCATTGGTCGTTCACCACACGGATGGGCTGTCCGCTGCGCAGGCGGTCGGCCACGAGGCGTACGATGTTGCCGTGCTGGCCGGGCAGGGGTTGTCCGTAGACCACCACGATGCGTGCCACGGCATAGTTGCTGCACAGCCGGGCCACCTGTTGTTCGCTCTCCCACTTGCTCCGGCCGTAGTAGTTCACGGGGGCGGGCATGTCTTCTTCGGTGTAGAGGCGGTCGGTGTCTCCGCCGAACACGAAGTCCGTGGACAGGTGGATGAGGCGGCTGCCGAGGCGTTCGCAGTTTTCGGCCAGGCGGGCGGCGGCATGGATGTTGGTCTCGTCTGTCTCTTCGCGGTGGTTTTCGCAATAGTCGGGCGAGGAGAGGGCGGAGGTATTGATGACGATGTCGGGTTGTATTTCCTCAAACAGGCGGCGGACGGCTGCATCATCGCGGATGTCGGCTTGCACAAAGCGGTAGCTGTTTGCGTCCGGGCAGATATCAGGGTGCAGCGAACAGCCGGTCACCTGGAAGTCTGCTTTGCCCGACAGGGTGTCGAGGATGCGCCGGCCCGTAAAGCCGTTGGCTCCTACGATCAGTATCTTCTGTTGCATGATGTTCGGTATTTTAATAGAAGAACGGATTTTCACGTCCCTTCTGCACCTCAATGCGGATGCCGAACGAACCGTCCTGCGACTTCAGTTCGAAAGCGCCCTTGAAGTTGTTCTTCTGCCAGGGCAGGGCCGAAGGGTTGGGTACCCGCCAGCCGTCCTTGTCGTATTCGCCGTAGGTGTTCAGCCGCCAGCCGTTCTTCAGGCGGAAACTGCCCATCTGCACGTTGTCCGTCGTGTTGCCGAAGCCGAAGCCCATGATGCCGAACGGGTTGCTGCTGAAATAGGGTGAACCCGACAGGGAGAACATATTGCTCAGTCCCGACGAATAGGTGACATCGGGGTTCAGGCGGAATATCCAGTTATAATCCTTGCTGGCGTCGGGAATAACGATTTTGTAAGTCTTGTTCATGTCCGGTGTAGGCAGCTTCACCAGATTGTTCATGTCTATCAGGAAACCGTCGTAGCTTTTTACACCGTCGGGCAGTAATTGGTCGCCTGTCGGAGGAATGTCGCCCGTTGCCTGGCGCAGGGTATCGGCGGCCGCTTCGGTCTGTGCAAGGGCAATGCCGCAGTATATGGCAAGGAGTGAAAAGAGAACTAAGAATCGTTTCATATCTTTATATATTGTTGTCAGCATCAAAGATACGGCTTTTCCTGACACTCTTCACTCTGTCTTAAGACTATTTATCGGTTTTTTATTCTGTAATCAGTTTGTATCCGACACCCCGCACGTTGATGATGCGGATGTGGTCGTCCTTGGCCAGCTTGTGGCGGAGCTTGGTGATGAAGACGTGCAGGCTGCGCTGGTTGAAGAAGGAGTCGTCACCCCAAAGGTCGAGCAGGATGTCTCGCATGCTCACTACGCAGTTGCGGTTTTGGCAAAGGCGGCGCAGGATTTCGGCTTCGCGATGTGAAAGTTCCTGCTTCAGACCTTCGTGCAGAAGGAGCTGGCGGCGTGTGTCGAGTTGGTAACGGCCTATCTCGTAGAGAATTTGTTCGCTTTCGGCAGGCGGGGTGTAGGTGCAGGCGCGGCCCATCAGTGCCTTGATGCGCACGATGAGTTCCTGCATGCCGAAGGGTTTCTTCAGATAGTCGTTGGCACCCAGTTCGAAGCCTTCGACCACGTCGTTCACCGCCGAACGGGCTGTGAGGAAGAGGACGGGCGTGCGTCGGTCGGTCTGGCGGATGCGGCGCACCATTTCGAAGCCGTCCATGCGGGGCATCATGACGTCGGCCACCAGCACGTCGGGGCGCAGGTCGAAGAACAGGCGCAATCCCTCTTCGCCGTCGGCGGCAGTTTGGATGAGGAAACCCTGGCCTTCGAGGGTGTCCTTGATAATCATGGCGAGGGTCTGTTCATCCTCGACTAATAGTACTTTTATCTTTTCCATTCGATTAAATTCTTACAATAAACTCACTTCCTTTTCCAGGTTCGCTTTTCACTTCCACCGTTCCGCCGTGCTTCTCCACCATCGTCTTGACATAGAAGAGGCCAAGGCCGTAGCCTTTCACTTCATGCAGGTTGCCGGTGGGCACGCGATAGAACTTGTCGAATACGTGAGGCTGGCGGTCGCGGGCAATGCCGATGCCGTGGTCGGCGACGTTGATTTCTGCCCACGTCCGGCCATCGGTTTCGGTGCGGCGGCAGCGGACGGTGATGTCGGCTCTGTCGCGCGAATACTTCACGGCGTTGTCCAGCAGGTTGCTCACGATGTTGGCCAGGTGTGTGCGGTCGGCAGTGACGGTCAGGTCTTCGGGGACGATGTCGAGGGTGACATGGACAGGCTTGTCGGCCTTCAGCTTGTGCAGCTCTATGAGCGAGGGCAGGAGGTCGGCCAGCCGTATCTCTTCGAGGTGGAGGCGGAAGGTCTTGCGCCGTTCCATCGACATGGAGAGTATCTGCTCCACCAGTCCGCCAAGGCGGCTGAGCTGCTCTTGGCAGATACGCAGGTAGCGTTCGCGCTTGCCGGGGTCGTCGGCCTGATGGAAGTTGAGTAGGGCATCGGTGGCAGCATAAGCCACGGCGATGGGCGTCTTCAGTTCGTGGGTGATGTTGTTGGTGAAGTCGCTCTTCATTTCTTCCAGCGTCTTCTGCCGCAGGATGGTGCGGATGAGGTACCAGAAGGAGAAACCGAGGATGAGGAGGATGACCAGCGAGGTCGTGAGGATACCCGCCATCTGTCGCAGTACGAGGTTGCCCAACGGCTCAGTAGTGAGCCGATAAACATCATGCTCCGAGGAAGAGAAGGCATACTGGTAGCTGACGGCATCGGGGCCGGGTACATAGCCGGGTGTACCGCCCGTAGCCAGGGTATCTGTATACATCCAGCGGTCATGGATGTCATAGCCCGAGTAGAGGTATTGCAGGCGGTAGCGGATGGGGATGTTCATCTCCCTGAGGCGGGTGTTGAGCAGGCTGTCGTATACACTGAAATCGGGACTTGTCAATATGTCGAGCCCCGAGTGCAGTCCGCGTTGCAGGTAAATGGCCATGCCGGTCATAGTACGCTGGTTACGCAGCAGCATATCAAATCCCTCCTTTGCATGAAGCATGGCACTGGGGCATACGGTATCCGTCTCTATCCGCTGTAGCGTATCGTTCCGGGCGGTGAATCCCTCTATCACAGTGTCAGATACTTGATGCAGCACGGTGCTGCTCCGCACGAACTGTTTGCCCTGCTCATCAAATCCAGTGGAGATGGAAACTTCGCCATGCTCTCTGTTCCTTTCCTGCAAGCGTTCGATGCGTACCAGCATCTCGTTGTAGTCGCTGATGCGCATGGCCTCCGTAATGTTGCGTTCCAGGTCGGTGCGCATGGTGCGATAGAGGCCTGTCAGCCAGTAGGCCTGATAGGCGAAAATGCCCGCCAGCGAGAGGACGACGAGCAGGGCGATGTATTTCGAGGGCAGTTTCATGGGGATAAAGATACGGAGTTCATCCTTATCCCCACGAATATGGTAAGACTAAATAACACTTTTGCGGCCGGAAATTACAGGTTTTCTACCCATTCGCTTACCGTTTTTTCGGTGGCGCGGTTCAGCAGTTTGCCTGCCTTCCAGTTGAGGTCGGGATAATCCTTCTTCAACGTGGCGGCGCTGTTAGTGATCGAACTGCTGCCCGAGGTGGCGAAGGGTACGACCGTCTTGCCTTTCAGGTTGTGGCTTTCGATGAAGGTGTTGATGACCCTCGGCGCGAGATCCCACCAGATGGGGTAGCCGATGAAGATGACGTCGTAGGCTTCCACGTCGGCTTTGGGTGTCTGGATGGCGGGGCGGGCTTTGGGGTCCTTCATTTCGACCGAGCTGCGCGAGTGGGCATCGTGCCAGTCAAGGTCTTTTTCTGTATAGGTTTGTGCAGGGCGGATTTCGTAGAGGTCGGCGCCGGTGGCAGCAGCTATCAGCCGGGCGGCTCGGGCGGTGTTGCCCGTGGCCGAGAAGTAGGTTACGAGTGCCTTTGGGGTATCTGATGTTTTCATGTGTAGTTTGGATTGTGCCGGCAGGGCGAGACAGATGCCCACCACTGCCAGCCAGGTGAATAATCGTTTGTACATAAAGGGATGTTTTTTAGGGTTGAAGTTGGTTGTATTCCTCGTCCGTCACGGGTTCCAGCCATTCGTTGGAGGTGTTCTCGCCTGCGATTTCGAAGGCCAGGTGGGCAAACCAGCTGTCGGCCGCCGCGCCGTGCCAGTGCTTCACGTTGGCGGGGATGTGGATGACCGTGCCGGGCAGGATTTCCTGTGCAGGCTTGCCTTCTTCCTGGTACCAGCCGCGTCCGGCTACGCCGACCAGCATCTGTCCGCCGCCCTTCGTGGCCTTGTGGATGTGCCAGTTGTTGCGGCAGCGTGGCTCGAAGGTGACGTTGGCAAAAGGCACCTGTGTGTCTGAGATACGGGCCAGGTAGCTGTTTCCCGTGAAGTAGCGGCTGTAGGCCGTATTCGGTTCGCCGATGGGGAAAATCATCGTTCGCTGGAAGGCGGCTTTGGCGTCCGTGGCGGGCGTGTCGTCGGCCCATACGTCCTTGGCCAGGCGGAAGGCTGCCCATGCCTTGGGCCATCCGGCGTAGAAGGCGATGTGGGTGATGATTTCGGAGATCTCCGTCCGGCTGATGCCGTTCTGGCGGGCCGTCTGCAGGTGATAGGTGAGCGACGAGTCGGTCATGCCCTGGCTGATGAGGGCGGTCAGGGTGACGAGGCTGCGGTCGCGCAGGCTCAGGAGGTCGTTGCGGCTCCATACCTCTCCGAAGAGGATGTCGTCGTTCAGGCGGGCAAACTCGGGGGCGAACTCGCCCAGTTGGTCACGTCCGGCTGTCTGTACAATTTTCTGTTGTGCCATACTGTTCAGTGTTAGAATGCAAAAGATAGATGATACAATAAGTTTGTTCATACGAATAGGTGTGTTTAGTTGGTGATGTACTTGATGATGCGGGCGGGCACTCCTCCCACCACGGCGCCGGGAGGTACGTCCTTCGTCACCACGGCACCGGCCGCCACGACGGCATTGTCGCCGATGGTCACTCCGGAGAGGATGGTGGCGTTCGACCCCACCCAGACGCGGCGCCCCAGGACGATGGGGGCGGGCAGGGTGACGTGCCGCCGCTCGGGGGCGAGTTCGTGGTTGAGGGTGGCGAACACGACGTTGTGTCCTATCTGGCAACCGTCGCCCAGCGTCACTCCGCCGTGGTCCTGGAAGTGGCAGCAGGCGTTGATGAACACGTCGCGTCCCACGGTGATGTTCTTGCCGAAGTCCGTATAGAAGGGCGGGAACACGCGGAGCGAGCCGGGCACCTCGTAGCCGAAGAGCTGGGAGAGCAGCCGGCGTACTTCGTCGGGTGTGTGGTAGGCTGTGTTCAGTTGGAAGGTGATGCGCCGTGCTTCGTCGCTCATGTCGTTCATGAACCGTCCGATGTCTTCGGTGTCCAGCGGACGGCGCGTCTTTACAAATTCTTTGAAATTTTCGATAGTCATGATTCAGTCCGTTTTGATATCCGATGCAAAGATAGCGTGGCGGGCGGATGGGAAGATAACCCCGATGCGGGAATTTTGTACCCGTTTTACGGATTTCGCCAAGGACGGCGTTGGCGGGGAGCGCCGAAAAGCCTATCTTTGCGCTCGTATTAAAAATGAATGAAGCATGAAACATATCATTGATGTAGACACCTGGGTCCGCCGCGACAACTACCGTTTCTTCCAGACCTTCGTCAGCTCGTGGTACACCGTCACCACCGAGATAGACTGTACCGAAGCCCGCGAGGCCGCCCGTCGCCGGGGCCGTTCCTTTTTCCTCCATTACCTCTACGCCGTGGTGCGCGCCGCCAACGAGGTGGACGAGCTGCGCTACCGCATCGACAAGCAGGGACAAGTGGTGTTCCACGACCGCGTGGACATCATCACGCCCATCGCCGTGCCGGGTCGCACGTTCTTCACCCTGCGCATCCCTTATCACGAAGACTTTGATACCTTCTACGCCGAAGCCCATCGGCTCATGACGAACATCCCTCCTGACGGTGACCCCTACGGTGCCGAGAAGACCCTGATGGCGCAGGGCGACTACGACGTGGTGCACCTGAGCGCCGTGCCCGGCATGTACTTCACCTCCGTCACCTACACCCTGGCCGAGGCGGGCAACGCCTGCAACTATCCGCTGATGACCGCCGGCAAGGCCGTCACCCGCGAAGGCCGCCTGCTGATGCCGCTGTCCATCTACGTGAACCACGCCTTTGTCGACGGTTCCCATCTGTCGCTGTTCTTCCAGAAGATAGAGCAACATCTGAAGGAGATTGCGGAGGACGGAAAGACAGAATAATCCCGCCCGATAACACTCGATAAGACTTCGTAAGCCTGCGGTAACGCGGGCTTTTTGTTTTTTTTCGGACTTTTGCATCTGCCGACCTATGTCGGGAGCATTTCCGCGGCCTCTGACGGCCAGCCGACCTATGTCGGGAGCATTTCCGCGGCCTCCGACGGCCCGCCGACCTATGTCGGGAGCATTTCCGAGGGCTCTGACGGCCAGCCGACCTATGTCGGGAGCGTTTCCGAGGGCTCTGACGGCCCGCCGACCTATGTCGGGAGCAAATCCGCGGCCTCCGACAGCCCGCCGACCTATGTCGGGAGCAAATCCGCGGCCTCTGACGGCCAGCCGACCTATGTCGGGAGCAAATCTGAGGCCTCTGACGGCCGGCTGAGGTACCTCAGCAGTTTTGGGATGAGGATTTTATAAAAATACCATATATGAAACGACTCTACTTCCTCCCGGCAGCCTGCCTGCTTCTGGCCCTGCCGCTCTCCGCCCAGGAGAATCTGAAAAATGAGAACCTGCGGACGCTGTCCGCCGACAGCATCCTGACGGGCGATGCCCGCATGGACAGCCTCTACCGCCACCTGCCCGAGGTAATGGTGGTGGGCGAACGACCCGTCGTCAAGGCATCGGCAGGCAAGCTGGAATACGACCTGTCGCGGATGATCAAGGACCGCCCCGTGGACAACGTCTACGAAGCCCTGAAGGAACTGCCCGGCGTGGTGGAGCAGGACGGCGCACTGACGCTGGGCATGCAGGCGGTCACCGTCGTGCTGGACGGCAAGGTGACGAACATGAGCGGCGCGCAGCTCTACGCCCTGCTGAAGTCGCTGCCTGCCGACCGCATTGAGCGCGTGGAGGTGATGTATAACGCGCCTGCCCGCTATCAGGTGCGCGGGGCGATGATCAACGTCCGCCTGCGCCACCGCATCGGCGACCCCGGCGTGGTGCAGGGCGAGGTCTACGGGAAATACAACCAGGAGCACGAGGCCTCGTTCGAGGAGCGCGCTTCCTTATTATATAATGGCCGGAAATTTTCGGCCGACTTTCTTTACTCTCACAGCCACGGCGAGAGCTTCAACACCACCGACAAGGAAGCCCGCCACTGGCAGCAGGCCGACGGCTCGACGCATCTCATCGACAACCACGAGGAGATGCGCGCCCGCAGCCACACCCACAGCTTCCGCCTGGGCACGGACTACACGCTGGCCGAGAACCATTCGCTGAGCTTCGTCTACAACGGCGCCTATGCCACCAGTCACACCCGCCAGAACTCTACGGGCACACAGACGGCCGAAAGCGTGAGCGGCCAGACCTCGTGGCTGCACAACGGCCGCCTGGATTATCGGACGCCCATCGGACTGAAGGCGGGCGCGGAGTTCACGTGGTACAACGCTCCGGGCGACCAGCTGCTGCACAGCCGCATGGGCAATGATTCCCTCGACTTCTATACTGAAGACGGCCAGCGCATCAACGCCTGGAAGTTCTTCCTCGCGCAGGAGCATCAGCTGAAGAACGGCTGGGGGCTGAACTACGGGGCGGTCTACACCACGAGCGTGGACCATTCGTACCAGACGTATGAGAATGAAGAATTAAAGAAGAATGAAGAATCCGGGTTGCCGGCCGACGTCCGGTCGCGCCGCCGCGAACAGACGCTCAACCTGTATGCAGGCTTCAGCAAGTCGTTCGGCCGGAAGCTGATGACGGACTTCTCGCTGGCCGTGGAGCGCTACAAGACACCCGTGTGGGACGAGTGGGACGTCTATCCCGTCCTCAACCTGACTTATCTGCCTGCCGACGGGCACATCCTCCAGCTCAACTTCAGCAGCGACAAGAGCTATCCCGACTATTGGGCCGTACAGGACGTCGTCTCCTACCTGGGCGGCGGCTACAGCGAGATACACGGCAATCCGTTGCTGAAACCTGCCATCGACTATTCCACCTCGCTGACCTATATCCTGAAGTCGAAGTATGTCTTCCGCGCCTGGTTCAACCATACCAAGGACCGCGCCGTGCAGACGCTCTACCAGTCGCCCGACGAACTGCTGGAGCTGTACAAGTACCTGAACTTCGACTTCGAGCAGCAGGCGGGCCTCCAGGCCTCCGTCCCCTTCAAGGCCGGACAGTGGCTCAACTCGCGCCTTACCCTCATCGGCCTGTGGATGCGTCAGAAGGACAGCGACTTCTACGACCTGCCCTTCGACCGCCACCGCCTGCTGGGCATTGCCGTGCTGAACAACACCTTCACCCTGAGCCGCAAGCCCGACATCCGCCTGACCGTCGACGGGCGTCTCCAAGGCCGCGCCATCCAGGGTATCTACGATATTCCCACATGCGGCGACCTTTCGGCCACGCTGCGCTACACCTTTCTCGGCGGCAATGCCGTGCTTACCGCCTGGTGTCGCGACATCCTCCAGACCTCGATGCCCTGTCCGCAGATACGCTACGCCCGCCAGTGGGTGACGAACGAGTACTCCAGCTTCCGCAGCGTTGGCCTTTCCTTCGCCTGGAAGTTTGGTGGATACAAGGAGAAGAAGCGCGAGGCGGTGGATACGTCGCGGTTCAAATAGGAAAGACGAGGAGGAGATAAAAGGGAGAAGATTGTATACTCATGGAAGAATTTCAAATGAAAGAATAATATGAAGAAAACAACATTGTTAAGTTTATGCTTTGCCTGCCTGTTGGGTTTGCCGCTCCGGGCAGAAGTAATTCCGGTCGACACGATACCTTTCGAACTGGGTGCCGACAAACGTTTGTATGTGACAGTTTATATCAACGGACAGGATGACCGTCCCCTGCGCTTTCTGCTGGACACGGGAGCGACGGATGTGGTGCTCAATTCCAATTCGCCGCGCACCGAAGGGCTGGCTGCCTTTACGGAAAGTGTGGAGAACAATAGTGCCAATTCGGTGGAGACTATTCCTTCCACAGCCCCCTCGCAGGTGGTGAGGATGGGCAGCCGGGCCATTTCCGGCCTGAAGTTGATAGCCATCCCTTATCCGCCCGATGCCTGGGACGGCGTGCTGGGGCTGTCTTATCTGAGGAACTTCGATGTCCGCATTGATTATCGGCGGAAATCCATCTTCCTGTATGAGTTGGGCGACGGGCAGAAGGCGGTATCGGACAAGGCTGTCAGGCTGAAGATGGACTATCGTTTGGGAGTGCCGGTCGTACCGGTCGGCGTAAAGGTCAATGGGGTAGATTATCAGGTGTCGGTAGCGGTGGATACGGGTTCCGACCGTGTGTTCGACCTCAATACGCCCTTTGTACGTCGCAACGGCCTGTTGGGCACGCAGAAACCCTTCGCCATCTCGCGCATAGCCGGTACGGTGAAGGATGGCGGCGAACTTCAGAACGTATTCTTCGACTCGGTAACACTGGGAGGAACATTGACTTTGCTTCGCATACCCGGTGCTTTTTCTACGGTGACAACAGGAGTACAGGCAAGCAAAAAAATGGACGGTGTGCTGGGAAACAACTTCCTACAGCGTTTCAACCAGCTCTATGACTTCAAGAACAATGATCTCTATCTGGAAGTGAACGACCGGCTCTATACTCCTTTCTATGATTTTCTGGTTCGTTGAATAAAGGGATTGTTCTTCTTTTCCGGATTATTTGGTGATGTCGAACAGATAAGCCATTTTGATTCCGATCACCCCGTGGGCAGCACGGGCGAAATAATCTTTCTTGGTGCTGTGGTAGAAATCGGAGAGGCCATAGTAATAGCGTCCTTCTACCTGGAAATGGCCGACTTTGGTGCGCAGTTCTACACCGAGGCCGGCCGTTATACCATAATCGAACTTGTTTTCCACATCCATGTCATGCTGTTCGGTGGTAAGGTTGGGATAGTTTTCCCACGGACCGCTTTGTGTGTAGCTTTCGTTCAGGAAGAAACCGATTTGCGGTCCGGCGTTGAGGAAGAATTGCAGACCGCGGCCTTCCTTGCCGAATGCCAGATGGGCCAGGAACGGCAGTTCGACGTAATTCATCTTGCGCGTGTATTGCAGGTCGGGATAGTCTTCGTAGAACTCGTCCCATCCGTGTTGTGAATAGTTGACTTCCAGTTGGACACCACAAATCATTCTGAAGAAACGTTCGGAGACATAGCGCAACGTGATGCCTCCTACGGGAGCCATCAGGTTCTTCTGTTGCACGCTGGGCGAAAAGCTGACACTGTTGAGGTTGACACCGCCGTTGATGCCGACGGTGAAGTTGTAGCGCTGTTCTCCTACCTGAGCTTGCACGGGAACAGTCAGGGCGGAGAGGAACAGGATGGCGGGAAGTATGGTTTTCAGTTTCATTATTCAACGTTCAATTCTCAATGTTTCATCTCTCAATCAATTCTCAACTCTCAATCAGTCAAAGTCCAGTTTGAGTAACTCGTAGTTTTTGGTAAAACGCACGAAGAATACTTTCCGGTTGATGAAGCCTCCCCAGTTGTTGACGCGCTGGAACTTGAAGCCCGTCTGAATGGGATTGACTTGCAGGCGATCCAGATTGTCTTCAAGCTTGGAACCGTATTGCGACAAACCTTTCAGGAAGAAATATCCCGTGTCGAATCCTAAGATGCCATACTTCGGGTAGCGCTCTTCCAGGTCTTTGCCATACCAGTGACGGTAGTTGCGGGTGAAGTTGGAGGCTGCCGGCAACAGGTTGTTGGTATAGAAAGACGAATAGAAATAAGTATCGAGTTCGAAGAACGATTCCAGATGATCCTTGGTGTAGGTCTGCCATTCGGGATAGCCGAACAGGTGGCATTGCATCTCGGGATGTTGGCGTACGGCCAGTGTCAGGTGTGGCAGGAGTTTGATGAGCGTAAGGTTGCTGCCCGATGTAGGGATGAAGATATTCTCATAGCCGGCTCGCATGGCAGCACTGAGCGATGCTTCTTCGGAATTGTCTGCCAAGGAAACCATCGGAATGGAACGGCTGCGCAATTCTTCTTTCAGGCCTTTGATGAAGTCTGCCTTTTCCTTGGCTCCTTCTTTGGCTTCGATGAAGATGACATTGGGGCGGCTGAAAGTACGCAGGAAGTGGTCGTAGACCTCAGAATAAAGATAGGACTGCGGCGTATTGATCTGGTAGACGCAGGGATTGCGGAAAACCGAATTGTCTTTCGACGTGAAAGGGATGACCAGTCGGATGTCTTTCTTTTGGGCAAATTCGGCCAGTGGCTGAATATGCTGCTGGTAAAGCGGGCCGAAGATGATATTTACGTCCTGCATCTCGCGGCGGGAAAGGATGCTTTGCAACGAAGCATTTTCAGGACCGGAGTTGTAGGTATAAAGGTCGAACGATACACCCTGGCGCTTCAGGCTGTCGACGGCCATCAGCAGTCCTTCGTAGTATTCGAGCATACGGGTAGACTCGCTTTTCTGAATGCCTTCGGGCAGTAAAGGCAGGATGATGGCAGCCTTTACGGTAGCGTATTTCTTGGCTTTCTTGTCGTTTTCTTCGAACAGCTCGCGGTCGGTGAGCGGTTTCTGTTCCGTTGTCTTGTCTGGACGGGCTTCGCGTGCATAAGGAATGCAGAGGAAGGAGCCGCGCTTGATTTTGTTTTCGCCTTTCAGTTCAGGATTGGCGGCAATGAGCTCTTCTTCCGTAATGCCATATTCACGGCTGATGCTGTAGATGGTTTCGCGGCGCTTCACCTTGTGCATGTCGCGGCAGTTGGGTTTGAGCATTTCGGGCTCTTTCGGTTGTTCTTTGGGAACTTCGACTGTCGTTTCAGGTGTCTTGGCGGGGATGCGGATGACTTGTCCTGTGCGGAAATTATTGGCATCCAGGCCGGGATTGGCATCACAAATGGCTTGTACCGATACGCCGTACAGGTTGCTGAGGCGGTAGAGCGTTTCGCCTGCAGCGATGGTGTGGAAAGTTTCCTGCGTCTGGCTTTCTTTCTTGCGGGGAATGCGCAGGGTGCGTCCCACATATATCTTTTCGTCACTACCCGGATTCAGTCGGACAATGTCGGACTGGCTGATGCCATACATGCTGGCGATGGAGTAAAGACTTTGACCTTTTTCGATGGTATGCAAAAAGTATGTCTGGTTTTCTTGTGCACGGATGCCGAAGCTGCAGGCTGTAGCCAGCAACAGGGTGCAAAGGGTGCGTTTGGCTGTTTTCATTCCAATCATTCGTTCGGTTTTAATAAAAATAATACCCAAAGTTGCCGCAAAGTTAACAAATCTGTCGCATTTCAGCCAAAGGATTGAGTTAAGAAATAATATTGTGTTGCTCCAAAGCCGAAAAAAGCGCAGTACCAGCTGATATTCGCCAAGAAACGTTTATTTTTGCAAGTTGAATAAAATGCAGTCGGATATGCAAGAAGAAAACGAATATATCAATGTCTACGGAGCCAGGGTACACAATCTGAAGAACATCGACGCACAGATTCCGCGAAACAGCCTGACAGTCATCACGGGGCTGAGCGGTAGCGGTAAGTCTTCGCTGGCTTTCGACACCATCTTTGCCGAGGGACAACGGCGTTACATCGAGACGTTCTCGGCCTATGCCCGCAACTTCCTGGGTAATCTGGAGCGTCCTGACGTGGACAAGATAACGGGTCTGAGCCCCGTCATCTCCATCGAACAGAAGACGACGAACAAGAACCCGCGTTCTACCGTGGGCACCACAACCGAAATCTACGACTTCCTGCGTCTGCTCTATGCCAGGGCAGGCGAGGCCTATTCGTACCTCAGCGGCGAGAAGATGGTGAAATATACGGAGGAACAGATTCTGGATCTCATTCTGAAGGAGTACAAAGGCAAGCGCATCTATCTGCTTGCTCCGCTGGTGCGCAACCGTAAGGGACACTACAAGGAACTGTTCGAACAGGTTAGGAAGAAAGGTTACCTCTATGTCCGCGTGGACGGCGAACTGAAGGAAGCACTTCCAGGCATGAAGCTGGACCGCTACAAGAACCACGATGTGGAAGTCGTAATCGACAAGCTGGTGGTGGCCGACAAGGACGATACGCGGCTGAAAGGCAGTGTGGCTACGGCCATGCGTCAGGGCGACGGGCTGATGATGATACTGGACGCGCAGACGGAAAGCGTGCGCCATTACAGCAAACGACTGATGTGCCCCGTGACGGGCCTGTCCTACAAGGAGCCTGCTCCCCATAACTTCTCGTTCAACTCACCCCAAGGTGCCTGTCCCCGATGCAAGGGGTTGGGCGTAGTGAACCAGATAGACATCGACAAGGTGATCCCCGATCGTGAACTGTCCGTGTACAACGGAGCCGTCGTGCCGTTGGGAAAATATAAGAACAGCATGATCTTCTGGCAGATCGAAGCGTTGTTGGAGAAGTATGATGCCAATCTGAAGACGCCGGTCAAGGATCTGCCCGACGAGGCTATCGACGAGATACTCAACGGTTCGGACGAACGGCTGAAGATCAAGAGCCAGCTGGTGGGTACTTCGTCGGACTACTTCACAACCTACGAAGGCGTGGTGAAGTACATCCAGTTGTTGCAGGAGCGAGATCCTTCGCCTACGGCACAGAAGTGGGCGGAGCAGTTTGCCCGTACGGCCACCTGTCCTGAGTGCCACGGAGCCAAGCTGAACCGTGAGGCTCTTTCTTTCCGCATCCACGACAAGAACATTCAAGAGCTGGCCACGATGGACATCAGCGAACTCTACGAATGGCTGATGCACGTAGAAGAACACCTCAGCAACAAGCAACGGCAGATAGCCGTGGAGATACTCAAGGAGATACGCACCCGTCTGAAGTTCCTGCTCGACGTGGGGTTGGACTACCTTTCGCTCGACCGCAGTTCGATGAGCCTGTCCGGCGGTGAGAGCCAGCGCATCCGACTGGCCACGCAGATCGGTTCGCAACTGGTGAACGTGCTCTATATCTTGGATGAGCCGAGTATCGGCTTGCACCAGCGTGACAACCTGCGCCTGATCAATTCGCTGAAGGAGTTGCGCGACATCGGAAACTCTGTCATCGTGGTGGAGCACGACAAGGACATGATGCTGGCCGCCGACTACGTGATAGACATGGGCCCCAAAGCAGGGCGCTTGGGTGGCGAAGTGGTGTTCGAAGGTACGCCCCGCCAGATGCTTCAGACGCATACGCTGACTTCGCAATACCTGAATGGTGAACGTGCCATCGAGGTGCCTAAGGAGCGACGCAAAGGTAACGGACACAGCCTGTGGCTGCGCGGAGCTCGTGGCAACAACTTGAAGAATGTGGACGTGGAGTTCCCCTTGGGCAAGCTCATCTGCGTGACGGGTGTGTCGGGCAGCGGAAAGTCCACCCTCATCAACGAAACCCTGCAACCCATCCTTTCGCAGAAGTTCTACCGTTCTTTGCAAGACCCCTTGCCCTACGACAGCATCGAAGGGTTGGAATACATCGACAAGGTGGTGAACGTCGACCAGTCGCCCCTGGGGCGTACGCCGCGCTCCAATCCTGCCACTTATACAGGCGTGTTCAGCGACATCCGCAACCTGTTCGTCGGCCTGCCTGAGGCGAAGATACGCGGCTACAAGCCCGGACGCTTCTCGTTCAACGTGAGCGGCGGCCGTTGTGAAGCCTGTCAGGGTAACGGCTACAAGACTATCGAGATGAATTTCCTGCCCGACGTCTATGTGCCCTGCGAGGTGTGCCACGGCAAGCGCTACAACCGCGAGACACTGGAGGTGCGCTTCAAGGGCAAGTCCATTGCCGACGTGCTCGACATGACCATCAACCGCGCCGTGGAGTTCTTCGAGAACGTGCCGCAGATACTGAACAAAATCAAGGTTATTCAGGACGTGGGCCTGGGCTACATCAAGCTCGGACAGTCCAGTACCACACTCTCGGGCGGCGAAAGCCAGCGCGTCAAGCTGGCCACGGAGCTGTCCAAGCGCGACACGGGCAAGACACTCTACATCCTCGACGAGCCCACCACGGGTCTGCACTTCGAGGACATCCGCGTGCTGATGAATGTGTTGGAGCGGCTGGTGGACAAGGGCAATACGGTGATTGTCATCGAACACAACCTGGACGTCATCAAGATGGCCGACTACATCATCGACATGGGTCCCGAAGGCGGCAAGGGCGGGGGAGAAGTCCTGTCGCGCGGCACGCCCGAGGAGGTGGCGATGAGTGGCAAGGGATATACGCCGAAGTTCCTGAAAGAGGAATTAGGGATGTAACAGGAAGGTGTTGTTTGTCAGAGAAATACGAGTTTATTTTAGTTTAAGGAAAATAAACTGTCAGTTTATACGGATTAAACTGCCAGTTTAAAGGCAGTAAACTGATAGTTTAAAGCTATTAAACTGGCAGTACAAAGGCGTTGAACTGAGAGTACAAACGGATTGAAGCAATGCATAGCTTCGGAAATATAGGAAAGAACAATGAAGAAGATCAATAAGACCAATGCAGCCCGGCTGCTGGACAAGGCCAAGATAGCCTACGAACTGATCCCCTACGAGGTGGACGAAAGCGACCTGAGCGCGGTACACGTAGCCGCCAGCCTGGGTGAGAATATAGATTGTGTGTTCAAGACCCTCATCCTGCACGGCGACAAGACGGGCCACTTCGTCTGCGTCATCCCCGGCGAACACGAAGTGGACCTGAAGCTGGCCGCCAAGGTGTCGGGCAACAAGAAGTGCGACCTCATCCCCGTAAAGGAACTGTTGCCCCTGACGGGCTACATCCGTGGCGGCTGTTCGCCCATCGGGATGAAGAAGCCTTTCCCCACGTACATCCACGAGACGTGCCTCCAGTTTCCCTACATCTATATCAGTGCGGGGCAGCGTGGTCTTCAGCTGAAGCTCGATCCGAAGGATTTGATTCGGGAAACGGGAGCGGAAGTTTGTCAGCTTTTTTAGGATATATGGGGCAAATGTCTTATATTTGCGCAAAATAACTCAATTTATTAATCTTAATTTCTACAACATTATGTTTGAAGGGCAACCTAAAGGTCTCTATGCTTTGGCGCTCGCCAACACAGGCGAACGCTTCGGCTACTACACGATGCTGGCCATCTTCGTTTTGTTTCTGAAGGCCAACTTTGGTTTGTCGGCAGCCATGGCCGGCACTATTTATTCTACGTTTCTGGCATTAGTTTATTTCCTCCCGTTCATCGGTGGTATCCTGGCCGATAAGTTCGGTTACGGCAAGATGGTGAAGATCGGTATCGTCGCCATGTTTGCAGGCTACGTGCTGCTGGCACTCCCGTTGGGCAGCAGTACGATGGGAATGATCGCCATGTTTGCTGCACTGGTGGTTATCAGCAGCGGAACGGGTTTGTTCAAAGGCAATTTGCAAGTAATGGTGGGCAATCTGTATGACTCGCCCGAATATGCTTCCAAGCGCGATTCGGCTTTCAGTATTTTCTATATGGCCATCAACATCGGTGCCTTGTTTGCTCCTACAGCAGCTGTAGCCATGATGGAATATGCTCAGAAAAGCTGGGGTGTGAGTGTAAACGACTCCTATCACTTTGCTTTCGCCGTGGCTTGTGTGTCACTGATTGTGTCCATGGCTATCTATTACGGTTTCCGTAGCACCTTCAAGCATGTAGAAGGCAGCGGCAAGAAAGCCGGCAGCAAGCAGGACGCAGCTGTCGAAGAGCTTTCTCCGCGTGAGACGAAAGATCGTATCGTGGCTCTCTGCCTGGTATTTGCTGTGGTTATTTTCTTCTGGATGGCTTTCCATCAGAACGGTTTGACACTGACATATTTTGCCGATGAATTTACAGCCAAGAGTTCAGTAGGACTCGAGAGCATGATGTTCAGCGTGTGGAATCTGGTAGCTGTCATCTTCATCGTATATGCTCTGTTCTCTCTCTTCCAGTCGAAGACGGGTAAGGGCAAGGCTATTTCGGGTGTCGTTATCCTGCTGGCAGTCCTCTTCCTGGTATATCGTTATTCCGCTATCGAGGGTGCTACGCCGGTGGATGCTCCTATCTTCCAGCAGTTCAACCCCTTCTTTGTAGTAGCGCTGACACCGGTATCGATGGCAATCTTCGGTTCGCTGGCACGTAAGGGCAAGGAACCTTCTGCTCCGCGCAAGATCGGTTTGGGTATGCTGGTGGCTGCCTGCGGTTATGTACTGATGATGTTTGCTTCCTTTGGTCTGCTGACTCCTAATGCTCAGGCTGCTGCCGTAGAGGCTGGTACAGCTACGTTCGTATCGCCCAACTGGCTGGTGTCTACTTATCTGGTATTGACATTTGGTGAATTGTTGCTCTCTCCGATGGGTATCTCGTTCGTATCGAAGGTGGCTCCTCCGAAGTACAAGGGTATGATGATGGGTGGCTGGTTTGTGGCTACTGCCATCGGTAACTATCTGACAGCCGTTGCAGCCTGGTTGTGGGGCGATCTTAACCTGTGGATCGTATGGGGCGTTTTGATGGGCCTCTGCCTGCTGGCTGCTCTGTTCATCTTCTCTGTAATGAAGAAATTGGAAAAAGTAGCTTAATTGATATTGATATAAGGATATAAAGAAAGTGGGGCAGGAAAATCCTGCCCCACTTTCTTTATAACTCCATTCCCATGATATAGTCATTCATGTAGTAGCCGTTACCGATAGGAAAATCACCTTCACGTACCTTCGTCATACCCATGTGTTGGTAGAAGCCGAGGGCAGGATTGTGGCGGTTCACGTTGAGCTCCATGCGGCAGGGAGCGGGATGTACTTCCTTGATGTACTTGATGGCCTCACGGAAAAGGAAGCTGCCGCAGTGTGCTTTCTGGAAGTAGGGCAGCACATAAATCTTCTGGAGGTGGAAGAGGTCTTCGCTTTCGGGCTGGACGGATACGTAGCCCGCTGCTTCGCACTCTTCGTAGGCCAGCAGGTAGACGTGGCCTTCTTCTTCCATTTGCTTGCGGATGTTTTCAGGAGAATACATCCAGTCCATCATGTAGTCAATCTGTGCTGGGGTCAGGATGTCTTTGTAGGTTTCAGGGAAAACTTGCCAGGCCAGCTTGTTGATGAGCTGGCAGTCGGCAGTATCTGCTTTTCGAATGGTAAACATTGCGTGTTTGTATTTTAATGGTTCGACAAAATGTGTTCTCGGTTGTCAGATTATAGTTGTTCCAGCGTTTCCAGATCCACTTCGATAGCGGCAGGATAGAGGCGCTGCGGGTCAAAGAAGGTAGCGCAACTGTTCACCAGATGCTTCACGTCGGGTTTTACGTGGCCTTTGAATGCACTGCGTCCGTTGACCGTCAGTGTGACTGGCTTGTCTAGGTCTACTAGTTCGGAGCAGAGATAGATCGTTACCTTTCCTCGCTGGGCAGGTTGGTACGTTTTAGCGAATTTCAGTTCAATACCCCATTGCGGATCGATTTCTGTAGTGCGGTAGGTCACTTCGTCAATGGCCAATGAAATCTGGTTGCTTTCAATGTCCAGTGTGTAGCGGGTGCGTGTATTGCTGTCGGCATTCGAACGTTGCTCCACGCGTAGGTTGTAGAATCCCTGACGGTAGCGTCCGTCCATTTCGAAGTTCTCCCAACAGAAGTGTTTGGGGTAGGGATTGCGGACATGTTGTTTCAGCCAGGGAGTAGTGGGTGAGTAGTCGATGTGATGTCCGCGACCAGGGATCAGTTCTATCCAGTGCTTATAGCGGTCGGGATAAAGATGTTGTAAGCTGTCCAGCGCTTCGGCAGTGTAACGGGTGAGACGGTCGCGGTAGAAGCCTTTGTCTTCAGCACCTGTGCGGAGGGAGAAAGCTGTGTTGCTCAGGTTTTCGGCTGGAGCGTTCTTCAAGGGTTCGCCGCCCGCCATGGGACCTGCCGCCGCCCAATAGTCGGCATAGAACGAGGCAAGCCGTTGGCTGCCGTAACCACCTTCAGAGATGCCGAATACGTAGATACGATCGGGATTGATCTCTTCAGACAGCAGCGCCTGTCGAAGGAGTTTTTCCCAGGCGTATTGTTTGGCGCGTTGATACCAGCGGTAGTAGGCACCTTCGTTGGGTATCTGTGGGATGAAGTAGATGGAGGGTGCATCGTCAAAGCGGCTGCATATCTTCAGTCCGGTAGCCCATTCCTGTGCTTTGGGGCCGGAGCCGTGAAGGTAGAGGAACAGGGGGAGTCGTTGTTCAGTGCTTGTTGATTCAGCCGTTTTCTTCCACCCCCAGTAGAAATTCAACGTGGCATGTGGTTCCAATTCCTGGGGCAGCTTCCAACTGCTTGCCGATTGATCTGAGAGGGGGGAGAGAGCAGGTAGTTTTTCTTCTTTGAAAGCTTCATTGGATTCCTTCCATAGTTGCCATACAGCCTGCTTCATGTCGTCTGTTTCTTTCCATTTCATACGGATGGTTGTACTGAAAGTGATTGTATCATCTTTCAGTCGCTGGTCGAAAAAGGAGGTTATTTCTTTCTGATACTTTTCTTTCAAAGTCTGGTCTTCCTTTTGTGCCATAGCGGAGGAAAGTGTGCAGCAGGCTATTCCCAGGCACAGAATGTGTGTATAAGTCTTTCTTAATGGTAGGATCATTGTTTCTATAGATTAAATTTTCCTGCAAGGTATCAACATTTTCCGGGATGTGCAAACTGATACGATAAAAAGATGTTTTCTTTCTACTCCTCAATCTGTATGTATACAGATATTTTTTGCGTTAATATATACTAATATATAGTATTATGTAATGCAAGGTACCTATATTATACATATATTTGTGTCATACAAAATAAGTAAGTAAACTAAATGATTAAGAAGATAGAGTATGAATGTAGACAATGTAAAGTCGCAGATGCGTAAAGGAATGCTGGAATATTGCATTATGCTGTTGCTGCACAAGGAGCCGGCCTACGCTTCCGACATCATTCAGAAACTGAAAGAAGCCCGGCTGATTGTAGTGGAAGGGACACTCTATCCATTGCTGACGCGTCTGAAGAACGATGATCTGTTAGGATATGAGTGGATAGAATCGACACAGGGACCACCCCGAAAATATTATCGGCTGACAGCGAAGGGAGAGAACTTCTTACAGGAGTTGGAGACTGCCTGGCAAGAATTGAACGAAACGGTGGAACATATTCGCCGGAACTAAAAATGAAAATGAATATCGGAAACTTTTAAAACAAACATATCACAATGAAAAAGACTTTGACTGTAAATCTGGGCGGAACGGTGTTCAACATCGATGAAGATGCCTACCGTCTGTTGGATAATTATCTGATGAATCTGAAGTCGCATTTCCGCAAGGAAGCTGGTGCGGACGAGATTGTAGACGATATCGAACGCCGTATTTCTGAATTGCTGGCCGAGAAACTGGCTGGAAATCGCCAAGTGATTACCTTGGGCGATGTAGAAGAAGTAATAGCACGCATGGGTAAGCCTGAAGAGATGGATGACGCTGACGGAGAGGAGAAACATACAGCGAGCAGTGGTGGAGGATATGGAGCCGGTTCATGGACACGGAACGAGGAGACAGTAAAGGTACGTCGCAGGCTGTTTCGAAATCCTGATGACAAGATGTTGGGAGGCGTGTGCAGTGGTCTGGCGGCTTATCTGGGCTGGGACACGACGCTGGTGCGTCTGCTGCTGTTCGTCATTCTGATTTTCGGTTACGGCACGTTGATACCTATTTATATTGTTTGTTGGCTGATTATCCCTGAGGCGCGCACAGCTGCCGAGAAGCTGAGTATGCACGGCGAGGCGGTAACGGTGGAGAACATTGGCAAGACGGTGACCGGAGGCTTTGAGCGGATGGCTGACGGCGTGAACAGCTACATGCGTTCCGACAAGCCTCGTACGATGCTGCAACGAATGGGTGATGCGCTGGTGACGCTGGCCGGGTGGATTCTGAAAGTGGGACTGATCGTCCTGATTATTATCTGTAGCCCGGTGCTGTTTGCTTTAGGCATTGCGTTTGTCGCTTTGCTGTTTGCGGCTATCATGGTGGCTGTAGGCGGTGGAGCAGCTCTGTTCTCACTTTTCCCTACAATGGACTTTGTGTTACCGGCTTCACCATTCGAGGCCATTGCAATGTACATTGCCGGTATTCTGCTGGTAGCCATTCCGTTGTTCAGCCTGCTGCATGCCCTGTTCCGCAACCTGTTGAAATGGCAGCCTATGGCCGGTGGGTTAAAGTGGACGCTGCTGATACTCTGGATAGTCAGTGCGATAGTGTTTGCTTTGTGTTTCACGTTGGGAGGCTTGTCCTTCCCTGACTTCTATATGGGGCAGGAATATATGTCGGTGTGACGACAGCTGTTTATATCATATAAAAAAGAGGCATCTTCCGGTGCCTCTTTTTGTACGTTTCCGTTTCTTATTTCTTCAGCCACTTGTCCAGCCATTCGAAGAACACGCGTTGCCACAGCACGCCGTTCTGGGGTTTCAGTACCCAATGGTTTTCGTCGGGATAAATCAGTAGTTCGGCCGGCACGCCACGCATCTTGGCGGCATCGAAGGCTGCCATGGCCTGGTTGGCCAGGATGCGGTAGTCTTTCTCGCCGTGGATGCAGAGGATGGGCGTGTCCCACTTGTCCACGAACTTGTGAGGCGAGTTGGCGAAGGTACGTTGGGCTGTGGCGTTGTCTTTTTCCCAGTATGCACCGCCCATGTCCCAGTTGGCAAACCATTTCTCTTCCGTCTCCAGGTATTGCATCTCCATGTTGAAGATGCCGTCGTGAGCGATGAAGGCCTTGAAACGCTTGTCGTGGTGTCCGGCCAGCCAATAGACGGAGAAGCCTCCGAAGCTGGCACCTACGCAGCCCAGGCGGTCCTTGTCGACAAACGGTTCCTTGGCCATTTCGTCGATGGCGGTGAAGTAGTCCTTCATGCACTGGCCTCCGTAGTCGCCGCTGATGGCCTCGTTCCATTCCACTCCGAAGCCCGGCAGGCCGCGGCGGTTGGGAGCCACGATGATGTAGTCGTTGGCCGCCATGATCTGGAAGTTCCAGCGGTAGCTCCAGAACTGGCTGACGGGGCTTTGCGGTCCGCCTTCGCAGAAGAGCAGGGTAGGATACTTTTTGTTGGGATCGAACTGGGGCGGATAGATGACCCATGTCAGCATCTGCTTGCCGTCCGTGGTCTTCATCCAGCGGCCTTCTACGCGGCCCATGTCGAGCTGGTCGTAGATGTGCTTGTTCTCGGTTGTGAGCTGCTTGGCCTGTGCGAAGGCATCGCCTTTGCGCGTCTTGTCTACGGCATAGATTTCGTCGGCCATGCTCATGGAGTGGCGGGTGGTCATCAGCTTGTCGCCGCAGAGGGCGATGGAGCCGTAGTCGTGCATGCCTTCGGTGAGTTGTACCACCTGTTCGGGCTGGTCGAGGGCGATGTAGTAGATTTGTTCTTCGCCGTGCCATACGCCCAGGAAGTAGATGCCCTGCGAGTCGTTGTTCCACACGAAGGAGTCGACGTTCGAGGGATAGGCCTGGCTGAGGAACTTCTTTTCGCCCGTCTGACGGTCCATGATGAAAAGGCGGTTCCAGTCAGCTTCGTAACCGTCGCGCTCCATGCTCTGCCAGGCAATGTAGCGGCCGTCGGGCGAGTATTGCGGATTGGTGTCGTAGCCCTTGTTTTCCTCGGTGATGTTGCGGGTTTGTTTGCTGGCTACGTCATAAATATAGATGTCCGAGTTGGTGGAGATGGCATATTCCAGTCCTGTCTTCTTGCGGCAGGTGTAGGCCACTTCTTTGCCGTCGGGACTCCAGGCCAGTTGCTCGATACCGCCGAAAGGCTTCATGGGGCTTTCGTAGGGTTCGCCTTCGAGGATGTCCTGCACGTTGCTGATGGCCGATCCGTCGAAGTCGGCTACAAACGGATGTGGGGCAGTTGTTACCCACTCGTCCCAATGCTTGTACATCAGGTCGGTGACGATGATGCCTGTCGTTTTGTCCAGGTCGGGATATTTGTCCTGTGTGCTGGGCACGGTTTTCACTTGGGCGATGAAGAGCAGACGCTTCTCGTCGTGGCTGAAGGCAAATCCTTCGATGTCGCCTTCGTAGTCGGTGAGCTGACGGCGTTCCGTTCCGTCAGGGTTCATTTCCCACACCTGGCTGCTGCCGCTTTCACTGCTCAGGTAAGCCAACTTGGTGCCTCCCTTGATCCAGGTGGGCTGGCCTTCGTGCCACGTCGTACGGGTCAGCTGCGTATTGGCGCTGCCGTCGGCGTTCATCACGAAAAGTTCGGTATTGCTCTTGTTCTGGGGCACACTGTAGTAGCTCACGGTGTAAGCCACCTGTTTGGCGTCGGGCGAAGGGGTTACACTTCCGATGCGTCCCATGGCCCAGAGGGCTTCGGGCGTCATGCGGCGGTTCTCGATGCGGATATCCGAACGTCCGATGAGGTCTGCATCGCCTTCTTTGGTGGCTTCGGACGAGCTGCCGCACGAAGCCAGTGTCATCACTGCTGACATAAGTAAAAGGTTGGTTGGTTTCATATAAATGTTTTTTCGTTATGATTGTCTGTCTGCAAAGGTATGCATTCGTCCTGAAAAAACATTGTTTTCTTCCGATTATTAGAACCATTCCCTAAAAGCAGGGACACGTGCCTTGCTGATGAGGACCTTTTCGTCGGTAGGAGGGGTGAGCTGGAGCACCATACGTCCACCAAACCACAGGCTGACGCCGGTAACCGCCTTGTGGGCCACGATATACTGGCGGTTGGCGCGGAAGAACTGGCAGGGATTTCGGCCGTCCGGCGCGAGGGGGGGCCGCATCTCATGTACGGGATGGCGGATGTACATAAAAAAAGGGGCTTGCGCCCCCTTTTCCATTCTCAATTTTCCATTTTCCATTCTCCATTATAGAGGGCTTCCGCCTTCGCCCTCGTCGCCGCCCGGCTCTTCGGGTTCGGGTTGCGGCGTGTCGGTGCCGCCTTCATCCGGCGTGTCGGTGTCGGTGGTGTCGTCTGTCGTCTTGCCCACGCCGCGGCGCGAGAGTACCAGCGTGTACTGCGAGATGAGGGCGTTCACCGTCGTGGCGATGGCGGTCACTTCGGCCAGCGTCTCTTCGTCCGGCGCGAGAACGGTCGACTGGATGTAGAGGGCGTTCACGATGTCGGCCACGTCGGCATAGGCCGCTTCCATCGCCACGCGGGCCACTTTCATGTCGGGCGCCGAGGTGTTGCGCGCGTAGCGTTCGTCGGCGCGGGCGGTGTAGAGGGCGTCGAAGTCGTTGTTCGCCGCCTTCAGGTCGGCCACGAGCTGCGCGGCGCCCACTTGCTCTACCGACGGGGCGTAGTGGTCGGACTCTAGCTTGTCGACGATGTCGCGCACGGTGGCAGTGTTTTCGGTGTAGGGCAGGGTCGTCGGGTTCTGCGAGCCGACGGCTTCGAGGCAGCGTGCGGCTGCGGCAGCCACGTCGGCATCGGGGTCGAGCTCGGCGGACTGGAGGTGGAGCTTCAGGCGGCGGAAGAGGTTGTCGCGCGCGTTGTCTTTCTGCACCAGCGTGTCGGTGTCGACGTACTTCGTCGTGCGCGTGTAGCTGGCGTTTTCGTCGGCCAGGGCGGCGGTCATGCGCTGGTGGTAGGCCAGGAAGTTGTGTTTCGTGGCGAATTCCTTCGAAATGGCTTCGACGAGTTTGTTGAACAGGTAGTCGTGTTCCGCGTTGCGGGCCTTGCTCGTGTAGGGAACTTGCGATGTGATGATTTGCATAATAGTACTTGTTTTTAAAGTTAATAAATAGTTTTTTATAGGTTTCTCATTCTGTTTTTCCGTCGGAATGTCCGAAAGTCTCTCCGAACATTCTGGCGGCCTGTCGGACTTTCCGAAAGCTTCTCCGAGCGTTGGGACAGCCAAGCGGACTTTCCGAAAGCTTCTCCGAGCGTTTGGATGTTCCGTCGGACTTTCCGAAAGCTTCTCCGAGCGTTGGGACGCTTCGTCGGACTTTCCGAAAGCTTCTCCGAGCGTTGGGAGAGACTTTCGGACTTTCCGACAGCTTTTCCGAGCGTTGGGAGAGACTTTCGGACTTTCCGAAAGCTTCTCCGAGTGTTGGGACGCTCCGTCGAACATTTCGAAAGCTTCTCCGAGCATTGGGATGCTCCGTCGGACTTTCCGAAAGCTTCTCGGAGCGTTCGGGCAACCCGTCGAACATTTCGAAAGTCTCTCCGAATGCCTGTACGCCCCGTCGGAATGTCCGTCATTCTGCGCCCAATGTACAAAAAAACATCAGAACAGACAATTTTTTTGTGAAAAAAATGGATAAGCATTTTCTCTGTCAATCCGCATAATCCGTGGGCAGAAGTAAGATAAATCGGCATAATCCGGCGGTATTCCAAATATTTTTCGTAATTTAGGCCGCTGAAGGTAAGAAACAACATTACTTAATCTATAGACCATGAAAAAAATTCAGTTGACTTTGTTCTTGTCGTGTCTTCTGCTGATGGGATGCGGCACTTCCGAAAAAAAATCTGTAGCCATCGTTCCGCAACCCCAGTCCTGCGACGTGCAGGCGGGCAGCTACATCTTTGCGGCAGGCGGCGCTTTCAGTTCCAACCTGTCGGGCAGCGAGCTCGACGACCTCTCTGCCGTCCTTGCCTCCTCGCCTTTCCGCCTGACGGCTTCCGGGGATGCCGGCGCGGCTTTCCGCTTCGAGCGCGTAGACTCCCTGTCGGGCATATCCTCCGCCGAGGGCTACCGTCTGACGGTCGGCGCCGACGGTGTCCGTGCCGAAGCCACCACGCCCTCCGGCCTGTTCTACGCCTTCCAGTCGCTGCTTCAGCTGGCCGACGACGAAGGCGGCCGCTTCTCGTTGCCGTTCGTCCGCGTAAGCGACTATCCTCGCTTCGGCTACCGCGGCCTGCATCTGGACGTGTCGCGCCACTTCCGCTCAAAAGAGTTCGTGATGAAGCAGCTCGACGCCATGGCGCGCTACAAGCTGAACCGCTTCCACTGGCACCTGACCGACGGCGCGGGCTGGCGTCTGGAAATCAAGCGCTATCCCCAGTTGACGGAGCAGACCGCCTATCGCCCTTATCCCAACTGGAAAGCCTGGTGGAAGGGCGACCGCAGATATTGCCTCAAGGACGCCGAGGGCGCCGAGGGCGGATACTACACGCAGGACGACGTGCGCCAGGTGCTCGAACATGCGCGCCGGCTGCACATCACCGTCATCCCCGAAATCGAGATGCCCGGCCATTCGGACGAAGTGCTGGCCGTCTTCCCGCAACTCTCCTGTTCGGGCAAGCCCTACAAGAACGGCGAACTGTGCATCGGCAACGATGAGACCTTCACCTTCCTCGAGAACGTGCTGCTCGAAGTGATGGACCTCTTCCCCTCGGAATACATCCACATCGGCGGCGACGAAGCGGCCAAGAACAGCTGGGAAAAATGCCCGAAGTGTCAGGCCCGCATCCGCAAAGAAGGGCTGAAGGACGAGAAGGAGTTGCAGAGCTACCTGATACACCGCATCGAGAAATTCCTGAACGACCACGGCCGTAAGCTCATCGGCTGGGACGAAATCCTCGAAGGCGGCCTGGCACCCAGTGCCACGGTAATGTCCTGGCGCGGCGAGCAGGGCGGCATCACGGCGGCGAAGGCCGAACACGACGTCATCATGACGCCCGGCGAATTCTGCTACCTCGACGCCTATCAGGACGCCCCCGTCACGCAGCCCGAAGCCATCGGCGGCTACCTGACGCTTGCGAAAGTCTATTCCTACGACCCCGTTCCCGCCGGACTGACCGACGCGCAGAAGACGTTCATCAAGGGCGTGCAGGCCAACGTCTGGACCGAATACATCCCTACCGAAGAACATGCCGAATACATGATCTACCCCCGTCTGCTGGCCCTGGCCGAAGTGGCGTGGACCGCACCCGAGCATAAGGACTGGCCGCGCTTCCGCCAGGCGGCGCTGAAGGAAGTACAATGGTTGCAGTCGCAGGGCTACCATCCCTTCGACCTGAGCAAGGAGGTGGGCGAGCGTCCCGAGTCCCTCCAGCCTGTGGAGCACCTCGGCCTGCATTGCCCCGTCACGTATGCCCAGCCCTGGTCGTCGGCCTATCCGGCTTCGGGCGACTCCACGCTGACCGACGGCGTGCGCGGCGGTTGGACGTATGGCGACAAACGCTGGCAGGGCTTCCTGTGCAAGGACGTCGACGTAACCATCGACCTGGGTAAGGTGACGGACGTCAAGCTGGTCGAAGCTGACTTCCTGCAACTGCGCGGTCCCGAAGTCTGGCTTCCGAAAGAAGTCGTCATCTCCCTCTCCGAAGACGGACAGACCTTCACCGAAATGAAACGCATCGCCACAGACGTCCCCGTGACCGAAGAACGGCTCACCTTCCGCAACTATCGCTGGGAAGGCAACGCCAAGGCCCGCTACGTCCACTTCCAGGGACTGCTGAACCGCGAAGTGATGGGCTGGATGTTTACCGACGAAATCGTAATCAAATAATATAATAAGGTATCTATGACAAACAAGAAACTTTGGGCAGCCGCCCTGCTCCTGTCGGGAGCGGCTTCGGGCACGGTTGCCGCCGAAACCACAATCCATGCTTTTGCACCGCTTTCAGAAGTGGCCTTCACGGCGCCGAAAGATAACGTGGGACGCTACGTCAGCCAGCGCCCGTCGCCGGCCGACCGGCTGTTCCAGTCTGACATCATCGAGAAGAAGATTGCCGAAATCAAGGCACTGTTGAAAAATCCCTACCTGGCGTGGATGTTCGAGAACTGTTTTCCCAACACGCTGGACACGACGGTGCATTTCCGCCTGCTGGACGGCAAGCCCGACACCTTTGTCTATACGGGCGACATCCACGCCATGTGGCTGCGCGACTCGGGCGCACAAGTCTGGCCCTACGTGCAGTTCGCCAACGAAGATCCCAAGCTGAAATCCATGCTCGAGGGAGTGATCCGCCGCCAGTTCCTGTGCATCAACCTCGACCCGTATGCCAACGCCTTCAACGACGGACCGAAAGGCAGCGAATGGGAGACCGACCGCACCGCGATGAAGCCCGAGCTGCACGAACGCAAGTGGGAGATCGATTCCCTGTGCTATCCCTTGCGTCTGGCTTACCACTATTGGAAAGTGACGGGCGACGCCGGCATCTTCGACGAAAACTGGCTGAAGGCCGTCGAAAACATCCTGCGCACCTTCAAGGAGCAGCAGCGCAAGGAGGGCAAAGGCCCGTATCGCTTCCAGCGCAAGACCGAGCGCGCCACGGACCCTACCATCACCGACGGCTGGGGCGCCCCTGCCAATCCCGTGGGGCTGATTGTTTCCATCTTCCGTCCGTCGGACGACGCCACGACACTGCCTTTCCTCATCTCGTCCAACTTCTTTGCCGTGACCTCCTTGCGGAAGGCTGCCGAGATTCTGACCGAAGTGAACAAGAACGCCGACCTGGCCCGCCAGTGCACCGACCTGGCCGACGAAGTGGAGCAGGCGCTGAAGAAGTATGCCACGTGCGAGCATCCGAAGTACGGCACCATCTATGCTTTCGAAGTGGACGGCTACGGCAGCCACATGCTGATGGACGACGCCAACGTGCCCAGCCTCTTGGCCTTGCCTTATCTGGGCGATGTCGATGTGAATGATCCTGTTTATCAGAACACCCGCCGCTTCGTGTGGAGCGAGGACAATCCCTACTTCTTCAAAGGCAAGGCAGGCGAAGGCATCGGCGGACCGCATATCGGCTACGACATGGTGTGGCCCATGAGCATCATGATGAAAGCCTTCACCAGCCAGGACGACGAAGAGATTAAGGATTGTCTCCGCATGCTGATGGCGACCGATGCCGGTACGGGCTTCATGCACGAATCCTTCCACAAGGACAATCCCGAGAAGTTCACGCGCAAATGGTTTGCCTGGCAGAACACGCTGTTTGGCGAACTGATCATCAAACTGATCGACGAAGGCAAGTTGGATTTGCTGAACAGCCTTTAATGAATATAACTCTCAAAGAAAAACAATCGTAACGATATGAAAATCCTTTCACTTACTACAAGTGTAGTGCTATGCGGACTGCTGGCTATGCTGCCGTCCGCCTGCGTTTCGCAGAAAGAAAACAAAGTAGCGGGGCAGGACTACCTCAGCTACGTAGACCCCTACATCGGTTCGGGCGAGCACGGACATGTCTTTGTCGGCGCCAGTGTTCCCCTGGGCATGGTGCAGATTGGGCCGCAGAACATCCATAAAGGCTGGGACTGGTGTTCGGGCTATCATTATTCGGACAGCGTGCTGATCGGCTTCAGCCATACGCACCTCAGCGGCACGGGCTGTGCCGACTTGGGTGACGTGCTTCTGATGCCCTACGTGGGCGAGGTCCGTACGGCCCGTGGCGAACAGGACAACATCGAAGGCACCTGCTCGACCTACTATTCGCACGCGAACGAGGAAGTGGCTCCCGGCTACTATTCATTGCTGATGGACAACGGCGTGCGTGCCGAGCTTTCGGCTACCGACCGTGTGGCCATTCACCGCTACACCTATCCCGAAGGAACGCCGCGTCTGCTTGTGAACCTGAAGGAAGGCAACGGCGACCGTGCCTACGAGACCGGACTGAAGCGTGTGGACGAATATACGGTGGAGGGCTACCGCTTCTCCAAGGGATGGAGCCCGCAGCACAAAGTGTTCTTCGTGTTGAAGTCCGAACAACCCATTGAGAGTGTCGCCGTATTCGACGACGATACGCCGGCCGGTCAGGACACGCTGACGGGTAAGGCCGTGAAGGGTGTATTGACTTTCAAGAATAATCCGAAGAACGTGCAGCTGAAGGTGGCTTTGTCGTCCGTGAGCTGTGCCAACGCACTGGCCAATCTGGAGGCTGAGCAGCCCGGATGGGACTTCGAGAAGGTGCGCACGGATGCCGAAAAGCGCTGGAACCAGATGTTGTCATGCATTGACGTGGAGAGTACTGACGAGCGAGGCAAGAAGATTTTCTACACCAGCCTTTATCACATGTTCATTGCTCCGACACTGTATGCCGACGTAAACGGAGAGTTCCGCGGTCACGACGACAAAATTTATAAGGCAGATGGCTGGACCAACTATTCCACTTTCTCGTTGTGGGATACGTACCGTACCCTTCATCCGCTGCTCACCATCATCCGGCCGCAGCTGGTGCCCGACATGGTAAACTCCATGCTGAGCATCTACGACCAGCAGGGCAAGCTGCCTATCTGGCCGCTGGTGGGAGGCGAAACCAATCAGATGCCGGGCTACAGCGCCATTCCCGTCATTGCCGACGCTTATCTGAAAGGCTTCCAGGGCTTCGACTCCGAACGTGCTTTGAACGCTATGGTTGCTTCGGCCACGTACGAGAAGCAGCGCGGCGTGCCTTACGTGTTGGAAAAGGGTTGGATCCCTTGCGACAAGATGCCAGAAGCTACTTCCATCGCCATGGAGTATGCTGTAGGCGACTGGGGATTGGCCATGATGGCGAAGAAGATGGGCAAACAGGACATTTACGACACCTTCCTGAAGCGCGGACACTATTATGAGCAATACTTCGACAAGAGCATCAACTTCATCCGTCCGAAGATGGACGACGGCAGTTGGCGTACGCCCTACGATCCTTTCCAGTCCATTCACGGTTGGGGCGACTTCTGTGAGGGCAATGGTTGGCACTATACTTTCTTCGTGCCCCAGCATCCCGAAGGCCTCATCAGCCTGATGGGCGGCGACGAACGCTTTGTGGGCAAGCTGGATTCGCTCTTTGTAGCCGAAGGCGACATGGGCGAACATGCTTCGGCCGACATCAGCGGTCTGATTGGCATGTATGCCCACGGTAACGAGCCCAGCCACCACGTGGCCTACCTCTATGCTTATGCCGGGCAGCAGTGGAAGACGGCAGAGAAAGTCAGCTACATCCAGCACAACTTCTATACCGACCAGCCCGAAGGCATTATCGGTAACGAGGACTGCGGCCAGATGTCCGCTTGGCATGTGCTTTCTGCTTTGGGCCTCTATCAAGTGAATCCGTCCAATGGTATATTCGTTTTCGGTAGTCCACGCTTTGAGAAAGTCACGATCAACCTACCGGAAGGAAAGACCTTTACCGTCGAGGCTCCGGCCGCTAGCAAGGACAACAAGTACATCCAGTCCGTACGCCTGAACGGCGAGCCCTACACGAAGAGCTACATCAGCTACGAGGACATCATGAAGGGTGGTACGCTGAGCTTCGAGATGGGTAGAGAACCAAACAAGGCATTTGGTGCCGACGTAGCGGATAGACCCCATTCATTGGAAGAATAAGCACCTTATCTACCGGCAGATAGGTATTTTATCTGCTGGTAGATAATCACTTTATCCGTCGGTAGATAAATTCCTTATCCGCTAGCAGATAATCACTTTATCCGTCGGTAGATAAACTCCTTATTCGCTAGCAGATAATTACCTTATCTAATCTTAGATAGCCGCCTTGTCCGGAAGCCGATAGCCTTTTCGTCCGGAAAGGGCGGTTTTGTTATTCTTAATAATCTAATTGTCTATTAAGTTCTTATGAAAAAGAAAAAAAACATCGCTTTTATGTATGGCGGAGTAGGAGCTTTGTTGCTACTGTCCGGCTGTTCCGATGTGCGTACAGCTTCGGAAGGGTTCCTCCGTTCCGACTACTATACCCGAGGCATCGGCGTCTATCCGGGTAGTCCCCAGGAAGACTTTTCGCCTGAGCTCCTGCCTGATGAAGACCAATACCGCAATCTGGCCCTCCTGCGTGCCACGTACCAATCCTCTGCCTATGACTATAACCTGACATCGCAACTGCTGACTGACGGCATCGTGACCGACCGCGCTCCCCAGTATTTCGACCTCCAGACCGCCAAAGGCAGTGTGCCTAAGCGAGAACGGGAATGGATGATAGACGGAGGTCCCTATTCGCGCAACACCGTGCGCGGCGAGGAGGCCTTCTTCCTGTTCAGCATGCATAATTATAACAAGACTATCAGTCGTGCGATCGTGACCGGTACTCTGATTTACGATGACAAGGCGGCTCAGGGTGGTTACGAAATGACGTGGGAAGCCTCGAACGATGGTACTACTTGGACGGTTCTGGCCGTGAACAAGGGGGCCGGACTGCCCGGCAAGGCTCGTTCCGGTCGAGTAGAAGTGAACGATCCCAACAAGCAGACTGGTACCGTTTCCATGCCGATGCGTCGGTTGGAAGAAACGTTTGAGTTTACTAACACAACGGCCTATACTTCCTATCGCATCCGTCTGCGGATGAAGGGTGCTTTCGAGTGGACCTTCCACGAAGTGGAGTTCTCCAATGCCGACGGAGTGGTGGACCTGAAGCCCTCGCAATTCTTTACAAGCACTTGGATGAGCGCTACGGCGGGCGAGGAGTGGGTCAGTGTAGATTTGGGCTCACATTCAGAATTTGACAAGGTGATCCTTCACTGGGTGAATAAGGCCGTCGAGGGACGGATACAGACTTCGGGCGATGCACAGACCTGGACCGACGCGGCCCCGCTGCCCGGCGGTGAGGGACTGACGGACGAGATAGCCGTTCGGGGCAAGGCGCGCTACGTGCGTGTCTGCATGGACCGGTCGGTCGATGGCGGACGCTACATCCTGAGCGAACTGGAGGTGATGGGACGTGGCGGATTGCTGCCCCGTGCGGCAGCCATGCCCGAGGCGGCTGGCGGACGGCTGACACTTTCAGGTGGCGGCTGGCAGTTGCAGCGCGCTTCCGAGGTGCAGGCCGGCGGTGTGGAAATTGCTTCGCCTGCCTACAAGACCGAAGGATGGGTGACGGCTACGGTACCGGGTACGGTACTCACTTCCTACAAGAACGTGGGAGCCTTGGCCGACCCCAACTACGCCGACAACCAGCTGATGATATCCGAATCGTTCTTCAACTCCAACTTCTGGTATCGCAACGAGTTCCAGGTGGCGCCCTCGTTCAAGCGCGACCGCATATTCCTGAACTTCGACGGCATCAACTGGAAGGCGAATGTCTACCTGAACGGAAAGCAGGTCGGTCGCCTGGAAGGAGCCTTCATCCGCGGCAAGTTCGACGTGACGGACTGCGTGAAGGAAGGTACGAACGTGCTGGCTGTAGAAATCATCAAGAACGCGCACATCGGTGCCATCAAGGAAAAGAACAAACAGAGCACGGACTTCAACGGTGGTATCCTCGGTGCGGACAACCCCACGTTCCATGCCACCATCGGCTGGGACTGGATACCCACCATGCGCGGACGTAACATCGGTATCTGGAACGACGTCTTCCTGACAACAACCGGCAAGGTGACCGTGCAGGATCCCTACGTGCAGACCCAGTTCGCTCTGCTCGATACCACACAGGCCCGTCTGACAGCTGAGGTGGTGGTGAAGAACCATGATGGCAGGGATGTAAGCGGTGTCTTGCAGGGCAAGGTAGGCGACGTTACCTTCGAGCAGCCCGTGGAGCTGAAGGCGGGCGAGGAGCGGACCGTTGTGTTCGATGCAGACCGTTTCCCCCAGCTTCAGGTGAAGAATCCGCGTCTGTGGTGGCCCAACGGTTATGGTACACCTTATTTATATGATGCCAACTTTACGTTCAAGGTGGGCGAGGAAGTATCCGATGCCCGCGACTTTAAGGTAGGTATCCGCCAGATGACGTTCAACGAAGACGGCGGTGTACTGAACCTCTACGTCAACGGACGGCGCTTCATCGGCCGTGGCGGTAACTGGGGCTTCAGCGAATCGAACCTCAACTACCGCGGACGCGAATACGAGACAGCTGTGGCCTACCATGCCGACATGAATTTCACCATGCTGCGCAACTGGGTGGGTATGATTGGCGACGAAGAACTGTATGACGCCTGCGACAAGTACGGCATCATGATCTGGCAGGACTTCTGGCTGGCCAATCCCGCCGACGGTCCCGATCCTTACTATCCCGACATGTTCATCGCCAATGCCGAAGATTATGTGAAGCGCATCCGCAGCCATGCCTCCATCGGCTTGTACTGCGGCCGCAACGAGGGCTTCCCGCCCGAGACCATCGACAAGGCTTTGCGCCGTATCGTGAAGGAAGAACATCCGGGAATGCACTACATTTCTAGTTCGGCCGACGATGTGGTGAGCGGCCACGGTCCCTACCGCATGTTGCCTGCCAAGACCTACTTCACGCTGGAGACCGGCAACGACAAGTTCCACAGCGAACGCGGTATGCCCAATGTGTTGACCTACGAAAGCTTCCTGCGCACCTATTCGCCCGAAGGCATCTGGCCGCAGTCCGACCAGTGGGGTATGCACGACTATACGTTGGAAGGAGCACAGGGTGCCACATCCTTCAACGAGATTATCGCGACCGGATACGGACAGCCCGAAAGCGCCAAAGAATTTGCCGATCTAGCTCAGTGGGTGAACTACGACGGCCATCGCAGCCTCTTCGAGTCGCGCAGCAAGAACCGCATGGGGCTGCTGATGTGGATGAGCCATTCGTGCTGGCCTTCGATGGTATGGCAGACGTACGACTACTACTTCGAGCCGACGGCGGCGTACTTCGCCATCAAAAAGGCGTCCGAGCCGCTGCACATCCAGTGGAACCCGGCCACCGACGAGGTGGAGGTGGTGAACTACCACGCCGGCCTGCGTCCCGGCCTGAAGGCCCGTGTACAGGTGCTCAACATGGATGCCACCGTAGCCTGGGAGAAGGAAGTCACGGTAGACAGCCGTGAAGACACGACCGAGAAGTGCATCAAGCTGGAATTCCCCGACGGGCTGAGCCAGGTTCATTTCATCAAGCTGGTGCTGGAAGAGAACGGGAAGGCCGTTTCCGAGAACTTCTACCACCGCAGCAAAGTGGAGAACAACTATCAGGCGCTGAAGCAGCTTCCGAAAGTCTCTTTGCGTGCACAGACCCAATATGACAAGGGGGACGACGGCGAATGGAAGGCCGAAGTAACGGTGGAGAACCGTTCGGACGCCCCGGCGCTGATGGTTCGTCTGAATATTGTGGGCGACAAGGACAGCAAGCAGTTCCTTCCCATCTTCTATTCCGACAACTACTTTGCGTTGTTGCCGGGCGAGACGAAGGTGGTGCGTGTGCATTGGAAAGATGTGGATACGCGTGGCAACGCGCCCCTGCTGAAGGTGTCCGGTTATAATGTAGAATAGTATGTGGTTGCAACTGATCGTCGTTTTGGCAGCCATCATTATCGGTGCCCGTCTGGGCGGCATCGGACTGGGTGTGATGGGCGGTCTGGGGCTGGCTTTGCTCTGTTTCGTTTTCGGGCTTCAGCCCACCGCCCCGCCCATCGACGTGATGCTGATGATTGTGGCCGTCATTTCGGCAGCCTCGTGTATGCAGGCTGCCGGAGGACTTGATTATATGGTGAAGTTGGCCGAGCGGATGCTGCGCAAGCATCCGTCCCGCGTCACACTGCTTAGTCCGCTTGTCACCTATCTGTTCACCTTTGTGGCGGGGACGGGGCACATCGCCTATTCCGTCCTGCCCGTGATAGCCGAAGTGGCGCGCGAGACGAAGATCCGCCCCGAGCGTCCGCTGGGCATTGCGGTCATTGCTTCGCAGCAGGCTATTACGGCCAGTCCCATCTCGGCGGCTACGGTAGCCTTGCTGGGGATGCTGGCCGGTTTCGACATCTCCCTGTTCGACATCCTGAAGATTTCCGTTCCCGCTACCTTGATAGGGGTACTGGTGGGGGCTTTCTGCTCGATGAAGGTGGGCAAGGAACTGGAGGACGATCCCGAATACCAGCGCCGTCTGAAGGAGGGCGTGATAGAAAATCGGTTGGTGGAAACCGCTTCGTCGTTCGACGTCCGTAAAGCTCGCATATCGGTGGGGATATTCCTGTTGGCCACGTTCCTGATTGTGCTGTTCGGTTCGGTCGATGCCTTGCGGCCAGTGTTCCAGTCGGACGGGAAAAATGTACCACTCGACATGCCGTCCATCATCGAAATCGTCATGCTCAGCACATCGGCCCTCATTCTGCTTGTCTGCCGGATCGACGGCATCAAGGCGGTGCAGGGAAGTATCTTCTCGGCGGGCATGCAGGCGGTGATTGCCATCTTCGGCATTGCGTGGATGGGTGATACGTTCATTGCGGGCAACCTGTCTTCACTGACTGCTTCCATCGAACACGTAGTCCAGTCCATGCCTTGGCTGTTCGGCGTGGCACTGTTCGTCATGTCCATCCTACTTTACAGTCAGGCGGCTACGATCCGGGTGGTGGTTCCGCTGGGCATTGCCTTGAGTATCTCTCCCTGGATGCTGATCGCCCTCTTTCCGGCGGTGAACGGCTATTTCTTCATCCCCAACTATCCGACGGTGGTGGCGGCCATCAATTTCGACCGGACGGGAACGACCCGCATCGGGAAATACGTCCTCAACCACTCGTTCATGATGCCGGGCCTGGTGTGTACCATCGTAAGTATCGCGGTGGGACTGTTGTTGATATGGTTGTAAATCCTTACCTTTGTGTGTATCGTTTCAATTAAGATTTGGATTATGAAAAGAAAATGTATGTGGGTGGCAGCCCTTGTGGCGGCTGCCTCTATGCAAGCACAAACGCTTGAGAAAACTACAGGTGGAATCAAATTTTCCACAGCTCAGCCCGTGCTGAACGGTGAGGTGACTTTTTATTCGCCTTCCATCGTCCGGGTCGTGAAATATCCTTCGGCAGAAATGCCTCCCAAGAAGAGTTATCCTGTTATCCTGATGCCGGGCGGGGTGGATATAACTTACCGGGAGACGGGTGATGAGGTGGTGATGCAATCGGCGTGCATGTCGGTGACACTCAATGTGCGTACGGGACAGGTGACGTATTGCGATCTGAAGGGGAATCGGTTGCTGGCCGAGAAACCTTATGGAACCAACTTCCTGCCGCGTAAGGATGTGGAGAAGGATTCCTACACCGTGAGCCAGACCTTTATGCTTCACCCCGATGAAGTGATTTATGGCCTGGGACAGCGGCAGACGGGTGTCATGAACCATCGGAACCAGCAGATTGAGTTGCGCAATGTCAATACGAATATCTGCATTCCGTATTTCACTTCGGAAAAAGGGTATGGCGTATACTGGGATAACCCCGGACTGTCGCAGTTTAACGACACGCCTTACGAGACTTCGTTCTCTTCCCAGGTGGGGTTATGCTCGGATTACTATTTCCTCTACCGCGACGGCAGCATGGACGGGGTCATTTCCGCGCTTCGTGACCTGACCGGCAAGGCTACCATGTTCCCGCTCTGGACTATGGGCTATTGGCAGTGTCGCGAACGCTACAAGAGTCCTGACGAATTGTGCAACGTGCTCGACAAGTATCGCGAACTGGGCGTGCCTCTCGATGGCATTGTGCAGGACTGGCAATATTGGGGATGCGACTCCAACTGGAATGCCATGAAGTTTATGAATCCCAGTTATATCAATAAGGTGGGCGATAAAGATTGGATGAAATACATCCCCAAAGGCCATAATGCCGATGACGAGGCTGCGCTGAGCCGGAAGCCGCGCATCAAGAGCCCGCAGGAAATGGTGGATTATGTCCACAAGAACAATGCCCATCTGATGATTTCCATTTGGGCCAGCTTCGGTCCGTGGACCGACCAGTACAAGGAACTGAAGGAGATGAACGCCTTGTTGCCTTTTGAGACGTGGCCCCTGAATTCCGGCACGACCCCTTATGACCCGTTCAATGAAAAGGCGCGCGACCTGTACTGGCGTTACCTGCGGCCGATGTATGACATGGGGATGGACGCCTGGTGGACCGATTCTACCGAACCGGATCATTTCAATGTCAAGGACAGCGACTTCGACCTGATGACGGCCGACGGTTCATTCCGTTCCGTGCACAATGCCTTCCCGTTGATGACCAACAAGGGCATCTATGAGCACCAGCGTGAAGTTTCGGACGACAAACGCCTCTTTTTGATGACACGTTCTTCGTACTTGGGGCAGCAGCACTACGGCTCGTTCAGCTGGAGCGGCGACGTGGTGTCCAACTGGCAGACCATGCGCCAGCAGATCCCCGCAGGCTTGAACTATATGCTGTGCGGCATCCCGTTCTGGACGACGGATCTGGCCGGTTTCTTCGGTTGGGAGTACAACAACGACTGGACCAATGTCGCTTACCAGGAACTGCACGTCCGCTGGTTCCAGTGGGGATGTTTCCAGCCGATGATGCGCAACCACTGTTCTTCGCCCATGCTGAACGAAATCTATCTGTTCGGAAAGGAGGGCGACTGGGCTTACGACGCGCAGAAGCGGATCATCGAGCTCCGATACCGCCTGTTGCCCTACATCTACAGTACGGCCGGCGAGGTGGTCCATCGGGATGGTGTCATGATGCGTCCGCTGGTGATGGATTTTGCGTCGGACCGCAAGGCCATCCAGCTTGACGATGAATATCTCTTCGGCCGGAGTCTGCTGGTTTGCCCCGTGACCGAACCGCTTTATACGAAGAAGGTCGAAAAGAACCGGGGAGTGGCCCTCGTGCCCGACGTGGCCAAGGCCAGCCTGCCTTTCGAGGTCTATCTGCCCGAAGGTTCCCGTTGGATTGATTTCTGGACGAACGAAATGCTGGAGGGCGGACAGGACGTGCAGCGCGAATGCCCCATCTCGCTGATACCGGTCTATGTCAAGGCCGGAAGTATTCTGCCGCTGGGGCCCGACGTGCAGTATGCCACCGAGAAGAAGTGGGACAATCTTGATATCTGTGTCTATCCCGGCGCGGACGGCGAGTTTGTCCTTTACGAAGACGAGTTCGACAACTACAATTATGAGAAAGGGATGTTCTCTACCATCCGTTTCACTTGGGACGACGCGCGGAGGGTGCTGACCATTTCCGACCGCAACGGCGAGTTCCCGCAGATGCTGAAGCGCCGCAAGTTCCGCATCACACTGATGGAGCCGGGCAAGCCCTCGGCTGAAAAGGTGCTCGGGAAGGCCGACCGTGAAGTGCGCTACGCGGGCCGCGAGATTGCTGTGCGCTTCTGAACAGAGGAAACTTTTTTAATAATTTATCGATAAATGGACATGAACAAGAAACTATTCTGCATGATGCTGTCCCTCCTGCTGGGAGGCAGTATCTTTACAGGCTGTTCCGACGAGAATTCCGGCGAAGAGCCGGGCGGTGGTTCGGAAACGCAGGAGGTGACCGAAGAAATCTATTATGCCAACATGTTCGGCAAGGACGTGATGAGCACGTTCTACTACTGGTGCGACGAAATCGGCGCCGACCTTGACGCGTGGAACATCAAGACCAACACGGACCCCATCGGGACGGTGGACCGCATCCGCTACCACGAGGGCGAGAAGTACATCGACAAGTGGTCGATGCTGACCGACGACATGGACTCCTTCACCAGCAGCGTGGAGGGCGTGTCGACCACCTTTGGCTGGAGCCTGTCGGTCTATCCGGTGAGCGCGACCAGTAACCAGTGCGTGGCAGCCGTCAACTATGTTCACGCCGGTACGCCGGCGGCCGAGGCGGGGCTGGACCGCGGCGACATCATCGTCGGCCTGAACGGCGGAAACCTGACGACGGAGAACTACCTCGACCTCTACTATGCCTCCTCGCTGAAGGTGGACCTGGGCCGCTACGAGGCCGCCACCAACACCATCTCCCCCTTGGGCAAAAGTGTGGAGCTGACCGCCCGGACGATGTACGAAGACCCCGTCCTCTGCGACTCCATCTACGAGTTCGGCGGCAAGAAGGTGGGCTACCTGGCCTATTCCAGTTTCGACCTCCATTCCATCGAGAAGCTGGTGGAGACGGCCCGCGAGTTCAAGGCGGCGGGCGTCGAGGAGCTGGTGCTCGACCTGCGCTACAACGGCGGCGGATACGTCATCACGGAGAATGTGCTGGCGTCGCTCTTCGCCCCGCAGGAGGCCGTGGACCAGAAGCTGGTGTTCGAGCAGGAGGACTACAACGACTACCTGACGGAGGAGTACCGGAAACTGGGCTACAGCCTGGAAACGCGCTTCGCCACGGAATTTGAGTATCAGGACGGGAATGTGACGAAAAAGGTCAGCACCAAGGGCGCCAACATCGGCCTGAAGAAGGTGTACGGCCTGATAGGCAGCGGCTCGGCGTCGGCGTCGGAGGCGCTGCTGGGCGGGCTGATGCCGTACATGGACGTGCAGCTCATCGGCAGCCAGACGCACGGCAAGTATTGCACGGGCTGGATGATGGCCGCGAAGGAGGCTTACGAGTCGTGCCCGAAGGCCATCGAGGACTGGGGCATCTACGTGATGGTGAGCATCTACCAGAACGCCGACGGCGAGACGCCCTGCATGCCGGACGGCATGGTGCCCGACGTGGAGGTGGCGGACGTGCCGCTGTTGCCCTACCGGCTGGGCGACGTCGACGGTGCTCGCCATGGCGGTCTGCCGGTTGACGATGCGGCTTTCTTCTTCAATCTTCTGCGCATAGAGGGTGGCGTAGTTTTCCACGCGGAGCGCGGCGGCGGTGGCCTGGATGATGGCGTTGTTCACGTCGATGTTGAACTTGTTGTGGGCGCCGAGGGTCATGTGCGTCGTGGCTAACTGTGTGATTTGTTGAACTGCCATAATGTTACATTAAATTTTAAGGTTAATATTCTGGTTAACGATATCTTCTCTCTGTTTTGTCGTGGGCGGAGCCCGACAATCCCGATTTTCTTGCCGTCTACCACGGTTGTCGGGCAGAACATCCCGATTTTCTTGCCGTCCACCGCGGTTGTCGGGCGACTATCCCGATTTTCTTGCCGTCTACCGCGGTTGACGGGCAGAACATCCCGATTTTTTTGCCGTCCACCACGGTTTTCGGGCGACTATCCCGATTTTTTTGCCGTCCACCGCGGTAAATGGGTAAAAAATCCCGATTGTCGGCTCGTTTACCACGGTTTTTGGGCGACTATCCCGATTTTTGCCCCGTCCACCGTGGTAGACGGCAAGAAAATCCCGATTGTCAGCCGTAAATGTAAGAATTTCTCCGATAAATCCCGCCATTTCCGGCGGAAAAATCGAGGGGCGGGCGAAAAGAGGGGCGGAAGCGAGGCTCAGATGCGCTTCTCCGCCCAGTTGCCCCGGCAGATGTAGCGGCGGCAGAAGAGCAGGATGAAGCCCGCGTAGACCAGCTCCGACGTCCAGCACAGCGCCACGTCGAGACGCAGGTAGAGGATGGTGAAGGTGATGTAGGCCACGTAGATGACCAGTACCGCCAGCTCCAGACAGAGCGCCGTGCGCGTGTTGCCCGTGCCCGAGACGGCCTGGAAGTAGACATTGGCAGGCACCAGCAGCAGGTAGGTGGAGCACATGACCCACAGCGAGGGAACCGCCGCCTGCCGCAGCTCGGGCAGGTCGGTGTAGACGCTCAGGATGACCTCCGGGAAGAGGGCGAACATCAGGGCCAGCGGCAGCACGAAGGCATAGGCCAGGCGGATGTGCTGGCGGATGGTGGGGCGCACGCTGTCGGAGCAGCCCGCCCCGATGAGGTTGCTCACCAGCGAGCCGCACGTCGAGGCGAAGGCCATCATCACCATGAACAGGATGCCGCTGACGCTGCGGATGATGTTCGTCACCGCCAGCGACCGCTCGCCCAGGTGCTCGATGTAGAGGAAGAACAGGAACCACGTCGACAGCGACAGGAAGTTCTGCAACATCGTCCAGAACGACACGTCGAGCATCCGCCGCAGCACCGCCCATTGCAGCCGCGGGATGCGGTCGAGCCCGTACTTGCGGCAGTCGATGCGGCAGCGGGTGTAGACCACGAAGAACACGAGCGATACCCCCTCGGCCAGCGACGAGCCGATGGCGGCTCCGGCGATGCCCAGCGCGGGCAGGCCCAGATTGCCGAAGATGAGGAGGTAGTTGAACACCACGTTGCTCACGACCATGACGACCGAGTTCAGCGTCAGCGTGCGCGTCTGCGTGGTGCCCAGGAAGAAGGCGCGGAAGATGACGGCGCTGAACGAGAAGAAGGCGCCGAACACGCGCCAGTGCAGGTAGTCCGTGGCCGCCTCGTAAATCTGCGGCGAGGCGATGATGCGCTTCAGCAGCAGGGGCGAGAAGCAGTAGGACAGCAGGAACAGCACGGCGGCCAGCCCCGTCTGGAAGTAGATGCCCTGGTAGAACAGGGACCCTATCTCGCGGTATTGTCCCTCGCCGTTGCGGCGGGCGATGAGTATCTGCGTGCCGATGCTGAAGCCGAAGGCCACCATGAAGATGACCATGTAGAACACGCCGGCGATGGCCGAGGCGCCCAGCTCCACCTCGCCCACGCGGCCCAGGAAGGCGGTGTCGGTCATCCCGATCATCTGCTCCATGATCAGGCTGACGAGGATGGGGTAGGCGATGAGCCAGATTTGCTTGTTGGTATAGTGGGTGGTCGGGGTCGTTTGCATAGGGATTCTTGTTTTCGGTTGAGTCTTGAAACGGATGACGCGGACGACACGAATCAATGGGAAAGAATCAGTGTCATCCGCGTCGTCTGCGTCGGATTTGTCATCGTGCCTCCGCGGAGGCACCGTTATGTACGTCTTTTACTTGCGGTTCTGCCGCTGCTTCATCAGCTCTTCCTGCTGCTTCTGCATGGCCTCCAGGCGGGCGGCGAAACCGGATGTCTTCATCTTCTTGGGGTCCTTCTTGTTGGCTTCCAGCTGGGCAAGGAGCTTCGCCTCGTTCGTCGTCTTGCGCAGTACGAGGGTGGTTGCCACACTGATCAGCGTCGACAGGAAGTAGTAGTAGTTCAGTCCCGAAGGATAGTCGTTCAGGATGAACAGGAACATGACGGGCATCAGGTAGGACATCCACTTCATGGCGGCCATCTGCGGGTTGGCGCCCGTGTCCTGCTGCTGCATCATGTATTTCGTGTTCAGGATGTTCGTCACCGTCATCAGCACGCAGAACAGGCTCAGGTGGTCGCCCAGGAACGGGATGCGGAACGGGAAGGTGACGAAGGCGTCATACGTCGACAGGTCGTCGGCCCAGAGGAATCCCTGCTGGCGCAGCTCGATGGCGCTCGGGATGAACATGAACAGGGCGATGAGCACCGGCATCTGGATGAGCATCGGCAGACATCCGCCCATGGGGCTGACGCCGTACTGGCTGTAGAGGGTCATGATCTCCTGCTGCTTCTTCATGGCGTCCTCCTGCTTGGGATACTTTTGGTTGATGACGTCGATTTTCGGTTTCAGCACGCGCATCTTGGCGGACGACAGGTAAGTCTTCCACGTGGCGGGGAACACGACGGCCTTCACGATGAGCGTCAGCAGGAGCAGCACCATGCCCATGCTCAGTCCCCAGCCCGACAGCCAGTCGAAGATGTTGATGATGAACCATTTGTTCACCCAGCGGAACAGCGGCCAGCCCAGGTAGACCAGCTTGTTCAGCTCCCACTCGCTGTCGCGGCCCTTGTCCAGTGCGGTCAGCGTCTTGTAGTGGTTGGGGCCGAAGTAGAAGTACATCTGCGTAGTCTCTTTTCCCGTCGGGTCGAACAGGGTGTTCATTTCGGCCGAGTAGTCCTTGATGTAGCCGCTTCCCTGTGTCTCCATCTTGGAGGCCAGCTTCGCTTTCTCGAAGTTCGCGTCCGTAATGAAGACCGATGAGAAGAACTGGTTCTTGAAGGCGATCCAGTTCAGGGGCTCGGCCACTTCTTTCTCGTCGTTTTTGGCGGCCGAGAGGTAGTCCGTCCCTTCTCCGCTGACTTTGTAGGTCAGTTCGGCCAGGCGGTTCTCGTACGTATAGCCTTTCTCGATCTGGCGTGCGCGCTGCGACCACTCGATATCGACGTGGTTGTTTCCGGCAGCCAGCAGGTTCTCCATGCCTACGGCGTGGATATTGAAATCTACCAGGTAAGAGCCTTGGCGCAAGGCGTAGTTGAAGTCGATGTAGCTGTCGGCACTGGCAACCAGGCGCATGGTGAGGGTGCTGTCCGTGCGATTGACAGCCTTGAAGTAATAATTCTGCGTCTGGATAGTCTCCCGTTTGTTATAGAACAGGAAGTTGAGGTCGATATCGTTGCCGTTGAAGAGGGTGAGCGGTGTCTTTTTGTCCTGCTCCATGTATTCCTTGAGGGTCACGGAGAACGGCGTGCCGCCTTTGGTGCAGACAGCCAGTTCCATCACGTCGTTCTGGATGGTCACTTTTTCGTTCTGTCCTTCGAGCGCGTGGAAGAACACGGAAGTGGAGTCGTTGACGGCTTCCGCTTTCTCGTTGGCAAGGGCAGCTTCCGCTTTGGCTTTCAGGTCGGCTTCGCGTTGTTGTACCAGTGCGATGGAGTCGTAGTAGCGTTGCTGGGCTTCCAACTGCTCCTTGCTGGGGCGGCTCAAGAAACTGAATCCGACCAGAAGGATCGCTATCAGCACCAGTCCGGTAATGGTATTTTTATCCATTGGGATCTTTTCTGTTAAATATGAGTATGATTAAGATGAATTAGTTGTTTGTCTGTTTCTTCTTTTCGTCTTCGTGATATTCGATGGCAGCTTTTACGAAAGATACAAACAGCGGATGCGGATGGAGCACGGTGCTGCTGTATTCGGGATGGAACTGCGTACCTACATACCAGCGGAGAGCGGGAATTTCTACGATTTCAACCAGGTCGGACTCCGGATTGATGCCCGTACACTTCATGCCGGCAGCTTCGTATTCGGCCTTGTACTGATTGTTGAACTCATAGCGGTGGCGGTGGCGTTCCTGGATGTGCTCAGTGCCGTATGCTTCGTAGGCTTTGCTTCCTTTCTGCAACACGCATTCGTAGGCACCCAGACGCATGGTTCCGCCCATGTTGGTGATGGACTTCTGTTCTTCCATGATGTCGATCACGTTGTGCGGTGTCTTCTCGTCCATCTCGCGTGAGTTGGCATCGGCATAACCCAGTACGTCGCGGGCAAACTCGATGGCAATACATTGCATACCCAGGCAGATACCGAATGTCGGGATATTGTGCGTACGTGCATACTTGATGGCTACAAACTTGCCGTTGATGCCACGTTCGCCGAATCCTGGGCCGATGAGCACGCCCGACATACCCTTCAGAGCCTCGGCGATGTTCTCGTCGGTCAGTTTCTCGCTGTTCACGAAGTCTACGGACACTTTGCGGTCGTTGTAGGTTCCAGCCTGCGAGAGGGCCTCGCGGATAGACTTGTAGGCATCCTGCAGGTCGTATTTTCCTACCAGTGCGATGTGGATAGGCTCAGTCTTCTCTGCCTTGTGGCGGCGCTCCAGGAAGCTGCGCCAGGGGCCAAGTCCCGGAGTATCGCCTACGGGAAGTCCCATCTTCTTCAGGATGGTCTCGTCCAGCTTTTGAGCCTGCATCAGGATGGGCACTTCGTAAATGGTCGGTGCGTCGATGCTTTGTACTACGGCATCTTCGTCTACGTTGCAGAACAGGGCGACTTTCTTGCGAAGGTTCAGGCTCAGTTCATGTTCGGTACGCAACACCAGGATGTCCGGTTGGATACCGGCACTTTGCAGTTCCTTGACCGAGTGCTGGGTGGGCTTGGTCTTCAGCTCGCCGGCGGCTGCCAGATAGGGAACATAAGTCAGGTGTACGCACAAGGCGTCTTTGCCCAGTTCCCACTTCAGCTGTCGGATACTTTCCAGATACGGCAGCGACTCGATATCGCCCACGGTTCCGCCGATTTCGGTAATGACGAAGTCGAATTTATATTTGTTGCCCAGCAATTTCACGTTACGTTTGATTTCGTCCGTGATGTGAGGGATGATTTGGATCGTTTTGCCTAAATAATCTCCGCGGCGTTCCTTGTCGATGACACTTTTGTAGATGCGTCCCGTTGTGATATTATTGGCTTTGGTTGTTTGTATACCCAGGAAGCGTTCGTAGTGTCCCAGGTCGAGGTCGGCCTCGTGTCCATCCACGGTTACGTAGCATTCACCGTGTTCGTACGGGTTCAGTGTACCCGGATCGATGTTGATATACGGATCAAACTTTTGGATGGTTACTTTATAACCTCTTGCTTGCAGCAATTTTCCGATGGAAGACGAAATGATTCCTTTGCCTAAAGAAGAGGCAACACCACCGGTGACGAAAATATACTTTGTTTCTCCCACAATTATATAGGTTTTAATATGTTAGATCGATTATCTTCAAAAGGTCTGCGACCTTATTCACATTTTAAGCTGCAAAATTACAAAAAAAAGAAGAGGAAGTAAATATTTTAAGCTAAATTTGTGCCCGATTCATGGATTTTAGGGCTTTATAAATTTTATGAGTTTTATGAAGAATAGAAATGTCTGCGTCGTGGCGATGCTGTCGATGATGTCCCTGTCGCTTTCGGCGCAAGTCTCTGTGACACAAAACGAATGGTCCGCCTCTTCGCGGGTAGTGGATACGCTTGTTCAGGGCAGAGCCCAGGAACAGGATACCTTGATTTCGCTTGTACCTGTTGTCCGGCTGAACTCTTTGGAGACGGATTCTTTGCAGAACGAAGCAGAACAGGCTGTTATCTCCATGCAGGCCGATTCCTTGAAGGTCGATTCTTTGTCATCGGCAGTTGTGCAGGCTGATACGGTGCGGCAGGACACGGTGCGTCAAGAGATTGTTCCTCAGGAAGTAACAACGGAGAAAAAGAAGAAAGAAGAGAAGAGCAAGAAAAAACAACCCCAATTATCGGAACTTCTTTCCCGCTATTGTGTTCTCAAGTTAAAACCCGTAGAGGGTACTTCGGAGATGGCATTGGATACAGTGTCTATCTTGTATGAAAAGAATCTGGGCGTCTTGTATTACCTGAACGATCCGGCTACCCCTGAGCGTTATATTGCGCCCGATCCCAAATACTTCCGCATGTTCTTGCCCTTTACGTTCTATTACGCACCGATGGCACAGATTTCTCAGCTGACGTGGAAGCCTTCGTTGTGGAATGATTCGGTGACCGTCTCTACTCCTGAGCCGCTCTCATTCGATCCGCAACCTTTCAGGGCCATAGAGCAAACAAACGAGATAGTGAACCGTACTCTGCTTGCCGCCTATCCCTACTGTTCGAAACAGGTGGTACTGACAGAGGATGAAGTGATGTTAGGGCCCAGTTACAATGACGATATCCAGAAAGAGGCTTCTTCCAAACCTTCAGTAACGAAGCTGATCAAGAAGAAACACATCGATATAAACGAAGAGGCAGGAGTCATCATCCGAAAGCCTAATTGGTGGATAACTTCAGGAAGTGGTTCGTTACAGTTCTCTCAAAATAGCATTTCGAAGAACTGGTACAAGGGAGGTGAAAGTTCGAACGCTGTATTGATCAATCTCCTGCTAAAGGCCAATTACAATGATCATGTGCGCGTAGAGTGGGAAAATCTGTTGGAGATTAAGACCAATGTAAACTCGGCACCTTCGGATACGTGCCACAATTTCTTGGTAACCAGCGACCAGCTTCGCTTGTATAGCAAGATGGGTATTAAGGCTTTTTCCAAGTGGTATTATACTATTTCTACCGAACTGAAAACGCAGATACTTAATTCATATGGGAAAAACAGCATGGACCTGAAAGCAGCCTTCCTGGCTCCGTTCGATTGGTCGACCAGCCTTGGTATGGACTATAAGTTGGAGAAATCGAAGTATAAATTGTCTGTCTTTCTGGCACCTTTGACCCATACGATGCGTTACATCGGAAATAAGAAAGTAAGCGAAACCAGTTACGGTTTGGATGAAGGTTCTACTGTGAAGCACAATTTTGGTTCGCAGATTCAGACGAATTTTGAGTGGACTATCATTTCTTCCATTAAATGGAAGACCCGTCTTGATTACTTGACGAGTTATGAATGGATTCGTGCAGAATGGGAAAACGATATCAATTTTATTCTGACTCGGTTCTTATCAGCAAAATTGTATGTACTGGCCCGTTTCGATGACGGTACAAAACCTACGGTAGGTGATAATTATTTGCAGGCTACCGAGACGCTTGGTTTTGGTTTCAATTACACATGGTAGACAGAATGCATTTACATTAATCGGTTTTATCAGAATAATTGATGGGGTATCGTGAAAGCTTGAAGGCATTTCCTCATTTTTGTTTCCTCGGTTACATTCAATAGAAAGCAATGCTTTGCGATGAAGAAAACGATGTTTTTCTTCCTGTAAAGCATTGCTTTTTTATTTGTGGCTCTTTTTACTTTCTTTGAAAGAGTGGTTTCCTCTATTTCTGCCAAGTTCTTCTTTAGCCTTGTAAAGTCCCTCTTTAGCATTCTAAAGTGGCACTTTACGCGGCTAAAGTAGATGTTTGCAAACACCATGTTCGCAATTTCATTTTTTTCAATAAGTTTTCATCGGAAGTGAATTAGGGTATTATAGACTTCTATTTGTGGAAAATTGAACACATGTGAATGGCAGTTTATCTCTATTTTTGCGGCGAAGTTTTAAACAGGATAGTTTACGATTAAAGATAAAAGAGGCCTTATATGGCTTTTTGAAAGGTTTTTGTAGGCTAAATCTTGATTTGTATAGGCTTTGTAAGGTAGATGAAGTCTATTACTTCTGTAAACTATTTACAGGTTTGTATAGTAAAAAATATTGCATTGTTTAATCCTGAGGAAATAAATTGGAGAATGAAACCTGTACTTATGAGATGGGACGTGCTCCTTATATGGAGGCAAGCGCAGGAATCGAAAATATTTTTAATTTCCTGAGCATAGATTATGTCTGGCGATTAAATTATCGTAACCATCCAGATATTCAGAAGAGTGGAATACGAATGACAATGGCATTGTCTTTCTGAAGCCTTACCGGGTGTTCGTTCAGCCCGTCGAACAGTTCGAAAGCTTCTCCGAGCGTTGAGACAGCCCGTCGAACAGTTCGAAAGCTTCTCCGAGCGTTGGGACAGCCCGTCGAACTGTTTGAAAGTCTCTCCGCACGTTGGGGCGGTCCGTCGAACTGTTCGACGGACGTGCGTGCATGTATGTTTCGGTGTGGAAATTCTCCCGGCGGTTCGTGAGCGGACGTCATGATTATCCCTTTGCCTCTTGATAGAGGAAACGCTTGATGCTCTTCTTTGCCGTCTTTTCGAATTCTTCGAAATGGATTTTGACTTTCGTAATCTGACAATAGGCGGGGAGTTGCTGGTTCAATTCAATACGGTTTTGTTCCATAGCTTCTTCCACGTCCGATTGCTGCAAGCCACGCGCGAAAGCTTCATCAAAGTCTGGATAGATAAGTGCGACTAACTTGTCTTTTTGTAAGACAATGAGTGACTCGGATACATAGGGCATGTTGTTCAGTCGGCTTTCGATTTCTTCTGGATAAATGTTTTGTCCGCTGGCGGTCAAGAGCATGTTTTTGCTGCGTCCGCGGACGGTAACATTACCTTCTGCATCCATTGTGGCCAAGTCGCCAGTATGAAGCCAGCCGTTTACATCGATGATTTGTGCGGTCGCTTCCGGATTTTTGTAATAACCTAACATCAGGTTTTCGCCACGGCAGATGATTTCGCCTGCACGGTTGACTGGGTCGGGAGAGTCGATGCGTACTTCCATACGTGAAGCAGCTTTGCCACAAGAAGCCAATTTCAAGTCTTGCCAGCGACTCGAACAAATAATAGGGCCACATTCCGTCATACCGTATGCAATGGTATAGGGGAAGCCGATTTGCTTGAGGAAACGCTCTACGTCGGCATTGAAAGGGGCACCTCCAATGATGATATCATTGAACTCACCTCCAAAGATTTCCATAGCAGCTTTACATGCGGAGGCTTTTATCTTATCATTTACCAAAGGAACGTGCAACAGCAGTTTGCCGATTGTATTGTCCAAGCGTGGTAGGATGTTTTTCTTAATGATTTTCTCAACAATAAGAGGCACACACGAGATGAGTCGTGGACGTATTTCTGCAAATGATTGGGCTATGATTTTAGGCGATGGCATGCGCGTCAGGAAATAGAGATGTGCTCCTTGACAAATGCCATAAAGAAAGTCGTAGACCATGCCGAATACATGTCCCAAAGGAAGCATGGATACGATACGGTCACCAGGCTGAATGGGACGCATCTCATAACAGTAATCTACATTGGAACGGATACTGTGGTAGGGGAGCATGACACCTTTGGAATAGCCTGTAGTTCCGGAGGTATAGTTGATGATGGCCAGCTCTTCCGGAGATTCTTCTTTGCGGTAACGGACATGTTCTGGACGGAAATTCTTCGGATAGCGTTGCCCATAGATGGCATTACGGTTATCAAAAGCTTCTGTTAGTCGTTCATCACGTGAAACTACTGGTGTGAAATCGGTCAGAAGTACAACACCGATAAGGTTAGGCATGCGGTCCTCATTCAGATTTTCCCAGGCTTGATCGCCTACAAAAAGCAGTTTAGCTTCAGAGTGGTTCACGATGTTGTGGATATTGTCTGCCTTGAATTCGTGCAAAATAGGAACGATAACAGCTCCGTAAGTAATGGTTGCCAAAAAAGTAACAGCCCAATGAGCACTGTTGCGTCCGCAGACTGCAATCTTGTCACCGGGCTTGATACCTGCCCTTTCCAACACGATGTGGAATTTGGCTATTTTTCTTGCAACATCCTTATATTGTAGGGTCGCTCCGTTATAATCGGTCAGGGCATTACGATCCCAATTTCGGGCGATGCTCTGTTCGATATACCCGATGAAGCTTTTTTTTGATTCCATTGGTCCTATTTTGCGCGTTTATTTAAAAACTGTGCAAAGATAGGGCTTCTGGTTATCTCCTGCAAGCAGTTTTTGTTATTTTATTGGTCGGCGTAATTTTGATGATGGTCTTAATTACTTATTTTCTGGTCTTTTCGGAAATGAGAAGTAATTTGTCGCCTTCCTGAAGTTTCAATGATCCGTTTGGTATTAGGTATTCATCATTCCGCTTTACAATCATTACCAGAGTCCCTTGAGGCAAGTTCATATCTTTCAGGGTAGAAGCTTTAGCGAGGATTTCAGTTGTGATAGTCATATCGTGAAGGTCGGAGCCTATTTCTTCGGGTAATTCTACACCAAATTCATTGCCAGTTTTGGGTTGCGGCATGGAAAGGCCCAGCATACGTGATAGAGAGGTGATTGTTGTTCCTTGGACGATCAGCGACAGAATGGTAATGAAGAATACGATATTAAAGATGCTGTTTGCTCCAGGCATTTCGGCTACGACAGGATAAGTGGCAAAGATAATAGGTACGGCTCCACGCAGGCCTACCCAAGATACAAAAAGACGTGACTTTTGAGTTATTTTTTTTCCAAAAGGCAATAAACTGATATACACGCTGAGAGGACGTCCTACGAGAACCATGAATACGCCGATGAGCAGGGCTACGGCTGCTACTTCGAGCATTTCGTGAGGATTTACCAATAAACCCAGGCAAAGGAACATAATAATCTGGAAAAGCCAGGTCAGACCGTCCATAAAGGTATTGATTTCTTTGCGATTGGCAATTTTATGGTTACCAACCATCATGCCTGCCAAATAAACGGCCAAATACCCGTTTCCGTTCAGGAGGCTGGTCGTGGAAAAAGTGAAGAAGATGAAAGCTAACAATAGAATAGGGTAGAGGGCAGGATTGTCGATATTGAGCTTATTCAGCATGATGATGGCTAGTTTTCCAAACAGGTAACCTGCGGCCACTCCAACAGCAAACTGTACGATGAAAGACCCTGCTATCTGTAACCATCCCATTCCTCCCATCTGGGCCAGTTGGACGAGAACAATAGTCAGCATGTAGGCCATCGGATCATTACTTCCGCTTTCTAGTTCGAGCATAGGTCGTAAATTGTACTTCAAATTGATCTTTTGTGATCTCAGAATGGAAAAGACGGAAGCGGAATCGGTAGACGACATGGTGGCCGCCAGCAATAATGATGGGATGAGCGAAAAATGGATATTGGTCCAGCTCATACCTGAAAGCCACCAGATAAAAAGGCCTGTAAATAAAGTGGTAAAAAGTACGCCTACCGTTGAAAGCATGATACCAGGAGCTAGTACCGGCCTGATGTCGCTGAATTTGGTATCCATACCACCCGTAAACAGGATGATGCTGAGGGCGACCATGCCGATGAATTGGGCTGCCTTCATATTGTAGAATTGAATACCCAATCCGTCGCTTCCGAAAAGCATACCTACTACCAAAAATAATAGTAAAGTAGGGACACCAAAACGATAGCCGGTCTTTCCAGCCAATATACTGACAAAAAGCAGGATAGAACCTGCGAGTAGGATATTTTCAGGAGTAAAAAGCATAATGTTGAATCTTTTGGATTTGTTTATGATTTAATTGAATTTAAGTACAAATGTAGTTTCTTTTCCGTCACTTTTTAAAGTGAGGCTACCTCCCGACAAACGCATGATCTGACGTGAGATACTTAATCCTACACCACTACCTTCTTCGCGTGTGGTGAAGAAAGGTACAAAAATGTGGCTTTCTACGTCGGGTGGGATAGGTGGTCCGTTGTTCTTTATTTCGATGACGACGGCTTCTTCTTCGTTGCAGTAGGCATGGATGCGGATGTATTTCTCTTTTTTATCTTTATTTTCGCTTTCGATAGCCTGTACTGCGTTTTTCAAAAGATTGGTCATTACTTGAGAAATCAGATTCTCATCTGCATACAGGATAAGGTCATCAGGAGTGATTTCTGTTAGAAAGGCAATACTGGAGTTTGGATACTGATGGCGGGCCAGGTTAATCATACGTTTGGTGAAATCCTTTACATAGAACAATCCTGGTATTGGTGACGGAATGTGTGTGAACTGCCGGTAGGATTCAACAAAAGCCAACAGGCTCTGACCTGTGGCACGAATGGTCTGAAGTCCGCCTTGTAGTTCGTCGCGATTGATTTCTTTTTCATTCTTGGTAAGTTGCAATAGAGTTTCGCTCAGGGAAGTAATGGGGGTGACAGAGTTCATGATTTCGTGTGTCAGTACTCTGGTGAGTTTGTTCCACGAGTCCATTTCTTTTTCATCCAGTTCATTATGGATATCGTTTAAGGCCAGTATGCGGAGATGATCTCCATGAAGTACAATTTCGCTAACGTGTACAGCTAAATTTTTTGTTCCTCTTTCGTTGCAGATGGGGACTTGTAGTTTATTACCTGCATGGCAATCTTTCAACAGGCTGGCCAGCTTTTTGTCGATGCGTTCCAGTTGGATAATGTGAGTCAGTACGTCCGTACCTAACAGTCGTAAGGCGCCATTGTTTTTTTGGCAGATGACACCTTTATCATTGAGCACAATGATGCCTGTATCTACGCAATTTAATATTAGTTCATAATATTTTTCTTGTTGAGCAGTTTCTGTCTTAACTTGATATAAAATTTGGGCAACCCGATTGATAGCATGGTTTACGAGCCGACTGTCGGGGGTACCGTTATCTTCTGCGAAGTGAATAGATGTATCATTGTTTTCGATGGCATCAAGAAGGAAGAGCACTTTTCGGGCATGTTGTCTATATAACTGCAATTGCCAGTATAGCACTACAGGCAACAGAGCGGTTAGGAAGAGGGCTAAAAGGAATTTGCTTTCCGATAGCTGTAGTCCGGAAGTGGCAATGAGACAGACAGCCCATGCAAATCCTGCCGCAAGTGCTGTTACAAGGCTGACGGTTGTGCGAAAAGAATAATATTGGGAAAGGTTGCGGAAACTCATGATTTCTGTTTGGAATTAAAGTCCGTATCTTTTCATCTTGTTATATAAGGTTTGTCGGCTAATGCCCAAACTGGCTGCTACAGCTGATAGATTACCTTCACAATTTTGTAATGCCTTCGCTATCATTTGTCGCTCCATTGCCTCCAGCGTAGAGACTTGGGGAAGTTCCATGGTTGTCCGAGCTGGCGAATGTGCTAACTGAAAGCAATCAGTCGTCAGGGTAGTGCCGTCGCAAATGATGACTGCCTTTTCGATGGTGTGTTCCAATTCACGGATGTTGCCATACCATGGATGCTTTAAGAGCTTTTCGCATGAATCGTCAGGCAGTTTAAGCGATTTTTTGTGATATTGTTGACAAAAACGGCAGATAAATTGTTCAGCAAGAGGCAGAATATCTTCTGTTCGTTGACGTAGAGGTGGTATTTCCAGATGGATCGTGTTTATGCGGTAAAGCAAGTCTTCACGAAATTCACCTCGTTTTACCATATCGGGTAGGTTGCGGTTGGTTGCGCAAATTAGGCGTATGTTGACGGGGATGGGCAGATTGCTTCCTACTTTGACAACGGCTTTCTGTTGGATGGCTGTAAGCAATTTGGCTTGCAGATGGAAAGGCAGATTACCTATTTCGTCAAGAAATAAGGAACTGTCGTTAGCAGCTTCAAATTTGCCTGTACGCTCATTCCGTGCGTCAGTAAAAGCTCCTTTTACATGACCGAAAAGCTCGCTTTCAAACAATGTTTCCGTCAAAGCACCCATATCTACAGTGATCATCTCGTGATGACGGCGCGATGAAAGATGGTGTATTTCTCGTGCAAGCATTTCTTTTCCTGTACCATTCTCACCGGTTATCAGTACATTGGCATCGGTGTCTGCTATTTTTTCTACAAGATGTCTTAGACGGTTCATGGCAGCACTTTCCCCCCAATACATCGGCATCCTTTCTTGTTTTACCTGTGGTCTCTCGGAAGGTATGGCAGCTGCAAGCAAGGTCTCAATCAGTTTATCGTTATCCCATGGCTTTACCACAAAGTCCGTAGCTCCTTCCTTGATTCCGCGTACGGCTAGGCTGATGTCTGCGTAGGCTGTAAACAGTACTACAGGAATATACGGTTTCATTTTCTTTATTTCATGCAGCCAGTAGAGGCCTTCATTGCCGTTGTTGATTCCTGCCTTAAAGTTCATGTCGAGTAGTATGACTTGCCAATCTGTAGTGTTTAGGCATGTCGGTAGAGTGGCAGGTGAGGAGAGGGCTTCTATGCGGTCGAAGTGAGGCTTTAGCAGCAATTGCAAAGCGTCGCGTACGCCGCGGTTGTCGTCTATAATGAGTATGTTTCCGGCTTTTTTCATCTTGATTTTCGCAATGCTTGTCAGTTTTAGCAGGCAAATATACGTTTTTTTTGTGGATAATCTTTTTGCAATTAGATTTCTGATTAGGGTAAACAAAATGATTTTGTCTTAGATTGTTTTTTTCGTCTGTTTCTTACCGGCTGTTACAGTTTTTTTGTATTTTTGGGCAATAAAAGACTGAAACTTTTAAAAAACATACATATTATGATGACACCACAAGACAAAGAGATGCTTGAAAAAAAGGGCATCAGTGAAAAACAAATTGAAGAACAGTTGGCTTGCTTCGAAAAGGGATTTCCTTATCTGAAACTGGCTGCTGCGGCTTCTGTAGAGAACGGAATCTTTGCTCCTGCTATCGATGAACAGAAAAAGTATTTAGACGCATGGGATGCTTACATGCAGACAGACAAGACGGTTGTGAAGTTTGTTCCTGCTTCTGGAGCTGCCAGTCGTATGTTTAAGAACTTATTCGAATTTTTGGGAGCTGAATATGATATGCCGCAGACGTCTTTTGAAAAGACTTTTTTTGAGAAAATCGAAAAGTTTGCATTCTATGCTGATTTGGAAGAAGCCTGTCTGAAGACGACTGGTAAGAAAATAGCTGAACTGACAGGTGAAGGAAATTACAAGGCTGTAGTTGCTGCTTTGTTGGAATCTGCCGGATTGAATTATGGCGCTCTTCCCAAAGGTTTGCTGAAATTCCATAAATACGAAGACGGTAATCGTACTCCAGTTGAAGAACATCTGGTAGAAGGGGCTCTTTATGCGGCTAATAAGAATGGAAAAGTGAACGTACATTTTACGGTATCACCCGAACATCGTGCACTGTTCAAGGAACTTGTTGATAAAAAGGCTGCTGCTTATGCCAAAAAATATGGTGTGGATTATAATATTAGTTTTTCCGAACAAAAGCCCAGCACAGATACTATTGCTGCAGATATGGAGAACAAACCTTTCCGTGATAATGGGAAACTCCTTTTCCGTCCGGGAGGTCACGGGGCATTGATCGAGAACTTGAATGACTTGGATGCAGATATCGTCTTCATCAAAAACATCGACAACGTAGTACCCGACAAGTTGAAGGGTGATACCGTATTATATAAGAAGCTGATAGCCGGTGTATTGGTTGCTTTACAGCAAAAGGCATTTGCCTATCTGCAGTTGCTCGACAGTGGAAAATATTCTCACGAACAAGTTCTTGAGATGCTTCAATTCCTCCAGAAAAAACTTCATTGCAAGAATCCGGAGGTGAAGAATTTTGAGGATTCTGAGCTGGCTATCTATCTGAAAAAGAAACTCAACCGACCGATGCGTGTATGCGGTATGGTAAAGAATGTGGGTGAACCTGGTGGTGGACCGTTCCTGGCTTACAATAGTGACGGAACCATTTCATTGCAGATTTTGGAAAGTTCTCAGATAGACATGAAAGATCCTGAAAAGAAAGAAATGTTCGAAAAAGGGACGCACTTCAATCCTGTTGATCTGGTTTGTGCAATACGCGATTATAAAGGAAACAAGTTCGACCTGACGAAATATGTGGATAAGGCGACTGGGTTTATTTCATATAAGTCGAAGAATGGAAAAGAACTGAAGGCTCTCGAACTTCCAGGTTTGTGGAACGGTGCTATGAGCGATTGGAATACCATATTTGTAGAAGTTCCTTTAAGTACATTTAATCCTGTGAAGACTGTAAACGATTTGCTGAGAGAACAGCATCAATAAATGAGTGTTGAATTTGAAAATTTCAGAGGCTGTTTCAGAACAAAAGAAAGAGACAAATTATCTGTCTCAATATCTCTTTTGTTTTGAAACATCCTCTTTGTCATTACAAAAGATATATTTAAAAGACAGATTGCAATGAAGAAGATTTTGTTATTAGGTTCTGGTGAACTGGGTAAAGAATTTGTTATCTCAGCTCAACGAAAAGGACAGTATATCATAGCTTGCGATTCGTATGTTGGTGCACCTGCTATGCAGGTAGCAGATGAATGTGAAGTGTTCAGCATGCTTGATGGCGATGCTTTGGAACGTGTTGTGCGTAAACATCATCCCGATATCATCGTACCGGAGATTGAGGCTATTCGTACCGAGCGTCTTTATGATTTCGAGAAAGAAGGAATTCAGGTCGTTCCGAGTGCGCGCGCAGTGAACTTTACAATGAACCGTAAAGCCATTCGCGACTTAGCAGCCAAGGAGTTAGGGCTGAAAACGGCAAAATATTTTTATGCAAAATCGCTCGACGAATTGAAGGAAGCTGCTGCTCAGATTGGTTTCCCTTGTGTAGTAAAACCGTTGATGTCTTCATCGGGAAAGGGACAGTCACTTGTAAAGAGTGCAGACGAATTGGAACATGCCTGGGAATATGGTTGCAACGGAAGCCGTGGTGATATCAAGGAACTGATTATTGAAGAATTTATTAAGTTTGACAGTGAGATAACGTTGCTTACTGTAACTCAAAAAAATGGTCCTACGTTGTTCTGCCCGCCTATCGGTCATGTACAGAAAGGTGGAGATTACCGTGAAAGTTTCCAGCCTGCACATATCGATCCGGCTCACTTGAAAGAGGCGCAGGACATGGCAGAAAAAGTGACACGTGCGTTGACGGGCGCAGGCCTGTGGGGAGTAGAATTCTTCTTGAGTCACGAAAATGGTGTCTATTTCTCAGAGCTCTCGCCGCGTCCGCATGATACAGGTATGGTGACATTGGCCGGAACACAGAACCTGAATGAGTTCGAACTGCACCTGCGTGCTGTTTTGGGACTTCCTATTCCTGGCATTAAGCAAGAACGAATGGGAGCCAGTGCGGTTATCCTTTCGCCGATTGCCAGCCAGGAACGCCCAAAATACCGAGGAATGGAAGCTGTGACTGAGGCAGAGGATACTTATCTTCGTATTTTTGGTAAGCCTACTACTCGTGTCAATCGCCGTATGGGTGTGGTATTGTGTTATGCGCCTTTAGGCAGTGACCTCGATGCCCTGCGTGATAAGGCCAAAGCGTTGGCTGCCAAGGTAGAAGTCTATTGATAAGCGTACCCGTTTGCATAAGAATGGCACACTGATCAGAGCAATGATTTCTCGGAATCAGGGTGCCATTCTTCTTTTTTGTTGTACGTTCATTTCAGTGTAAGCCTGAACACCTGGCTTTCTGTACCGAAGTCTGCATCGGGTAGAGAACTACCGGGAGCGAACAGACCGTAAACTGACGATCCGGAACCACTCATCGATGCATAAACAGCCCCCAGCCGATAGAGTTTCGCCTTGATATCACCGATAGTGGGGAATTGTGGGAATACACTTTCTTCGAAATCATTAATCATATAGTCTTTCCATTTTTCTATGGGTAGCTTTATGATGTCTTTCAGGTTGTGTGCTGGATGTTGTGGACAGATGCGGGCAAAAGCGTCGCGTGTAGAAACAAAGACATTCGGTTTCACCAGCAGCAATTGCCAGCCTGCCAACGATAGCTTGACAGGTGAAAAGATATTTCCGATACCTTCCGCATACGTCGGTTGGTTACGGATAAAGAAAGCGCAGTCTGCACCCAGGCGGGCGGCATATTCTTCCAGACAGTCCTCTGTCAGATGTAAGTTATAAATCCCGTTTAGCAGTTTCAGCATGAAGGCCGCATCAGCCGAACCACCTCCCAGCCCGGCTCCCGAGGGAATGTGTTTATGCAGATAGATATCTACGGGAGGCAAGTCACAACCTTCATCTTGTAGTAACTTATAAGCTTTCACAACCAGATTTTTTTCTATATCTCCTTCGATTGACAGTCCGCTTTGTGTAAGCGAATATTTCCCTTCACCTTCATGGCGGGTGCATACTTCCAAAGCGTCTTCTAGCGGGATGGGATAGAAAATGGTTTCCAGATTGTGATATCCATCAGGTCTTTTTTCAGTAATGTTCAAACCCAAATTTATTTTAGCATTCGGAAAGGTGATCATACTTGTTTTAAGTTAGTGGTTGTTCGCACAAATGTAACAATAAACCGGCAAACCACCGCACAAAGGTTTTATAAAAAGACGGGGATGAGGAGATAGAGTATGGAGAATTTCATGTATCTTTGTTTTCCCTTTATGTTAAAAGCAACAAGGGAAAAAGAAATGCATTTAATTAAACCGCTATAATTCAAGACCGTGGCAGAACAGAAACGAAACATACGCACATCGAGAAGCAAGACGCCGCAGCCGGTGACCGACTACGGGCGTATTCAGCCCCAAGCTCCCGAACTGGAGGAAGCTGTACTAGGTGCACTGATGATAGAAAAAGATGCTTATTCACTGGTAGGCGAGATACTGAGGCCGGAATCTTTTTATGAACACCGCCATCAGCTGATTTATGCAGCCATTACCGACCTGGCTGTCAATCAGAAGCCTGTGGATATTCTCACTGTCAAGGATCAGCTTTCCAAGCGGGGAGAATTGGAAGAGGTGGGTGGCCCTTTCTACTTGGCACAACTCAGCAGCAAGGTGGCTTCGTCGGCTCATATTGAATACCATGCCCGCATCATTGCTCAAAAAGCCTTGGCTCGTGAATTAATTACTTTCACCAGCAATATCCAGACGAAGGCTTTTGATGAAACGATCGATGTGGACGACTTGATGCAGGAGGCTGAAGGAAAGCTCTTCGAAATCTCCCAGCAGAACATGAAGAAAGATTATACGCAAATTAATCCCGTCATTTCCGAGGCCTATCAGTTGATACAGAAGGCGGCTGCGCGTACAGACGGTTTGAGCGGATTGGAAAGCGGATTTACCAAACTGGATAAGATGACTTCCGGATGGCAGAACTCCGACCTCATCATCATTGCTGCCCGTCCGGCTATGGGTAAGACTGCTTTCGTGCTGTCTATGGCTAAGAATATTGCCGTGAACTTTCACAATCCCGTCGCACTGTTTTCGCTCGAAATGAGTAATGTGCAGCTCGTGAACCGTCTGATATCGAACGTCTGCGAAATACCAAGCGAGAAAATTAAGAGCGGACAGTTGGCTGACTACGAGTGGCAACAACTGGATTATAAACTGCGTGATCTGCTGGACGCTCCGCTATACGTGGATGATACGCCTTCGCTCTCCGTTTTCGAACTGCGTACCAAGGCACGCCGACTGGTGCGCGAGCACGGGGTGAAGCTCATTATCATCGACTACCTGCAATTGATGAATGCCAGCGGTATGTCCTTCGGTAGCCGTCAGGAAGAGGTCAGCACCATTTCTCGTTCGTTGAAGGGATTGGCCAAGGAACTGAACATCCCCATCATCGCCCTGTCGCAGTTGAATCGTGGTGTAGAAAATCGTGAAGGAGAGGAAGGCAAGCGTCCGCAGCTGAGCGACCTGCGTGAGTCTGGTGCCATCGAGCAGGATGCCGATATGGTATGTTTTATCCATCGTCCCGAATATTATAAGATTTATACTTCGGCCGACGGTACAGACCTGCGCGGTATGGCCGAAATCATTATAGCCAAGCACCGTAATGGTGCTGTCGGTGATGTTCGCCTGCGTTTTATCGGTCAGTATACCCGCTTCCAGAATCCGGAGGACGATTTGGTAATACCGCCTCCGGGCGAAGGTGGAGGAACAACTTTCGGCTCTCGCATGAATGCACCTATTGGGAGTACGGCTACCCCTCCTCCTCCCACTGAAGCTGATTTCAATCCTTTCGGCGGGGTAGGTATGGATGGCCCCGTCCCGTTCTGACGACTGATGGCATGCCAGAAGAAACGTACCAAGCTATTACCCGCTCCGTACCATCTCCGTATTTTCTCCCTGTAAAGGTACCTGTAAACGGAGTTGGTACGGAGCAGGTACGGAGCGGGTTATTTGTTTGCATGGTTTTGCATGGTAAAAATAGGGGATTGAATTTTTTAAAGCTGGTAGTCTGGTAAAGGTGAACGATCGCTATAGAGATTTTACTGTATCATTCGCAGTACTCGTACGCCTGTCCAATTTTTGTTGTGACGGAACATTTGTGCAAAGGAGCCTTCGGACAGAACGACCTGTTTGCTGCTGGAAGATGCATGGAGCAACTTCAGTTGTCCGTCGCGGTAGCAGGCAAAGCCGAGATGAACAACATCCAACCCGGTGATGTTGGTCGTGATGCAGAAGATATCACCGTCCTTGATCCAAGGAAGACCTTCGTCGGAGATTTTTTCTTTAGGGAGATAGTGAAAGGATCCTACGGATAGTTTCCTTTCGACATCTTTCATCTTTTTCACATTTTCAGGAGAGTCCTTCAGATGTCGGTAGGCGTTTGGATGGGTGGACATGAATGAAAGCTTCAGTGGAACAGTATCCGTGCTATTCATTGCTGTAATGTCCTCGATAAAGCCGTTCTGTACGCCGCTTTCTACCCATTCGGCTATGTAGTGCAGGCGTGAAGTATAGCCGTCAATGCGTCCGTCGCGATAGCGGATGCGCTTCAGGTAATCTTCCATTGCTCCACCGCGGACTGTGGCCAGCGACTGGGCTAATACATATTCTACGAATGTAGTGCAATCTACTTCTTCAAGATTCACAACTAACTGTTCTTCGTCGTTTATTTCCAATGTGTGAGCTACATAGGGCTTGCCCAGATAGGTAAGGGCATTGTTTAATACAAGCTGACAGCCGGGCTCTTGAGCACCGGCTGTCAGGGATAAAGAGGCTGCCGTTAGCAGCAGTATAAGGATCGATAGTTTCATTATCATTCAAATTTAAGTCCTTCGCGCAACCATTTTTCCAGTTCGCCTGTCCATTGGCGTTTGTAAGTGAACGCGTCGCGGAACCCCCAGCCGTGGCCACCGGTAGGATAGACATGCAGTGTAGCCGGAACCTGATGTTGGAGCAAGGCTTCAAAGTAATGAATGCCATTGGCTGGAGGTACGGCTCCATCGTCAGCCGAGAGCATGATGAAGGCTTGGGGGGTGCGTTCGTTTACTTGTTTCTCCAGTGTGTATTTATCCTCCAATTCTTGCGAAGGATTGTTGCCTAGCAGGTTTTGGCGGGAGCCTCCGTGGGTCACGCCGGGTACCATCGAAATGACCGGATAGAACAATACTTGAAAGTCGGGGCGCGTCTCGTTACTGCTGTAGAGGGTAGCTAACGAGGCTGCCAAATGGCCGCCGGCCGAGGCACCCATGATTCCGATGCGGTCCGGTCGGATGTTCCATTCCTTGGCATGTTGGCGAACAAGGCGGATGGCTTGCTCGGCGTCGCTCAGCGGTACTTCATAATGGCCGTTCGGCATGCGGTATTTCAGTACAATATAAGTGATACCTTGGGCATTGAGCCAGGGCGCCATGTCGTGGCCTTCGTGGTTCATGGCCAGACGGGCATATCCACCGCCGGGGCACATGATGATGGCCACGCCGTTGGGCTTGTCGGCTTTATAGACAGTAATGGAGGGGGTTATCACATTGGCTACCCGTCCTCCCTCGAGGTCCTCTTCTGTTCCGGTCAGGCCGTTACTGTTGGGCGCTCCGGCGGGCCAGAGTGGAAGTTCAAACGTATTTTGTGCAGATAACATCGTTGCAACAGATAATAAGATTGAAAAAAAGATTGTTTTCATGAGCTTGTCCAATATTTATGATTTGATTTTCATGGATGCCTTGATGAAGTAGAATATCAGGATAGCGTAGGCTGCGAGTGCTACAATCTGTGACCACGTGTTGGCAATCCAGGCGTCGTTGACCAGATTGACACCGCCGAAACGCATACCTGCACTGACTACACCCATCAGTGCACCGCCAGCAATGAAACCAGAGGCCAGCAATGTACCTTTTTCACCACGTTCGGCATTTACTTTGGCATCCTTGCTGCGGGTTGTCACATACCAGTTGATGGCACCGCCCACAAGCAGCGGGATGTTCAGCTCGAGTGGAATGAACATACCCAGGGCGAAAGCCAGTGCGGGCACTTTGAGTAGTGTAAGTACGATGGCTAGTATGGCACCGATGCCGTAGAGCAACCAGGGGGCGGCTACACCGTTCATCAGCGGTTCGATGACGGCAGCCATGGCGTTGGCCTGCGGGGCGGCAAGCTGTCCACTTGTGAAGCCGTAAGTCTTGTTCAGGATAATCATTACTCCGCCTACGGTAGCTGCTGAGACGATGGTACCCAAGAATTTCCAGGCTTCCTGCTTGATGGGAGTTGTTCCCAACCAATAACCGATCTTGAGGTCAGTAATGAACCCACCTGCCATAGACAAAGCTGTGCAGACTACGCCACCCATAACCAGTGCAGCTACCATGCCGCCGGGGCCTTTCAGGCCGACGGCTACCATGACTACCGAAGCCAGTATAAGCGTCATCAGCGTCATGCCCGATACAGGGTTGGTACCTACGATGGCAATGGCATTGGCTGCTACGGTGGTGAAGAGGAAGGCGATACCTGCCACAAGCAGAATAGCTACAACGGTGTGCAGCAGGTTGCCCTGCATCACGTCGAAGTAGAAGAAGAGGAACACCAGCACCAGCGTGATGAGAGAGCCGATGGCGATGAATTTCATCGAGAGGTCGCGCTGGGTACGGATGACGTTAACGTCGGCTTTCGACTTGCCACCCATTTCCTTGGCGGCCAGCCCCACGGCGCTCTTGATGATTCCCCATGACTTGATGATGCCGATGATGCCCGCCATGGCAATACCGCCGATACCGATGCTCTTGGCATAGTAGGTGAATATCTGTTCGGGCGACATCTGGCCGACGGTTGCTGTAATTTCAGGGTTCCATTGGTTCAATACAGCATCACCCCAAATGAGTGACATGCCAGGAATGATGATCCACCACACGGCCAGTGAGCCGAAGCAAATAATAGCAGCATATTTTAAGCCGACGATATAACCCAGACCCAATACGGCTGCGCCGACGTTCACTTTGAACACCAGCTTGGTTTTCTCGGCCAGCATTTCGCCCCACGAGCAGAAGCGGGTAGTAAAGTTTTCGTTCCACCAGCCGAAAGTGGCCACGATGAAGTCGTACAGACCTCCTATCAGACCGGCGGCCAGTAGCGGCTTGGCCTGGCTACCACCTTTCTCGCCCGACACAAGCACCTGTGTGGTAGCTGTGGCTTCGGGGAAAGGATACTTGCCGTGCATGTCGCTGACAAAGTATTTGCGGAAGGGAATGAGGAACAGAATGCCCAATACACCTCCCAGCAGAGAACTAATGAACACCTGGGCAAAAGTGACGGCCACTTCCTGTGGATAGCTTTCCTGCAAGATATAAAGGGCGGGTAGGGTAAAGATGGCACCGGCCACGATAACACCCGAACTGGCACCGATAGATTGGATGATGACATTTTCGCCTAAAGCATGTTTGCGTTTGGCGGCACTCGACACGCCGACGGCAATGATGGCGATGGGGATGGCGGCTTCAAAAACTTGGCCTACCTTCAGGCCCAGATAGGCAGCGGCAGCTGAAAAGAGGATGGCCATGCAGATACCCCACGATACCGACCACACGTTTACTTCGGGATACTTTTTGTCCGGACTCATCAGCGGGTTGTACGTTTCGCCCGGTTTCAGTTCTCGGAATGCGTTTTCCGGCAAACCGGTCACTTGTTCTTCTTCCTGTTTCATAGTAGAATGTTTGATATTGTTTTTTAGAATTAATAATAGGCTAGCTATGTACTCCTTATTTGGAGGTCAAAGAAAATAAAAAAACGGGAGGTGTCAAAATTATCTGTGTCCTAAATGTGGTGAGTGAGGTCTGCAGCCAGTAAGGAGATAAATCTTTTGCCGAAAAACCGGACAGAACGTATGTGTCTGAAGATGGTGAATGGACACAGTACTTTATGGACTTCTGACACAGTGCTTCCTCAGGGTGTAACACAGTGCTTCATGAGGGTCTGAAGAAGTGCTTTATGAGGTGGTGAGAAAGTGCTTCGTGAGTGTGTCAGGAAGTGCTGTGTCAAAGGAGCTTCCTACAGCTGATGTTATTCTGATAAGATTAGGGAGGAAGGAGAACTGCAGGAAAAGAAAAAGGATGCCGTCGCAGTGTCGGGCATCCTTTTCGGTTATAACTTGGTAGGTTTGTTTCTTATTTTTCGCCTTTCGGAGTCATATCTCCTTCGATGAACAGGCGCATCATTTCCGTCTTGGCATTTGTACGCAATGTAATGGACTTCTTGAAGTGACCAGGATACTTGCCTGTTCCGTTGTAAGTTACCTTGATTGTTCCTTTCTTTCCAGGTAATACAGGCTCTTGTGTGTATTCGGGAACTGTACATCCACAAGAGGCTACTGCCTGATGAATGACCAGGGGAGCGTCGCCAATGTTGGTGAAAGTAAATACACAGCTTACTACGGGTTTTTCTTCGGGGAATGTACCGAGGTTGGCAGTGGTTTTATCAAACTTGATTTCAGCCTGTGCCATGGCATAACCCATACCCAACAGGGCAAACATCATATACAAAAATGCTCTCTTCATTTTTATTACACGTTTTCAGTTACTACGGCGGCAAAGATAAGCTATTTTCCTGTAAGTAACTTGTCTTTCGGAGTTTATTAGTATTTTTTTACCTCAAGCTGCCGCCGATGATGTCGAGCAGTTCGTTGGTAATGGTCTGTTGTCGGGTTTTGTTGTATTGCAGCGTCAGGTCCTGAATGAGCTCGTTGGCATTGTCGGTTGCAGCCTGCATGGCCAGCATGCGCGCAGCGTGTTCGGAAGCGTTGGAGTCCTGAAGCACCGTGAATATCTTTTGGCAGAGTACCTTGGGAAGCAGTTCGGCTATCAGCTCGCTGACCGACGGTTCCACAATGTAGTCGTTGTTATAAGTTGCCATTTCTTTCTTGTCGGGATGCATTGCTACTTGCATGCCCATTTGTTCCAGATCAAGAGGGAGATAGTCTTCTTGCTGCAGCACTTGCGAACCCATGGACTTGAAATGGTGATAGATCAGTATGACGCGGTCTATCGCTTTTTCAGCATATAGTGCCAGCAACTGTTCGGCCAGTTGGTAGGCTTCGGTATAGCAAGGTTTATCGGCCATGGACTGATAAGTTCCTTGAGGAGTATATCCTAGCTTCTTGACAGCTTCTTCTACCTTTTTGCCTACGGGGAAAAGGAGAATATTATCTTTACCAAGCGTGCTGTATTCTTCCAGCGTGTGTTCGAGCATTTTCACCACGTTGGAGTTGAAGGCACCGCACAATGAACTGTTGGACGAGAAGGCGACGATAGCAACTTTCGTTACGGGACGTACCTCGATGTAGGGAGATTCGACCGTGATGTCAGTTCCTAAAAAGTTCGTCAGAATCTCATTCAGCTTCTGCTGATAGGGATACATGCTTTCGATCCGTCCCTGTGCTTTGTGGAGTTTGGCAGAAGCCACCATCTTCATGGCTGAAGTAATCTGGCGAGTACTCTTTACGGAATTAATTCTATTTTTTACTTCTTTGAGTGATGCCATTTCTGTTTGATTATGAATGATATATTCAGGATTTAAGGCTATCGGTACAAGATTTTACCGACCTTGTACCGATGTAGCCAGAAGTCCGTCTGTTTATGAGAATTGTCTGGCGACCATTTCGGCCGTTTCTTCCAGCTTTTTGCATACATCGTCATCGATAACACCTTTTTTCAGTACATCGAGTACATCTTCCCGATGGTTCATCTCAAGTGTATCGAGGAAGCTGCGTTCAAAGTCGCTGACCTTGGCTAGCGGAACGTTTTTCAGCAGTCCGTGTGTACCGCAATAGAGGATAGCGACTTGTTTTTCTACCGGCATCGGGCAATACTGTGGCTGTACGAGCAGTCGCGTATTCTTCTGTCCTTTGTCGATGGTGAGAGCCGTAACGGGGTCCATGTCGCCGCTGAACTTGGAGAAGGCTTCCAGTTCGCGATATTGTGCCTGGTCTATCTTCAACGTTCCGGCTACTTTCTTCATGGCCTTGATCTGAGCATTACCACCTACACGGCTGACGGAAATACCTACGTCGATAGCCGGACGGTTGCCTTGGTTGAAGAGGTTGCTGTCGAGGAATATCTGGCCGTCGGTAATGGAGATTACGTTGGTCGGAATATAGGCCGATACGTCACCTGCCTGCGTTTCAATGATGGGGAGTGCCGTCAACGAACCTCCTCCTTTGACTTTGCCTTTCAGACTGTCGGGCAGGTCGTTCATTTGGGCAGCCACTTCGGGCTGGTTGATGATCTTTGCAGCACGTTCCAGCAGACGGGAGTGCAGGTAGAAAATGTCACCCGGATAGGCTTCACGGCCAGAAGGACGGCGCAGAATCAGGGAAACTTCGCGATAGGCGACGGCCTGTTTGGACAAATCGTCGTAAACAACCAGCGCATGACGGCCGGTGTCGCGGAAATATTCACCGATAGCGGCACCTGCGAAAGGAGCATAGTATTGCAGAGCGGCCGGGTCACCGGCTGTTGCAGCTACGACAATGGTATAATCCATGGCTCCATATTGGCGCAGGGTATTGACAATCGTGGCAACAGTAGAACCCTTTTGACCGATAGCCACATAGATACAGTAGACTGGATCCCCTGCTTCGTAGTTGGCCCGCTGATTGATAATGGTATCGATGGCAATAGCTGTCTTACCAGTTTGGCGGTCACCGATAATCAGCTCACGTTGTCCTCGGCCGATAGGAATCATGGCGTCCACCGCTTTCAATCCCGTCTGTAATGGCTGGTTGACCGGTTGGCGGAAAATGACACCAGGAGCTTTACGTTCCAATGGCATCTCACAAAGTTCACCACCTATCAGTCCTTTGCCATCAAGAGGAGCACCTAGTGGATCGATAACACGTCCCAGCATGCTTTCGCCTACCATGATGGAGGCAATACGTTTGGTACGCTTTACGGTGAATCCTTCTTTGATTCGGTCGGTTGGTCCCAGTAATACGGCACCTACATTGTCTTCCTCCAGGTTCATCACAATGGCTTTAATGCCATTTTCAAATTCAAGCAGTTCGTTTGCCTCTGCGTTACGCAGTCCGTATATACGGGCAACACCGTCACTTACCTGGAGTACGGTACCTATTTCGTCCAGTTGGACGCGGGTATCGATGCCTTCCAGTTGTTTGCGTAAGACGTCAGAAACTTCACTTACTTTTATGTTTTCTGAGATCATTTTACTTTCCTAATAATTTACTTTTTACTTTCCTAATGAATAGAGTGAGTCCAACAATCTTGTCTTCATAGCGGAAAATTATACAATTCTGCGGTTCTTGTCGATGAATTGTTGTTTCACTTTCTTGATCTGGGTTGCGATGCTGGCATCCAGGCGAAAATCGTTGATGTCGAAGATAAACCCTCCTTCTATGGCAGGATTTACCTCCGTCTGCAATTCCATGCGGGCATGCAACAGGGAAGAGGCTGTTTGGCGGATACGTTCCTCCACTTTCTGACTGACAGGAATAGCTGTCGTCAGTTTGGCGGTACCAATATGTTTTCTTTGGCGATATAGCCTCTGAAATGACAGGCTGATATATTGAAGCATCCCTTCACGCCTGTTTTTCTGTATCAGTGCTATAGAGCGTTTGAACTCTTCGCTTGCCGGTTGTTCACCACAGGCTGCTGTACAGATAAGCGTGAACTTATCTTCGGCAGAGAGAATAGGGTTCAGTAATGCTTCACGTAGTTCGGAATATGTTTCCAGACTATGTGCCAGTGTACTGAATTCTCTGTACATTATATCTTCCTTACCACTGTTGTAAGCATAATCAATCAATGCTTTGGCATATCGCATTGAAACAATTCCTATATCCATCTTTTCCTTTTATCTATCTCGTTAGTTCTTTTTGGGCGTAGTCAGCATCTCGTCGAGCATGCGTTCTATCATGTCCATTTGTTCGTGCTTTTCGTCCAATTTCTTACGAAGCACTTTTTCGGCAATGTCCACTGAAAGAACTGCCACTTGGCGATGGATGTCGCGAATGGCTTCTTCCTTTTCTTGTTGAATCTGCATGCGCACTTCGTCCAATTCTTTTTGGGCTGCAATTTCTGCTTGTTTGCGTGCGTCGGCGATAATTTTATCACGTTCCTGCATCGCCTCCCGCAAGATGCGTCCCTGTTCCTTGCTAGCAGAAGCTATCAATGCTTCACTCTCTTCTTTCAAATGGGCAAGTTGGGCATTTGCTTCCTGGGCTACCTTCATGGACTGGTCGATGTAAGCTTTTCGTTCTTCTACCATTCGGGTAATCACAGGGAAACCGTATTTGGCCAGGATGACGAAGACAATGCCAAAAGACAAGACCATCCAAAACAGCAGACCACTGTCGGGTAATAACAATGACATAAATATTCGTTTATTTGTCAATCTGTAATGCCCGATCGTTAAAAACGATCAGACATATACAAATTGGAAGTTTTACAAATCAGATGAGGAATACCAACAAACATACAACTACAGCCAGAAGGGCAACACCCTCGATCAAAGCTGCAGCAATAATCATGTTCATACGGATATCGCCTGAAGCTTCCGGTTGACGAGCGATAGCTTCCATAGCCGAGCTTCCGATTCTACCAATACCTAAACCGGCACCAATTACAGCGAGGCCGGCACCCAGTGCAGCTCCCAGTTTTGTAACTCCAACACCTGCCGCAGCAGCTTGTAATAATACAGATAGTAACATAACTTTCTAATTTTTAAAGGGTTATTTTATTAATTGTTTTTCTTCTATTTTAACTTCTTCTTTGTGAGTATGTTCTTCTTGTGCCAGTCCTATAAATACAGCAGACAACATGGTGAAAACATAAGCTTGTATAAAGGCTACCAGTAATTCAAGGGCATTCATGAACAGGTTAAATAAAACGGAAGCAACTGTTAGTGTTCCATTCAGTGCTGGTCCCATGCTGGCAGAAATAAATATCAGTCCGGTCAGTACCAACATTGCTACGTGTCCAGCTAACATATTGGCAAAAAGACGGATCATCAGTGCAAATGGCTTAGTGAAAATACCAAAGAATTCGATAAATGGCATCATCGGTACCGGTACTTTCAGCCACCATGGAACGTCTGGCCAGAAAATATCCTTCCAATAGGTTTTGGTTCCGAACAGATTGACTGCCAAAAAAGTGCAGAGTGCCAATACCATGGTAATGGCAATGTTTCCTGTCACGTTAGCACCACCAGGGAAGAAAGGTATCAACCCCATCAGATTATTGATGAAAATAAAAAAGAAAGCAGTCAAAAGGTAGGGAGCAAATTTTTTGTATTTGGGTCCTACGCAACTTTTGATGATGTCATCATTGACCATCATAATGAGCATTTCCATCAGTCCAACAAATCCTCCAGGAGCTGCACTGTCTTTCGGGTGTCTCTTATACCAGCGTGCTACATAAAGGATGATAAATGTTAGTAGTACACTGTTGATTAGTAACGCTAGAACAACTTTGGTAATCGAAATATCGAAAGGGCGGATTTCGTTACCGGCAGCATCATGTTCTATCAGTTTCCCTTCGTATGGACTACCGGCAGGGGCAATGGACAGTCCTTCGTAGCTGCCTTCATTTTCCTCTAAGCGTGCTGAAGAGAATATGTGCCATCCACTCGTTTGGCTGTACACAATTACTGGTAGAGGAATGGTGAGATGAGTATCTCCCCATGATGTAATGTGCCATTCGTATGAGTCACCGATATGTCCGAATACAATTTCTTTAATATCGACTTTTTCTTCAGCCGGTTGTTCTGAGGAGGAGTCAGCTGACCAAGCGGAAGCAGGACATAGGAGCAATAATGCTGCCATGATGTACAATCCGGTCCATATTTTATACAATCGTTTCATCGTTTATTCTCTTTTTGTGATTTTTTGTTCACTTCAAATGTGAAGAAGAACCAAGAATCATACGTTAGATATATCAAGTAGTTGGCGATGAACGTCAGCAGAAAAGCTTGTGCTTCTTCGCGGACTATCACGCAATAAAGTACCATCAGAATGAATGAGGCAAGCATTCGCATTACACGGAGCAACATATATATTTGCAACAACTTGCCCGTCATCTTTTTGCGACTCCATTCCACTATGTTGATCATTAACCAACCGAATAGAAAGAAATAGGAGGGAATTAATGGATAACCGTTAAAATAATGGTGTGGATTAGTATTAAAATAGATCCATCCTCCTACTATTCCCAATAAGAAGGTTAATACCGCGGTTTGGATCAGGTAATTACGTTTTGTTTTGCTCACGTCCTCATTCGTTTTTTCAATGTATTTATAATAATGTACTTTATTAATTAATGCAGACGGAAACGTTGTTGTCATTCATCTCTACGAATCCTCCCATTATTTCTAAGTTTTGTGACGTACCGTCTGCCGTAACATACAGAATTTTTCCACGTGTGAGTGAAGAAACGATAGGGGCATGTTGTGGCAAAATGGTAAAAGAACCCATGACTCCTGGTAGAGTGACTTGATTCACTTCACCTTGAAAGAGTTTTTTTTCCGGTGATACGATAGTCAACTGTAATTTTTTCATTGCCTTTATTTGATATTTGGTTTATCGTCGGCAGTTAAATAAGCTACAGACAGATAATTACGTATTATGATTTGGCCTGTTGCAACAGCTTTTTACCTTTTTCTATAGCTTCCTCGATAGTACCTACATTCAAGAAAGCTGGTTCGGGTAAGTAGTCAACTTCTCCATCCAAGATCATACGGAATCCCTTGATGGTGTCTTCGATATTCACCATGGTACCGGGGACGCCCGTAAACTGCTCGGCTACGGCAAACGGTTGAGAAAGGAATCGTTGGACACGACGTGCGCGATTAACCAATGTGCGGTCTTCATCCGATAACTCTTCCATACCTAAGATGGAGATGATATCCTGTAATTCCTTGTTTCGTTGCAATATCTGTTTTACCCGTTGGGCAACTTGATAATGCTCTTCGCCTACGATGTGCGGATCCAGAATACGTGAAGTAGATTCCAAAGGATCTACGGCTGGATAGATACCCAGTTCGGTAATTTTACGACTAAGCACTGTCGTTGCGTCCAAGTGAGTAAAGGTTGTAGCTGGAGCAGGGTCGGTCAAGTCATCTGCAGGTACATATACAGCCTGAACTGAAGTAATTGAACCGTTGCGTGTTGATGTGATTCGCTCCTGCATGGCTCCCATTTCAGTTGCCAATGTCGGTTGGTAGCCTACAGCTGAAGGCATACGACCTAACAAAGCAGAAACCTCGGAACCCGCCTGCGTGAAACGGAAGATATTATCAATAAAGAACAGGATATCGCGTGGCCCATCTGTTTCTGAACCCATATCACGGAATGATTCAGCGACAGTCAGACCGGAAAGGGCTACGGATTGACGTGCTCCAGGAGGTTCGTTCATCTGTCCGAATATTAGTGATACTTGAGATTTGGCTACTTCGTTGTAGTCTACTTTTGATAAATCCCAATTTCCTTCTTCCATGCTTTTCTTAAACTCATCTCCATAACGTATTACGCCCGATTCAATCATTTCTCTTAGCAAATCATTACCTTCGCGCGTACGTTCACCTACACCGGCAAATACAGAAAAGCCGTGTTGTTTTTTAGCAATATTATTAATGAGTTCCTGAATAAGGACTGTCTTGCCTACACCTGCACCTCCAAACAAACCGATTTTTCCACCTTTGCTATAAGGCTCTAGTAAATCGATAACTTTAATACCTGTGTAAAGAACTTCTTGAGTTGTGGTTAAGTCTTCAAATTTGGGAGGTTCGCGATGAATGGGGTAAGCGCCTGTGCGGTCCAATTCTCGCATACCGTCAATAGAGTCGCCTACTACGTTCATCAATCGACCTTTGATTTGATCACCTACTGGCATTGTTATAGGACCACCCAAAGGTCGTACTTTCATGCCTCGTTGCAGACCGTCGGTGCTGTCCATCGCTACCGTACGAACAGTGTTTTCACCAATGTGCTGCTGTACCTCCACAATCAGGCGTTTGCCGTTGTGTCTCTTTATTTCGAGTGCATCATGAATGGCTGGAAGAACCGTTTCTGTTTCAGCTCCTTCGAAATATACATCAACCACAGGTCCGATGACCTGGGAAATATGTCCGACAATTTGTGACATAAGCTAATTCTTTATATATAATCTAAATCTCATATTTCTATCGAAGACTAGAAAAATATTGAAAATTTATTCATATCTCTCTTACTTCACGTGCAAAAGTAGAAACAATTCGGCATGAGATGTACTTTTGCATATGTTTTTTTTTAATGATTATATAATTTTGGACGTTTAAGGTTCCTTTTTGAACATTCGGTTTACGTAGATGCAAGTATTGTTAACGTTTGTTTAAGCATATGTTCTCTCTTTCTTTCATGTTGTGAAACATAATAATGTTTGATTACTGGATGAAAATAAAGTGTTATTTTTACACTTAAAAAGGAGTTTGAATCAAATACCAGTTATTATGAAAAAACATTTTTTGTTAGTTGGAGCTATAATTTGTTTATTATCAGCTTCTTGTGTTCAAAAATCTGATTTGACACTTTCTGGATTAAATCCTATGGCTTATCAGACAATAGTGAATGATGCCCAGACCAATTTGTATAAACTGAGAAATCAAAGGGGAATGGAGGTCTGTGTGACAAATTTTGGAGGCCGTATAGTTTCTGTTATGGTCCCAGATAAAAATGGGGAAATGAGGGATGTAGTTTTAGGCTTTGACAGAATTGTTGACTATATTCATATTCCGAGTGATTTTGGTGCGTCTATTGGGCGCTATGCCAATCGTATAAACCAAGGACGTTTGGTCTTGGATGGAGATACGATTCAATTACCGCAAAATAATTTTGGCCATTGTTTACATGGAGGTCCTAAGGGATGGCAGTATCAAGTGTATGACGCTAACCAAATTGATGATACTACACTGGAGTTGACAATTGTTTCGCCAGACGGTGATGAGAACTTTCCTGGAAATGTAACAGCCAAAGTTATCTATAAACTTACGGATGACAATGCCATTGATATCAAATACAGTGCAACGACCGATAAGAAAACGGTGATTAACATGACTAACCATTCATATTTCAATTTGTCAGGAGATCCATCCAAGGCTGCTACTGACCATATTCTATATATAAATGCAGATACTTATACTCCTGTTGACAGTACATTTATGACAACTGGAGAGATTCTGCCTGTAAAAGATACGCCAATGGATTTTACTGTTCCTAAAGTTATAGGAAAGGATATCAGCAATTATGATTTCGTTCAATTGAAGAATGGCAATGGATATGATCATAATTGGGTATTGAATACTAAAGGTGATTTGACGCAGGTCGCTGCTCGTTTGACGTCTCCTGAAACAGGAATAACTTTGGAGGTATATACTAATGAACCTGGAATTCAAGTTTATACAGGTAATTTCTTGGATGGAACAGTAAAAGGTAAAAAAGGTATTGTCTATAATCAACGGGCATCCGTTTGTCTGGAGACTCAGCATTATCCTGATAGTCCCAATAAAGCTGAATGGCCATCTGTGATTCTAGAACCGGGGCAAACATATAACAGTGAATGTATCTTTAAATTCGGTATTGAAAAATAACCTTAAAAATAGTGCTAACTAGAAAAATAGAAATATATGAATTGGAATACAAATGAATTTATCTGGCTCGACTGGGTGATACTTGCTGTAGGAGTCGTAGCTATAGTCTGGGCGATTTATCGTGCCATAAAGAAAGATAAGGAAAAAATGAAAGGTGCCGATAGTCAGGATTATCTGTTCGGAAAAGGCGAACCTTGGTATATCATTGGCGCGGCTATCTTTGCTGCCAACATTGGTTCTGAACATTTGGTTGGTCTTGCAGGAACTGGAGCCAAAGATGGTGTAGGGATGGCTCATTGGGAAATGCAGGGATGGATGATTCTGATTTTGGGATGGCTGTTTGTTCCTTTCTATCAACTGCTGAACAACAAGATGGGTAAGATTATCACTATGCCTGATTTCTTGAAATTCCGTTATACTCAACGTACGGGCTCGTGGTTGTCTATCATCACTTTGATAGCTTATGTGTTGACTAAGGTTTCTGTTACAGCCTTTACAGGTGGTATTTTCTTTGAGTATTTGCTTGGCTTACCTTTTTGGTATGGTGCTATTGGCTTGATTGCTGTTACGGCTGTATTCACGGTTTTCGGTGGTATGAAGGGTGTAATGACACTGTCTGCCATTCAGACTCCGATTTTGATTATCGGTTCTTTCCTGGTATTGTTTTTGGGACTGAGCATGTTGGGTGACGGTAGTATCAGCGAAGGCTGGTCACAGATGATGGCTGTTTGTAACGCTGCTCACGACGGTTTTGGTACAACTCACATGTTCCATACCGATCCTGCAGATCCCATGTATCCGCAATTTCCCGGATATGTAGTATTCCTCGGTGCTTCCATTATTGGGTTCTGGTATTGGTGTACCGACCAACACATCGTACAACGTGTACTCGGACAGCAAAAGGGTGAATCGGACGATGTCGTGATGAAACGTGCTCGTCGTGGTTCTATTGCTGCTGGTTATTTCAAACTGTTACCAGTATTCATGTTCTTGATTCCTGGTATGGTTGCTTATGCGCTTGCTCAAAAGACTGGTAGTGGCATTGTGATGGATATTACCAACGCTCACGATACAGACGGTGCTTTTGCCATGATGGTGAAAAATATTTTGCCTGCCGGTATTAAGGGAATTGTGACTATCGGTTTCATCTGTGCTCTTGTCGCCTCGCTGGCAGCCTTCTTCAACAGCTGCGCCACGTTGTTCACAGAGGACTTTTACAAACCGATGAAGAAAGGCATGAGCGAAAGCCATTACGTACTGGTAGGGCGTATTGCTACAGTAGTAGTCGTATTGCTGGGCCTGGCCTGGATGCCTATCATGATGAATATGGGAAATCTTTATTCATACCTGCAGGACATTCAGTCACTGATTGCACCCGCAATGGTTGCTGTCTTTACGCTGGGTATCTTCTCAAAGCGTATCACTCCGAAAGCAGGCGAATGGGGACTCATCGGCGGTTTCCTCATCGGTATGGTCCGTCTGCTTACCAATGTCATCACAGATTCGGGTAAGGCCGTGATGGATGGTGCTTTCTGGGAATGCACTACTTGGTTCTGGCAGACCAATTGGCTTATTTTCGAAGTCTGGTTGCTTGTCTTTTTGATTGTTTTGATGGTTGTTGTATCCTGCTTTACGCCGAAACCTTCTGCCCAGCAGATTGAAGCCATTACTTTCACTGGCAGTTATAAACAACTCATCCGTGAGAGCTGGAATAAATGGGACGTTATTGCTTCACTGGGTGTCGTGTTGCTTTGTGCCCTGTTCTATGCTTATTTCTGGTAATTGTATTTAATGTTTCTTGAATGACAACATATTATAATATTAATCCGAAGTTCTATATTTCGGTAGACTGCATTATTTTCGGTTTCAGCAAAGGAGAACTGAGCCTTCTCCTGTTGAAACGAAACTTTGAGCCGGCCAAAGGCGAGTGGTCGCTGATGGGCGGTTTTGTGCAGGAAAATGAAAGCGTGGACGATGCTGCCAAACGAGTCTTGGCTGAGTTGACAGGTTTGGAACAAGTCTATATAGAACAGGTTGGAGCGTTCGGTGCCATAGACCGCGATCCGGGAGGAAGAGTCATTTCCATTGCATATTATGCCTTGATCAATATCGATGAATACGACCGTGAACTGGTTCAACAGCATAATGCTTTCTGGATTGGAATCAATGACTTGCCTCCTTTGATATTCGACCATTTGGAGATGGTTCAGAAGGCACGTGCTATGATGCAGAAGAAAGCATCTACGGAGCCTATCGGCTTCAATCTGCTTCCCAAGCTCTTTACCCTGTCACAATTGCAAAGTCTGTATGAAGCTATTTATGGAGAGCCTATTGATAAACGCAATTTCCGTAAGCGGATTGCGGAGATGAACTACATTGAGAAGACGGACAAAAAAGACAAAACCGGCTCCAAACGTAGTGCGGCCCTGTATCAATTTAATGAGAACATTTATCGGAAAGCTCCTAAATTTAAATTATAAGTTAACGTTTAAGCGATATAATTATGCTAGAAGAACTGAAAGAAAAAGTATTCCGTGCCAACCTCGACTTGGTGAAGCACGGACTGGTCATCTTCACTTGGGGAAACGTGTCGGCCATCGACCGCGCAAGCGGGCTGGTGGTCATCAAGCCCAGTGGTGTAAGCTATGACGAGATGAAGGCCACGGACATGGTGGTGGTAGATCTAGACGGTAAGGTAGTGGAGGGGAATCTTCGTCCTTCTTCAGATACGCCGACCCATGTGGTGCTCTACAAGGCTTTTCCCGAAATCGGTGGAGTGGTGCATACACACTCTACCTATGCCACTGCCTGGGCACAGGCCGGATGCGATATACCTAACATCGGCACGACGCACGCCGACTACTTTCACGACGCCATTCCCTGCACGGCCGACATGACCGAGGCCGAAGTGAAGGGCGAGTATGAGCTGGAGACGGGCAACGTCATCGTGAAGCGTTTCGAAGGCCTGAACCCCGTGCACACACCAGGCGTGCTGGTCAAGAACCACGGTCCCTTTGCCTGGGGCAAGGATGCGCACGACGCTGTTCACAACGCCGTCGTCATGGAGCAGGTGGCCAAGATGGCATCCATTGCCTACGCCGTCAATCCTAACCTGACCATGAACCCGCTGCTCATCGAGAAGCACTTCAGCCGCAAGCACGGACCGAATGCCTACTACGGACAGAAGAAATGATATGAATAATCAACCAAAAAGAATCATAACCCAATAATTAATAAACATTGTACTATTATGAACGCATTTGATCAATATGAAGTATGGTTCGTCACAGGAGCACAGCTTCTGTACGGAGGAGACGCAGTAATCGCAGTAGATGCACACAGCAACGAGATGGTTAAGGGGCTGAACGAGTCGGGCAAGCTGCCTGTCAAGGTGGTATATAAAGGTACGGCCAACTCGTCCAAGGAAGTGGAAGCCGTGTTCAAGGCTGCCAACAACGAAGAACGCTGTATCGGTGTCATCACCTGGATGCACACCTTCTCGCCCGCCAAGATGTGGATTCACGGCTTGCAGCAGCTGAAGAAGCCGTTGCTCCACCTGCACACGCAGTACAACAAGGAAATTCCCTGGGATACGATGGACATGGACTTCATGAACCTCAACCAGAGTGCCCACGGCGACCGTGAGTTCGGCCACATCTGCACCCGCATGCGCATCCGCCGCAAAGTGGTGGTAGGCTACTGGAAGGAAGAGGAAACGCAGAAGAAGATCGCCGTATGGATGCGCGTCTGCGCCGCTTGGGCCGATGCTCAGGACATGCTCATTATCCGCTTCGGCGACCAGATGAACAACGTGGCCGTGACCGACGGCGACAAGGTGGAGGCCGAGCAGCGCATGGGCTACCACGTGGACTATTGCCCCGTGAGCGAGCTGATGGAATACCACGCACAGGTGAAGGACGAAGACGTGAAGGCTCTGGTGGACGAATACTTCCGCCTCTACGACCACGACGCCGCATTGGAAGACGGACGTACCGAGGCTTATGGAAAGGTATGGAATGCCGCCAAGGCCGAACTCGCCCTGCGTGCCATCCTGAAGGCGAAGGGTGCCAAAGGCTTCACCACCAACTTCGACGACCTGGGCCAGACCGACGGCAGCTACTTCGACCAGATTCCGGGATTGGCATCTCAGCGCCTGATGGCCGAGGGTTACGGCTTCGGTGCCGAAGGCGACTGGAAGTCTGCCGCCCTCTACCGCACCGTATGGGTGATGAACCAGGGCCTGCCCACCGGCTGTTCCTTCCTTGAGGACTACACGCTGAACTTCGACGGCGAGAACAGCTCCATCCTTCAGGCCCACATGCTGGAGGTATGTCCGCTCATCGCTGCCCAGAAACCCCGCCTGGAGGTACACTTTCTCGGCATCGGCATCCGCAAGAGCCAGACGGCCCGTCTCGTGTTCACGTCGAAGGTGGGTACCGGCTGCACCGCTACGGTCGTTGACTTGGGCAACCGCTTCCGCCTGATTGTAAACGATGTAGAGTGCATCGAGCCGAAACCGCTGCCCAAGCTGCCCGTGGCTTCCGCCCTGTGGAAACCGATGCCCAACTTCGAGGTAGGCGCAGGCGCCTGGATCCTGGCCGGTGGTACACACCACTCCTGCTTCTCCTACGACCTGACGGCCGAATACTGGGAAGACTACGCCGAGATTGCAGGCATCGAGATGGTTCACATCAACAAGGACACCACTATCAGCGAGTTCAAGAAAGAGCTCCGCATGAACGAAGTGTACTACATGCTGAACAAGGCGCTTTGCTAAATCTGTAACCGAAGAAAGGAAGGCACATATTGAGTGTGTCTTCCTTCTTCTTTTTGTTTCACCTTATATACAATACCATTCGTATGAAATCAGATCCCAAATCCACCATAGAAGCCGGACGCGCCATCCTCGGCATCGAGTTCGGCTCCACCCGCATCAAGGCGGTACTCATCGACGAGGAAAACAAGCCCATCGCACAGGGCAGCCACACGTGGGAGAACCAGCTTGTCGACGGCCTCTGGACCTACAGCCTCGACGCCGTGTGGGGCGGCCTGCAAGACTGCTACGCCGACCTGCAAGCCGACGTGAAGAAGCAGTATGGCACGGAGATAGAGACCCTCGCCGCCATCGGCGTCAGCGCCATGATGCACGGCTACATGGCCTTCGACAAGCAGCAGAACATCCTCGTGCCCTTCCGCACGTGGCGCAACACGAACACCGGTCCCGCCGCCGCCCGGCTGTCCGAGCTCTTTGTTTACAACATCCCCCTGCGCTGGAGCATCTCGCACCTCTACCAGGCCATTCTGAACGGCGAGGCCCATGTGCCCTCCATCGACTTTCTGACGACGCTGGCCGGATACGTCCACTGGCAGCTGACGGGTGAACGCGTGCTGGGCATCGGCGATGCCTCCGGTATGCTGCCCATCGATCCCGAAACGAAAGACTATTCCGCCCCGATGGTGGAGAAGTTCGAGCAGCTGATTGCTCCGGGCTACGGCTGGAAGCTGCGCGACATCCTGCCTCGTGTGCTGATGGCCGGTGAGGATGCCGGACGCCTGACGGCCGAAGGTGCCCGCAAGCTCGACCCCACGGGACGGCTGAAAGCCGGTATCCCGCTCTGTCCGCCCGAAGGCGACGCAGGCACGGGCATGGTGGCCACCAACGCCGTGAAGCAGCGCACGGGCAACGTCTCCGCCGGAACGTCGTCGTTCTCCATGATTGTGCTGGAGAAGGAGCTTTCGCGCCCCTACGAGGCCATCGACATCGTGACCACGCCCGACGGAAGCCCCGTGGCGATGGTCCACTGCAACAACTGCACCTCCGACCTCAACGCGTGGGTCAACCTCTTCAAGGAATACCAGGAACTGATGGGATTGCCCGTCGACATGAACGACATCTACGGCAAACTCTACAACCATGCCCTCGAAGGCGATGCCGACTGCGGCGGCCTGATGGCCTACAACTATTTCTCCGGCGAACCCGTCACCGGACTGGCCGAAGGGCGTCCCTTGTTCGTGCGCTCGGCCACGGACAAGTTCAGCCTGGCCAACCTGATGCGCGCCCACCTCTACGCTTCCGTGGCCGTGCTGAAAATAGGCAACGACATCCTGTTCAACGACGAGAAAATCCGTGTGGACCGCATCACGGGCCACGGCGGCCTGTTCAAGACCAAGGGCGTGGGCCAGCGCATCCTGGCGGCAGCCATCAACTCGCCCATCTCCGTCATGGAGACGGCAGGCGAGGGGGGAGCCTGGGGCATCGCCCTGCTGGGTTCCTACCTGGTGAACAATGCTCAGGGCCTGTCGTTGCCCGACTTCCTGGACGCGCAGGTGTTTGCCGGCGACGCCGGTGTCGAGATGGCGCCCGTGCCCGAAGACGTGGCCGGCTTCAACGCCTACATCGAGACCTACAAGGCTTGCCTGCCTGTGGAAGCGTCAGCTGTCAGTTGCAAGAAATAGGCGAAGGCCTCGGACGGCCAGCCAACACAGGTCGGGAGCAAATCTGCGGCCTCGGATAGCCAGCCGACATAGGTCGGGAGCATTTCTGAGGCCTCGGACAGCCAGCCGACATAGGTCGGGAGCATTTCTGAGGCCTCGGACGGCCAGCCGACCTATATCGGGAGCATTTCCGAGGGCTCGGACGGCCAGCCGACCTATATCGGGAGCATTTCCGAGGGCTCGGACGGCCAGCCGACCTATATCGGGAGCATTCCCGAGGGCTCGGACGGTCAGCCGACACCTGTCGGCTGGCTTTCCTTATCTATCAACAACTGTAGAACTCTATTTATCATACTTAAAGATTACTATTCCATGACAAACAAACTCTTCCTCAGCAGCCTGCTGCTGACCGCCTCGCTGTCGCTCCCCGCACAGCGCAGCGCGAACCTTACCGTGGAGGCCGACCGCGGCAACCAAATCATTCCGAAAGAAATCTACGGCCAGTTTGCCGAACACCTGGGCACCTGCATCTACGGCGGCCTGTGGGTGGGCGAGGACTCGCCGATACCCAACATCCAGGGCTACCGCACCGACGTGTTCAACGCCCTGAAGGAGCTCCGCGTGCCCGTCCTGCGCTGGCCCGGCGGCTGCTTTGCCGACGAATACCACTGGATGGACGGCATCGGTCCCCGTGAGCAGCGCCCTAAGATGGTGAACAACAACTGGGGCGGCACCATCGAGGACAACAGCTTCGGCACGCACGAGTTCCTGAACCTCTGCGAGATGCTGGGCTGCGAGCCCTACGTCAGCGGAAACGTGGGCAGCGGCACGGTCGAGGAGCTGGCCAAGTGGGTGGAATACATGACCTCCGAGGGCGATTCGCCCATGGCACGCCTGCGCCGGCAGAACGGACGCGACAAGGCCTGGAAGGTGAAATACCTCGGCGTGGGCAACGAGAGCTGGGGATGTGGCGGCAGCATGCGCCCCGAATACTACGCCGACCTCTACCGCCGCTACTCCACCTACTGCCGCAACTACGACGGCAACCGCCTGTTCAAGATAGCCAGCGGTGCCAGCGATTATGACTACAACTGGACCGACGTCCTCATGAACCGCGTGGGAGGACGGATGCAGGGTCTCTCGCTCCATTACTACACCGTGGCAGGCTGGAGCGGCAGCAAGGGTTCGGCCACGCAGTTCACCGACGAAGACTACTACTGGGCGCTGGGCAAGTGCCGCGAGGTGGAGGACGTCATCCGTCGCCACTGCGCCATCATGGACAAGTATGACCCCAAGAAGCAGATAGCCCTGATGCTCGACGAGTGGGGCACGTGGTGGGATGAAGAACCGGGCACTATCCGCGGACACCTCTACCAGCAGAACTCCCTACGCGACGCCTTCGTGGCCTCCCTTTCGCTCGACATCTTCCACAAGTACACCGATCGCCTGAAGATGGCCAACATCGCCCAGGTGGTCAACGTCCTCCAGTCCATGATTCTGACGAAGGACGACCGCATGGTCTTGACGCCTACGTACTACGTCTTCAAGATGTACCGCGTGCACCAGGATGCCACTTATTTGCCGTTGGAACTGGACTGCGCCACTGTCGATGTGCGCGACGGCCGACGCTTGCCGCTGCTCAGCGCCACCGCCTCGCGCGACAAGGAGGGGCGCGTGCACCTCTCGCTCTCCAACGTCGATTTGAATGAAGCACAGGAAGTCACCGTCCACCTGCCTGGCATCACGGCACTCAAGGCCGTGGGCGAGGTGCTGACGGCCGAGCACGTCACCGACTGCAACACCTTCGACCAGCCCGACCGCGTGCGGCCCGTACCGTTCAAGGATACCAAAATTGAGAAGGGAGTTCTGCGATTGACGTTGCCGGCGAAGTCCATCGTGACGCTGGAGCTGCAATGACGGTTCTGCCGCGGATGACGCGGAATACGCAGATTTTTCTAAAAAGGGGGGGCTTCGGCCCCCTTTTTTATACACCAGTTTGTTTATGAAAATATTGTGTGTCTTTCTTATGTTCTCTTCGTTACCCTTGTACAATCATCAGCGAGAAGTAGGGGAAGCGCCGCGCGGCCACCACCGCCGCGTCGCACGTGTAGAACTCCGTCGCCGTACCTACGTTCTCGAAGTAGTGGTACGTGTACTCTGGATGCAGGGCCATGCAGCGGTGCACTTCGTCGGCGCATTGCGACAGCTTCATGATGACCACCGTTCCGCCGTCGTCCACCAGCCGTTCCAACTCCTGTGCGGTCGCCGTGCCGGGCAACACCGTGAGCCGCTGTTCCTGGCTGGCTGTGTGCAGTCCTGCCAGGGCTCCTGCAGCAATGAAGGCAGGGATGCCCGCCACGTGTTCCGCCGCCCGTCCGTCGGCCCGCAACCGCTCGAAGACGTAGTGGACGGACGAGTAGAAGCCCGCGTCGCCCTCTGCTACGATGCAGACGTGCAGACCCTCGTCCTGCAGGGCACGCGCTTCGGCATACACGCCGTCGTAGGCCTGAAGCGCCGCTTCGCGCCGTTTGCTCATGGGTAGCAGGAAGCGGCGGATGTGGTCGTCGCCCACGCCGAGCCACCGCACGATGTTCGCTGCGCGCGAGGTGCGCTCTCCGTTGCGCCCCTCCGTCTCGGGGCAGAACACGATGTCGGCTGCCTGCAGGGCCTTCCAGCCCTTCAGGGTGATGAGTTCCGGGTCGCCGGGGCCCAGGGAGATGAACAGGATGGGGTAGTGGTTCATAGTTTTTTCTTCTGTTGTTTCGGTTTTTTTGCGGTGGCAAAATTACAAAAAGAAATGCGGAACGGGTGTGTGTCGCGGATGGTTTTTCAACCACAGATTATCCTGTCTGCGTATCCATTCCATTGTCCGCCGATAGGGAAGTTTCACACACGTAAGTTGCGATATTCAGTCGTTTCGGTTAACTTTGCACCTGATTTTAAAAAGACCTTACCGATGAACAGACTCCTCTTTGCCGGCCTGTTGTTTGCCGTCACCTGTTTTGCGGGCTCTTGCGGTTCCCGGTCGTCGAAGCCTTCGGCCGCCGATGGAATGCAGACCGACAGCGCCGCCATGGCCCCGACCGACTCTTTGTTACGGGTGATTCCCACCTATGCCGAAGGCTACACCATAGACTATCGTGCCGACGGCGTGCGCCTGCTGGACGTACACGACCCGCAGAACCCCGAGGCGCCGGGTTATCATTTCGCCCTTGTGCCCCGCGGTACGCATCCGGCCGGTATTCCTCGCGACTATACCCCGATAGAAACACCCGTGCGCAGCGTCATCTGCATGACGTCGCTCCAGCTGTCCAATTTCATTGCTCTGGACGCCTGTCCGCTGGTGACGGGCATCACCAGCACGCGCCACCTCTTCGACCCCACCATGAACCGCCAGCTGGCCGAGGGCCACACGGTGAAGATAGGCATCGAAGGCAACTTCGACTCTGAGGTGGTGATGAGCGTGGAACCCGATGTCATTTTCATCTCCCCCTTCAAGCGCGGTGGCTACGACGCCCTGCGCGACACGGATATCCCCTTGGTGCCCCATCTGGGCTACAAGGAGATGACGCCCCTGGGACAGGCGGAGTGGGTGAAGTTGGTGGGCCTGTTTATCGGGCGCGAACGCGAAGCCAACGAGTGCTTTGCCGCCATTGAGGCGCGCTACAAGGAGCTTTGTCGCCTGGCCGCGGGCGTGGAGAAGCGTCCCGTGGTGTTCAGCGGCGAGCTGCGTGGAGGCAACTGGTATGCAGTAGGCGGCAAAAGTTTCCTGGCCCAGCTGTTCCGCGATGCCGGAGCCGACTATTTCCTGAAGGACGACCCCCGTTCGGGCGGTGTGACGCTGGACTTCGAGACCGTCTATAGCCGGGCCGACGAGGCCGACTTCTGGCGCATCGTCAACAGCTACGAAGGCACCTTCTCCTACGACGCTCTGAAGGCCACCGACGCGCGCTATGCCGACTTCCGTGCCTTCCGCGAGCGGGCGGTGGTCTATTGCAACATGCGCACCACGCCCTTCTACGAGAGCATGCCCATGCAGCCCGACGTGGTGCTGAAGGACCTGATACACGCCTTCCATCCCGACCTGCTGCCCCAGTATGAACCCACGTATTACGAACGACTGAAATAAACGCCATGAACCATCGCCCCATACTCCCCCTGATGCTGCTGATGACCGTGTTCATCGCCCTGTTCTTCCTGCTGAACCTGCTGCTAGGCTCGGTGGACATCCCCCTGCGCTCGGTGTGCCGCATCCTGGCGGGCGGGACGGACGAGCCGGTGGTGTGGCAGAACATCGTGTGGAAGTCGCGCGTGCCCCAGGCCCTGACGGCGCTTGTGGCGGGCGCGGGTCTGTCGGTCAGCGGCCTGCAGATGCAGACGGTGTTCCGCAATCCGCTGGCCGACCCTTCGGTGCTGGGCGTTAGCTCGGGTGCCAGCCTGGGCGTGGCGATGGTAGTGCTGCTGTCCGGTGCTGTCGGGGGCGTGGCCCTGAGCCGTTTGGGTTATCTGGGCGAAGTGGCGTTGTCGCTGGCCGCCATCGTGGGTGCCATGTCGGTGATGGCGCTCATCGTCTATGTGTCGATGAAGGTGCGCGGCAACGTGACGCTGCTCATCATCGGCGTCATGATAGGTTACGTGGCCAATGCCGTCATCGGTGTGCTGAAGTTCTTCAGCGTTGAAGAAGATATCCGTGCCTATGTCATTTGGGGGCTGGGCAGCTTCGCCCGCGTATCGGGCGACCAGATGCTGCTGTTCGTGGGCATCATGGCTGTGCTGCTGCCGCTGTCGTTCCTGCTCATCAAGACCATGAATCTGCTGTTGCTGGGCAACAGCTATGCGCGCAACCTGGGACTGAACATCCGGCGGGCCCGCCTGCTGGTCATTCTCTGCTCGGGCGTGTTGGTGGCCATCGTGACGGCCTATTGCGGCCCCATCATGTTTCTGGGGCTGGCCGTGCCCCATCTGTGCCGTGCCATCTTCCGCTCGTCGGACCACCGTGTGCTGATGCCTGCCACGCTGCTGACGGGTGCCGCCCTGGCTCTGGTGTGCAACCTCATTGCCCGTATGCCGGGCTTCGAAGGCGCTCTGCCGGTGAACTCGGTGACGGCACTCATTGGTGCACCGGTCGTTGCTTCGGTGCTCTTCAGACGCAGGAAAAGTGAGATAGACGAATAACTGAATATGAACCTATTAATATAGAAAGACCCTTTGAACGAACCGACCATCCATATCGAAAACCTCTCCATCGGCTATGCCTCGAAGCACAGCGTGAAGATGGTGGCGGCAGGCATTTCGGCCGACATCTGCGGCGGCGAGCTGACCTGCCTTTTGGGAGCCAACGGAGTGGGGAAGTCCACCCTGCTGCGCACGCTCTCGGCCTTCCAGCCCAAGCTGGACGGAAACATTTACGTGCAGGGCAAGGAAATTGATGCCTACACGGACAAGCAGCTGTCGCGCGTGCTGAGCGTGGTGCTGACGGAGAAATGCGACATTCGTAACATGACCGCCACGGAGCTGGTGGGTCTGGGACGCAGCCCTTACACCGGCTTTTGGGGAACCCTGTCGAAGGCAGACAAGGAGGTGGTGGCGCGCTCCATCGCCCTGGTGGGCATCGCACACCTGGCCGACCGCATGGTGGATACCCTGAGCGACGGCGAGCGCCAGAAGGTGATGATAGCCAAGGCGCTGGCACAGGAGACGCCCGTCATCTACCTGGACGAGCCGACGGCCTTCCTCGATTTTCCCAGCAAGGTGGAGATGATGCAGTTGCTCCACCGCCTGAGCCGTAGCACGGGCAAGACCATCTTTCTCTCTACCCATGACCTGGAGCTGGCTCTCCAAATAGCCGACAAAATCTGGCTGATGGACAAGGCGAGCGGGGTGACCATCGGCACGCCCGAAGACCTGTCGCTGGACGGCAGCCTGAGTCGCTTTTTCGCCCGTAAGGGCATTGTGTTCGATCTGGAGACGGGCCTCTTCCGTATGGACAATGAATACACTTCGCAAATCCGCCTCGCCGGACACGGACAACGCTATGCCATGGTGCGCAAGGCCTTGCAGCGCAACGGCATTCTGGCTAACCGCAACGTGGAGTCTGCTGTCTTCATCGAGACGGGCGACCTGCGGGGTGACGCTCCCTTCGTGCTTCACCGGGCGGACGGCACTATGGTCACTGTCTGCAGTATCAGCGAATTGCTGGGCGTTATCCGGGAGGCGGACTTGTTACCTAACGGATAAAAAAGATTATATGAGATGTTGATACACCACCACACAGCCAAAGAAAATTACGAGCAGCTGACTACTGCCCCCATTGCGGGTGTCATCACCCGCCTGGCCATCCCCACCATCATCAGTATGCTGGTGACGGCTTTCTACAACATGGCCGACACGTACTTCGTCGGTAAGATTAATACGCAGTCCACGGCGGCGGTAGGCATCGTGTTCTCGCTGATGTCCATCATCCAGGCTGTCGGTTTCTTCTTCGGCCACGGGTCGGGTAACTACATCTCGCGCCGTCTGGGCGCCCGCGACGTGGCCAATGCGGAGAAGATGGCAGCCACGGGCTTTTTCATGGCCTTCTTCACGGGCTGTGTGTTGGCAGTGCTGGGGTTGCTATTCCTCACACCGCTGTCGCTGATGCTGGGCTCTACACCCACCATCTTGCCTTATACGGAACGCTACTTGGGTATTATCTTGACAGGTACGCCTTTCATGGCTTCATCGCTGGTGCTGAACAATCAGATACGCTTTCAGGGGAATGCTGCCTACGCTATGGTGGGTATCGTGAGCGGGGCGATCCTCAACGTGGTGCTCGACCCGCTATTCATCTTCGTCTGCGATATGGGCGTGGCGGGTGCTGCGCTGGCCACGGTCATTAGTCAGGTGTGCAGCTTTACGCTGCTGCTCTACATGGCTACGAAGGGGGGGAATATCCCCATCCGTTATCGCAACTTTACGCCGTCGTTCGCCTTCATCAAGGAAATTATTGGCGGTGGTACGCCCTCGCTTGCCCGCCAGGGACTCGCTAGTCTGTCCACCATCCTGCTGAACTTGGCCGCCGGAGCGTATGGCGACGCTGCCATCGCAGGCATGTCCATCGTGTCACGCATTGGTATGTTCATCAATTCTTTCCTGATCGGTTTCGGGCAGGGTTTCCAGCCCCTCTGTGGCTTCTGCTACGGCGCAGGTCTTTATAGCCGTGTGCGTCAGGGTTTCTGGCTCTGTGTACGTATCGGTTTTATTTTCCTGACCTGCTGTGCTGTGTTGGGTTTCGGCTTTGCCGAAGAGGTGGTGGAGCTGTTCCGTAAAGGCGACCCCGCTGTGGTGGCCACAGGTGCTTCGGCCCTGCGCTGGCAGCTTGTCACCTATCCGCTGGGCACGTTTGTCATCATCAGCAACATGATGTTGCAGACTATCCGCAAATCCGTGCGTGCCACCATCCTTTCGTCTGCCCGTCAGGGCTTGTTCTTTGTGCCGTTTATCTTTATCCTTCCCCATTTCTTCGGGCTTCAGGGCGTGGAGATGTGTCAGGCCGTTTCCGACATCTGCACTTTCTTACTGGCCCTTCCGCTGACGTTTGGCGTATTACTGGAGATGAAGCGGCAAGAAAATGGATTGAAAAGCTGATAGGATTATACGTATATTCGCCCATCTTCCGAAATCAGTAAAATGGTCAGTTCACCGTGAGGTAAGAGAGGGGCACAGTGGTGGTGGCAGTGGTCAATGACGGTCTGCGTAAAGGTTGGCAAAAGCGAGGCTGGTATAAGATCCCATAATTCACGAGCCAAAGTGATGCCGTCGATGCGTGTGCAGACATCTTCACCGCAACCGACTTCACGAGCCATTGAAATGATGAAATCACGGTTCATCGTCACCTGGCGGCTGTGGGTATCCAGATGCCCTTCTGCCAGCTTGACAGCCTTACCTATCATAACACCCAGCGTAATGCGAGGCAGCTTCAGGCTGTCAGCCAGTTTCAGCGTTTCGCCGATAAAGTTGCCGTAGTGTACGAAAGCCTGTGGCGGTAGGTCGGGATAATAGGCACGGACGAAACGTTCACTCTTGGCCCCCGAATTGATAACGACACGGGGACTGCCTGTAGCGCGTGCCACTTCCATAGATTTGGCGATGGAGCGGATAAAAGCATCTGTCGAGAAGGGCTTCACAATGCCCGACGTGCCAATAATCGAAATTCCCCCTTCAATGCCTAGGCGAGGGTTGAAAGTGCGGCGGGCAATTTCTTCACCACTCGGTACGGAAATGAGGACGTCTATCGAGACAGGATTGGCTTTCATAGGCAAGGAATGCAGCAAGTGACGGATGCTGTTTTCTATCATCCGACGTGGGGTAGCGTTAATGGCAGCTTGTCCCACCTCAATTCCCAAACCTGGTAACGTAACACGACCCACTCCGCAACCGCCATCGATGTGAATGGATAGAGGAGTGGTAGAAGTGGCAGCGGACGATAGGTGCAACGTGACGCGGGCTTCTATCGTCATGCCGTTGGTAATATCCGGATCATCTCCTGCATCTTTTACAGTAAAGGCTGAAGCGACGACGGTCTTACCGTCGGCAGATAAAATCCTTTCTGTCGGACGGGCAGGTATCGTCAGGATTTCGCCGTCTGGCAGAAGGACTGGAAAAGTGTCGGGAGTATTATCGTCAAGGGCTTTCCAAACAGCAGCTACGGTGGCGGCTGTGGCACAGGTTCCGGTGGTAAGTCCCGTGTGTTGCGGGTAGAATTCGGGAAGCAGTTGTTCAACTTGCCGACGGAGTCCATGTCTCCCTGTTACGGTTATAAACGAAGGAGGAAGTGGCGGGCGTTGGATGGCAAACACTTGGATACCAAGGCTTGTTGCCACTTCAACTTTTTCTTTAAATCCTCCTGATAAACCGCTTTCTTTCAGTATGATAGCTTCCGGATGAAGTTGCTCCATCACGATTCGTTCGTCTTCGCCTTCGTGGTAATAGCAGAGGCGTTCGCGAGGAAATCCTTGGCGGTCGGCCAACAGGCGTGAGCTGTCGCGGTCGAGGATGCGGCAGTGGCAGCATATGTTTTCATCTTTCCATAGCGCAGCCAGGCGGGCAATGCTCTGTACGCCCGTAAGCAGGAGGAGAGAGGCCGGATGCGATTGCTGTATTTTTTTCACAGCTTCGTCATAGCCGGCACACCAGATAACAGGACAGGCCGTACGTGGCGGATAGATGCGCTCAAGTCTGATTACAGGGATTTGCAGACGTTGCCCCACTGTAGCCACGTTGCGATGCAGTTCCTCAGCAAAAGGATGAGCGGCATCGACCAGTAGCCGGATTTCCTTTTGCCGGCAGAATAGCTCCATCGCTTCCGCATCCATGCCTCCTTGCAGGCGGATGCCGTGGTGTAGGGACACTTCCTGTTCATCTCCACGGGTGGAATAGTAGAACGGACTGCCCGATTCGTCCAGTGTGTTTGCCGCCAGTCGGCCTTCGGTGGTTCCTCCTAAAATAAGAATCATAATTCAATCCTTCCGATACAGATGTTTGAACTCATGCGCATAGAGGCGGGACAAGCCTTGGCGGTTGTCAATGGCTTCGCCCACTACTAGCAGGGTAGTCAGTGTCAGGTTGTTTTCTTTCACAATCTTGGCCAAATCTTTCAGCACACCGCGGTAGATTCGTTCGTCCTTCCACGTCAGATGGTAACAGGCAGCTACAGGCGTATCTTCGGGATATTCCTGCAACAGTTCGCTCTGCACCTGGTCTACAATACCCGCGCTGAGGAATATGCACATCGTACTTTGCGACCGCGCCATGAGGTGGAGCTTTTCCCGTTCGGGCATGGGTGTCCGTCCTTCGCCGCGGGTCAGGATGATACTCTGCACTTTTTCGGGAATGGTAAACTGTGATTTCAGGGCAGCGGCAGCGGCTTGGAAAGAAGAAATACCCGGCGTGATGTGATAACTCATCTGGTATTGGTCGAAATAGTTCATCTGTTCCTGTATGGCTCCATAGATACAAGGATCACCCGTGTGCAACCGGACAATGAAGCAACCGCGGTCATAGAATTCTTTCATCAGCGCGAACTGTTCCTCCAGATTCATGGAGGCAGAACTGCGGACTACGGCACCCGGTTTGGCACAATAGGTCAGTTCGCGGGGCACCAGACTGCCGGCATAGAGTATCAGATCGGCTTTTTCCAGCATCTGTCGTCCGCGTACGGATATCAGGTCGGGATCGCCCGGACCGGCTCCCACGATTTCGATATGGCCGCTGTCGGTCATTATTCCCTTTCCAATGGCTACGGCCAGGGTATAGTTGCTGCCTTTCTGTTTGTTCAGTACCAGACACCCGCTTTCCGAGGCCAGCAGGGCTGCTGCTTCGCTGACGCTGGGCGTACCCATGTGTTTTTGTACTACTTCGCTCGGGGTAGGTACGTTTACGGTCTTCAGCTCGTCGGCTGTATAAAACTGCACGGGGAACCGGGATTGCAGCTGTCCGACTACCGGCTCTTCACGTTTCTCGCAGATAGTAGCAAAATCGGAAATTGCGGCGGGATGGATGTGTTGGCTGTACAGCGTTTCGTCCAGTTGCCGGATGACTTCCTCGACAGGTCCGGCGTTGTGTGCCAGTCCGATGCCTGCATGGAGTACCTGCGGAATGTAATAAAGAGCAGGGATTCCGGCAGTGTTGTAGCGGAAAGGCGTAATCAGCAAGACTAGTTCGTAAGGCTTTAAGTCGATGTCTTCGAAGCGTCCGTAACGGATGCTGACATGCGGCGGACAAGTCCGCTCCAACCGCTCTACCCCCGGCACCCGTACACCGATGTACAGCAATGTGGGTACCTGTTTGACAAACAGGCTGATGAGTCGGTTTATTATGCGATGTCCTTCATCAGAATTTGCGGAAATCATGTTTCCACCTTCGGCAGTCAGGACTGTCCAGTTGTATTCAGTGCCCAGTGTATCGAGTGCCCACAGGCCGGTACGGTCACTTTGTGTAGTAATCACGGCTTCCGCTCCGATACATCCGGCCACACATCGGGCCAGCTCGTTTGCTCCGCCTACATGTCCCGACAGGACAGGAATGGCATATCGCCCCGTACTGTCTATACATACTACTGCAGGATCAGTATGCTTGTCTGCGATGAAAGGCGCTATGCTCCGTACACAAATCCCCATGGCTCCGATAAAGATAAAGGCGTCATAGCGATGGAAATTTTCATTGAAGAAGTTCGCATAGCTTTCTACATTCAGGCAGGTATTGTCCTTGACCGTCGTACTGAGGATGACGGCTTGGGGAAATTCCGGCAACAGACGGTGTGCCAGCGGCAATCCTTCTTCGGAAATCAATATAATGGCTGTCTTTTTATCCATGTTTTCTGTTTCTATTATAAGGTAGCTTTCATTATTTCGATGGGATTGTAGTCATCCAACGCAATGCGTACCGATGGTTGCAGTTGCATACCCAGTTTTGCGACTGCCTCGCGGAAGGCTTTCCCGCTTTCGGCAGATACGGAGTTGAAGACGATACATCCACCGGGCTGGAGAAGTTTCTTTATTCCTTCCATCATTACGCCCAGTTTGCCTCCATGACCACCGATAAATACGGCATCGGGAAGAGGTAGGGAGGAAAGGTCGGTTTGCAGAAAGTCTCCTGTCAGATGTTGTATGCCCGGAACGCCGAAGCGGCGACTGTTCACTTCCATCAGTTGTCGGCCTTCGGGACGTATTTCAAAAGAAACGACCGTCAGATGCGGAAACTGGAGGCGTGCTTCGATGGATACCGAACCCGTGCAGGAACCGATATCCCAGAACACATGTCGGCTGTTCAGTCCGAGTGCACGGAGCGTAAGCAGCCGGATAGGGGCCTTGGTTATCATGCGGGCACGTCCGTCCAAATGATCGAAAGCCTCGTCAGGGATGCCGAAGGGACGTGGTGGGAGAGGAGTGTCAGCTTTCAAGATCAAGCAATTGGGGCGTTCAAAGCAGCTTCGGGCAGTCTCTTCAACCGTCATCCGGCGGATGCGTTCTTTGTCTGGGTTTCCCAGGTGTTCGCCTACATAGACCGTATATTGGTTGTAGCCATAGTCCAGCATGCGGCGGGCAATGGCGTCGGGAGTATGTTCCCGGTCGGTCAGGATGCCGATTTGGGTGCTTCGTTCTATCAAGGCTCTGTCCAGTTCCTGCCAAGGGCGTCCGGTCAGCGATACGTTTCGCATGTCGCTGTAGGGGATTACCATCCTGTGTGCCAATGTCTGCAAGGAGTTGAAGGCAGGATAGAGTCGCAGATGGGCTTCAGGCATCCGTTTACGGAGCGTGTTGGCAAAACCGAAAAAAAGCGGATCGCCCGAAGCGAATACCACAATAGGATGTCCGTCGGTCTTGAAATGGGCCTTGTATTCTGCGAATACGTTGTCCAGCGGTATGTTGATGGTCATCCACGTGGCATCATCCGGCAGCAGGGAAGCTACAATCTCCCTGTGCCGTACACCGCCCGAGAAGTACCTTCCGTTTCGGATCAGTTCCTGTACTTCGGGAGGAAAGAAGGGTGAGGGACTGTCATCCAGTCCTATCAGGATGAAATTCTGTTCCATATTTATCTGTTTATACGTCTCGGCCGGGGCGCAGTTGCTCGGCATCGTTGTAGCAAAGGATGGCGTTGACCAGCGTAGCGGCTAGGTTGCTTCCTCCCTTGCGTCCTTCCACAATGATTTTGGGGATTTCTGTAAAAGGTTTCACCATGTGCTTGGATTCCTTTACGTGAACGAAACCTACAGGTGCTGCCACGATGCCTGCCGGACGGGCTTTCCCTTTGCGAATCAGGTCGCATAGCTCCATCAGCGCCGTCGGTGCGTTGCCGAAGACAAACAGGGCGTCAGGATGTTCTTCTACCGCGAGTCGGATGCCGGCCTGTGTACGGGTAATCTTTTTTTCAGCAGCCATTTCAGCCGAGCGCGGATCACTGAGATAACATTTCACTTCCACTCCCAGCCGTTGCAACGCTCCCTTGCGGATGCCGCTGGCGGCCATGGTCACATCGGTGACAATGGTTTTCACTTGTCCATCAGCAATCTGTCTGTACAGCGTAGATACGGCATGGTTGTCGGTCCGCAGCAAGTCTTCCATTTCGAAATCGGCCGTAGTATGGATGGCGTGCAGCAGGGCCCATTTGTGGTCCAAAGGGATATCCTTGTTCTTCAGTTCGCTTTCGATGGTACGGAAACTGCGTATCATGATGTCCTGTCCGATGGAAGCTCCCGATTCCTCGTTTTCCCGATAGTATCCCCGGGGAGTAACAAAGCTGCCTTCCCATTCGTAAGACTGTGAGTTGCCGATAATGACGACTGTGAACATGTCTGTCTGTTCGGGATCAAATTCTTGTAAGGAGGTCACGTGTACTTCCTGTTCCGGTCTTCCGGCCTGGCGGACGTAGCCCACAGGTGTCTGGGGGGAACGGCCTTCCTGCAGGAATATTTCTTTCAGCCGATAGAGTTGCCAGTAGCGGCCTTCGCTTTTGGGATTATAGACTGCAGTGACAAAATCGGCCTGGGCAGCGGCCACGATTCGTTTCTCGATGCGTTCCCACGGAGTCATCAGGTCGCTGAGGGAAATGACGCAGAAGTCGTGGCCCACCGGTGCGCCCAGCAGGGAGGCTGCCTTCTGAAAGGCACTGATGCCGGGCAGGGATACGATTTCGACAGAGCTGCCCCGTTCGCGCTTCATTTCGTAGATGAGCGGTGTCATGCCATAGATGCCTGCATCGCCCGAACTGATGACGCATACCGTCTTTCCCTGCTCTGCCAGTTCGAAAGCCTGTTCGGCCCGCACGCGTTCGCGTTTCATCCCTGTGTCGATGCAGGGTGTTTCCGGATGCAGGTAAGGAGTGATAAACTGAAAATAGTATTTGTAGCCTATCACGGCATCTGCTTCGTGCAGTGCAGCCTTGACGGCCGGGGTGATGTCTTGTTCGTTGCCCGGTCCGATGCCGGCAACGATTATTTTCGGTTGTTTCATTTCTTTGGATTTCATAATCTCTGGCAAAGATACGTTTTTTCGGCAAACTTTCCGGTCGTTACTGCTGTCTTTATCGCGGGCGGTTCAGTCTTGCCTCAATCTTTTCCGGCAGCATAGGCAGCTTTCTTTTCCATGATGCCTACACTGCGATGGTGCAGGCTGAAGCGGAGGTGTTCGATAAAGATGTCTTGGATTTCAGGTATTTGTCCCAGGCCTTCCTGGCGTATATTAACGGTATATCCTTCCGCTTCCAGCTTTTCTTTCCATTCTGTGGCTATGTCGTTGCGGGCATGGTCGCCTGCCACCAGCATGAAGGGTTGTAAGGTCACTTTTCGGGCTTTCGCAGCTTTCAGTTGTGCCAGCAGGGTGGCGAGGGTCGGATAGCCTTCTATCGTGGCTACGTGGCAGTTTGAGTGTCCGGCGGCTTTCAATACATGGTCCATTTGGCTGTAGACAGCTGTGCTTGGAGTATGAGTGCCGTGCCCTACGAGCACGAAATGCTCTGTTCCCTTTTTCCCATCCGGCGTTGCTGCGCCCATGCGTCTGGTCAGGATATCGGCTACTTTCTGGCAATCGTTCACCGAATAGAGCAGGGGAGTACCCACCCGAATTTCTTTAAAGAAAGCCTGTACGCTTTCCACGTCGCGCCGAAGCGATTCCATTTCCACTCCGTCAATGATGTTGCTGCTCTGTACGACGACGTGTGTATAGCCTTCGGCCCTCAGGCGCAGAAGTGCTTCGAGCGGCGTGTCTTTCCGGATACCGCGTTGCTTGAGGCGGCGGATGACAATACGCGATGTGTAGGCTTCGGTAAAGGTAAGTTCAGGAAACGCTTCCTGCGCTTTCCGGTTCAGGGCATCGATGGTGAGGGCACGTGTGTCGTCGTATGTCGTACCGAAATGTACCATCAGCAGGGCTGCTTTCTCGCCACTCTTCAGATTGGCAAGCAAGTCGCAAGGAACAAAACCGCCCTCTCCGTATGCGCGACAGAGGAGGGCGGTTTGACATAACAAAAGTAAAGTAAGGACTTTTCTCATGCAGGGGGCTGATTACTGGTTGCTCATTACGCGCAGGATGTCGAAGTAGAAGCTGGCATCCACCTCTGCGCCTTTTTCAACTTTCCCTGTTGCGATGTCGTAGACATAGATGCAGGATTCCTCACGGGTGTTCACGCCTACATACGCTTTCCCGTCGACAACGGCCGTGCGTTGGGAGAAGCGGCCGGCATTGTAGGCTATTTCCTCACCGTTGTATTTCAGCCGTTCTCTTGTGCCGTCTGCCAGGTTCAGGATGGTGTAGTAGTGGCAGTAGGAGTCGATGTTTAGTGTACCGTCCTGCGGGTCACCGTCATCGTTGCGTGCGTAGGCCAGTGCCTTTCCGTTGCCCAGGTATTGAATGGTCAGCAACTTGCCGTCAGCGTTCGGATAACCGTCGTAAGTCGTATCAAACTGTGTTTCGCCCTTTTTGATGCGAAGCAGGTGGCCTATTTCCTTCTCGTTTTCGTCCGGAGTGAAAGTGGCCAGGTAAAGATTGTCATCCTCATCATACATCACGCTGTTCTGCATCAGTTCGCCGTAGGCGCTGCCGGCTGTCTGTTGGGCTATATTGTTCGGTTCGTTGCTTTCCACCTTCATGGTAGCCGGGTCGATGATGGCCGTATAGAAATAAGGTGTAGCCTTTCCGTTCCGTTTCGAAGTCTTGGCAAAGTAGAAATAATAAAGTTTCTTGTCGCTTTGGCGGTAGGTCAGGATGCCCGATGTCGTGAGTACCGGATAGCCTTCGGGAGCAGTAATTTCACTCAGGGTGCCGCTGTCGATGATGCTCATGTCGTCGGCGTTCAGCTTGGTCCAGATGATTTTGTCTGCATCGCCGTTGGCGGCCATGATGAGCAGTGTGTTGTCGTCCAGCCAGGCATGTGTGTACGAGCGTGCCTTGAATGTATAGCCGTCGGCAAACGGACGTTGGCCAACAATGTTCAGGGCGTTTTTGCCGGTCGTGGGGTCATAGTTCACTTCCAGTTTCACAAAGCGGTCGGCCGGCTGGTAAGGCACTTCATAATAATATTTGCCTTTCACGATCGCCTCCATGGTGTAGGTGTTTCCATTGGATTCGAATTCGGAGCCGATTCCTTCGATCGTAATCTTGTCTGCATCGGCGCTCAGGTCGGATACACTTCTGACGATGGTTCCGTCGCCCTGGCTCATGCCGCCATGCTTGCCCACACTAAGGAAAAGGTCGAAGTGATAGTCCTTCGTCGTTTCTTCCGGATTATTGTTGCCTCCATTTCCTTCGGCGGGATCGTCCGAACAGGCTGTGAAAGAAGTGGCCAGCAGGGCAGCCATACATGCACTCAGTAAAAATTTGAATTTTTTCATAATGAAACAATTGGTTATTGGTTAGATTAGTTGATGAATAGTCTGAATTTGGCAAAGAAGGCCCGGCCAGGCTTTTGCAGCTTGTAGTTGTCGTAAGCCGTTTCGTCCAGCAGGTTGGAGCATTCCAGCGACAGGCTGTAAGTGTCGTTCTTCCACGAGTAGGAGAGGCCCGCATTGCAGATGTGCTGCGTCGGTATACGCGACTTGTTCTCGTACGAACCATAGGCTTCCCACGTCAGGAAATACCAGTGCACCCATTGGTAGTTGCAGTTCAGTCGCAGGCGGCTGTCCGGCAGGCCTACGTTGTGGAACGTATAGCTTGCTTCGGCTCGGCCGAACAGCCAGGGACGGTTGGGCAGGCGGTTGTTGTAGGTGGCCGAAGGTTTTCCGTCGGTCTTGTATTGTTGCTGGTCGCGTGCGTCCTGAAAGCTCAGGTTGCCGGACAGTTGCAGTCTGTTCTGCCAGTCGTAGCGCACTTCCCCTTCCATGCCTTTGATGTGTACGGCCGGAACGTTCTGGTATTGCATCATGCCTTCCTTTTCGATCACCTGCACCTGGATGAAGTTGTCCACATTGCGCAGGAAACCGTTGGCTTCGTAGTACAACGTGTGCCCGGCAGCCGGACGCCAGGTTCCGAAGAAGCCCAGGTTGACGTTGTCGCTGCTTTCGGGCTCCAGTGCCACGTTGGCATAGACCGTCGTTCCGTTGCCCAGCAGTTCGCGGGCGATGGGCAGGCGTACACTGTGTTCGAAAGAGGCCTTCACGGCAAAGGGAGCGGCAAGGGTGAAGCGGGTACCTACGCCATATCCCCAGTAGTTCCGGGTGATGGAGCCCCGCACGTTATTCGAACCCGTCGTCGCGCCCGAGTCGGTCTGGCGGATATTGGCATGGTTCACGTAGTCTTTCACGAAGAGGGTGTTGTTCCACCGGTCGTCGAAGAACGACTGATAATAGGAGAGGCCTGTGATATGCTTGGTCAGTATGTCGTTCGACGGTTCGAAGTCCGTATCCAGGTCGTCATAGCGGTCATTGCCCGTGCGGTTCATCGAGTAGTCCAGGTTGAAACCATGGTGTGCGTTCAGCGCATAGTCGGCATTGGCGTGTACCAGGGTCATCGGACGTTTGTAGTGGCGCATCGAGCGTTTGTTTCCCGTAATTTCGTTGCGTGAGCTCACGATGTAGCCTCCGTTCCAGTCATATTTCCGGTAGGCGGTATCTACCGTCAGCGAGTGGTCCCACGTGTGCGACAGCGAGGCGTTCAGCTGTAGTCCCTCCACCAGGAAGTCGCGTTTCCGGTAGCGTGCCGCCACGTTCCATGCGTCCGTCTGCCGTTCGGCCATGCCGTAGACCACCGTCTGCACCGAGCCGGTCTGCAGTTCCTTGTCCGTTTTCGAGTAGGAGCCCGAGACGAAGAAGGCGTCGGCCCACCACTTGTCGGCGAAACCTATTTCCAGCTGGCCCAGCAGGGAGAGATAGTCGTCATGGAAACGCTTGCGGTCGGCGTAGACGTAGGCGTCCGCCTCTTCGTCCCACACCTCCACGTCTTTCATCCGATAGTCGTTCTTCGAATAGTTGATGCCCACCGTAGGCCGCACGATGAGTCCTGTCCGCCGTTCCACCCACAGTGCGTTCAGGTCTGCCTTGTGCGTATGGAACGAGCCGATGCCGTAGGATGCGTCCAGGTAGTTTTTCTTCTCCTGTTTCGTGACGATGTTGATGGCACCGCCCAGCGCGTCGGTACCCAGGTGGGCAGGCACTACGCCCTTATACACTTCTATGCGGTCGATGATGCCGACAGGCAGGTTGGCCAGCGACATGCCGCTGCCTTTGCTGTCCAGTGGCATGCCGTCCAGGAAGTAGCGCACCGAGTTGCCCGAAAGTCCGTTGATAGACAGATCGAAGTCCGAACCCACGCCGCCCTCTTCGCGTACCTTGACGCCTGTCGTGCGGTCCATCAGGCTGTTCAGGTCGTTCAGCGAAGAGGCCAGTGCCTTCACGTCCAGCGCGTTGACCGCAAATACGCCTTCCTTCAGTTTCTGCGTCTGGCTTTTGCCGTACACCTCTACCGTCCCCAGTCCCACGTTGTTTTCCTTCAGGCGGAAATCCTGGGTCACAGGTCCGTCGATGCGAAGCGGCATCTTCAGTGTTTCGTATCCCACGAACGACACCACCACCACATGCCTGCCCGGCGTCACCATCAGTTCGTAGCTTCCGTCCGTATGGCTGTAGCAGCCCGTGCTGCTGTTTTCGATGGCGATGGTGGCCTGTTCCACCGGATGACCTTCGCGGTCGGTCACCTTGCCCGAAAGGCGCACCTTGACTTGGCCTATGGCCTCAAGGCTGCCTGCGGTCAGACACAGCAGTATCCCGACGAGCAGGAGGCAGGAGCGGATGTTTGTTTTACCCATTTTCATATTCCTATCAGTTCTACGGGAAAACAGGGACAGAAGAAGTACAAAGAGAAACGGCCTTGCCCTCGCCTGTCCGCGACAGGGGGATGTCCGGCAAAGAAAGGTCCGACTCGATGTTTCACCGCCTTATTTCCCGAAAGCGTTAAAACGTTGGCAGATTCTGGCAGGTCTTCTGACTTGTCCCAATCCCTGGATGCCTTCCCATCCCTCCGTTGGTAGGGGACAGTGGCTTGGGGTTTTCCAAGGATTCTTCATGGCGGGGACTCACAGCAGCGGGTCTGTCCAGGACTTTCACCTGGTTCCCTTTTCATCGCGGCCTCCGAAGCGGGTGGGGCTGCGATACCAAAATCGGCGGCAAAGATAGTCCTTTTTTCGAGTTCCGTCGCCATGTCGGCAGAAATATTTTGTGGCGTTGCAATGATTTTATCAACATGCGCGATTCCGAGAAAACGGATGCCGGCCGTTAAATCGTCTTAAAAGTCCGCTCGCGACAGGCGCCGCACTTTTCGGACGGGCGGGGAGAGATGGAAAAACTCACCTTCGCTTATACGGATAGATATAGGTTTCTCTCCAGAAGCTTGGTTTTCAGCGTATAATCTGTGTCCATCCATGTGAGTGACGGTGACATTTGTCTGCATACCGTTCACTTCGTGTCTGCCCAAAAGTGCGGTATCCGCCGGAATTCTTTTGTTGTTTTCTTCCGTGATTTGCCTCTGTGCAAGGGCAATGGTGCCCTTGCCGGACTTTAAAATCACAAAAACGATGGAAACAACATCCAAAAACATCTTCTGCTTCTCGCGTTTCAGCAGCGTGAGGAGCAAATGTGCCACGGACACTACGCTCGAGCAGTTCGTGGCCGACATCCGCGGCGAGGCCTTCCGCAAGCGGGTGGAGCAGTACCGTCGCCTGCGCTCGCAGCGCGGACAGGAGGCCGAGGCACAACGCGTCAAGTCGTCCATGCCCTGCGTCACGCCCTCGTGTCGCTGTTTCGGCGGGCATGCCGCGAGCAACTTGCAGTCGTACAGCGGCTTGGCGTGTGCGGACTACGACGGCACCGTCGGTCGAACGGACGAGATTATGGCCCTGGCTGCTGCACTGCCCTATGTGGCGGCCGCCTTCCGCAGCATATCGGGCGAAGGGGTGAAGATCTTCGTCCGTATCCGTACGGAGGACCTGGCCGGGGGCTATGCGCCCGTCTACGCTGCCGTGGGGCGTGCGGTGAGTGCCGCCGTGCGCCATGCCTACGACGAGAAGTGCGCCCCCGTGACCCAGCCCTGCTATTACTCCTGGGACCCCGCCGCGTACTACAATCCCGCCGCCACGCCTTTCCCCTACGACCCTGCGGAGGCTGTTCCCGCATCACGTCCTACCGCCCCGCAACCTGTGGGCACCGCTTCTGCCGCCACAGGCGGAGAGGATGCCGGCGTCGTGCCGGGCGAAGGCTTCCTGGCGGCTTTCGTCCACCGCTTCGAGCAGGAGTATCCCTTCCGTCCCGGACAGCGCAACGACATCGCCCTGCGCCTGGGCCGCTCGGCCCGCCGTAAAGGTTTTTCGACGCAGGAACTGGACGAGGTCATCGCGCTCTATGCCGCCCGCCACGCCATGTCCGACTTCAACGCCGGCGACATCCGCCAGCGGGTGCTGTCTGGTTATCAGTATGTTAGTTCGCGAATGCCGCCGGAAAAGGCAGGCGAAAAGGGCCAAGGCAAGTTTCAGGGTTCCCTTAAACCCGGTTTTTCGGCGAAAACGGCCGACGAGGCGGACGAAGTGTCGGAAAAAAATGAAGCCCTCATGGCTGCCCTGCCCCTCATCCCCCGGGAAGTGTATGACGCCCTGCCGCCGCTGCTGGAGCGGTGTGTCCGCCCCGCGGCCAATGCCTACGAGCGCGATTTCCTGCTGCTGGGTTCGCTCAACAGCTGCAGCGCGCTGCTGCCCCGCGTGCGCTTCCTCTACAAGCGGGTGGAGTATTCGCCCCACTTCTACCTGGCCGTCGTGGCCCCAGCCGGTACGGGCAAGGGAGTCGTGGCCTTCACCGCCTCGCTGCTCGACGCCACCGAAGACTGGTACGGCCGCTTGCGTGCCGAGCGGCGCCGGAAGAACGAGGAGGCGCAGACCCTGTGGGAGCAGGAGCTGGCCGAAGCCCGCAAGCAGCGCCGCCAGCCTGACTTTGCCCTGAAGCCCGAGGAGGAGAAGATGCCCTACTTCAAGCCTGTCTCTTATACACAT
>NZ_LT670820.1:467063-605106 GCF_900130135.1 Bacteroides togonis | reverse complement strand
CTCATTTAAGCTATTGGGAACAAAATATCGAGATTATCTTCAGAATATCGCTGCTTGAAAAAGTTAACAACGCTCTTATCGTTGATAAAGAAAAGAGGGTGAATCGCGTATTACGACACACCCTCCTTGAAAAAAAGGCTAAAAAAAATATTGTCAAGAACTTGCATGTTTCAAAAATGTGTAGTACTTTTACACCCGCAATCGAAAGGTGACACGGTGGTGTCATAAGCTACGAAAATTGACAAAATGAAATCGTAACCAAGTCGTAACCATTAAATTTAGTGTTGCGTCTAAGTTGCTGATTAAAAAGATATTAGAGGCGGCAGGTGCGATTACCGTCCGCACCGCTCTCCGAAAGAAAAAACAATTAAAGAAAGCCTTGATTTTTAACAAAATCGAGGCTTTCTTCTTTTTCCATTCATCCCTCACTTTTGAAAAAAGCTTGTTTGCGCACACAGAAAAATACGTAGAAAGGCTTGTAGTTCATAAATTATGCTTAAATTTGCCGCGATTTGTAATGCTCACTTTGCAAAATGGCGGATACTATAAAACATCAAGGTATTGTGGAAAACATCAACGGTACCCATCTACAAGTGCGGATTGTTCAAACTTCTGCTTGTGCTGCATGCAGCATCAAGGGACACTGTACCTCGGCCGACGCTAAAGAAAAACTGATCGACGTGACCTGCGAGGCTGCGGCGGAAACATATCGTCCCGGCGACCGTGTATGGGTGAAGGGCCAATTGTCTATGGGCATAATGGCCGTCCTGCTGGCTTTCGTGGTGCCTTTTCTGGTGCTGGTCGTTTCTCTTTTTGTTTTTATGGCTATTTGGAACGACGAACTCGGTGCGGCGTTGGGCGCGCTGTTTCTGCTCGTGCCTTACTATTTTATATTGTGGCTGAACAAGTCGCGTTTGGGAAAGAAATTTTCTTTTTCCATCCAACCGATGAACTAACTAATAATTCAAAACAATTAATAAACAACTAACTTTATGAATGTAATTCTGATTGCAGTGATTTCGTTAGGAGTGATAGCGCTGGTACTGGCTGCCATCCTGTATGTCGCTTCCAAGAAATTCGCCGTGTATGAAGATCCGCGGATTGCTCAGGTGGCTGCTGTGCTGCCCCAGGCAAACTGCGGTGGATGTGGTTACCCAGGTTGTAGCGGATTTGCCGACGCTTGCGTGAAGGCTGGTTCGCTGGAAGGTAAACTTTGTCCGGTTGGCGGACAGCCGGTCATGGCAAAGGTTGCCGATATCCTCGGTTTGGCCGCTGCCGCTTCTGAACCGATGGTGGCAGTAGTAAGATGTAATGGTACTTGTCAGAACCGTCCGCGCATCAACCAGTATGACAGCGCGAAGAGCTGCGCCATTGCGGCTTCGCTGTATGGTGGTGAAACCGGTTGTAGCTATGGCTGTCTGGGATGTGGCGACTGCGTGTCGGCCTGCCAGTTCGGTGCCATCCGAATGAATCCCGAGACAGGGCTTCCCGAAGTGGACGAGACCAAGTGTACGGCCTGTGGTGCGTGTGCCAAAGCTTGTCCGCGCAACATTATCGAAATTCGTCCCCAGGGCAAGAAGTCACGTCGCGTGTACGTACAGTGTGTCAACAAGGATAAAGGTGCCGTGGCACGCAAGGCTTGTACGGCTGCCTGCATCGGTTGTGGCAAGTGCGTGAAGGTATGTGCTTTCGAAGCCATTACGCTGGAGAATAACCTGGCTTACATCGATCCGAACAAGTGTAAATCTTGCCGTAAGTGCGAAGAGGTTTGTCCGCAGAACGCTATCATTGCCCTGAACTTCCCTCCGCGTAAGCCGAAGACGGAAGAAGGAGCCGCTCCGGCTGCTGCCTCGAAGACTGCTGCTCCGAAGGCAGAGGCTCCCAAAGCCGAGGCTTCAAAACAGACTCCCGAAGCCCCCAAAGCCGAAGCATAATCAACTAGAATCATAAACGACTAAAATACAGAATTTGTATGTTGAAAACATTTTCAATCGGTGGTGTTCATCCACACGAAAATAAACTTTCAGCACATCAGCCCATCATCAAGGCAGAAGTTCCTGCCAAGGCCGTCATTCTGTTGGGGCAGCACATCGGTGCTCCTGCAAAGCCGATTGTAGCCAAGGGTGATGTTGTGAAAGTAGGTACGAAGATTGCCGAACCCGGTGGCTTTGTATCAGCAGCTATTCATTCGTCTGTCAGCGGTAAAGTTGCCAAGATTGATACGATTGTCGATGCCAGCGGTTACGCTAAACCTGCCATCTTCATCGACGTGGAAGGCGACGAATGGGAAGAAAGCATTGACCGCACCGATACGCTGGTGAAGGAATGCAACCTGACTCCCGAAGAAATTGTCAAGAAGATAGCCGATGCTGGTATTGTAGGTATGGGTGGTGCCTGCTTCCCCACGCAAGTGAAGCTTTGCCCGCCTCCTGCATTCAAGGCAGAATGTGTCATTATTAATGCTGTGGAATGTGAGCCTTACCTGACGGCCGACCACCAGCTGATGCTGGAACATGCCGAAGAAATCATGGTAGGTGTGACGATCCTGATGAAAGCTGTCAAGGTGAACAAGGCATTCATTGGTATTGAAAACAACAAGCCCGACGCTATCCAGCTGATGACGAAGGTTGCTTCTTCTTATTCTGGCATCGAGGTAGTTCCCTTGAAAGTGAAATATCCGCAGGGCGGTGAAAAGCAGTTGATCGACGCCATTATCAAGCGTCAGGTGGCTGCCGGTGCATTGCCTATTTCTACGGGTGCCGTAGTGCAGAACGTAGGTACAGCCTTCGCTGTGTATGAAGCTGTGCAAAAGAACAAACCGTTGTTCGAACGTGTCATCTCTGTAACAGGTAAATCGCTGACGAAACCTTCCAACTTCCTGGCACGTATCGGTACGCCGATGCAGCAACTGATCGACGCTTGCGGTGGCCTGCCCGAAGATACAGGCAAGATTATCGGCGGTGGGCCGATGATGGGTAAGGCATTGGTCAATACCGATGTTCCTACCGCTAAAGGCAGTTCCGGTATCCTGATCATGAACAACAAGGAAGCCAAGCGCGGAGCCGTACAGCCTTGTATCCGTTGCGCCAAGTGTGTAGGTGCCTGTCCGATGGGATTGGAGCCTTTCCTGCTTGCCACGGTTTCGGCTCACGGCGATTTCGAACGTGTGGAAAAAGAGGACATCATGTCGTGCATTGAGTGTGGTTCATGTCAGTTCACTTGTCCGTCCAATCGTCCGATGCTTGACTACATCCGTTTGGGTAAAGCTAAGGTCGGAGCTATGATACGTGCCCGTCAGGCCAAGAAGTAAGAATAGTAAAGAACAGAATTCAAGAACATTTATGAATAAATTAATTGTATCCCTTTCGCCCCACGTTCATGGAGGTGACAGCGTGAAGAAGAATATGTACGGCGTGCTCATCGCACTGCTGCCGGCCTTCCTCGTGTCCCTCTACTTTTTTGGAGTGGGTGCTTTGATTGTGACTTTGACTTCCGTATTGGCTTGCGTGTTCTTTGAGTGGGCCATCGGTAAGTTTATCATGAAGAAAGAAACTACGACCATTTGCGACGGTTCGGCTATTATCACAGGTGTGTTGCTGGCCTTTAACTTGCCATCCAATCTGCCTGTCTGGATTATTATCATTGGTGCTTTGTTTGCCATTGGTGTCGGCAAGATGTCGTTCGGTGGTTTAGGTTGTAATCCTTTCAATCCTGCTTTGGTAGGTCGTGTGTTCCTGTTGTTGTCTTTCCCTGTGCAGATGACGAGCTGGCCGGCTGTGGGGCAGTTGACTGCCTATACGGATGCCGTGACTACCGCCACTCCGCTGGCTATTATGAAAGGTGTGGCCAACGGCGCTCCCGGCTTTTCCATGGATCAGCTTCCCGGTGCTTTGGACTTGTTCTTTGGCAACAATCCCGGATGTATCGGTGAGGTAAGTGCCGTGGCTCTGTTGCTGGGGCTGGTGTACATGCTTTGGAAGAAAATCATCACTTGGCACATTCCCGTGTCCATCTTGGTGACCGTGTTTTTATTCACCACCATCATGCACTATGTGGATCCTGCCAGATATGCTGATGGCCTTACTCATTTGCTTTCCGGTGGTCTGATGCTGGGTGCCGTGTTTATGGCAACTGATTATGTGACATCTCCGATGAACCATAGAGGAATGCTGATCTATGGTGTCTGCATCGGCTTGCTGACGGTGGTCATTCGTTTGTTCGGTGCCTATCCCGAAGGTATGTCGTTCGCCATTCTCATCATGAACGCGTTCACTCCGTTGATTAATACCTATGTCAAACCAAAACGCTTCGGGGAGGTAGCTAAGAAAAAATGAAAAAATTAGAATCATCTTTAAAGAATATGTTGCTGGTGCTTACGGGGGTAACTGCCATCTCCGTAGCGTTGCTGGCTTATGTGAATGAACTGACCAAGGAACCCATTGCTGCGGCCAACGCCAAGACGTTGAGCGACGCTGTGAAAGCGGTGGTGCCGGGCTTTGATAATGATCCCATTGCCGAGAAGAAGATGCAGGAAGTGAACGGTGTGGAGTATGCCGTATATCCGGCTACCAAAAGCGGTGAATTTATCGGTGCTGCCGTAGAAGCTTCAGCCATGGGTTTTGGTGGCGAACTGAAGGTGCTGGTAGGCTTTGACGCTCAAGGGAATATTCTTGATTATTCATTGCTGTCGCATGCCGAGACACCGGGTCTGGGTTCGAAAGCCGACGTCTGGTTTAAGAAAGGGGCGAAAGGTGACATCACTGGAAAGAATCCTGGTGCGACACCGTTGACCGTCAGCAAGGACGGTGGTGAGATAGACGCCATCACGGCTTCTACCATTACTTCACGTGCTTTCTTGAACGCGGTCAACGTAGCATATGCGGCATATGCAGGGCAGAATAGTGCCGATGGTGTAACGGGAGCCACCACTCAACAGAATGTAGAACAAAACACGGACGGAGTTGCCGCTGCCGACTCCATCAGTGGTAAATAAGAAAGGAGCGTGATTTATGAATAACTTTAAGGTTTTGATGAACGGCATTGTCAAGGAGAACCCCACATTTGTGCTTTTGCTTGGCATGTGTCCTACGTTGGGAACTACTTCTTCCGCCATGAACGGCATGGGCATGGGACTGGCTACGGCTTTTGTGCTCATTTGTTCTAATGTGGTTATTTCCGCTATCAAAAATCTGATTCCTGACATGGTGCGTATTCCTGCGTTTGTGGTGGTCATCGCTTCGTTCGTTACGTTGTTGCAGATGATTATGCAGGCTTACGTGCCGGGGCTTTACGCGACGTTGGGTCTGTTTATCCCGTTGATTGTGGTGAACTGTATCCTGTTGGGACGTGCTGAGGCTTTTGCGGCCAAGAATGGGCCACTGGCTTCCATGTTCGACGGTCTGGGTATGGGATTAGGTTTCACTGTGGGACTGACCCTGCTGGGCGCCGTGCGCGAATTGTTGGGCACGGGTAAGATATTCGGACTGACTATCATGCCCGAAGATTATGGTATGCTGGTGTTTGTGCTTGCTCCGGGTGCTTTTATTGCGTTGGGTTACCTCATCGCCATAGTGAACCGCTTGAAGAAAGCCTGAGATAAACAGTGATTTTTCCCTACTTTAATTAAACAGTGATTATGGAATATATATTGATATTTATATCGGCAATCTTTGTAAACAACATTGTGTTGTCTCAATTCTTGGGTATTTGTCCGTTCCTCGGTGTTTCCAAGAAAATTGATACGGCATTGGGTATGGCGGCAGCCGTAGCTTTTGTGTTGACCCTTTCTACGATAGTCACATTCCTGATTCAGAAATATGTGCTCGATGCGTTGGGGCTCGGTTACTTGCAGACTATTACGTTTATCCTGGTCATTGCCGCCTTGGTACAGATGGTGGAAATCATCTTGAAGAAAGTCTCTCCTTCGCTGTATCAGGCACTAGGTGTTTTCCTCCCGCTGATTACCACGAACTGCTGCGTATTGGGTGTGGCCATCCTTGTGATTCAGAAAGACTATGATTTGCTGACAGGTGTGGTTTACGCTTTTTCAACGGCGCTTGGTTTTGGACTTGCTTTGACTATTTTTGCGGGTATCCGCGAGCAGTTGAGTCTGGTTAACATTCCGAAAGGCTTGCAGGGTACGCCTATCACCTTGATCACGGCCGGCTTGCTGGCTATGGCTTTTATGGGCTTCTCAGGTGTTGTGAAAATTTGAGACGCTGACATGCGTTTGAAATAGTGACGTGTCGGTCTGTTTGAGAAGAAGTGGAAACACTTTTCGGAACTAAAAAACAGGTCGGCACGTTTTTTTCTCAAATTCTTGTATAAAATTAAAAATATTTGCTACTTTTGTAGCATTAAATCGACCTAAAAACTAAAAGACTCTATTATGAAAGAAAGAATATTAGTGACAGGAGGTACCGGATATATTGGTTCTCATACTGTTGTAGAACTTCAAAACGCAGGTTATGAAGTAGTTATCATTGACAATTTGTCTAATTCCAGTGCTGATGTAGTAGACAATATTGAAAAGGTATCAGGTATCCGTCCGGCGTTTGAGAAACTTGATTGTTTGGATTTTGAGGGACTTGACGCCATGTTCTCCAAATATACAGGCATTAAAGCAATCATTCATTTTGCTGCCAGCAAAGCTGTGGGTGAGTCTGTCGAGAAACCTTTGAAATATTATCGCAATAATTTGGTTTCTTTGATTAACTTGCTTGAGTTGATGCCTAAACATGGGGTAGAAGGAATTGTATTTTCTTCTTCATGTACGGTATATGGTCAGCCCGATGTTTTGCCTGTAACAGAAGCTGCGCCTATTAAAAAGGCCGAATCTCCCTATGGCAACACCAAGCAGATCAATGAAGAGATTATTCGTGATACCGTAGCTTCAGGTGCGCCTATTAATGCTATCATGTTGCGTTACTTCAATCCGATCGGTGCTCATCCAAGCGCATTGCTCGGCGAATTGCCAAACGGTGTTCCCCAGAATCTCGTTCCTTACCTGACGCAGACAGCTATCGGAATCCGCGAGAAATTGAGCGTATTCGGTGATGATTATGATACTCCTGATGGTTCTTGTATCCGCGACTTCATTAATGTAGTCGATCTGGCCAAGGCACATGTGGTAGCTATTAACCGCATTCTGCAGCACAAGCAGAAGGAGAAAGTGGAAGTGTTCAACATCGGTACAGGTCGTGGTCTCTCTGTACTTGAACTCATTAAAGCTTTTGAAACTGCGACAGGTGTGAAGCTAAACTATCAGATTGTAGGCCGTCGTGCCGGTGATATTGTAAAAGTATGGGCTGACCCGACATTGGCTAACGAGGAGCTGGGTTGGAAGGCTGAAACCTCAATTGAAGATACTGTACGTTCTGCATGGAACTGGCAGTTGAAACTTCGTGAAAGAGGCATTCAATAAAGAATAACAGATTAAATAAGAAAAAATACATAACCTCATTGAACAAATGTTTCATGATATTTGTTCATTGAATGCAATATGTCGCCGATATGTGTATGTGAATATCCATGGAAGGTGTTTTATGTGAAAACATAATAGGCATAATTGCATAGTAGTTTTGTCGTGTTTTATTTTGTGTTTGTGTTGTGAATAGGTCCTGTCGTGACGACAGGGCCTATTTTTATTATTATGCTTGCTATTTGCATGTAGAGGGGGTAGATCTGGTGAATATATAAAGTAACATTTATTGTGATTTCTTCTTCTTAAAGCTAATACATGTTACATTCGCAGGGCAATACTCAAAAAAAGTGAAAGAGACTTGTTTCTTACAAGATGTACTCTTACTTTTGGGAATACATTTTAAATAATTAAAGCAATATGAAAAAATTAATCTTATCTCTTGCACTGTGTTGTGCAGCAACAAACTTTTTTGCTCAGGAAGCAGATCTCGCAAAATTGAGAGACGACGGTATCGCAGCCTTGGAAGCCAAGGATTATCAAAAAGCCTATACCAATTTCAGTAATTATCTGAACCAGACAAACAATCAAGACTCAGTTATCGCATTTAATTGTGGTATTTGTGCCGATAAAATAAAGAAATCTGAAGATGCTGTGAAATACTTTGATATAGCTGTACAGAAGAAATACAATCTGGTTAATGCTTATATCGGAAAAGCGGGTGCATTAAAAGACTTGAAAAAGAACGATGAATATCTTGCTACTATTAAGGAAGGGTTGAAAGAAGTTCCGGGCGACAAGTCTCTGACCAAGATGTATACCACTTATTATCTGAACGCTGGTATTACAGCACAGAAAGCCGGTAAGACAGCAGCTGCTGAAGAAGCATACAAAGAAATTTTGGAAGTTCAGAAAAACAATACAAATGCTTTGTACAGCCTTGGTGCATTGAAATACAACGATGCTACCAAGACATTGGCTACTGACAGAGATAAGGCTAAAACCATTTATACAGAGGCTAAGGGTTATTTGGAGTCCGTTGCCAAGCTTTTGACCAACCCAAAGCAAAAAGCAATGTTGGACAATGTAAATGGTATGCTGAAGCAAATTGATATTCAGTTACAAGCTGAGTAATTCATTTCTGTCTTTAGAGAAAGAATAAAAGAGGGTGCGTTCATGTAACGCATCCTCTTTTTGTATATATTAATCCGGACTTAGTTTGTAAGCTCAATGATTATGTTTCTAAAGTAAAGCTTTAGGAACATAAAGTACTACTTTACATCGCTCAAGTAGAGGTTTGTTGTTATTAAATGAAAAGAGAAGGTGTGTCAAAAAGCACACCTTCTTTGTTTAGCACAAAGCCCCGACTTTCACAAGCTGGGGCTTTGTTATTACCTAAAGATTTTGTATCTTTAAGCCTAAAGATTTATACATATGGCAAAGACACTCATTTAAGCTATTGGGAACAAAATATCGAGATTATCTTCAGAATATCGCTGCTTGAAAAAGTTAACAACGCTCTTATCGTTGATAAAGAAAAGAGGGTGAATCGCGTATTACGACACACCCTCCCCTTTTAATTTCTAACGCCCCTTACTTCTTTCTTTTCAACACAACAGCTGTACGCGCAGGGATATATAGTTTCATCCATTCTTTCTTTTCCTTCTTATAGAGAGGGTCGGGGATGGTGAAATGTTTCACGCTGTCGTCGGCAAATCCGTAACCTCCATAAGCGGGATCGTCGGTGTTGAGAATAACTTCGTAACAACCGGCGGGTACCAGGAATCCGTAGTCGGTGAACGACTGCTTTGGATTGAAATTGAAAACAAATACCAAATCCTTACGCATATAGGCGAGTATCTGGTCGCCGTCGTTGTGCCAGATTTCCTGTACGGGAGTGGCCTGGAAGTTTTTAATGCTCTTGATGACCTGCAGCATGGCAGCGTCGAAGTCGCCCAAGTAGTGGTAGGCCAGGTTCTTGTTGTCCACCAGGTTCCATTGGCGACGGGCATACTTGCACGACCATCCGTTGCCTTCGCGTGGGAAGTCTATCCATTCGGGATGTCCGAACTCGTTGCCCATGAAGTTGAGGTAACCTCCATTGATAGTAGTGGCTGTCAGCAGGCGGATCATCTTGTGCAGGGCAATACCACGTTTCACAACGTAATTCTCGTCGCCTTTCTGCATGTGCCAGTACATGTCTGCGTCTATCAGGCGGAAGATGATGGTTTTGTCGCCCACCAGTGCCTGGTCGTGGCTTTCGGCATACGAGATGGTCTTCTCGTCGGAACGGCGGTTGGTTACTTCCCAGAACATGCTTGAAGGTTTCCAGTCTTCATCGATCTTTTCTTTAATAGTTTTAATCCAGTAATCCGGGATATTCATGGCCATTCGGTAGTCGAAGCCGTATCCTCCATCTTCGTACTTGGCGGCCAGGCCGGGCATACCCGACACTTCTTCAGCTATAGTGATTGCTTTAGGATTTACTTGATGAATCAGTCGGTTTGCTAAGGTCAGATAACAGATGGCATTGTCATCCTGATGGCCATTGAAGTAGTCGCCATAGTTGCAGAATGCTTCTCCCAGTCCGTGGCTGTAGTAGAGCATGGAGGTCACACCGTCGAAACGGAAACCGTCGAAGCGATATTCTTCCATCCAGTACTTACAGTTGGAGAGCAGGAAGTGAATGACTTCATTTTTGCCATAGTCGAAGCAGAGTGAGTCCCATGCCGGATGTTCGTGGCGGTCGCCGGGATAGAAGTATTGGTTGGGGTCGCCGGCAAAGTTGCCCAAGCCTTCTACTTCGTTCTTCACAGCGTGTGAATGCACAATGTCCATGATGACTGCAATACCCATGCTGTGAGCCGTATCAATCAGTTCCTTCAGTTCATCGGGAGTGCCGAAGCGTGACGAAGCGGCAAAGAAGCTAGACACGTGGTAACCGAAGCTGCCGTAGTAAGGGTGCTCTTGGATAGCCATGATCTGGATACAGTTGTAGCCGTCCGCAGCTATACGTGGCAAAACTTTTTCTTGAAATTCTTTATAGGAGCCTACTTTTTCTTCCTGTTGCGCCATGCCGATGTGGCATTCGTAGATCAGCAATGGATCGGTTGCCGCTTTGAAGGCGCGTTTTTTCATTTTGTACGGTTTCTCGGGATCCCATACCTGCGCACTGAATATCTTAGTTTCATCATCTTGTACGACGCGGGTGGCCCATGCAGGAATGCGTTCGCCGCATCCGCCTTCCCAGTACACTTTCAGTTTGTACAGGTCGCCGTGTTTCAGTACGTCAGCCGGGAGTTTCAGTTCCCAATTACCGTTGTTTTTACGTTTCAGGCTGAATTTTTTCTCTTCCTTCCAGCCGTTGAAAGTTCCAATCAGAAAAATTTGGGTAGCGTTGGGAGCCCATTCACGGAAAACCCAGCCGCTTTCAGTACGATGCAGACCGAAGTAAAGGTAGCCGGATGCAAAGTCAGAGAGCGTCTTTTTTCCATTATTTGTTAGCTCGGCTTCCTTGCTTATCGCATACTGATGACGTCCGTTTATGGCATCGGCATAAGGCTCCAGCCAAGGATCGTTTTTTATGAGATTAAGTGTTTCCATAACGGATGAGTTTTATTGTTGGTTCTATTTAATTTAAGCTTTTACTTTAACGATAATTTTCTTCACGCCATCGGGAGTGATGCCAGGAGCATGTCCGTCCTGAGGGAAGAAAATGGCAAACATGCCGGGTTTCACGTCGATGTAGCTTTCAGCCAGTCCCTCGAAGAAGGTAATGTCTTTTTCTGCGTTGTAAAGGGCATCAGCAGGCAGGCAATCGCAAGCGGGGGTATAACCCATAATTTCGGTTCCTGATAAGGGGATTTGAATGTCGATAAAGTCTCTGTGGGTTTCAAGGCGTGCTTGTTCTTTGGTCTTGGGCTTGGTCTCCGTTACGTTTACAAGCAGGTCCTTGCCTTTCAGTTCAGTTTTGCCAAGCTCAAGCGTATTCAAGTCACGCGATTTCAAAAACTCAACGGCTTGGGCGAACAGAGGGTTCAGTGATACATACTTTTCTATGTTTTCCAGTTTGTCTATTACCATAATCCAAATGTTTTAGTTAGTTATACTCAATTTTATTCGAAATCATCTATTGTGTAGTTTACGAAGTCTGCAAAGCGTTTCATCTGACGGAAGATATCTGTTGTACGGTCCAAGAAATCTGGAGCCAGAAAGAAATCGTCAGACAAGGGACAGTTGACGGTATATTCCTTGCATTGCAGGTATTTCAGGTAAGGGAAATTCTTGGGAAAGCCTTTCGGGGCAGTTTTCAGGAATGTTTCGCCGACGACAGGGAAGTAGTGGCTGAAAGCGGGATCTTCCACAATAGCTCGGAACTCGTCGATATTGTCATATACGGCTTGGCGCAAGGCTTTCAGCAGGGCAGGAGGGGGACAATAGCTTCCTCCGGCCAGCAGACAGTTACCGGGTTGCAGGTGGATGTAGTAGCCACAATGATCTGATTTTTTTCCTTTGGCGTTGATATAGCCTCCCATATGTATTTTGTAGGGCGTTTTATCTTGGCTGAAACGTGTGTCGCGGTAGATGCGGTAGGTACAGTCTTTGGCTTCGATACCACGAATCGTTTCGTCGAACGTTGAAATGCGTGCGATGACAGCCGTTAAGAGATTTTCGAATTCACTACGGGCCGATTCGTAAGCATCGCGATGGGCATTGAACCAGTCGCGATTATTATTGGCGGCCAGGTCTTTCAAATACCGGAATATAACAGGAATGTCCATATTCTGTCTCTTTTTATCAATGTGACAAACTTACGAATAATATTTCTAAAATGCCAAATAATGGTAAAAAAAAGCATCGGTTTTGGGGTAAACCGATGCTCTTAAAGCATTCATTAAATCAACAGACGCCTCTGTTGTGCCTCCACCTACTTTCACAAGCCGGCTTCTGGTCTCAATTAATCTTATATCTAATACTATGAAAAACACATTTATATAACAGACGAAGTATCTGTTTTGTTCAGCAGGAAAATGATTTTTTCTCTTATCTTTGCGGAAAAAATAAGAAGAAACATCATGAAAGAGTATTCATACGATGAAGAAAGTGTCAAGGCCTTGTGTGATTGGGCGGTTCACGCCACTTTCCCGAAAGAGGTGGATTTGAACGAGGCAGAGCATATTTTCGATGTAGACCGTTATGTTCAGGCCAATTTGAACGATATCAAAGCGCATTACCCTGATCCGTTTTATCATCCGGCTATTACGCGATTGTATCTGTTGAAAGATATTATGGAAGGAAAGGATACGGAGTAACGCTGCAAGAAAACGGATAATGATTCTGATAGGTGATGCCCGACATATTTCGTCCTTGATGCAAAATTCTGCATCAGGGACGGTGTGCCGGGCATTTCTTTTGTCTGTTTACAGCGTGAACTTCAGTATCTTTGCGCTGTATCCTTTAACGGTTATGTCTGTGGCCTTGTAGGGCAGCAGGCAGACGGTTTCTTCGACGCCAGTGAGCAGATCGACGGCCTGGTAGTGTTCTACTTGCGGCATTTGCAGGTAGCTGAAGGCGTGGGAAGGGATGTTGACTGCCACGTCGGCAGTGGCGGAGTCGAAGTTGGCGACGATGAGCAGCACTTCGTTGCCGTGTTTGCGGAGGAAGGCATACTGGCGGTGTTCGTTGAAGCGCCAGCCGCCAATGTTGGCATACATCAGGTCGAAGAACAGGCCGTGGGCAATGGCTTCCTCTTGACGGCAGAGGGTGAGGACGCGCTGGTAAACGTCATGCAGACGTTGTTCGTCGTCGGTCAGCATGCGCCCGTCGAACTTGCCGCCGTCGCGCCAACGGCGGATGGTCCCCACACTCCAGTAGTCGAAGATAGTGGTACGTCCGTCGCGTCCGCTGAAGCCTTCGTGATCCATGCCGGGTTCGCCAAACTCCTGTCCGAAGTAGATCATCATGGGGTTGGTATTCATGCAGGCCGATACGACCAAGGCAGGGATGGCTTTCCAAGGATTTCCGGCAAAAAAGTCGGAGGCGATGCGCTGTTCGTCGTGGTTTTCCAGGAAATTGAGCATGCGTTGCTCGATGCCACCCAAACTTTGCCAGCAACGGGTGATGGCGGTAGCCGATTCGTTACTGCAGACGATGGTGCGGAGTGTATCGTAGAGTCCTACCTTGTCATACAGGTAGTCGAAGTGGCCGCGGTCCAGGTAGTTGCGATATTCGTAGGGGTTATAGACTTCGGCGATGAAGAGCAGATGGGGATACTTTTCTTTTACTTGTGGGATGGCCCATCCCCAGAATTCGACGGGCACCATCTCCGCCATGTCGCAGCGGAAGCCGTCTATGTCTTTCGCGGCCCAAAAGAGGAGGATGTCCCGCATCTTTTCCCACGTGTCGGGGATAGGGTCGAAGTGGCGGGTGCCACCGTTCTGGTAGTCTACGCCGTAGTTCAGTTTCACTGTCTCGTACCAATCGTCAATCGTAGGGCAAGCATCGAAGCGGTTGTTGCCCGTAGCTTTGGCGGGATATTCATGATAGGGTTCAGCAGCACTGCCTTGCATGTCGAACTGCCCGTGGAGCTCGCTTTGCGGGATGTAGTAGAAGTTGTTGTAGGGGCTAAAGGCATAATGTGGATCGTCGTTGGCACCAAGCTGTGAAGTGCCGTCGGGCTGGGCGTCGGAGTGGTATTGGCGTGCCACGTGGTTGGGCACAAAGTCTATGATGACTTTCAGGCCGGTGCGGTGGGTACGCTGTACCAGATTTTCGAATTCCTTCATACGTCCGGGAACGTCCTTGGCCAAGTCGGGGTCTACGTCGTAGTAATCCTTGATGGCATAGGGCGAACCGGCCTTACCCTTGACTACGGCAGGATGGTCGGGGCGGATGTTGTAGCGTCGGTAGTCAGTTTGTGTGGCGTGCTCGATGATGCCCGTGTACCAGACGTGCGTGGCACCCAGCCGCTTGATTTCGCCCAGGGCCTTACCCGTGAAGTCGGCCATTTTACCGCAGCCGTTTTCGGCCAGGCTGCCGCCGTGGATGCAGTGGTTATTGTTGTTTCCGAAGAGTCGGGTGAACACTTGGTAGATGATGAGTTTGTTGTCGATGTCGTTCATGGTTTTTTATGTTATTACTGTTGGGTTGTTGATCGGGTTTTCATTTTTCTTCCGTCTTCCAGAGGCTCCCGTTTTCCTCCAGCAGGCGGGCAATGGTCTCCTGTGTCGTTTCGTAGCCGTGCATGAAGATTTCCTCCGCTTTTTCCAGTTCGCGGTTGCTGTAATCGGCCAGATTGGTGGGCTCGATGAGCAGATCGGCCTTCTCGCGTTCGGGGAAGGTGTTGGAGCGGAACATGAAGTTGTACGAGCGCAGGGCGATGCTGACAATGTTCATTTTGTACTTGGGCGCCAGCAGGGGGCTGACGTTGATGGCCACTACCTTCTCGCAGATACGCCGGATGATGCTCACGGGCAGGTTCATCAGCACGCCACCGTCCACGTAGTTGGTGCCGTCGATGCAGACAGGTGCAAAGAGCACCGGCATGCAGCACGAGGCGGCCACGCGCTCGGCAATGTCACCCTTGTGGAAGTGGACTAGCCGTCCATGGTCCAGGTCGGTAGCCGTCACGATGAGCGGCGTCTTCAGTTGCTCCAGGCGCTTGGCCTTGAGGTTGGTGCGCAGGAAGTCGATGAATTCGTCCAGTTCGAACAGCCCCACTTTGGGGATGACCAGCTTCGTCAGATCCTGGAACGTGTGGCCGGCGAAGAAGCGAAGCACGTCGTGCGGCTCGTTGCCGTCGGCATAAAAGACGCCCGCCAAGGCTCCGGCACTGACGCCGGAGAGGACGTCGGGGCGGATGCCGTGCTCCAGCAGGGCCTGCATGACGCCCAGGTGGGCAAAACCCTTGATGAAGCCCCCGCTCAGGGCGAAGCCTGTCGGGTATTTATAAGTGAAATAGTTGTTGGCAGTCGCTTCCATAAACATGTTTTTTATCGGGCACGAAGTTAGTGATTTTCTCAAAAGAAGAAAGAAAGTCGGGCAGAAAAACGCATTCGGCAGGGTTCCCGAGGCCTTGTTTGTGTAGAAAAATATTTTTTTCTGCTCTTCCGAGGGGTCGGACAGGTAGCTAAAATCTTTTGGCAAACGAGACGCTCCCCCTTCCGGTGCGAGGCAGGGCCTTCGGAGGCCGCCTGCGGTGCGGAAGGGGGAGCGTTTCAGAAGCGGGACCTTTCGGGACCCCTTATTTGCGGGCCAGAGCACGGAGCACCCAGTAACCGCCCAGCCACTGGAGCAGCATGCCCGGTACGCCGATTCGGAAATCTTGTGCAGCCAGGTGGAAGTCGCCGCAGAGCAGCCACTCGAAGCCTGTGCCAACAACCTGATAGGCCAGTACGGCGGCGAGCAGGCCTCCGAACAGCACCTTGTCCTTGGCCCGACGGGCTACGATCGAGGCGGCCACGGCCAGCAAAGTGGACTTGATGAGGATGGCGGGTAATACGGCGGCAGCAGGCATGGCGAAAAGCAGGTGGTTGACTACGGGCGACAGAACGGCTGTCAGCAGACCCACGCGCAGCCCGAATTTATAGGCGGCCACGAGTGTAAAGAAGTAGATGGGCAGCAGAGTGGGGCCTCCCAGCGGCAGAAGGTGGCAGAGCTGCGGCAAAAGGATGTTGCCTGCTACGAACAGCAGGGCAAATAGATAGGTTTTTACGTTCCCGAACGGGAGGGAATAGAGTTTTGCAGATGTATTCATCATCATGGTTTTTATGTTCTTTATAGGTTACACAATCAGTTCGTAGTTGCGGGTGCCGATACCGATGGCTTCGGCGTGTTCCAGTCCGGCCTGCCAGTTGGTGTTGGGGTGGATGAGGTGGAACTTGTCGCAGCCGCAAAGGTCGTCGTGCTCGTGCTTGTTGCCCAGCACATTGTTACCGTGGAGCACGGGCGTCTGGTTCACCAGATCCGCGCAGGCCTGGTCGAGAGCCACGGGATCGGTCGAAGCCAGGATGCCCAGGTCGGGGATGATGGCGGCGTCGTTGTGGTTCCAGCAGTCGCACTCGGGCGATACGTTCATCACGAAGCTGACGTGGAAGTGGGGCTTGTCCTTGAGCACGGCCTTGGTATATTCGGCTATCTTGTAGTTCATGTTCTCCGACGTGTCCCAGCTACCAACAACGGCACCGTCGTGCTGGCACAGGGCGACGCACTGTCCGCAGCCCACGCACTTCGAGTAGTCAATCTCGGCTTTGCGGTCGGCGTTCAGATGGACGGCGTCGTGGGCACAGTGCTTCACGCAAATGTTGCAGCCGATGCAGTTCGCCGTGTCAATCTTCGGTTGGGCGGAGGCGTGTAGTTCCAGTTTGCCGGGAACAGCGGCGGCTCCCATGCCCAGGTTCTTCAGCGCGCCGCCGAAGCCAGCCTGTTCGTGTCCTTTGAAGTGGGTCATGCTGATGATGATGTCTGCGTCAGCGATGGCGGTACCGATTTTGGGTGCCTTGCAGTATTTGCCGTCAATGGGTATTTCGCGGTAGTCCGTGCCCTTCAGGCCGTCGGCGATGATGACCTGACACTGGGCGGAGATGGGGTTGAAGCCGTTTTCCATCGCACTTTCCAGATGGTCCACGGCGTTGGCGCGGCGGCCGGAGTAGAGCGTGTTGCAGTCGGTCAGGAATGGTTTGGCGCCGTAGCTGCGCAGCAGGTTCGCCATGCGTGCGGCGTAGTTGGGGCGGATGTAGGCCAGGTTACCCGGCTCGCCGAAATGTATCTTGATGGCCACGAAACTGTCCTTCAAGGGCAGTTGGGCGATGCCTGCCTTCTTCACCAGGCGCTCCATCTTGTCGAGCAGGTTGGAGGTGGGCGAAGTGCGCAGGTCTGTGAAGTAAACTTTTGCTTTTTCCATGTCTTTTTACCTATTCGTAATTACATCTGTGGCAAAATTAACGGAAAATATCCATATAAATAGGTATTTGTAACTAAAAAAATCAGCCGTCGCCTTTCTTTCCGTAATCGGGGTAGCGACGGCTGTAATCGGTGTACATATGTGGATGTCTCAATCTATGAATTTCAGGCAGACAGGTTTGGTTGTTTTGATGCGTCGGCCCGTGTCTGTCAGCAGGCCGGTCGAGGCGTCGCGGGCGAAGATCTGGATCTCGTCGGTGTCGCGGCAGGCCACAAGCAGATACTGTCCGTTGGGAGTTAGAACGAAGTTGCGTGGATGGATGCCCGTTGGCTGATAACCCGCCTTGCTGAGCGTGCCGTCCTTGGTGTTAATGCGGAAAATGGCCAGTCCGTCGCCTTTCAGACGGTTGGAGGCGTAGAGGAAGCGTCCGTCCTGCGAGAGGTGGATGTCGGCGCTGCCTCGAGCATCCAGCGTATCGGCCTGGATGGTCTGCATCAGCCTCAGGCTATCGCCGTCATAAGTGAAGGCCATTACTTCGCCGGAAAGTTCCGTGATGAGGTAGGCAAAGCGGCCGTCGGCGGAGAATACGGCGTGACGTGGGCCGGAACCGGGGGCCAGGAGGATGTCCGAAGCACGCTGTCTGTCCACTAGCGGCGTGTTACTGCCCTTCTGTCGGGTGTTCAGCGGGAAGCTGTGGATGCGGTCGGTACCTAGGTCGTTAGCCAGCAGGTAACGGTTGTCCGGTGTGAAGTAGACAAAGTGCAGGTGGGGAATGGCCTGGCGTTCCTTGTCGGGACCGCTGCCTTCGAAGCCGATGGTCTGTCCTGGCTTCAGGCGGCCTTCTCCATCGAGCGGAAAGAGGGAAATGTTGCTGCCGTTGTAGTTGGCCGTTACGACGTAGTCCTCTTCAGGGCTCAGCGCAATGTGACAGGGGGCAGCACCCTGCGTGGGCTGGGAGTTGATGAGGGTCAGGGTACCGGTGGTGGCGTCGAAGGTCAGTGCGTTGGCACAGGCCGTGCCTCCGTCGTCTTCTCCTACGCTGTATACCCGCTTGCCGTCCTTCGATACAGTCTGGTAGGAGGGGTTGGAGATACCTTTCACTCCGCTCACGTATTCTCCTTCGCCGGTTGCTTGGTTGAATTTATAGACTTTGATGCCTTCCTGGTCGGCAGGACCGTAACTTCCCACCAACATATAGAGAGTATCCGAAACGGATGTTGTGGCTGCTTGCTGGGACTTCTTTCCTGTGCAGCCTGTCAGTATAGCGATGCCTGCACAGCATAAGATTAGTTTCTTGTTCATAGCTCATTAAGGATAAAAAAGGCTGCGTCGTTCAGAAGATGATGCAGCCTTTTATGTGATTTTTATAGAATTTAGGATTATGCGATACCGTGGGCATTGACTGTGCTGTCAATCTTCTTGATCAAGCCCTGCAGTACGGCGCCGGGGCCGCATTCAGTGAATTCGGTAGCACCGTCGGCAATCATGTTCTTTACAGACTGTGTCCAGCGTACGGAAGCCGTGAGCTGTGCTACGAGGTTCTTCTTGATTTCTGCCGGGTCGGTGTGGGGCAGGGCATCCACGTTCTGGTAAACAGGGCACTTCGGCGTGTGGAAGTTGGTGGCGTTGATGGCAGCTTCCAGTTCCACCTTGGCAGGATCCATCAGCGGAGAGTGGAAAGCACCGCCTACCTTCAACGGCAGGGCACGCTTGGCACCGGCTGCCTTCATCAGTTCGCAAGCCTTGTTGATGCCTTCGATAGAGCCGGAGATAACAATCTGTCCCGGGCAGTTGAAGTTGGCAGCTACGCAAACTTCGCCTTCCTTGCTTACCTGTTCGCAGATTTCCTCAACCTTCTCGTCCGGCAGGGCGATGATGGCAGCCATGGTAGAGGGATGAGCCTCGCAGGCCTTCTGCATGGCCATGGCACGTGCATACACCAGCTTCAGGCCGTCCTCAAAGCTCAGGGCACCGGCAGCAACCAGAGCCGAAAATTCGCCGAGCGAGTGACCGGCAGTCATTTCGGGCTTGAAATCGTCGCCCATGCAGAGGGCGGAAATAACGGAGTGGAGGAATACGGCAGGCTGTGTCACCTTGGTCTGACGGAGGTCTTCGTCCGTACCGTTGAACATGATATCAGTAATGCGATATCCGAGGATATCATTGGCTTTTTCAAACAATTCTTTGGCCAGAGCCGAGTTTTCGTACAGGTCTTTGCCCATTCCTACGAATTGGGCGCCTTGGCCCGGAAATACAAATGCTTTCATCTTTTTAATTATTTGGTTTTGTAAAAAATAAGCTTTTGTTTCTGAAAAGCGCTGCAAAGGTAGGTCTTTTTCTGTTAACCACCACACAAATTCAGTCTTTTTGTGCAATCGGGTGTGTTTTCTTCTTTGGAATACAATAAGATGATCTCTCTGGCTACCCCTTTCTTCTCGCCGAAAGTCTTGATAATAGATATGTTGCGCCCTGCCGTAGGTATTGCGGCTTACAATTATCCTTTTCCATTTCTATACATATTGTATTTCATATGATAAGAAGCTTTTTATATATTGTACTATATATGATATGTATTTATTTGTAAAATAGAAATTTACTATATGCTTAAAAACATGCTTTCTGCTTTTATATTTTTTATAAACATGCCTATATTTGCACTGCAAAACAAAAGAAGAAATAAACGATATGGAACATGCAATGCCACTTGCCAATAACCACATCTCTGTAGATTGCGTCGTTTTCGGTTTTGACGGAGAGCAACTGAAGGTGCTGCTCGTGAAGCGAATGGGAGAGGAGAGCGGTGAAATCTTCCACGACATGAAACTGCCCGGCAGCCTGATTTACCAGGATGAAGACCTGGACGGTGCTGCCAAACGCGTGCTAAACGAGCTGACGGGACTAAAGTCGGTACGCTTGACACAGTTCAAGGCTTTCGGCTCCAAAGACCGCACGAAAAACCCCAAAGACGTTCACTGGCTGGAAAGAGCCATTCAGTCGAAGGTGGACCGTATCGTGACCATTGCCTATCTGTCGCTGGTAAAGACCGATCGTGCCCTCAGTAAGAATCTGGATGACTATCAGGCTTGTTGGGTAGCTTTGCCTGAAGTGAAGGACCTGGCTTTCGACCACAACCTGATTATTCGCGAGGCGCTGATCTTCATTCGTCAGTACGTCGAGTTTAATCCTTCGATGTTGTTCGATCTATTGCCTCGTAAGTTTACCGCCCAGCAGTTGCGTCGCCTTTATGAACTGATATATAATAAGACCATCGATGTGCGAAACTTCCACAAAAAGATAGCAATAATGGACTACGTGGTACCGTTGGAAGAGAAGCAACAGGGCGTGGCACATCGTGCGGCACGCTATTACCGATTTGACAAAAAAATCTATAATAAAAAAAGAAGATAAACGATCATGTATTTATTAGGTTATGATATAGGAAGCTCGTCCGTCAAAGCGAGCTTGGTAGATGCCGCGAGCGGTAAGTGTGTGGCCTCGGCTTTTTATCCGAAGACGGAGGCACCCATTCTGGCGGTTAAGCAGGGATGGGCCGAACAAAATCCCGAAAGCTGGTGGACAAACCTGAAACTGGCTACGCAGGCCGTGTTGCATGAGTCTGGTGCCGACGGTAGGAATATCAAGGCTATCGGCATCTCCTATCAGATGCACGGGCTGGTGTGTGTGGACTGTGAACAACGGGTACTAAGGCCGGCCATCATCTGGTGTGACTCGCGCGCTGTGCCCTACGGACAGCGGGCCTTTGAAACTTTGGGGCAGGAACGATGCCTGGCGCATCTGCTCAATTCGCCGGGTAACTTCACTGCAGCCAAGTTGGCATGGGTCAAGGAGAACGAGCCGCAGGTGTATGAACAGATAGATAAAATAATGCTTCCTGGCGACTATATTGCCATGCGTCTGACCGGCGAGGTGTGTACCACCGTCTCCGGACTGTCCGAAGGCATGTTCTGGGATTTCCGTCGCGGCTGCGTGGCCGATTTCCTGATGGACTACTACGGCTTTGACCACTCACTGATAGCCGATATCCGACCTACTTTCGCAGAGCAGGGATGGGTGAAGGCCGACGTAGCCCGCGAACTGGGCCTGGCCGAGGGAACCCCCGTCACCTACCGTGCGGGCGACCAGCCGAACAATGCCCTCTCGCTCAATGTATTCAACCCCGGTGAGATCGCCTCGACGGCAGGTACGAGCGGCGTGGTCTATGGCGTGAACGGCGAGGTGAACTACGATTCGCGCAGCCGTGTCAACACCTTTGCGCACGTCAACCACACGGCCGACCAGACCCGCCTGGGCGTACTCCTCTGCATCAACGGTACGGGCATCCTCAACTCGTGGGTGAAGCGCAATGTGGCTCCCGAAGGCATTTCATACGCCGAACTGAACGACTTGGCTGCCCAAGTGCCCATAGGTAGTGCTGGCGTCAGCATCCTGCCTTTCGGTAACGGTGCCGAGCGTATGCTGGAGAACCGTGAGACGGGCTGTTCCGTCTGTGGCCTGAACTTCAACCTGCACGACCGCCGCCACGTGGCCCGCGCCGCGCAGGAGGGCATCGTCTTTGCCTTCAAGTATGGCATCGACATCATGGAGCAGATGGGCATCCCCGTGCAGAAGATACACGCCGGACGAGCCAACATGTTCCTCAGCCCCGTTTTCCGCGACACGCTGGCGGGCGTGACGGGCGCCACCATCGAGCTCTACGATACAGATGGTTCCGTTGGTGCTGCTAAGGGGGCGGGTATCGGTGCAGGTATCTATCGCGACCATGTAGAGGCCTTCGCCACGCTGGAGCGTCTGGCCGTCATCGAGCCGGACGACACGCGGCGCGAAGAATACCTCGAGGCATATACCCGCTGGAAACAGTTATTGGAGAAAATGATTTGACTTGGAAATAAATAATAATTATAGAAATCGAGGCCTTGGCCTCACAAAACATCAGAAAGATTATGGCAACAAAAGAGTATTTTCCTGGCATAGGAAAGATTAAGTTTGAAGGTAAAGAGAGTAAGAATCCCATGGCGTTCCGTTATTATGACGCCGACAAGCTCATCATGGGCAAGAAAATGAGCGAATGGCTGAAGTTCGCCATGGCCTGGTGGCACACGCTGTGCGCCGAGGGCAGTGACCAGTTCGGCGGCGGCACGAAGACTTTCCCGTGGAACGACTCGGCTAATCCCGTGGAGGCTGCCAAGCACAAGGTGGACGCGGGCTTTGAGTTCATGCAGAAGATGGGCATCGAGTACTATTGCTTCCACGACGTGGACCTCTGTGCCGAGGCCGACACCATCGAGGAATACGAAGCCAATCTGAAGGAAATCGTAGCCTACCTGAAACAGAAACAACAGGAGACGGGCATCAAACTGCTGTGGGGGACGGCCAATGTCTTCGGCCACAAGCGCTACATGAACGGCGCCGCCACGAACCCCGACTTCGACGTCGTAGCCCGTGCCGCCGTGCAGATCAAGAATGCCATTGACGCCACCATCGAGCTGGGCGGATCGAACTACGTCTTCTGGGGTGGCCGTGAGGGCTACATGAGCCTGCTCAACACCGACCAGAAACGCGAGAAGGAACACCTGGCCACGATGCTGCGCATGGCCCGCGACTATGCCCGTGCCCGTGGCTTTAAGGGTACCTTCCTTGTGGAGCCGAAGCCTATGGAGCCCACCAAGCATCAGTATGACGTCGATACGGAAACTGTCATCGGTTTCCTACGTGCACACGGGCTGGATAAGGACTTCAAGGTGAATATCGAGGTGAACCACGCTACCCTGGCCGGACATACTTTCGAACACGAACTGGCTGTGGCTGTGGACAACGGCATGCTGGGTTCCATTGATGCCAACCGTGGTGACTATCAGAACGGATGGGATACCGACCAGTTCCCCATCGACAACTTTGAGCTCATCCAGGCCATGATGCAGATTATCCGTGGTGGTGGCTTCAAGGACGGCGGTACGAACTTCGATGCCAAAACGCGCCGTAACTCTACCGACTTGGAGGATATCTTCATTGCCCACATTGCCGGTATGGACGCCATGGCCCGTGCGCTGGAGAGCGCTGCCAAGCTCCTCGAGGAGTCACCTTACAAGCAGATGCTGACCCAGCGTTATGCCTCTTTCGACAGTGGCCTTGGCAAGGACTTCGAAGACGGCAAGCTGACACTGGAAGATGTCGTGGCATACGCCAAGCAGAATGGTGAACCGAAACAGACCAGCGGCAAGCAGGAACTGTATGAAGCCATTGTGAATATGTACGCTTAATAATTAATGGGGAATGAAGAACGAAGAATGAAGAATTTCAGCTATGTGTGAGGCCGATGTGTATGATTTCTCGCCCATAGGTTTATTCTTCATTCATCATTCTTCATTCTTAATTTCCTAATATCATGACAAACCAAACAGAAAACGGTAGCAAAGCTTACCTCTTCTCCATTGTACTGGTGGCTGTGCTGGGAGGGCTGCTCTTCGGTTACGACACTGCCGTCATCTCGGGTGCCGAGAAGGGCCTCCAGGCCTTCTTCATGGGAGCACCGGACTTTACTTACACTGACACATGGCATGGCATTACATCGTCGAGTGCACTTATCGGCTGTATTATCGGCAGTGCCATTTCGGGACTCTGCGCCTCCCGCCTGGGACGCAAGAAGTCGCTTTTCCTGGCTGGTGTCCTGTTCTTTCTTTCGGCTTTGGGTTCCTACTATCCTGAATTCCTGTTTTTCGGCTACGGCGAGTCGAGCTATTCGCTGCTTCTCGCTTTCAATTTCTACCGCGTGCTGGGCGGTGTGGGTGTCGGACTGGCGTCGGCCATCTGCCCCATGTACATCGCCGAGATTGCACCGAGCAATATCCGTGGCACGCTGGTGTCATGGAACCAGTTTGCCATTATCTTCGGCCAACTTGTGGTTTACTTCGTCAATTTCCTCATCTTGGGCGATAACATCAACCCCGTCATTCGTGCGGTGGAGGGTGTGAATCAGATACTGAATCCTGATGCTGCCGCCTGGACCATCGAAACGGGGTGGCGACTGATGTTTGTCAGCGAGGCTGTACCGGCCGGACTGTTCACCCTGTTGGTGCTGCTTGTGCCCGAAACGCCGCGTTATCTGGCTCTCTGCGGACGCGACGACAAGGCATTGGCCGTCTTGGGACGTATCAACGGTGCTTCACAGGCACGTGCCATTCTGGCTGACATCAAAGCTACGGCGCATGAGAAGACCGAGCGCCTCTTCACCTATGGTTGGATGGTGATTTTCATCGGCATCATGCTGAGTGTATTCCAGCAGGCGGTGGGTATCAATGCTGTGCTTTACTTTGCTCCGCGTATTTTCGAGAGCATGGGTATGGGCAATCCGATGATGCAGACTGTGATCATGGGCATCATTAACATTCTCTTCACGCTCTTAGCTGTGTTCACCGTAGAGCGTTGGGGACGCAAGCCGCTGCTCATTTCGGGCTCGATAGGTATGGCTGTCGGAGCCTTTGGCGTGGCGTTGTGTAACGTGGTGATCGGTCTTCCTGCCCTGGTTTCCGTAGTGAGCATCATGGTCTATAGTGCTTCGTTCATGTTTAGCTGGGGGCCCATTTGCTGGGTACTAATTGCTGAGATATTCCCTAACACCATCCGTGGTGCGGCCGTAGCGGTGGCTGTAGCTTTTCAATGGATCTTCAATTTCATTGTGTCCTCCACTTTCGTGCCGATGTACAACATGCAGTTGGGTGAGATGGGTGACAAGTTCGGTCACATGTTCGCCTACGCTCTCTATGGCGTCATCTGTGTGGTGGCTGCCGTCTTCGTGTGGAAGCTCGTGCCCGAAACCACAGGCAAGACACTGGAGGATATGACGCGGCTTTGGAAAAAGAAATAAGGAAATAAATAGATAAGAATGCTTATGAAAAAGATTATAATTCCTATTCTGTTGTTTGGCGCCTTGATGTCAGCCTGCCAGCAGAAACTTTCCTACCAGAATACTTCTCTTCCACCTGAAGAGCGTGCGGCCGATTTGGTGCAGCGTCTGACGCTGGAAGAGAAAGTCTCGTTGATGCAGAACAATTCATCCGCTGTGCCACGTTTGGGGATCAAGCCCTATAACTGGTGGAACGAGGCTTTGCATGGTGTGGCCCGCAACGGTCGGGCTACCGTCTTTCCGCAAGCCATCGGTATGGGTGCTGCCTTCAACGATTCGTTACTCCACGTGGTGTTCACTGCTGTAAGTGACGAAGCACGTGCCAAAAACCATATTGCTCGACGTGACAGTAGCTATAAAATATATCAGGGCTTGACTTTCTGGACGCCTAACATCAACATTTTCCGTGATCCGCGTTGGGGACGTGGGCAAGAGACCTATGGTGAAGATCCGTACTTAACGAGCCAGCTGGGTATGGCCGTCGTTAGAGGTCTGCAAGGCCCTGAAGACAGTCAATATGACAAGGCGCATGCCTGTGCCAAGCATTATGCCGTCCACTCTGGTCCCGAGTGGAACCGTCATAGCTTCAACACTGAAGACATTGATCCACGTGACTTGTGGGAAACCTATCTGCCCGCTTTCAAGGACTTGGTGCAGAAGGCTGGTGTGAAGGAAGTAATGTGTGCCTACAACCGCTTCGAAGGCTCGCCCTGTTGTAACAGTGATCGGTTGCTGATGCAAATCTTGCGTGATGAATGGGGATACGAAGGACTGGTGGTAAGTGATTGCGGTGCTATTTACGACTTCTTCGAGGAAGGCCGCCACGGGACGCACAAGGATAAAGCGGATGCTTCGTCGGCTGCTGTTTTGTCAGGGACGGACCTGGAATGCGGCGATGCCTACAAGTCGCTGGCCGATGCCGTGCGTCAGGGCAAGATTAAAGAAGAAGATTTGGACCGCTCCGTGGCCCGTCTGCTGAAGGCTCGTTTCGAACTGGGCGAGATGGACGAGACTACGCCTTGGGATGCTATTCCCGACTCGGTTGTCAATTGTCATGCACACCAGGCACTGGCTCTACGCATGGCGCGTGAGAGTATGACCCTGCTCCAGAACAAGAATAATCTGTTGCCGTTGAAGGCTGGTATGACGGTTGCCCTCGTCGGCCCCAATGCCAATGACTCGGTAATGCAGTGGGGTAATTACAACGGTTTCCCCGGCCATACCGTGACGCTGCTTGAGGCTCTGCGTAAACGTCTGCCTGAAGAACAGCTGATTTATGTACCCGGTGCCCTTTATGCAGAAGATTTTGTGCCGAAACACAAGAAAGACGAGATGGAACAGATGAAACCGTTGGACGCAGCCTCTCTGTTGAAGCAAGTCGGTCGTGCGGATGTCGTGGTCTTTGCCGGAGGTATCTCTCCTCTGTTGGAAGGCGAGGAAATGAAAGTCAATGTACAGGGCTTTAAGGGTGGCGACCGTACAGACATTGAGCTGCCTGCCATCCAGCGTCAGTTGCTCAAGGCGTTGAAGGTTGCCGGAAAGAAAGTGGTCTTCGTCAACTTTTCGGGTAGTGCCGTGGGACTGGAACCCGAGACGCAGACGTGCGATGCCATCCTGCAGGCATGGTATCCCGGCGAGGCTGGTGGTACTGCCGTGGCCGATGTGCTCTATGGCGACTACAATCCGGCCGGACGTCTGCCCGTCACCTTCTACAAGAATGTGGGTCAGCTGCCCGACTACGAGGATTACAGCATGAAGGGACGCACGTACCGTTACTTCGAAGGTACGCCGCTCTTCCTCTTCGGACACGGACTGAGCTATACGACCTTTGCCTACGGTAAGGCCGAGGTGAAGGATGGATGTTTGCTGGTGCCCGTCACTAATACAGGTCGTATGGACGGAGATGAAGTGGTTCAGCTTTACCTGAACCGTCCTGACGATGCCGGCGGGCCGCGTAAGACACTGCGTGCCTTCAAGCGTGTGCACATTCCTGCCGGAGCTACCCGCACGGTCAGCTTGCCGCTGACGGAGGAAACCTTCAACTGGTGGGATACGGCGACCAATACGGTTCATCCTCTGAAGGGCAGCTATAAGCTGCTTTACGGAGGAAGTTCGGACGACCGTGCCTTGCAGACGATGATGTACGAGTTCTGATATCCGTAGTAAGGACGTTTATCGGTTATAATAAACCCCTGCCCGGCTTCATAGCTGGACAGGGGTTTGTCTTTATTTCGATAAAACAGTTCAGTTGCTTAATTATACCTCCGGAACCACGGGATAGAGCGTCTTGTTCTCCTTGTCGATGGGGTAGAGTGCCTTTTCCTGCTCCAGCCTTTCGATCATCAGTTGGCAGAGTTCATGCACTTTCTTGCGCTCCGTCTGTGCCAGGTCGTTCTTCTCGAACGGATCGTCGGCCAGGTTGAACAGCTTGTAGGTGGGCTTGCCGTCGGTTTCGGGATTGTAGTAGTAGATCAGCTTCCAGTCGCCCTTGCGGTAGGTGGTGAAATAGCTGCCGCGGTGCTGGTGTGGGAAGTGCATCAGGAAGTCGTCGCGATGCTTCTTGTCGGCCTTGCCTGCCAGCAATTTCTTCAGGTCGGAGCCATCCAGCACGTGTCCCTTCGGAGCCTTGACACCAGCTACAGACAGGATGGTGGGATAGAGGTCCATCACCGTACCCATCTGGGTTTGCATACAGCCTTGGGCAATGGGATAAGCCTTCTGGAACTTGTTTGAAGCATTGGGCTTGGCCCAGGCGGCGATGAAGGGCACCCGTACACCGCCTTCGTATTCCGAACCTTTCTTTCCCTTGAGCGGTGCCGACGAGCCGTAGTCGGCTGCTCCTCCCAGTGGAGCGTCACCGCCATTGTCGCCCAGGAAGATGACCAGTGTATTCTCGGCCACACCGGCTTCCTCGAGCTTGTCCAGCAGGTCGCCCAGCGACTTGTCCATGCCCTCTATCAGCGTGGCAAAGGCCTTTGCCTGCTGGGGCTTGTCGCTGTTCTGATAGTGGCCGATGAAGCGTTCGTCTGTCTCGAAGGGGGCGTGTACGGCGTAGTGGGCCATGTTCAGGTAGAAAGGTTTGCCCTCGGCGATGGCTTTGTCTATCTCCTTTTCGGCCTCCAGCGTCAATGCGTCGGACAGGAAGGTGGAGGTGCCGTGATACTGCTCCAGGTCGGGTACAGCCCGTGCACGCTGCCCTTTGATCCATCCGTATCCGTTCTCGCCGTGGTAGCTGCCCGGATGGCCGATGGACGAGCCGGCGATGTTGACGTCAAAGCCCAGTCGGGTAGGGTCTTCGCCTTCGCTGTCCTTGCATCCGAAGTGTGCCTTGCCCACGTGGATGGTCTTGTATCCGGCTGCTTTCAGTACGGCAGGATAGATTTGTGCATCGGCCTTCAGACCCTGCCAGTTCCATTCGTAAGGACCGAATTGGTCGCGGTTGTTGCTTTCGGCGTTTATCCAGTTGGTGGTGCGGTGGCGTGCCGCGTTCTGTCCTGTCATGATGGACGTGCGCGAAGGCGAGCTGACACTTTGGGCGTAGAAGGTGGAGAAACATGTTCCTTGCGCGGCCAGCCGTTCCATGTTGGGCGTGCGATACCAGTCGTTCAGCGGCTGGCGTTCGGGTTGTCCGTTTCGGTCGGTGATAAAGGGGACGGAGGTATCCATCAGTCCCATGTCGTCCACCAGGAAGACTACGATGTTGGGGCGCTCTTGAGCAGCCAGCGTAGCGGCGGTCGAGAAGGCGGCCAGTGAGGCGAAAAGTTGTTTTTTCATGAGATATCTGTTTAAGCAATGATTTGAATCAATGGAAAAGGAGCTGTGCAGTTTGCTCTCCTTGACGGCAAAGATACCTAATTATTTCCAAAAGAAGGCGGCAACCGAACCGATTTCAATGGATGTACCATCTGTTTACAGATTTTGTACTGCCAGTTTACAGGCTTTGTACTGCCAGTTTACTCCGTTTAAACTACCAGTTTAATGGCTTTAAACTCCCAGTTTAATATGGATAAACTGACAGTTTATTGCTGATAAATTAAAATAAACTCATTTATTGCTGATAATCAATGTCCTAGTGAGTTGTTGTTAAAAGAGCTGAATGCCCCTTCATAAAAAGATGCCCGTCGTCGAACCGCGAGCTGAAATAAACCGTAACTTTGCCCCCGATTTACTAAAAACATCCGAACCATGATACATTTCGATACCGACTATATGGAAGGCGCGCACCCCGAAGTGATGCGCCGCCTGGTGGAAACCAATCTGGAGCAGACACCCGGATATGGTTGTGATGACTATACGGCCCGTGCCAAGGACTTGATTCGCGAGGCTTGCGGCCAGCCGCAGGCTGCCGTCCAGTTCCTGGTGGGCGGCACGCAGACGAATGCTACCGTTATCGACGCCCTGCTGGCCCGCCACGAAGGCGTGCTGGGTGCTGAGTCGGCCCACATTAATGTGCACGAAGCGGGCGCCATCGAGGCCACGGGGCACAAGGTGCTGACGCTGCCCCAATACGACGGCAAGGTGAAGGCTGCCGACGTGGAGGCCTACATCCGCAACTTCTACCGCGACGAGACCTACGAACACATGGTGGCGCCGGGCATGCTCTACATCTCGCACCCCACGGAACTGGGCACGCTCTATACCCTACGTGAGCTGGAAGACCTGAGTCGCGTGTGCCGCGAGGCGAACATTCCTTTATATATGGACGGCGCCCGTCTGGGCTACGGACTGGCGGCCGAGGGAACGGATGTCACGTTGAAAGACATTGCCCGCCTGTGCGATGTCTTTTATATTGGTGGTACCAAAGTAGGTGCCCTCTTTGGTGAAGCGGTGGTGGCTGCCCGCCCTGAGCGATTGCCCCATTTCTTCTCCCTCGTCAAGCAGCACGGCGCGTTGCTGGCCAAGGGGCGTCTGTTGGGCATCCAGTTTGGCACGCTCTTTACCGACGGCCTCTACCAGCGCATCGGCGCCCATGCCATCCGCCTGGCCCTGAAGCTGAAGCAGGCCTTTGTGGAGAAGGGCTACAAGCTTCACCTCGATTCGCCCACCAACCAGCAGTTCGTCTGCCTGCCCAACGAGACCATCGACCGCCTGAAGCGTGAAGCCACCTTCGAGCTGTGGGGCCCCCGCGGCGAAACGGAGACGGTGGTGCGCTTCGTCACCAGCTGGGCCACGCGCGAGGAAGACGTGGACAAACTGATTGCCTTGCTTTAATGAAAACAGATTTAAAACGAACGATACACAATGGATTCCATCAAAATCAACAAAGTGCAGATACGTAATCTGCAGATTGAAGACTACGACCAGCTGGCCCAGTCGTTCACCCGTGTCTACACGGACGGAAGCGATGTCTTCTGGACACACAAACAGATAGAGAAACTGATACGCATCTTCCCCGAGGGACAGATCGTGACGGTGGTCGACGAGAAGATTGTGGGTTGCGCCCTCTCCATCATTGTCAACTACGACGATGTGAAGAACGATCACACCTATGCCCAGGTGACGGGTAAGGAAACCTTCAACACCCACAACCCCAAGGGCAACATTCTTTATGGTATCGAGGTCTTCATCCATCCGCAATACCGCGGACTTCGTCTGGCCCGACGCATGTACGAATACCGTAAGGAGTTGTGCGAGGAGCTGAACCTGAAGGCCATCATGTTCGGCGGCCGCATCCCCAATTACCATAAGTATGCCGACCAGATGCGCCCCAAGGAATACATCGACAAGGTGCGCCAGAAGGAAATCTACGACCCCGTGCTCACCTTCCAGCTCTCCAACGACTTCCACGTGCGCAAGGTGATGCGCAACTACTTGCCCAACGACGAAGAGTCCAAGCACTATGCCTGTCTACTCCAGTGGGATAACATCTATTACCAGCCGCCCACGCAGGAATATATCAGCCCGAAGACCACCGTCCGCGTGGGCCTCGTGCAATGGCAGATGCGTAACTACACGTCGTTGGACGACCTCTTCGAGCAAGTGGAGTTCTTCGTCGATGCCGTGTCCGACTACAAGAGCGACTTCGTCCTCTTTCCCGAATACTTCAACGCGCCTCTTATGGCCCGTTTCAACAACGAGGGCGAATCTGAAGCCATCCGTGGACTGGCTGCCTATACCGACGAGATACGCGAGCGCTTCATCAAGCTGGCCATCAGCTACAACATCAACATCATCACGGGTAGTATGCCGCTCATCAAGGAAGACGGACGCCTGTACAACGTAGGCTTCCTCTGCCGCCGCGACGGCACGTACGAGATGTACGAGAAGATACACGTCACGCCCGACGAAATCAAGAGTTGGGGTCTGAGCGGAGGCAAGGCACTGAAGACGTTTGATACGGATTGTGCCAAGATTGGCGTCCTGATCTGTTACGACGTGGAGTTCCCCGAGTTGTCGCGTATCATGGCCGACCAGGGCATGCAGATTCTGTTCGTCCCCTTCATGACCGACACGCAGAACGCCTATAGCCGTGTCAAGGTCTGCGCCCATGCCCGCGCCATCGAGAACGAATGCTTCGTGGTCATCGCAGGTAGCGTCGGTAACCTGCCGCGTGTACACAACATGGACATCCAGTATGCCCAGTCGGGTGTCTTCACGCCTTGTGATTTCACCTTCCCCACGGACGGCAAGCGCGCCGAGGCTACGCCCAACACGGAGATGATACTGGTTTCGGATGTCGATTTGGATTTGCTGAACGAGCTGCACACCTATGGCAGCGTGCGCAATCTGAAAGATCGCCGCAGCGACCTGTATGAGGTAAAAATGAAAAAATAGAGAAGACGGAGGAGAGCTCAGAAATCTCATCGATGTCTCGTCCAAGTGTTCAGACAAGCCGTCGATGAGATTTCTCGTTTAATATTCCACCTTGTCGGCTTTTTCCTCCCATGCCTGGAAGGCAGCGATGGCTTCGTCGGGCAGGAGTTCTTCCATGGCCTTGTTGCGGTCCTCGCGCTTCAGGGCCAGTTCGTCGTAGATGAACGAGTCGTCGAAGCCGATGCGGGCGGCGTCGGTCTTGTTGTTGCCGTAATAGATTTTGTCCAAGTGTGCCCAGTAGATGGCTCCCAGACACATGGGGCAAGGTTCGCATGAGGTATAAATTTCGCATCCGCTAAGGTCGAAGGTGCCCAGCTTTTGGCAGGCGACACGGATAGCACTAACTTCAGCATGAGCCGTAGGATCGTGGTTGGCCGTCACGCGGTTCACGCCTGTGGCTACGATTTCGCCGTCTTTTACGATGACGGCCCCGAACGGCCCTCCGCCGTTCTTCACGTTCTCGATGGAAAGCTCAATGGCTTTCCGCATAAAATCTTCCTTTTTCATACTTTCTTAATAGGATTATATCAGTGACGTAGTCGTCATTTCTAGCGTAAAGATACGCGATATTCTTCATTTTCCAAAACTTCAGACCGTTTCATTTACTTTGTTCTCTTTTCATCCTACATGAAAAATCTGAAATCAGATACTTCGTTTTTCACCAGAAATTCGTAATTTTGCGCTTCATTTGAAACGATAGAAAACGAACTTAAATATAGATAGAAATGGCAGTAGAACTGAAAGACCTGACCAAACGCAGTGAGAACTACTCGCAGTGGTACAATGAATTGGTTGTCAAGGCCGACTTGGCCGAACAGTCGGCAGTGCGTGGATGTATGGTTATCAAACCGTATGGATACGCTATATGGGAGAAAATGCAACGTCAGCTGGACGACATGTTCAAAGAGACAGGACACGTAAATGCGTATTTCCCGCTTTTGATTCCTAAATCCTTTCTTAGTCGCGAAGCAGAACATGTAGAAGGCTTCGCTAAAGAATGTGCAGTTGTAACTCACTATCGATTGAAGAACGATCCGAATGGTGGTGGAGTGGTTGTCGATCCGGCTGCTAAATTGGAAGAAGAACTGATTATTCGTCCGACATCAGAAACCATTATCTGGAATACATATAAAAATTGGATAAACTCCTATCGCGATCTGCCTATCTTGTGCAATCAGTGGGCCAACGTGTTCCGTTGGGAGATGCGTACCCGCTTGTTCCTGCGCACGGCAGAATTCCTGTGGCAGGAAGGACATACGGCTCATGCAACTAAAGAAGAGGCCGAGGCAGAAGCAGTTAAGATGCTGAATGTCTATGCCGACTTTGCGGAAAAGTATATGGCAGTGCCCGTTGTGAAAGGTGTAAAATCTGCTAACGAACGCTTTGCTGGTGCACTCAATACTTATACCATTGAGGCGATGATGCAGGATGGTAAAGCATTACAGAGCGGTACGTCTCATTTCTTGGGACAGAATTTCGCTAAAGCGTTTGACGTTCAGTTTGTCAATAAGGAGAACAAGCTGGAATATGTTTGGGCTACTTCATGGGGCGTATCTACGCGTCTGATGGGTGCGTTGATCATGACACACTCCGATGACAACGGTCTGGTACTACCGCCGCATCTGGCTCCGATCCAGGTAGTCATTGTTCCTATCTATAAGAATATGGAGATGTTGCAAAAGATCGACGAGAAGGTAGCCGGCATCGTTGCCAAGCTGAAGGCGATGGGTCTTTCCGTGAAGTATGACAACGCTGATAACAAACGTCCGGGCTTTAAGTTTGCTGATTACGAAGTAAAGGGAGTTCCCGTACGTCTTGTAATGGGAGGCCGCGACCTGGAAAACAATACGGTGGAAGTGATGCGTCGCGATACTTTGGAGAAAGAAACCCGTTCGTGCGACGGTATCGAAGAGTATGTAAAGAATCTGTTGGAAGATATTCAGAACAATATCTATCAGAAAGCCTTGAATTATCGTAACAGCCGCATTACGACAGTAGACAGCTACGACGAGTTCAAGGAGAAGATCGAAGAGGGTGGTTTCATCTTGGCACACTGGGACGGCACTACCGAAACAGAAGAAAAGATTAAGGAGGAAACCAAGGCTACTATCCGTTGTATTCCGTTTGATTCATTGGTTCCTGGTGATAAGGATCCGGGTAAATGTATGGTAACAGGTAAACCTTCGGCTTGCCGTGTTATTTTTGCCCGTTCATATTAATGGATTAGAATCATTTAAAATATTTTGAGCCTTGCTGGATTTTTGCTGCAAACACAAAATCAGCAAGGCTCATTTTTTGCGTATTATTTTGATGAGGAATCTGTTTGAACTTCTGTTTTATTTTCCGATTTTTCCTTTTTAGCTCTTAGTCTTTTTAGTTGTAAAAGTTTCCACTTTTTCCAGAATAGCAATTCATTCCACTTTTCAAAGTCTTTTTGGAATATGATACCTATGCCTTGAGTGGTAAGATTCGTTTGAGTATAATAGCGATCGTTTGTCTCATTATAAGCTTTGAGGCGTATTTCTCCGGAACGGGTAACAAGCCATTCAGCCTGGAAGTCTCCAACGAAGTTGGTGTTTGCCATCGGGTTTTCCCGATACCCGAAGTTTCCGTTTATAAGGAGGCGGTTGTTGAGTAGTTGTCCGGACAGCATTCCTTCAAACTCCATGTCAGTCCAGCCCTTTTCACCAGTACTGAAGTTGGTACCTACATTCCAATTGTTGTTGTCTATGATTTGCGACAGTGCATTATTCAATTGTCCTGAAAGTGTGGAAGACAGTACGCTGGACATCATATCTGAATTCTGCCCTGTTCCGAAGGTTTCCGAAGGATAGAATTTTCCGATGCTGAGCAAATACAATATCTGCATATTCATCTGTTCGTCGGTGGGGATATAGTTCCGCACCAGAGCTTCTATCTCATCGCGCTCGTTAGGCAGTTCCAAATCCAGCTTAATGGTGGGCGAAGTAAGGTGTCCACTCAGGTTCATCACGCAGTTTACTTTTACGTTGGTTTGATTGACGAAGTCGCTTGCATCAGAAATCAAATCGTTGAGCGATGCCGAATTGACTGTATAATTGGCCTGTATGTCCAGATTGGCATTAGCAGGATTTCCATTGAAGGTGATAGTACTTCCATCTTTGATAATGAAATCCTTGCGGATGACTTCCTGTAGGCTGAATTTATATATACCTTGGCTGATACGGTAATTCCCAAAGAGTTTGACGTCTCCTTTGTTGTAGAATTCCGTGCGGATATTACCTGTTCCTCGTCCACTAATGTAATCACCAGCTATCGGATCCATAATAATACGCATGGTTGCATCGGGGGTTGCGTCTATGATGAGATTAAGCCGGATATCGGTATCTATATCTTGTTCTTGCTCTTCTTTTTCTAGATCTTTTTGGGCTATTTCGTAAGTAGAAAGCAGAATATCATTTTGGACTGTGCGCCTTGGTGTTTTATCAACAAAATGGATGAACTGATTACTGGTTGCTGTAGTCACATTGTCTTTGATATAGGTAAAATTGGTATTCCGGTTGGTTGTCATAGCTACGTCAATGTTCACACCTTCTGCTGCGTTGCCGGCTATACTGGCATTTCCCGTGCCATAGACAGTGCCGTAAAACGGGAAATCAACAGATTCCTTGGTGTTCATAAGCAGCATATTATTTACATTGAAATTAAAACGATAGCTTAGATTCTTAAAATGAGTATAATGTAAGTAGCCATTCATGGTTCCTTGATTCCCATACATGTCAGAGATTCGGTTGCTTTTGAAGGTTAACCCGCCAGGTTCAATGTAGATGCTGTCTTTTACAAAAAAAGTTGTGTTTAGCACATCTACTTTCATGGAAGCGTCTCCATACACTTGCCCTTCCATTGTTAATGCCTTAAACTTTCCATAGAAATGTACATTCCCCTTGGCACGTCCTGCAAATTCAGGAGTGATGTCTTTCATATAATAATGTATGAACTTCAAGTTCGTGCCATCTGCTTCGATTTGTAAGTCGAGTGAACTGGTAGGTTTAATGGGGTAAATAAATCCATGAACATGTGTTCGTGCAATATCTGCTTCACGAATACGTGCATCCAAATAAATCCCTTTGATATCGTGATGCCATTCTCCATGTATATTGGCATCACCGAGTAGACCGTTGTTGATCCCTAAATTGCGAATAAACAGATCTGTGCTCATGACGGGCTTTTTGAAAACACCGGTTGCATATGCGGGTCCAGTGGCTTCACCCTGGAAATTGACTCCTAAATCAGCTATATCAAATACATATCCGATATTGATTTGTTGAAGGTCCAGATGTACTGTGTCTTCAGGCTGATCAGACAAGACTCCATTGATGCGAAGAAAACGTTTTTGATTGGTAAAATTGAAATTATGCACATACACCTTGCCCGAATCAAGTACAACTTGTGCTGGATGAATATTCCATAATGTGTCATTCAAAATGATGTCTGTAGGATGAATATCAACCACCATTTTTAGGGGAGACTGTTTTGGGAAATGGTTGCGTTTTGCTTGTCGACGAGGTAATTGAGCTTGTGTCTCTAGCTGTTGCCTCATAAAGCGGGCTGTACTGGAAAGTTGTCCACTGTAAGTGATTTTACTACTATTCCCCCAGTTTAATATGGTTTGAATGCTATCGTTTTTTGCTAACGCTTCTATGGCTAAGTTGACGGAACTTTCAGCTTTTCTATGAGTGAAACGGATACGGGCATGAAAATGATCGCTTGGATTTTCACACAAGATCAATCCGGATTCAATAAACTTATTGTTATACCGTAAATGCGGAAAATAGCCTTCCACACGCATACGCTGAGCTTTGTCATTGAAGTATCCTTTTAATGTGGAGTGGGTATAGACAGTAAGTGGAAGTCCAAAAACTTTTGAAAATAATTCTGTATTGTAGATATGCAGATCAAAACCAAAATTGTTTTCGGTATTGATCGTTTTTTGTGTATTGAGAGGCAGTAATGCAGGAATGTATTTATGCAGGATGTTCAAAAAGCTGGTTGGTAATGTATGATAGGAATAATCGCCAACGATACTTCCCCGCAAAAATGCGGAATGGATATCAAGTCGTTTGGATTCGGCTTGTTGTGTAGCTGTCAACTTGAAGTTATCCATCAAATATGATTGTTCTGGAGATATAAATTGCAGGCTGTCAATATTGATTTCACCATTCATTTCGTCGATGGAGCCACCTGTAAAGTCTGCCTTTAGTTTGACGGAAAATTCTGCATCCTTATATTTGGGTGTTAGGTTCAATGTATGAGGACGTACATGCTTGGCTTCAGCCAAGAAATTGAAAGTCGGTATTTTGCTGGCTATATTAATCGTTCCGTTTAGATTCAGGGAGGCATTTTCATCATCTAACACAATGCTGCCTGTAAAACCTCCTTGTTTGTATTCACCGTCTAAAGTTATGTTTTCATACGTATAGCCACTGTAGTCAAAGGAAGAGATGAGTCCTTTGGCTTCGATGGACGGATAGCTATGGGAGGTATGACGTCCCTGTACTCCCATGTTGAACGTTATTTTTCCCCATTTAGGATTGTCGGTCAGTTTTCCAAGTTCAAAATCGGATGTTGCCATGGAACCTGAATAGGATATTGATTCTTTTTCCTTGTCTGAACTGAATTTTATATCAGTGCTCAGGCTGCCAATATTGGTACGCAAGCGTCCGTAGGTAACTAAATCAGTGAAATAGCCGGATATTTCTCCCTGAAAGCTGATGGTACCCAATCGTTGAAGCATTGGGGGGACTCCTTTGTAGTTCTTACTGAAATTTTTGATAAAGAATGCAACTCCATCAGGATTAGCATGCAAATGAGACAAATTTCCAAATACGTAAGCATCTTGAAAATGAGATAAATCTTGAAACGAAACATCTCCTCTTAGCAAAAACTGCTTACCAGACGATATCATTAATCGTGGGCAATTCAGTTGGTCTATCGTACCGTTTACTTCTGCTTCTATCTGTAGTGAGTCTTTAAAAGATGAAAAAGCTGGTACAAATGCTGATAAATCGCATAAAGTGATATCCGATGGAAGCATATGACAAGAAAAACGAACGTTATGGACAAAATCTTCCATAGCTTTCAGGCTGTCATATTCCATGTGGATGGTATCCATTCGCAGATTGGTATGAGGCATCTCGATGCAAAAGCCTGCTATTTGCATTTTTTGCTCATTGCCAGTTATCTTTAGTCCCAGTTTGTCTAGTTTAAAGCCAGAAGAGTGTTCCTCAAGGCTCATTCGCTTGATAGATGCGTTGATGGAATCATTTTGAAGGGCTTTCAACGAAATGCTGGCAATGATATTGCGTAGGTTGATATGATTAACATTGAACTTTCCAGGAGTTTCTTTTTCCGACAAGACATTATATGAGACTCTCCCTCGACGAAGCAGGAGAGAATTGATTCTTAAATTGAGATTTGTCTGTTTTGGGACGGTATCTTTAGATGCAAATGTGTCGACTATAAACTGAAAATTCGGATCAGATTGCGGAGTGGCTTTCTCAAGGTTGGCAGTAAAGCCGAACAATTGAATGTTGTTGATGGAAATGCGTCCTTGAAAAAGTGGGAGAATATCGAATTTTGCAGAAAAACGTGTGACCTTAAGCATTTCCTTTCCTGAACGGTCGTCCAGCATAAGATCCTCGATGACGATGCGGTTCAGAAGTCCAAGATGGATACGTCCTAAAGTTAGTCTGGTGTCTAACAGGTTTTCTAATTCATCGGCTATAAACATAGACATTTTGCGCTGAATGTAGGGGATATTCAGCAACAATGCTATACCGATATAAGATATTATAATTATACCGATAATCCAACGTAATGTTTGTTTCAGTCCTTTGATAATATCGTTAATTTATATTTTGCCACACAAAAATATGAAATAATACATTATCCATACTACTTTTATCACTACTTTTGCAGAGCTTAAACGTAAATAAACACTATGAGTACAATAATATTAGGGATAGAAAGTTCGTGTGACGATACTTCGGCAGCTGTAATCAAAGATGGTTTCCTGTTATCGAATGTTGTGGCCAGTCAAGCTGTACACGAATCATACGGTGGGGTTGTGCCCGAATTGGCCTCTCGTGCCCATCAGCAAAACATTGTGCCGGTTGTACACGAGGCTTTGAAACGTGCGGGAGTAACCAAGGAAGAATTGAGTGCTGTTGCTTTTACCAGAGGACCCGGTCTGATGGGTTCATTGTTGGTCGGAGTGTCTTTTGCTAAAGGATTTGCACGTTCATTAGGAATACCGATGATAGATGTTAATCATTTGACTGGACATGTGTTAGCTCATTTCATTAAAGCAGAAGGTGAAGAGAATATACAACCTAATTTCCCATTCCTTTGCTTGCTGGTTTCAGGAGGAAACTCGCAAATCATTCTGGTAAGAGCCTATAATGATATGGAGATTCTGGGACAAACTATTGATGATGCTGCAGGTGAAGCAATTGATAAATGTTCAAAAGTAATGGGGTTGGGGTATCCAGGAGGACCCATTATCGATAAACTGGCACGCCAAGGCAATCCAAAAGCTTTTAGTTTCAGTAAGCCGCATATTCCTGGGCTAGATTATAGTTTTAGCGGACTGAAAACATCGTTTTTGTATTCCCTTCGCGATTGGATAAAAGATGACCCCGATTTCATAGAGCACCACAAAACCGATTTGGCAGCATCGCTGGAAGCGACTATTGTAGATATTTTGATGGACAAGCTCCGCAAGGCGGCCAAGCAGTATAATATTAAAGAAGTAGCTGTAGCTGGAGGCGTTTCGGCAAACAATGGCTTAAGAAATGCTTTCCGTGAACATGCTGAAAAGTATGGATGGAAAATCTTTATACCTAAATTCAGCTATACGACAGACAATGCTGCTATGATTGCTATTACAGGATACTTCAAGTATCAGGACAAGGATTTTTGCCCGATGGAAGCGCCTGCTTATTCGCGTGTTACTTTAAAATAAAATAATAGAAGAAAGGGGATTTTTGTGAAGGCAGAAGAGGAATTGGGCAATTTGCTCAAATCGAAAAAACTGTCCCTTTCCACCGCAGAAAGCTGTACGGGTGGAGGGGTCGCTGCTGCTATTACATCGGTGGCGGGTAGTTCAGAGTATTTCATGGGAGGTATTGTGGCCTATTCGAATGATGTGAAAATCAGCTTACTACATGTCTCTTCTGAGACTCTGGAAAAATACGGAGCGGTTAGTCGGGAAACGGTTATGGAAATGGCCGCAGGAGCGATGAATACGTTGAAAACAGATTGCGCTATCGCAACTTCGGGCATTGCAGGGCCGGGAGGTGGAAGTCTGGAAAAACCTGTAGGGACAATTTGGATAGCGGTTGCCTATAAAAATGAAATTGTGACTGTCATGCAAACAGGGGATAACGGCCGGGTAAAAAATGTGCAGAATGCAATACAAAACGCCATGGATCTGCTTATTGAAATTTTGAAATAGCGAAAAAATGCTATTATACAATGAATTATTTCCTGAAAAGCTTGTTTGTTAACGATAAAAGTGCTTACTTTGCGCTCTGTTTGAAATAAGTATAGGTAAAAACTATAAAAATAGAGATAGAAATGTCGAAGATTTGTCAAATTACCGGAAAGAAGGCCATGATTGGCAACAATGTTTCACACTCAAAGAGAAGAACCAAAAGAACCTTTGATTTGAACTTGTTTAACAAGAAATTCTACTATGTAGAACAAGATTGCTGGATTAGCTTGAGCTTGTGTGCTGCTGGTCTGCGCATTATCAACAAGAAAGGACTGGACGCTGCCTTGAATGATGCTGTAGCTAAAGGTTATTGTGATTGGAAAACCATTAAAGTAATTGGTTAAAAAAGAGGAGATTTAGAATATGGCAAAGAAAGCTAAAGGTAACAGAGTGCAGGTAATTCTGGAATGCACAGAACACAAAGATAGTGGTATGCCGGGTACTTCTCGTTATATCACGACGAAGAACAGAAAGAACACCACTGAGAGATTGGAACTGAAGAAGTACAATCCTATCTTGAAGAGAGTGACAGTACACAAAGAAATCAAATAATACGTATAACCCATGGCAAAGAAAACAGTAGCAAGTTTGCACGAAGGTTCTAAAGAAGGTCGTGCTTATACAAAGGTTATCAAGATGGTTAAGTCGCCTAAGACTGGTGCTTACATCTTTGATGAGCAAATGGTTCCTAATGAAAAGGTTCAAGACTTTTTCAAAAAATAAGATTCTGAGTAATCACTTTTGATAAAAATCCTCTTGTCAGCCAGTCTGTCAAGAGGATTTCTTTTTGTAGACCAATTGTTAATCGTTTTTTTTCACTATCTTTGTGCAATAATGCATTATAATAAAGTATATGGGATTCTTTAGTTTTTTTTCAAAAGAGAAAAAGGAAACATTGGATAAAGGTTTGTCCAAAACCAAAGAAAGTTTTTTTGGAAAGATAGCACGTGTTATAGCTGGAAAAACGAAAGTAGATGACGAAGTGCTGGATAACCTTGAAGAAATACTTATCACTTCGGATGTTGGTGTAGAGACTACACTCAAAATCATTGAAAGGATAGAGAAGAGGGCTGCATCTGAAAAATACATGAATACACAGGAACTGAACCATATCCTGCGTGATGAAATTTCGATGCTGCTTACAGAAAATAATACAGATGATGCCAATGACTTTGATGCACCTATTGCAAAGAAGCCATACGTAATTATGGTGGTAGGTGTAAATGGAGTGGGAAAGACGACTACGATCGGAAAACTGGCTTATCAGTTCAAGAAAGCCGGAAAATCTGTTTATCTAGGAGCAGCCGATACGTTCCGTGCTGCAGCTGTTGAGCAGCTTGTGATATGGGGTGAAAGGGTTGGCGTTCCTGTTATCAAGCAGAAAATGGGCTCTGATCCAGCTTCTGTAGCCTTTGATACATTAAAGTCTGCTATGGCCAATGATGCTGATGTGGTTATCATTGATACTGCAGGACGACTGCATAACAAGGTGGGCTTAATGAACGAATTGACGAAGATAAAGAACGTCATGAAGAAGATAAATCCAGATGTTCCCAATGAAGTATTGTTAGTATTGGATGGCTCTACCGGTCAAAATGCTTTTGAGCAAGCCAAGCAGTTTACTCTGGCAACAGAAGTGACGGCTATGGCGGTAACCAAGTTGGACGGAACAGCCAAAGGTGGAGTTGTTATTGGCATATCTGATCAGTTCAAGATACCGGTAAAATATATCGGATTGGGTGAAGGAATGGAAGACTTGCAAGTTTTCAATAGAAGAGAGTTCGTAGATTCGTTGTTTGGTGAGAACAGATGAAAAAGAATACAATAGACATCATTACTTTAGGTTGCTCTAAAAATCTGGTTGATTCAGAACATTTAATGCGCCAGCTTGAGGAAGCTGGTTATCACGTAACCCATGACGCAGAACGTCCTCAAGGGGAAATTGCAGTTATCAATACATGTGGCTTCATTGGTGATGCCAAAGAGGAGTCCATCAACATGATTTTGGAATTTGCTCAGGCAAAAGAAGAGGGATTGCTCAAGAAACTCTATGTCATGGGATGTCTTTCCGAACGCTATCTGAAGGAACTGGCTATTGAAATTCCTCAAGTGGACAAATTCTACGGTAAATTCAACTGGAAAGAACTCTTGCATGATTTAGGAAAGAATTATCAGGAAGAACTTCACAATGAACGAGTTCTTACAACTCCCGCTCATTACGCTTATCTGAAAATATCTGAAGGATGTGATCGGAAGTGTTCCTATTGTGCTATTCCTATCATCACAGGGCGTCACGTTTCACGGCCGATGGAAGAAATATTGCAGGAGGTTCGGTATCTGGTCGATCGTGGCGTAAAAGAATTTCAGATCATTGCACAGGAATTGACCTATTATGGTGTGGATCTGTATCATAAACAAATGCTTCCGGAATTAGTGGAGCGTATCGCTGACATACCTGGAGTAGAGTGGATACGGTTACATTATGCCTATCCGGCACATTTCCCGACTGACCTCTTCCGCGTAATGCGTGAACGTCCCAATGTGTGTAAATATATGGACATTGCCTTGCAGCATATTAGTGACAACATGTTGCAAAAGATGCGCAGGCATGTTACCAAAGAACAGACTTATCAATTGATAGAAAACTTCCGAAAAGAAGTACCGGGTATTCATTTACGCACTACTCTGATGGTAGGTCATCCTGGAGAAACGGAAGCGGATTTTGAAGAGTTGAAGGAGTTTGTGCGTAAGGTTCGTTTCGATCGAATGGGAGCTTTTGCATACTCGGAAGAAGAGGGAACTTTTGCAGCCAATAATTACGAAGACAACATTTCTCAGGAAGTAAAACAAGTACGTTTGGATGAATTGATGGCTATTCAGCAGGAGATTTCATCAGAACTTAGTGCAGCAAAAATTGGTCGACAGATGAAAGTCATTATCGATCGTGTAGAAGGCGATTACTATATAGGGCGTACTGAGTTTGACTCTCCTGAAGTGGATCCGGAAGTATTGATTGAAAGAAACGGAAAACAACTGATTATCGGTAATTTTTATCAGGTAGAGATTGTAAATTCCGATGATTTCGACCTTTATGGACGCATTATCTAAAGTTTTTTCAAAAACATATTGCTCATGTGACGGAATTTTGCTAATATAGCATCCGTAAAATATAAAACAGAAAAAGACGAGTGAACAATAAAGATTTTACGTCAGAGTTATCAAAAAGGCTGGGATATACCTTGAAAGACACTTCGGAATTAATATCTTCCTTACTTTCTGGCATGACTCAACAGCTGGAAGAAGGAAACGTTGTGGCTATTCAAGGATTTGGAACTTTTGAAGTAAGGAAAAAAGCAGAGCGTATTTCTGTGAGCCCTACAACCAAGCAACGCATGCTGGTTCCTCCTAAGTTGGTACTTACATACCGGCCTAGTACTCTGTTGAAAGAAAAGTTTAAATAAAATCTTCCTCTAGACCTTGGGTGATTTGCTGCTATGAATGAAAAAGTGAACATACAGAACTTGATAGAACTGCTTGTTGAAAAGCATCGTATTACTCCCAAAGAAGCGGAGGAATTCGTAAAGACTTTCTTTGCAGTAATAGAGGAAGGGCTGGAGCAAGACAAGTATGTTAAAATAAAAGGATTGGGTACGTTCAAGCTGATTGGTGTCGAAAGTCGTGGAAGCATCGATGTCAATACTGGAGAACGAATCGAGATACAAGGGCATACAAAAGTCTCCTTTACGCCTGATTCAGCACTTAAAGAATTAATAAACAGGCCGTTTGGACATTTTGAAACTGTAATCTTAAATGAGAATACTGTCTTGGAAGATACACCGATAGAAAAGGCTGGCGAGGATGAGTTAGAAGATGTTTCTATTGGGCAAAATGTCGCAGATGAGTTGGATACGATATCGGAAATTCCTTCTGAGCCTGCTTCTCCACTCATTGAATCGGTTATTGCGACTGAAAAAGTTGCTAAGGAAGAGGATGCTGATGAACAACAGGAAGAGGAAGGCAAAATCTCTACAACAGAAGAAACACTGAAAAACTCGCAACAAAAGGAGGATACGTATGAGGGCGTTCTGCAGCAAACGGATATAAAGGAAAATAAGGATAATGGTTTGAAATGGTTTATGATTGCACTGGCATGTGTTCTCTTGGCTTGTGCAGGCATTGTTTTCTATCTTTATTATCCCGATTTGCAAGAGGAATCGATCCCAGTATCGTCTGAGGGGGAATACACTTATTCAACTGTTACAATGGGTTTACAGCAGGATTCTATCCAGGAAGACTCTTTCAAAAGAACCGAAGATACACTTCGAATTCCACAACCGACTATTGCAGAGGAAAATCCAGCTTCAAGACAGCAAGTGGAGAAAAAAGTTGTTCCTGAGGAGCCTCAAAAAGTTGTCAAAAAAGCAACAGTCAAGTCGCAGCCTGTAAATCCGGATTCTGTTAATTATGAAATAGTGGGGACAGAGACGACATATACAGTAAAAGAAGGAGAAACGTTGACACGGATTTCTTTACGGTTTTACGGAACAAAGGCTTTATGGCCTTACATTGTGAAGCATAATGCAGATGTGTTGAAGAATCCGAATAATGTGACTTCTGGTACCACACTTAAAATTCCGAAATTGATCAAAAAACAGTAACGATAGGCAAACTATATGTCCATTATAGTTTCTGTAAACATCAACTTTAGCCTTGTAAAGTGCCACTTTAGAAAACTAAAGAGGAACTTTATGTAGCTAAAACAAGGACTTTGTTTGTTCTTTTGGGAAGCATTGTTTTGACATCCTACAATATCTTTTTCTGTGAAAGGAACTCTTTCATGTCATCTTTCAAAGTGAAAGATACTGGTATACTTTGCAAATACCTATCTAAAATCAGATTTGGTATCAATTCTTTCATGCTTTCAATTTCAGTATAAGTACTTATGAAATAACGAGATGCGGTGAAATCAAAGTTTCACGGTATATGATGGCCGGGAACTTTTCTACAGATACGTTATCATTCCAAAAATTGTTGAAAGGAAGGGCGTAAATATTTGATGCGGGAGTGAATTTAGTTTAATCTAAAGGTTTGGCCTCTATTTTTAATAAAAATTAGTTGGTATGGTTAATGAATTTCCTGTACTTTTGGGGAGCAAAAAAAGAAAGGCTTGCGCCGATGCAATAAAAACAGAAAAATAGAACTTAAAAAATATTGATTTATGGCTGAAACTATTGATATCCGTGAACTGAATGAGCGGATTGAAAGACAAAGTGCTTTCATTACCAATCTGACTGCTGGAATGGACCAGGTCATCGTAGGACAAAAACATTTGGTAGAATCTTTGTTGATCGGTTTGCTTTCCGACGGACATGTATTATTGGAAGGTGTGCCGGGCTTGGCGAAGACTTTGGCGATCAAGACACTGGCTTCTTTGATCGATGCCAAATACAGCCGTATCCAGTTTACACCGGACTTGTTGCCGGCCGATGTTATCGGTACCATGGTTTATAGTCAAAAGGACGAGAGTTTTCAGGTAAAGAAAGGTCCCGTTTTTGCCAATTTTGTATTGGCTGATGAAATTAACCGTGCTCCTGCCAAGGTACAGAGTGCATTGCTCGAGGCGATGCAGGAGCGCCAAGTGACTATCGGAAAAGAAACATTCAGGTTGCCCGAACCTTTCCTGGTAATGGCAACTCAAAATCCGATTGAGCAGGAAGGTACTTACCCGCTTCCCGAAGCTCAGGTGGACCGTTTTATGTTGAAGGTCATCATTGATTATCCGAAACTGGAAGAAGAAAAGTTGATTATCCGTCAGAATATAAACGGAGAAAAAGCAAACGTACGTCCTATTCTGAAGGCTGAAGAAATTATCGAAGCACGTAAGGTGGTACGTCAGGTGTATTTGGATGAGAAAATCGAAAAATACATTGTAGATATTGTTTTCGCAACCCGTTATCCTGAAAAATATGATCTGAAGGATTTGAAGGAGATGATAGGATTCGGCGGCTCTCCACGTGCTTCCATCAATTTGGCACTGGCTGCACGCAGTTATGCTTTCATCAAACGTCGTGGTTACGTTATTCCTGAAGATGTGCGTGCCGTTGCTCATGACGTATTGCGTCATCGTATCGGTCTGACTTACGAGGCTGAAGCCAGCAACTTGACTTCGGATGAGATTGTAAGTCGCATCCTGAACAAGGTAGAAGTGCCTTGATGCATCAACAAAAGGGATATTCCGCGGTAAGCGGAAATATTTCTGAAAAGTTGTAGATTATAATTGGTATATTTAAGTCCCTTGTATGCGGGACTCTGATAGTTTATTTTTGAAACTTGCAGATGGAAACCACTGAACTATTAAAGAAAGTTCGCCAAATAGAAATTAAAACACACGGCTTGTCCAGCAATATTTTTGCAGGACAATACCATTCGGCCTTCAAGGGTAGGGGAATGGCTTTTTCCGAAGTGCGCGAATATCAGTTTGGCGATGACATTCGTGATATCGACTGGAATGTAACGGCACGTTTTAATAAACCTTATGTTAAGGTCTTCGAAGAAGAACGTGAATTGACGGTGATGTTGCTGGTCGATGTTTCCGGTAGTTTGGAATTTGGTACGGTGAAGCAGATGAAGAAGGATATGGTGACCGAAATTGCTGCCACATTGGCTTTTTCGGCCATTCAGAACAATGATAAGATTGGAGTCATCTTTTTCTCTGACCGGATAGAAAAATTCATTCCTCCCAAGAAGGGACGTAAGCACATCTTGTATATCATCAGAGAATTGATTGATTTCCATGCAGAAAGTCGACGTACGAATATTCGTATGGGGCTGGAATACCTGACAAATGTCATGAAACGTCGGTGCACGGCTTTTGTCCTTTCTGATTTCATCGACCAGGAGAGTTTCAAGAATGCTATGACCATTGCCAACCGCAAGCATGACGTGGTGGCCATACAGGTGTATGACCGACGTGTGGAAGAACTTCCGGCCATCGGCCTGATGAAAATAAAGGATGCTGAAACGGGGCACGAGCAGTGGATAGATACGTCATCGCGTGCAGTGCGCAAAGCTCATCACGAATGGTGGGTGAATAAGCAGGCTGAACTGAATGAAACATTTACTAAAAGTAATGTGGACAATGTTTCAGTGCGTACCGACCAAGACTATGTGAAAGCCTTGATGACACTGTTTGCAAAGAGGAACTGATGTCGTAAAGAAAAGATCGTTTGAATGATGAAAAGATATTTGTTTTCTATAGCTCTGGCACTGATTTTTATGGGTAAAGGGTATGCTCAATCCGTAACGGTGGATGCGAGTATCGACTCTTTGCAAATATTGATTGGTGAGCAGGCAAAAATTAAACTGGAAGTGTCGCTTGACGCCAACAAACGGGCCATATTTCCGGCATACAGAGATACGCTGGTACGTGGAGTGGAAATCGTTGATGTGGCAAAACCCGATACACAGCTGTTGAACGACGGGAAGCGTACCTTGATTACTCAGGAATATACCATCACGTCTTTCGATTCTGCACTTTATTATCTCCCACCGATGGAAGTCTTGGTAGACAATAAACCCTACCGGTCAAAGGCATTGGCACTGAAAGTCTATTCTATTCCTGTGGATACGTTGCATCCTGACCAGTTTTTTGGTCCTAAAACAGTGATGAACGCTCCTTTTGTGTGGGCAGACTGGTATTTGTTTATAGCTTGCGTACTGTTGCTGGCTCCCTTCTTGTTGGCTGCCATCTATCTGGTGAAGCGAATTCGCGACAACAAGCCCATTATCCGTAAAGTGAAAGTGGAGCCCAAGTTACCGCCACACCAAGTAGCTATGCAGGAAATTGAGCGCATCAAACAAGAGAAAGTATGGCAGAAAGGACAACCGAAGGAGTACTATACGGAATTAACAGACACTCTTCGCACCTATATCAAAGAGCGTTTTGGTTTCAATGCGTTAGAAATGACTTCCACTGAGATTATCGAAAAGTTGTTGGAAACAAATGATAAAGAGGCTTTATCTGATCTGCGCATATTATTTCAGACAGCCGATTTGGTGAAATTTGCCAAACACAATCCGCTGATGAATGAAAATGATGCTAACCTGATTAATGCGGTAGATTTCATTAATGAGACCAAAGAGAAAGAAGACGAAAACGCTAAACCGCAACCTACCGAAATAACGATTGTAGAGAAGCGTTCCCTGCAAACTAAAATTTTATTGGGAGTGGGAGCTGTCCTGGCTGCTGCAGCCTTTATTTGGGCAGTAGTCTATATATGTAAAGAGTTGTATAATTACTTTGCTTAAAACGTAGAAACAATGGTTTTTGCTAATATTGAATATCTATTTCTATTGCTTTTGCTTATACCTTATATAGTATGGTATATCATGAAGCGCAGAAATAACGAGGCAACCCTTCAGATTTCTGATGCACGTGTTTATGCCCATACTCCTAAAAGTTATAAGAACTATCTGCTTCATGCACCGTTTGTTCTGCGTATCATCAGTTTGGTACTGCTTATTTTGGTATTGGCACGTCCTCAGACTACGGACAGCTGGCAAAATAGTGAGATAGAAGGTATAGACATCATGATGGCTGTCGACGTTTCTACCAGTATGCTGGCAGAAGATTTGAAACCTAACCGATTGGAGGCAGCGAAAGATGTGGCTGCTCAGTTTATCAATGGTCGCCCCAATGATAATATCGGTATCACACTCTTTGCAGGTGAGAGTTTCACACAATGTCCACTGACAGTAGACCATGCAGTATTGCTGAATTTGATAAAGGACATCAAATGTGGTGTGATTGAGGATGGTACAGCTGTGGGCATGGGTATAGCCAATGCGGTTACCCGACTGAAAGACAGCAAGGCTAAGTCCAAAGTCATCATCCTTCTTACTGATGGAACGAACAACAGGGGAGACATCTCGCCTCTGACGGCAGCCGAGATAGCCAAGAGCTTCGGTATTCGCGTTTATACCATTGGTGTGGGTACAAACGGAATGGCTCCCTATCCTTATCCGGTAGGAGGTACGGTACAGTATGTCAATATGCCTGTAGAGATAGACGAGAAGACTTTGACGCAAATAGCAGGCACTACAGACGGTAACTATTTTCGTGCTACAAGCAATTCCAAGCTGAAAGAGGTATATGAAGAAATCGACAAATTGGAGAAAACCAAACTCAGTGTCAAGGAGTTCAGTAAGCGACAGGAAGAATATCGCTGGTTTGCTCTAGGTGCATTCTTGTGTGTATTGCTTGAAGTGCTGTTACGCAATACTATTCTGAAAAAAATTCCATAATAGTTGGAAGGGAACAGCAAGTGTATATGAAGTATAATTTGTAATTAGAGTATATAAAGATATGTTTCGCTTTGAAGAACCTGCATATTTATATTTGCTGATACTGTTGCCATTGTTGATTGCATTTTATTTGTATTCCAACTATCGCAGACGTAAGGAAATCCAGAAATTTGGCGATCCGATATTGATGGCCCAGTTAATGCCGGATGTTTCACGATATCGTCCTGATGTAAAGTTTTGGTTTGTATGGGTTGCTATTGGCTTTTTTTCTGTATTGCTGGCCCGCCCTCAGTTCGGATCAAAACTTGAAACAGTCAAGAGACAAGGCGTAGAAGTGATGGTAGCGTTGGATATCTCAAATTCAATGTTGGCACAAGACGTGCAGCCTAGCCGATTGGAAAAGGCTAAACGATTGATGGCTCGACTCGTGGACAAGATGCAGAATGACAAAGTGGGGATGATTGTGTTTGCAGGTGATGCCTTTACTCAACTTCCTATCACGAATGATTATATTTCGGCCAAGATGTTTTTGGAAACAATTGATCCTTCATTAATATCCAAGCAAGGAACTGCTATCGGAACTGCAATCAATTTGGCCACTCGCAGTTTTACACCTCAGGAAGGTGTAGGTCGTGCCATTATTTTGATTACCGATGGTGAAAACCATGAAGGTGGGGCCATGGAAGCTGTTAAGGCTGCTACGGAAAAAGGTATTCAGGTCAATGTGTTGGGAGTTGGTTTACCAGATGGAGCTCCTATTCCTGTGGAGGGAACCAATGACTATCGCCGCGACCGTGAAGGTAACGTTATCGTGACGCGCCTGAACGAACAGATGTGTCAGGAAATAGCCAAGACGGGTAATGGCATTTATGTTCGTGTGGATAATACGAATAATGCGCAAAAAGCAATTATCAGTGAGATAGACAAGATGGCCAAGGCGGATGTGGAAACCAAGGTTTACACTGAGTATAATGAACAGTTTCAAGCAGTGGCATGGATTATTTTAATTCTTCTGTTGGCTGAAATGCTGATATTGGAACGTAAGAATCCACTGTTCCGCAATATCCATTTATTTTCAACTAAGAAAAAGGAGCAATGAGTATGTGTTATCAGAAATATATAGGTTTGTTTTTTCTGTTAATAGCAGCTACGACCGTACATGCACAAAAAGCAGAGCGTGATCTCATACGAAAAGGGAATCGTATGTATAACGACAGTGTGTATGAAAATGCTGAAGTTAATTACAGGAAAGCTTTGGAGATTAATCCGAAATCAACTGTTGCCATGTACAATTTGGCAAATACGCTGATGCAACAGAATAAACTGCAGGAGGCTATGGAGCAATTTGCCGGTGCAGCCAAAGTGGAAAAAGAGAAACCTAATCTGGCACAGATTTACCATAATATGGGTGTCATTTTCCAATCACAGAAAGATTATGCAAAGGCAATAGAGGCATATAAAGAATCGCTTCGTAATAATCCGAAGGATGATGAGACACGTTATAATCTGGCTTTGGCGCAGAAATTGCTGAAAGATCAACAACAAGATCAGCAAAATCAGGATAATCAGCAAAACCAACAGAAGCAGGAAGAGAAGCAAGATCAGCAACAAAATCAGCAACAGAATCAAAATAATGATCAACAGCAGGAACCTCCTCAGCAACAGAAACAGGACAATCAGATGTCTAAGGAGAATGCTGAACAGTTGTTGAACTCCGTAATGCTGGATGAGAAAGACGTACAAGATAAAGTGAAAAAACAACAGCAGGTTATCAAAGGTAATCGCTTGGAGAAAGATTGGTAAATTAAATAACAACAAATAATATATGAGAAAAATTGTTTTCTTATGGATGGCATTGTTTGCCACGGCTTTGTGCAGTTATGCCGATGACAAAGTGACATTCACAGCATCAGCAGCTCCTGATGTTGTAGCTGTGGGAGATCAACTCAGGCTATCATATACAGTAAACACGCAAAAGGTGAAAGATTTTCGAGTTCCGTCTATCAAAGGATTTGATGTACTGATGGGACCTAGCCGTTCCTATAGCAGACAAAATTTTAATGGGAATGTTACGGAAAATCTTACCTATACTTATATTTTATTGGCCAAGGCAGAGGGCGAATATACGATTCCTGGTGCTACACTTTCGGTGGGAAAGGATCAATACTTATCCAATTCTGTGAAGATCAAAGTGTTGCCAGCTGACCAATCGTCGAATGCACAAGGTGCAGGAAGTGGACAAGGAGGAAGAAGCTCATCTTCATCAAGCGGTACTTCTATTTCCAATAACGATTTGTTCATTACGGCTACACTTAGCAAGACTAATGTTTATGAACAGGAAGCCATTCTGTTGACATATAAAATATATACAGTAGTTGATCTTCGTGGATTTGATAATGTAAAGCTCCCTGATTTTAAAGGATTTCATTCTCAAGAGGTAGAATTACCCAATGACAGACGGTGGGGATTAGAACATTATAAAGGCCGCAATTATCACTCAACAATCTATCGTCAGTTTGTGCTTTTCCCACAACAGTCCGGAAAATTGACTATTGATGCAGCTCGATTTGATGCTTCGGTTGAGAAAATGGAAGAAGTCGTTGATCCATTTGAAGCTTTCTTCAATGGAGGTGGCGGAAGTATACAGATAAAGAAAACTTTGATGACTCCCAAACTGACGGTTGATGTCAAATCTTTGCCGGCTGGTAAACCGACAGACTTTAGCGGAGGAGTAGGAGAGTTTACTATATCTTCTTCTATCAACAGCACGGATGTGAAGACGAACGATGCCATTACGATAAAGCTTGTCATTTCTGGAACAGGAAATCTGAAATTGGTATCAGATCCGGAAGTCAAGTTTCCCGAAGATTTTGAAGTATATGATCCAAAAGTTGACAACAAGTTCCGTCTGACCAATGCCGGCCTGTCCGGAAATAAAGTGATAGAATACTTGGCCATTCCACGTAATGCAGGAACCTATAAGATTCCTCCTATCAAGTTTAGCTATTTTGATATCAAGTCACGTTCGTACAAGACTTTGACCACTGAAGAATATGTCGTTCAAGTAGCTAAAGGTGCAGGAAATGCAACGCAGACTATTGCAAACTTTACCAATAAGGAAGATCTGAAAGTACTGAATGAGGATATCCGCTTTATCAAGCAGAATGATGTGAAACTAATGCCCAAAGGAGAATATTTCTATGGCTCGACAACCTATTGGTTATTCTATCTTATTCCTGGCATTTTGTTTATCACTTGTTTTGTCCTTTACCGTAAGCAGATTGCAGCAAACGCCAATGTGGCAAGAGTTCGTACGAAGAAAGCCAATAAAGTGGCAGTGAAACGCATGAAACAAGCTGAAAAATTGCTTGCCGCTAATAAAAAGGATGAATTCTATGATGAGGTACTGAAAGCTTTGTGGGGTTATATTAGTGATAAACTTAATATTCCAGTTTCGCGCTTGTCTAAAGACAACATTGAAGAAGAATTGCTCAAATACGGCGTATCTGACGATTTGATAAAGGAATTCCTCAATGCATTGAACAGCTGTGAATTTGCCCGCTTTGCTCCAGGAGATGCCAATCAGGCTATGGATAAGGTCTATACAGAATCATTTGAAGTGATCAGTAAAATGGAAAATTCAATCAAACATTAAAAAGAGGAGAATATATAGCATGAAAAAAATATGGGTTTTAACTATTATATTAATGGCATCGGTAACATTGTTTGGTCAAGATGCCGTCCTCAATGATTCTGTCAGCTCAGATTCTTTGACGAAGTCAGATGCTTCTGCTTTTTCTGCAGCTAAACAGATTGTAAATGCAACTAAAGCTGAAGGAGACAGTGCATACATTAAGAATGACTTTGCGTCTGCCATACAAATTTATGAGAGCTTGTTGCAACAAGGAGAAGCACCGGAAATATATTATAATTTAGGTAACTGCTATTATAAAACGGATGATATTGCACGTGCCATCCTCAATTATGAACGTGCTTTATTATTAAGTCCAGGAAATGCCGATATACGTGCCAATTTGGAAATAGCTCGTTCTAAAGCTATTGATAAAGTTACACCTGTGCCTGAAATCTTTTTTATAACATGGATAAAGTCATTAGTCAATTCTCAGAGTTCTGATGCATGGGCAAGAACGGGTATTGTTTCTTTCTTACTATTGTTAGTATCCCTTGCTATCTTTTTCTTTACCCAACATATTAAGTGGAAAAAAATAGGATTTTCTGCTGCAATATTATTTTTAATAGTAACTGTTCTTTCCAATCTATTCGCATCACAGCAAAAAAGTTATTTGACCAATCGTAATGATGCTATTATTTTATCACCAAGCGTGACAGTACGTAGCACTCCAAGTGAGAGCGGTACCAGCCTCTTTGTTCTACATGAAGGGCGTAAGGTAGAGATTAAAGATAATAGTATGCGTGAATGGAAAGAAATACGTTTAGAAGATGGTAAAGTAGGGTGGGTGCCTTCCTCTTCGATAGAAGTAATTTGAGAATCTAAAGATAATCTTTTTCGAAAGTCCGAATCACATATAACAGATGGTTCGGACTTTCTTTTTCCATATTAACCTTTGTTCCTGACAAAAAGATAAAAAAGGAGGCAAAAAAGTTTGTTTTATCTTTTTTTTTCCTTAAGTTTATAGCGTGATAATTAAAAAATAGAGTATTAACCATTAAGTTTATGAATATGAGAACAATAACTTTCAACGAATTACGTAAGATCAAAGACTCTTTACCCACAGGAAGCATGCATAGAATTGCCGATGAATTAGGCTTAAGTGTAGATACAGTTAGGAATTTCTTCGGTGGACATAATTTCAAAGAAGGTAAAAGTGTAGGTATACATTTAGAACCGGGTCCTGATGGTGGATTGGTAATGATTGATGATACCACGGTGCTTGATAGGGCATTAGAAATCTTAGATGAAATAGCAAACGAACATAAGCAAGTCTCTGAAGAATAAAAAGTCTGTAGGAAATCCCAATTGTTGCATCATGAAGAAAGACAATTGGGATTTTTCTTTTAGACGAATTTGTATATATATCTTTATTTCATTATTTAGACTTTTGACTATCATGGAAGACAAATTAGTAACCTTAGCCATATTAACATATGCGAAGGCTCAAATTTTGAAAAACGTGCTTGAGAATGAGGGAATTGAGACGTGTATTCATAATATAAACCAGATACAACCGGTGGTTTCATCGGGAGTAAGAGTTCGTATTAAAGAAAGTGATTTGCCTCGTGCACTGAAAATAACAGAAAGTTCCGCATGGTTGTCCGAAGAAGTTGTAGAAGGTAAGTCACCTCATATTGACAAGTCAACAAATAAAATCCTAATTCCTGTCGATTTCTCTAATTATTCATTGAAAGCCTGCGAATTCGGCTTCCATTTTGCACAGAATGCTGGTGCAGAAGTATTGTTATTACATGTTTATTTTACTCCAATTTATGCTACTTCTTTACCATATAGCGACATTTTCAATCTTCATGGTGATGAGGAAAATACTCGGAATATACTTCAAAAAGCCCATAATGAAGTCACTGTATTCTCAGATAAAATAAAGGAAAAAATTAATTCGGGGTATTTGCCTGATATTAAATATTCATGCATACTGAGAGAAGGTATTCCTGAGGAAGAAATTATTCGATATGCAAAGGAAATTCATCCCCGTATGATTATCATGGGTACACGTGGTAAGGATCAAAAAGATATTGACTTAATAGGAAGTGTAACAGCTGAAGTAATAGAAAGAGCACATACTACAGTTTTAGCTATACCAGAAAGAACACTTATCGAGCAGTTATCAGAGGTTAAGCGTATTGCTTTCATTACGAATTTTGATCAAAGAGACTTAATTGCTTTTGATTCACTTATCCATAATAGTCTGAAGGATTTTAAATTTGCTGTGTCTTTAATTCACTTAGCAGAAGTCAAGGATACATGGAATGAAATAAAACTTGGAGGTATTAAGGAATATTTCCAGAAACAATATCCGAATTTAGAAATATATTATGATGTTGTCCAAGATGATAATTTCCTAATTAATTTAGATCATTATATAAAAAGTAAACATATTGATATAATAACGTTGACTTCTTACAAAAGAAATATCTTTTCCAGATTATTTAATCCAAGTATTGCCAGGAAAATGATTTTTCATTCTGATACGCCGCTTATGGTTGTATACAGCAAACCGAATTAATCAAAATAAAGCGTTCTCGTTTGAGATATAATCATGATTATGTTTAATATAAAATAAAGGAATGCTCATTATAAGGTGATTACATACTCATATTAGCCTTAATTACTCTTTTCCGAAAGATCTGAGATAAGAGAATTCTAAAAAAGAAATAGCCCTAAACTGAATTTTGTTTAGGGCTATTCTATTATATAAATTAATTGCTGTTACAAATCAAAGCAAATTTTAGAAATTACCAAGCTTCTCGATTTCTTCAAATTCAGCACCCATTTGCAGATTGTAATAAACTCTGTAAAGACCGTTCAGCCACAGTTCTTTTCTTTCGGGTTGTAATTGTCTTGCTTTCTCGTAGCAAGGTTTTGCTTTTTCATAGAAGACTTTTAATGCTTCTTGATCTTCTCTATACTTCGGATCGTTTACGTCAGTTGTAGACTTCTCAGAAAAGTCTTGAGCTTGCAGACAGTAAACCAAACCTAAGTTAGAATATGCTTCTGCATAATTAGGATCAATTTCTGTGGTCTTCTGATAGAATTCAATGGCTTTCTCCAAAGCTGCAGCAGCTTCAGCATCTTTCTTCTGTTCTTTTAAAGTATTATACTGATTGTGATACAGATAACCCTTTACGTACAGATAGAATGTGTTATTCGGATCCTTAGCCAGCATATCATCAGCAAACTTCATAGCTTCATCATATTTGTTGTTATTGCTGTAGTAATCAATCAGATTACCAAAGAAGAACTGATGGTCAGGATATTTCTGCACACCTTCTTGCAGTGAAGCTACCCATTTGTCTGTTTCACCTTGAGCTTTCAATGCTGAAGAGATAAATTCCATGGCATACTTACCAACTTCTTTATCTTCTTTTGCGTACGGAGCATATTTCAATACGCTGGGATAATCTTCCAAACGAGTGGCTACCATAGCTGCGTAATATGCGATCTGCGGCAGCAAAGTGTCAGCCTTAACTGCCTCGTTTTCAGCAAACATAGGATTGCCGGCGATATCTACATATGTACCGAAGAAACTTAATGCTTTTTTTCCGTCTTCTTTGTTTTCATTTCCCAGATACATGTTGTAGTACTGAATACCACCGTTAATCAGATTACCACGTTCTGCCAAGATAGCACTTGAATTGGCTTTTCTGTACTTGTTCTTGATCTTACCCTTTTCATTGGGAATCTGTGCCAATTCATCACACTTGAAATAGTACTGGCACATGTTCAATGCGCTGTTGTACACCTGAAGTGTGTCATACGGCTTTCTCAGGTAAGCATTTTCCATTTCCTTTTCGCTTCTTCTCTTCTGGATGAAACCAGCTACATTCCAAGTTTCAGCCTGATCCTTTGTTTCAGGATTGGTTAAAGCTTGATTGATCAGTTCTTCTGCTTTGGCAAAATCAGGTTGTACTGCACTTGCCATCTTTTTAGCTTCTTTTACTGACTTCTCTTGGGCAAAGGTAAAGCCTGCAACAAACAGCAAAGCAGCTGTAAATAATACTTTTTTCATGATTGTAGAAAAGTTTAAATTAGAACTATGTTGTCTATTCTTATTCATTATTAGTTTCATTTTCAGCGTTTTCAACGTTGTTTTCATTCTCTGGCAGGTTATCGTCCTGTGGTTCATCTTCCTCTGTTTCTGAAGTTACCTTACAAACGGAGCCAATTTCATCATTTCGTTTCTCCAGATTGATAAGACGTACTCCCTGCGTAGCACGGCCCATGATACGTACGTCGGCTACTTTCAGACGAATGGTGATACCTGACTTGTTGATGATCATCAGGTCGTTCTCATCCGTCACAGACTTGATTGCCACAAGCTTACCTGTTTTCTCAGTGATACTGATGGTTTTCACACCCTTGCCACCACGGTTGGTCTTGCGGTAGTCCTCGATGTCCGAACGTTTGCCGTATCCCTGCTCAGAAACGACCATAATGGTTTCTGCCTCAGGGTCTTTGATGCAGATCATGCCGACAACTTCGTCCTGTCCGTCTTCGTCGAGGGTCATGCCGCGTACACCTGTTGCGGTACGGCCCATGACACGTACGGCACTTTCGTGGAAGCGGATGGCGCGTCCGTTGCGGTTGGCGATGATGATTTCATTGTCACCATTGGTCATGCGAACTTCGATGACGCGGTCGTCTTCGCGGATGGTGATGGCGTTCACACCGTTTTGGCGTGGACGAGAATACTGTTCGAGCAAAGTCTTCTTGATGACACCGTTCTTGGTACAGAACAGCACGTAGTGGCTGTTGATGAATTCCTGATCGTTCAGGTTCTTCACGCGCAGGTAGGCGTTAACAGCATCGTCGGAGTCGATGTTCAACAGATTCTGGATGGCTCGTCCCTTCGAGTTTTTCGAACCTTCGGGTATTTCGTACACTTTCAGCCAGTAGCACTTGCCCTTTTGGGTGAAGAACATCATGGTGTTGTGCATCGTGGCCGGATAGATATGCTCTACGAAGTCCTCATCGCGGGTTTCGGAACCTTTGGAGCCTACCCCACCACGGTTCTGTGCACGGAATTCGCTCAGCGGCGTACGCTTGATGTAGCCCATGTGCGAAATGGTGATAATCATCTCGTCGTCGGCGTAGAAGTCTTCGGGGTTGAATTCCTCGGAAGAATACACAATTTCGGAGCGGCGCTCGTCGCCGTATTTTTCTTTCACCTCGATGAGTTCGTCCTTGATGACCTTGCGGCAAAGCTCGTCGTTCACCAGGATTTCCTCCAAGTAGGCAATCTGTTTCTTGATTTCCTCGTATTCGGCGTGCAGTTGGTCTTGCATCAGGCCGGTGAGTTGGCGCAGACGCATCTCGACGATGGCACGGCTCTGTATCTCAGTCAGTTGGAAACGCTCCATCAGGCCCGTGATGGCATCAGCGGGCGTCTTGGCGGCACGGATGATGCGGATTACTTCGTCGATATTGTCCGAAGCGATGATCAAACCTTCCAGAATGTGAGCACGCTCCTTAGCCTTGCGCAGGTCGAACTGCGTGCGGCGGATAACAACGTCGTGACGATGCTCTACGAAGTATTTGATGAGCTCTTTCAGGTTCAGCAGGCGCGGACGTCCGTGTACCAGTGCCACGTTGTTCACGCCAAACGACGTCTGGAGCATAGTCATCTTGTAGAGCTTGTTCAGCACTACGCTGGCGTTGGCATCGCGCTTCACGTCGATGACGATGCGCATACCTTCGCGGTCGGATTCGTCGTTGGCGTTTGTGATGCCTTCGATTTTCTTCTCGTTGGCCAGGTCGGCGATACTCTTGATGAGCTCAGCCTTGTTTACGCCATAAGGTATTTCGGTAACGACAATCTTGTCATGCGTCTGCCCAGTTTCAATCTCGGCCTTGGCACGCATCACTACGCGACCACGGCCCGTCAGATAGGCTTCGCGTACACCGCTCATACCATAGATGTAACCTCCTGTGGGGAAGTCAGGAGCCTTGACGTAGTTCATCAGCTCCTCAATTTCGATATCGTTGTTGTCAATGTAGGCTACACAAGCATCGATCACCTCCGAGAGGTTATGTGTAGGCATATTGGTGGCCATACCGACGGCGATACCTGAAGCACCGTTTACCAGCAGGTTCGGGATGCGTGTAGGCATCACGGTGGGCTCCTGGAGGGAGTCGTCGAAGTTGTTCTGCATGTCGACGGTTTCCTTGTCGAGGTCCTGCATCATGTCTTCACCAATCTTCTGCAGGCGGCATTCCGTGTAACGCATGGCCGCTGCATTGTCGCCGTCTACCGAGCCGTAGTTACCTTGGCCGTCTACCAGCATGTAGCGCATGGCCCACGGTTGTGCCATACGTACCAATGCGCCGTAGACGGACGAGTCGCCGTGCGGGTGGTACTTACCCAACACTTCACCTACTACTCTGGCCGATTTCTTATAAGGTTTGTCCGACGTATTTCCCAGCCCCATCATGCCGAAAAGAATTCTTCGGTGAACAGGCTTAAAACCATCTCTAACATCCGGAAGGGCACGCGAAACAATGACCGACATGGAGTAGTCAATGTACGATGACTTCATTTCCTCCTCGATGTTAATCTTTATAATTCTGTCTTGTTCAAGCATTTAAAAAGATTATTAATTATACATTGCATGGTTCGTGAAAAACCACGCTAAAGTACTGCTTTTTTACGACATACGAAAACATTTCGGAAAGAAAGTTTCAAGGAGCGATGTGTCCGGGGATGGCTAGGCACGGTCTAAGGAATAGCACAAGAAAGCCCGCCTAAGGCAGAACCTCGGCAGGCCTTATATAATTAGAGGTGTGCTCACCAGAGTAATATCACCGCCATCAAGGCGAAGTTCACAACCAAGATAATCACTGCCTCCAACTTCCGCCCTTCCAACCAAACCTTATAGACTCTTCGGCCAATATATGCTGAAAAAGCCAACAGCAGTATGGCTACAATAATCCACAATGCCTCTGTAGATAATTTTTCTATGCCAGGTATGATACTTTCCGAAGCGTCCATTGTACACAGACGCACAACTACAACCAAAAAAAACGTCAAATAGATTAAAAGAATTTTCCAGTTGTAATGAATAATAGATGCTTTTCGTTCCATAATTTATTTATGAGTTTTTTACACAATCATCATATTCAGCCCAAATTTCTCTTCTTTCAATTTCTGTAACAGCTGTAATTACTGCTATGGAAATAGCTGTTCCAATACCTCCTGTAAGTGGACCAGCCAAGCATGCTCCGGTAAATTCAATTGCGTATTTGTTAGCAAGCGAGTTCAATTTTCTATCTCTTACAGATGCACAATCTTCACTTCCCTTTGTTGTTATTTCTTCAATATTGGGGAATAAGAATTTATTCAATTCCTGATAAGCTTTATTTCGTACACTCTCCGTTTTTATTTCTATTGACAAATTAGAATTTAAATGTAAAATTTGTTGTATGTCAGCATACATCTCTTCTTTTTTCGATTCGCTCGCATTTAAATAGTTAAGACATTCTTGGTGCAAGACTTGCAATTCTGATATAGAAAGTGTTCCTATATAGAGGCGCATTTCCTCTATTTCTTTCATAAACTTTTCTATTTGAACATTTTCATTTTCAGTGTTGTTAGTTGGATGATTATCTTCATAACATGCAAAGATAAACAATAATGAAATGATTCCGAGTAAAGTAATTCTTTTCATAAGCCTTTTATTGAATTAGTTTTAAAAGTGTGTCATTGTAAATATAGTACTTTTTTATGAATAAACAATCTTCCTCAATTGTTTTTCTGTTTCCGGCTTGCTTATTTAACTTATTTAAGGTAAGTTCTATAAATTCGATATTTTGCTTGGATGCTTCTCCTTCAAAGTTCAATTTTGTGGAGTGAGCCCCTCATTGGAGGTTCCGGTTATTGCATAGATGGTTTATCCGCTCATTTGACATGCTTTTTTGTCGGCAAGGCACAATCATCCCTTGCAAGAAAGGAGTAGTGACTGGTATTTGTTGATTTGAATGTATCTGAAGATGTTGTATACCAAGCAAGTGAGCGCGAAGTTTGCAGCCGCCTTCACGATACCGATGGATCTCACGAATGAACCGTGCATGGCTCCCTCGATAAAGCCGAAGACATGTTCCACAAGACATCTCCTCCTTGACTTTTTTCGGTAGCGTTTCTTCTGCTTCCTTGTCAAGGGGTGGTTGCGGCGTCCCTTCTCGCAGATGACAGGGCGCATTCCACAGGCCTTGACCTCCTCTTCCTTGCCTGCGTAGCCGGCATCAAGATACAGGCGCTGCCCTTTATCCTTCTCCGTGATGAGTGGTTTGATGACGTTCGAATCATGCACGCTGGCGTCGGTCGTGTGATGGCTTTCGACAAGTTTTGTCTTCCTGTCGACCTTGGCATGGCCCTTGTAACCGTAGTGGTCTTCGTTGCGCTTCTTCGTCCAGCGGGCGTCTATGTCCTTGTGGCTTTTCTTATGAAGGTTGTCATTCCAGAGCGAATCGCCATTGCCCTCTTTGATGGCGGCATTTTCCACGCGGGTGTTGCGTTGCCTGGGTGCCTCCACGAATGTGGCATCTATAATCTTGCCCTCATTGAAACTGAGGCCCTTGGCATCCAACATCCTGCGGAAATCATCGAACAAGCTGTCAAAGACACCCGCCTTGGCCAGCTTGTCCTTGCATGCCCAAACTGTCTTCTCGTCCGGAACCTCATGCACCGTGCGAATGCCTAGGAACTTGCGGAAGCTGGTGCGGTCGATAATTTGGTATTCTATCTGGTGGTCGCCCAAACCATAATAACGTTGAAGGAATATGACCTTAAACATGAGGACCACATCTATCGGCTTGCGACCGGCCGGGGATTTGCGTTGCTCGCAAAGGAGGGCTTTCTCCAAGCTCGGACGGAACAACTCGAAATCAACAAGGGCTGACACCTGTTCCAGTGGGTTGCCCATTGCGGAAAGAGCCTCAAGGGATAGCTCTTCCTCGAAAAGGCTCTCCTGCATGGGCTGGCGGTATATATTGTTTTTCTTCATGAATCAAACTGATTAATATGCGGTAAATGTACAACTTTTTATGCAAACAGGCAACTTGTAGACTGATTCTCAAATCATTAATTTATAGAACATCCCTTAAATGTTTTACTTTGACTTAACCTTTTTGAACTACTTGCCTTTTCACTTTGACAATCTGACATTTTGCTTTCTTAATGTGCTGAGAATCGCTTCTTTCGCCCCGAGGTAAAGGTTGATGGCAAATTTTAAAGCGTAAAGCAGCTTATTGTCTCGCTCTCAGCTTGATAGCGAAATCTTTACATTACAACGAGAGAAATAATAGGGTAAAAACAAGGCTTTCTACCCCTCTATCCCCTACTTTTCGAAGCCAAAGTAAGACTTTAGCGGGCTAAAGTAGATGTTTATGGATGAAAAATACGGTGTTTTTTCGCATGAAAAGCAATGTTTTCATCGTGAAAAAGCGATGTTTTCCTTCAGAAAAAGCAATATAATGCCTCGCGACATGCCCCTTTTTGCTTGCCAAGCAGCATTTTACAGGCTTTTTTCTTTCTATTTCGTGTCGATAGAAAAACGGACGAGTCAGCATGCTGCCTTTTTCTGTTTCGAAAAGTATATATTTTGCAAAAATGAGTGACACTTTGTTATGTAGGCAAATGAAGAAAAGACAGCTTTGCTCTTTTTGGCACAGGATTTGCTGATTATTACTTGAAACATCGTGGCAAAGCCGCTAAAAATGCGTATCTTTGCCCCGGATTATAACCCAAACAAAAGGAGTAAATCAATGAACAGTCAATTTTCACAAAGAGTTTCGGACGTACTGACCTATAGCAAGGAAGAGGCCAATCGGCTGGGTTGCAGCCTTATAGCCCCTGAACATCTGCTGCTTGGCATTTTGCGCGATGGCGGTGGAAAAGCTATGGAAGTGCTCATGAAACTTGATGCGGACGTAAATCGAATCAAAAGAAACCTGGAGGAGAGCATAGAGTCGGAAGGTGATTTCTTGCCTGAGGCAGAAGTACCCCTCTCGCTTACTGCTACCCGAATCCTTAAAATATGCATGCTCGAAGCCCGCTTGCTGAAGAGCGAACTGGCCGACACGGAGCATTTGCTGCTGGCTATCCTGAAAGATGGCAACAGTGTGGCATCTACAGTGCTGGTAGACAATGGTATTACCTATCAGGATGTGTACGACGTTCTTACGATGAAATCGGCCAATCCGAATGCAGGCATGGGCTTTACCGAAGACGATGACGAAGAAGAGGAAGTCGGCCCTTCGCGCTCCGGGCAGGAAAGCGGGCGTGGCAATATGGGCAGTTCGTCTGCCTCGGCACAGACGGCTACGCGCCGCCCTGCCAACGACACGCCCGTACTCGATAACTTCGGTACCGACATCACTCGTGCCGCTGCCGAGGGCAAGCTGGATCCTGTTGTAGGCCGTGAACGCGAGATTGAGCGTCTGGCACAAATTCTGAGCCGTCGCAAGAAAAACAATCCTGTGCTGATAGGCGAACCTGGCGTGGGCAAGTCGGCCATCGTCGAAGGATTGGCCCTGCGCATCACGCAGCGCAAGGTGTCGCGCATACTCTTCGACAAGCGCGTCATCATGCTCGACATGTCGTCCGTCGTGGCAGGCACCAAGTACCGCGGCCAGTTCGAAGAGCGCATCCGCTCCATTATCAACGAGTTGCAGAAGAACCCCAATGTCATCCTTTTCATCGACGAGATACATACCATCGTCGGTGCAGGAGCCGCCGCAGGCACCATGGATGCCGCCAACATGCTGAAGCCCGCCCTGGCGCGTGGTGAGATACAGTGCATCGGCGCCACTACACTGGACGAGTATCGCAAGAGCATCGAAAAAGACGGTGCGCTGGAGCGTCGTTTCCAAAAGGTTATTGTGGAGCCCACTACTGCTGAAGAGACGTTGCAGATATTGAAGAACATCAAGGAAAAATACGAAGACCACCACAACGTGCGCTACACCGATGCTGCCCTCGAGGCGTGTGTCAAGTTGTCAGCCCGTTATATCAACGACCGCAATTTCCCTGACAAGGCCATCGATGCCCTCGACGAAGCCGGCTCGCGTGTGCACCTGACCAACATCAGCGCCCCCAAGGAAATCGAAGAGCAGGAACGCCTGATAGAGAACGCCCGCCTGCAAAAGACCGAAGCTGTGAAGGCGCAGAATTTTGAATTGGCTGCCGGCTACCGCGACCGCGAGAAAGAGCTCACGACGCAACTGGAGCAGATGAAAGCCGACTGGGAGGCGCAGCTCAAGGAGCAGCGTCAGACGGTGGACGAGGAAGAAATAGCCTCTGTGGTGTCCATGATGTCGGGTGTGCCCGTACAGCGTATGGCACAGGCCGAAGGACTGAAGCTGGCCGGCATGAAGGAAGAACTCCAGCAAAAGGTCATTGCTCAGGACGTAGCCATCGAGAAGTTGGTGAAGGCTATTGTACGCAGCCGTGTGGGGCTGAAAGACCCCAACCGTCCTATCGGCACGTTCATGTTCCTGGGGCCGACAGGTGTGGGTAAAACGCATCTGGCCAAGCAGTTAGCGCGCTATATGTTCGGTTCGGACGATGCACTGATACGTATCGATATGAGCGAATATATGGAGAAATATACCGTGTCGCGCATGATAGGTGCCGCTCCCGGCTACGTGGGCTACGAGGAAGGCGGACAGCTCACTGAGAAGGTGCGCCGCAAACCCTACTCCATTGTCCTGCTGGACGAGATCGAAAAGGCTCATCCCGACGTCTTCAACATCCTCTTGCAGGTACTCGACGAAGGTCGTTTGACCGACAACGTGGGGCGCACCATCGACTTCAAGAATACGGTCATCATCATGACCTCCAACATCGGTACACGCCAACTCAAGGAGTTTGGCCGTGGTGTAGGCTTTGCCGCTCAGAACCGTACGGACGACAAAGAGTACTCACGTGGCGTCATCCAGAAAGCGTTGAACAAGACTTTCTCGCCCGAGTTCCTGAACCGTTTGGACGAAATCATTACCTTCGACCAGTTGTCGCTCGACGCCATTACGCGCATCGTCGACATCGAGTTGAAGGGGCTGTATGAGCGTCTTGAAGGCATTGGCTACCATCTTCAGGTGGACGATGCGGCCAAGAAATTCCTTGCTACGAAGGGCTACGACGTACAGTTTGGTGCCCGTCCGCTGAAGCGTGCCATCCAGAACTACCTGGAAGACGGCCTGTCCGAACTCATCGTTTCGGGCGGCGTACAGCCGGGCGATACCGTCAGCGTGACCCACGAAGACGGAAAGGACGAGCTGACGATGCAGAAACTTTGACCGTAAAACGGCCATCATACAGACAAAATGTCAGTCCCCGACGGACTGGCATTTTTTTTGTATCCCTACCGTCAGAGAAAAAATAAGTAAAACCTATAATATACTGTTTGAATTATGCAAAAAGGTAACATTGGGGTAACGACCGAAAACATCTTCCCCGTCATTAAAAAGTTTTTGTACAGTGACCACGAAATATTCCTGCGCGAACTGGTGTCCAACGCCGTTGATGCTACGCAGAAACTGAAGACTCTTGCCTCCATTGGTGAGTACAAAGGCGAGTTGGGCGACCTGACGGTCCGTGTCAGCCTGGGCAAGGACACCATTACCGTGTCCGACCGCGGTATTGGTCTGACCGCCGAAGAAATCGACAAATACATCAATCAGATAGCTTTCTCTGGCGCCAACGACTTCCTCGAGAAGTACAAGAACGACGCGAACGCCATCATCGGCCACTTCGGTCTGGGCTTCTACTCGGCCTTCATGGTGGCCAAGAAGGTGGAAATCATCACCAAGTCGTGCAAGGAAGGCGCACAGGCCGTGAAATGGACTTGCGACGGCAGTCCGGAGTTTACTATCGAGGATTGCGACAAGGCCGACCGCGGTACCGATATTGTCCTCTACATCGACGATGATTGCAAGGAGTTCCTCGAAGAAGCCCGCATCTCTACGCTGCTGAAGAAGTACTGCAGCTTCCTGCCCGTGCCCGTAGCTTTCGGCAAGAAGAAGGAATGGAAAGACGGCAAACAGGTAGAAACCGCTGAAGACAACGTCATCAACGAAACGACTCCGCTTTGGACACGCAAGCCCAGCGAACTGAAGGACGAAGACTACAAAGCCTTCTATCGTGACCTCTATCCCATGTCCGACGAGCCTTTGTTCTGGATTCACCTGAACGTGGACTATCCGTTCCACCTCACTGGCGTGCTCTACTTCCCCAAAGTGAAGAGCAACATCGAGCTGAACAAGAACAAGATACAGCTTTACTGCAACCAGGTATACGTTACGGATTCTGTAGAAGGCATCGTGCCCGACTTCCTGACGTTGCTCCACGGCGTGCTTGATTCACCCGACATCCCGTTGAACGTATCGCGTTCGTACCTGCAAAGCGATTCCAACGTCAAGAAGATTTCGACGTACATCACCAAGAAGGTGTCCGACCGTCTGCAGTCCATCTTCAAGAACGACCGCAAACAGTTCGAAGAGAAGTGGAACGACCTGAAAATCTTCATCAACTACGGTATGCTGACGCAAGAAGATTTCTACGACCGTGCTAAGGATTTTGCCCTCTTCACCGACACCGACGGCAAGCAATATACCTTCGACGAGTACAAGACGCTCATCAAGGACAACCAGACCGATAAGGACAATACCCTGATCTATCTGTATGCCAACAACAAGGACGAGCAGTACAGCTACATCGAGGCTGCTAAGAATAAGGGCTACAATGTGTTGCTGATGGACGGCCAGCTGGATATTGCCGTTGTAAGCATGCTCGAGCAGAAGTTCGACAAAGTTCGCTTCACCCGTGTGGACAGCGATATCATCGACAACCTCATCGTGAAGGAAGACAAGAAGAACGAGGTGCTCGAAGCAGCCAAACAGGAAGCTCTTTCGGCCATGTTCAAGAGCCAGCTGCCCAAGATGGACAAGACGGAATTCTACGTCGTGGCACAGGCCATGGGCGAAGGCGCCGCTCCGGTCATGATCACGCAGAGCGAATACATGCGCCGTATGAAGGAAATGGCCAATATTCAGGCCGGTATGAGCTTCTATGGCGACATGCCCGATATGTTCAATCTCGTACTCAATGCCGACCATCCGTTGGTTAAGGAGGTCTTGGCTGGTGAAGAACAGGCCTGCGCAGCCGACATCGTGCCCATTCAGCTCTCTATGGACGATACCAACAACCGTCGCAATGCGCTGAAGAAGAGCCACGAAGGCAAAAAGGACGAGGAAATCCCCACAGCCGAGAAGGACGAGCTCAGCGAACTGGACAAGAAATGGAACGAACTGAAGACGAAGAAGGAAGCCGTCCTGGCCGGTTATGCCGCCCAGAATCCGGTTGTCCGCCAGCTCATCGATCTGGCTCTGTTGCAAAACGGTATGCTGAAAGGCGAAGCACTCAATAACTTCGTAAAACGAAGCATCGAGCTGATTAAATAAAGCCCCTTCAACACTTTCTATACTCTCCAAAAGAGGATGTATCTTCATGGTACATCCTCTTTTTTTGCCCTTTTCATCGAAAAAATCTTTTTTTCTTCGCTAAATTGAATACAGTTCAAAACAAATTCGTATATTTGAAAAAAATCATTCGGTATTATGGGAACGTTAGGCTGTATCAATGACATGATTCAACGGGATAAGGAAAACCGTGAATTGCGGAAATTGGGAAGAGAACGTCGTAAAGATCGTCTCGACCGAATGTATTGCGGAAAGAAATTGCATTTGTCGGAAGGAATCACAGCCGATGATATGAAACAGGCTCAGGAACAGATTGCCGACAAACAAGAACAGGACTTGAAACAAGAAGTCACTTTTGCCTATCTGGTGATGGGGATCTGTACTCTTTTGACAATCTGCGTAATACTCTTTCTGTTGAATTGAAGCATGATTATTTACAGAATATGAAAAAACTATATACCTTCCTCTTGTGTTGCTGTTGTCTGCTTTCCGCTTTGAACGCGCAGAAGGTAGGACTTGTATTGAGCGGTGGCGGTGCCAAGGGTATGACCCACATTGGTATTATCCGTGCATTGGAAGAGAACAATATCCCCATTGATTATATTGCAGGGACATCTATGGGTGCCATCATTGGATCGCTCTATGCCATGGGCTATTCACCCGACGATATGGAAGCCCTGCTTCGTTCACCAGATTTCAAAAGATGGTATTCCGGGCAGGTTGAGTCGCAATACGGATATTATTTCAAGCAGAGCAGACCGACACCAGAGTTTGCCAATATCCGTTTTTCTTTTGGCGATTCCATTCATATTCGTCCCCAAATCCTTCCGACCAACATTGTGAGCCCTATTCAGATGAATCTTGTATTTGTGGAGCTGTTTGCACAGGCTACGGCTGCTTGTCGGGGGAATTTCGATAAAATGTTTGTTCCTTTCCGCTGTGTAGCTTCCGATGTATACAACAAGCGCCCTTTGGTCATGCGTCAAGGTGATTTAGGAGATGCAGTGCGAGCCTCAATGAGTTTTCCTTTCGTATTTAAACCCATTGAGATAGACAGCGTATTGGCTTATGATGGTGGCATTTATAATAACTTCCCTACGGATGTAATGATGAAGGATTTCCATCCCGATGTCATTATCGGCAGCGTAGTTGCCGCCAATCCGGGAAAACCTCAGGAAGGCAATCTCATGAGCCAGCTTGAGAACATGATTATGCAGAAAACGGATTATTCCATTCCCGATTCGTTGGGTATTGTAATGACTTTCAAATATAACGACGTCAATCTGCTGGATTTTGACCGTCTGCAGGAACTTCACGATATTGGATACAACAGGACCATCAGTCTGATGGACTCCATCAAAATGCGGATATCCCGTCGCGAAAGTGCTGAAAACGTCCGACTGAGGCGCATGACCTATCGTAACACTTTGCCTCAACTGCGTTTTCGTGATATCTATATTGAAGGAGCCAACGAACACCAGCAGTCGTATATCAGAAAGGAATTTCATAGCGACAACCATCAGATCTTCACTTATGAAGATTTAAAAAGGGGATATTTTCGACTGTTGGCAGACAATATGATTTCGGAGATTATCCCTCACGCAGTTTATGATCCTGAGTCCGATTTATACGAACTCCATCTTCAAGTCAAGATGGAGAAAGATTTCTTTGTCCGCATAGGTGGAAGCGTGTCTACCACCAGTTCCAATCAGATTTATCTGGGCATTGGATATCAAAACTTAAACTATTATTCCAAAGAAATCATGCTTGATGGGCAGCTTGGGAAAATTTACAATAACGTTCAACTGATGGGAAGGCTGGATTTGCCTACCCGTATTCCGATCTCTCTTCGTTTGTTGGGATCTATCAGCACATTTGATTATTACAAGAAAGACAAGCTTTTCTCCAAAAACGACCGCCCTTCTTTCAATTCGAAGGATGAACGGTTTGTGAAACTCATGTGCGCGTTACCCTTTTTGGCCAACAAACGTGCGGAGTTCGGATTTGGATACGGCGTATTGACAGACAATTATTATCAATCTACCACTATTGACTTCACCAAAGACCGTGCAGACAAAAGTACCCACAAACTGTTGGGGGGAAGTATTGGCTTTTATGGCAGCACGACCGATTCCCGTCAGTATGCCACACGAGGGTATCATGAAAGTCTTATAGCCCAGGTGTTTACCGGGCACGAATGGTTCAACCCCGGTACACCTTCTGAAGACGGAAGCTCGAAGGCTGTCGAAAAAAAGCATCAGGCCTGGTTGCAAATCTCGTATATGAAGGACGCCTATCATCGGCTGAGTCCTCTGTTTACGTTAGGCTGGATGACGGAATTATTGTATTCATCGAGAAATTTCTCAGAAAACTACACTGCCACCATGATGCAGGCCGGAGAATTTGCACCGACTCCTCACAGTCAGATTATGTATAACGAGGCTTTTCGGGCCAATCAGTTTATAGCTGCTGGTATAAAGCCTATTTTCGTATTCAATGACATGTTCCATCTTCGCACCGAGTTCTATGGGTTTGCACCTATTTTCCCGATAAAAAGGAACGAAAATAATCACGCTTATTATGGAAAAGCCTTTTCTGAATTCCAATATATGGGAGAAATTTCTTTAGTCTGCAAATTGTCGTTCGGGGCTGTCTCTGCGTATGTAAATCACTATAGTTCACCTAAAGGCGAGTGGAATGTTGGATTGACTTTGGGTTGGCAATTGTTTAACTATCGATTTATCGAATGATTTTTTGCGAAAAAAAACGGTGAAAAGTTTGCAGAAACAGAAAATGTCCGTATCTTTGCACCCGTAAAAAAAATAAGGCCGCGTAGCTCAACTGAATAGAGTAGCTGACTACGGATCAGCCGGTTACAGGTTTGAATCCTGTCGCGGTCACTACTTTTTTACAGGACATAAATGAATGGCCGCGTAGCTCAACTGAATAGAGTAGCTGACTACGGATCAGCCGGTTACAGGTTTGAATCCTGTCGCGGTCACTACTTTCTATAGAAAATAAAAAATGGTCGCGTAGCTCAACTGAATAGAGTAGCTGACTACGGATCAGCCGGTTACAGGTTTGAATCCTGTCGCGATCACAAAGCCCTGCAAGATTGTTCTTGTGGGGATTTTTGTTTAATATGCCCTTCTATTTTCCTGATTTGGGTTCTTGTTCTGCCATGAAGCACTTTCTGATGGTTCCATGAAGTGCTTTGTAAGCATGTCATACAGTGCTTTGTTACATCCTCATAGAGCACTGTGTTATACTCTCATGAAGTACTGTGTTGCAGCCTATAAAAAGAGTGTGTTACATCAGGAACAACCCGCCCTTTGTTCCTGATGTGACACACTCTCTGATTAGTATATCTCTTCTCTGATAAAGTTTTAGCACTTAATGTTCAGCTCGCTCAGAATCTTGCGCATAGCCTCAAACGTGGTGATACGTGTAGGAACCAGCGGTAGGCGAAGCTTGTTCTCCACCATACCCATGGCGTTAAGCATGGCTTTCACGCCGGCAGGATTACCGTCCACGAAGAGCAGCTTGAACAGTTCGGCAAACTTGTGGTGAATGGTCAGTGCATTGGCGTAGTCGCCCTGTAGGGCCAGGCGCACCATGCGGCTGAACTCGCGTGGGAAGGCATTACCAATGACTGAGATGACACCCACGGCACCCAGTGTGATGAGGGGGAAGGTGATGCCGTCGTCACCCGAAATAACATCGAAGTTAGCCGGCTTGTTCTTAATGATATCGTCCATTTGTGTGATGTTGCCCGAAGCCTCTTTGATAGCGATCACGTTCTCGAAATCGCGGGCAATGCGCAAGGTAGTTTCAGCTGTCATGTTCACGCCTGTACGACCCGGCACGTTGTAGAGTACGATGGGTAGCTCTGTGGCTTCGGCAATGGCTTTGTAGTGCTGGTAGATGCCCTCTTGCGAAGGTTTGTTATAGTAAGGCACTACGGAGAGGATGGCGTCTACACCGGTGAAATCGTCATGTTTCAGTGTGTCGACGATGGCACGTGTGTTGTTGCCGCCCACGCCCAGCAAAATGGGAACACGTCCGTTGACGCGCTCTATCACCATTCGCTTGATTTTCTTTTTTTCCTCTTCTGTCAGTGTCGGGGTTTCGGCTGTAGTTCCCAGCACGCACAGGAAATCTGCGTTGTTCTGTATCAGGTAGTCCACGATGCGCATCAGGGCATCGTAGTCTACACTTTCATCTTCTTTAAACGGGGTGATCAATGCAACCCCCATTCCCTTCAATCTAGTTTTTATCATGGGTCTTATGAGATAATCTGTGGTTTAGCAGTTCGCAAATGTACTATTTTTTTCGTTTTGCGCTACAAATATCCGAGATAAAAAACGTTTTTATGTGATTTTGTCAGGAAAGCAAGTCCAGGAACTCGTTTTCGGACATAATGCGGATACCCAGTTTCTGTGCTTTCTCCAGCTTGGCGGGGCCCATGTTGGCACCGGCCAGGATGAAGCTCGTTTTGGACGAGATGCTTCCTACGTTCTTTCCACCGTTGCGCTCGATCATTTCCTTGTATTCGTCACGTGAATGGTGTTCGAACACACCACTGATGACGATGGACTGACCTGCCAGTTTGTCGGTATATCCACTCAGGTCTTCTTCGCTTCGGCTGAACTGCAGGCCGGCTTCCTTCAGTCGTTCCACCAGGTTGCGGTTCAGCGGGTTGCCGAAGTAGCTGACGATGCTTTGGGCTATTTTTTCGCCGATTTCATCGACACTCATCAACGTTTCGAGGCTGGCCTGCTCCACTTCGTCGATGCTCTTGAAGGAACGGGCAATCTTCTTGGCCACCGTTTCGCCTACGAAGCGGATGCCCAGGGCGAAGAGAACACGCTCGAAAGGGACGCTACGGCTCGCAGCGATGCCGTTAACGATATTTTCAGCCGATTTCTGCCCCATTCGGTCCAGATCCTTAATATCGTCCACCGTGAGGCGGTAAAGGTCAGCAGCGTCCTTTATAAGCTTCAGACGATAGAACATGTCCACGGTCTCGGGTCCCAGTCCGTCGATGTTCATGGCCCGGCGGCTGATGAAGTGCTCTATTTTGCCCTTGATCTGCGGCGGGCAGGCCGTTTCGTTGGGACAGTAGTGGGCCGCTTCGCCTTCGAACCGCACCAGCGGCGTGCCGCACTCGGGGCAGCGGGTGATGAACTTCACTTTCTCGCCCAGCAGTATGCCGCGGGCATCGGTGTCCACACCCGTTATCTTGGGGATGATTTCACCGCCTTTCTCCACATAGACCATGTCGCCGATGTGCAAGTCGAGGCCTTCGATGATGTCGGAATTGTGGAGTGAGGCACGTTTTACGACGGTTCCCGACAGCTGCACGGGGTCCAGATTGGCCACTGGCGTGATGGCACCCGTACGGCCCACTTGGTAGCTCACCTTGTTGAGCCGTGTCAGCGCGCGTTCGGCCTGGAACTTGTAGGCGATGGCCCAGCGGGGCGACTTGGCCGTGTAGCCCAGGTTCTTCTGCTGGCGCAGGCTGTTCACCTTCAGCACGATGCCGTCGGTGGCCACGGGCAGGTTCTTGCGTTCCGTGTCCCAATAGTTGATGTAGTCGAACACTTCCTGCAGGGTGCGGGCCTTCTTCATGTGCTCCGATATCTTGAAGCCCCACTGCGCCGCCTTCTGCAGGCATTCGTAGTGGCCGTCGGCGGGCAGGTCTTCGCCCAACAGGTAGTAGAGGTAGGCGTCGAGCTTGCGCGCGGCCACTACGGAGGAGTTCTGCGATTTCAGTGTGCCCGAAGCGGCGTTGCGCGGATTGGCAAAGAGCGGTTCCTCGCGAGCTTCGCGTTCGCGGTTCAGGGCTTCGAACGACTCCCACGGCATCAGAATCTCGCCGCGTATCTCGAATGTAGAGGGATAGTCGCCGTGCAGCACGAGAGGGATGGTACGGATAGTTTTTACATTGTCCGTCACGTCGTCACCTTTCTCGCCGTCACCGCGGGTCACGGCGCGCACCAGCTTGCCGTCTTCGTAGGTCAGGGAGATGGACGTGCCGTCGTACTTCAGCTCGCAACAGATTTCGAAGTCCTCGTTCAGGGCCTTCTTCACCCGTTCGTAGAAGTCGGTCACCTCACTTTCGGAGTAGGTGTTGCCCAACGAGAGCATGGGATATTTATGGGCTACCTGCGTGAAGTTCTTGTTCAGGTCGCTGCCTACACGCATGGTGGGCGAATTCTCGTCCGCATATTCGGGGTGCTCCTTCTCCAAGTCCTGTAGTTCGCGCATCAGGTCGTCAAACTCCTTGTCCGTGATTTCGGGAGCGTTCATGACGTAGTAGTTGTAGTTGTGGCGGTGCAGCTCGGCACGCAGCCAGTCTATTCGTTCTTTGGGTGTCATAGTTCGTCTTACAGATAGTTTGCATGCAAAAATACGGGTTTCTCCGTGAAAATCCGTGTAATCCGTGCCAAAATACTATCTTTGCAGAAAAATTGCAAGAAACGTTATGCGCATAGACATTATTACCGTTCTTCCGGAGATGATTGAAGGCTTCTTCAACTGCTCCATCATGAAACGGGCACAGAACAAGGGCCTGGCCGAGATACATATCCACAACCTGCGCGACTACACCCAGGACAAGTACCGCCGCGTGGACGATTACCCCTTCGGCGGCTTTGCCGGTATGGTGATGAAGATTGAGCCCATCGAACGCTGCATCAACAGCCTGAAGGCTGAACGCGAGTACGATGAAGTGATTTTCACCACGCCCGACGGCGAGCAGTTCAACCAGCCCATGGCCAACACCCTGTCGCTGGCGCAGAACCTCATCATCCTGTGCGGCCACTTCAAGGGCATCGACTACCGCATCCGCGAGCATCTCATCACGAAAGAGGTGAGCATCGGCGACTATGTGCTGACGGGTGGCGAACTGGCAGCTGCCGTGATGGCCGACGCCATCGTGCGCATCATTCCCGGTGTGATTTCCGATGAGCAGTCGGCTCTGTCGGACTCGTTTCAGGATAATCTGCTGGCCGCTCCTGTCTATACCCGTCCGGCCGATTATAACGGCTGGAAAGTTCCGGATATTTTACTTTCAGGTCACGAGGCGAAGATTAAGGAATGGGAGTTGCAGCAGTCCATCGAACGGACCCGCCGATTGCGTCCCGACTTGTTGGGAGAATAAAACAGACGTGTAAATATAAAAGAAAAGGACATCAGTCAGCTGATGTCCTTTTTTATTCTCTTCAGTTGCGAAGAGGGTATCTTTGTCAGACGTTATACCTCAAGCGCACCGATAATGTCCGTTACAGACTTAAATCCGTGTCGGTTCAGGTAGTCGTCGATACCCTCGGCCACCTTGACTGTAACCGTCGGATCGATGAAGTTGGCCGTACCGATTTGGATGGCTGAAGCCCCTGCCAGCAGGAATTCCACCGCATCTCGCCAGTTCATGATGCCTCCCAGACCGATGACGGGTATTTTTACCGCCTTAGCCACCTGCCATACCATACGCAGGGCAATGGGCTTCACAGCTGCCCCAGACATACCTCCGGTCACTGTGGAGAGCAACGGACGACGTTTTTCGGCGTCGATAGCCATACCCAGCAGGGTGTTGATGAGCGAAACGCTGTCGGCACCACCATTTTCGGCCGCACGTGCTATTTCTGTAATGTCTGTCACGTTGGGCGACAGCTTCACGATGAGCGTTTTTTTATACACCTGGCGTACTGCCTTGACCACTTCTTCGGCCCCTTTGGCAGTCACGCCGAAGGCCATGCCGCCCTGCTTTACATTGGGGCAGGAAATGTTCAATTCGATGGCAGGAATTTTGTCAAGTTCGTTAATGATGGAGGCCGTTTCGGCGTAGTCTTCGATGGCCGATCCCGACACATTCACAATCATATTGGTCCGGATGTCCTTGATGCGGGGATAGATGTGTTCAACAAAGTAATGTACGCCCTTATTTTGCAGTCCCACAGCGTTTAACATGCCCGAAGGAGTCTCCGCCATACGCGGATACGGGTTGCCTTCACGTTTGTGAAGGGTGGTTCCCTTTACAATGATACCGCCTATTCGCTCCAAATCGATGAAATCGGCAAATTCTTCGCCGTATCCGAAAGTCCCGGAAGCGGTCATCACGGGATTTTTCATTTGTAATTCACCAATCTTTACACTTAAATCTGCCATAACAGTTTGTTTATATTAAATACGGGACCTTCTTTACATACACACAAGTGGCCTTCATCGGTGTTTTCCACGCAGCAGAGGCAGGCACCTACGCCACAGGCCATCTTATTTTCCAGAGACACTTCGCAGTCGATGCCCTTCGCTTTGGCATAGCGCGCCACGGCCATCATCATCGGCTTGGGACCGCACGTATAAATGTGTTCGAACTTCACCTGCTCCAGGATGGAATGCTGCGTCACAAAGCCCTTTTCGCCGTGACTACCGTCTTCGGTCGTCGTATACACCTCGCCATAGGCGGCAAACTGGTCGAGCTGCAACAGATCCTTGTCGCTGCGGGCGCCCAGCAGGAAGGTGGGCTTGCATCCCCGTTGCTTCAATTGTTCGCCCAGGTAGAGCATCGGAGCCGTACCCACGCCGCCACCTACCAAAAGCAGCTTGTCTGAAGGCTTTTCAGGCATGGTAAAGCCATTTCCCAAAGGAAGCACTACATTGATTACATCGCCGGCTTTCGCTTCGCCCAGGTGCTTTGTTCCGTCTCCTACGAGCTGGATCAGGAACCACACCTCGTTGCGTTGTCTGTCCACATAATTGATGGAAATGGGGCGGCGCAGGAATGTGGTGGGCGAGCCGTCCACACGGATTTCAGCGAACTGTCCCGGCAGCATCTCCGGCAGTTCCATCTGGGGGGACGTCAGCTTCAGCAGCACATAATGGGCATGCAGGCGGACGTTCTCCGTGACTGTCAAATCTAAGATATATTTTTTCATTACTATAAAAGAGAATGGATTTCAATCGTTGTGCAAAGATAGTGCAAACCGAGAGAAGTACAAAAGCTGAAAACAACGTTTTCAGGCTTTTTACTTCCGAGGTGTCGCCTGTCTTATCCTCTTTCACGCCGGCTTGAAAGTCTCGTACGTATTGTCGTCGAAGAAGATTCTTATTTCGGTGATTTTCCTGGGTGGTCTTTCTTTATAGATAATCTCTTGTTTTACAATCTCTTTAGGCGTGTTTAATGGCTTTGCTAATGCCATTTCCTTGCGATTTTCCGGTTCATCTGTCCCTTTGTCCGGATTTTCGGCATTCTCAGCGAATAGCGGATAGTCTGCGCCGATGTTTTCAGGGGTAGAAGCGGAAGCCTCGGCATCGTTACTCATGCTGCCTTGTCCCGTGAGCAACCACTCGAGGTTGATGTCACTATAACGCTGGTGAAGCCGGAGGATAACTTCCGTGCTGGGATATTTGTTACGGGGGCCCAGAATGTGAGAGATGGTAGCTTGTGCCACTCCAATACTTTCGGCAAAAGCTCCGGCCGTCAGCTTTTCCCGTTCCATGATCATTTTAAAGCGGTCTTTGATGCTCATACAGGTAGATATTACAATAGTATTCCCTTTTATTATTGGTTACAAAAGTAAATAATATAGTTTACAAAAGCAAATTTAAGAATGTAATTTAACGACTTTACAGAAATACTCCCTATATTTCATTTTCGATTATTACATTCGAAATATACCTGATGTAAGTAAAAATAATGCATATATTAAACTTTAGTAAAACCAAATATCTATCTGATAATCAGTGCGTAATGATGTATAGCTCTGTGATTTTTGGCTATGTTTACATAAGTAAATATCCTTTTGGGGTGTTTGTGGAAGCATATTTGCATCAAATCATAGTATTTTATTGGTATATAGTTAATTGACAGATTCTATATTTACGCTTAATCATTGGGAAAGTACGAATGTAATCCCCTACTTTACCACAATAAATATACATATATTTGTATATATAACAATAGTGAATATTATATGTGTAATATAATAGTTGCAGCTATTACATCGGTGAATATACCGATACATTACATATGAAAATCTTTCTTGTTGTATTTACAACTATTTTGTCCATTTCAGTAGCCTGATATACCATTTGGATATGACAGATTTGATGAAATGGAGGGTTATGTGAGCGGATTGGTGGTACATTATTATGGATAGCTGGATATTTTCTTCTTTCCTTTTTATTATTGTAATTTCCAGCCTTTTTTTCCGTATAAATGGACTAATTGGAGGAAATATCGCATTCTCAGAGGTTTTATTTTGATATAAACGTTTGTAATATAGCGCATTAACCCCTATTTTTACATTCGTCAATTGGGAGATTCTAGAGAAATGGCAGTCGAACATAGGTAAACAGGGGATTTTTTGCGTATAGGATGCGGCAATGGATGTGGATTGGAGCTGTAAATTAAGGCAACAAAAGAGGATGGTATCCGGATGTCTGTTCACAGCTCCGATACCATCCATATTTCTTTCTGGAAAAAAACAGATTGGATTACACTCCCATTAATGCAGAATTTTAAACACCAGTTCCCGCAGGATATCGCCATCGCTCATCGAACTGTTCTCCACGCCTTTCGACTGTGCATCGGCCGTGCGTATCTCGCCGATAATCTGCAAGGTCTTCACTCCGCTGTAGCGGCGCATGGCGGCCAGGTATTCGCGAGCCTGCCAAGGCGACTTCAAATCCAGAAACGCAGCGATGCCATGCTCCGATTTTTCGGGGGCATAATAGGCCATCATCAGGTTGGAGAAGAAACTGAAAAGTAAAGATAAAGTCATCTGTATGGGGTTTCCTTTCGGATTTTCCTCAAAGTATTTTACTATCCGATTGGCTTTCAGCACATCTTTTTCGACCAAAGCGGCCCGAAGTTCGAAGTTGTTATAGTCCTTGCTGATTCCGATGTTCCGTTCCACCTGTTCGGGTGTCACTCTTGTCAAACCTTTTGGCAGCGTAATGACCAACTTTTCCAGCTCGCCCGTCAGGCGGCTCAGGTCGGTACCCACGAATTCGGCTACCATCTGCGAGGCCTTCGGTTCGATGTCCACCCCCTTGCGTTTCAGATAGGAACTGATGAAGGCAGGCAGCTGGGCTTCGCGCACTTTCTTTGATTCAAAGACTACGCCTCCTGCCTTTTCTATCTCGCCTGCCAGCTTCTTGCGCCGGTCCAGCACGCCATGCTTGTGGCAGAGGACGAGGATGGTGGACAGCAGCGGCTTTTGCAGGTAGTAAGTCAGCTCCTCCATGCCCCGCACGGCCTGTGCCTCCCTGACGATGACGACCTGGTGTTCGGCCATCATCGGATAGCGCTTGGCCGCATTGATGATGGAGGCAATGTCCACATCGGCCCCGTACACCACCGTCTGGTTGAACTCCTTCTCCTCGTCGGTCAGCACGTTCGCTTCGATGTAGCCGGCTATCAGGTCTATGTAATAGTCCTCTTCTCCCATCAGATAATAGACAGGGCGGTACTGCTTGGCCCGGAGTTCCTTCAGGATGTCGTCGCACGTCAGTTCCTGCTTTGCCATAGTCTTACCAGTCGAATTTCAAGTGTTTTACGGTCTTCTTTTCGTCGATAATCATGCGGAGCGAATCGATACCGATTTCCACATGCTCGGACACGTAGTTCTGCGTCACCATGCTGTCGCTCTTGTCGGTCTTCACTCCTTCGGGAATCATGGGCTGGTCGGACACCAGCAGCAGGGCGCCTGTAGGGATGTGATTGGCAAACCCGCAGCTGAAGAGGGTGGCCGTCTCCATGTCCACTGCCATGGCGCGCGTCTTCTTGAGGTATTCCTTGAACTGGTCGTCGTGCTCCCAGATGCGGCGGTTGGTGGTATAGACGGTTCCGGTCCAGTAGTCGCGGGCATGGTCGCGGATGGACGACGACACGGCACGCTGCAGCATGAAGGCCGGCAGTGCAGGCACTTCGGGCGGGAAATAGTCGTTCGACGTACCTTCGCCGCGGATGGCCGCAATGGGAAGAATCAAGTCCCCCAGCCTGTTCTTCTTGTCGATGCCTCCGCACTTGCCCAGGAACAGGCAGGCCTTGGGATGGATGGCGCTGAGCAGGTCCATGATGATGGCGGCATTGGGACTTCCCATACCGAAGTTGATGATGGTGATGCCCTCGGCACTGGCCGATATCATGTTGGCGTCACGTCCCAGGATGGGCACATTGAACTTCCCGGCAAACAGCTCCACATACTTGTTGAAGTTGGTCAGCAGGATGTATTCGCCGAAGTCTTCTAGTGGGCGTTTGGTGTAACGTGGCAACCAGTTGGCTACAATTTCTTCTTTAGTTTTCATACGATTTCGTTAATCTATAAGGATTAGGATATGGTCTGCAGAACGGTGTCCTTGCATGGCCGCCGTTCCGCAAACGCAAAAATACAATAATTAGGGAGACGGGAAAAGAAAAAGGCGGAATTTCGTTCATATCTGCGGACAAATTCAGCAGGGATCCCCTGCCCGCTCCTTTTCGGCTTCCCCCGTCTTGCAAGCATCCTGAAGGCATCTACCATGAGTATACGACTGATGTAGGATGAGTATACGACTCATGTAGGATCAGTCGTATACTCATGGTGGAAGAAGATTTTTCTGCTTCAGCCAGGAAATCACCTACGATTCGGGCATCTGCAAATGACAGTCAGAATCATTTACAAACAAATTCTGTTTATTTCTCGCTTGAGCAGTATTCTTACAAGTGGGATTCAATGTCAGTAGGCTTATGTTTTCAGCCTGTCATGGTATCTGAAGGATATATCCCTTTTTCTTAACAGAAACAATATTTATGGTATTATCAGGAGCAAGAATGTGTCGTAAATAAGTAATCTGTACATTCAAAGACATGGAATTAGCATAGCTGATGTCGCCCCATACCTGATTCAGAATTTCATCCCGCGTCACCAGTATGCCGACACTTCGTGACAGCAGAACCAAAATATCCGTCTGACGTGCCGATAGATTACGGGTGATCCCATCGTATGTGACTGTTGAATTCTGGCTGTCAAATAATGTTTTCCCAATCACATAGCGGCATTGAACATCAACTTTCCTGTTTTCAAACCGTTCGTCAATTCTCGCAATCAGCTCTTCGGGATAAAAGGGTTTGGGAATATAGTCATTGCCTTTCAAGTGGAAGCCCTTCAACCGGTCTGCCTTTTCCGTACGGTCAGTCAGGAAAAACAGGAATACCTCACTATCCGTTTCACGGATTTTCTGTGCAAGTTCAAATCCGTTCATTACAGGCATGTTCACATCCAGCAATATCAAGTCGGGATGTTGCCGGTTATACATTTCCCATGCCGCAGCCCCATCGGAAGCGTAGGTCACCGAATACCCTTCGAGTTCCAGGAAACGTTTCAAAAGCAATGAGTTCTGCCTGTCATCATCGACCAGCAAAATATGTATTTCATTTTTATTCATTTTTATTCATTGTGGTAACTCTATAATAAAAGTACTTCCATGATTTAGCTCACTTTCCATGCGTATATTACCCCGGTGTGCTTCAACAAGCATACGGACATAAGCCAGTCCGAGCCCCATGCCTGCTATATCTTTTTCAACGCCAATCCGCCCACGATAGAATTTTTCAAAAACATGTCCTTGTTCCGATTTGGGAATGCCCAATCCATTGTCTTTAACTGAGATACGGACGTGGTCATTGTCACATTTCCGGTAATCTATTTCGATTTCAACCTTTTCGCGCGAATATTTTACTGCATTCTCCAGCAGGTTGTCGATAATGTTAATCATGTGCATCCTGTCAGCAGTGACAATCATATCCTCGTGGGGAAGAACAAGGATACGAACATGCTTGTCGCCTGGTACATTCAGTTTATGGATACACGCATCCAGCAAATCGCGCAGGCTGAACGCTGAAAGATGAAGCGGTATCTCGGTTGACTTGCTGAAAGTCAGATCCCTCAGTTTGGAAAACAAAGCAGACAGGCTGTCCAATGCCGTATGGGAATCTGCAACGACCATTTGCCGGCCCGCAATGTCTTTCATAAGCCGTTCATTGCCCATATAGGAGACACACATCTTGAGCGTTGCAATCGGACGTTTCAGCTCGTGAATCATGGTTTGTATAAAGTCTGACCGGAGATTTTCTATTTTACGCTGTTTGCGGATCGTGGCAATTTGTGCAACAAGGCAAACAACCAATAAAACAGATAAGGCGAATGAAAAGAACAGAATATCCGACATTTCTCTTATAATCAGCGGCAACGCAATCGGGCAATCCATCCGTACCAGCTTCTTACCCAGAATGTCGTAGGGATAGGTTATGGAGAGTACAGGATGGAACAGCGAACCCCATTCCGTACGGGAAGATTCCCAGACTATCGAATCTGCCGTCTCGGTGAAAATGGTATCGAGCCTGATATCGTTGGACCGCATCACCGTATCGAGTTTCTCAACTGAAAAAGGGAACCGTCTGTTAAGACAGCTGCGTTCTATTGCCTCAAGAACCTCCGATTCTTTCCGATCCTGTTTGACAACAATCACTTGCACTTCTCTATCCAGCCAGTCAGGGTGTTGCGTTTCATATATTCGGGAAAACAAATCAGCCGAAAGTGAATCAATTGCTGAACACCGGCGCATATCTGCCGTATAGATATCAAACAAAAACATCTCAGTGTCTCCTCTTACAAACCGTCTGGTCGTATATTCAACGGCCATTTCGTTGTTGACCGCACTCTGACGCACCCTGTTGTATTCATCAACGGATTCAAATACACGGCTGTAAAGTGTATCCGCACAGGTTTGTACCGTGTACTTGTATCGGGAATAAAGCCATTTTCCCTGTACGATGGCAAATAACACGATGACAATGACTGTCAGATAATTCAGTATCTTGATTCTTTTTTCCATGATGCAAATATATGGCAATTTGAATAGAATGGACAGCATGGCCGGGGCAATATTGATCGGCTATAATAATTTAATAATAATTCCATAAGAATAGGATAATGATTATTTTTCCCAGTCTGTCACAGCCCCGATACCTTTGCACAAAAATAGCAATGCGAATATTCTGATGAAAATACGTTCAATATAAATAACCATAAACAGATATTAACCCCATAAAACTTATTGTATATGAAACATCTTTTAATTCTCAGTGCAGGTCTGGAACTTTCCTTGTCATTGTCCGCACAACAAAACGACACGTTCCCCACAGATTATGAATGTCTTTACGAATATCGGGTGACAAATTCAAAATCCATTACGGACACCTATACGACTATTTTACAGATAGGACGTGATTGCTCCTGTTTTATGGATTACACGGCATTCCAGTCCGATTCTGTCAACGCCAGTCCCCATGCTTCCGACGATATAAAAAAATACCGGATGCAGGAAATAAAAAACAGTTTGTTTTTCGACCAGACGGTATTACAGAACCATCCGCAAGGGGAAATGTCTGTTTACAGTGTAATACCGCCTGACTATTATATGTACAAGGAAAAACTTCGCCCGATACAGTGGAGCTTAGGCAATGAAACCGATACCGTCTGTGGTTACGTTTGCAAAAAAGCAACGGGTGAATACGGTGGAAGGAAATGGGTCGTATGGTACGCACCGGAAATACCGACCACTTACGGCCCTTGGAAATTTTGTGGCCTTCCCGGGCTCGTAATGCTGGCTCATGATACGGAGAACATACACCGTTTTGAAGCCATCACTTTCCGCAAGGGCACATTGCCAATAGCTTTGCCGGATATACCCAACATAGTGACCGTAGAAAGAGACAAGTTTGTCAAAAGAAAGAACAAATTTGAAGAGGATCCCATGACAAACATTCCACTGGAATCAATCAGTGATATGACAGTGCAAAAGGACGAAGAAGGGAAAAGCTCCATCCTTATCAACGGTGTACAGTTACGGATTCGCCCCAATGGTTACACTCCCTTGGAATTAGAATGAAAATTTGACTATGCGTTTATTCTTCAGTATATTGTTTGGTGTTATTACAGGTGTCGCTTATTCTCAAAGCCGGGTAGAAGGAATGCTTAGAGATATTTCCGGCGCAGGCATCGACGGTGCGATCATCAAAATTTCTGCGGACAGCACCGTCATTGCCTATGCAATTTCTGACAAGGGACATTTTAATGTTGCCTTTCATACAGGCTCAAAAAAAGTCAAGCTGATTGCCGAGTCGATGGGATATGAATCTGTGGAAAACGAAATCTTGAATATGTCCCAGACCTGCAACATTACCATGAAAGAAAAAGCGACGGAATTGAAAGAAGTGGTCGTAAAGGCCCCCGCCATCTACCAGCGCGGCGATACCTTGTCCTTTCATCTTTCTGCATACACCACCCAAAGTGACTATACATTGAAAGACGCCCTGAAAAAACTTCCGGGCATCGACGTGGAAAAATCAGGCAACATCAAGTACCTGGGGAAAGACATCTCAAACTTTTACATTGACGGCCTGGATTTACTTGGCGGGAAATATAACATAGCGACTACCAATATACCTGCCTCGTATGTAAATTCGGTTCAAGTGCTGAACAACCATCAGGCCGTCAACATGAATAAGGATATTTTTTCTGATGACGTGGCCATAAACATCCACATGAACAACAACGCACGTTTTAAACCCATTGGAACGTATGAAGGCTCTGTCGGGTATGGTGACGACTGGCTATATCAGGCAAGCGGGGCCGGCATGCTTTTCAAGCCCAAGTTCCAGACCATTGCCACATTGAAAATCGGGAACGTACATTCATTCGCTTCAGATGAAGCGGCTTCCCTTTTCGGGGGAATCGAAGAAGAGTCCAAGGCTGAAAAACTGATGGGCAATCTATCGGCTTCCACTCCACCGCTGGACCAAGATCGGTATGCCTCACCTGCCGAACGCATGTTTTCAGTCAATTTTATCCAAAAAATAACAGAAACAGCTACCTTGCGGGGAAACGTCGATTACAGCTATTCCAAAAGCCAATATGATTATGACATCCAACGCAACTTCTACGACGGGAATGAGAATATAATCATCGACCAAAGTATAAATTCGCTGTCCGCCAGTCATGCCCCCAGTTTCTCCATCGTTTATAAAAACAATGCATCGACAAGCTATCTTAACAATTCTCTATTTGGCAAGGCCACATTCCTACGCAACGACTTGCCGACTACAGAAAACGGCCAGGCACTTATGCAGCAACAGTCCATGCGTGACTACTATATTGGAAATAATTTTTCATACAGCTGGCGCAGGAAGAAACTGCGCTGGAGGCTGTCATCATCCGTGTTGTTATTCAACACGCCACAAGTCAGGCTGACTGTCACAAACGAAGGAAACGACATTCATCAAAGTGCAAACAGCTTGAGCTTTCAGACCAAGAATCTCCTGTCTGCGATTTATGATTTCAAGAACTCACGTTTTTATCTTCCACTGTCACTGAACTATTCGGCAGATAAAATGCAAACAGATTTACGGTCCTACCGGGAGAATACAAACAATAAGAATGATATGACAGCCGGTCAATTGAGCGTTGCTTTTGCTCCGCGGTATGAATATACCCATCCGAAACGCATATATGTCTTTCGGGCCGACGTACCGGTGCGGATGGATTACATCTACAACAGAAACCACATACAGAATGAAAAAGATAAATTCAGCTTCTTTTCCGTATGCCCAGGAATTTATTTCAACTATAAATTCAGCAGCCGTTCTACTTTCAGGACGCAAGCAGCCTATACACGAAACTTTGGGGACATCCTGGACTTCCTGACATCCCCGGTGCAGACGGACAACACAACTCAAAAAATCAGTTCCGGCATTCTGCAGGACAATCAATCGTTGATGGCAAACCTGCACTATGACTATAAGATACCATTGGACATGTGGTTTGTAAATGCTGACATCATATACCAACGTGAGCACAGCAATCAGCTGACATCCCAAAAGGTAGCATCAGACTTGATTCAGTCGACTTACCTATACATGCCCAACAATACCCATAACACAACGGCACAACTCGGCATTACCAAACAAATTGAATCCATCAAGACAAAAATTTCATTAAATGGACTATATATATGGAGACAGCAGCAGGCAGAGCAGAACAACTTGCTCACAACCTATTCTTGGCAAAGTGTCGGCATTTCCCCGACAGTGACCTCACAGCCCTGCAAATATGTCGAATTGGATTATTCCGGTGAAATAAGCAAAACTTTCTTGAGCTATGAGGACATCAAGAGAAGTTATTGGTCGCAGGTACATAAAATCTCATTAAAAGTCACACCGATACACTCCCTCATCTTGTCCGCTTCATCAGACATCGTGAAAAAGGATCTAAGCGAAAATCAGAGTAAAACGACGGGCCTACTTGATTTTGACATAACCTGGCTGTTCAAGGCTTTCAGGTTTAATCTGAGCTTGCAGAACGCGTTAAACCAAGATTCATATAGCTATACGATATACAATTCTATCAATACCTATAGCTATAATTACAAACTGCGTGGACGTGAACTACTGTTCACGCTTGCAATGACACTGTAATCCGTTATCAATGGAAAATCCATTTTTCTGTAGAAAATAAAAGTCATGTACAATTTACGCCCAGCATTGTCTTACATCATTCGTACACCCCATTTTTATAGTCCGACTGGTATTGGGAGCAGGTTTTACCGGTCTGCTGCTTGAAGAAACGCATCAGATGGCTCGGATCGGAAAAATGGAATTTGTCGGCCAACTGGCTGACAGTGCAGTCTGTGAAAAGCAAGTCGTTCTTCAGGGCTTCCAACAGCCGTTGTTTCAGCAGGTGATTGGCGGAAACACCGAACTGGGCCACCACTGCATTGTTCAGGGTAACGCGGCTGACGTGCATCATCTCGGCATATTCGGCAACCCGCTGCACGTCGTAGATATGCCGTTCGAGCAAGTCCTTGAACTGATAGGCGTAATTGTTCTTGGGTACATCGACCGGCAGGTGGTAGGCCGAAGCGTATTCACGGTTGATGACCAGCAGAAGATAATACAGGACGGCCACTATCAGATTGTAGCTATCTGCCGTGGGATGGAGCAGTTCCTGCTTGATTTTTCCCAAGAACCTCATGTATTCGTCGAAGGTTTCCTGGGAAACTGACAAATAGGGTGGCGTGTCGGTCTGATAGCAATAGAGCAGACGGTAGACAAAAAACTTGTCGGCAATAAACGTACGCATGAAGTCTTCGCGAAAGATGAGAAAGGTATAGTGCAATGCCCGTTCGTCGACATGCCACTCCTGCCGCTGGTGTGGAGAGAGAAGCAGTACCATGTCGTCATGCAGTTCTATCCGCTTGGAGTTCAGCAAAAGGAATCCGTCGGCCCGGCGGAAAAAGAAAAACTCGAAAAAATCGGTCTTGAACGTTGTATTTTCGGTCAGCACACCGCAAATTTCTTTCCCGTTACCAGTATTGATATAGAAATCCACACCACATTGTGTCTTGCTGAAAGGTACATTGACCAGTTTCGACGGATTGATATTCTTCTTTTTTTGCATAATAAATGAGATGGATGAGGTTGTCGGCAAAGATACGGAATCCATTTATCAAAATGGCATATCTTTCATATTTTAGGGCATAAAGGAATGAATGAAATTTTCCGAACTTTGCAACGGTATTAAAGAAAAAGTGAATATACCGGTCAACCAGATATAACAATAATATGACTACAGAAATTATCAGAACAATCGATGTACAGAGCATCATGACCAAGTCATCGCTGCCAGTCGGAGGATATTCGGTCAATCCGTATGTGGGCTGCCCGCACGCCTGCAAGTATTGTTACGCATCGTTCATGAAGCGCTTCACGGGGCACACCGAAGCTTGGGGAACGTTTCTGGACGTCAAGCGTTGGAAGCCCGTCGGCAATCCGCATAAGTATGACGGCCAGCGGATTGTCATCGGTTCGGTGACGGACGGGTACAATCCTTATGAAGCCGAGTTCGGCAACACGCGCCGACTGCTTGAAGAACTGAAGGGAACGCAGGCTGAAATCATGATCTGCACAAAATCCGATCTGGTCTTGCGCGATCTGGATCTGCTGAAGCGATTCCCCAAAGTGACCGTTTCGTGGTCGGTCAACACCCTCGACGAGCAGTTCCGCAGCGACATGGACCGTGCCGTGAGCATCGAACGCAGACTGACAGCCATGCGCCGGACGTACGAGGCAGGCATCCGCACCGTATGCTTTGTTTCGCCCATCTTCCCCGGCATAACCGATGTCAAGGCCATCATAGAGCGTGTAAAGGATTTTGCCGACCTCATTTGGCTGGAGAACCTCAATCTGCGCGGTCAGTTCAAAGGTGTCATCATGGACTACATCCGTGAAAAGCATCCGTCACTCGTCCCCCTGTACGAAGACATCTACAACCGGAAACGGACTGAGTATTGGCAAAGCCTGGAGAAGGAAATCTCGTCATACGCCGCCGAGCAGGGCTATCCCTACCGCGTGAACGACCTGCCCTACGGACGTTCGGAAAAGGGAAAGCCTGTACTGGTCAATTACTTCTATCACGAAAAAATACGGTTGGGGAAATGACATGCCGCACTCATTGCCCTTTCTCTTCCTTCTTCCCATACTTCCGCTCAAACAGATCCGCATTCCGGTTGCCCCACTCTATCATGGCGTCGATAATTGGGATGAGGGTCTGCCCCAGCGGCGTAATGGCATATTCGGAACGTGGCGGCAACTCGGGAAAGATGTTTTTGGACACCAAGCCGTCCTCCACCAGCTCCTTCAGCTGAATGTCCAGTACACGGGGAGTAGCCTCGGGGAAAAGTTTGTGAAGCTCACTGGGGCGTAAAGGACGATGACGCAGTTCGTCCAGGATACACGATTTCCATTTGGAGTCTATCAGACTCATGGTCAGGCGTAAAGGGCAGTCCAAGTCAACGGGAATTTTTCTTTCATACATAATTTTGTTCTCTATCATTGATTCGGACACAAAGATAGCGATAACTCCCTTATACTGGGATATACCGAATAAATTTTCGGTATATGAATAATTTTTCGGTACTTGCACAGCCCGGTCTTACCCCGTACTTTTGCAGCAGTTATTAACCCGTTAAAACGATTGTCATCATGAGAGCAAGTATCGAAGAGTATGAGGCTGTGGAGAAGGCAGCCATGAAGTTTGTGAAAAGTGTAGCCGAAGGCAACAGCAGTTATGCCAAAGAACTGTTCATCGACGAAGCCGTCTTGTTCGGCTATCTGGACGGAAAACTGGAGCACGGCAGTATTCAGCAATTCTATCACAACGTGGACACCGTAGGTGCAGGACAGGATTTCAAGGCGCGCATCGATGTGGTGGATGTAGAAGAAACGCTGGCCGTTGTCCGTGTGCTGGAAGAAAAATGGGGCGGACGCATCGATTTTACCGATTATCTGCTGCTGATGAAGATGGATGGAGAATGGAAGTGTGTGGCCAAAGCTTATAATCAGAATTCCAATACTGTTCGGAAATAAATAAAAAGAAACACTGACGTATTTTTCAAGGACGGAATATTGAATTCCGTCCTTTTTTGTACTTTTGTCTTCTCTACGAATAGTATATTAATGGAAAGAAACTGCCCATGCCTTCACTGAACCTACCCGTATTCGATGCCAAGATTGCCGTACGCGACGGTAAACGAGTGATATTTGACGTCATTCGCCGCCGTTACGTGGCCCTGACTCCCGAGGAGTGGGTGCGCCAGCACTTCGTTCATTTCCTGATAAATCATAAAGGATACCCTCAGGCACTAATGGCCAACGAAGTACAAGTGCAACTGAACGGCACACGAAAGCGATGCGATACCGTACTTTACCGTCGTGACCTGTCAGCACGCATGATTATAGAGTATAAGGCACCTGAAATACAGATTACTCAAGCTGTTTTCGACCAAATTACACGCTACAATATGGTATTGAAAGTCGATTATCTGATTGTCAGTAATGGTCTCCAGCACTATTGTTGTCGTATGGACTATGTTAATGGAGGATATCAGTTCCTACCCGATGTGCCTGCTTACAACGAACTTTAGCCCTATCTTCCCATGATCTGCTCCATATCTGCTCCGTACATTCTCCGTGAGAAAGTACCTATACGTGGACTTGGTACGGAGCAGGTACGGAGATGGTTTTATGTTTGCCTGTTTTTGCAGGATTTTGCAAGGAAGAACTTTTAAAAATTAGTATGAAAAACGTATGATTTGAAACAAAGAATACTAACTTTGCGCTTGTAACTATCAAAGAAAACACGTTATGGACACAAACCGTTTCTTCAGTAAGGAAGAAAAGCAGATGCTTATACCCCTCTATCGCAAGTTATTACAACTGTCAGGTGACACGTTGCTACCAGGCGACTGCCGTAAATTAAAAGCACATCTTGTGGCCTGTGCCGCTACAGAAGCCCTACAACGCGATGTATTCGGGTTGAATCCAGTCATTAAAAACATGCAGACAGCTGTGATTGTAGCAGAAGAGATAGGTATGCGACGCGCCTCTATCCTGGCTCTGATGCTTCATGAGGTCGTACGGAGTGGGCAATGTACGGCTGAAGATATTCATCGCGAATATGGTGAAGACGTGGCTGGCATTATTCGTGGCCTGATTCGTGTAAATGAACTTTATTCTAAAAGTCCTACCATTGAGTCTGAGAATTTCCGCAATTTACTCCTCTCTTTTGCCGAGGATATGCGCGTTATTCTTATCATGATAGCCGACCGTGTGAATATTATGCGGCAGATTAAAGATGCCGAGAATGACGAAGCACGTCGCCGGGCTGCCAACGAGGCTGCTTATCTGTATGCGCCGTTGGCCCATAAGCTGGGTTTATACAAACTGAAATCTGAACTGGAAGATCTTTCTCTGAAATATACAGAACACGATGTTTATTACCATATCAAGGATAAGCTGAATGCCACCAAGGCTGCACGCGACCGTTATATAGCTGCTTTCATTGCACCGGTACAGAAGAAACTGGAGGAAGCGGGACTAAAGTTCCACATCAAAGGACGCACCAAGTCCATCCACTCCATCTACCAGAAGATGAAGAAACAGAAGTGCCCCTTCGAAGGCGTGTACGATCTGTTTGCCATCCGTGTCATCCTAGACTCTCCGCTGGAGAAGGAGAAACTGGAATGCTGGCAAGCTTACTCCATCGTAACCGACATGTATCAACCCAATCCTAAACGCCTGCGCGACTGGCTTTCCGTACCGAAAAGCAATGGCTACGAGTCGCTGCACATCACCGTCATGGGCCCCGAAGGTAAATGGGTGGAGGTGCAGATACGTACCGAACGCATGGATGAAATAGCCGAACGAGGTTTGGCCGCCCACTGGCGTTACAAAGGTATCAAAGGAGAGAGTGGATTGGACGAATGGCTGACTTCGGTACGCGAAGCGCTCGAGAGTTCGGATAGCGACCTGGAGGCAATGGATCGTTTCAAGCTGGATCTGTATGAGGATGAGGTGTTTGTCTTCACGCCCAAGGGTGACCTCTTTAAGCTGGGTAAGGGTGCCACGGTACTCGATTTCGCTTTCCATATCCACACCAAGTTGGGGTGCAAGTGTATCGGTGCCAAGGTAAACGGACGCAATGTGCAGCTTAAGCAGGTGCTTCAGAGTGGTGATCAGGTGGAAATTATGACTTCGAATACGCAGACGCCCAAGCAGGATTGGCTGAATATCGTTACTACCTCAAAGGCGCGTACCAAGATACGCCAGGCCTTGAAGGAAATGGCATCCCGTCAGACAGCCTTTGCACGCGAAACGCTGGAGCGTAAATTCAAAAACCGAAAGATAGAATATGATGAAGCCGTAATGATGCGGCTCATCAAGCGTATGGGTTACAAGGTAGTTACTGAGTTTTATCAGGCTATTGCCGATGGAGCATTGGATGTAAACGACATCATCGACCGCTATCTGGAACTGCAGAAGCGCGAGAACGACATCCGCGAGGAAGTACAGTACCGTAGCGCCGAAGAATATAATCTGCAACCTCAGACGCCGGAAGACGGTTCGGTCAAGGAGGATGTACTCGTTATCGACCAGAACCTGAAAGGCATTGACTTCAAGCTTGCCAAGTGTTGTAATCCTATCTACGGCGATGATGTGTTTGGCTTCGTCAGCGTGACAGGTGGTATTAAGATTCACCGTTGTGACTGTCCCAATGCTGCCGAACTTCATGCCCGTTTCGGCTACCGTATCGTGAAGGCACGCTGGGCCGGCAAGGGCGAAGGCACACAATATCCCATTACCCTTCGTGTGGTAGGCCATGACGACATAGGTATTGTGACCAACATCACTTCCATCATTTCGAAGGAAACGGGTATCACGTTGCGCAGCATCGGCATCAACTCGAACGATGGTCTTTTCTCGGGCACGCTGACCGTCATGGTGGGCGATACAGGACGCCTTGAAGCACTTATCAAGAAACTGCGAACAGTAAAAGGAGTAAAACAAGTGGAGAGAAACTAACTTCTTATATGCATTATGATTACAAAAAACAGCTACGCAGCTTCGGCTATGCCTGGAAAGGTATCCGTAGTTGCGTAGGCAAAGAACAGAACCTCAGTTTTCACCTCATTACCACTGTCTGTGTGGTAACGGCAGGTTGGTGCTTCTGCATCACACGGGGAGAGTGGATTGCTATCGTTCTTTGCATCGGTATGGTGATAGCTGCCGAGCTTTTCAACAGTGCCATCGAACGGTTGGTAGACTTTGTTTCGCCGCAACGCCATCCCATGGCAGGACAGGTAAAAGACATCGCCGCCGGAGCGGTGTTGGTGTGCGCTCTGGCGGCGATTGTCGTCGGGGTGATAATTTTTATACCTTATCTTACCCGTTTCTTCTTATAATAAGGACGTGTAGCGAAAACGAACATAAGTATCGCCAGTACCAATGCACTCATCGCCAGTGTGTCTTCACCTATCGGCACTTTGTCTTGGCTATTCATGACGCACATAGTCCATGTACCAATTATTAGTCCCCCATCCATCAGCAGGTTGAAAGTCATATTACCTGTAGCTCGCTGGCAATGGTGAGACAATTTGACAAACATTTTCACCCACAGCGGAGTGAGCAGCGGAAGTACCAGCATGGGCAACATCCATATCCAACTTATGGACGCAGAAAGGCCTGTCAAAAATGAACCAATAATACCGAATGAAAAAGCCAATATACCGACATTGAGTGCAGGCAGCCAAGCTCGTCCCAGCAGAAACCGATCCAAGCTACATAGCTTCAAACCGATAGGAGCACGGAAAGATACATATATCGTAGTACATAGCAAGATGCCGATGGCACACAACAGAGCAGATGCATACGACAGCCACGCCAGTGGATAATGGCCGATTCCCCAAGCTCCCGCTGTCAGTCCTGCAACCATACCTACTCGTCCGCAGAAGGCGAAGAGCATGTTTCCTGACGTACGATGGCCCGATAGGGTGATATCGATGCTGATGGTGGTTCCCGCTCCCGATGCCAAGGCAAAGCAGGCTCCTTGAAGCAGGGCAAGCCATGCGTAATGAGCTTCGTAGATATACGATGCCACAGCCATGGTTATGCCAACTCCTGTGTATGATAGCAACAAAATATGTTTCCGCTTAAAGGCGTCGGCCAGATAGGCATGAAAGGGACCTACGAGCAACATCCCAGCTAAAAAAGCCGGATAAATGCACGTTGCATCGTCAGCCAAAGCCATCGGAAGCACGCCAAGCAGCATGTACACCGCGGCATACAGCAGGAAATTGGCGGCACACATAGCCCTAAGCCCATGCGTCAACAAACGGCCATCAATATTGTTCTTTCTCATTGGGAAAGTCTAAGTTCTTCACATCGCTTACGTAGCGGCTAATGGCATCCGTCATCACCGTGTGCAGGTCGGCATAACGACGCAGGAAGCGTGGGCGGAAACCATTGTTCATGCCCAGCATATCCTGACATACCAATACCTGTCCATCCACCTCACCGCCGGCACCAATGCCGATAACGGGAATAGTCAGTTCGTGAGCCACGCGGGCAGCCAGTGCGGCGGGAATCTTCTCCAGTACCAGTGCGAAGCATCCTGCCTCTTCCAACAGATGGGCGTCGCGTACCAGTTTCTCGGCTTCGGCTTCGTCCTTGGCACGGACGGTGTAGGTGCCGTACTTGTTGATGCTCTGTGGCATCAGACCCAGATGTCCCATCAAGGGAATGCCTGCACTTAAGATACGTTTCACTGTGCCGATGATTTCTTCACCGCCCTCCAGTTTCAAGGCGTCGGCATGGCTCTCTTTCATGATACGAATAGCCGAGGCAAGACCTTCGAGCTCGTTGCCCTGATAGGAGCCGAAAGGCATGTCCACTACCACCATGGCACGCTTCACACCGCGTACCACTGACTTCCCGTGGTAGATCATTTGGTCCAGTGTGATAGGTAGTGTTGTTACATTACCTGCCATGACGTTAGAGGCAGAGTCACCCACCAGAATAACATCTACACCTGCACCATCTACAATCTGTGCCATGGTGTAATCGTATGATGTCAACATTGATATCTTTTCGCCTCTTTGTTTCATTTCTATGAGGCGATGAGTAGTCACTTTACGTGTGTCGTCTGAAATGTATCCAGCCATTTTTACTTAATATTTAAAGGGTTATTGTTCTGAATAATCGATTACAAAGTTACAGCTTTTTCTTATTGCTTCTTCACTTTCAGCATCTTTTCATAAGTAAAGTCACGGAAGTCATCTATAACAGCATGGCACAGCGGAGTGATGGCTTCACACGCATTGGTCGTAGCAAGCCCGATGACGTTAGCTCCTGAAGCCATTCCTGCTCGTAAACCATTGAATGAATCTTCGAAAACCCAAGTCGTATCCGGTTCGGATCCAAGTACTTGCATACCCAGCAGAAAACAGTCGGGTGCAGGTTTTGAGGCTGTAAACATTTCTGCTGTCAAAATGCGGTCGATCAGACAGTCAAGGTCTGGATGAACGCGACGTACGGCTGCCATTTTCTTATCGTTGGAACTGGTGACGACAGCCATTGGTACGTTATGACGACGCAAGTCGTCGATAAACTCAAGTACACCGGGAATAAAATCGAATGTCATCTGTTGTTCGAACTGATCGAGGGCAGCGGTAATCTCTTTTTGCCGTTCTGCCATGTTGGGTAAAAATGTTTCGTAAATGTAAGTTAAGGTCTGTCCCTTGATGCGTGTTTCGAGGTCTGCCATACCCAGATAGTCTATACCAATGCGGTGCCAAAAGACACTATATTGCGTTTCGGTATCTATCACCACGCCATCAAAATCGAAGAGGACAGCGGTATTCGTTTTGTTGTTATCCATAAACTTTTCGTCAAAAATCGGACGCAAAGGTCTGAAAAGTATCCGTATCCTGCAAGTTTTTCTAACTTTAAATAAATAAGGCTATGTTTCAAAGGTAAGAACTCGAAAACCCATTTTCGGCTTTGTTCTTCGCTCGGTTTATACTATCTTTGTTGCGAATAATCCTTATACGACAGCATATGAACAATCCGCACATACTCGGTACCGAACACATCGGGAAGTTGCTCGTGCAGTATTCCATCCCTGCCATTATCAGCATGACCATCGTGTCGCTCTACAACATCATCGACAGCATCTTCATCGGCCACGGTGTGGGCCCCATGGCCATCGCGGGCCTGGCCATCACCTTCCCGCTGATGAACCTGACGGCGGCCTTCTGCAACCTCGTTTCGGCGGGCGGCTCCACCATCTCGTCCATCCGCCTGGGGCAGAAGGACATGGAGGGCGTGAACAAGGTGTTGGGCAACACGCTGATGCTCTGCCTCGTCAACGCCGTGGTGTTCGGCGGACTGACGTTCATCTTCCTCGACGCCATCCTGCGCTTCTTCGGCGCCAGCGGCGAGACGCTGCCCTATGCACGCGACTTCATGCAGGTCATCCTGCTGGGCACGCCCATCACCTTCACCATGATTGGGCTGAACCACGTGATGCGCGCCACTGGCCATCCGAAGAAGGCCATGCTGACATCGCTCACCACCGTGGTGTGCAACATCATCCTCGCTCCCATCTTCATTTTCCAGTTCGGTTGGGGCATACGGGGCGCGGCTCTGGCCACGGTCATTTCGCAATTCATCGGAATGTTGTGGGTACTCAACCACTTTCTCCAGCGTTCCAACCCCATCCGCCTGCGACATGGTTTCCAGCGCATGGAGCGGCGCATCGTGGGCAGTATCTTCTCCATCGGCATGTCGCCGTTCCTGATGAACGTCACGGCCTGTGCCATCGTCATCATCATCAATAACAGCCTGCAACGCCACGGGGGCGACATGGCCATCGGTGCCTATGGCATCATCAACCGCCTGCTGATGCTCTACGTTATGGTGGTAATGGGGCTGACGATGGGCATGCAGCCCATTACGGGCTATAATTTCGGAGCACGGCGGCTGGACCGTGTGAAGCAGGTGCTGCGCTTGGGCATCACGGCGGGTGTGTGTATCACCTCGAGCGGTTTCCTCATCTGCGAGCTTTTTCCCCACGCGGTGGCTTCGGTCTTCACGTCGGACGAGGCGCTTATCAACATGGCCGCCCGCGGCGTGCGCATCTGTGTGGCTATCTTCCCCTTCGTGGGGGCACAGATTGTCATCGGCAACTTCTTCCAGAGCATCGGCATGGCCAAGATCAGCATCTTTATGTCGCTGACGCGCCAGCTGCTCTACCTGCTGCCCTGCCTGCTGGTGTTCCCGCAGTTCATGGGGCTGGACGGCATTTGGACGAGCATGCCCGTGAGCGACTTCTTCGCCTTCGTCACAGCTGTACTAATTCTTCTGTGGTACGTCCGTCGGAAACATCTGTTCTATCCGCAAACCATACAATAACACCACATTTTCGTTTTATGGGTGGGTGTCTTAGCATAAGCGAATCCCCCTGCCCTTCCCTCATGGAGAGAAAAGCAGGGAGAACTTTTTTATTCGCTTTTACTCGCTCTTGATGCTCAGCACTGGGTTCTCGTTGGCGATGCGCCAGGCCTTCAGCACTACGATAGCCACAATCAGCACCAGCAGCAAGAGGGCCAGCAGGGCGTACCACGCGGGCGAGAGCAGGCGGCTGTCGGCAAACTGCTGCATCCACTGGCCGGAGACGTACCACGCCGCGGCCATGCCTGCCGCGACGGCCAGGACGGCTATCTTGAGAATGTCCAGCGAGAGCAGGCGCAGGATGTCGGACGCTTCAGCGCCGTTCACCTTGCGGACGGCTATCTCCTTGCTGCGGCGCTGCGTCTCGTCGCTGACGTAGCCGATGAGCCCCATCAGCACGATAAGGATGATGCAGGCGGTGGTGACCCACACGGTGTTGCGGAAGGTGGAGACGCTGGCGTTCTGCTCGCGGCGGATGTCCTGATAGGTGGTGAACTCCAGCGACAGGTCGGGATAGGCAGACTTGATGAAGGCGTTCAGGCGCTTCAGGTTATCGTCCAGCGGGGCCTTCAGGCGGACATTGAAGGTGCGGACGCGGTCGTTCAGGATGAAGGCGGTGCAGGTCTGGCTCGCGAAGAAGCCCATGTTGCGTACATTCTCCACCACGCCTGTCACGATGGCTGGTTCTTCCAGTCCTGCCCATGAGGGATCGATGGGCAGCTTGCGGCCGATGGCGGTGTCGCCCCACTTCAACGTCTCTACTGTCTTGCGGCCCACCACGGCTTCGCCCCGATGCTGCGGCCAATGGCCTTCCAGCAACTGGAGGCCTGTCACCTGGGGGAAATCCTTCTCTATTTGCGTGAAGTGCAGGGGGCAGATGAAGTTGCCCTGGTTGTCCAGCAGCCGATCGGTGCTGAAGTGGGCCAGTAGATGGGAGCCACTGCCCGCCACGGCTTCCACATACGGTTCGCGGCGGATGGCGTCGGCCACGCCCTGCGCCCGTCGGATGTCGCCCGTCACCGTCCCCACGGCCAGCCCTTCGGCATGGAAGCCCACACTGCGGGTCATCAGGTCGTGATACTGCCACACAGTAGTCAGCAGCAGACCGCCGATGAAGGACACGCCGATGAACTGCACCGTCAGCAATCCACGCTTCCACGAACGCTTGCCGTCGGTGTAGCGGCGGAACACTTGCGTCACAGGGATGCGGGCATAGATGCGCCCTGGTACCACGCCCGCCATGAGGAAGAGCAGCAGCACCGTGCCCAGCGGCACATAGAGCGTCTGCCAGGTGAAGAGGTCGGTCAGGCGGCTGCCCAACAGCTCTTCCACCTGCTCGCGCAGCAGCCACAACAGTACGCCGCCGCAAAGGATGGAGGCCGTCACCAGCAGCCCCGTCTCCCAGAGGAACATCGAGAGGATGTGCCAGCCGTCGGCGCCGCTGCACTTGTGCACGCCCACCAGCTTGGCTCGCCGGCTCATGGCGGCCACGGCACGCAGCACGTAGTTCAGGATGGACACGAAGAAGATGGAGAAGCCCAGCACGCCGAGGATGACCAGTCGCCGCGTGCTGTCGGGATAAGAACGGTAAACCTTGTGGATGGGCAGGACGCTGTATTCCGTCACCACGTCGTCGCCCAGGTGTGGGTCAGTGTATTGCTCCACCGCCTGCTGGATGCGGCTGTTCATCGCGTCCACGTCGGCAGGCTGCTTCAGGCGGAACAGCACGCCGTAGAGGTTGTTCATGTTCCACGTGCCCCGCCCGTAGGCCCAGTCCAGGGCAGCCATGGGGAGCAGCAGGTCGTGGGGCATAATGCTGTTGCGCGGCACGTCGGCATAGATGCCGCGGATGGTGACGTCGAACAGCTTCTCAACGGAAAGCACCTTGCCGATGGGGCTTTCGCCGCCATAGAGCCGGCGGGCCATGCTTTCGGAGATGAAGGCGTTGCCCTGCACCCCTAAGTCCTTGGGGTTGCCCTGCAGCAGGGGAAGGCCGGTGGTGGCGAAGTAGGCCGTGTCGGCAAAGAGGGTCTGGATGTCGTCCAGCTTCTTGTCGTCCTTGTAGAAGGCGGGCCTCCAGAAGTTGGACGTCAGGCAGGCGCTCTCCACCAGCTCGGGGAAGGCCTCGCTGAGGTCGGCCGCGGCGGGACGGTAGGTGAAGTAATTGTATCCGGCTTCGGGCACTCCCTTGTTCACGTTTCTCATGCGTAGTCTGACGAGCGTGTCGGGGTTCGGATAGAAGCGGTCGTAGCTCAGCTCGTAGGCTATCTGCGCGAAGAGCAGCACGCCCATCGCCAGTCCCAGCGTGAGGGAGATGATTTTCTCCGCGGTGCCTCCATGGCCGCGAAGAAGGGTCTGTAGGGTGTAGTATAGGTGTCTCATTTTAATGAAGAATTAAGAATGAAGAATTAGGAATGAAGAATTAGGAATGAAGAATTAGGAATGAAGAATTAGGAATGAAGAATTGGTACCGCATGGCTAATTCTTCATTCTTCGTTCTTCATTCTTCATTTATTTATAAGTTTCTGTTGCTTGCCACCACACTGCCATCAAACAGATGCACCGTCCGATGGGCAAAGGAGGCGTCGTGTTGCGAGTGGGTCACCATGATGATGGTGGTGCCCTCGCCGTTCAGTTCGCTCAGCAGCTTGATGACCTCGGCGCCGTTCTTCGAGTCGAGGTTACCAGTGGGCTCATCGGCGAGGATGAGCTTGGGGTTGGTTACCACGGCACGGGCGATGGCCACACGCTGCTGCTGTCCGCCCGAGAGCTGCTGGGGGAAGTGCTGCGCCCGATGGCTGATGGCCATGCGCTTCAGGATGTCGTTCACGCGCTGCTTGCGTTCGGCGGCACGAAGCCCCAGATAGGTCAGCGGCAGCTCCACGTTCTCGAAGACGTTCAGCTCATCTATCAGGTTGAAGCTCTGGAAGACAAAGCCTATCTTGCCTTTGCGGACGCGGGTGCGGTCCTTCTCGTGCAGGTTGGCCACCTCCTGCCCCAGCAGCTTGTAGCTGCCCGAGGTGGGATTGTCCAGCAGGCCGAGGATGTTCAGCAGGGTGGACTTGCCACAGCCCGACGGGCCCATGATGGCTACGAATTCGCCCTCGTCTACATGGAGGTTCACTTGGTTCAATGCGACGGTTTCTACTTCCGACGTGCGGAATACTTTACTAAGGTTGTTGATTTCGATCATAATGGTATAAAATGAAGAATTAAGAATGAAGAATGAAGAATTGGGGATGAAGATTTAGGAAAGAAGGATTCGTGCCGCAGGGCAAATTCTTCATTCTTCGTTCTTCATTCTTCATTGAAATAAATTTTATTCGCTCTTGATGCTCAGCACAGGGTTCTCGTTGGCGATGCGCCACGACTTCCATAGCACGCAGCCGGTGATGACGGCCAGCACGGCCACGCCTATCAGCACATAGACAGCGGACGACATCGACGCCTGCGCGCTGAACATGTCCATCCACAGGGAGTTGACGTACCACGATGCCGCGATCCCTATCACCACCGCAGGCACGGCCACATAGAGCACGTCGCGCCCCAGCAGGCGGAGGATGGACGATGCCTCGGCGCCGTTCACCTTGCGGATGGCTATCTCCTTGCTTCGGCGCTGCACCTCGTCGGCCGTGTAGCCCAGCAGGCCCATGAGCATGATGAAGAACATCACCACGCCCGCCACGGCGGTGGCGTTGCGAAACACGCGGACGGGGGTTGTACAACATATTCATCCCCTCTTCCATCGAAGTGAAGTCGATGGTCTTGTCGGGGAAGGCCTCGGCGGCATCTTTCGTCAGGCGTTGCAGGTTCTCGGCGAAGGGCTCCTTCAGCAGGAAGTGCAGGCCGTTGTTGAACTGCCTGGACATGAAGCCTATGTAGGGCATCGGCTCGGCATAGAAGCCATTTATCTGAAAGTCTTTCAGCACACCCGTCACGGTAGAGGTTTCGCCCATCGTGTGGACAGTATGGCCCACGGCATCCTTCCCCCACTTCATCAGGTTGACGAAGGTTTCGTTCACCACCACCTCGCTGTTGTCGCGCGGCAGGCGGCCTTCCTTCAGCTTCATGCCCATCAGGTCGTAATAGTTGCTCATGCAGGCGTCGAAGCGGGCGGAGAACAGGCTTTCGCCGTTTTCCCCTGTGATGAAGCAGCCGCTATACCCATCCAGCGGATTGCCGTAGGCGGAGGATAGGTCTTCCACATAGGGCAGGCTGCGGAAGAAGTTGTAGGCATTGTCGCACTCCTTAGCCGTTTTGAATGGCAGGTAGGTGGCTACGATGCGCTCCGTGCTGAAGCCCATGTCCTTGCTCATGACGAAGTGGTACTGCATCATCACCATGCACATCAGGCCGCAGATGAAGGCCACGCCCGCAAACTGCACGAACAGCAGGGGGCGTTTCCACCCCTTCTTGCCCTCCGTGTAGCGGCGGAATACTTGCGTCACAGGGATGCGCGCAAAGAGGCGGCCCGGCAGTACGCCCCCCACCAGCAGGAGCACGCCCACCGTGGCGGCAGGCACCCACAGGCGGCTGCCCTCGAAGAGGTTCGTCAGCTTGGTGGCGGCCGTATCCTCCACAAAGTCGCGGAAGCTCCACAGCAGGAGGAACATGACGCCCAGCGCCAGCGCCACCACCATCAGCGTCTCCAGCATGAACATGCCGAAGATGCCTCCGCCACTGGCTCCGCTGCACTTGTGCACGCCCACCATCTTGGCCCTGCGGCTCAGCGAGGAGATGGAGATGAGGGCGTAGTTCAGGGCGGTGATTAAGAGGATGGACAGGCCCAGCGTCAGCATGATGGTGAACATGCGGCGCACGTCGTCCTGCTGGCGGAAGGTGTCGCGCAGGGGCTGCACATAGGCCGTGTAGCTCCAGCTGTCGCGGGCGGGCAGGTACTTCTCGGTCATCTTCTTCATGCGGGCGTTGAGGGTTTCCACATCCACCCCAGGGCGCAGGCGCACGTACTGACAGTAGGAGTCGCCTCCGTCCCACGAATAGTTCATCTGCTTGGCGGCCCAGGCGGGAGGCAGCGAGATGACGGCATCGGCCCCCACGGTCGTATTGTCGGGCAGGTCGGCAAAGGTACCCCGCACGGTCAGATCGCGTTCGTGGTTGTAGCTGATCACCTTTCCGATGGGTTCCTCACCGCCGAACATCCTTTCGGCCAGGCTCTTGCTCAGATAGATGACGTTGGGCTGCTGGAGGTCCTGCACAGGGTTGCCGCTCAGCACCTCGATGCCCATCGTCTGGAAGAAGAGCGAGTCGGCGCAGATTTTAGACTCGTTGAAGCGGTGGTTGCCATAGTAGAGCGGCCACGACGCCAGGTAGCGGTTGGTGCAGGTCGCCATTTCCACTTCTTTGGGAAAGTTTTCGAAGATGGCGCCCGCCAGCGGCCCCATGTTCATGTTTTGCGGTTCGTTCTTCTCATTGTTCAAGATGAACATGGACCACACCTGATAGATGCGGTCGTAGTCGCGGAAGCACGTGTCGTAACTCTGCTCGTAGGCCACGCGGGCAAAGAGCAGGATGCTCATGGCAAGTCCCAGACCGAGGGAGATGACTTTGAAGGGAATGCTCCCCTTCCCTCTGAGCAGGGTCTGGATGACGTAATGGATTTGTCTCATGCGTATAACGTTTTTTAGTTGTTTTCTACCCATTTATAATGCAGAAAGTGTGCCAAAAACGTTATACATCTGACAATCAACAGATAAGCTTTCTTTAGCTTGGAACGGAGTGTCTAATTATTGGACACTGGTGTCTAATTATTAGACAACCCGGCCGCAAAAAACAAAAGTGCAGCAAAGCACGCTCAAAAGCGACTTGCTGCACTCTTCTCAACTATTAATTTACAAAAGTGTGGTTTTCTTCTCCTTAAAGTATGCTTTTCACTGTCTCAAGCATACCTTTCTCCTGAATAGAATTCAGGAAGGCAGTCACCATGTCGGTCAGGCCAGGGATGGTGTTCAGGTCGCCATGCTCGCCCCAGATAAGGTCCTTGGCAGCCAGTACGCCTTCGGCCACGCGGCGGGTGTCGCCTGTTGCCCAAAGGTCCTTGAGCAGCTGCATGATTTCGGGTGCGTCGTTGGGCACGATTTCAGCACCGTCGGCACGTACACCGCCCTTGTAGTAGGTGATGATGGCGGCCAAGCCCAATACCAAGCCTTTCGGCAGTTCGCCCTTGCGCTCGAGGTAGGTCTTCAAGCCAGGCAGGTCGCGCGTCTGGAATTTTGGGAAGGAGTTCAGCATGATGCTCGTCACCTGATGGTCCACGTAGGGGTTGTTGAAGCGCTCCAGCACGTCGGAGGCGAATTTCTTCAGTTCGTCCATGGGCAGGTTGAGTGTCTGCATCAGCTCGTCGAACTGCACCTTGTGGATGTACTTGCCGATGACGGGGTGGTTGCAGGCGTCGCGCACGATGTTCACGCCGCTCAGGTAGGCCACGGGCGAGAGGACGGTGTGCGGGCCGTTGAGCAACGTCACCTTGCGTTCATGGTAGGGAGCCTCGCTCTTGACGAAGAGCACGTTCAGGCCGGCCTTGTCGGCGGGGAACTCGGCGGCCAGCTGACGCAGAGAGAGGTTCTCGGCGGCCTCGATGACCCACAGGTGGAAGATTTCGGCCTGCACCACGAGGTTGTCGGCGTAGCAGATCTTTTTCTGGATTTGCGCAATCTCCTTGCGGGGGAAGCCCGGCACGATGCGGTCCACAAGCGTGGCGCACACGTAGCAGTACTTCGTGAACCATGTCTTGAACTTCTCATAGTCGGCGCCGAAGTCGTCCTTCCACAGCTCGATGTACTGATAGATGCATTCCTTCAGGTGGTGTCCGTTCAGGAAGATCAGCTCGCAAGGCATGATGATAAGACCCTTCGTCTTGTCGCCCTTGAAGGTCTTGAAGCGGCGGTAGAGCAGCTGGGTCAGCTTGCCTGGATAGGAAGAGGCAGGCGCGTCGGTAAACTTGCAGTTGGGGTCGAAAGCAATGCCGGCTTCGGTCGTGTTGGAGATGACGAAGCGGATTTCAGGCTGGTCGGCCAGGGCCATGAAGGCGGCGTTCTGCGTATAGGGGTTCAAGGCGCGGCTGATGCAGTCTATGCGCGTCAGGGAGTTCACAGCCTCGCCGTTCAGGCGTCCTTGCAGATTGACGTGATAGAGGCAGTCCTGGCCGTTGAGCCATTCTACCATACCCTTCTCGATGGGCTGCACGACTACGACACTGCTGTTGAAGTCGGTCTTCTGGTTCATGTTGTAAATGATCCAGTCTACAAACGCGCGGAGGAAGTTACCTTCGCCAAACTGGATGATTCTTTCGGGTGCTGCGCTCTTGGGAGCCGTCAGCTTGTTCAATGCTTTCATATTCAATGTATATTTTAAAAGTTTTGATATATATATTTTTTATTCGAACTCGAAATAATAGTCGATGTTTTCCTTGATCAGCACATCGATGGGCATGTATTGTGTCGTCGTGACAGGCCGTTTGAACACCATGTGCGTACACAGAGCCTTCACCCCGCAATAGCCCTGCATGGCAGGTCGTTGCCCTATCAGGTAGTCTACCTCGCCTGTCTTCAGCCGCTCCACGTTCTTCTTCAGCAGGTCGTAGCCCACGAGCCCTTCCATGCGCCGGCCTGTGGCGTGCAGGTAGTCGGCCACCTGATAGACGCGCGAATTGAACACCACGCCCAGCACTGCCTGCGGGCACTGGTCGAAGAATCGGTCGAGCGTACGTCGGTTGGCGTCGGCATCTTTCTTGTCGAGCAGCACGTCGTGGACGGTAAGCCCCACATGGTTTTCAGTCAGGTATTGCATGAATCCCTCCAGCCTGCGCTGCATCTGTATCTCGGCAGGGCTCTGCTTCTGGTTGTTCAGGAAGAGGGCCAGCTCCTGCCCCTGCTTGAAGTGCTGCATCAGTATCTTGGCGGCGATGTATCCGCTCATGCGCGAGTCCTGTCCGATGTAGCACAGGGCATGTGTCTGTTCGATGTTGAAGTCGATGAAGGCATAGGGCGTACCTTTCTGCTCGAGGGCAGACGTGAGCTTCAGGGTCTCTTCGCGAAAGTTGGGCGCCAGCAGCACGGCGTCACATTCTTCGCCAAGCACCTGCGTACAGGCCTGGCTGTAAGAAGCCTCGTCGGCGTGCAGGTAGTGCAGGTAGCTCACCGTCACGTTGTAGGGCGCCAGCTCCTGCGCGGCGCGGTCGATGCCTCCTGCCACGGCATACCAGTAGTCGTAGGCTATATAATAAGGTATGATGCAGACAATGCTGTAGCGTTTCTTCGCCGCCAGGCCGATGGCAAACATGTTGGGCTGGTAGCTGATCTCGTCGAGCACCTTGCGTACTTTCTCCAGGCTGGCCGCCGACACGTCTCCACGATTGTGCAGCACGCGGTCCACCGTTCCGGCCGATACACCCGCCATGCGGGCGATGTCTTTTATGGTATAGTTCTTGTTTCCCATCTCTGCTTCGCTTTTTATAGGAATGAAGGGCGGTTTGCCTAAAACTTAAATATTATAAATATTCGTCGCAAAGATACGAAATATTTTGTTTCTCCAAGTAAAATATCTACTTTTGTGTTCGATAACGGTTAATAAAACTAAAATCACAATCAACCTCTATTCTATTTACAATCAGAGCTATATAGGTATATAGAGAGAAAGTAACATTTTTAGATACTTAAAACACATACGTTATGAAGAAATTTATGGATGAAAACTTCCTGTTGCAGACCGAAACTGCACAGAAGCTCTACCACGAACATGCGGCCAAGATGCCGATTATCGACTACCACTGCCACCTCATCCCCAAGATGGTGGCCGACGACTACCAGTTCCGTTCGCTGACCGAAATCTGGCTCGGAGGCGACCACTACAAGTGGCGCGCCATGCGTACCAACGGCGTAGACGAACGCTACTGTACAGGCAAGGACACTACCGACTGGGAAAAGTTCGAGAAATGGGCCGAAACCGTTCCCTATACCATGCGCAACCCGCTGTACCACTGGACCCACCTCGAGCTGAAGACCGCCTTCGGCATCGACAAGGTGCTCAATCCCCAGACCGCCCGCGAAATCTACGACGAGTGCAACGAGAAGCTGAAACAGCCCGAATACTCTGCTCGTGGCATGATGCGCCGCTACCATGTAGAGACTGTCTGCACCACAGACGACCCTGTCGACTCGCTCGAATACCACATCCAGACGCGCGAGAGCGGCTTCGAAATCAAGATGCTGCCCGCTTGGCGTCCTGATAAGGCCATGGCTGTCGAGGTGCCTGCCGACTTCCGCGCCTATGTAGAGAAGCTGGCCGAAGTGAGCGGCGTTGCCATCTCCACTTTTGACGACATGATCGCCGCCCTGCGCCGTCGTCACGACTTCTTCGCCGAGCAAGGCTGCCGTCTGTCCGATCACGGCATCGAGGAATTCTATGCCGAAGACTATACCGATGCCGAAATCAAGGCCATCTTCAACAAGGTGTATGGCGGCAAGGAATTGACGCAGGAAGAAATCCTGAAGTTCAAGTCGGCCATGCTCGTCATCTTTGCCGAGATGGACTGGGAGAAAGGCTGGGCACAGCAATACCACTACGGCGCCATCCGCAACAACAACACCAAGATGTTCAAGCTCCTGGGCCCCGACACAGGTTTCGACTCCATCGGCGAGTTCACCACTGCCAAGAAGATGGCCAAGTTCCTCGACCGCCTGAACACCGAAGGCAAGCTGACCAAGACCATCCTCTACAACCTCAACCCCTGCGCCAACGAAGTGATCGCCACCATGCTGGGCAACTTCCAGGACGGCACGTGGCCGGGCAAGATCCAGTTTGGTTCGGGCTGGTGGTTCCTCGACCAAAAGGATGGCATGGAGAAGCAGATGAACGCCCTGTCACTGCTGGGCTTGCTGAGCCGCTTTGTGGGCATGCTCACCGACTCGCGCTCGTTCCTCTCCTACCCGCGCCACGAATACTTCCGCCGCACGCTGTGCAACCTCGTAGGTCGCGATGTCGAGAATGGCGAACTGCCTGTCAGCGAAATGGATCGCATCAACCAGATGATCGAAGACATCTGCTATAACAACGCAAAGAACTACTTCCAGTTCTAAGGCCGGACATCGCTTTTTTTCACCACCGATTACTCGGATTTTCACAGATTATCCCCCATCGTCCGAAAAGGAATCTGTGTCCATCTGTGTAATCGGTGGTGCTTTTTTCTATGAAACGCGGCTCATTTCACTCTCCATTCTCACTTCACCGTAATCCACACCCCTTCGCCCCGCTCCTTGGCTTCGACGATGAGCTGCTTCAGCAGGCGGACGTAGAGCGTGGAGCACTCCAGCTGGCGCGTTTCTTCGTTGTACTCGCCCACGAGGATACACCCCTCCGTGTCCGCAGGCAGGTTGCCCGCATGGATGCGGATGCCCTCGAAGAAGGGTACGTTCAGCAGCAGGGGCAGCCACTTGCCGAACTTGGGGCTAAGAGTGATTACCACAGGATAGCGCCCTTCGGGGATGGCCGTACAGCCCTTCACCTTGCGTTCTTTCTTCAGGTCGCGCCACGTGGGTTCCATCGTGTCGCACATCTCTTTTCCGTCCACAGCCAGCACGCCCAGCGTGCAGCCTTTCCTTTTAGTAGTTCTTGTCAGTGTCAGTTCCATCTTTTTTGAATTTTAGTTTACTGTAATTGTAATTCGTAATTCTCGCAATATAGTTTCGGTAGCCCCACTGGTTCAGCATATTTTGCGTACCTTTCTCGTCCATACCCGCCTGCAGACGTACCTCCACGGCCTCCCTATAAGAAAAATTGTCGGGCAGCAGCTCCAGCAGGTTGCGCGGCCCCTTCTGTTTGTTGGGGTTAGCCGCCTGCGCTTCTTCAATAGCGGCCCCGAAGAACTCCATCTTGCAAGCCAGGTCGTACTGCAACGACCAGCGGATGAAGTCCTCGAACGTCTTGTCCCACTGGCAGCCGTTGGCTACATAGAGCACGCACGCCTTCAGCCAAGCGATGACGTTGGCGCGAAACGAGAGGTTCTCGTACACGCGGCTCTGCGAGAGGCGGGCGAAGTCGGCGCACTCTTCCTTGAGCTTCTGCGCGAGCTTATAGGCCTGCGGGCAGTCAATCAACCCTTGCGCTTTGACGAGGTTCTCGATGTAGGGGCGAAGTTCCTCGTCGAAGGCGGCGTCATACGTGCCATAGACGGGCATGTCCGCGCCGATTTCGCGCTCGGGGATGGTGCAGAAGTTGATACGACTTATCGGCCCATCGGTCAGCACACGACTGAAATAGCGCTTACCTTTCTGAATGGTCGTGGCAGCATTCCAGTTGAAGCGGATAGTCACCTTCTCCGTCACGCTCTGCACGCCCACGCGCGTCTGTCCGTAGCGGTTGCCGGGGTCGAAGGCCAGGCACATGATTTGGAATTGTTGGCCGCCCCGTCCACTTCCACGAAGCGCGTCGAACTGGTCAATCTCGTTCAACTTCGTGTAGAGGAAGTGCCCGTCGGCCTCAGCCATGCGCATCACGAAGGCAGGGTTCGTCATGTCCGCGTCAATCTCTTGGATGATCAAGCCTTCGGGTCGCTGGCGCTTGTCCTTGTTGGCGCCCTTCGAGGTGACTTCGTTCTTCCACTCCCGCTCACGGCGTAGGTTGTCCTCGTCGCGTCGGCGGATGTCGGCCATGATACGGTTGATGGGTTCCGAGATGCAATCCTTGCCCGCGCCTGTGCCTGCCATGAGGACATTCATCAGCGTGGCTTCGTGCTCCACGTTGTCAATGTATTTAAACCTTACGCGATGCAGGTGCGCGCCCAGCGAGGGGAAGACGGCATGCGCTACGGCTGCCTTGTAGACATCGGGCGTGCGGCTCACCAATAGTTTGATTAGAGCAGGTAAGCGCTTGGGTAATGAAGAATGAAGAATGTCGGCTTCGCCTCCGAATGAAGAATTTTCATCCTCCGCAGGCCATTCTTCATTCTTCATTTTTCGTTCTTCATTTTCAATCGCTTGTCGCATCATCTTCGGCATCGCGTACCATCTGGCCGAGCAGGCGGAGTGTATCAGTCCCTTCATCTCCTCTTCGGAGAGGCCGTAGCGGGGCATCACTTGCAGGAGCAGCGCCTCGTCGTTGTCGACGATGTAGCGCAGGTGCGAGGCCAGGCGATGGAGCTTGTCGTTGCGCTCGCCCTGCACGGGTTCACCACCTGCCAGCTTGAACCATTGTCCGATAATTTCCGAATAGGGTATCCCCTTAAACTTTGGTAATGAAGAATGAAGAATGTCGGCTTCGCCTCCGAATGAAGAATTTTCACCATCCGCAGGCCATTCTTCATTCTTCATTTTTCGTTCTTCATTTCCCAAAGATTCTTCATTTCCCAAAGATTCTTCATTCTTCATTCTTAATTCTTCATTAAACAGCCTCTCCTCGTCAAGGTAGAGCACATACCCCTCTGGCACCACGAACGACGAGCGCGCATAGTCCTTCACACTGACGTCATAGTTTTCGTCGCCCATCTGCTGGGACATCCACCGCTGCGCCTCGGCCAGGTCCATCCCCGCGGGGATGATGAAGAACAGCCGCAGCCCCTCGGTGCTGGGCGTGATGTGGGCCAGCACCACGTAGCGCATCACACCCCTGGCCTCCAGCTCCTGCCGCTTCTCCTCCCAGTAGCCGCGGGGATTGGGCAGGTGGTCCACGTCGTACATCGACAGGCCGCTGGGCACGGCGTCGGCGTTCAGTCGCCGCCCGTTGCGAAACGTGGCGTGCGGCGTGAAGATGGGCAGCCGCTTCTTCAGCCCCGCTTTCACTGTGTCATACTCTTCCTTCGTCAGCTCGCCGCGACGCAGCCGCTCCAGTCCGTCCGCTATCTCGGCGCAGACCTCCGCCACCAGCTCCGAACGCATCGCCTGGTGGAACAGCTCGGGGGTGCATTCGCGCACCACCCGGCTTTTTACGTTATTGCTTATTCCGAACTTCATTGCACTTAATGGATAATTGATAATGGATAATGGATAATTTTTCAGAACTCGGTGTCGAACACGCGATCCACAAAGTCACTCGCCTGTCGGCTTTCGTCCATGATTGCGTCTGCGGGCGTGATATCCGCCTCGTCCAAGGCGATGCGCAGGGTCAGCCGCACATGGCTGTCGCCCACGCTGGCCCGTCCGTGGGGCAGTTTGATATACTTGTTGCCGGGCCTCGACGCGCTGCGGCGGTAGGCGTTAAAGTTTCCCTCCGTGGGGCTCACCAGTCCCAGACTGCCTTCCAGACGTCCGTTTCCGTTCACTAAAGTCTTGTAAGCTTCGTCGCTCAGCTGAATTTTTACGTTCATAGTCGTGTCAATTTTTAAAATGTTGTGAATAGGTTGTATAAAAAATCTCCCGCAACCAAGGGGATTGTTTTTCCCTTGATTGCAGGAGCAAAGTTAGTGTAGGTGAAGCAGATTTACCTACTACGTAGGTGCTACGGCGTAGTACCTACATTTTATATAAAACATTGATTGATAGACGTATATAAATGGCTGTTTTTTTAGATGCAGCTGTGTCGTCACTCTTCCATTACCCTCTTCACCCGATCCATGAACGCCGTCGTCTTGCGCTGTCCCATTCCCTGGTTATACGCCGTGCGTAAGGTTGCCGACTTCATATTCCACAACCGTCCGAAGGTCTGCCAGGGTGTGGACAAGTGCAGCCGGTCGGCCAGCAGGGAGGCCAGTACGCCCTTCTCCGAGCCCGACAGCCCTAGCGGCCTCCAGCATTCGTCCACGATGCCGGCGGCTGTCAGTTTCTTCAGCAAGGCTTCCGCCTCCTGCGTCTGTAGCTGGGGTGGCATGTCGTACTCCTCCTGTGGTGTGGCAAGAGCTGCGTCCCTCCCTTCATCCTCCGTTGCCTCCACGTGCATGTCGCCCTGCACGATGGTCTGGAACTTGATGTCCGTCATCTGGCAGCGGTCGAAGTAGATGCCACCGTAGAAGTTCTTCACTTCCGTCTGTTGTTGCTTGTTGTCTTCCATGTCTGTTGTCAATTTTGGGGTAAACTTTGGCTGGCAGGCTCCGCATGGATGCTGACACCCTTTATCTGGTTTCCGCTGAAGTGGTTGGCGCCTTCGTAGTAGTTGTACTGCGTGTGTGGCGCCCGGTCGACAGGCTTCTTTATGGCCCTGTCCACCCGTTCCACATGCTCTTTGACGCATTCCGAGTACTTCATGGTTGTCAGGCACGAGAGGAGCGCCACCAGCCCCGCTTTGCTGAACACCTCCAGCGCCCTGTCTATCAAGGCGACCATCAGCTTCGACCCGGGTTCCACCTCCACGGCTGTCTCTATCTCCGTCCGGCAGAGGTCGAAATCTTCGGGCATCACCTGCGGCTTTTCGGCTTCACCCGACGGAGATGTACCGGGTGGACACTCTTCCCTCAGGTTGCAGTAGGATGTCTCGATGCATTCCAATATCTGCAACCGCTCGTTTTTCTTGTTCCAACGGAAGATGATTTCCTTGATGTATGCGCAGTTGAAATGGTCCGTTGCCAGCATCCAGTCCTCGGTTGTCATGTCGGCACACACATGATGAGCCGGCTCTGGCAGCGGAGCGTCCACATCGAAACTTGCCAGGTTGAACACATGATCCCAGTCGGGCGCTCTCAGAAAACCCAGAAACCAAGGTCTCGATCGTTTTCTCTCTTTCTGCCACAGAATGACAAATACGCTGTGAAAGAATGTAGAAGGCTTCCCGTGCTCGTCCATCAGATGTTTTTCCCTCAATATCTGCAAATGTTCCACAGCCTGCTCGATGGGTATTCTCATCAGGCACAGCGCCGCATAGACCAACGACAGACACAGTTGGGTGGCAGAAGAATCAGACTTCAGGTGCCTGCTCCGAAAGACGTACCCCTCCCAGATATCTTCTTCGTCAGCATGCTTCACCAGAAAAGCCCGCATACTCTGCAAGTATACTTCATTCAAAACCTCTATGGCGGGGATGGACAGTTTATGTTCTTCTTTTAAAGTCCGGAAGATGGAATAAATTTCGTTCCACAACTTGTTGTCACCGATAAGGTGGTCGATGTCTGCAAATTTACGACAGACTATTGATCGATATTGAAGATATGCTTTCATAGTTATGCCCTCCCTTATTTTATGTTTGTCAACAAATATACAAATCCTATTCAAGTAAACAAAGCTAAATGCGGTTTTTAACACAACATTTTAATAGTCTATTACGAATTACAGATTACAGTTAGCTAAAATCGAAATGTGCGCGCCACTTATACAGTTATATTATATATATATATATTTATATATATAATATAAAATTCTGTACACACTCTTTCAAATCGAAATTCACTTACTGTAATCTGTAATTCGTAATAGCACGCTGTCTTTTTCCTGGATTCAAAACAGCCCTTACGAATTACAGATTACAGTTTCCAAACAATCTTTTCATGCTACTTCATAAAGAGTGCAAACGAAAGAGAACATCATGCCATCTGTAGAAAAACAATGCTTTCCGCGCGCGAAATTATCGTTTTATGTACTGTAAATCAATGCATTATTATTATTAACACAATTCACCCGTTTCGTTAACACATTTTCACCTCCCAGCGGTCGTTTTTATTTGGTCGGCCGGAAAAGAGCCCTTATCTTTGCCTTTGTGAATGAGGAATGAAGAACGAAGAATGAAGAATTTGCCAGCGGCCGGGGCACGATCAATTTTCAATTATCCATTCTCAATTCTCAATTAACTAAACACAATTTAAAACAACAAAGCTATGTCAACAATCGGAACATTGAAGTACAGACGTTACGCGGCCAAGTCGCCGCAGGATCCCGACGCACCCGCCAAGTGGTACGCCCGCGCCGTGCAAGACCGCACGGTAGAATTCGAAGACTTCGTCACCCATATTTCTGAACACAACTCGCCCTACTCGCGCGGCGTCATCCACGGCGTGCTCATCGACATGCTCGCCTGCCTCAAGGAGCTGGTGCTCGACGGCAAGAGCGTCCGCCTGGGCGACCTGGGCCTCTTCTCCGTAGGCATCTCCTCGAAGGGAGCCGAGACGGCCGAGGCGTGGACCACCAGCCTCATTACGGGCGTCCACCTGAACGTGCGCAACACCAAGACCTGGAGCAACGCCGAGTTGCGCAAGTCCGCCCGCCTGACCGAGCTGACCGTCTACACCGCCGGCGGCGCCCTTGAAGAAGACACTACCCCTGAACCCGAGCCCGGCGGCGAGGACGAAGAAGAAGGAGGCAGCCCGCTGTAATCATGGAGAATGGATCATGGAGAATTGAAAATTAAGAATGCGGCCGAAATTAATTATCAATTCTCTATTTTCAACTTACGAAGCATCTAATTTTCAACTTTCAATTTTCAATTCTCAATTAAAGAAGATGGACAAGAAAACAATTTGGAAAACCATTATCCAGACGCTGGTCACCATCCTGACCGCTATTGGAACTACGCTGGGCGTCACCAGCTGCATGGGGCTGTAAACGAAGCGCGCAGCCCACGACAACACAAGCACGAAGTAAAACACCCGCTGCCTCAGAGATGAGGGGCGGGTGATTTGTTTGTATTCGTCTGAAAAATTCGCTTTATTCCAACTGTTTCCGATAAACCGAATCCAGCGTATTTCCGTCTTTATCCTTCCAGATTATCCAACCATTATTGTTACTGCCAATACAAAAATCGGCAGCCGTACTGGGACTTGAAAACGTTATATCAGACGCCATAACATAGTTTCCGTTTTCCACCACCCCATATTCTTTCACCATTTTCTCTCTCTTCTCCTTCCAACTGAAAGAAGGAACGCAACCATTTGCCACAAGACTGCCCTTCAAGACGGTAAAGCCCGACGAATGGTAATAGCCCCTTGCGTTGCATCCGCGCCCTTTCGTGTAGAACAAATGTTCTTCCTTGGGCTGGGCTATGTCGAAGATGTTGCACCCCATAAAGGAAGCCAAGAACTTGATATCCTCGAAAAACTCGTCCATAGCGTCCCGCTGATGCTCGGGCAGGTTGGGTGCCTTGGGAATCTGCTTGTTCTCGCCAAGGACAAACGTATTCGCCTTTTTCGCCTCGGCGATGGCTTTGTGCTCCAGATATTGCACGTCCGCCTTCGTCATGTCCTCGTCCTTCGAAACGAAGATGAGAGCCTTTTGCCAAAACGCCTTCTTGCTGTCGTGGTCCTTCACGCGCTCCTTGAAGTTCTCCGTCTCGCCGATATAAGCCTGCGGCTTGGTCGCTTCATCCTCTCCTATCAATATGTAGAAAGCCGGCTTCTGTAGTTTCTCCTGTTCGTTCAGGTAAGACAGGTTGGAGCGCGGCACTACAAACATCTGACAAATCTTGTTGCTGATGAACGAGTATTGCGTGCCCTTGGGGTCGCCGTCAATGAGGTAGGTGGTTACTGTTTTACCCATATATTTTTACTATAACATAAATATTTCATCCCATAAATATTGCGAATTTTCATCTGCAAATGCCGATGACAGCAACAGATACAGGCATCCCATAATATTTCAGTTTATAACACATCTTTGATTGTTCCGATTAAATCTTTCACAATCTCAAGATCTGCATATATGCCACAGAGCTATCGTGTTAGGTGCAAACAAAAATAGAAAACTTTTTTTCAAAGAGCCTTATAATAATCGCTCCTTTTATTAAAACGTATCCTCAATATGCTGCGCAATGACAAATGACAATTACAGTTAGCTGAAAAGTGATGAAAGGAGAATGCAGTCAATGCTTGTTCCACACTATTTCATCTTTAAACTCTGCCTCCAAATGATTGTCGCGGATTACCCAATACTTGAAGCCCAACATTTCTTGCTCGATGGACAATTCGGCCGCCACCAAAGCCCGATTGGCCGGTGTGGGCTCCATCAGGAATGTGTTGACTTTCTCCAAGAAGCGGTTCATCTTCTGCTTGGCTTCATCAAAGAAACGTTCTTCCTTGATGACACGCATTTTCTTTTTGCCATTATAGAAAACGTGCAACATTCTTACCGTATTCTGATGGGGCACGTCATCAATCGTTGTGACAAAGGAAGCCTTGTTACTGCTGAAGTCTATCCGCTGTTCTATTTCGTCTTCTATATTCGTATCGAGCGGATACAGATTATCATCAAACGAGCTGGATTTCTTTCTGTTACAATATCCGCAAGCCATGAATAAGTTTGACCATTCTTTTTGCAACTTAGAATATTTTTCTTGACTTCTCAAATGTTCGATTTCAAAATCGGTACCCAACTTGCGCTCACAAATATAACATTTCTCGTGTTGGTCCTCCAGTAATTGCGCCTTTACGTCCTCTCCATCATATTGGGAGGTAGTCAACAAAGAGGACGGAACATTCTCGCTCTTTCTTACCCTGATCATGCCAACGCTGTTTTAAGAACCGACGCATATCTGTTTTTGATTATCATATAGGCCCCCACCAAGTTGGGCGAAACCGACTCCGGCACTTTGTCCAAATCTTCGACAAGCTGCTTGATGTCATATTTGTCTGAATCGGTCAGGTCGGTTTTCTGCAACAGCGATTCCAGCCGCTCCAGCTGCATCTGCATATAGCTGGACTCGGAGGATACTCCGAAATAGCCTTCGGCCAAAGCCTCGTAAGAGTATTGGGTCAATTCATTGATGGTTTCCCTATGCTCCAAATCGAATGCCACGGCGTTGTCCAACGAATTGAGTACAAATGGCGAGTGCGTCGTAATGATGAACTGTATGTTGGGGAACACCTTCGTCAGGAAAGGCATAATCATCTTTTGCAGTTCCAGATGCAAATGAGTTTCCACTTCGTCTATCAATACGATTCCTTTCTTCTGATAGGCACGCGTCAAGCTGTCTTTTGCCTGCATTTTCAGAATCAGATCGACCACAATATCCAAGATGGCGGCATAACCATCGGACACTTCCGTAAACTTGAATTCCTTCCCTTCCGTCAGGATACGAAAACTATAATCCTTATAGTTGAACTTCAAGTGCAGATCTTTATCTTGGAAAATTTGGCAAAGAAGTTCCCCAAAATCAATAAACCATTGATTGATTTCTTCCGCATCTTCCATCTGATTTTCATTGCGGGCCAATGCTTCTTGAATCTTCAGGTCGGACAAGAAGTTCAGGAATTGATCAGTAACTGTAGCCCTTACCCCACCATGCGTGTTATAGACTGGCTTAGTAGGGTTCTTAGGTTCAACCATTTGAGGTTTTCGGGCGGCCTGATAGAATGCGACTATAAAATCATCTTTGGAAAAATCGGTGATAAATTCCCTGATGTCAACAAAGTCAATGCGAATACTGTTCTCAATACCTCCATATTTAGCCAAAGAAGAATGGAAAAATTTTCTAAATCGTTCTTCTTGTGGGTTAAGTAACATCAAATATGTCGCAGGACTACGTTTTATTCCTTCCATCTGATTGGCTATCGCATTCAACAACACCGTTTTACCACTACCATTCTTACCCGTTATCATCAAGTGCGGCGTCTGTTCATCGGCAATGGGTATATCGAAGTCCTTCAGATGGAACAATTCGTTGACATGTATATTCTTAATGAAGTAATTCATACGTCTATTCTTTTAATTCATCAATTGTTATCACAAATGCGATTCTTTACAATTATCTATAATATCGTTTATCCACTCTGCAAAACGTGGGCATTTGTTCCACTTGGAATAGTCCTTATCTTCTTTATGGAGGTTGTTGAAATGCAAAATTAGAAAACTTTTTCAAAAGCCCTGCAACATTGCTCCCTTTTTATTGAAAACGTGTCCTTATCTGCTCTCCGCAATTACAAATTACAATTACAGTTAGCCAAAATGAATTTTAAGATTCTTCGCTGCACTCAGAATGACGCGCCCCTCCCCACTCCTGCCCTCTCATCCCCTCAGAACTTCAGGTAGAACTCGCCCGTCAGGCGGCGGTAGTCGTCGGAGTAGTCGCCACCCGCCTGGTGGATGTAGAGCGTATCTTCGGCCACAGGGCCCAGCCGTCGGCCGTAGGTGACCAGCACGCGGCGGGCGGGCTTGCCTGCCTTGGTGTAGACGTGCGTGCGACGCTGGGGATACAGGCCCTGCATCCAGGCGGCGTCTTCGGCCGCACGCTCCACCTCGCTGGGGATGACGATGCTCACCACTCCGCCCTCGCTCAGCAGACGGGCCGAACGGCGGAAGAGCAGGTCGTAGTTCAGGCCACCGGCATGGCGGGCGGTGTTGCGCTGACGGTCGGGGCACGGCAGGGCATCGACGAAGTAAGGAGGATTGGAAACAATCAGATCGAACCGGCCATCGGGCTGGAAATCGTTGAAATCGGCACAAACCACCTCTATCCGATCGGGCCAGGGCGAACCGGCCACGTTCTCGGCCGCCTGCGCAGCGGCAGGGGCGTCTATCTCGACCGCCGTCACGCGCAGATGGGGGTTGCGCTGGGCCAGCTGGAGGGCGACAAGGCCCGTGCCTGTACCTACGTCGAGCGCCGTATGTACCTGGTCCACAGGCGCCCACGCGCCCAACAACACGCCGTCGGTGCCCACCTTCATGGCGCAGCGGTCGTGGTGTACAATAAATTGTTTAAACAAAAAAGACGAGTCGGACATATCGGTTGCGGTTATTGTGCGGCCAAAATTAGTGAAAGACGAAGGAATAATGCATGCGAAAGCGGCTGTTTTTTGTCTTTTTAAAGAATTAGGGGCCGATTAATAGAAAGAAATAGCGTAAATTTGCAACTGCTTTGTGAACTCCCACAAGAGAGTACTAACTTAACATGACAGAAATGAAGAAAAGATTTTATATGGGTGACGACGAATCGCAGGGCGGAAAGGGCTTTTCCGTCATTGCCGACTTCGAAGGGAATGAAGAGCAGATTATGGATGTCGATATCGACAACGTATTGCCCGTGCTGCCGCTACGCAACATGGTGCTGTTTCCAGGGGTGCTCATGCCCGTGTCGGTGGGCCGCAAGTCGTCGCTCCGACTGATACGTGACGCTGAAAAGAAGGGACTGTACATCGGCGTGGTGTGCCAGAAGGTGGCCGACACGGAAAACCCGCTGATGGACGACCTGCACGACATAGGTACGGTGGCCAAGGTGATCCGCGTGCTGGAGATGCCCGACCAGAGCACCACCGTCATCCTACAGGGAACGAAGCGGATGCAGCTGAAGGAAATCGTAGAGACCACGCCCTATCTGCAGGGACACGTGACCACCATCAACGAGGAGCTGCCCGAAAAGAACGACAAGGAATTCCAGGCACTGGTCGAGGCTTGCAAGGACCTCATCGTGCGCTACATGCGTACGTCGGAGATGTTCTCGCAAGACCCTTCATTCGCCATCAAGAACATCAGCAACCCCATCTTCCTCATCAACTTCATCTGCACCAACCTGCAGCTCAAGAAGGACGAGAAGATCGAACTGCTGCGGATGAACTCCCTGCGCGAACGGGCCTACCACTTGCTGGAAATACTGAACCGCGAAGTGCAGCTGGCCGAAATCAAGGCATCTATCCAGATGCGTGCCCGCGAGGACATCGACCAGCAACAGCGCGAATACTTCCTGCAACAGCAGATCAAGACCATTCAGGACGAGCTGGGCGGAAGCACGCAGGAACAGGAGATAGCCGAAATGCGCAAGAAGGCAGAGACGGTGAAGTGGAGCGACGAGGTGAAGGCCACCTTCCTGAAGGAGGTGGACAAGCTGGAGCGCACACACCCGCAGTCGCCCGACTACAGCGTGCAGCTGAACTACCTGCAGACGATGCTGAGCCTGCCGTGGGGCATCTATACGACGGACAACCTCAACCTGAAGAACGCCGAAAAGACGCTGAACAAAGACCACTACGGACTGGAGAAGGTGAAGGAACGCATCCTGGAGCACCTGGCCGTGCTGAAGCTGAAGGGAGACATGAAGTCGCCCATCATCTGCCTCTATGGCCCTCCAGGCGTGGGAAAGACGTCGCTGGGACGCTCGATAGCCGCCGCGCTGAAGCGCAAGTACGTGCGCATGTCGCTGGGAGGTGTGCACGACGAGGCCGAGATACGCGGACACCGTCGCACGTACATCGGCGCCATGCCGGGACGCATCATCAAGAACCTGATCAAGGCGGGATCGTCGAACCCTGTCTTCATCCTCGACGAGATAGACAAGGTGAGCGCCGACCGTCAGGGCGACCCGTCGTCGGCCTTGCTCGAAGTGCTCGACCCTGAACAGAACTCGACCTTCCACGACAACTTCCTCGACGTGGACTACGACCTGTCGAAGGTGATGTTCATCGCCACGGCCAACAACCTGAACACCATCCCCGGCCCCTTGCTGGACCGCATGGAGCTGATCGAGGTGAGCGGATACATCACGGAGGAGAAGATCGAGATTGCCCGACGCCACCTGGTGCCCAAGGAGCTGGAGAACAACGGACTGAAGAAGACCGACGTGAAGCTGCCCAAACAGACGCTGGAAGCCATCATCGAATCATATACACGCGAGAGCGGCGTGCGCGAGCTGGAGAAGAAGATAGGCAAGATACTACGCAAGGTGGCCCGACAGTATGCCACCGAGGGAACGCTGCCAAAGGCGGAGATCAAGCCCGAGGACCTGTACGACTATCTGGGCGTGGCCGAATACACACGCGACAAGTATCAGGGCAACGACTATGCGGGCGTGGTGACGGGCCTGGCATGGACGGCCGTGGGCGGCGAAATCCTCTTCGTGGAGACGAGCCTGAGCCGAGGCAAGGGCGGACGCCTGACGCTGACGGGTAACCTGGGCGACGTGATGAAAGAGTCGGCCATGCTGGCGCTGGAGTATATCAAGGCACATGCCTCGCTGCTGGGGCTGGACGAGGAAATCTTCGACAACTGGAACATACACATCCACGTGCCCGAAGGCGCCATACCCAAGGACGGACCGTCGGCAGGCATCACGATGGCCACTTCGCTGGCTTCGGCCCTGACGCAGCGCAAGGTGAAGGCCAACCTGGCCATGACGGGCGAAATAACGCTGCGCGGCAGGGTACTGCCCGTGGGAGGCATCAAGGAGAAGATCCTGGCTGCCAAGCGCGCAGGCATCAAGGAAATCATCCTGAGCGAGGAGAACCGCAAGAACATCGACGAGATTCAGGACATCTACCTCAAGGGACTCACCTTCCACTACGTGAAGGATGTGAAAGAGGTGTTCGCCATCGCACTGACCGATGAAAAAGTGGCCGATCCCCTCGACCTGACTGTCAAGAAAGATAAGGAACAAAAAGAAGAAGCATGAAATTCGAATTACAATATACCGACAGCAAGACCAATGCCCGTGCAGGCCTGATAACGACCGACCACGGGCAGATCGAAACTCCCATCTTCATGCCTGTAGGCACTGTGGGCACCGTCAAAGGTGTGCACCTGACGGAGCTGAAGGAGGACATCAAGGCGCAGATCATTCTGGGCAACACCTACCACCTGTACCTCCGTCCGGGCCTCGACGTGCTGGAGAAGGCAGGCGGCCTGCACAAGTTCAACGGCTTCGACCGCCCGATGCTGACCGACAGCGGTGGCTTCCAGGTGTTCTCCCTTTCGAGCATCCGCAAGCTGCGCGAAGAGGGAGCCGAGTTTTGCTCGCACATCGACGGCAGCAAGCACATCTTCACGCCCGAACGCGTGATGGACATCGAGCGTACCATCGGGGCGGACATCATGATGGCCTTCGACGAGTGTACGCCTGGCGATGCCGACTACAACTATGCCAAGAAGTCGATGGAGCTGACCCATCGCTGGCTGGACCGCTGCATCGCGCGCTTCAACGAGACGGAGCCGAAGTATGGCTACCACCAGGCGCTGTTCCCCATCGTGCAGGGCTGTGTGTATCGCGACCTGCGCACGCGCTCGGCCGAGTACATCGCCTCGAAGGGGGCGGAAGGCAACGCCATCGGCGGACTGGCCGTGGGTGAGCCTGTGGAGAAGATGTACGAGATGATCGAGCTGGTGAACGACATCCTGCCCAAGGACAAGCCCCGATACCTGATGGGTGTGGGTACGCCCGTCAACATATTGGAGGGCATCGAGCGCGGCGTGGATATGTTCGACTGCGTGATGCCCACCCGCAACGGTCGCAACGGCATGCTCTTCACAAAGGACGGTATCATCAACATGCGCAACAAGAAGTGGGAGACCGACTTCTCGCCCATCGAGGCTGACGGCGCCTCCTACGTGGACACGCTCTACACGAAGGCCTACCTGCGCCACCTCTTCCACGCGCAGGAGCTGCTGGCCATGCAGATAGCCTCCATCCACAACCTGGCCTTCTACCTGTGGCTGGTGGGCGAGGCACGCAAGCACATCATTGCAGGCGACTTCGCGACTTGGAAACCCATGATGGTCAAACGAGTATCTACTAGATTATGAAAAAACTGAAAGGCATACGGATGCCGAAACTGAATGTCAGCATATCCAGGCTGACAGGCGGATTTCTGCGGCGGCTGGACATGTACATCATCAAGAAATTCTTGGGAACGTACATTTTCGCCATCGCACTGATCATCTCTATTGCGGTCGTTTTCGACTTCAACGAGAAGCAGGACAAGTTCATGTCGCACGACGCTCCCTGGAACGCCATCATCTTCGACTATTACCTGAACTTCATCCCCTATTTTGCCAACCTGTTCAGCCCGCTGTTCGTGTTCATTGCCGTCATTTTCTTCACCTCCAAGCTGACAGAAAATTCGGAAATCATTGCCATGTTTTCCTCGGGCATGAGCTTCAAGCGCATCTTGCGCCCCTACATGGTTTCGGCCGGCATCATTGCTGTTGCCACCTTCTGGCTGGGAGGATACGTCATTCCCAAGGGCAGCGTGACGCGCATCAACTTCGAGGACAAGTATTACAAGCCACGAAAGGCAAACTCGGCACGAAACATCCAGCTGGAGGTGGACACGGGCGTCATTGCCTACATCGACCGCTTCGAGAACTATCGTCAGACGGGCTACCGCTTCTCGTTGGACAAGTTCAAGGACAAGCAGCTGGTTTCCCACCTGACGGCCCGCAGCATCACCTACGACACGACTGCCTATCATCGCTGGACCATCAAGGACTATATGATACGCGAAATGGACGGAATGAAAGAAAAAATCACGCATGGGGACAGGATAGACACGACGCTCTTCATGGAGCCTGCCGACTTCCTCATCATGAAGAACCAGCAGGAGATGCTGACCAATCCGCAGCTGAGCGAATACATCGACCGACAGAAGCAGCGAGGATTTGCCAATATCAAGGAGTTCGAAATCGAGTATCACAAACGCATCGCCATGTCGTTTGCCTCCTTCATCCTGACATTGATTGGAGTCTCCCTGTCGTCCAAGAAGACCAAAGGGGGTATGGGACTTTATCTGGGTATCGGATTGGGACTAAGCTTCTCGTACATCCTGTTCCAGACCATTGCGTCTACATTTGCCGTCAATGGCAATGTGCCGCCCATGATCGCGGTATGGATCCCCAACATCCTGTATGCCTTCATCGCATTCTATCTGTATAAGAAAGCACCTAAATAAAAAGAGGTATAGAAACATTGAAGCCCCTCCAGTCCTTGTGTCGCCACAAGCGCTGGAGGGGCTTTTTTGTTGTATTCATTTCCTCTTATCAACCACTCTCCTCCTGTCAGACCGATTGGAACAATCAGTTCAGATAGGACGAAAGCTCAGCAGCAGAGATGTTTTTGGCAATAATCACACCATTATCATCCAGTAAATAGTTTGTAAAACCACGACCTAAACGGTATTGTTTAAAGAGGTCGGAGTTTTCACCATCCGTTTCTACAAAACAGACGGGAGTAACTATTTGGTCCTTACGAATGGTTTCTTCGAATACGGAACGATATTCATCGAACGAAACGGAAACCATTTCCACATTTTGATTGGAGGCCGCACGAAGCACATTGCTCAAACTTGCGTTTTGCATACGGGACTGCGCATCATAACTGGCCCAAAAGCTCAATAACACGTATTTGCCTTTCAGATTTGAAAGTTCGTGTTGTTCATCAGACATAGATTGGATTTTAAAATCAGGGGCTATGTCACCCACATTCAAACCTCCCGTAGGTTTGTCTTTTGATACAAAAGAAGTCAAGGAACTAACTAGTAATACAACAAAAATCCATTTTACATATCTCATGCAATACGGTTTTGGTTAATACTATCCGGGACTGTCGTTCGTGACAGTGATTTCTTCCCGGAACATTGTCTCTCAGGCCTCTCCTACCAAAAGAGCTCTGATAGTCAAAGCCTTTAATCTGAAATCGGCTGCAAAGGTACGTATTTCTCAAAGTATAATCCAAACAAACAAGTAATTTTCTTACTTTTTAAGGGTCATTTTTTATGTTATTTAGCATATTTTGCCCCACAAACAGGCTTGGGCAAAAGGAAACGGATGCGTCTCGACAAAAAAATCAAGTAAGCTTGTTTTTCCTCTTTTCTACATTTATATTATCTTTGCGTCCAAATTGAGATGAAGCATGAAGTTTTCTGAATTACCCCTGAACGACAGCGTTCTTGATGCGCTCGACGCCATGCGCTTCGAAGAATGTACTCCTATACAAGAAAAATCAATTCCAGTAATACTCGAAGGAAGAGACCTGATAGCCGTGGCACAGACGGGAACAGGCAAAACTGCTGCCTATCTGCTGCCCGTACTGAATCGTCTTTCAGAAGAAGAACATCCCGAAGATGCCATCAACTGCATCGTGATGGCGCCTACACGCGAACTGGCCCAACAGATAGACCAACAGATGGAAGGCTTTTCTTATTTCATGCCTGTCAGCAGCGTAGCTGTATATGGAGGAAACGATGGCATCTTGTTCGAACAGCAGAAGAAAGGGCTTACGCTGGGAACCGATGTGGTGATAGCAACCCCAGGCCGCCTGATAGCCCACCTGAACTTGGGTTACGTAGACCTTTCGAAGGTATCTTATTTCATTCTGGACGAAGCCGACCGCATGCTCGACATGGGTTTCTACGACGATATCATGCAGATTGTGAAATACCTCCCCAAGGAACGTCAGACGATCATGTTCTCCGCTACCATGCCTGCCAAGATACAGCAGCTGGCAAAAAACATCCTGAACAACCCCGCAGAGGTAAAACTGGCCGTATCCAAACCTGCTGACAAAATCATACAGGCCGCCTACGTCTGCTATGAGAACCAAAAGCTGGGCATCATACGCAGCCTGTTCGCAGAGGAGGTCCCCGAGCGAGTTATCATCTTCGCTTCCTCGAAAATCAAGGTGAAAGAAGTGACAAAAGCCCTGAAGCAGATGAAACTGAACGTAGGCGAAATGCACTCCGACCTGGAGCAGGCGCAACGCGAAGCCGTCATGCACGAGTTTAAGGCAGGGCGCATCAACATCCTGGTGGCGACCGACATCGTGGCGCGTGGCATCGACATCGACGACATCCGCCTGGTCATCAACTTCGACGTACCCCACGACTGCGAAGACTATGTGCATCGTATCGGACGTACTGCCCGTGCCAACAATGACGGTGTGGCCATCACCTTCGTCAGCGAAAAGGAGCAGACTAACTTCCACACCATCGAGAAATTCCTTGAGAGGGATATCTATAAGATTCCTGTTCCGGCCGAACTGGGTGAAGCGCCCGAATACCAGCCGCGCAACAACGAAAAAGGTGGACGAAAACGAGGAGGAGGTAAATCGCATAGAGGCGGACGAAAAGGCGCTGGCAACAAAGGGAAAAAAACGAATAAAGAATAATCTTTGCTTTTTATCTTATCCCATAAATAAAGAAATAGCCCAAGGCATCTTGTCTCGGGCTATTTTTATTTTCAGAAGGCTTTGCGTATCCTCATTTGGAAACCTAGATTGTCGCCATAAATCTCTCCTGTATCCAGACCTAGGGAGGCATGAATCAACCATGTCTTCTGCTTGTCGGGCATGTATTGGAAAGCGACATAAGCTGAGAAGTTTTCCAAGATATCGAGCGTAGGCGTCCCATGTGTACCCCACGTGCGATTAAAGGACATCTTGGCTATATAGTTCCATTTGTCGGAAAATTCGCCGCTCCAACCCACATGCAGGGCTTTTACGCGATTGTACTTGAACGACATGCTCCCATCTTCATTGTAAATGGGCGAACGAAGCAAGGGATTGCCGTTGGCCATTCCCCAATGGGCCCATCCATGGTACAAACCGTTGTTGTAATAGTTGTCACTACCTCCCGTCTTATGTACAGGTCCGTCCTCAGGTTCGTGAAGTCCATGGAGCGGACCACTTTGGTTGGTGGTCTGCAGAAACTCCAATACAACATTGTTGATCGGACGGAAGTTGTTGAACTTCAACTCTATACCCCAAAGGCCGTCCCATCCGTTCTGCTTGCCCATGGCGGAGAAGTCTTCAAAGTAATTGTCCAGATAGGCGCTGATCGAGAAGTCTTTTCCACGATAGGTTCCACGAATCTGTTCGGTCCCTACAAAATTGCCCTGATAAAACAAGGCATCGTTAGCAGGTTTGTCTTCGTCAGCCGATCCTGGGATAAATATGCGGAAGTAGTCCTTCAAAGTGTTTCCCAAATCGACTTCTCCGCTGCTGGTCACCCTCTGACCTCCAAACTCTGTATCCAAAGTCATGCCAAAATCCAATTGCCATTTACCGTCAGGCACTCCGATACGTACAAATCCTTCTTTATGATGGTATTTGATATTCTTGGTATACCAAGCTCCTCCAGCCACGTTGGCATGGTCTTTCAGCCAATTGCTGTCCGTAAACCAGCCGTATGAGATTTCTCCCTTGATGGCCAGACGCGGCAACAGATAGAGGTATTCAGGGATACCTATCATGATTTGTGGGATAGGTCTGGAATTGCCCGACCAGGTAAGTTCTCCACTACTCAGGCGGCTGTTGATCAACGGCGCTGTCATCTCTTTGCTTCCAGCAAAAATGCCGAACCATTTGTATCTGAAATCAGCGTAAGCCTGCTGGATGCCAGAGCTGAAACCTGCGGCTGCAATCACATCCAATCCAGCCTCTACATCCCACTTGCCCCATCGGTCGTTATAAAAGACACCACCACGGATATAGGTACTATTGTCAAGAGAAGCCAATCCCTGCAGATTGCTCACTTGCCACAAAGGAGTATTGTCACCTGTGCGAACAGTAGCTCCATATTCTACAAAAGAGTTGAGCTTGTTTTGTTTTTGTGCCGTCGCACTTCCAACGCTAGCAAGCAGAAGTGCTAAAAGGCCAACTTTCATATACATAAATAAGCACGCTTTAATGTAAGACGGTGCAAAAGTAGGAAAAATCCAGCAGTCAGATGCCCTTTCGTTGATATTTTGTTGATAAGAAAAACGGAACTTTTGACTCGTTTATCCAATAATTCTGCTATTTTTGCACCATGATTGAATTGTCCCGACACATAGAAACACTGCTACTGGAGAATGATTGCGTCATTGTTCCCGATTTTGGAGGCTTTGTCGCTCATTACAATCCGGCTACTTATATAGAGGAAGAAAACATTTTCCTTCCCCCTACCCGTACCATTGGTTTCAACTCGCAATTGAAAATGAACGACGGGCTTTTGGTACAATCGTATATGGCTGTCTATGGCACCAACTTCCCTGACGCCACCCGTATGGTAAACAAGGAAGTGCAAAACCTGGTAGCCTGCCTGCACGAGAATGGCAAAGTTGAACTGCCCAACATTGGCGAGATAAGCTATACAGTCCATGGCACTTGTAATTTTACGCCTTATGACAATCGAATGACTACTCCCGGCCTGTATGGACTGGACAGCTTCGAAATAAAACCGCTGGCCGCGCTGCATAAGGCAGAAGTGCGCAACCATCTGCATGCTCCTTCTATAGAAGCAAGACCGTCGAGACGTATCAGAAGAAGCAGTTACCATTGGAAGTTAAAACGTTCCTACCTGTCCAATGCCGTTGCCTTTATTGCTGCCATAGCCTTATTTTTCATGTTCTCTACTCCGATAGAAAACACCGAAACCATTCAAGGCAACTATGCCCGCTTGCTTCCCACAGAAATATTCGAGCAGCTGGAAAAGCAATCGCTGGCTGTCACACCCGTCGTTACACCCCAATCATCAAAGGTGCAACAGAAAGCCAAACAGCAGGCCAAACAAACTGCAGCAGCCAAAGCTCAAACATCTAAAGAGGTGAAGCCGATAGCCGTTCGCGAAGTGAAAGTTAAAACGGTAGAAACTAAAAAAGCTCCTGTAGTTGCCCAACCGACCAAACCAGTTGAAAGCAAACCGGCAGTCGCCGAGGCTTCTCCTGCAGCTAAGGCAGCTAAGAATGTCAAGAAGCCGTATCACATCATTGTAGCCAGTGTAGGTACAGAGAAAGATGCGCGCGCAACAGCCGAGCAGCTGAAAAAAGAAGGATATGAAGGCGCTTCAGCCATCATCGGCAATGGAAAAATGAGAGTTAGCATCGAATCTTTCTCCACTCAGGCAGAAGCTTATCGTAGCTTGCAAGTTATCCGTGAGCAGAAAGCCTATCAGAACGCATGGGTACTGAAGTATTGAAAAACATCATTTCGAAGAACTCATAACAATCACCAAGCATGAAACGTGTACGTTGTCCCAAATGCGAGAATTTTCTAACCTTCGATGAGACCAAATATACCGAAGGCCAGTCTTTGGTTTTCATTTGCGACCATTGCAAAAAGCAGTTCAGCATCCGACTGGGCAAAAGCAAAGTACAGGCGCCGCGAAAAGAAGAAAAACTGGACGAGAAAGAATTTCAAAACGCCTTTGGTAGCATCACTGTAATTGAGAATGTCTTCGGCTTCAAACAGGTACTCCCGCTACAGGAAGGCGACAACGTCATAGGACGCCGATGCATTGGTACAGAAATCAATGTACCTATTGAAACTTCTGACATGAGCATGGACCGTCGCCATTGCATCATCAACGTGAAGCGCAACAAACAGGGGGAAATAGTCTATACTCTGCGTGATGCTCCCAGCCTGACAGGAACATTCCTGAACAACGAGATATTGGGCGATCGCGACCGCGTTCGTATCGAAGACGGAGCCATAGTCACCATTGGCGCCACTACGTTCATATTACGGGCAGGAGAGTAAATCCCTAAGATTCCCATAAAATAAAAAACGCCTGAGGCTTTCTGTTCAATTCCTCAGGCGTTTTCTTTTTATTGATTGTTATAGTTATTATTCAGCTTCCGAAGAAAGTCTTCTTCTTCTGGCGGGCTTTTCCTTAGTAGCATCTACTTTGGGCTCTATAGTTACTCCAGCCAGCTCTGGGTCGATCATGATACGTCCGCAGTATTCGCAAACGATTACTTTCTTGCGAGAGCGAATATCCAATTGTCTCTGAGGCGGAATCTTATTGAAACAACCACCACAAGCATCGCGCTGTACGTAAACGATACCCAAACCATTGCGAGAATTCTTACGAATGCGCTTGAATGACTGAAGCAGACGGGGCTCGATTTTTGTTTCCAAGTCTTTTGCCTTGTCTCTCAGCTTTTCTTCCTCTTGTTTGGTTTCTGAGATAATTTCGTCCAGCTCGTTTTTCTTTACTTCCAGATCCTGTTTTCTTTCTTCCAACTGAGCTGCACTGGCTTCCATCTCTTTCGACTTCGCAGCTTCTTGTTCTGTAAACTCGCGGATACGTTTTTCGCACAACTCGATCTCCAAAGTCTGGAACTCAATTTCCTTGCTCAAGAAGTCATATTCGCGGTTGTTGCGTACATTCTCCTGCTGTTCCTTATACTTTGCTACAGAAGCCTTAGCTGTTTCGATTTCCACCTTCTTGGTTGCGATGGATGTTTTCAGTTCAGTTACTTCCGTCTTAATTCTTTCGATACGAGTGCTCAAACCTGCAATTTCGTCTTCCAAGTCTTGTACTTCCAAGGGGAGTTCTCCTCTCAAAGTCTTGATTTCATCAATCTTGGAAAGAGTTGTTTGCAACTGGAACAAGGTCTTCAACTTCTGCTCAACAGTTAGTTCCTGCTGATCTTTTTTTGCTTCTTTAGCCATTTCTGTTACATGTATTTTATGGGATTGGTGTTCACCTTGGTCTGTTGTACTTCCAGACTGGGGAACAGTTCCCTGATTATTGTATAAAATATCTCTTTTGTATATTGCTCACTTTCATAATGCCCGATCTCGGCCAACAGAATGTCGCCCTCATGTCCGAAATATTCATGATACTTTATTTCACCCGTAATGAACACGTCTGCTCCTTGTCGGATGGCAAACGGCATCAGGAAAGCACCTGCACCTCCACATAAAGCAACCTTCTGTATTTCCCTACCCATCAGTTTGTTATGACGCAAACATTCTACTTCAAAAGTCTTCTTCACCTTTTTCAGGAAGTCAAGCTCTGTCTCTGGCTCCGACAGTTCGCCTATCACGCCGGCACCTGCCTGCTGCCAAGTATTCTGCAATGGATAGAAGTCGAATGCCGGCTCTTCATATGGATGTACAGCCAACAGCGCCTGAAGCACTTCTGCTTTCCTATAAGCTGGCAGGATTGTCTCAAGACGCACTTCTGATTCGGTATGCAACTCACCTATCGTACCACAGTAAGGATGCGTTCCCTCCTGCGCACGAAATGTTCCTTTTCCCTCTACATTGTAACTGCATGAATCATAATTCCCAATGCAGCCACATCCTGCGGAAAACAGAGCGTTTCTTACTTCTGAAGCTTGCGCTACAGGAACGAAAGTAACCAATTTGAGCAACGCATTCTCTTTAGGTTCCAATACACGCAGATTCTTCAAGCCAAGTTTCTCAGCCATCTTGAAGTTCACTCCCCCCCAGGCATTATCCAGATTGGTATGGGCGGCATAGACAACGATGTCGTTTTTGATAGCTTTCAAAATACAACGTTCCACGTAGTCACGCCCCGTTATCGATTTATAACCTTTGAACAGGAGTGGATGATGGGCTATCACCAGGTTGTACCCAAGTGCAATTGCCTCGTCCAGCACTGCTTCAGTAACGTCAAGACACAACAAAGCCCCTGTTGCTTCCGCATCTGTCAATCCTATTTGCAGGCCAGCATTATCAAATCCGTCTTGCAATGGCAGAGGCGCGAACCGTTCAAGGGCGCTTACGATCTCCTTTATTTTCATAATAAAACAGAGAATTTGGATGCAAAGATAGTAAAAAGTAAGGATGTGATAAATAAAATCTGATATTTTCGGCAAAAAAATGACAGGCATAGGTAGAAAAGCACGTTTTTTTGCAGGCAGAAAGGTCATTTGTCGGATGAAGCCAAATATTTATCGTATCTTTGTCTCACTGATTCATTCAAAAAATACATTCAACTATGATAGCAAACGAAAGAGACGTCCGTCACGAACACATACTGAGTGTGGCCCGACAAATGATGACAGCTGCACGCACTGCCCCTAAAGGCAAAGGTATCGATGCCATCGAAGTTGCCATGGCGACCGATGAAGATTTGCAAAAGCTCTCTGCTGAAATGCGGCAAATTTCAGAAGAAACCGGTATGAAATTCTTTCTGCGCGATGCCGACAATATATTGCAAGCCGAATGCGTGGTTATAATAGGTACACGTGAACAACCTCAGGGGCTGAACTGTGGACATTGCGGATATGCCACCTGTGCTGCACGTCCGAAAAGCGTTCCTTGTGCTTTGAACACTGTCGACGTAGGTATTGCCATCGGTTCAGCCTGTGCTACGGCTGCCGACATGCGTGTCGATACCCGCGTTATGTTCTCTGCAGGCCTGGCTGCCCAACGCTTGCAATGGTTGCCCGAATGCCATAGCGTATTCGCCATCCCTGTCAGCGCTTCCTCCAAAAATCCATTTTTCGACCGCAAACCTAAAGATGCCAATAAATAAAGATGGAAACAACCGCAACCATACTTCCTGCAGAATGGACACGCCAAAGTGGCGTACAGCTGACTTGGCCACATGCAGCTACCGACTGGGCCTACATGCTCGATGAAGTTCAGACGTGTTTTCTCCACATCTCCCGCGAAATAGCTGCTCGCGAACTGCTTCTCATTGTCACTCCTGAACCCGAAGAAGTGAAACGTCAGATATCCGATACGGTCAATATGGAAAACGTACGCCTCATACAATGCGCAACCAACGATACGTGGGCACGCGACCATGGCGCCATTACCCTACTCGATGCTGACGAACCTGTTCTGCTCGATTTCAAATTCAACGGCTGGGGGTTGAAATTTGCTTCAGATAAGGACAATCTTATTACCCGCCGATTGATAGATGCCAATGCACTGCATGGCAGATATGTCAATTGCCTGGGCTTTGTTCTCGAAGGAGGTTCCATCGAAAGCGATGGTAAAGGTACTTTACTCACCACATCAGAATGTCTGCTTTCCCCCAATCGCAACGGACAAATGACTCAGAAAGAGATAGAGACATACCTTCGTAATACTTTTCATGTACAACAAGTTCTCTGGTTGGATCACGGTTACCTGGCGGGTGACGACACAGATAGCCATATCGATACCTTGGCACGCCTTTGCCCCAACGACACCATCGTATACGTGCAATGTACCGACACAACTGACGAACATTACGAAGCCCTTCGCCTCATGGAAGAACAACTGAAAACGTTCCGAACCTTGAAAGGCGAGCCCTATCGTCTGCTCCCCTTGCCCATGGCCAATGCCATCATCGAAGATGGCGAACGCCTGCCGGCTACCTATGCCAACTTTCTCATCCTGAACGAAGCCGTGCTCTACCCCACTTACAACCAGCCCGACAACGATCGCCGTGCCGCCGAAGTGCTTCAGCAGGCCTTTCCTGATTACGAGATTGTGGGTATCGACTGCCGTGCCCTTATCTGCCAACACGGGTCGCTACATTGTGTAACGATGCAGTATCCTATAGGAGTCTTACGATAAAATTAAAAAATAACAAAATACAGATTAGTACAATATGAGAAAAATAAAAGTAGGCATCATCCAACAAGCCAATACCGCTGACCTGCGGATGAATCTGATGAATTTGGCCAAGAGCATTGAAGCATGTGCTGCTCATGGTGCACAGTTGGTTGTACTGCAAGAGCTGCACAACTCACTTTATTTCTGCCAAACAGAGAATACACAACTTTTCGACTTGGCCGAACCTATCCCTGGCCCTTCTACAGGTTTCTATTCCGAACTGGCAGCTGCCAACCGGATTGTTCTTGTGACTTCGCTCTTCGAAAAACGTGCACCAGGGCTATATCACAACACAGCTGTAGTCTTCGACCGTGATGGAAGCATTGCAGGCAAGTATCGCAAAATGCACATCCCCGACGATCCCGCATACTACGAAAAGTTCTATTTCACTCCAGGTGATTTGGGCTTCGAACCGATACAGACCTCGCTTGGCAAACTAGGCGTGCTTGTCTGCTGGGACCAATGGTATCCTGAAGCTGCCCGCCTCATGGCACTGAAGGGAGCTGAACTGCTGATCTACCCCACTGCCATTGGATGGGAAAGTACCGATACAGACGACGAAAAAGCTCGCCAGTTGAATGCTTGGATTATTTCACAGCGTGGACATGCCGTAGCTAATGGGCTGCCTGTCATTTCCGTGAACCGTGTCGGTCATGAGCCTGACCCTTCGGGACAAACCAATGGCATTCTTTTCTGGGGAAACAGTTTCGTAGCAGGTCCTCAAGGCGAACTTTTGGCTCAAGCCAGCAACGACCGTCCAGAAAATTTAGTAGTTGAAGTCGACATGGAACGTTCTGAAAACGTACGCCGATGGTGGCCTTTCCTTCGCGATCGCCGCATCGATGCTTACGAAGGTATTGTAAAAAGATTTATCGACTGAAAAAAATGAAGTAAACCACTGAAGATCAACGAAAAGTAACACGTTTATTCATCAGGAAGTTTACCGTACCATAGATAAAGAGGCCGAGGAACTGAGCCAGATATTCGTTACAATCCCACAGTTCGACCAGTACGATAAGAAAAAGGAATTGGGCAACATAAGCCATTCCGAAAGCAATAAGAAAGAGCAGCACCTGCCGCCAGGTGTTGCTCTTTTTGTCTGTAGGAAATATCCAGTACTTGCACCAGATGAAGTTATGCGTCTGTGCAAGCACGTAAGCCGTCACGTTGGATGCCAGATAGTGAATGCCCAAAACGCCCATCATGATTCCGATGGTCGCTGCAGTAATCAGTGCATTCAGCGTGCCGATTACCGCAAAGCGGATGATTCGTGTTGTTTCTTTCACTATCGGTTCCAGGTGATTAGAAAGTTATTCTTTTACATCTACAATCAGATTCAGTTCGTCCAACTGTTTCTGATCGAGGAAGCCCGGTGCGTCAAGCATCACGTCGCGTCCGCTATTGTTCTTCGGGAAGGCAATGCAGTCGCGGATGCTATCCAGTCCGGCAAAGATGCTCACCCAACGGTCGAGACCATAAGCCAGACCTCCATGAGGGGGTGCACCATACTTGAAGGCATTCATCAGGAAGCCAAACTGCTCCTCTGCCTTCTCTGGCGTAAAGCCTAGGATTTCGAACATCTTAGCCTGCAGCTTCGCATCGTGGATACGAATTGAACCACCTCCCACTTCGATACCGTTGCAAACCATGTCATAGGCATCAGCACGCACAGCAGCCGGATCGGTATCCAGCAAGGGGATATCTTCGTCCTTCGGATGAGTGAACGGATGATGCATGGCCATCAAACGGCCTTCTTCCTCGCTCCACTCGAACATCGGGAAGTCTACTACCCACAAAAGAGCAAATTTGTTCTTGTCGCGCAGTCCCAGTTGGTTACCCATTTCTAGACGAAGTTCACAAAGCTGCTTGCGGGTTTTCATTGCATCGTCACCACTCAGGATCAGAATCAAGTCACCCGGTTTGGCACCAAAAGCTTCTTTCATCTGTTGCAGTACCTCTTGCGTATAGAATTTGTCTACACTCGACTTTACGTTACCATCAGCCTCTACACGAGCGTAAATCATGCCTTTGGCTCCGATCTGCGGACGTTTCACAAACTCAGTCAACGCATCGAGTTGCTTGCGTGTATAGTGGGCTGCACCCTCGGCACAAATACCACCGATGTAAGCTGCATTGTCGAATACCGAGAAGCCATATCCCTTCAGGATGTCCATCAGTTCGACAAACTTCATGCCGAAACGCAAGTCGGGCTTGTCACTACCATAATACTTCATGGCGTCTGCCCATGGCATGCGTTGGAAAGGTTCTGTCAACTCAACGCCACGCAATTCCTTGAACAGATACTTGGCCATTCCCTCGAAGAGTTCGATCACATCGTCCTGTTGCACAAACGACATTTCGCAGTCAATCTGTGTAAATTCCGGCTGACGGTCAGCACGCAAGTCCTCGTCACGGAAACATTTGGCAATCTGGAAATAGCGGTCGAAACCTGATACCATCAGCAGCTGTTTCAGCGTCTGCGGGCTCTGAGGCAACGCATAGAACTGTCCCGGATTCATACGTGAAGGAACGACAAAGTCGCGCGCGCCTTCAGGAGTAGAACCGATGAGCAACGGAGTTTCCACCTCGATAAAACCTTTGCTATCCAGATATTTGCGCACCTCGATAGTCATTTTGTGGCGCAGTTCCAGATTCTTGCGGACAGCCGTACGGCGCAAGTCCAGATAACGGTATTTCATGCGAATATCATCGCCACCGTCCGTATTGTCCTCGATGGTGAAGGGAGGAGTCAGAGCTGCGTTCAGAACATTCAGTTCCGACACGATAATCTCAATGTCACCCGTAGGAATGTTGCTGTTCTTGCTGAAACGCTCGTTTACTGTACCAGTCACCTGAATAACGTACTCACGTCCCAAGTGATTGGCCTGTTCGCACAAAGCAGCATTCACTTCCTCATTGAATACTAACTGGGTGATGCCGTAACGGTCGCGCAGGTCGATGAAGGTCATGCCTCCCATCTTACGGCTGCGCTGCACCCATCCGGCCAGCGTCACCTGCTTATTGACATCGGAGATGCGAAGCTCTCCACAAGTATGTGTTCTATACATTTTTTATTGAGTTTTGATTTTATGAGTGCAAAAGTACGGAATATTTGGAATACTCTCTCTATTTTTTTGTCAGCTTTTTAATCTGCTCTTTACCTTTATCCAAAATCATACGGTTTTTGTGCGAAATATCCTCTACAATTGTCTCGTTGAGCTGCTTCAAACCATTGATATAGTCCTGTGCACGTTGCAGCACATTGACAGAACCTTTTCCGGCATTACGGGGCACGATGACTTTCAATTCCTTCTGCACAATAGTCACTTCCACATCCTCTCCTGCCATCATGGGGTCGCCGTCAAAATGCACTACGCCCGGCTTTGTACGATGAATGCGCAGAGACTTACACTGGAAAGTCTTGATGCGGCTGTTTTGGTTAATGGTCTTGTTGAACAGCTGAAAAGACAATGCCGGTACGTCGAGTACCGTAAACGGTTCCAGAATCGTTACGTCGAGCAATCCGTCGTTCAAGGTAGCTTTCGGAGCAATATAAGCATTGTTTCCATACTGTGACGCATTGCCGCAGGCTATCAGGAAAGCTTTGTAGCGTGCCGACGGATTTCCGTCCATCTCCAGTTCGTAAACTTCCGGACGGTATTTCAAGCTTTCGCGCAGCGTCTGCTCCAGATACGTCAGAGGTCCCCTTCTGCCGGCTTGCGAAAATTTCAGGCTGACAAAAGCATCGAATCCCACCCCACACGTACAGAAGAAAGGTACATTATTTATTTTACCGTAATCAATAATGTCCGTCACCCCGTCGTTGATGATATCCACCGCTTTTTTCGGCTCCATAGGGATCTGCAGATGGCGTGCCAGTCCGTTGCCCGATCCGCAGGGAATAATCCCCAGCGCCGTTTCCGTATGAACCAGCGAACGGGCAATCTCGTTGATAGTGCCGTCACCTCCGATTGCCACTACCGCAAAAGCCCCTTCAGCAGCTTTCCGTGCGGCAATCTCCACAGCATGTCCGGCATATTCGGTATAGACCACCTCTTTATCATAGCATTCCTGGTCCAACCTTTCGTTCACCCATGCCAGGATTTGCTCTTTACTCTGAGTGCCCGATACCGGATTTATAATAAAAACTATTTTTTTCTTATCCTTATTGTCCATTCCAAAATAAGTGGGATTTTCATGTCCTGCAAAAGTAATACAAATCCTTAGAAGAATGGCAAAAAACTTCTCCCTAAAACAATCATAAGTAGTTTTTTTAGTCCAATCGATGCAAAAAAAGAACTAAAATTGCTATCTTTGCCCCCGTTTTTGAAACTTGAGCAAAAAAAACATACTAATTATAAGACATTCAATGAGTTTACTACAAGAAAAATTTGCGAAATACGACCTGCCCCAACAATTCATGGCCAAAGGCGTATATCCTTATTTCCGTGAAATCGACAGCCACCAGGATACAGAGGTACTGATGGATGGCAAAAAAGTCCTGATGTTCGGCTCCAATGCCTATATGGGACTGACGTATGACAAGCGAATCATTGATGCGGCCAAAGCCGCCACTGATAAATATGGCACGGGATGTGCCGGCTCACGCCTACTGAACGGTACACTCGACATCCACGTACAGCTGGAGAAAGAGTTGGCCGAGTTCGTAGGAAAAGACGAAGCCCTCTGCTTCTCCACCGGATTTACCGTAAACGAAGGTGTCATTCCCCAGCTGGTAGGCCGAGGCGACTACATCATCTGTGACGACCGCGACCATGCTTCTATCGTCGACGGACGCCGCCTTTCATTCGCCACTCAGCTGAAGTATAAACACAACGACATGGAAGACCTCGAAAAAGAGCTCCAGAAATGCGAGCCCGATGCGGTCAAACTGATTGTCGTAGACGGCGTGTTCTCCATGGAAGGCGACCTGGCCAACCTGCCTGAGATTGTCCGCCTGAAGAAAAAATACAATGCAAGCATTTACGTCGACGAAGCACATGGCTTGGGCGTATTCGGCCGTCAGGGAAGAGGTGTCTGCGACCATTTCGGCGTAACCGACGATGTAGACCTCATTATGGGTACCTTCAGCAAGTCACTGGCCTCTATCGGTGGTTTTGTAGCTGGCGACAAGGAAGTCATCAACTGGCTTCGCCACAATGCCCGTTCCTACATCTTCCAGGCCAGCAACACGCCTGCTGCAACAGCCGCAGCCCGCGAAGCGCTCCACATTATTCAGAACGAGCCCGAACGCATCCAGCGCCTGTGGGACATCACAAACTACGCATTGGAAGCTTTCCGTAATGCCGGATTCGAGATTGGCGACACCGAGTCACCCATCATCCCCCTCTACGTTCGCGATACGGAGAAGACCTTCACAGTCACCAAGCTGGCTTTCGACGAAGGCATCTTCATCAATCCCGTCATCCCGCCCGCCTGCGCTCCGCAGGATACATTGGTACGTGTAGCCCTCATGGCCACGCACACCAAGGAGCAGATTGACTATGCAGTTGAGAAGTTAACCAAATGCTTCAAACAGCTGGATATCATAAAATAACATATAACAGTATATTGCTAAATATAAAGAAGGCTGCGCACATAAAATGTATACAGCCTTTTTCTTTACTTTACCAACCCATCTATAGAGCAGCCTTGCAACTTACAGCGGACTTCCGCTATATCAAGACAAGGATGTTCCCATTCTTGTCGTAACTTGTCACCTTCTCGGTGAAGCGGCCTGCGTTGCTGCTTAGCGAAGTACCTTCCCCGTAGACCGCATCAAGCAGGCGGTTCAGCCCGTCGTAGGTGAACTTGTAGCCGCGGGTCGTTGTCTCATTACCCGCCTGCCACGTCATGCCGCTGATGTTCCCGTTGTAGCAGGGAGTACCGTTCCCGGTGTTGTAATATAGGTTCTGTGAGAACTTGCTCCCGCTGATCCCCGTCAGCCAGTCGCGCAGGTTGTAGGCATAGGTCAGCTTCTGGGAGGCGTTGCCGTGCGGAGACATGCTTTGCAGCCTGCCCAGCTCGTCGTACGTGTTCGAGACAAGCGTCACCGTCACGCCGCCCAGCGTGTGCTCCACCTTCGTCAGGCGCTCCGCGTGGTCGTAGGTGTACTCGGTGACCTCCGTGAGTGTGGGCTTCCCGCCGGCCGTGTGCGTGTGGCTCACCACGGCGG
>NZ_LT670820.1:0-466962 GCF_900130135.1 Bacteroides togonis | reverse complement strand
ATCCCGCTGCCCCTCGACTTGCATGTGTTAAGCCTGTAGCTAGCGTTCATCCTGAGCCAGGATCAAACTCTTCATTGTAAAAGTATCTTTAACACCTGAATATCAAATGATATCCAAGTAAGTTGTTGCTCTGTCAGGATTACGGATCAAAAGTTCATTACCTATATATATAAGTATTGACGGTTCTTTTTTTACCCAAAACTGTTTCCAGTTTTGCTCTTGTACTACTGTATTGTTTATGTAAATCTCTTCAAAGATCGCTCTTCTTGATGCCCTCCGTTTTATCGGAAAGCGGTTGCAAAGGTAAGGAGTTTTTCGTATATCCTCCAAATTTTTGCGGAACTTTTTTCGAAGTTTTTTCGAAGCTCGGCTTCGAGGTTCACTTCTCAAAAGCGGGTGCAAAGGTAAGGAGTTATTTTCAAACTACCAAATGTTTTGAGAAGTTTTTTCGAAAGTTTTTCCGAAGACCTCAGAGGGAAGGAGCTCTCCGCTTGGGCCTCTCTCATGCGAAAGGCGGGAAAGCCATCTGCCACTAAAGGACAACTTCATCAAAAATCATCTGCAACAGCATGTCAAGTATCACCGCTTCGTTTCCGAAAGCGGGTGCAAAAGTACAGCTTATTCAGATAACTGCAAGCTTACAAACGGTTTTTTTCGACACTTTCTTGAACTTTTTTCGCAAATCGCTGATTTACAACTATGTTTTATAGCAGGATTTTCAAAGACGAAATGTACAAGATGAAATGACGACACATTATAATATTTCATGCGCATGAGCGCGCGCGTTACAATTACAACTACAGGTAAGTTCTATGCGAACAAAACAAGAAAACAGCGCGTTAGGGAGAGGAAAACGGTGCTTTAAGAAGAGGAAAACAATGCGTTACGAAAAAAGGGAAATAGAATTGCAGGAAGAAGTTATTCTCCCTTCAATTCCTTTTCCTCTTCTTGTGGGATGCGAATAGAGGTGTAAAGTTGCAGGATTGCCGCTATGGTAAGACTGACAATCCATTCATTGCCATGCGTAAATAGCATAAAAGCCCCTGTCAGTACCAATATAAGTGCACCAAATATCTGCTGACGACGCAGACGCCGGACAATGGCATTCTGCACACGTGCAGGCGTATTGATCTGCCCCAAGGCGAATAAGGTGGCACCAATCGTATAGACATAGGGGGCCAACACCCATCCTGTAATGTAGACAGCCGCCCCTGTCAGCGCCATGACGGCTCCCACCAGCATAAAAGCTTGCATCATCTGTTTCATCAGTCTTCTAAATCTTCGTCAAACACATAAATATCTTCATTGGGCTTCTTCATCAGATACTTTTCGCGTGCCACGCGTTCGATGGCACCCGAATCGACCGCCAATTCGCCCAGACGGCGGGTACTTTCTTCGTACTCGTTACGATATTTTTCTATCTCGCTGCGCAATATCTGCTCTTCGTGGGCATACTTCACGCGGCGCAGGATGCTGTTTTCATCCAAAAACACGACGATTACAGCAAACACCAATATGGTTATCAGGTATTTGTTCTTGCGAACAAACATCCAAAGGGAAACCAATTTGTCCATCTTCGGCTATCGATTAAAATCCATTACTTCGTGCCACAAAGATAAGACGAATTACTGAAAAAGCATCTCTCCCGATAATATTTTCGCCACACAATCCTGCATCGGAAAAGAAAAATAGCCCGACATATTTTGTACTGCCTCGGCTTTCCATTATCTTTGCGCTATTGTGTTAGTGACAAGAACATCCTGCATTATATGGAAAACTATATCGTATCGGCTCGAAAATACCGTCCGTCCACTTTTGAATCGGTTGTGGGTCAGCGCGCCCTGACCACTACGCTGAAGAATGCCATCGCCACAGGAAAACTGGCCCATGCTTACCTTTTCTGCGGTCCGAGAGGCGTGGGTAAAACGACCTGTGCCCGCATCTTTGCCAAGACTATCAACTGCATGAACCCAACCGCCAACGGAGAGGCATGCAACCAGTGTGAATCGTGCAGAGCCTTCAACGAACAACGGTCGTACAACATCCATGAGCTGGATGCCGCCTCGAACAACTCGGTCGACGACATCCGACAACTGGTCGAGCAAGTACGAATTCCACCACAGATCGGGAAATACAAAGTTTATATCATCGACGAGGTGCACATGTTGTCGACTTCGGCTTTCAACGCTTTTCTGAAAACATTGGAAGAACCGCCACAGCATGCCATCTTCATCCTGGCTACGACTGAAAAACATAAAATCCTGCCGACCATCCTTTCGCGATGCCAGATTTACGACTTCAGCCGCATCAGCGTGGAAGACACCATAGCCCACCTGGCTTACGTGGCCTCCCAAGAGGGGGTAACGGCCGAACCAGAAGCCTTGAACGTCATCGCACTGAAAGCAGACGGCGGCATGCGCGACGCCCTGTCCATCTTCGACCAGGTGGTCAGCTTCACAGGAGGCAACATTACATACCAGAACGCCATCGAAAATCTGAACGTACTCGATTATGAATACTATTTCCGTCTGACTGACCATTTGCTGGCAAACAAGGTGACCGACTCATTGCTGCTGTTCAACGACGTATTGAACAAAGGTTTCGACGGCAACCATTTCATTACAGGTCTTTCGTCGCACTTCCGCGACCTGCTGGTGAGCAAAGATACTTCTACCCTCCCCTTGCTTCAAGTAGGAGCCAGTATCCGCGAACGCTATCAGGTGCAGGCACAAAAATGCCCCCTGCCCTTCCTGTATCGCGCCATGAAGCTCTGCAACGACTGCGACTTGAACTATCGTACCAGCAAAAACAAACGCCTGCTGGTTGAACTGACCCTGATACAACTGGCGCAGATCACTTCGGGCGAGGAAGAAGCCATCAGTGGTGGGCGTAGCCCTAAGCAAGTAATCAAACCCATTTTCAACGCACAAGCCACTACGCAGGTAGCACAACCAGATAGACAACCATCCGTATCGAAACCCCAACAGGCGCAACCTGCCCCAAAGCCTGCGCCTGCCCAACCGGCACAGCCACCTCAATCCATGGCTGCCACCTTGTTGGCACAAGAAAAAAAAGAGGAGAAGAAAATCCCTGTCATGCGGATGGGCGGACTTGGTGTATCCATCAAACAACACCCTCAAGCATCGTCCACTGTAGCAGACAAAGCGCCAACCGCCCCTGTGGCAACATCTTCAACGGCCCAACAACCCGAAGAAGACTACATCTTCAACGAACGCGATATCAACTATTACTGGCAAGAATATGCAGGCCAACTTCCTGTTGAACAGGTAGCTATTGCCAAGCGTATGCACAACATGCGCCCCACGCTTTTGAACGACACGACGTTCGAAGTAACGGTAGACAACGAAATCATTTCGAAAGAATTTACCGTCATGATACCTGCCATTCAAGACTACCTGCGCACCCGCCTGAAAAACAGGAAAGTGACCATGACAGTACGCGTCAGCGCACCGACAGAAAAAACCCGCGCTTACAGCCGTGTAGAAAGATTTCAGATGATGGCACAAAAAAACAATGCACTTTTGAAACTAAAAGAAGAGCTTGGACTCGAACTCTATTAATTATCAATCGCTTAAACAAGTATCTTATTTAGAAAGCGAACAAATTAACACAAAAAAGGTATTCGAACACAACAACCAATGTGGAAAAGCATTATTTTTGTCCCACATAATTAGTACTAATAATAACTTAAAATTTGAACAAAAATGGCTTACGTAATTAGTGACGATTGTATTGCTTGCGGAACTTGTATCGACGAATGTCCGGTAGGCGCTATCTCTGAAGGTGACAAATATTCTATCGACCCTGAGGCTTGCACAGAGTGCGGTACTTGCGCTGATGTTTGTCCTTCTGAGGCTATCCACCCGGGAGCATAATACAATCTTTCAGGAAAAGATAAAGGGATATGTCTAGCGGACATATCCCTTTTTTCCTTTTCAAGAAAGCGCTGTTCCTTCCTGCCTTCAAAAAGGCTACACAAGCCACAGCACCAATCAACTCACAAAAACATCAACCTGGAAACATAATCTTTTACCCTTTTCCGATAAGAAGCACCTATCGGCAAACTCTTTTCTCCTACTATCACAGAATTGTCCTCAACAATGCTAACACTATCCATGCGGACAATATAAGAACGATGTACGCGAATAAAACGATCCACGGGCAAACGTTCTTCCATATATTTCATACTACAAAGGCTCAATATAGGCTTTGACATATCCCTATAATAAACCTTTACATAGTCTCCACAACTTTCTATATAGTCAATACAATCCAACTCAAGCCTGAGAATACGATTATCTGCCCTTATATAAATCACTTTAGGCACATCAACCTTGCTGACAGCAGACTTTTCTTCTCCAAGATTTCCATTTTCTCTCGCCGAAAACCAGCGTGAAGCCTTACTAACAGCCTGAAAGAAAGTTGCGAAATCAGGACCTTCCACCAGATAATCCAACGCATCCAGACGAAAACATTCGGCAGCATAGCGATCGGTATCGGCTATGAAGATGACGCGCGTATACAAGTCTAACAATTTACAGAAATCTCTTCCGTCAATCTCACCTTCCTTCACCGTACCAATTCCAATAAAATAAACTTCCACCTTCTTCTCATAATAAGCTTTCAATGCCTCAAGTGCATTATTATAAGCTCCACAGCAACAAAGGAACGGAACCTTTTCAATATACTTCATCAATTGGTCCTGAAGACCTGCATCCTGATGTAAAATGGCACAATTCAGTTTCATCATTTATTTTGTTGTTTCTTTGCAGAATAGACGCGCCATACTCCAAAAGACTGCAAAACAGAGAAGAGAATTTATATTTTATTTAGAAAATCCACTACTTCAGCTTCGAACGCGAAATACGCTCGCCAAACGTCAGATTCAGGTTCAGACTAAACCGACTTTCCTGCATCAATTCGCTTCGTGAATTTAACTGCTCTCTCCACGAAGCTCCCAACGAAAGAAAAGAATAACGAATGGGGAAACTTACCCCTAAACTAGTCTCCCAATACCGCATTCTTCCTCCCTTCAAATTAATATAAGAATTGCTGACTCCTATTCCTCCCATCCATTCAGTAGAACGTGGTTTGCGGGGGTGGGTTATATAAATAGCCCCTACATTTACCTTATGTTGGTTCTCATATTTCAGCGAAGTATAAGCCGAAGTATTATGACTCCAATCTACATAATTATAATCAGCTTCCACTACCCAGCGCTCTGTCGTCAGAGAAAGTCCAACCCCGCAATGCATAGGCAAATACTGCCTCCGACTGGAATAGTCTTTATCCACTCCCTCGCTTGTTGAAGAGTTTGTATAAGTGAGCGTATTGTCATGTGCAATGGGGAACGAAGGTGCAAAAACGAGACCAACTGCCCATCTGGTCCCCCCACCCGATGGTGCATATTCATAATGCAACCCCAAATCTGCATAAAAGGCACGTTTGGAAGATTCATATTCCACCACAGCTCCTTCTTGCGTTTCACTTTGCGTAATTTTCCCCCTTACCATACCGACATTCAGTCCAACCGAAAGACCTTTCCCCAACAGAAAGGCATTGGTTAAATAAAAACGATAAAGGCCTCCCGAACCTTCGAACAAGGAATACAAATAGCTACCAGGCATGCCTTCTATTTCCTCCTCAGTCTGAATCATATAGCCTACACTACTATAAGGATTGACACCTGCAATAAAGTACCAACGCGGCATCACACGAAAGCCTAAGCTGAAACGATTGGGATTGCCTGCAAAATTAGAGCTATGCTCACTCAAGAAAGAGTAGCGCGCATAGGATATGGCAGCGCCCACATCAAAGGTGAAACAGGTAGTATCCATGCGTGTTATAGCAGCCGGATTCAAGGTGTTCTGAAAGCCTGGACGATTCAAGGCCAAGCCAATATTACCCATTCCTGCGTATCTTCCTCCATCGGAAGCACTCAATTCTCCCACTCCATACATAGAAATAGGCTGGTTGGTCGTATTCTGCGCCGCAATGACAGAGCTTATCATGCCAATATATCCCAGCAATAAAAATTTCCAATAGTCGTATTTCATTGTTCGTTGTACGTTTTAAATCTGACATCCAATCTGCATTGTCTCTCTTGCAAAGGGTCATTGGTGAAAACCACCTGACTGAAAGTAGTGGCACTGGCTTCGTCCGTCATACTCATTAAAAGTTTCTGACGTTTAACACCTGACGTGCCGAAATTATTACGGATGAATTCTGTCAAATCAAAAGAATAAAAGGTTTCCTTCCCATACACCTCGTCCACAGTCAAATTACCTGCCTGCACCGTCACACCATCACTTCCATACACGTAATCTTCCAACGCATTGTTTGCATCAGTGATATAAATACGCAATTCATCGGGCAACTGGCTGACAACATTGTAACTGCGCGCCAAAGGATACAAATAAAGCGTAGCTTCTTCGACAGAGACAATCTGCCCTGCATTCTCAAGATTATTCAAAAAAGGAAATTCCAGCTGATTGTAAAAGCCTGTAAGCCCCTGTATGTAAGCACGGCATCCCAAATCACCCGAGTGTACCAGATTTTCAATTCCACTCGTCAAGCCGTCTAAAGGAGTTCCCGAACGATCGTAACGAATGCCAGTATAAGCATAATCCATATTAACAGCAAATGTCAAAGTCTGCTCCGTCTGTGTATTTGAAATCTCGTGATAATGCAGATTAATGCTCATAGCCGTATCGTTCACCATGAACCCTGTAATACAACTGCCATCCGACTCTGCAACCAAGGCCAGCCCGGGGAATTCTTTCTTAAAACCATCCTGCGTGTCAAAATAATCAGCTTGCGCCACAAGATCGTCCAATAACGTTTGCCCCATCTCATCAGGCAATCTGACTTCCACTTCTTTCTTCCTGCCAGGGTAAGGCGTATAAGTAAATGTAAACAAGGGACTATCAGACAGTTGAAGCCGAGTCGTATTATACAAATCACTATCGTCATCCAGCACAATCGGATACTTCAGCCGATAAACAGAGATGCGCTGCGAAGCCAACGTATCGCCCCAAAAATGCCCCGAAGGTATCAACCTCAGCACCAGTGAATCAAGGCTATAGGCATGATCCGCATTAGGTGTAAAACTAGCTTTCGTATACTCGGCATAATAAGTCGCGAATACTTCCCCCCATAACGTATCCTTGTAATGGCCAAACTGACAAATACTATCCCCCCGTGTCTCTATCGAATCCAAAAGGACTGTACTGATATCCACCGTGCAGGTGTCTGCATACACATTATAAAAAGAGCTGTCTACCAAACTCTTGCCTAGGCTCAAATTGTCGTCTACACAAGCATAAAGCCCCACGAAGCATACTAAAAACACATACAAAAACTTTCTCATCACGATCTGCTTTGATTTGGTACAAAGAAAGAGTAAAAGCATTATACGCTCCTACTAAAATCGACATTCGGGCACAGATTGTCGGTAAAGCCATTCAACGATTATTTTACGCCACCGGTCGATTGTTTTTTCCTGCATCAGCCAAGAAATCTATTTTTGCAGCCAGTATAACCAAAAGAAAAAAACAAATGAACCGACTATTATTAGGAACAATGTTATGGGCAGTCATTTGCCTTGCGGCAGGCTGTACGGAAGACGATGAAACCACACAAGGACAATGGATCAAGAAAGTCAGCTACAACGGCTATGCCCGATCGTATGCCTGCAGTTTCACAATCGGAAATAAAGGATACTTATGCACTGGATATCGTGGCGCCAACAAAGAATTTCTAAATGATCTTTGGGAATTTGACATGGACAGCGAAACATGGACGCAATGCGAAACCATGCCTGTAGAGGGACGCAGATATGCGGCCGCCTTTGCCTTGAACGGAAAAGGATATGTCACCACAGGCGGCAAAAAAGACGGAACCATGGTAACGTACGTCAGCGACACTTGGGAATACGACCCCAGCACCGACACTTGGACACAGAAAGACGACTTCAAGGGAGGAGCACGCGAAGGAGCCCTGGCTTTCGCCATAGGCGGATACGGCTATGTCGGGACAGGATACAATGATGATACAATAGGCTGGATGCTCGACTTCTATCGTTTTAACCCCAACGCGGCAGCCGGCTCTCAATGGGAGATTGTCAACGGATATGGAGGTGAGAAACGGCGTTATGGAACCGCCTTCGTCATTGATGACGTAGCCTACATCTGCTGCGGCGAAAACAATGGAACCAACCTGGTAGATTTCTGGAAATTCGACGGAAACACCTGGACACAACTACGCGACATTGCCAATACAAACGAAGACGAAGACTATGATGACGATTATGCCATCACCCGATACAATACTGTTTCCTTCAGCATTAACGGATTGGGCTATATCGCAACAGGATACCGTAGCGGCGTGACCAGCGACTACTGGATGTACGACCCCGACCAGGATTTATGGTACGGTGACTCCGACGACGACTTCACCCCACTGACCAACGTGCACAACTATGCTTCGGGAGCCTCTTCACGCGACGGGGCAGTTGCTTTTTCCAACGGAAGCCGTGGTTTCATCCTGACAGGACAAAGCGGAAGCAGTTACTTTGACGACATTTACGAACTACTCCCTGATGAAGAAGAAGACGTCTGACCATGAAACAAACACACCAGGCATCTACAGGCATATTGCTCTTAATGAGCTTATGCCTGTGTTTCTGTACAGGGCGAAAGATGCAGGACAGACAGCAACTTTTCACCTGCAGCCCTTTCCCTACAGCACAAGGATATGGTTACGTAATACTACAAGGCAGCGATACCCTGATTTATCAGCCTTTCATCCCAGCCATTGGAGGACGTAGGGCCTTTCCGACAGAAACACAAGCAAAGAACACCGGTCAGCTGGTCGTACAAAAGCTCTCTGAGGGGAAATCGCCTACGCTGACTCGCGAAGAAGTACAGAACTGCTTAAACAAAAACAGCCATTAATCTTATAGCAAGAGGAAAACAAGCACTGAAACCAGCCGTTCGGGAACAGGATATCGGGCAAGCCCTTGCGAAACCCGCTGTTCGAGAACAGCACCCCGCGCAACCCCTTGTGAGAACCGCCGTTCGGGAACAAGACCCCGCGCAACCCCTTGCGAAGCCTGCCGTTCGGGAACAAGACCCTGCGCAACCTCTTGCGCAGTATCCCGTTCGGGAACATTTTTCTCCAGTCAGAGAAAAAGAAATTCCCAGTTGGAGAAAAAGATATCTCCAACTGGGAAAACTTTTTATCTAAAAGGGAACAAGCTAAACTCCCCCTTACTTTATCATTTCAATGCAGCCAACGCCTCCTTGATACGACGAATAGCCTCCACGATGTTCTCGTCGCTCGTAGCATAACTCATGCGGATACACTCAGGAGCACCGAACGAAGTTCCGCCCACGCAAGCCACATGACCCACTTCAAGCAGGTACATAGCCAGATCATCAGAATTATTGATCTTACGCTCACCAGCTGCCTTGCCGAAGAACGAGCTACACTTGGGGAAGAGGTAGAAAGCACCCTCGGGAACATTCACTTCGAAGCCCGGCACTTCTTTAGCCAACTTCACAATGAGATCGCGACGACGTTGGAAAGCCTGACGCATTTCCTCTACCGGCACCTGTGTGCCTGTGTAAGCCGCCTCAGCAGCTTTCTGTGACACGGAGCAAGGACCAGACGTATACTGTCCCTGCAGCTTGTTCACGCCTTTCACAATCCATTCGGGACCAGCAATGAAACCAATACGCCAGCCTGTCATAGCATACGCTTTCGACACACCATTGACAATGACCGTACGTTCCTTCATCGACGGAATCTGGGCTATGCTGTGGTGACGGCCAATATAGTTGATATGCTCATAAATTTCATCTGCGATGACATACACCTGCGGATGCTTCTCAAGTACAGCAGCCAGTCCGGCCAGTTCTTCAGCACTGTAAACAGAACCTGTCGGGTTCGATGGAGAACAGAGAATCAGAGCCTTGGTCTTCGGTGTAATGGCAGCTTCCAGCTGAGCAGGAGTAATCTTAAATTCTTGCTCGATACCTGCAGTCACAATGACAGGCTTTCCTTCGGCCAACTTTACCATTTCCGGATAGCTAACCCAATAGGGAGCCGGTACAATCACTTCGTCGCCAGGATTGACCAGCGTCAGAATCGTGTTGCACACTGACTGCTTAGCACCATTGGCACAAGAAATCTGAGCGGCCGTATATTCCAGACCGTTCTCATTCTTCAGTTTAGCCACAATGGCATTGCGCAAGGCAGGATAACCGGCAACAGGAGAATAACGCGAGTAGTTCTCGTCAATTGCTTTCTTGGCAGCCTCTTTAATGTGGTCAGGCGTATTAAAGTCAGGTTCGCCGACACTCAAGTTAATTACATCTACGCCCTGAGCCTTCAGCTCGGCGCTTTTCTGAGACATAGCCAGTGTCGCGGAAGGCGACAGACTGTTCAAACGATCTGATAATTGATTCATTTTGTTTCTATATTTATATAGTTATTAGCTTTCCAGCTGCAAAATAACAGATTTTCTCTGATACAGGAAAACAAAAAGGCATTTTACTTATTCAGATGCAACGTATGCCCCATGCGTTCCTTCTTCGTACGCAAATAGCGTTCGTTATACTGATTCGGTGTCGTCTCAATGGGAACATTCTCCGTTATTTCCAGTCCATAAGCCTCAAGACCGACACGCTTCACAGGATTGTTAGTCATCAGACGCATTTTATGCACACCCAGTTCGCGAAGGATTTGGGCTCCGACACCATAATCGCGTTCATCAGCCAAATGGCCCAGACAAATGTTGGCATCTACAGTATCCATGCCGTCTTCCTGCAACTTGTAAGCTTTCATTTTCTCCATCAGTCCGATACCACGACCTTCCTGATTCAGGTACACCACCACTCCTTTTCCAGCCTTTTCGATCATCTCCATAGCCTTATGAAGCTGTTCACCGCAATCGCAACGTTTGGATGCAAAGATATCGCCTGTCGCACACGAGGAATGTACACGAACCAGAATCGGTTCATCAGGCGCCCACGTTCCCTTAAACAGAGCTACATGCTCCAGGCCATTGGACTTTTGACGGAAAGCTATCAAACGGAAATCACCATACGCAGTAGGCATGCTCACCTCTACTCCTTTCTCAACGATAGACTCCTGCTTCAGGCGATAAGCAATCAGGTCATGAATGGAAATCAGCTTCAGACCATATTCATCAGCCATTTTACGCAACTCAGGCAAGCGAGCCATAGTACCGTCGTCACTCATCACTTCCATCAAAGCTCCAGCCGGATAAAGCCCGGCCAAACGACACATGTCGATAGTAGCTTCTGTATGTCCTGCACGACGCAAAACACCCTTTTCCTGTGCATAAAGCGGATTGATGTGTCCCGGCCGGCCAAAAGTGGCAGGTGTCGACGCAGGATCGGCCAGTGCCTGGATAGTGGCTGCTCGATCGGCAGCAGAAACGCCGGTAGAACATCCTTCTAACTTATCAATAGTTACAGTAAAAGGAGTTCCCAGTACCGAAGTATTGTCAGCCACCTGGTGAGGCAGATCCAACTCCTTGCAACGCGATATGGTGATCGGGGCACAAAGCACACCACGCGCATGCTTCAACATGAAGTTCACTTTTTCTGGCGTGATCTTCTCGGCCGCAATAATCAGGTCGCCCTCATTCTCGCGGTCCTCATCGTCCACTATTATCACAAAATTACCAACCTTGAAGTCTTCAATGGCTTCTTCAATGGTATTCAGCTTTACTTTTTCCATACCTCTCGTCAATATATAATGGTTATTTATTCTTGTCTTTTTCTATCAGCAAGACCACGTCATTGTTAGTCTTGATGATACGTTCCAGATCCTTGTATAAGCGCAAACGGAAAGCCCAAATGCGGAAATAAAAGAAAAGTCCCACTGGCAAAACAATACCGCAAGCCAGATTGAGCCAATAATTGCGGAAAGGACGCGTATGTGCATGAACAGGAATGATCGGATAATTGTTCAGCACCATCAGCAGGCTGACCGAACGGGTATTTGCCATTTCTTCAACCAACTCTTCCATGCGGTCACTGATCTTTTCCACTTCTTCGTCACGTCCTTCCGACATCCATAAGTTCAGATAATTCGGCGCACGTTTCAGATTGCGTTTCTCTAAATATTCACGACATTGTGCAGACAATGCCTCCAAATCGGCAGGCAAACGGTTATAATCAGGATCATGGATAATGACTTCCTTACGGAACAAGTGACGTACACTGCGTATTCCGACAATTTTCTTAAACCAGTTGATATAGGCATCTGCGTTCAACACCACAGAGTCATTGTTCGATTTATAGGTAAGGAATGCGCCAAGAGGTGCCAAGACAGCCGTACTGGTCCACATACCCATCCAGACAATCCACTTACCGTCTCGAGCCATTTTATAACCGGTATTGTTTATGATATAATAGATAATGAATATGACCACTGACACTACAACCGGCATACCAAGTCCTCCTTTACGAATAATGCCTCCTAAAGGAGCTCCAATAAAAAGGAATATCAGGCAAGCCAACGAAAGCGTCAGTTTTTCATGCCAGGCAGTCATGTGACGACGCAAGCTGGTGTCAGTAGACGAAATATTGAAGCTTTTGAAACTCCAGTCACTCCCTACACTCTGTGCGCGGTTGATTGCCGCATTTACAATCGTCTGCTTCTCTGCCAACGTCTTCGAGGCATACAAGCTATCCACATCGTAATAGGCCAAATTAGCTTCTTGAATCTTCAGCGTATCCGCTTTCGACAGCGATGATGTAGAAACACTGTACGTATTCGCCATAACCTCCTTATAATACGCCCTTCCGATACTATCATTGCGCACGGTCATCGAGTCAATACCCGCCTGAAGCATACGCATGTCTTTACTGTTCGACTGTCCGCTCATAATTCCCTCATCGGCCATATTAAAGTCTGAGTCGAACTCAATAATAGCATGCTTTTCCCTAAATGTCTCCCGACGATAAGGAACATTCTTTTGACTCATGTTCTGAGATTTCAGGTTCTCGAATTGTTCGCCATTATATAGATGCAGATACAAATGCTGCTTATCAGCTGTCATTTCCAGACGTCCTGAATCGGATTTAATAATTTGTGCATTCTCGAATCCCTTCTCAAAATTATAGATCAGCACATCATAAAGCATACCCGTATCGCGGTCCTTCTTCTTTACATACAAATTATAACCATCGATTTCATCATAAAAAACACCCTCAGGAATATCCAATTCGGGCGATTTCTGCTTCATGGAAATTACCAAGGTCCACAATTTTGTCTGAGCCTTAGGACCTATGACATTCTGAAAGTAAAAGGAAACACAACAAATGAACGTTATGAAAACAATCAGCGGCCTCATAATCCTAGCCAAAGAAATACCAGCCGCCTTCATGGCAAGCAATTCAAAGCGTTCACCAAAGTTACCGAAAGTGATAAGAGCCGCCAACAGGACAGCAAGCGGCAAGGACGCAGGAACCAGTGTCAAAGCCGAATAAAAGAAGAACTGTCCCAGTACCGTCATTTCCAATCCCTTTCCCACCATTTCATCCACATATTTCCATAGGAACTGCATCATGAAGATGAAAAGACAAATGAAAAAGGTACCGGCAAAAAGCAGGCAAAAACTCTTCAGAATAAATATATCTAACTTTTTTATGCGCAGCATGTTACTTATCTCATACGATGAAGGCACAAAAGTAGTATAAAAATGGGAGTATGTGAAATTTTTAATTGAAAGTTAACTAAAAGCCACATACCCGACGCAAGGTTTCCACTTGCGAATCCCACAATTCACGCATATCATCCACTTCGTTTTCAGCCGCAAAATCTATGATTTCAAGTGTGAAATCATTAGTCAGTTCACTGTTGGACATTCTGAATTCAAAATAATCCCGTGAATTTTTCAAATCTGTCCACCGAAAACGAATGAAAGAATAAGCACGTACTGCTATTATTTCAGCACTTCTCGATTCTGTTTTTCCCCAAAAAAAAGTCACAGTCTTGTTATCCGACTGAACACCATCGGCAAACCAGCCTTCCAGGCCACTTGGAGTACTGATTGCATTCCAAAGAATTGTCTTGGAAGTCGCATTCAACGGATACTGCAAATGTATTTTCTGCTTTTCCATGATTTCATTGTTCAATTGCGTCGCCAAGATATAACTTTATTTCTAATTACGGAAAACTATTTTGCATTTTTATAATCCCTGCTATCACACAAACAACATAGTAATCTGATTGTAAACCACATACACTCATTCATAAAGAACCAACTTTTCTCAATAATCATCTCCAGCCCAATCGTTTTGTGCCACAAAGCACAAAAAAAGGAGAAAAAAGAGAGAAATATTTTGGAGGTTTAAATAAAAGTCGTATCTTTGCACCCGCAATCGAGAAACGATGGCGGGATAGCTCAGCTGGTTAGAGCGCATGATTCATAATCATGAGGTCCCCGGTTCAATCCCGGGTCCCGCTACCACAAAAAATTCAGACTGTTGAGTGGCTTCCACACTTGGCGGTCTTTTTTTATGACAACTCCCTGGAGTTTATATACAAACTCGGCTCAACATAACAAACTCCAGGGAATGATTTTCATCTATTCATCAGATAGTTTTTGAACGCAGCAAACTCTTTCGACATCGCTACGCTTTTCTTTTCGCCTCTCATGAAAGCCTGCAATTTGGCAGGTATATCCACTTCTTCACCGATGATTTTCTCTACCGTATCCTTGAACTTGGCGGGATGGGCCGTCTCCAGGAAGATACCTGTTTCGCCCGACTTCAATCCTTCGGACAGGGCACGATAGCCACAAGCGCCATGCGGGTCGAGCAGGTAATGATGCGCCTGCCATACGTTCTTCACCGTTTCAGCTATCTGTTCGTCGGTATAGGTAGCCCCACTGATGTCGGCACAGATAGCGTCATGGCTATTGCCATAAAGATCGAGCACACGGGCAAAGTTGCTGGGCGCACCCACATCCATGGCGTTGGCAATAGTGGCTACCGACGGACGAGGTGAATAGACACCTGTCTGCAAGTATTGGTAGAAGATGTCGTTACGATTGTTGGCGGCGATGAAGCGCTTTACGGGCAGCCCCATGCGTTTGCCAAAGAGCCCTGCCGTGATGTTTCCGAAATTGCCGCTGGGTACACAGACAACAACGTTATCGACTTTACCCGCCTTCTTCAGTTGAGCGTAGGCGTAGAAATAATAGAAGGCCTGCGGCAGGAAGCGAGCCACGTTGATGGAGTTGGCGCTCGTCAGCTGCATGTGGGCGTTCAGCTCCTTGTCCATGAAGGCTGCCTTTACCAGCGCCTGGCAATCGTCGAAAGTGCCGTCCACTTCGAGGGCGGTGATGTTCTGCCCGAGGGTCGTAAACTGTTTCTCCTGTATCTCGCTCACCTTACCTTTGGGATAGAGCACATAGATGTGGATACCCTCCACCCCCAAGAAGCCATTGGCCACTGCGCTGCCTGTGTCGCCCGAAGTGGCTACCAGTACATTGACCTGCCGCTTGCCCTCCTTGCGGATAAAGTGCCCCAGCAGACGTGCCATGAAGCGGCCGCCTACATCCTTGAAAGCCAGCGTAGGGCCATGGAAAAGCTCCAGCGAATAGATGTTGTCTGACACGGGCACCAGCGGTGCGTCGAAGCTCAGCGTGTCGCAGACAATCTGCTTCAAGGTGTCGGCCGGTACGTCTTCGCCAAAGAAGGCATCGGCCACACGGCAGGCAATCTTCTGAAAGCTGAGATCCTCGATGTGGTCGTAAAACGATGCGGGCAGCGACTTGATGACATCGGGCATGTAAAGTCCCTTGTCTGCGGCCAGTCCTTTGACAACGGCCTCTTCCAGGCTGACATTGCGTTCCTGTTGGTTGGTGCTATAGTATTTCATGTTTTTTCGGTATTTGGGTTATTTCATAAATTCGTTCATAAACTCGTCTTCCTTCATCAGGCCATAAGCGCCGTTGCAGGCCGCCACTTCGTCGAAGGTCTGCACCTCGTCGGGTTCGATGCCCGGATACCAGATGAGGAAAGGTACAGGTTCGGCCGTATGCGTGCGCAGTTCGCAGGGCGTGGGATGATCAGGCAGGACAGCAATGGCTATCGGTTCGTCCCAATCCTTCACCACCTCGTAGATGGGGCCAATGGCGCGACTGTCCAAGTTCTCGATGGTGCGTATCTTCAAGTCCACATCGCCCTCGTGGCCCGCCTCGTCACTGGCCTCCACATGAAGGTAAACGAAGTCGTCGGTCTTCAGCGCCTCGAGCGCAGCGGCAGCCTTGTTTTCGTAGTTGGTATCATACAAGCCGGTGGCGCCCTCTACTGTCAGACGTCGCAGACCTGCATAGTAACCGATACCATTGATCAGGTCGACGGCTGAAATGACACTGCCCTTGCGGATTTGGGGATATTTCTCGGCCAGCGGCTCCATCTGCGGACGATAGCCTGGACTCCATGGCCAGATGCTGTTGGCAGGATCCTTCCCCTCGGCCTTGCGCTTCAGGTTGAGCGGATGGTCTTCGAGCAATTCCTGCGAGCGCACGATCAGCTCATTGATCAGGTCGGCTGTCTGCTGGGGTGTAAGTTCGGCACCGCCTTCGGGCTGGGTAATGTGTTCCGTACCTGGCATAGGCTTCACCATCAGAGGGCGGTAGGGCTTGAGCGGCACGTCGTGAGGCGGTGTACAATCGATACGTTTGTCGCCTCCCTTGATCACCAGCAGATGGCGGTATTGCACACCTGTATAGAAGTGTACCCGCTCGTTTCCCAACTTCTCCTGAAGATACTTCACCAGTATGTCGGCTTCGGGTGTTGTGATGTGACCAGCCGAATGGTTCTTCAGCAGGTCGCCTTCGATACAGATGATGTTGCATCGCATAGCCATCTCGCCCGGCTTCAGGTCGACGCCAATGCTGGCGGCTTCCAGCGGGCCACGTCCTTCGTACACCTTGGGCAAGTTATAACCCATGACCGACATATTGGCTACCTCGCTGCCCGGATGAAAGCCTTCGGCCACAGTAACGAGACGTCCTGTACGCCCCATGCGGGCCAGCTTGTCCATGTAGGGTGTATGGGCGGCCTGCAGCAACGTCTTGCCGCCCAGCGACTTGACAGGCCAGTCGGCCATGCCGTCGCCCAATATAATGATGTGTTTCATTTCTTTAATGGATAATTGAAAATTGAAAATGGAGAATTGCGAAGTGACTATACGTTCATTTTCAATTTTCCATTCTCAATTTTCCATTTATTAAACGTTCGCAATGCTCATGATGTCGGCAAAGACGCCAGCGGCCGTCACACTGGCTCCTGCGCCATAGCCTTGAATCATCATTGGATATTCGCGGTAGCGTTCGGTGGTGAGCAGAATGATGTTGTTGCTGCCCTCCAAGCCATAGAAAGGATGGCCGATGCCCACTTCCTGCAGGCCTACCGAAGCTTTGCCATCCTCCAGACGGGCCACGAAACGCCAATGTTTCTTTTCGGCCTCGAGCACCTGGCGACGGGCTTCGAAGTCGGCATCCAATGTAGGCACTTTCTTCCAAAAGTCGTCCAAGGAACCTTCGAAGAAGTCGTCGGGCACGAAGAGGTGTTTCTCCACGTCGTCCTGCTCCAGACGGTAACCGGCTTCACGCGCCAGGATGACCAGTTTGCGGATAACGTCCTTGCCGCTGAGGTCGATGCGCGGATCGGGTTCGGAGTAGCGCTCCTCCTGCGCCATGCGGATAGTCTGGCTAAAGGGCACGTCGGCACTGATCTTGTTGAAGATATAGTTCAGCGTTCCGCTCAACACGGCCTCGATCTTCAGGATCTTGTCGCCGCTATGGATAAGGTCGTTGATGGTATTGATGATGGGCAGACCTGCGCCTACATTGGTTTCGAAGAGGTACTTCACCCCACGTTGGCGGGCTATCTGCTTCAGTTCACGATAGTTTTCGTACTCCGACGAGGCGGCAATCTTGTTGGCGGCCACCACGGACACGTTGTGTTGCAGCAAGTCTTTGTAGAGAGAAGCAACACCCGCACTGGCTGTACAGTCGACAAACACCGAATTGAAGATGTTCATGCCGATAATCTCGTTACGCAACACGCCCAGCGAGCTGTCCATCCCCTTCTGCTTCAAGTCCTCGCGATAGTGCTCCAGGTCGATGCCTTCGCGGCAGAAGAGCGCTTTCGAAGCGTCGGCAATACCCACCACATTCAGCTGAAGGCCGTTCTCCTGCATCAACTTCTGGCGCTGACTCTGAATTTGTTCGATGAGACTTCCACCTACCGTGCCGATACCACAGATGAAGAGGTTGAGCACCTGGTATTCGGAAAGGAAGAACGAGTCGTGGATGACGTTGAGCGACTTACGAAGCGACTTGCTTTCGACTACGAATGAAATGTTCGTCTCCGAAGCACCCTGCGCACAAGCTATCACATTGATACCGTTGCGTCCCAGCGTGCCGAACAGCTTGCCTGCGATACCCGGCGTATGCTTCATGTTCTCGCCTACGATAGCGACCGTCGCCAGGTTCTTCTCCGCCTGGATGGGCGAGATTTCACCCATCTCGATTTCCTTGGCAAATTCTTCGGTCAGCACGGCACAAGCCAGATCGGCGTCGGCATTGCGCACACCGATAGAAGTAGAATTTTCCGACGACGCCTGCGACACGAGGAACACGCTGATGCCGTTTTTGGCCAACGCCTTAAAGATGCGGTAGTTCACACCGATAACGCCTACCATACCCAGACCCTGGACCGTGATCAGCGTGGTGTCGTTGATGGACGAGATACCCTTGATGGGCTTGCTCTGCGGATCGGACACCTCCTGCTTGATGATGGTTCCTTCGCCTTCGGGGTTGAAGGTATTCTTGATAAGGATGGGGATGTTCTTGTGGCAAACGGGGTAGATCGTGGGCGGATAGACCACCTTGGCGCCGAAGTTACACAACTCCGTAGCCTCCACATAGCTCAGCTCGTTGATGGTGTAGGCAGTAGAAATGACGCGCGGATCGGCAGTCATGAAGCCGTCCACGTCGGTCCATATCTCCAACGAGTCGGCATCGAGAGCAGCTGCGATGATGGCGGCCGTATAGTCAGACCCGCCCCGTCCCAGGTTGGTCACGTCGCCTGTCGTCACGTCGGTGGCAATGAAGCCAGGCACCAGCGAACGTTTGGGCAGGTTGGCAAAGGTGCTACGCACCAGTCGGTTGGTCAGTTCCTTGTCGAGCACATGCTTGGAAAACTTCTTTTCCGTCTTGATGAACTGGCGCGAGTCAAACCATTCGGCTCCCGTCAGCTGGGCTGCAATGATAGACGAAATGCGCTCGCCGTAGCTCACGATGGTATCCGACGTTTTCTGCGACAGGTCTTTGATGAGGTAGATACCTTGGAAGATATCTTTCAGCTCGTTCAGCAGTTCGCCCACCTTATGTTGCAATTCCATCTGTTGAGGACCGGCCGGAAAAGCCTCTCTGATCATCTCCACATGGCGGAATACGATTTCACGAAAACCATCCTCGTAAGAGGCATCACCAGCCGCCGCTTTGCGGGAAGTATCTATCAGCTTGTCCGTAATGCCTCCCAAAGCCGAAACAACCACAATCACCGGCTCGTCTGCGGCCTCTACTATCTTTTTGACGCTCAAAATGCTTTTTGCGGAACCTACTGACGTTCCGCCGAATTTCATAACTTTCATTTCTCTGTATATAGATTGAAAGGGTGATACAATGTGTCGGAAGCAAACACCTCGAAAGGGTCTGCACTGACGTTCCTGAAAATGTAAAATTGAAAAAACTGCTGAAAAATAGTGTAACACGTAGAAACACAAATACTATCCCCTAACCCCTAAGGGTCATGGTACACATGGATGTCCCTGTATAAAAATAGTATCCGTTCATAGTCTCTGTTCCTTCGTTGTTTTTTGATAGGTTGCCGCAAATATAGCAATAAAAACATTCAATCTAACACTTTTCCCCACTTTTTTGCGATAAAAGTGCAGAAAGCACCCCAAAAGTCAAGACAAATGTCCGAAAGCGCCCTTCTATTTTTCTATTTCCACAGGCGGAAAACAGAACATTCCGCGCTACTTTTCTTTCATTTTGTCAGCACTTTAAAGAAATATAACTATATTTGCAGAGAAATCGTGAAATAAAACATTGTATGGTCGCCAATAATACTTCCGTTTTGCTAATATACACCGGCGGTACTATCGGAATGATAGAAAACCCCGAGACAGGTGCACTGGAAAACTTCAACATGGAGCAGCTCCAGAAGCACATTCCCGAGCTGCAAAACTTCGGTTTCTGCATCGACACATATCAGTTCGACCCTCCAATGGATTCGTCGGACATGGATCCCGAGGCATGGCAACGACTGGTGCGCATCATTAGCGACCACTACGACCAGTACACGGGCTTCGTCATCCTGCACGGCACCGATACGATGGCCTACACGGCTTCGGCACTGAGCTTCATGCTTGAAAACCTGAACAAGCCCGTCATCCTGACCGGCTCGCAGCTGCCCATCGGCGTCCTGCGTACCGACGGCAAGGAAAATCTGCTGACCAGCATCGAGATAGCCACCGCCTGCCATCCCAACGGACGCCCCGTGGTACCCGAAGTCTGCATCTTCTTCGAAAACCACCTGATGCGCGGCAACCGTACCACCAAGATGAACGCCGAAAACTTCAATGCTTTCCGCTCGTTCAACTACCCCAACCTGGCGTCGGCCGGCATCCACATCAAATATAATAATGTGCAAATCCACGCCCATCCCAGCGCAGCTGCGCTGAAACCCCACTACCTGCTGGATACCAACATTGCCATCCTGAAGCTCTTCCCCGGCATTCAGGAAAACATTGTAGCCTCCCTGCTGGCCACCGAAGGGCTGAAAGCCGTGGTGCTCGAAACCTACGGCTCGGGCAACGCCCCCCGCAAGGAGTGGTTCCTACGCCTTCTGCAAGCCGCCAGCCTGCGGGGAATCGTCATTGTCAACGTCACCCAATGCCATGCCGGCATGGTCGAGATGGAACGCTACGAGACGGGCTACTGGCTGATGCAGGCCGGCGTGGTGAGCGGCTACGACAGCACCACCGAATCGGCCGTCACCAAGCTGATGTTCCTCCTGGGCCACAACTACGGCCCCGACGAAGTGCGCCGCCTGATGACTGTCCCCCTGGCAGGCGAAATCACCGTCTGACCCCTATTCCACCGGCGTCAGCTTGCCCGTCACGGAGTCGATGATGTAGCCCGACACACGTATGTCGTGCGGGATGAGCGGATGGTTCAGGATGGCGTCCACCGTCTGTCGCACCGACTTCTCCGTATCGCCGAAGCCATAAAGCCACGACTCGAAGTCCACGCCACAGAAGCGCATCATGTCAATCGTCTCCTGCTTGATGCCCCGCGCCTTCATGTGGGCTATCATCTGTTCGCTGCTCATGTGGCACGCCCCGCAGTCGGAGTGGGCAATGACCATCACCTCCGTCACACCCAGTTCGTAGATGGCCACCAGCAGACTGCGAATCACGCTCCCAAAGGGATGTGAGATGATGCCTCCCGCATTCTTGATCATCTTCACGTCGCCGTTCTTGATGCCCAGTGCAGCGGGCAGCAGCTCCGTCAGCCGCGTATCCATGCACGACAGGATGGCTATCTTCTTGTCGGGATACTTTGTCGTGATAAACCGTTCATAACCCTTTTCGGCCACAAACTGCTTGTTGAATTTCAGAATTTCATCAATCATACGTTTCCTTACCTTTTTTGAGTGAAAACTGTTTCGGAGAGAATACTTCGGCAGGCCGGCATCCGCCACACTTCTCCCCTTGCGTCGATACAGCAAAATTAAAGCTTCACTACGTAACGACCAAAAACAAGCCTCCTATAACCCCTAAAAATCTGTTAACAAAAACCGAATTTCATGTTAACAAAAACTAAATCATTGATCTACAAGAACAAGCAGCACGCCCACTCCACACACCCCTTACAGCTGACAGTTGACAGTTTATAAAATCAGGAAGAGACAGAGAGAAAAATTGATAATTATAGTTTATATTATATATATATATTTATATATATAATATAAAAGTTGTAAGCGCTTTTTTCCAGACTGAAATTAGAAAACTGTCAACTGTCAGCTGTAAGGGAAATCCTGCAATTTTCAGCCTTACAGTTGACAGTTGACAGTTCTCGTTTTCTCATTCACACACCAAATGCAATCCATTCCTAAAACACATAGCGACGGAGTAACGAAAAGAAAACGACGTCCTGCCAGCGCGAAAACGTTGTTTTCCACACTGGAAACCAGCGAATTAGTTTTATTAACACAAAAACAAGGTTTTTGTTAACAGATTTTTAGCGATTACAGAGGGGCAAATTTTGGACCGTACAAAAAGAAGGAGTATCTTTACAGCGTCGATAACGGAAAACAACGACGGATGCCGGCCCCGGCGGAGTTCTCCGAGAAAAAGAGTGGAAACGAAAGCATATACACAGAAAAAGCAACAAATGTCCGTCAACAATCGGGACAACAGAAAGAGAAAAGCTGGCAAGGTGCAGCCAAACAAGAAAAAGGCGAAAAAGCCGAAAACTATGTTTTCGCTTTGTGCTTCTCCCGGTTTGCACTATCTTTGAAGCCACAATCTTTTTAAACGTTCTGATATGGCCAAAGAAAAAACCGTGTACGTGTGCAGCAACTGCGGACAGGAGTCGCCCAAGTGGCAGGGAAAGTGCCCTGCGTGCGGGCAGTGGAATACCTTCGTCGAGGAAATCGTGCGCAAGGAACCCGTAGCCCGACGGCCCGAGGCAGGCATCGCGCCGACGAAAGCCAAACCCGTGACGCTGGACGAGATAGAGGCCGCAGACGAACCACGCATCGACCTGCACGACGCCGAGCTGAACCGCGTGCTGGGCGGTGGACTGGTACAGGGGTCGCTGGTGCTGATAGGCGGTGAGCCGGGTATCGGCAAATCGACCCTGGTGCTGCAGACCGTCCTGCGACTGACGGAGAAGCGCGTACTCTACGTCTCGGGTGAGGAAAGTGCCCGCCAGCTGAAGCTGCGTGCCGAGCGCCTGACCAAGCAGTCGTCCGACTGCCTCATCGTCTGCGAGACGTCGCTCGAACAGATCTATGTCCACATCAAGAACACCCGTCCCGACCTGGTCATCATCGACTCCATACAGACCATCTCGACCGAAGCGCTGGAGTCCTCGCCCGGCAGCATCGCCCAGGTGCGCGAGTGTGCCGCCAGCATCCTGCGCTTTGCCAAGGAAACGCATACGGCGGTCATCCTCATCGGCCACATCAACAAGGAAGGCAGCATCGCGGGCCCCAAGGTGCTGGAACACATTGTGGACACCGTCCTCCAGTTCGAGGGCGACCAGCACTACCTGTACCGCATCCTGCGCAGCATCAAGAACCGCTTCGGCAGCACTGCCGAACTGGGCATCTACGAGATGCGTCAGGACGGCCTGCGACAAGTGAGCAACCCTTCTGAACTGCTCCTGAGCCAGGACCACGAAGGCATGAGCGGTGTAGCCATCGCTTCGGCCATCGAGGGTGTACGTCCGTTTCTCATCGAGACGCAAGCACTGGTCAGCTCCGCCGTCTACGGCAATCCTCAACGTTCGGCCACGGGCTTCGACCTGCGCCGCATGAACATGCTCCTGGCCGTGCTCGAAAAGCGCGTAGGCTTCAAGCTGGCACAGAAGGACGTCTTCCTGAACATCGCCGGCGGCCTGAAGGTGAACGACCCTGCCATCGACCTGGCCGTCATCAGCGCCATCCTGTCGAGCAACGTGGACACGGAAATCGAAGCCGAAGTGTGCATGGCGGGCGAAGTAGGACTCTCGGGCGAGATACGCCCCGTGAACCGCATCGAACAGCGCATCGGAGAGGCCGAAAAGCTGGGCTTCAAGCGCTTCATCCTGCCCAAGCACAACCTGCAGGGACTGGACACGCGGAAGCTGCACATCGAGCTGGTGCCGGTGAGAAAGGTGGAGGAAGCTTTCAGAACACTTTTTGGATAAGGACCTATGACATACGAATATACGATCAGAGTGCTACCCGAGGTAGCAGCCAACGAACAACGATTGAAAGCCTATCTCGTACGCGAGAAAGGCCTTGACGAGAGAACCCTCAACGCCACCCGCATCCTGAAGCGGAGCATCGACGCCCGCCAACGGACGGTCTTCGTGAACCTCACCGTGCGGGCCTACGTCAACGAAGTGCCCAAGGACGACGAATACCAGCATACGGACTACCCCAACGTGGAAGGACGCCCGCAGGTCATCGTCGTGGGTGCCGGTCCCGGCGGCCTCTTTGCCGCCCTGCGCCTCATCGAGCTGGGCCTGCGCCCCGTGGTGGTGGTTGCCGCCCTGCGCCTCATCGAGCTGGGCCTGCGCCCCGTGGTGGTGGAGCGCGGCAAGGACGTGCGCGAGCGCAAGAAAGACCTGGCCCAGATCGGCCGCACACAGGCCGTGGACCCCGAGTCGAACTACAGCTTCGGCGAAGGCGGCGCGGGAGCCTACTCCGACGGCAAGCTCTACACCCGCAGCAAGAAGCGCGGCAATGTGGACAAGATACTCAACGTCTTCTGCCAGCACGGCGCCTCCACTTCCATCCTGGTGGACGCCCATCCGCACATCGGCACCGACAAGCTGCCCCGCGTCATCGAGAACATGCGCAACACCATTCTTCAGTGTGGCGGCGAAGTTCATTTCCAGACACGCATGGACGCTCTGCTCATCGAGGGAGACGAGGTAAAGGGTATCGAAACCCACACGGGTCAGACGTTCCTCGGCCCCGTCATCCTGGCCACGGGCCACTCTGCCCGCGACGTCTACCGCTGGCTGGCTGCCAACGGCGTGGAAATTGAGGCCAAGGGTATCGCCGTGGGCGTGCGCCTGGAACATCCTGCCACCCTCATCGACCAGATACAGTATCACAACAAGAACGGACGCGGCAAGTACCTGCCCGCCGCCGAATACAGCTTCGTCACGCAGGTAGACGGCCGTGGCGTGTACAGTTTCTGCATGTGCCCCGGCGGCTTCATCGTGCCCGCCGCCAGCGGTCCCGAACAGATTGTGGTGAACGGCATGAGTCCCAGCAACCGCGGCTCGCGCTGGAGCAACAGCGGCATGGTGGTGGAGATACGGCCGGAAGACCTGGAAAATGAAGAATTAAGAATGAAGAATGAAGAATTATTGGGCGATGATAGAAATTCTTCATTCGGAAGCGCAGCTTCCATTCTTCATTCTTCATTAAATATGCTTTCCTTCCAGGAACACCTCGAACGCCTCTGCTGGCAGCAGGGCAACCGCCGGCAGACGGCGCCCGCCCAGCGCATGGCCGACTTCGTGAACCGCCGCCTCAGTGCCGACTTGCCTGAGACGTCGTACGCCCCCGGCCTGATTGCTTCGCCCCTGCACTTCTGGTTGCCCCCGTTCATCGCCGGCCGTCTGGCCAAAGGCTTCCAGCAGTTCGGCCGCAACGCCCATGGCTTCCTGACCAACGACGCCGTGATGATAGCCGTAGAGACCCGCACGTCGGCACCCGTCCGCATCGTGCGCGACTGCGACACCCTGCAGCACGTCCGCCTGCGCGGCCTCTTTCCCTGCGGTGAGGGAGCTGGCTATGCCGGCGGCATCGTCTCGGCTGGTGTGGATGGCGAACGGTGTGCCGAGGCTGCGGCAGAATATTGCGAAGGAAATAAATAACCATAACTTAACTCTTGATTATGACATCCACTCCCGAAATCGCCATTATCGGCTCCAACACCCTGAGCAACCTGGGGCTGAGCGACCTGCTCGAAGAGCTGATCCCTGGCGCCGTCATCCGTACGTTCCCCTCGTTTGCAGCCTTTATGGACGACACGCCCGACATGTATGCCCACTACTTCATCTCGTCGCAGGTGTACCTCGAGCATACGGCGTTCTTCCTGCCGCGACGGCCCAAGACCATCGTGCTGGCCGCGGGCGAAGCCGGTCCGCAACTGGCAGGCGTGCTGACACTGAACATCTGTCAGCCGGAAAAAGAACTGGTGCGGAGCATCGTCCAACTGCATGGACATGGCCATCGGCATGGTCACCCCGGCAAGCTGCCTGCTCCCACCGACCAGCCGACCAATGTGCCTGCCGGTCACGAACTGACGGCACGCGAGATAGAAGTGCTGGTGCTGGTGGTCAAGGGATTTATCAACAAGGAGATAGCCGACCGCCTGAACATCAGCCTGACTACTGTCATCAGCCATCGCAAGAACATTACGGAGAAGCTAGGTATCAAGTCTGTCTCGGGCCTTACCATCTATGCTGTGATGCACGGCTATGTGGAAGCGGACCAGATCTGAAAAGATAAAGTAAACATTAAATAGACAAGCCACAACACATAGATATCAAAGTTTTTGCATATCTTTGTATCTAACAAAATCCCAAGCAACACCTGATTATGGAACTGGACGCATACAAATTAGAACTGGTACGTGAAATCATCAATGGTTTCAATAGCGAAGCTTCCTTGACCAAACTGGCTGCAGCCTGCCACCTGATACGTAACGAAGAAGCAGGCGAACAACTGGCAGCCATGCCCTCCGATTTGCTGTACAAACTAATGGACAAGGCTGTATGTGAGGACAAACAAGGAGAAAGCTTAAGTGACAAAGAACTGGCTCAAGAAATACAGTCATGGTAATACGCTGGTCGAAACAAGCTATTGAAAGCCTAAGGAACATTTTCCGCTTCTATCAACCTCAGACTGGGGCTGATACAGCCCGTAGAATTGTCGGGGAGATTCGAAACGAAACACGCTATCTACTTATCTTTCCAGAAATGGGAAGTCGTGAAATCATAAACGGACAGCCTTCGGACTACCGTTATATCGTCAAACATCATTGCAAGATTTTCTACCTAATTTATGCTGACCATGTCCTCATTGCTTTTATATGGGACACACGACGCAATCCGCAATATCTGGAAAGCTTACTAAACCAATAAACCTTCCTCTTTTTCTCCTCTCGATTTCCTCATAAGTGAGGATTGCACGTTCCGTGGATTTGCCCTTACTTTGCGGCCGAAAAAATAAGACTGCAATGAAGAAATCTGTTTGGACCTTCCTCGCGTTGCTGACCGTCGGAGTAACGCAGACAGCCTGGGGCGAAGAAGCCCCCAAAGACTCTACCAAAGTAGTGGACATCGAAGAAGTGGTGGTCATCGCCACGCCCAAGGAAAACAGCCGCCTGCGCCAGCAAGCCCTCTCGGCCACTTCTTTCTCGCAGGCCGACATGCGGGGTAATGCCGTCCGCTCGGTCAAGAGCCTGTCGTCACTGGTGCCCAACCTCTTTATACCCGACTATGGCTCGAAACTGACAACCTCGGTCTATGTGCGTGGCATCGGCTCGCGCATCAACACGCCGGCCGTGGGCCTCTACGTGGACAATATCCCCTTCATCGACAAGTCGGCCTTCGACTTCAATTACTCCGACATCGAGCGTATCGACGTGATGCGCGGCCCGCAAGGTACACTATACGGACGCAACACGATGGGCGGACTGATACGTGTCTTCACCAAGTCACCCTTCACCTATCAGGGGACGGACCTCACACTGAGTGCCGCCACCTACAACAACTATAAGGCCAGCGTCAGCCACTACCACCGCATCAGCCCCCAGTTTGCCTTCTCCGCCAACTTCTTCTACGAACACAAGGGTGGCTTCTTCAAGAACTCTTACCTGAACGAGCGCGTGGACAAGGACGACGAATTCGGCGGCCGCTTCCGTGCCATCTACCTGCCCAAGGAGAACCTGAAGCTGGATTTCACTCTGAACTATGAATATACCAACCAGGGCGGATACCCGTATGAATATACCGGCGTGACCGAGGGCGAGGAAGACCGTGCCGACTACATCGGCCGCATCGCCTACAACCACAAGAGCGGCTACAGGCGCAACCTGCTGAACGGCGGCCTCAACCTGGAGCATCAGACCGACAACTTCATCCTGAGCAGCGTGACGGGCTTTCAGTTTCTGGACGACCACATGGACCTGGACCAAGACTTCACGGAACAAAACATCTACACCATGATGCAGAAGCAGAACTCCAAGACCGTAAGCCAGGAACTGGTGCTGAAGTCCAAACCCGGCCGCCGCTGGCAGTGGGCCACAGGCGCCAGCGCCTTCTACCAGTGGCTCGATACCGACGCGCCCGTCACCTTCCACGAAGACGGCCTGGCATGGCTCAACGCCCTGACCAACGACAACGCCAACAAATACCTGCCCACCATCTCGCAAGGTCCCATGACGATGCAGTTTGTCTTCAGCGACCTCATCGGCGGCAGCACCCTACCCATCGGCGGGGCGTTCAAGACGCCTGTGCTGAACACAGCCCTCTTCCACCAGTCCACCTTCAACGACCTCTTCGGCGCCGAAGGCCTGTCGTTTACCGTCGGCCTGCGCATGGACTACGAACGCCTGAAGCTAGACTATAACACAGGATGCAGCTACACCCACACCTATTCACTAAGCGGCGAGCTGAAACCCATGGGCATGACCATCCCAATGGTCAAGGAAACAACCTTCGAGCAGAACTTGTCCTATCGTGGCAGCCTGACACATGACTACATCCAGCTGCTGCCCAAATTCTCCCTGCAATACGACTTCGACCGCCGTAACAACGTCTATGCCACCGTCTCCAAAGGCTATCGTTCGGGAGGTTACAACATACAGATGTTCAGCGACCTGCTCAAGACCGACATGCGCAGTGCCAACATGAGCGATGTGGCCCAAGCCACCATCCCTGTCATCGAAGGCGTGGGCATGATTGACGACGCTACCAAGCAGCAAATCATCGGCATACTGAACGGCATGGCACAGAAGACCGAGACAAACGTGCAGGAGGCCACGCTCTACCGCCCCGAATACTCATGGAACTACGAGGTAGGCTCTCATCTGACCCTCTGCGACGGCCGCCTGCAGGCCGACCTTGCAGCCTTCTACATGGACACGCACGACCAGCAGATTTCGCGCTTCGCCGCCAGCGGACTGGGACGCATCACCGTCAACGCCGGAAAGAGTCGCAGTCTGGGTGCCGAAGCCGCCCTGCGTGCCCAACTGACCGATGCCTTAAGCCTGAGCGGTAGTTATGGCTATACGTACGCCACATTTACCGACTACGTGGTGAGCAACGAAGTGAATTATAACGGGAAATATGTGCCTTTCGTTCCCAAGCACACGTTCAACGTGGGTGGTCAATACATTTTTGCGATGAAGGCAGGCGCATGGCTGGACGACATCACCCTCGACGCCCACTATAAGGCTGCAGGCCGCATCTACTGGACGGAGGCAAACAATGCCAGCCAGGCCCTCTACGGCACGCTGAACGGACGGTTGAGTCTCAATAAAGGCAACGGGCAGATTGCCCTGTGGGTGGACAATGCACTGAACAAGCGCTATCAGGCCTTCTGGTTCGAAACCATGAGTCGCGGCTTTGCCCAGATGGGACGTCCCATACAGGTAGGCATCGACCTGCGTTGCCGCTTCTGATGTCCCCTGCCTGGTCTTTTTCTTCCCCAGTCAAGGATTTATTTTTTCCCAGTTAAGAAAAAACCATTTCTTAACTGGGAAAATTTTATAATGTTTCACCAGCTTTCTTTTCAGGGAAATTGATGCGGAAACGTGTCAGCCCGTCGGGCCAGGTGCGAAGCGAGAACGTACAGCCATGCTTGCTGAGCACTTCGCGGATGAAGATAAGTCCGATGCCCTGTCCGTTGGGCTTGGTAGAGAAGAAGGGACTGAACAATTTCGCCTCCACCTCGCGTGAGATGCCTGCACCTGTATCTGCCACTTCCAAGACGGCAGGTGAGGCCGACGTGCGAATGTAAATGTCGCCCGACCGGCCGATGCTTTCCGCCGCATTCTTGATGATATTCACCAGTACCTGTTCGAAGAGGACAGTATCCATCCACACCAAAGGATTGTCTGCACACAATTCATTGTGCAGGGTGATGTCGCGGTCGCGGCAGATGGTCTCCATAAACCGCTTGCAGGCAGACACGCGATCGTTCAGGCGCACCTGCTCCAGTTGCGGGTCGGGTATCTTCACCACGTTGGCGAAGTTGGTGATGAAGCGGCTCATGCCATAGCAACGCTCCACACAGACCTTCATCACGTCGCGTAGGTCGGCGGTGTCGTCCATCTCCTCCAGCGCTTCATTAACGGTCTCTAGTGTGGATGTGATACCCGCCGTCGTGTTGTTCACCTCGTGGGCTATCATACGAATCACTTTCTCATATGCTTTCTTTTCCGCCTTCACCACTTCCGACGTCAGACTCTCGATGAGGATAAACGGATGGGGGAAGCCACGATCGACAAACGAAAGGCGCGAGCAGCGATAAATCATGGAGTCGTTCAGGCGAATGGTATCGGTAGAATCCTTGTCCAGCCGGTTGATTTCTTCTGCCAGCGGAGCATCAAGCGCACTGAAGTTTTTGCCAATCAAATCGGTCTGCGACGTATAGCCCAAGAAACGGAGTGCGGCGGCATTCAGCATCGACACCTTGCCGTCGAAGTCGAGAATGACAACGCCCATCGGCGACACGCTGATGAGCAGGTCGAGGAAATGGTTCTGTTCACGCAGGCGCAGGCGTTCGTTCTTCAGCTGGTCCATCATGCCGTTGAACATGGTCACAATGCGATCGGCCTCCGTCTGCCCCACTTTAGAGAGGCGGCTGCTGAAGTCCTGCTCGCGTAGCAGGTCGATACCGTTGGCAATACTGTTGAGGGGCATCACCAGCTTGCGATAGAAATAGACCAACACTATCAGGCTGAGCGTAGTCACTCCCTCGCCCACGTAGAACAAGGTCTTTCCCGACTCAAGCGCCAGCATAAGCAGAATGCCCCACACCACAATCAGCAGCAGGGCCAAGAGGAAGAACAAGGTTTTCAGTCGCATGGCACAGCAGGATTAATCGTTGGTGCTGATACCGTATTTCTCCAGACGGCGATAGAGTGCCGCACGGCTGATGCCCAAGGCTTGGGCCACCTGCGAAAGGTTGTTCCCATGCTTTTCGAGAGCCTGAAGGATGGTTTGCCGCTCCATCTCCTCGAGCGTCATGCCTTGCAGAGAAACGGTCTGCGGTGCACTTGTGGGGTGGTACTGCTGCTTGAAGTCGTCTGCCGTCAACACCTCCTTGCCACATACCAGCAACGTCCGCTCCACAAAGTTCTTCAGTTCGCGAATATTACCCGGATAGGGCAGGCTGCTCAGGTAGTCCAAAGCATCGTCAGTCAGGCGGACGGGTGCGAAACCATCAGTCTGGCAACGTTTTTCTATAAAATGGCGGGCCAGCAGAGGGATGTCTTCACGCCGTTCACGCAAAGCTGGCAAGTGAACCGTTATCAGGTTGATGCGATAGAAAAGGTCTTCGCGGAAGGTATGCTCACGCACCATCTGCTCCAGGTCGGCGTTGGTGGCACAAACCACGCGGACATCCACCTTGCGAGGCTGACTGTCACCCAAAGGCTCGAAGGTCTGTTCCTGAAGCACACGCAGGAGCTTCACCTGGCACGATAGGTCGAGCTCACCGATTTCGTCAAGGAAGATGGTACCCTTGTCGGCCAGTTCGAAGCGTCCCTTACGGTCGGACACAGCATCGGTGAAAGCACCCTTCTTGTGGCCGAACATCTCGCTCTCGAACAACGTCTGCGACACACCGCCTAGGTTGACCTTGACAAAAGGCTTGCCACGTCGAGGACTATTGCGATGCACCGCCTCGGCTATCAACTCCTTGCCCGTACCGCTCTCGCCCGTCACCAAGATGGAGGCGTTCGTCCGTGCCACGCGCTTTACCGTGGCCAGCACGTCCATCAACGCCTTGCTGCGCCCGATGATGTGGCTGCGGTCAAAGCCGTCATTGTCCGTCAGGGGCTCGTCGGCTTCCTGTCCTCCTGCCGTTAGTTCAAGGGCTGTCTCGATGCGCTGCATCAGGGCCGCGTTGTTCCACGGCTTGGTGATGAAGTCGAAGGCACCTGCCTGCATGCCCTGCACGGCCAGGGGAATGCTGCCCCATGCCGTCATCAAAATCACAGGCGTCTGGGGGCAGAACAACTTGACTTGCTTCAACAAGGTCAACCCCTCCTGACCGTTGGTGGAGAGGCTGAAATTCATATCCATCAGAATGAGTTGCGGCGTGGTGGAACGCACCGCCTCGATGGCCTCCTTGGGACCGGAGACCGCCTTCACCTCGTACTTCGCCCGCTTAAGCATGAAGCTGAGCGAAGAACGGATGGCACTGTCGTCGTCTACAATTAGTATCATAATGGCGCAAAAGTAAACATTATTCTGCGAACCACCGCCTCATCGGCGCACAATCTTGTCGAAGTCAGCATCGATACCCGTGCCGGCAACAAAATCCCACAACGTCAGGCTGCGCAGCTGGTAGTAATAGTACCAGTAGTAGAACAGCTCGGTGATGTGCTTGCGACGCGCCTCATCCTTCTGTGTCTGTGAGTCGTTCAGGTCGAGGGTGGAGATTTTGCCGATGAGGAAAGTCTCCACGTTGGTGTGGTAACGCTTGCGGGCGATACGGTCGGCTTCGTCGGCCAGGTGGAGCTGGGCCTGCTGGTTGTTGAACTGCTCCACCAGGATGAAGATGTTCTGGTTGAAGTTCATCGACTCCTGGCGCAACTTGCTCTCGGTCACCTCGCGGTTGCTCTGTGCCACCTTCACCTGACCGCGACGCTTGCCCCAGTCCAGAATGGGTATCTTAAAGCCCACCTCCACCACCTGATTGTCTTTCAGACGGCGATAGGCACTGTCGAAGCGATTGTCCGTACCCGTAAAGCCCACCTGAGCGAAGAGGGTGATTTCGCGCATGTTGCCCTTTGCCTTGGCTACCTCGTAATCGGCCTCCAACTGACGGCGGCGGATGTTGTGGGCAAAAGAATTGTTTTTCAAAGCCTTGTCCAGCACCTCGTCATAGTTGAGCAGGACATCAGGCACGGAGTCGGGTACCACAGGTTCCAACTCCTCGTCCTCGCCCAGGGCCAGGAACGAGCGCAGGGCGAACATGTTGCTCTTCAGCGAGCTTTCGTTCGAAGTCAGCGTGGAGCGGGCATCGAGCACGTTCAGCTCCAGCTGCAGCAGATCGTTCTCGCTGATCTGTCCCATGCGGCGCTTGGCCTTCGCCACCTCGTGAAGCTTCTCGGCGTTGGCCAGGTTCTGACGGGCGATGTTGACGTTCTCGCGAGCCAGCAAGAGGTTGAAGAAATGATTGATGGTAGTCATCGTAACTTCTTCGGTAGCACTGAGGAAAGCTGCCTTGGCCTCGGCGTAGCGCACGGGCTCGATACGGCGGTCCCACTTGATGGTATTCACGCCGAAGATAGGCTGATTCAGCGTCAGGGCCAGGGGCACGGACATGAAGCGATTGCCCACGGTACCGTCCATCTGGCGCAGGAAGTCGAGCGACGTGTTCAGCGAGAGCGTACCGCCCGTCAGCCAGATATTCTGGTCGATAGAGAGCTGGCCGCTCATCTGCATGTAGTTGTTACGCACGAAGGTGTACGAACCGTCGTCCTGCTGGTAGGAGTTATAGCTCTTGTTATACGAAGGCAGGGTAGCCGTCAGGTTCACTTCCGGCAGCAAGTCGGCACGGAAGGTGCGGTACTCCCAGTAGGCGGTTTTCAGTTCGTTCAGGGCCACAGCAGCATCCACACTCTGCACGCGAGCCAGCAGGATAGCCTCATCCAGCGTGATGGGACGATGATGCACACTGTCGGCAGCAGCAGGAGCGGCGGCGAAAGATGCCAGCGGCACCCATGTCATCAACAGAAAATAGAATTTCATTCTCATATCATATATACTATTAATCGTTAGCTAAAGTTATTCATCGTGCAGCGCCTCGGCGGGCTGTATCTTCATGGCCTGACGGGCCGGATACCAGATGCCGGCCATGATAATCAGTGCCATCAGTAACAGTGCCAAGCCAAAGCAACCCACAAAACGTCCGCCCGTCGCATCCATCAGCGTGTGAACGGTCAGGTCGGCCAACTGGATATTGAAAGCGATGACCAAGGCGGGCACGGCAGTCATCAACAGGAGCAGAAGACCCTCCAACAGGAAATAGGCCATCACCGACCGGCGGCTGCTGCCCATCGCCATGCGGAGTGCCACCTCGCAACGGCGCTTGCGCGTGCGGTACCAAAATGTGGCAAAGACGCACAGGAAGACGTTGAACAGGAAGAAGGCCGCCACGGCATAGACCGTGTTCAGGTAGTTCACCGTACCCTGCTGCACGTCGTAAGCCGCCTTCATGTCGTCGTACGAACGAATGGTGTTCAGGTAGAAGATGCCACGGTCGAACACCGGCTGCATGTCGCGGCGGAAACGCTCGGCGAAACCGGCCACCTGGTCGGGCGCGACACGTATCGCCACGTTCTGCCAGAAGAGCGCCTTCTGGGCAGGCAGATAGATGAACGGCTCGTAGCGTTCGTAGTCGCTCAGCTTGTGGCGGGGCAGGACGGCTGCCACACGATAATTGGTCTGCGGGCGGGCCGACTTCAAGAAGTAAGGGTTAAAGCAGGTCTTACCCACGGCGTCGGCCACATTGGGCAGATGAAACAGCGAATCGGCCAGGTCGGCACTCATCCATACCGGCATGGGATATTCGGCAGGCGACCAGTGCGCCTCGTCGGGCTGCCCGGCCAAAGGCTTCAGACGAAACACATCGAAGTAGGAGGGCGTAACGTAGCGAATGTAGCTGTGCACCACGTGCGTCGAGTCGCTGTGCGGTGCATAACCCTCGAACATGGCGTCGTCCGTATAGGGAATGCTGCCATGGTAGGCGCAGACGGCCTCCACGCCGGGATAATCCTTGATCAAGTTATACAAGTAGGTGAAGTCCTCGCCCGCCCGCCGGTTGTCGGCGTCGTTGATGACCTCCAGGGGCTTCGTTGCCACCGTCAGGTCGAAGACGCACGAGGTGTCATACCCCTTGGACTGCCAGGCCGCCCCTTCGTAATTATAGACCAGATCGATGCCATACCACAACAGTATGGTCACGATGCACAGCTCCGTCCACAGCCAGGCGTTGGCGCGGCGCTGATTCCATATCTGATTGAACAATTGTCTCCACATGTTTATTCTCCTCCGGTTAATGTGTACGAAATACTGCGATGCACCGCCATCCAGGCCGGGAGCAGGGTGGACAGCGCATTGAAGACGAGGCACGCCGCCAGCACCGCCAAGAACAACGACGGACGCAGCAGCAGGTCGCTTCCTAGCACAATGCCCTGCAACTCGACACCACCCGTGCCGAACAGCCACGTGCCACCCGCCACGACCAAGACACACGACAGGGCGTAGCCCAGCACGCCACCTATCAGCGTGGTGCCCAGACTCTCGATGAAGAGGTGGCCGATGATGTTGGCATTCGAAGCACCATACGCCTTGCGGATGGCAATCTCGCCCAGGCGGCTCTGCATCTGGGCATGGACCAACCCCGAGATGCCCACCGCGGGAACGACCAGCAACACTACCAGCAGCAAGACGTAGACCAGTCCCGCACTGATGTTACCGTCGCGGAAAAAAGTGTATTCCGTATGCGTATAGAGCTTCGGATCCTTCAGAATGTATTCCAGGCCCTGACTGTTGAGCTGTGCCAGGCGGCGGTCCACCTCGGCGCGGACGGCGGCCGCCGATGTGCCGGGCGAAAGGTGGAGGACGGCGTAACGGAACCCTATCAAGCCCGCGGTGGCGAGATTCGGATCGAGGTTGTCCTCGTTCATCAGGGTGAAAGGTTCCCAGACATCGGCGTAGGCGGTCTGGAAGATGGAGCTGACGTCGGCCACCACGCCCACCACACGAGCCTCCTGAAAGTCCAGCAACAGCTGCTTGCCCACCGCCTCGGCGGCTCCGCCGTACAGCTGGCGTGCCAGGCGCTCGCTGATGACAATGAAACGCCGCACCACGCCGTCCTCACGATTGCGGACGAGCCGCCACTCGTCATCGGCCTGCTCGAAAGCGGCGCGACCGGCATCGTATTCAGCCTGTGTAAAGGGACGGCCCGCCACGAAGTCGTAGCGGAAGAAATCGAACCAGTTGGCAGCCACGGGACGCAGCATCACCGACTGACGGTCGGACGAAGCGGGTAAAGCACAGACCGCTTTGCTCAGTCCGCCATGCCACGTCAGCTCGTCCACGCCGGGCAGGTTGTCGAAGAAGGCGGCAAAGGCCGTCGGTCCCAAGGCGCGGTAGCCCCACATGTTCGAACCATCGGGACGCATGCATTGGGTGCCGTAGTTGTAGATCACGCGGCTGCGTCGGGTTTCAGGAGCCACGTCCGCCGTGCGGAAGTCGTAGACCATGACCACTACCATGACGAAGGCGATGGTCACCGCCGTGCCCACCACGCACACCGCCGTGTAGAAGCGGTGCTGGCCCAGCAGGCGGAAGAACGAACGCAGGTTATGTAACAAAGAATGTTTCATGTCAAAAAGCGGTTTATCAGAGATTCATGATTACTCGTCGTGCAGCGCCTCGGCGGGCTGAACTTGCATGGCGCGGCGAGCGGGATAGCACACGCCCACGACAATCATCAGCGCCATCAGCAGCCACGAGAGCGCGAGGGCGAGCACGAAACGCAGAGTATCGAAAGGCAACCTATTGACGTCCACCAATTCGGCCACGCCAATGTTCAAGGCAATAACCGTGGCAGGCACAGCAGCCAGCGTCAGCAGCAAAAGCCCTTCGGTAATCAGTCGCACGAAGATGCCCCGCCGCGTGCTGCCCATCGCCATGCGGAGCGCCACCTCCTGACGGCGGTGCTGCGTGCGGAACCAGAAGGTGCCGACCACGCCCAGGAAGATGTTCAGCAGCAGGAAGCCCAGGATGCAGAGCTGCGTCTTGACTTCGTTGACGTCTTCCAGCTCCTCGATGTGCTGCAGCTGGTCGAACGAGAGGACGTCGAGCACGTAGACGTTGCCTACGCGGTAGAGGCGGTCGGCCTCGGCCATGAGCGTCTCGGCGAAGCCATGGTCGGCCTCGGGCGTGACGCGCACGCTCAGTTGCAGGTAGGCGGGGTTCTCGTACTCCACCATCACCTCGCGCGGGAAGTCCGTCGCCAGGAAGGGCCCGCCCCACTGGTCGGCGGTCGTGAAGTGGCTCCAGCGCATGGGCTCGGCAACGCCCGCCACACGCAGGCTGTTATCAGTGTCCGGCTTCCACAAGGACACGCCCGTCGGCGCCCTGCACGGCCACGCCGCGAATGCGGAACAGGCGCATGTAGTCGGGCTGCGTCAGGCGAAGCATGGCGTAGACGGGCACCGTGTCCACGAAGGCCTCAATGCCGTTGCTGCCGTCGCCGTAGGGGATGCAGTTCTGCGAGATGGCCACCGCCTCCACGCCGGGACGGTGGCGCAGGCGCTCGGCTATCTCCAGCAGGTCGTCCATGTCGTCGCCCACGGTGCGGCCGGGCGTGTAGAGGGCGGAGTTCGGCGTCAGGCGGTTCACCATCAGGCAGTAGCAGTGACGCGTGTCGAAGCCCATCGGGGCGAAGTAGACGCGCGCCGTCACGCAGCACCAGTCCACGATGTACCACAGCACCACGAAGACCACCAGCAGTTCCAGCGCGAGGAAAAAGTTGCCGCGCCATTCGTTTCGCAGTTGAGTAAAGAGTTTTTTCATCATCGTTTCTTTCGTTCGCCCCCCTCCCGCCGTGGGGAGGGGGAAAATTAGTAATCCATTCTGTCAAGTCTCCGCGTCCGCCGCGGTTGTCGGGCGGAAACTCCCGGGTTTTGCCCCGTTTACCACGGTTGACGGGCAGAAACTCCCGAGTTTTGCCCCGTTTACCACGGTTGACGGGCAGAAACTCCCGAGTTTTGCCTCGTCCACCACGGTTTTCGGGCGAAACTCGGGAGTTTTGCCCCATCCACCACGGTTGACGGGTAGAAACTCCCGAGTTTCGGCCTGTCCGCCTACCGCTTCCCGTTGATGGCCTCCACGATGTTCATCCGCGAGGCGCGCCAGGCGGGGATGCCTGCGCTGAGCAGGTTCATCAGCAGGCAGAAGAGGAAGGCCGCCAGGAAAATCCAGGGGCTGAGCAGGGCGCCCGCCGTCAGGCTGGTCTCGCCCGCGAAGTAGGCGTTGGTAGAGTTGCCGAAGAGGAAGCCGTTCAGCACGAAGGTGGCGGCGTAGCTCAGCGCCAGCCCCAGCAGGCCCGCCAGGCAGGTCAGCAGCAGGTTCTCCAGGAAGACCTGCCGCATCAGTTCGTTCGCCGTGGCGCCGAAGGCCTTGCGCACTCCGATTTCCGCCATCCGCCGGCGCATCCGCGAGAGGGTCATGCTCGAGAGGTTGATGGCAGGCAAGATGAGCAGGATGAGCATCACCACGACGTAGCGCAGCACCACGCCCTGCACGTCGGGCTCCTGGCTCCACGTGCGGTAGAGGTGGGTGAACTGCGTGTCGGGCTGGCCGCGGTAGAACACCTCCACGCCCTCCTGCGCGTCGTTGTACTTCTGTCGCAGGCGCTCGCACTCCTCGCGGATGGCGGGGAAGTCCGCCCGGCTGCGGGCCAGGATGACAGCGCGCATCGGCCCCATCAGGTTGTAGCCCCACGAGTTGGCCTCCGCGTTGCCGGCCGTATAAGGGATCCACACTTGGGCGTAGGCGTCGGTGGCCAGCATGGAGACGTCGGCCACCACGCCGCACACATGGAAGTCCACGTGGTTCAGCTCCACGTGCTGCCCGCTGACGTCCGTCCGCCCGAACAGGCGGCGCGCCACCGAAGCGGCGATGACGGCGCGGGGCAGTCCGCTGCTCACGTCGGCCTCCGTGAAGGGCTTTCCGTCGAGGAAGCGGAACTGGAAAACCTGCCAGAAGTCCTCGTCGGTCTGCACCATGTCGGCCGACAGCTTGGCACCGGCAGGCAGCGAAACGCGCACCTTGCCGGGTTTCGACGCCAGGGTGACAGCCTCGGCCGTAGTCAGCGCCTTGAAGCATTCGCGCCCGGTCTGCACCGACATGCTCGAGTTGGCGGAGCTGCCGCTCAGGTCGCCCTTGGCACGGTAGGACATGTTGGGCACGTAGAGCGAGCGGCTGCGGTTCACTTCCGGCTCGCAATCCGCCGTCCGCACGCGCAGGGTGATGACGATCACCATGATCATGCAGATGGACAGCGCCGTGCCCAGCACGGAGATCCAGCTGACGACGGGATTCTCGCGCAGGTGATAAATAGCTTGTTGAATATAGAATCGTATCATGTTCAGCGAGTGATTAACGGTTAATAGTTAGAGGCCTTACTCATCGTGCAACGCCTCCGCCGGCTGCACCCGCATCGCCCTCCGGGCTGGGAGTCCGATGCCGATACCGATCATGGCGGCGATAAGGACAAACGTAGCGGCGACGCAGAACAGCAGGCGCGGCCACTCCAGCGTAGTGCCGTTGCGCCAGGAGTTCAGTTCGAAGTGGGCCAATAGGACGTCGATAATGACGGCAGGCACGGTGACGATCAGCAGCAAGAACATGCCTTCGCTCATCAGGCGGCCGAACACCGCACCGTCCGTGGCGCCCATCGCCTTGTGCAGGGCAATCTCGCCGCGCCGTTGCTGCGTGCGGAACCAGAACGTGCCGAGCAGCCCCAGGAAGATGTTGAGCAGCAGGAAGCCCATGCCCACAACCAAGTTGCGCATCTCGCTGGTCTCGCCTTGCTGGAAGCTGTGGCGGATGTCCTTGAAGCTTTTGATGTCGCTGATGTAGAGATTACCGATGCGGAACTGCTTCTCGCTGTCGGCCTTCAGGTTCTCCATAAAGTTCTGGTCACGGTCGGCACGGACGCGGACGCAAAGCTCGCGGTCGGCGTTCCACCACCCTTCGTCCAGCAGGTTCATGTTGAACACCATGGAATAGCTGGAACGTGCCTGACTGAAGTCGTCGTAGCGCACATTCTGCAAGACGGCGCCCAGGCGAAACGTCTGGGTTGTGTCCCCGAACAGATAGAATTCCTTCTTGCCTACCAGCGACGTCATCGGGACGCTGTACTTGCGATACAGGTTGTCCGAAGCCAGGAAGTCACCCCGCTCCAATATTTCAGCCAGCTGCTCGGGCGTCTCGCCACGCGTTCCCCGGTAACGGAACACGCGTACGAAGTCGGGCGTCACAATGCGGCGGATGGTCCAGCGGGGCGCATGAAGCGTGTCGTAATCCACTTCCGCAGAACCGTTGCTACCATTATAAGGATAGGAATTTTGCGACAGGCTGACCGCTTCCACCTCGGGGCGGCGGCGCAGGCGTTCCACCAGCTCGCGCACTTCGTCGGTCTGTTTGTGGGTATCGCTATAGGGGGTATAGTCGGGACTCTTGTCGGTGAGCACGCCCATGGTTATCAGGTAGCAGTGCTCCGTATCGAAGCCGCGCGGCTCCATATAGGTGGCCAGGCGGCAGTAGAGCAGGTCGATGATGTACCACATCACCACGCTCACCACCAGCAACTCCAGCGCCAGCCACAGGTTGCTGCGCCACTCGTTGCGTATTTGGGTAAATAGTTTCTTGTTCATAATGTAATCCTATTTTATACATTCACATCACTGTGCCTTGCCGTTAATCGCCTCCACGATATTCATCCGCGACGCCCGCCAGGCGGGAATGCCGGTGCTGAGCAGGTTGAGCACGAAGCAGAAGAGCAACGCCCAGCCGAAAGTGGAGGCATGTATCAGGATGGAGGCATCGACCACGGGCGGATTGAGCGCAGTAGTCCAGTCCTGCACAAAGAGGGTATCGCCCAGCAGGAAGGCAAAGAGAAAGCTGATTATCAGCCCCAGCACACCTGCCAGCAAGGTGACGATGAAGTTCTCGCCCAGTATCTGCCCCAGCAGTTCCATGCGCGTGCAGCCAAAGGCACGGCGCACCCCGATTTCCGCCACGCGACGGCGCAGACGGCTCTGCGTCATGCTGCTCAGGTTGATGGCAGGCACGATGAGCAGGATGAGGAAGATGATGAAACGGGTCCGGCGGGCAGCCGTCACATCCGGCTCCACATTGGCGCCGGATGTCAGGGCGTTCTTCTCCTGGTCGTAGGGACGGTTGCGGTTGATGATTCGATAGCCGTTCTCGCCTATCACCTTATTGAATTCGTCCAACCGCCGGGCAGCCTCCTCACGGATGGCGGGGAAGTCGCTGCGGTCGCGGGCCAGGATGGTGCAGCTCATGTCGCCCATCACGCCGTGCTCCCACGTGTTGTTCACCTGGTCGGTCGAGGTATAGGGAATCCACACCTGCGCATAGGCCGTTTCGGCCAGCGTCGATACGTCCTTCACCACGCCGCACACCCGATAGGGCGCATGAGCCAGCAGGAATTCTTTTCCCACGGCCTTCGTCGTGCCGAACAGCAGGCGCGCCACGCTTTCGGTGATAACGGCCACCGGCCTGCCGGCATCGAACGTAGCCTGGTCGAAAGGCTTACCGTCGGTAAAGGCGAAGTCGAACACCGTCCAGAACTGGCTGTCCGTCTCGCGCACATCGACCGCCGTAGTGGGCTGGCCGGGCAGGCTGACCGGCTTGGGCAAAGAATAGACCACATAGACGGTGACGGCCTCGGGCGTCGTCAGCTTGCCGTAGATTTCTTTCAGCGAAGCTGCGCTCCACGGACCGTTGCTGTTGCTGTCACCCCACGTTTCGTTGGCGATGCTGCCCCACTTCACGTGCAGGAAGCGGTCGCGGTTGCTTTCAGGCGCAAAAGGTTCGACCTGCACCTGTTGCATCATCACCACCAGCATGATGAGGAAGATGGAAAGGGCTGTACCAGCCACCGTCACCCCGCTGATAAGCGGCTGCTGGCGGAGCTGCGCCCAGGCTTGTTGGAAATATTGCTTGATCATCTTTTTAATGAAGAATTATGAATGAAGAATGAAGAATTTAATGAATAAGAAAGGTGGCATAGGAAGAGCCAATTCTTCATTCCTCATTCTTCATTCTTAATTTTTAATCGTTTCGTATTCACACTGCCGATGCCGCTGCGCGATATGTCGGCCTCATCGGCACTTCCCCTCAATTCCAGGCTGCCTACGCCGCCCATGCGTGCTTTCAGGTAGTCGCAATCGACGTTCACCTCGGCATCGCCCACTCCGTTCAGGCTGACGGTGAAGCGGCGGCAGGTCAGGTCGGCCACTTCGGCAGAGCCTACGCCGTTGATGCGAAGCGTGAAGTCGTCCAGCTTCAAAGGCTCCTTACACTCCAGGCTGCCTACGCCGGTCAGCTCAACCGCCTCCAGCGTAGGAGCGGTGACATAGAGCTTCAGGCCGTCAATGTTCTTGACAGATCTCTTCTCCCCCTTCTTGAAAGCGATGATCAGGCAACCGCCTTTCACCTCGGTGGTGGTAAGCTTCACCCATTTCTCCTTGCCCTCCAGGCGGAGCGAATACCGGTCGCCCTGCGTGAAAATGACATTGGCCACCGACGTTATCTTGATGGAAGAGAAATCGTCCACCTTGCGCACCTCGCTCACCTTCTCGTCCTGCGCCCATGCGCCTACTGCCGCGGCAAATGCCAGCACCAGTGCAATCATGATTCCTATGATGTTTGTTTTCATATCCGTGTCTGTTTCTGTTCTACCAATCCTTCATCCCACCTGACGGCCGTCAAAGAAGCGCACCGTGCGGCTCGTCTGCTTGGCCTGGTCTTCGTTGTGCGTCACCATGACGATGGTACGCTTGTCTTCTTCGTTCAACTGATGCAACAAGTCCATGACCTCGGCACCCATCTTTGAGTCCAGGTTACCTGTCGGCTCGTCGGCGAGGATGATTTCAGGATTGCCGATGATGGCGCGGGCGATGGCTACGCGCTGACATTGACCGCCGGAAAGCTGCGTGGGCATGTGGCGCATACGATGGCTGAGCCCTACCTTCCGCAGCACCTCTTCGGCCAGACGACGACGTTCCTTGGCAGAGACCTTACGGTAGAGCAACGGAAGCTCCACATTGTCTATCACGTTAAGCGAGTTGATCAGATGGAACGACTGGAAGACGAAGCCCAGGTTCTGGTTACGGAAAGCAGCCAGTTCCTTATCTTTCATACCCTCCACGCGGGTACCGGCTATTTCGATGGTGCCGCTGGTGGGTGTGTCGAGCAGCCCCATGATGTTGAGCAACGTGGACTTGCCACAACCCGAAGGTCCCATGATGCTGAGGAATTCCCCCTGCTCTACAGTCAGGTTCACGTTCTCCAATGCCTGTGTCTCAATCTCGTCTGTACGGTAAATCTTGTTGATACCTGTTAATTTGATCATGTCCATAATTGTATGTTGTTTATAGTTATTGTATTCTCTGTGGTGAACTTAACTCAAAAGTCGTGCCAAAATCACGCATCACTGATTATCTGTATTTTAGCAAAAAGAAGGGTGTCCGAAAATGAACACCCTGTCCGTTTTTAGCGTACGATTTCACTCGTCTCTCAACGCCTCGGTAGGCGGAATGCTGCTGATGCGGCGGGCCGGGATGTAAATACCCACCAGCACCACAACCAGCAGAATGAGGTAGATGATGAGCGACACGATGGCGAAGTGCTGCCCGAAGTGGTCCACCCAGCAGGGCATGGTGCTCTTCATCCAGGCGCTGCCCTTGCTCAGTCCCTCGCTGAGCCCGTATTGCAGGTAGAGGAAGCAGCCTATCAGGGTAGCTATCGTCGTGAGCACCACACCTTCGCCCAGCAACTGGAGCCGGATGCGGCGCGGCGTAGCACCGTAGGACAGCATGATGCCTACCTCCTCGCGCCGTGTACGGGTCTGTAGCCAGAAGGTACCGACAACACCTAAACAGAGGTTGACAAGGAAGAACAGGGCTATACTCAGGTTGCGGCGATAGAGTGACGTCGCAGTACCAAACTCACTGATCCGGTTGATGCTGTCGTACGACTGCAAATCGCGTGCATAAAGGTTACCAACCCGCATCTGGCGAACCATCCAAGGACGGAACTCATGCAGGAAGCGGTCCATGCTGACACCCTCCTTCAAACGGATGACTACGTGCATATCGTTCACACTGGAAAGAATATCGGGATGCAATATCGGCTCGAAGGCGACAGGAACAGGACGCCAGTCATTGGTGTACTTGAAAGTTCCTACCGCACCTACGACAACGGGCAAATAGATCGTATCCGTCTCGTTCGTCATCCAGCAACGCAGATTCTTGTTGTAAACACGGGTGTGAAACAAGGCTTCCTGTGCATACTCACTCAATACAACATTCATCCCGCCATACGTATGGTCCGACAATTCTTCGGGCGTCATGCTGCCCTGCACGGGCCTGAAGCCGAATGTTTCAAAGAAATGGGTATGTGGCAGAAACTCAACATACATAAGGTCGAGTCCCACTGTATCACCTTCTGCCATCAGGGTGGAAGTACTGCTTCCTTGCGAACCGGGATATATGAAAGAAAGTACGGGAGTGGCCTGCTCTACATCGGGATGCTGGCGGGCACGTTCCACGATATTCAGATACGCCTGCATCAGCGAAGCAGAGTCGGTAGCCTGGGCATCATAGCCCGGCGCCTGCGGTTGCAACATACCGACGGACACCATGCAGAGGCGGTGGGCATCGTAGCCAAGCGGAAGGTGACGGTCGTAGGTCACCACAATGACGGGGTCGAAGATGCTCCACGAAAGGACAGCGACCAGTATCAGTTCGGCCAACAGCCAGCCGTTGCGGCGGCGACGGGCCCATAGGGTTTTCAAGATAAGGGTAAACATAAGAATGAAGAATGAAGAATGAAAAATGAAGAATTTATACGAATGAGGAATTTATAGAAATGAGGAATGAAGAATTTATACGAATGAGGAATGTCAATGTCAGCATCCGCATGGCAATTCTTCATTCTTAATTCTTCATTCTTCATTAAATAATTATCTTTTTTCATACAGCGAATAAACAATCGGTTTGCGGAGCGACAGCCACGCCGGCAGAAGGGCCGACAGAAGGTTCAGTGCCAGGCAGAGCAGGAAAGCGATGCCAAAGACGGCAGGTGCAAAAAGCATCTCGCCCGATACATAGGCATCGACACCCTGCGGCACAACTTCAGGCCACTGGTCGAGCAACGTGAAAACCCATTCACGTCCTACATAGACAACGATCCATGCCAATACCAATCCCAGCAGACCACCTGTCAGTGTCAGAAAGAAGTTTTCCCACATCACCTGCGAAAGCAGTATGTTGCGTCCTGCGCCAAACGACTTACGCACTCCCATCTCGGGCAAGCGGCTCTCCATACGACTGGCAATAAGTCCGCTCAGGTTGAGGGCAGGCACCAATAGCAACACCAGTACCACGACGATCAGATAACCCGCCGTCTTCCAAGGATTGAAACCTGCATCCGATGGATGACTTTGGAAAACACTGAGCCAGTGCGAAGTTGGCTGCTTCCACAACTCCAGCTGCCACTGATCCTTGTACTGCAGGTTCACCCGCCTCGTCAGGTCTCTGATTTCTGCCCGCAAAGCATCAGCCTGTGCCTTGTCCTTCACAAGAAAAGTGACGGAGAAAATGCCACTATACGGGAACTTGTCTGAATACGGTTTCGTATAATTTCCGAAAACCGAATAAGGCAAATAGACCTGAGCATACGACTTCGAGGTGAGATAGCTGGCACCGCATACCACACCGCACACACGATAGTTGACATAATCCAACGAAAACGAACGTCCGACAACATTTTGGGTCGTACCGAACAGACGACGCGCCAGGTCATCGGAGATCACAGCCGTATGGATGCCACTTGCCAAATCGGAATCGGTGAAAGGATTTCCTTCCAAAAAGCGGAATGAGTAGATGCGGAAAAAGGCTGGATCTGTAAGCTTTAAAGCCACTTTAAAGTCACCGCTCAAATCGGTAGGCTGTATGTAAAAGGATTCATCCATGCCATAGTCCACAATGGCAGAAACTGCCTCTACGTTCTTTAACGGATACATCCACTCCTGCACAGCCTGAAACGACAGTCCAGCCTGAACGGTATATCCCTCCGAACGAAAACTGGCATGAGTCAGATACAACGTATTTTCCCGGTTCTCCTCGGGATACACAGGTGCCAGCTTCACGTAATAAACCAGCGCCATCACAACCGTCATGGCGATAGCCAGCCCCGTGCCGGCAATGTAGAGCGTACTGAACAGGCAGTTCTGCCTGGACAACGCAAGGGCTTGTTTGAAATAGGTCTTTAGCATAATCATCAAAAGCCTCATCCCCGACCCCTCTCCCAAAAGGATGGGGGAAGGATAGGGCGGTCATTTTATTTGTTACATTCTATAATATATCCTTTATCGTGCGGGGCTGTCAGACGAAGTGTCGCCAGCCGACGCCCCTCAAAATCCATCATCCATTCGGTCCAGCCTCCGCATCCACCGCGGTTGTCGGGCAGAAACTCCCGAGTTTCGAGCCGTTTACCGCGGTTTTCGGGCGACTTTCCCGAGTTTTGCCCCGTTTACCGCGGTTGACGGGCAGAAACTCCCGAGTTTCGTACCGTTTACCACGGTTGTCGGGCGACTTTCCCGAGTTTTGCCCCGTTTACCACGGTTGACGGGCAGAAACTCCCGAGTTTCGTGCCATTTACCACGGTTTTCGGGCGACTTTCCCGAGTTTTGCCCCGTTTACCACGGTTGACGGGTAGAAACTCCCGAGTTTCGGCCTGCCGCTTCCCCTTGCTTCGGGGCTGAGGCTTTATTCATCCCTCAACGCCTCTACCGGCAGCGTACGGGCCGCACGGCGCACAGGGACATACGTTCCGACCAGCGCTATCAGCATCAGAACAACGTAACTGAGTGCCAGTACCACGGTGAAGTGGAAGCCGAAACGGTTTTGCCCGTAGGCGGGATTGGGCACAAAATAACTCCCCATCTCTACCATGTACAGGCCGTTGACATGGGCATGATAGAGCAGGAATGGAATGACCAGCACGAAGGCCACCGTCAGCAACAGCCAGGCCTCGATGAGGAACTGCCGCACGATGCACCCCTGCGAAGCGCCCATGCTGCGCATCACCCCAATCTCGCCGCGACGGGCGTTGCTGCGTATCCAGAAGGTGCCCACCATGCCCAGGAAGATGCAGAGCAGGGCGAAACCCGTCAGGGCATATTGCAAGCGGAGCTTGTTGGTGACACCACTCTTCATGGCATAGTCCTCGCTCAGCTCCGAAAACTCCTTCAGGCTGTCGAAGTAGAAGTTGCCTACGGAGAGCTGCGGCGCCACTTCCTGCTGGAAACGCTGCTTGAAGGCCGATACGTCCACACCCGGCTTCAGACGGATGACAAAATTGTACCACCACGGCATATACGGACTTCCATACATTTCGCTGTACATGGTGACAATGAGCGGATAAGGCTGCTCGTAGTCGCGGTGCTTGAAGTCGCGGAACACGCCCGCCACCTCCAACGGCTCGTCGCTCTGGTACACCTTCTTCCCCACGGCATCGGCCGTGCCGAAGAGCAGTAGGGCCAGCCGCTCGGAGATGAATGCCTTGTCCTCCACCTGTTCAGGCAGCCGGATGTCACCACCCGTACGGGCATCCTTCATGCCATAGGTATGAAGCATATTGCTGCCATCGGTTGCCACAAAACTATAAGTCTGGGCATGTACGAAACCTTCCCTTTTGTGCAAAGAGGCGGTATCGGCATAGATTTGATTACCGCTCCACGAGTTGCTACAAGGGAAACTTTGATTACCGGCAATGGCCCAGCATTCCACCTCGGGCTGCTCGCGTACGATGCGGGCAAGGCGTGTGTAGGCCACCAGATTCATCGAGTCGGAAGCCATGTCGGGGTCGAAGTTGCCGTTCGTCTCGTCGTACATGCCGATGTTCACCACGTAAAGCCCCTCGGGGTCGTAGCCACGGTCGATGGCATGGTTGGCGGTCAATACATAGATAGGGTCGATGACGGTCCAAAGGAAGAAACTGACGACCAGCAGTTCCAGGAATATCCAGCCGTTCTGACGACGCTGGTTCCATAGTTGGTGTAAGATGGTTTGAAGCATGAGATTTTATCTTTTCGTATTCAACGATTCCATAATCGGGTGGCGCATCGCCCCCAGCGCGGGCACAAGGGCCGACACCACATTGAGCACCACACACACGGCCAGCGCGCAGCCGAACACGGCGGGATTGAACAGCATCTCGGGCGTGAGCGACGTGGAGAGCGAAGTATCGTAGATGTTCTTGTCGAACAGCGTCAGAATCCAGTCGCTGGCCGTCAACACAATCAGGTAGGAGAACAACAGGCCTGCCAGACCGCCCAGCAACGTGAGCAACAGGTTCTCGCAGAGCACCTGCTCCAGCAGGCGGCGGCGCGTAGCCCCGTAGGCCTTGCGGATGCCCAGCTCGGCAATGCGGCTGTCCATACGCGAGGAAATCATGCCGCTCAGGTTCAAGGCAGGGATGAAGAGCAGGGCCAGCAGGATATAGAGGAAGCCCTTGGCCAGTTCCATGGTATCGGGTGTTTTATCCACATCTTGGCGGAATGTGCTGAGCCAGTAAGGATCGGGCTGCCCCATCACGTCGTATTCATAGTCCTTGTCCTGCAGGGTATAGCGTCGGAACACATCCTGCACCTCGCTGCGCACGGTTTCGAAGTTCTCCGCATCGTCCACCAGCAGCGATACAAACACATTGCCCAGCAATCCCTGCCTGTCCAGCTCCTTGGAGATATACTGCGCATTGAGCAAGGGCAGCCACAGGTCGCCTGCCGTTTCGGGTGTGGCATTGGAAACATCCCGCACCACGCCACACACGCGGTAGTCGCGCCCGTTGAAGGCGAAGTGCCTGCCCGTCACTCCCTCGACGGCGGCAAACAACCGCTTGGCCAGCGACTCACCGATGACGGCCACTTGCGCCTTGGCCTCCACATCTTCCTGCGTGAATGGCTGGCCGTCAACAAAACGGAAGGAAAAGACTTTCCAGAAAGCGCCGTTGGCAAAACGGGGAGTAGCTTTGAAGGGCTTTACGTCTGTGGCAGACACCTGATAATCTCCCCAAAAATCAATCACACTGCCCGCCACCTGCTCCACATGAGGCAACCCCGGCAGCATCTGGTCCACGACATAATAGGCCACGCCACCGTTGATGGTCCAGCTCTCGGGCTTGTCCTTCGGGTAGCGCTTTATCGGCTTCAACACCAGCGTGCGGTCGCGGTTATACTCGGGATAGACGGGGCCGAACTTGACGTAGAAGATGATGAACAGTGTCATCACCAGCGCAATGGACAGGCCCGTGCCCACCACATAGATGCCTGTAAAGAGGCGGTTCTGCCGCATCAGGGTCCAGGCTTGTTTAAAGTAGTTTTTCAGCATATCTGTATGTACTTTTAGTTTGTTCCATTCCCATTGTTTTCCGGCCGGTGCACCCCACGTAGGGGTACCGTCATACCCCACGGGTGGGGTACTTTCGGGTACAACTTGCGGTGGGTCAGTCTTTCAGTTTCAGCTTGTTCTTGTTCTTATACTGGCTCATGTCGCTGACGACCACCTGGTCGCCCGGCTTGAGGCCCGAAACTACTTCGACATATTCGAAGTTGGAGTCGCCCAGCTGCACCTTGCGCTTCACGAGCTGACCTTCGCCATCGCGCACAAAGAGGTCGTACTCGCCACGGCCCACATAGTACGAAGCGTTGGCCACACGCATCACGTCTTCCTTCACGGCGTTCATCACATAGACATCGGTCTTCAGGCCCGAACGCAGGCGGCGGTTGCTGTCGTCCTCCAACTGCACGGTGAAGGAGATGACACCGTTCTTCGAAAGCGGGGTAACGCTGCTCACCTGCCCTTCCAGCTTCTCGCTGCCTATCTTCACGATGGCCCGCCCGCCGGCTGCCACACGGTCGCCGTAGGTATCGGCTATCTCACCCTCCACCTTGAAGTGGCTCAAGTCAGAGATGACGGCTATCTGCGTGCCCTCGCCTACCTGCGCGCCAATCTGGTTATTAATATAGGTAAGGATGGCCTTGCGGGGCGAACGTACCTGCGCATCGTCCAGCGTACGTTTGGTTTCAGCCAGGCTCTTGCGGAAGATCTCATACTCCAGCTGCTTCACCTTCAGGTCGGCGGCTTTCACCTTACGCTCGTTGGCCAGCTGCTGACGCAACTGTTCCAGCTCCAGTTTGCCAGTCTTGAAGTTCAGTTCCGCCTGATGCACACGGTCGGTCGTTCCCGATCCCAAGCTGTCCAGGTAACGTTCGTTGCGCAGCTCCACCTCCATGCGGTTCACCTTCATCTCGGCCACCTTCACCTGCATCTCCAGGTCGCTCAGGTAGGTGCTGTTGTTCACCTCCAACTGCTCCAGCTGGTAGCGTTTCATCTGTTCCTCGTCGAGCTGCTTCTTGTACTCGGTTTCGGCGCTCTGCAAGTCCAGTTTCAGGATGGGCGTACCTACGTCCACACTGTCACCTCCCTTTTTGTACACTTCAAGGATGCGCGTATTGATGGGCGAATTGATAATTTCTTCGAAAGCAGGCACCACCTTGCCCGAGGCGCTGACACTGACCTCAATGGTCCCCTGGTCTACGGTAGAAAACACCAGATCTTTCTCTTTCACGCCTGTCCGCATCAGCGAAATGAGCACACTGAGCACCACCACGCCTGCGACTCCTGCTACACCATAACGAATCAGTTTCTTGTTGCGCTCTCTACGGCGCTCTTCTTTGGGAATTTCTCTATCCATGGCAATAATTTTGAATTAGCTGTTTCAATCCATACACAGCCCACAACTATTATGCCAAAACCACAATTCACTGATTTTCAAAGATAAGTCATTATTCAGAGGTGTTCATTTTCGGACAGGTGTCCGATTTCGGGCGGACAGTTTCACTCGTTCACAGCTCCACAATGCGGACACACACCCTTGTGCATCAGCTTGCCGCCACAACGGCCGCAACGGTAGCGGGGCGAATGAAGCGAATGCTTCAGCCTTCCGATGAAAATCCAGATAAAAGCCGCCAGAAAAACATAGCCCACGTAGATGTGCGTAGTCAGGATAAAGAAGAAATAACAGAAGATACACGACGAAGCCAAGCCCAGCAGGTAGAACACCGCCGCCGCGGGCGAAAGCTGGCGGAAAAGGTCGTCGAGCACGGCCAGCAGTACAACCAGAAACAGCCATAGCCCCACCAGAAACATCGAAAGCACGAAGGGCACCTTGAAAGGCGAAAGCGTGGGGTTGTAATAGTAGTGTTCCCACGTGTCGGGTGCAAAAACCTGTATCGACTCGTAGACCGTCGCACAGAAAGCCATCAGCAAGCACAGCGCCAGGGGATAAAGGCTGTCGATGTCGTTAAAGTAGACCAGCTGCAACTGCTTGCGTCGGAATACACGCACCAGCCAGACAGCCACAAAAATGGCAAAAACCACGATGAAGTACGAAGCATGCGTGTCGCTGAACACGTAGATGGCCTGCGAAATACTGTCCGTAGGCACGAAGGCGCGCTTCAGGTCGACTTCGCGCAGCCACCCCTGTACCTCCTGCGAGTGGGCCAGCTTCACCCAGACGGAGTCTATCGAGTCGGCCGGATGGACTGCAAACTCGGCTACTACTACGCGGTCGCCCCTATGCAGCTGGTAGTAAGCCCCTTTCACGGGCAGAAGTTCCAGCTGGACGGAGTCGGTATTCACCTCCAGATTGGTGTCCCACGTATAGTGTCGTTCGTACAGGTAGGTCAGCGAGTCGCGCATCTGCTGCGGCAGGCCTTCGTCTTCCAGATTGGGGCGGGAGTAATGACAGGAAGAAAAAAAGAATAAAATGAAGAATAAAAAATGAGGCATGAAGAATCCGATGCGCCAAGGGGCATGAACCGTCCCGCGCTTTCTTCCAAGGCCATCTATCTTTAATTCTTCCTTCTCCATGCTCCACTCACCATTTATTCATTAGCCAACACCTTCATCTGACAGTTCTTGCAATCGAACTCCAGCCGGAAGCGGCGTCCGTCCGAGCTTGCCAGGTAGTACGGTTCCCGATAGGGCGAACGTCCTTTCTGATGAACAGGACACCAGCCCATGCTGTAGCGCAGACAGTGACGGCAGAACATCAGCACCGCCCCGTCCGCAGGTTGCTTTTCGTAGGCAGGCGCCACAACTTTCACTCCATGATCCAGGTAGAAGCGTCGTGCCTCGTCGTTCATTACGTTGCCCAGGTAGGTCAGCGTGGCCGCAGGATAAGCATGACGCGTCGGCTTCCACACGGCCAATTCGCGACGGTAATTGATGCGGCGTGCAGCCGTCAGCCGTTCCACCACCTGCCTACGCCAGTCGGCCACGACCGACGAGGGTACAAACCACTCTTCCGTCAGGGCGATGTCGGCTGGTTCCGTCAGTTCATAAGGCGTACCGCCCAGCTTGGCCAGCTGCGTGCGCAGGTTCTCTACCTGCGGCGTGCGTGCCCGCTCCTTGGCATAGCCGAAAGCCAGCGTCACGCGGTTGTCGTCCTCGTCGTCTGCCGTCAGCGAGAAGCCAAAGGCATTCTCCTCCAGCCTGAGGCGCACCCCTATCTTCCGCTCGGCCGACTTGCGTGCCAGGGCCCGTTCAAACTCCTGATCCAGGTTGCGGAAGAGCGGCGTACGCGGCCGTATGCGCGCCACGTTGCCTGCCGGAAAAAGCTTGTTGCCCTCTACGCGATTGATGCGGAAGCCCTGCAGGCGCCCCTGCTCGTCAAGGTAGCACACGCCGTCACCGTTGTGGAAAGGCTTCACACCCGCCACGCTCACCCATCCGCCACGCTGTTCCTTCAACGTACCCATGGCCTCGCCCAGTGATTTGGGCGTGTCGAACGAAGCGATATCCTCTCCCCTTCCCTCCAGAAAGTAGTGTGTGAATCCGCGGCTGAAGCTCTTCTCCGGCTGCGGACGGAAGTCCAGTCGGCACGTGCCCGACGAAGCACGCACATATTCCTTCCTGCGCTTCAGGATGGCGTCCAGGCGTTGGCTGTAGGCAGCCGTCACGTTCTTCACGTAGGCCACGTCCTTCAGCCGTCCCTCTATCTTCAGCGAGGTAACTCCTACGTCGAGCAGCTGCTCCAGCATGTCCAGGCGGTTCATGTCCTTCAGCGACAGCAGGTGTTTGTCTTTCACCACCACCCGTCCGTCGGCATCCACCAGCGAGAAAGGCAGGCGGCAGAACTGGGCACACTCCCCACGGTTGGCGCTGCGCCCGAAGCAAGCCTGGCTGGCGTAACACTGTCCGCTATAACTTACACACAAAGCCCCGTGCACAAACACCTCGAGCGGCGTGTCGGGACAGGCCTTGTGGATGGCGGCTATCTCGTCGAGCGACAACTCGCGTGCCAGTACCACCTGTCGGAAGCCGGCCTCCGCCAGAAAGCGCACCTTTCCGGCCGTTCGGTTGTCCATCTGCGTGCTGGCATGCAGCGGGATGGGTGGCAGGTTCAGGCGTGTCAGGCCCATGTCCTGCACGATGAGTGCATCCACACCCCTGCGATACAGTTCCCAGATCATGTCCTCCGTCTCCTTCAGCTCCTCGTCCTTCAGGATGGTGTTCACCGTCACGTAGATGCGCACTCCGTAGAGGTGGGCATAGTCTGTCAGGCGTCCGATGTCGTCCATCGAGTTCGTAGCAGCCGCCCTGGCGCCAAACTTCGGCGCACCGATATACACCGCGTCGGCCCCGTGGTTCACCGCCTCGATGCCACACTCCAGATTCCGTGCCGGTGCCAGCAGTTCTATTTTCCTCAGTACCTTCATTCCCCGATCTCGTTGATGTTATACGGCGTTTCCTGATAGACGAAGTAGTTCAGCCAGTTTGTAAAGAGGAGGTTCGCATGCCCCCTCCAGCGCACCAATACTCCCTTTTCGGGGTCATTGTCCCGATAGTAGTTTTTCGGCATGTCGATGGGCAGTCCCTTGCCCAGGTCTCGTCTGTACTCCGTGTCCAGCGTCAGGGGCGAGTACTCCGAGTGTCCTGTCACGAAGAATTCTCTTCCTCCGCGTGCCATCACCATATATACTCCCGACTCGTCCGACTCCGAGAGCAGTGTCAGTTCCTTCACCTTCAGGATATCCTCCCGTCTCACCTCCGTATGCCGGCTGTGAGGCACGTAGAACACGTCGTCGAATCCTCGGAAGATAGGGTGCAGCGGTTGCAGCGTATGATGTTCGAAGATGCCGAACATCTTTTTCTCGAGCGGATATTTCGGCACGCCATAGTGGTGATAGAGTCCCGCCTGTGCCGCCCAGCAGATATAGAGCGTCGAGGTCACGTGTGTGCGTGCCCAGTCGAATATTTCCGTAATCTCGTTCCAGTAGCCCACCTCTTCGAAGTCCATCTGCTCCACGGGCGCCCCTGTGATAATCATGCCGTCATACTTCTCGTTCCTCATGAGTTCGAAGTCCGTATAGAAAGCCTTCATGTGTTCGATGGGCGTATTCTTGGGCGTATGACTTTTTATCTTCATGAAAGAGATCTCTATCTGTAGCGGCGTGTTAGACAGCAGCCTGACGAGATCCGTTTCCGTTGTTATCTTCAGGGGCATCAGGTTGAGGATGACGATTTTCAGGGGTCGTATATCCTGTCGCGTAGCTCGCGAATTGTCGATGACGAATATGTTTTCCCGCTTCAGCAGTTCGATGGCGGGCAGTTTATCGGGCAAGTTGAGTGGCATGGCATTTACATCTTTAGTTTCAGAGGGTCAAAGATAGTGCAAACTGAGAGAAGCACAAAGCGAAAACGAAGTTTTCAGGCTTTTAGATGAGGTATTGAAGAAAAAAACGGCATTTTCACTTTTTAATATTTTTATTTTTTTACTTTTGCCACCGATAACCTTTCTAAAAAATTAATACCATGAAAAGACATCCGATTCTTACAGGTGTAGTCTATCGTTTAATGGGAGGAATTTTATTGCTCTTCCTATCCTGTAGTACTGAAAACAATGCATTTGACATGCAACCTGGCGACATCCCCATCACGTTCTCGGGCACTATCAGTGGACAATTACTCACAAAAGTTACCGCAACATCTTTCGAAACAAACGACCGTATCGGCCTGTTTGCCACGCTGACACCCAACTCTCTCGATGGGAAGAGATATATAGACAACCTGCAACTGACATGCAACAGCAACGGCAGCTCCTTCACGCCAGCGCGGACGGTCTTTTATCCCGAAGGAGGAGGGACACTGGACTTCGTAGGCTATCACCCTTACCAAAAAGAAGGGCTACAAGCAGGGAGTACTACTCTATCTGTCAGCATCCAGTCCGACCAAAGCACACCTGAGAATTTCTCGGCAAGCGACTTCCTGACTGCCAAAAAACAAAACGTGGGAAGCAGCGAAAACGACGTGACACTGAACTTCAAGCATCGATTTGCCAAACTGAAATTTACCATTATCCCTGGCGAAGGCGAGGATGCGGTGAGCATTCTGGAGGACGATCCGAACATTATCGTCACCAATATCTACTCGCAAGCCAGCTACAACCTGACGGACGAAAGCATCACCAATCCGCAGGAGCCTACAGATATCCTCACCTACGGTTCGTGGAGCAACAGCGGAGAAAAACTCACAGGCAAAGAAATAATCATCATTCCGCAAAGCTTGACACAAACGGACAATAGCATTCTTATGGAATGGAACGGAAGGGTATACACCTGCCTGATGCCGGAACAAGTGATGAAGACAGGTACTCAATGCGAAATATCCATCACCGCCACCCAACAGGGAGGAGAATTTCTGACCGGTATAGCAGGTACCGTAAGCGACTGGACTACCGTCGACGGGCAAACGACGGACAACACCCAGGAAAACGTAGCCATCCACACGGCCATCTTGTCTTTCCGAGAGTCTGACGTTTATCGCATCTACCACGAAGGGAAGGCCCTGGCAGACGTGTGCAAGGAATATTTAATCTCGGACGAACTGACCTCCAGCGCTGTCGTCTACTATCCCATATCGGAGGAAACAGGGCGGCCCGACCTGACACGAGGAACTGTCCTGCGGCTGATGGACACGCCCGATGCCATCTGCGGAGGAACAATCGTCTGGAATACGGAAGCAAACAGCTTCACTTACAACCAAGGGAGCCAAACGAGCATCAACAAATTTTACGTATCCGAAGACGGAACGATCAGCCTGACCTCGGGCAGCAATGCCGTAAGCTGCGACGTCGTGAGCCTGACCATACGCGACACCCGCGACGCACAACCGTCCTCCTACCCGATCGTCAAAATAGGAACGCAGTACTGGATGAAAGAAGATTTACGGGCAACCTGCTATAAGGACGGAACACCCCTGAAGAAATTGGAGAAACTCGGCACAGAAGCCGCCTACTTCAAGCCGGAAGGACTGGAGTACTATTTCTACAATGGCGAAGCAGTTCTGGCCGGCGAATTAAGTCCCGAAGGCTGGAGCATTCCAAGCGACAAAGACTGGGAGGCCCTAAAGAGCTACACAGGCGACAACACTTCGCTACTGAAAGCAGGCACGTGGCTGCTTGAGACGGACAATGCCGGGCAGGAGCAAGAAGGAGACGTGGCTCCCGTCAACAACCTGACCGGGTTCAGCGTCTATCCACACGGTACTTGGCTCAGTAGTAAGCACAATAATAATGGCCGCCTGAACGGATATTGGGCACTGAAAGAAGGCAGTACGGAGATAGCCGACAAAATGATATTCTTCACTGGAGGCAGCAACAACTTCTACCTGTCCGATCCGATCGCAAGCGGGAAAGATTACTACAAAACCGCATCCATCCGTTGCATCTTGAAGTAACCCCTATAATTTAGTTTGTGTCCATTATTCCTGTTTATCCTCTCATTTTAGAAGTCCCGACGGGCCAACATCCGTTGGGACTTCCCTTTGTCGACAGGAATATTATACACTCGGCCCAATACAGCTATTTTTGTTTACTGAGATAAAAAAGACAAACTGAGAATCGATTTTCATAAACTGTCAACTGTCAGCTGTAAGGCGCACTTTTCAAAACAGATTTGTCTATACCTACGCCAGCTATGTCGACGCCCTGCTCCTGTTCTATCGTTCGGAAACCTACAAGCGTCTGGCCGACGAATCTACCAAGTGTTGGCATTTTGGGCCGGTAGCCCTTTATCAGGAGTGGATGGAGGAGGTGGGGAATAGCTGACGACATTTTTACTTGTAGCTTTAGGTCGAGTAGAATGTAATTTATTCTTTCTACAGCTCTTCTTCGAATAAATATTTCCTTATATTTGCGAAACGATAAAGAAAACGCCAAGTGCGCTTAGTTTAAAAAGGACCCTGTTCGATAATCAAAGAGGAATGAGCAACAGTTTCATAACAAATAAGGAAAAATTCCTATCCGATATTATTAACGGCATTCTGCCCAAAACAAATGCAGTCGATATACTGGTCGGCTATTTCTACTATTCGGGTTATATCCAACTATCCGAAAAACTGAAAGACAAACAGATCAGAATACTTGTAGGACTGGATATTGACCTGCATATATCCAAGCGTATCAGCGAGGTAGAAAACTTTCGGAAAGGTTTTGTGTCACGCAATTTGGTGAAAGAAGAATACTATACACAGTTTATTAAACTATTTAATGATTCAGACCTCCTTGACTCTGCTGACAAATTGGAACAATTCAAAATGTTCTATGGCAAAATACTCGATGGCACTTTGGAGATACGCAAGACTCTCGAACCCTGTCATTCGAAGATGTATTTGTTTGCCTACAATGACCTGATGAACGAAGGCGGAGAACTGCCTGGAGTATTGATAACAGGTTCAAGCAATCTGTCTTATCAGGGACTGAAAGGACGTTTGGAACTGAACGCCCGTTTCAATGACAAGCTGGAATACGAAGAGGGGAAAAAGCTGTTTGATGAATTGTGGGACAACTCTGTGACCATTGCAAGCAAAGACAATTTGGACGAATGGGAAAACAAGGTAATGAAACGCATCTGGTACGAACAGCTCTATCCGCCATACCTCATGTACATCCGAGTTCTGAAAGAATACTTCAATATCCCAACCTCCAACAATATCCTGACCCCACATGATATTACGGAAGGAAAGTATTCGAATTTAAGATACCAGACGGATGCTGTCCAGATGGCTTTGAACGCTTTGCACAACCATAACGGCGCTATTGTGGCCGATGTGGTAGGTCTGGGCAAAAGTGTGATTGCCTCTACCATCGCCCGCAATCTGAAGTTGCGGACCATCATTGTGTGTCCTCCGCATCTGTACAAGCAGTGGGAAGGCTATCGCGATGAGTTTGGCTTTACCGCTACCGTGTTCAGTTCAGGAAAAATAGAAGAAGCCCTTTTGCATTATCAGGAGTTGGTCAAACCTGGCGAGCAATTCTTGATTATCATTGACGAGGCACATCGTTTCCGCAATGAATATACGCAGGATTATGCCCTGTTGCATAATCTGTGTTGCAACAACAAAGTCTTGTTGCTGACGGCAACTCCCTTCAACAACCAGCCTGCCGACATTTATGCGTTGATAAAACTCTTCCAGATACCTTCAAACTCCACATTGAAGACCGTCGAGAACTTGGGCGCTTCATTCAAGGACCTGATAGGCAAGTACAAAAAATTGCGTGAAGAGCAAAGAGAAGGTAAAACGACTGACGAAGAAATCAAAACGCAGGTCAGCGACATGGCCAAGAAAATCCGCTCCATCATCAGCCCGCTGGTTGTTCGCCGCTCACGTCTGGACCTGCTGGACATTCCTGAATACGCCGAAGATTTGAAGCAGCAGCACATTCAGCTGGTTTTGCCCGACGACCCCGAGGAACTTGAATATGATTTGAGCGGATTGAAAGCCTTGTATCTTTCTACGTTGGAACGGATCAGTCCATCTGAAGAAGGCAGTAACGTTTACCATTTCAAGGCAGCCCGCTATTCGCCAGCTCTCTATATTCACGAAGATTTGCAAGAAAAGCTGGCCAAAGAACTCGAAGACAAGACAGGTGTCAATTTCAATCTTTTGATTGGACGACAAACCAATATCTCCAAGTTTATGCGCCACCTGCTGGTAGCCCGTTTCGAGAGTTCGGTAGCGGCATTCCAGGCTTCGTTGGGATACATGATTCAGTCCTCCGAGCACATGCTCCGATGGATTGAGAAACGACATAAGATACCTGTGTTCAAGAAAGGGAACCTGCCGGATGTGTCTGCTTTCTATGATACAAGCGACGACGGCATGGAAGAAATCGAGGAACTCTTCGAAAAGTACGAAGCCCGTGGGTTCTTTGAGATAGACATGAAATATGTGAAAGACAATTTTGTGGCAGATGTTGAGTCAGACATCCGATTGCTCAAGAGTTTGCGCGAACAATGGTTTGGCAAGGACAACACAATCAAGAACGACCCCAAGCTGGACTCCTTCATCCGTATCGTCCAAGAGAAAATGAAGAACGAGCCAGAGCGTAAACTCATTGTGTTCTCCGAATTTGCCGACACGGTTAACTATCTGGGCGACGCGCTTGCCAAAGCGGGGTTGCCAGTGATGAAATATACCTCAGCCGACGCCACCCCTGCCAACAAGGACCTTATCCGAGCCAATTTCGACGCAGGTATGAAACCTGCCTTGCAGAGAAACGATTATCAGGTTCTGATAGCTACCGATGCCATATCCGAAGGCTACAACCTGCATCGTGCGGGCGCCATCTTCAATTACGACATACCCTATAACCCGACCCGCGTCATCCAGCGCATCGGGCGTATCAATCGTGTCAACAAGAAAGTATTCGAGCACCTGTATATATACAACTATTTCCCTACCGATGTAGGCGAAGCCGAAACAAGAACCAAAGAAATCTCCACGCTCAAAATGGCCATGATTCACGCCATCATGGGCGAAGACACAAAGGCGCTGACCAAAGAAGAAGAGGTGAAGGCATTCTTCAAGGAACGCTATCGCAAGGAGTTTGCCCGCAGCGAAGAGGCTTCGTGGGACACGCCCTACCGCAAGCTGCTCAATGGCCTGAAGGGGACAAAAGATTACGATGCCGCATTGGAGATGCCCCATCGTGCCCGAACGGCAAGAAAGGCGGAAAAGCCAAAGAAAGGTGTCCTGATGTTCGGACGCAAAGGTGACGACTTCGTTTTCAAGATAGGTGATGCGGCCAATCCCCCTGCCATGATTTCGGCAGAAGAGGCCATTTCGCTGTTCGAAGCAGACAGGCACGAGGAGCCAGTCGAACTGAGCAACAACTTTGATACCATCTATCAGCGGGTTAAATCATCACTCTTCAACAGCGATGTTAAGGACAGAAACGAGAAGGAGCAGATAAATGCATTGGCCAAAATAAAAGTGCTGATGTCGAAACAAGCCTTGCCACAAGACTATCTTGAAGATTTGGCGCAAGTGGTGAGAGCCGATGCATTGTCCGGCTATGAGATACGATTCATTAATCAACTGGCACCAAAGGATGCCGCCCAATTGCCCTTGAAAATCTCCGCTGAATACCTGGCACGCATCATCAGCTATCAAAACAATGTGGACGATGGAGAAGAAACATTGATTTTAAGCGAAGAACTGCAATAAACCTTATAAATAAAAGAGATAAAAGATTCGATTATGGAATTCAACAAAGCATATAGCCGCCAAGAGTTTGTACGATTTCTGCAAAACAGCTTCCTGCCCGAGGATTTTGTTCCCTCCGAAGAGGAAGTATGGTTCCGAACCAAAATGACCTATTCCACCGAAGCCGTGAAGCTCGGCACGTGTCCGTCGCTCGAACTGGTAGTCTATGAGGTGAAACATCGTTCCAAGCACAATGCCCGCGTGTCGCTCTCCAAGGAAGCATTCCGAATGCTTGCCGATGAAATGAAGGACAGGGCGCTGGTTGTCTTTGTGCCCGAAGACAGCAATGAAAACTATCGTTTCTCGCTGATCGAGATTACGCTCGACGCGGCAGACGACTCCGCTCGGGTCACCAAAAGATACAGCAATCCGCGCAGATACAGTTATTTTCTGGGTGAAGGAATAGCCTACTATACCCCCAACAAATACTTGAACGAAAAGGGACGGGTGGCAAGCAAGGAGGACTTGTTGAGCCGCTTCTCTGTCGAAGTATTGACCAAAGAATTCTATCAGGAGTTGAGCGACTGGTATGCCTGGGCTATCAAAATTATACGTTTCCCCAATAACATCGATGACAAGGACGACGATGCCAAGTTCAACAATGAAGGCGCCATCCGCCTCATTACCCGCCTCATTTTTGTATGGTTCTTGAAACAGAGGCATCTCATACCAGAGGAATTTTTTGACGAAAGTTATCTGAAAGAGAATCTTCTTAAGAATTTTAAACCGTATCAGATGGGAGGATTACTGCATGACAGAGGTGAAGTTAAGTATTATACGGCCATTCTACAGAATTTGTTCTTTGCCATGCTGAATAGTCCTATTACTGCGGAAGGAAGCAAAGATGTTGCTGAACGACATTTTCGTAAACTAAACGAGCAAGGAAAGCCTGACCGCTCGGATTATGACAACAATAAGTTAATGCGTTACGAATCATACTTCAAGAATCCTCAATTGTTTGTTGACTTGGCAAACAGGACTGTTCCATTTTTAAATGGAGGTTTGTTTGATTGTTTAGATGAAAAAGATAAAGGAATATATTACGATGGATTTAGTGATAGCGAAAAATCCATGAAGTCATTGTATATTCCCGATTTCTTATTCTTTATTCCCGAGACTGGGGTGGATTTGTCGATATGGTATAATGACAAAAGGAAAAAAGCAGTGAAGGTCAGAGGCTTGATACAGATATTGAAGCGCTACAACTTTACCGTCGAAGAGAATACCCCCTTTGATAAGGAGGTGTCACTCGACCCCGAATTGTTGGGCAAAGTCTTCGAGAACCTGTTGGCGTCGTTCAACCCCGAAACGCAAACAACGGCTCGCAAGCAGACAGGTTCGTTCTACACGCCGCGCGAAATTGTGCAGTACATGGTGGACGAAAGCCTGGTAGCACACCTAAAGCGTACGGTAGGAGAGGAGTTGGAGCCCCAGTACCGCCAGCTCATGCAATACTCGGACGATGACGTGGAGTTGACCGCCGAACAACGCAAAAGCATCATGCAATCCTTATACAATTGCAAGATACTCGACCCTGCCTGCGGCTCGGGTGCCTTTCCTATGGGCATCCTCCAGCAGATGGTACATATCCTCAACCGTATTGACCCCGGCAATAAGCAATGGAAAGAAATGATGCGTGCTGTTGCCATTAACAAAACATCCGAAGCTTATTTCAATGCTTCCGATGATGAACGTAAAGAATTGATTGCCGACATTGAGCGTAGTTTCGATGAAAGCATCAACCGCCCCGACTACGCCCGCAAACTCTATCTCATCGAAAACTGTATCTATGGAGTAGATATTCAGCCCATTGCCATACAGATCAGCAAATTGCGTTTCTTCATTTCGTTGGTAGTCGATCAAAATACCAACGCCGACCCTACCGATAACTTTGGTATCCGTCCGCTCCCCAACCTCGAAGCGAAATTCGTGGCTGCCAACACGCTGATAGGATTGATCAAGAAAGATGCGTCCTTGTTCGATAGTGCGGAGATTAAGGCAAAAGAAAACGAACTGAAGATAGCCAAGCACAAGATTTTTGGGGCAAAAACCGTGAAAACCAAACGGAAATACAAGAACATCGTCAACGACCTTCGCCAGGAGATAGCCGATATGCTGTATGCAAATGGTGCTGTGGGAAATGATGAAGCCCGTCAGCTGGCATCGTGGGATATGTTCGACCAGAATGCTTCATCGCCTTTCTTCGACCCGGAATGGATGTTTGGGGTAAAGGATGGTTTTGATATTGTGATTGGGAATCCGCCGTATATTTCATATTATAGTAATACCGGTAGTCAATTAACTATATTCGAACGAAAAACATATGTTTCACAATATAAGAGTATCGCCAAAAGCAATGACCGTATAAACAGCATGAATCTTATGATAGAAAGAGGGCTGTCTTTGTTGTGTTTAAATGGAAACTTATCGTATATTGTAAACAAAACTTTTTCTGTTCTCCCTTCTTATATCAATGTAAGAGAGTATATAATAAAGAATTATAAAATTGAATATATAGTTCAGGATCTTTCTCCATTTGAAGCGATTGTGGACTGTATTGTTATTGGAATAAAGAATTATTCTTATAATACAGATTATAAAATGAGACTTGTTAGCCCAGATTTGAAAACGAGTAAATCTGCCTCAATCAGTTTTGTAAGAGAAAATAGATTGAAAGAGTTTATCGTGTCGGATAATATTACAATTATAAAAAAAATAGAGAAACAACCGTTGAAATTATGTAATATTTTAATTGTAAATAGGGGGATGAATATCGGTGGGTGCTTTTCTTCGTTTCTTTCAACTACTTGTAAAGGCAAATTATATAGACGCTACCTTCCTGGAACTGCGAATATTTCTTATTATACATATAGATGGGAAGAATCGGATGGCTGGGCTAAATTTGACCAACAAATTGAACGTGAATTAAAGTTAGCAGGTAAAACCTTAGCTTTGGGTGATCCAAGTCGATATGATAAACCCAGATTGTTTATTCCAGAATCTAGCCAAACTCTTGTTGCAGCTTATTGTGACGAGGAGTATTATTCAGGATATGGGCTTATGGTAGGAACTGCTGTAGATACTAACACAAAAAGTTTGAAATATGCGTGTGCTTTATTAAATTCTAAGCTGTTAACTTTCTATGCCCTTAGAAAAGAAATTCTTCGTAAAGGAAATAAGGCTACACCCCATGTTGGAGTTAAAGGGCTTTCTTCTATACCTGTTCCCCAAGTGTCTAAAGAACAACAATCATTGATTGCCAATATTGTTGACAAAATTATCGATAATAAGAAATTTAGTAATGAAATTGCCGTTTCCACGTACGTATCTCAAATAGATAGTATTATATATAAACTTTACGAACTTACTTATGATGAAATTTTAATTGTCGATCCTCAAACTCCAATCATACGTAAAGAATATGAAAAGGCTTAATAATCATGAAGATAAGAGAATACCGTGGCAATACACGCTTATAAACAATATGTTTTCAAAACAAGAAATAAATAATTGTTCATTATCTGAAATGATAGATGATGATATATATGAAATGAAAAAAAATAAATACCCACCTGCATTGTATAAATTTTACACTCCGACCATTGAAAATATTTCAGATGTTCAGAACAAATTATTATGGCTTTCATCTCCGGAAACATTTAATGACCCATATGATTGTAGGCTTTCTTTTGATTATGAAGCTTTTCAACAATATTATACTATAAGGTCTTTTAAGAGTAACTCTATGTTTTCAGAAGAAGAGAAGAAGATGATATATAATGCGTCACTCACAAGGTCTGGTTTCTATATGGATTCTTTTTCATATAAATTTGAAAATATGGTTCGAAACTCTACGAAAAAAGAACTTATTTCTTTTCAACACGAATTATGGGAGAAGACAATGTTAGTAAGAAATTATATAGAAACATTATTTTTAAATAAATATAGAATAGCTTGTTTTTCCTCATACTCCTGGAATTCACAACAAAACGAGCAGCTAATGTGGGCTCATTATGCACAAAGCCATAAAGGATTTTGTGTAGAATATGATATTTCACCTCTCTTTGACAATGCTATAGAAGATGGGGATTTGTTTACAATTTATTCTGCAAATAAAAGAGATGAATATTTGTTACCCTCTGTACAAAGGAAGATGATGATTAATGGCTTTTTCCCTATACAATATTCGTCTCGGAAAAACGAACTTTCTAAAAGTTTGTGTTATGCAATATCCCAAAATAAATGTACAAACAAGCAATTTAATAATTTAAAAATAAAAAGTTTTCGAGCTTTAATCACAAAGTTACTGCCGTGGAAATATGAACAGGAATGGAGATTGATTGTTGATTCAAATATAAGTAAAAAAACTGATCATAAAATCTATTTCCCGTTTATAAAACGAATTATTGTAGGAGTTAAAGCATCTGATGAATTGCATAGAATTTTAAGTAATACAGCTGCACATTTGAACATACCTATAACAAATGAGTATGTATAGAGATTATTGGAATAATTTTATAAATTATCATGACCCACTTAGTAAACATAGATAAAGATTACGCCTCCTGGATTGAAGAACTCAGCCAGAGGTACAAGCATAGCCAGATAAAGGCGGCAACCCATGTGAACAGTGAAATGCTACAATTTTACTGGTCGTTGGGAAAGGATATTGTGACGCTTCATGCAGAGAGCCGATGGGGGGATAAAATACTGAAATTATTAAGCTCCGATTTGCAGACAAAATTACCAGGAATTAAGGGACTGTCGGAAACAAGTATTGGATACGCCAAAAGATTTTATCTGCTTTATAATGAGTGGTTTACAATTCACCCACAAGTTGTGGGTGAATTACAGGAGAGCGCCATTTGGCGTATCCCTTGGGGGCATCATAGATATATCATAGACAAATGTTTCAACGAGCCTGAGAAGGCGATGTTCTTTGTGAGGAAGACGCTCGAAAACGGTTGGAGCCGGAATGTCCTTTTGAACTTTATGGATACAGACCTCTTCGAACGGCAGGGGAAGGCCATTACCAACTTCAAGGCGTCACTGCCTGTTCCGCAAAGTGACCTTGCGCAGGAAATGACCAAAGACCCATATAAGTTCGACTTCCTTACGATGACCGAAGGATATCGTGAAAAGGAATTGAAAGATGCACTGGAGGTGAATATCCGCAATTTCCTTTTGGAGCTTGGGACGGGCTTTGCCTATATGGGGCGTGAATACCGCCTTATGATAGGTCAGACCGAAAAGTTTATAGACATGCTGTTCTACAATCTGAATCTCCGCTGCTATGTGGTTGTCGAACTAAAGACTGGCAAATTTGAATCGGAGTATATCGGACAATTGGGGACATACGTCGCTGCTGTAAACCATCTGCTGAAAAAAGATATTGATAATCCTACGTTGGGGCTTCTGATCTGCAAGTCCAAAGACAATGTGCTGGCTCAATATGCCTTGGAGTCGTCCAATCAGCCTATAGGTATTTCAGAATATGAACTGTCCAAACTCTATCCGACAGACTTTAAAGGTACGTTGCCAAGCATCGAAGAGATAGAAAATGAATTGAAATAGTTGTGGGAGGACTACAACCTCCACGATACATGAATGGATACAGCTTTAGGCTGGAAAGCAGTTCTCCCACCCAGACCTTTCGTGGCAAAGTATGTCATGTTTTGTCTGGGTAGAAAAACTCAGCATTCATTTCAGAGAGGATGATGGTTCGAATTCTATCTATACAACAATATAGGTAACCAATATCGCTTCATGCCGATGTCAATAACCGGTGTGCTGCAAAAAATCTGATAAATAAAAAAGACAAATCGGCTGCAACCTAAAAATTGCAACCAATTATTGTTTCTCTTAAAGCAAAATAAGAGAACTGCCTCAAAAAAAGTTCTTTTGATTATATGAGAATCCCAAGTTCTCTTAATGCTGTATTCAAATCACAACTTCTAACGCCTATTGCATTGCAAGCATCAGGTATCATAACACGGTTTCTACGCTGTGGATTACTTTTCTCATATGTGACTAGAATCATATTCTTTGCAGCTGCTGTTGCAACAAGATAAGAATCTGCAACATTCGAATATCCTGAAATAGCGGACTGAGTGAAATTTATAGGACTATTCTGGGCCCAAGTAATTGTTTCTGCCAATTTAATTAGCACCTCAGAATCTTGCGTTAAGAAGAATCCTTGTGGCGCATTGTTATGAATCCAATCTGTAAGTTCATCTCCACCTCTATCAATTTCTTCTTTAACTCTATCAATGGAGTGAACTATGCCAGAGTTGATTAACGCAATCATTTTTGTCCAAAATGTTGGCCACACATCCATTGGCATGTTTTTCTTGGATTCTACGAATATATTTGTATCGAATAAATATTCCATGCCGAATTAAATGTTATTTGTCATAAAATTATCATACGTTTTTCCGTATAACCCAGTCAAACGATATGCCTCCGTATAACTAAGCTGTCTATTGTTGACTGCATTTCTAACATGAATGGCAAAACTACGCCCTACACGTTTGACGCTTGTTAGATAAAAACTTCCTCCTGAAGGATTCTTTTTCGCTGAAATCTTCCGTTGGCTATACAATGTCCAAAATGCTTTGTAATCCATATCAGACATAAGTCCTGAATCATGGGCACGTCTTGCGATAACTAATTCGCTAGCCTTAAATCTTCGTGAAACCGATTTAATGTCGTTGTTCCATATTTCTCGCAATACTGACGCAGGAACAAGAAACTCTGCTGCTACCAGATCGCAATATCTCTCAGTAGCTTCACGATATAATACTTCACTACCTGCGTGGCCTGCACTAACGCCAAGCATAAGATGTGCAGTTTCATGAATGAGTGTAAAAAGTTGGGCACTCTTGCTATCCGCACTATTAACAAATATGTACGGCGCTTTTTCATTTACCAATGCAAAGCCTCTACATTCACTTACTTTCAATGGTCTATGAGTATTATTTCCTACGACACCATTATATGCTAAAAAGACTCCAGCATCTTCCAATCTCTGTCCAAGAAGACTAACTGCAGCATCTGGCGTCGATAGACTAAATGCCCATCTACTTTCAAGTTCCAGTATCGAACGTAATCTACATACAGCTTCACTTATTGAAGTGCTAGTGTTTATTGAACTGACAAATTTGCATGTATCTATTTCATTCTCATTAAGATATTCTTCCAACCATTCTTGTCTTGCTTGTACGTTCATTACCGTGTCATAAACATTCAAGTTGAAATGATCCTGTTGTCCAGCTTCACCTCTAAACATGGGAAATGGTATACTTTCTATGGGCAAGTTACTCATAAACAAATATCCAAATGGGACATAGAACTTTGCAGCGAAATTTTTCAATTGGCTTAATGTTGGCTGTTTTTCTTGAGACAACCAACCAGCAAGCAAAGGAAAAGCTTTTATAGCTTTTTCTTCGCTAAGCCCTGCTCGCTGTATTACCCAACGAAGCACTTGGGGTTGAACATTTAATCTTTCTACTGCCATAATATACAATTTGCTCTGCAAATTTACAGAAAAAAATGAATGAACAGACCATTTTATCATAAAGCAACTATACGGCTGCAAACATTTAACATTTAAAGATGGAAATTGTAAGCGTGGGAGGACTTATAGGGATCGATAAGATCGTTAAATACAAAGGTACCTTGCCTGAAAATGCCGACGCTAACACTTATAGGGAAATGGGTATCTGGTGGCTAAATTCTTATGTAGGAAGCAAATCAAACTTCCCATCAAATACGACAACTTTTTTCAAAGTTAATAGTGTGGGGCGAATAACATCTTTCAATTGATTGAATATGTACCATCGGGTAAGATAAAAAATGTACAGTAAATTCTGGTGCATAGATGGAATGGGTGGATATTTAATAAAAAGTATAAAAATTAACAACTCATCACCGGGTGGGAGGATTTGAACTCCTGCGTTAAAAACAAATCACCCGCCCCTCATTCTTCTCTGAGGCAGCGGGTGTTTTATTCGTGCTTGTGTTGTCGTGGGCTGCGCGCTTCGTTTACAGCCCCATGCAGCTGGTGACGCCCAGCGTAGTTCCAATAGCGGTCAGAATAGTGACCAGCGTCTGGATAATGGTTTTCCAGATTGTTTTCTTGTCCATCTTCTTTAATTGAGAATTGAAAATTGAAAGTTGAAAATTTTAATTCAATTGAAAGTTGAGACTATTCCTTAGTGTAAATATTAAAGGAGGTTTTGAGCGAAGCTAATTGAAAATTGAAAATTAATTTCGGCCGCATTCTTCATTTTCCATTTTCAATTCTCCATTCTTACAGCGGGCTGCCTCCTTCTTCTTCGTCCTCGCCGCCGGGCTCGGGTTCAGGGGTGGTGTCTTCTTCGAGGGCGCCGCCGGCGGTGTAGACGGTCAGCTCGGTTAGGCGGGCGGACTTGCGCAGCTCGGCGTTGCTCCAGGTCTTGGTGTTGCGCACGTTCAGATGGACGCCCGTAATGAGGCTGGTGGTCCACGCCTCGGCCGTCTCGGCGCCCTTCGAGGAGATGCCTACGGAGAAGAGGCCCAGGTCGCCCAGGCGGACGGACTTTCCGTCGAGCACCAGCTCCTTCAGGCAGGCGAGCATGTCGATGAGGACGCCGTGGATGACGCCGCGCGAGTAGGGCGAGTTGTGTTCAGAAATGTGGGTAACGAAGTCTTCGAATTCCACCGTGCGGTCCTGCACGGCGCGGGCGTACCACTTGGCGGGTGCGTCGGGGTCCTGCGGCGACTTGGCCGCGTAACGTCTGTACTTCAATGTTCCGATTGTTGACATAGCTTTGTTGTTTTAAATTGTGTTTGGTTAATTGATAATTGAGAATGGATAATTGAGAATGGATGGTGCCTCGGCCGCAGGCAAATTCTTCATTCTTCGTTCTTCATTCCTCATTCACAAAGGCAAAGATAAGGGGTCTTTTCCGGCCGGCCAAAAAAATCGGGCCGCTGGGAAGTGAAAACATGTTAACGGATTAAAGAATCGTGTTAATAAAAATAATGCGTTGATTTACAGGATGTAGAACGGTGTTTTCGCGCGCGAAAAGCATTGTTTTTCTATAGATGGCATGATGTTCTCTTTTGTTTACGCTCTTTATGAAGTAGCATGAAAAGATTGTTTGGTAACTGTAATCTGTAATTCGTAAGAGTCGTTTTTTGAATTCAGAAAAGACAGCGTGCTATTACGAATTACAGATTACAGTAAGCGAATTTCAGTTTGAAAAAATATGTACAGAATTTTATATTATATATATAAATATATATATATATAATATAACTGTATAAGTGGCGCGCACATTTCGATTTGGCTAACTGTAATCTGTAATTCGTAATAGACTATTAAAATGTTGTGTTAAAAACCGCATTTAGCTTTGTTTACTTGAATAGGATTTGTATATTTGTTGACAAACATAAAATAAGGGAGGGCATAACTATGAAAGCATATCTTCAATATCGATCAATAGTCTGTCGTAAATTTGCAGACATCGACCACCTTATCGGTGACAACAAGTTGTGGAACGAAATTTATTCCATCTTCCGGACTTTAAAAGAAGAACATAAACTGTCCATCCCCGCCATAGAGGTTTTGAATGAAGTATACTTGCAGAGTATGCGGGCTTTTCTGGTGAAGCATGCTGACGAAGAAGATATCTGGGAGGGGTACGTCTTTCGGAGCAGGCACCTGAAGTCTGATTCTTCTGCCACCCAACTGTGTCTGTCGTTGGTCTATGCGGCGCTGTGCCTGATGAGAATACCCATCGAGCAGGCTGTGGAACATTTGCAGATATTGAGGGAAAAACATCTGATGGACGAGCACGGGAAGCCTTCTACATTCTTTCACAGCGTATTTGTCATTCTGTGGCAGAAAGAGAGAAAACGATCGAGACCTTGGTTTCTGGGTTTTCTGAGAGCGCCCGACTGGGATCATGTGTTCAACCTGGCAAGTTTCGATGTGGACGCTCCGCTGCCAGAGCCGGCTCATCATGTGTGTGCCGACATGACAACCGAGGACTGGATGCTGGCAACGGACCATTTCAACTGCGCATACATCAAGGAAATCATCTTCCGTTGGAACAAGAAAAACGAGCGGTTGCAGATATTGGAATGCATCGAGACATCCTACTGCAACCTGAGGGAAGAGTGTCCACCCGGTACATCTCCGTCGGGTGAAGCCGAAAAGCCGCAGGTGATGCCCGAAGATTTCGACCTCTGCCGGACGGAGATAGAGACAGCCGTGGAGGTGGAACCCGGGTCGAAGCTGATGGTCGCCTTGATAGACAGGGCGCTGGAGGTGTTCAGCAAAGCGGGGCTGGTGGCGCTCCTCTCGTGCCTGACAACCATGAAGTACTCGGAATGCGTCAAAGAGCATGTGGAACGGGTGGACAGGGCCATAAAGAAGCCTGTCGACCGGGCGCCACACACGCAGTACAACTACTACGAAGGCGCCAACCACTTCAGCGGAAACCAGATAAAGGGTGTCAGCATCCATGCGGAGCCTGCCAGCCAAAGTTTACCCCAAAATTGACAACAGACATGGAAGACAACAAGCAACAACAGACGGAAGTGAAGAACTTCTACGGTGGCATCTACTTCGACCGCTGCCAGATGACGGACATCAAGTTTCAGACCATCGTGCAGGGCGACATGCACGTGGAGGCGGAGGAGGATGAAGGAAGGGACGCAGCTCTTGCCACACCACAGGAGGAGTACGACATGCCACCCCAGCTACAGACGCAGGAGGCGGAAGCCTTGCTGAAGAAACTGACAGCTGCCGGCATCGTGGACGAATGCTGGAGGCCGCTGGGGCTGTCGGGCTCGGAGAAGGGCGTGCTGGCCTCCCTGCTGGCCGACCGGTTGCACTTGTCCACACCCTGGCAGACCTTCGGGCGGTTGTGGAATATGAAGTCGGCAACCTTACGCACGGCGTATAACCAGGGAATGGGACAGCGTAAGACGACGGCGTTCATGGATCGGGTGAAGAGGGTAATGGAAGAGTGACGACACAGCTGCATCTAAAAAAACAGCCATTTATATACGTCTATCAATCAATGTTTTATATAAAATGTAGGTACTACGCCGTAGCACCTACGTAGTAGGTAAATCTGCTTCACCTACACTAACTTTGCTCCTGCAATCAAGGGAAAAACAATCCCTTGTTTGCGGGAGTTTTTTTATACAACCTATTCACAACATTTTAAAAATTGACACGACTATGAACGTAAAAATTCAGCTGAGCGACGAAGCTTACAAGACTTTAGTGAACGGAAACGGACGTCTGGAAGGCAGTCTGGGACTGGTGAGCCCCACGGAGGGAAACTTCAACGCCTACCGCCGCAGCGCGTCGAGGCCCGGCAACAAGTATATCAAACTGCCCCACGGACGGGCCAGCGTGGGCGACAGCCATGTGCGGCTGACCCTGCGCATCGCCTTGGACGAGGCGGATATCACGCCCGCAGACGCAATCATGGACGAAAGCCGACAGGCGAGTGACTTTGTGGATCGCGTGTTCGACACAGAGCTTATTTAAATGGAAAATTGAAAATGGAAAATTGAAAATTAAGAATGCGGCCGAAATTAATTCTCAATTCTCCATGCTCAATTATCAATTCTCAATTTTCAATTCTCAATTAAAATGAAGTTCGGAATAAGCAATAACGTAAAGAGCCGGGTGGTGCGGGAGTGTACCCCCGAGCTGTTCCACCAGGCGATGCGTTCGGAGCTGGTGGCGGAGGTCTGCGCCGAGATAGCGGACGGACTGGAGCGGCTGCGTCGCGGCGAGCTGACGAAGGAAGAGTATGACACACTGAAAGCGGGGCTGAAGAAGCGGCTGCCCATTTTCACACCGCACGCCACGTTCCGCAACGGGCGGCGACTGAACGCCGACGCCATCCCCAGCGGCCTGTCGATGTACGACGTGGACCACATCAACGACCCCCGCGGCTACTGGGAGCAGAAGCGGCAGGAGCTGGAGGCCAGGGGTGTGATGCGCTACGTGGTGCTGGCCCACATCACGCCCAGCACGGAGGGCCTGCGTCTGTTCTTCATCATCCCCGCGGGGATGGACCTGGCCGAGGCGCAGCGGTGGATGTCCCAGCAGATGGGCGACGAAAACTATGACGTCAGCGTGAAGGACTATGCGCGCTCGTCGTTCGTAGTGCCCGAGGGGTATGTGCTCTACCTTGACGAGGAGAGGCTTTTTAATGAAGAATTGAAAATTGAAAATGGAGAATTGCCTGCTTCCACCAATCCTCCCGTAGGGACGCACCATGGTGCGTCCGACGACAACGTCCATGCCGCCGATACGCCCCAGGCGGACGCACCGCGGTGCGTCCCTACATTTAAGGGGATGCCATATAGTCAGATTATTCAACAATGGTTCAAGCTGGCGGGTGGCGAACCCGTGCAGGGCGAGCGCAACGACAAGCTCCATCGACTGGCCTCGCACCTGCGCTATATCGCCGACAACGACGAGGCGCTGCTCCTGCAAGTGATGCCCCGCTACGGCCTCTCCGAAGAAGAGATGAAGGGGCTGATACACTCCGCCTGCTCGGCCAAGTGGTACTCGATGCCGAAGATGATGCAACAAGCGCTTGAAAATGAAGAACGAAGAATGAAGAATGAAGAATCTTTGAGAAATGAAGAATTAAGAATGAAGAATGAAGAATGGCCTGCGGAGGATGAAAATTCTTCATTTGGAGGCGAAGCCGACATTCTTCATTCTTCATTACCAAAGCGCTTGCCCGCCTTAATCAAACTATTGGTGAGCCGTACGCCCGATGTCTACAAGCCCGCCGTGGCGCATGCCGTCTTCCCCTCGCTGGGGGCACACCTGCATCGCGTAAGGTTTAAATACATCGACAACGTAGAGCACGAAGCCACCTTAATGAATGTCCTCATGGCTGGCACGGGCGCAGGAAAAGATTGTATCTCCGAACCCATCAACCGCATCATGGCCGACATCCGCCGCCGCGACGAGGACAACCTGCGCCGCGAGCGGGAGTGGAAGAACGAAGTCACCTCGAAGGGCGCCAATAAGGACAAGCGCCAGCGTCCTGAAGGCTTGATTATCCAAGAGATTGACGCGGACATGACGAACCCCGCCTTCGTGATGCGTATGGCCGAGGCGGACGGGCATTTTCTTTATACGAAGCTGAACGAAATCGACCAGTTCGACGCGTTGCGTGGAAGCGGACGGGGCGGCCAGCAATTTCAAATCATGTGCCTCGCCTTCGACCCAGGCAACCGCTACGGACAGACGCGTGTGGGCGTGCAGAGCGTGACGGAGAAGGTGACTATCCGCTTCAACTGGAATGCTGCCACGACCATCCAAAAAGGGCGGCGGTACTTCTCAAAAGTATTGACAGACGGTCCCATCTCGCGCATCAACTTCTGCACCATCCCCGAGCGCGAAATCGGCGCGGACATGCCTGTCTATGGCACCTACGACGCCGCTTTCGACGAGGAGCTCCGTCCCTATATCGAGAACCTCGTCAAAGCGCAAGGGTTGATAGATTGTCCGCAGGCCTACAAGCTCGCGCAGAAGCTCAAGGAAGAGTGCGCCGACTTCGCCCGCCTCTCGCAGAGCCGCGTGTACGAAAACCTCTCGTTTCGTGCCAACGTCATCGCCTGGCTGAAGGCGTGCGTGCTCTTCGTGGCCAACGGTTGCCAGTGGGACAAGACGTTCGAGGACTTCATCCGCTGGTCGTTGCAGTACGACCTGGCTTGCAAGATGGAGTTCTTCGGCAGCGCCATCGAGGAGGCGCAGGCGGCAGATGGGCTGCACAACACAAGAGGACCACGCAACCTGCTGGAGCTGCTGCCCGATGAATTTACCTATCAACAAGCCGTTCTAGTACGACAGCAAGAAGGGAAAAATGCAGAAGGCACAAAAAATATGCTATGGCAATGGATTCATAGAGGATACGCCTTACAGCTGACAGTTGACAATTACAAAAAACTAAAATTCAGAAAAGATGGAAATGACATTGACAAGAACCGCTAAACGGAAAAACTATACCATAGGGGCATTGAACATAGACGACGAATACTTTTGCGACACGCTGGAGCCCACATGGCGCGACCTGGGTCCAAGCTGTCCTGGCCATAAGATAGCTGGTCGTACAGCCATCCCCGAGGGGCGTTACCCCGTGGTGATCACCTGGAGCCCCAAGTTCGGCCAATGGCTGCCTCTGCTGCTCCACGTCCCCCTGTTCGAGGGCATCCGCATCCATGCGGGTAACACGCCCGCCGACACGGCGGGTTGTATCCTCGTGGGCGAGAATCGCAAGGTGGGGCATGTGTTGCACTCTACCCGCTACGTCGCCCTGCTGAAACGGCGCATCGTCGAGGCAAAGGAACAAGGCGAGGGGGTATGGATTACGATAAAATAAAATGAGAACGAGGCTGTTTCAAAAAATTGCATGAAACAGCCTCATCCTTTACAAAAGCAACTATTCCTTTTTTCTATGGCCCCATTTCCTTATCTTTGCCCCACTATAGCAAACCTAAACAAGAAAAGAATGACGAAACACTGGATAGCCACCTACGGAGGACACTACCGCGCCCTGATCCGACTGGGACTGCCCATCGTGGTGGGACAGCTGGGCATGATCGTGCTGGGATTTGCCGACACCCTGATGATAGGACACCATAGTACCACGGAACTGGGAGCGGCATCGTTTGTGAACAACCTGTTCAACCTGTGCATCATCTTCAGCACGGGATTCAGCTACGGACTGACACCCATCGTGGGAGGACTCTACGGCAACAAACGCCTGGCGGAAGCCGGACAGGCACTGAAATGCAGCCTGGCTGCGAACACACTGGTGGCGGGGGTGCTGGTGCTGCTCATGGGAGCGCTCTACCTGAACATCGGACGACTGGGACAGCCGGAGGAACTGCTGCCGCTCATCAGGCCGTATTACCTGGTGTTGCTGGCATCGCTGCCGTTCGTACTGCTGTTCAACGGATACAAACAGTTCACAGACGGCATCACGGACACGCAGACGGCCATGTGGATCTTGCTGGGAGGAAACGCCCTGAACATAGCGGGAAACTACGTGCTGATAAACGGTAAACTGGGACTGCCCGAACTGGGACTGCTGGGCGCAGGACTGAGTACACTGGCTTCGCGCATCGGCATGGTCATCGTGTTTGCCGCCATCGTGGGAAGAAGCCGACGATTCGCACGCTACCGGGTGGGCATGCTCAGAAGGCCGTGGGCGGCGGACGTGTTCCGACGGCTGAACGCGCTGGGATGGCCTGTCGGACTGCAAATGGGGATGGAAACGGCTTCGTTCAGCCTCAGCACAGTGATGGTGGGATGGCTGGGCACGCTGGCGCTGGCTTCGCACCAGATCATGCTGACCATCTCGCAGTTTACGTTCATGATGTTCTATGGCATGGGGGCGGCTGTGGCCGTGAGGGTGAGCAACTTCAACGGACAGCACGACACGACCAACGTGCGACGGGCGGCGTATGCCGGATTCCACCTCATCGTGGGCATGGGCATCGTACTGCTGAGCATCGTCTTCGCCTGCCGAAGCCACGTGGGAGGATGGTTTACGGACAACGCCGAGGTGTCGGCCCTGGTGTCGGCCCTGTTCTTCCCCTTCCTGATCTACCAGCTGGGCGACGGACTGCAAATCAACTTCGCCAACGCCCTGAGAGGCATCGCAGACGTTAAACCGATGATGTTCATCGCATTTATTGCGTATTTTGTCATATCTTTGCCTGTAGGATACCTCTGCGGATTCGTGCTGGGCTGGGGGCTGCCGGGCGTATGGATGGCTTTCCCCTTCGGACTGACCAGCGCCGGCCTGATGCTGTGGCTGAGATTCCGCCAACAAACCAAGTAGACTATGCGAAACAAGAAAAACGTATCGCGCGTGAAAATCAGCCTGGGCTATGCCCTGATGCTGGCCGTACTGCTGTTCTCGCTGTTCTTCGTCAACCGCGAGATGGGAAACCTGACGCTCTCGACAGACCGGGACATGCAATGGGAGGACAGCCTGATGACGCTGCTGCGCGAGAAGGACAATAACACCATCAGACTGCTGCGCATGCTGAGTGCCGCCAGCGACAGCCTGATGTCGACCAACGACATCGAACAGGTGATAGCGCAGCACGACACCATCATCATCCGACAACGCGTGCAACAGCACGTCGTAAAACGACAGGACACCATCCGTACTCCTAAAAAGAAGAAGAAAAGCTTCTTCCGCCGCCTAGGCGAGGCTTTCGTACCCCCCAAGGAGGATACGACCATTCAGGTGCGCACGACGACGGAAGTGGCCATGGACACGGTGTATGACACGTACAACCCCGTGGACTCCCTGCAGGAACGGCTGAAGGCCGTGACCCAGAAGAGGCAAGAGAGGCAGGTGGGCCTGCAGCAACGACAACGCTACCTGCGCCGCCTGGACAAGATGCTGAACGCACGTATCGACAGCCTGCTGAAGGGCTACGAACGGGAGATGCTGAGGGTGGCACGCGAGACAGACATCAAGCAGGAGCAGATGAGGCAGCACTCGGCACGTATCATCGGAGGCATCGCCGTAGGAGCCGTGCTGCTGGCAGCCTTCTTCCTGGTACTGATAGGACGTGACGTGACGCGCAGCAACCGCTACCGCCGCGAACTGGAGGAGGCACGCCGACGGGCAGAAGAACTGCTGGCCACGCGCGAAAAACTGATGCTGGCCATCACGCACGACTTCAAGGCGCCGCTGGGCTCGATCATGGGCTATGCCGACCTGCTCTCCAGGCTGACCGTGGACGAACGGCAGCGCTTCTACCTGGACAACATGAAGACATCGTCGGAACATCTGCTGAAGCTGGTGGTGGACCTGCTGGACTTCCACCGCCTGGACCTGCACAAAGCGGAGGTGAACCGCGTCAGCTTCCACCCGGCACGCCTGCTGGAAGAGATCAGGGTGAGCTTCGAACCGCTGACGGCCGCCAAAGGGCTGGCCCTGCACTGCGAGACGGCGCCCGAGCTGGAAGGGACCTACATCTGCGACCCGCTGCGCCTGCGGCAGATCATCAACAACCTGCTGTCCAACGCCGTAAAATTCACGGAAAAGGGAAGCATCACCCTCAGCGCCCGCTACGAGGAACGACGGCTGGTAGTGGCCGTGACCGACACGGGCAAAGGCATGGAGCCGGGCGACCGCGAACGCATCTTTCAGGAATTTACACGCCTGCCGGGAGCACAAGGCAAGGAGGGATTCGGCCTGGGGCTCTCCATCGTACGCATGCTGGTGCAGCTGCTGGAAGGCGAAATCGAAGTGGACAGCAGGCCCGGCAAGGGAAGCACCTTCACGCTGCGTGTACCCATCTATCCTGTACAGACCGGCAGCAACGAGGCAAGCACCCCCACCCCAACCGAGGAACCAACCGAGGCGATGGACGGAAGTCCTGCCACGGCAACGAAACGGGTGGTGCTGATCGACGACGACCGCATCCAGCTGACCTTGACGGAGGCCATGCTGAAACAGGGGGGCCTGGAGGCAGTCTGTTGCCAACAGGTAGACGAGCTGCTCGACGCCCTGCGTACACAAGACTTCGACGTGCTGCTGACGGACGTACAGATGCCGGCCATCAGCGGATTCGACCTGCTGAGCCTGCTACGGGCATCGAACATCCCGCAGGCACGCACCATCCCCATCATTGCCGTCACAGCCCGCAGCGACATGCAGCGCGAGGAATTCGTGGCACATGGGTTTGCAGGCTGCCTGCACAAGCCCTTTACCGTGGCCGAACTGCTGGCCGAACTGGCACAGGAACAACCGAAGGAAGAAGAGCCTAGGCAGACTGTGCAACCGACTTCGGAAGGGACCTATAACTTCGCTGCACTGACAGCCTTTACGGAGAACGACCCGGAGGCTTCGCGCACCATCCTCGAAAGCTTTACGACGGAAACACGCCTGAACCGAGAACGAATGGAGCAGGCACTGGACAAGGCCGACATGAAGGAAGCGGCCGCCGTGGCCCACAAGATGATTCCCCTGTTCGTGCTGTTGGAAGCCCACCGTCTGGTAGCGGTCCTGAGGGAACTGGAAGCGGCGGCAGACGCACCCTTCTCGGCTGAATGGGAAGAAAAAATACGCACGATCCTGACGCTGACAGCCGAAGTGCTGGAAAACGTTCCTTCCTGAGAAAACATTTGTTGAATTAATCGGAAACAAACCAACATTTCTCGCTGGAATTTGTTTACTTTGTAGTCAAAAACAAGTCTCTGAAGATCGTGACACAAGAAAACCCCATAGAGAATACAGAACCGAAGAGGAAAAGAAGAAAATGGTTGAGGGCAACCCTCTGGGTGGTATCCACTCCGATTGTCCTGTTTGCCGTGCTGATGGTGCTGCTCTACATTCCGCCTGTGCAGAACTTCCTGCGCAAACAGGCCACAGCCCTGGCCTCCGAAGCCACAGGCATGGACATCTCGGTGGAGCGCATCGACTTGCGCTTCCCCCTGAACCTGCTGGTAAGCGGCGCACAGGTAGTACAGCCCGCTGACTCGTCGGCGACACAACAGCCCGACACCTTGCTCAGCCTCAACAGCCTGAACGTACGCATCCAGGCATGGCCCTTGCTGAGGGGCAAGGTCGAGGTGGACAACATCACCCTGACCGGCGTCAAAGTGAACTCGGCTGACCTCGTGAAAGGAATGCTGATCAAAGGTGCCTTAGGGCGTTTCTTCCTGAGAAGCCACGGCATCGACCTGCTGAAGGAAGAAGTGACCCTGAACGACGTGGAGCTGGAGGACTCGCAACTGATGGTACAGCTGAAAGACACGACGGACGCTGAACCCGAAGACACGACCTCAACACCCGTAAAATGGAAACTGGCCCTACAACACCTGAAGCTGAAGAACATAGCCGCCACCCTGGTCCTGCCACAGGACACGACTTCGCTGTCGGCCTACATCGACGAGCTGGGCATCACCAATGCCGAAGCCGACTTGGGGCAACAACGATACGGCTGGCGACGTTTCCTGCTGGCAGGTGCCTCGTTCCACTACGACGTGGGAACAGGGGAGGCTGCTGAGGGCTTCGACGCCTCGCACATCGCCCTGCGTGACATCAGGGTGGGTATCGACTCGGTCCTCTACTACGGACGTAACTTGAATGCTGTCATCCAGGAGTGTACCCTGAACGAACGGTCGGGCCTCAGCCTGTCGTCGTTCAGCGGACGGATCTTTGCCGACTCTACCCTGATACAGATACCCGAACTGCACTTGCTCACTCCTCACAGCGAAATCAAGCTGGGAGCGCAATCCTATTGGAAACTGGTGGAAATGCCTACAACAGGACATCTTTCGGCCCATCTGGAGGCTTACATCGGCAAGCAGGACGTCATGCTGTTTGCAGGCAACCTGCCCGAAAGTTTCAAAGAAGCATATCCCTTCCGCCCGCTCGTAATACGGGCAGGAACAGAAGGCAACCTGAGCCAGATGCAAATCTCGCGCTTCATGGCAGACCTGCCGGGCGCCTTCTCGCTGAGAGGCGGAGGAGAACTGTGGAACCTGACGGACAGCTTGCGCCGATCGGCCAAAATGGACCTGAACATGCAAACGCAAAACATCGGATTCCTCACGGCGCTGACAGGTACAGCCAACAAAGGAAGCCTGGCCATCCCCGACAGCATGGAACTGACAGCCAACCTCGGTCTGGAAGGAAGCCGCCTGTCCGCCCTGCTGGAACTGAACGAAGGAAAGGGACGAATGGCTATGGACGCTTCGTATGACCTGACATCGGAAGCCTACCACGCCGACCTGGCCATCGACTCCCTGCAACTCCACCACTTCCTGCCCAAAGACAGTCTCTACATGCTGACCCTGCACGCAGGAGCCAGAGGACAGGGTACGGACTTCACCTCGCCACGCACCCATGCCGACGTAACCGTCAGTCTGGACGGCATCCAATACGGACGCTGGCACCTGAGCGGCGTAGACCTGAAGGCCAGCCTGAAATCGGCCCTGGCCACAGCCCAACTGACCAGCAACAACGCCCTGCTGAAAATGACCACCCAGGCCAGCATGCGCCTCGGACGGAGATACATGGACGGACAGCTGCAGATGGACGTAGCCGATGTAGGACTGTATCAGCTGGGAATATTGTCGGCTCCCCTAACCCGACCGCTAGCCTTCAATCTGGAAGCCGAAGTGCGACGCGACACAGTAAGAATGGAAATGAAGGCCGGCGACATGAACATGTGGCTGCGCGCCCAAGGGACCGTCAACCATCTGATAGAGCAAAGCAACCAGTTCGTCGCTCTCCTGATGAAACAAATTGACGACCGAAAACTGGACCACGCCGCCCTGCGTCGTGCGCTTCCGTCGGCAGGCATGTTTGTCAAAGCCGGCAAAGACAACCCCGTGAACGACCTGCTGGAACAGCATCACATGGGATTCAACGAACTCAAGCTGGGCTTCGGCTTTACCCCCGACTGGGGCATCAACGGACGTGCATCGATCGACGGTTTCCACACAGACTCCCTGCAACTGGATACCATTTTCTTCGCTGTCCATCAGGACACCACCCGCATCAGGCTGCAAAGCGGCGTCATCAACACACCGCAGAACCCACAAATCGCATTCCGCTCCCTGCTGACGGGCGAAGTGCGGAGTGAGGATGCCGAACTGACACTGGACTTCGAAGACGAAAAGGGCGAAAAAGGCATCCTATTCGGCATCAACGCACGCCCCCTGACCGAAGGGAACGGAAAGGGAAACGGCGTATTGCTAAACCTGACACCTGAAAATCCTATCATAGCTTACCGCAAGTTTTCGTTTGCAGACCAGGCCAACTGGATCTACCTGCACAAGAACATGCGTGTCTATGCCAACGTAGACATGGATAGCGATGACGGAGTTTGTTTCCGCATGCAGTCCGACCGTGAAGATACCGTTTCCCTGCAGAACATCGGTGTTGAGCTGAGGCGTTTCCGATTAAGCGAACTGAGTAAGGTAATGCCTTACCTGCCACAACTGACAGGCCTCTTCTCCGCCGAAGCCCATTACATACAGACAGAAAATTCCCTACAGGTATCTGCCGAAGCAGACATAAAAAAACTGACTTACGAGAAACAGCCGGTAGGCGACATCGGCCTGGGAGTGACCTGGCTGCCTGGCGAAGGAAAGACACACTACCTGAGTACTTACCTCCTGTATAACAATCAGGACGTGTTGACTGCCGACGGGGCCCTGATGCAACAGGGAGAAAAAAGCCTGATGGACATCAGCGCAAATATCACCCGCCTGCCACTGGCCATGGCCAATGCTTTCGTGCCCGACCAGATGGCCACCCTCAGCGGCAAGGCAGACGGCGAATTACAAATCAGTGGAAGCATGGATCAACCGACAGTGAACGGCAACCTGGCACTGGACAGCGCCAACGTCTACGTCAAAATGTTGGGGGCACGTTATTGGATGGACAACCGTCCGCTCCGACTGGAGAACAACCGCCTGGTGTTCGACAAGTTTGCCATCTACACCACCAGCAACAATCCTTTCGCCATCAATGGCTATGTAGACTTCCGCAACATGGAACGGCCGACAGCCAACCTCAACCTACAGGCCCGCAATTATACACTGCTCAACGCCAAACGGACCCGTGAAAGCATGGTCTATGGTAAAGTGCAGGTCGACCTGACGGGTACAGTCAGCGGTCCGCTCAACGCACTGAAGATGCGAGGCAACATGAACCTGCTCGGCACGACCGACGTCACCTACGTACTGACCGACTCACCCCTCACCGTGGAGGATCGTCTGGATGGACTGGTATCGTTCGTATCCTTCCGCGACACGCTGTCGGCAGCATCGACTCCCGTGGCCAACGTGCCGCTTGGCGGCATGGACATGCTGATGTCTGTCCACATCGACGATGCCGTGCGTCTGCGGGCCGACCTCAGTCCCGACCGCTCGCAATACATCGAGCTGGAAGGCGGCGGCGACCTCTCCTGGCAATATACCCCTCAGGGCGACATGAGCCTGACGGGACGCTATACCTTCAGCGGAGGCGTCATGAAGTTCTCTCTGCCTGTCATCCCGCTGAAAGCCTTCCAGATCGTGAACGGCAGCTACGTGGACTGGCGAGGAGACGTCATGAATCCGACGCTGAGCCTGAAAGCCCAAGAGCGCATGCGTGCCTCCGTGTCTGACGGCGACGACGGCAGCGGATCGCGCATGGTGAACTTCGACGTGTCCATCGCCCTGAAAGGACGACTGGAAAGCCCCGAACTGGTGTTTGACCTCACTGCGCCCGAAGATGCGACCGTTGAAAACCAGCTACAAAGTATGGGAGCTGAAGAACGCAGCAAACAGGCCATCACCATGATGGCTACCGGCATCTACCTGAACGACAGTGGAAAAGGAGGAGGCCTGACGATGGGCAGCGCCCTGAACAGCGTGCTGCAAAGCCAGATCAACGCCCTGGCAGGCGGCATGAAAGGGGCCAGCTTCAGCGTCGGCATCGAAGACCGCACTTCTGCCGAGACTGGCGACAAGCAGACCGACTACAGCTTCCGCTACTCGCAACGCCTCTTCAACGATCGCGTACAAATCATCATCGGCGGCAAGGTGTCTACCGGCGCCAATGCCACCAACGACGTGGAGTCTTTCATCGACAACATCTCGCTGGAGTACAGACTCGACCCCTCGGGCACACGCTACATCCGTGCCTTCCACAACAAGAACTACGAGAGCGTGCTCGAAGGGGAGATTACCGAGACCGGCGTGGGCCTCGTCCTGCGCCGCAAGATGGACCGCCTGAGCGAACTTTTCATCTTCCGAAGGAGAAAGTCGCAGGTACCCAAGCCTGAGGAGCCCGCCGAGACGCCTGTCCGCCCCACGTCCGAAACCGATAACCGCTTGTAAGAAATTGGATTTATGAAGAAGATTACAGCATACATGACCATCGCTCTGCTCCTGGCCGCCTGCTCCACCACGAAGCACCTGCCCGAAGGAGAAGTGCTCTACACAGGGCAGAAAGCGATGATTGTGCACAATCCCACCCCGACCAAGGTGGGCGAAACCGCCATCGAAGAAGTAGAAGCCGCCTTGGCGACTGCTCCCAACAACTCCCTGTTGGGCAGTTCGACCGTGCGTATCCCCTTTCCCTTCGGCCTGTGGGTCTACAACGGCTTCCAGAAATACGAAAAGGGGCTGGGTAAATGGATCTTCAACCGCTTCGCCGCCAAACCCGTACTGATGTCTGCCGTCAGCCCCGACATCCGCATCAAAGCGGCTTCCAACCTGCTACGCGACTATGGCTATTTCAACGGGACAGTCAGTTACGAGACGTTCACCGACCCCAAAGACTCGCTCAAGGCCAAGATACAATACACGGTGGACATGCGTAATCCCTACGTGATAGACACTGTGACTTTTCGTGGCTTCAGTCCCCGTACCCAACGCATCATGGAGCTGGGAAGGCGCCGCTCGCTCATCAGTCCGGGCGAACAGTTTAACGTGCTCGACCTCGACGGCGAACGCACCCGTATCAGCACCCTACTGCGCAACGTAGGCTGCTACTACTTCCGCCCCGACTACCTAACTTACCAGGCCGACACCACGCTGGTGCCGGGCGGACACGTCAGCATGCGCATGGTGCCCGTGCCGGGTATGCCGCCTGTGGCTGAGAAACCTTTCTACCTGGGTCGAAAGACCATCGAGATCCTGGGCAAGAACGGCGAGGCGCCCAACGACAGCGTGGACTACAAGGGCCTGCGCATCTACTACCACGACAAGCTTCGCGTACGCCCCAACATGCTCTACCGCTGGACCGACTACAAAGGCTTCCGCCTCAAGCGCCAAGTGCAGGACAGCGCCGGCATCAGCCGCCAGCGCTCTGCCGAGAATCTCTACAGCCTTTACAAACAGACGCGTGTGCAGGAACGCTTGGGCAATGTGGGCATCTTCCGCCTGCTGGAAATGCAGTTCACCCCACGCGACACGGCCTTCGTCTCCGACACACTCGACCTGAACATCCGCCTGGCACTGGACAAGCCCTACGACGCCGAACTGGACTTCAACATCAAGCTGAAGAGCAACAACCAGGTAGGTCCTGGTGCGTCGTTCACGCTGACCAAGAACAACGTCTTCGGCGGTGGCGAAAGCTGGAATGTAGAACTGACAGGTTCGTACGAATGGCAGACGGGTGCCGACCACTCGTCGCTGATGAACAGCTACGAGTACGGCATCTCTACGTCGCTCGTCTTCCCCCGTGTGGTCTTCCCCCGCATGGGCGACCGCGAGTATGACTTCCCCGCCACGACCACCTTCCGCCTCTATGCCGACCAAATGAACCGTGCCAAATACTACAAGCTACTGGCTTTCGGCGGCAACGCCACCTACAACTTCCAGCCGAAGCCCACCAGCAAGCATAGCCTGACACCCTTCCGCCTGACCTTCAACGTGCTGCGCGACCCGACACAGGCCTTCCTCGACCTGCAGGCGGAAAATCCCGCCCTCTACGTCAGCCTGCGCGACCAGTTCATTCCCGCCATGGAGTATACCTATACTTACGACAACCTGTCTCAGCGCAAGAACCGCCGCAGCAGTCATTGGTGGCAGACAACCCTAACCTCGGCGGGCAACCTGACCTCGTGCATCTATCGTTTGGCAGGGCAACCCTTTAACAAGCAGGAAAAACAACTCCTGGGTGTACCCTTCGCCCAGTTCGCCAAACTCAACAGCGAGTTCCGCTACAACTACCGCATCGACCGTAACCAGTCGCTGGCAGCACGTGTAGCAGCTGGCTGTGTCTGGTCGTACGGCAACATGCTCTCCGCCCCCTATACCGAACAGTTCTACATCGGTGGTGCCAACAGCGTCCGTGCCTTCGCCGCCCGCAGTATCGGCCCCGGTGGTTATGCCCCTGCCAACGCTGAGACTGACAAGTACGGCTTTATCAACCACGTGGGCGACATCCGCCTGGAAGCCAATGTAGAATACCGCTTCCACCTCATCGCCGACCTCCACGGCGCCGTCTTCCTCGATGCGGGCAACGTCTGGCTACTCCGCCCCGATGCAGGACGCCCCGACGGAGCCTTCACGCTGAAGAAATTTCCCGAACAGATCGCCCTGGGCACCGGCCTCGGTCTGCGCTACGACCTGGACTTTCTCGTCTTCCGCCTCGACTGCGGCGTCGGCCTCCATGATCCGTCGAAACTCTATCGTAACGGATATTACAACATCGGCAAGTTCAAGGACGGCCTGGCCCTGCATTTCGCCATCGGCTACCCGTTTTAGAAGAATTTTGTACGATATTGCCAAAGAATGTATCATTTTATTCCTCTTCCTGCCGTTTATTTCTTACATTTGCCAAGTGAAAAAGCAAGAACACACTAACCTTTAAATAATTAATTGATTATGAAACCTACTCTTTTCTTATTGGCAGCCGGCATGGGCAGCCGCTACGGAGGCTTGAAACAGCTGGACGGACTGGGTCCCAACGGCGAAACCATCATGGACTACTCCATCTACGACGCCATCAAGGCCGGATTCGGCAAACTCGTCTTCGTTATCCGCAAAGACTTCGAACAGGACTTCCGCGAGAAAATCCTCTCCAAGTATGAGGGACACATCCCCTGCGAACTTGTATTCCAGGCCCTCGACGCACTGCCCGAAGGCTTCACCTGCCCCGAAGGCCGTACGAAACCCTGGGGAACAAACCACGCCGTCATGATGGGCGAGAATGCCATCAAGGAACCGTTTGCCGTCATCAACTGCGACGACTTCTACGGCAGCGACTCCTTCCAGGTGATGGGCAAGTTCCTGGCCAATCTGCCCGAAGGCTCGAAAAACGTTTATTCAATGGTAGGCTTCCGCATCGGAAACACACTGAGCGAAAGCGGTACCGTCAGCCGCGGACTCTGCACCACCAACGAGAAGCACCTGCTGACTTCCGTCGTAGAACGCACCAAAATCCAGCGCATGGACGGCGAAGTGAAGTACATCGATGACAACGGCGAATGGACCGCTACGCCCGAGACGACTCCCGTCAGCATGAACTTCTGGGGCTTTACTCCCGATTACTTCGCGTACAGCAAGGAATTCTTCAAGACTTTCCTCTCCGACCCGAAGAACATGGAGAACCTGAAGAGCGAATTCTTTATCCCGCTGATGGTGGACAAGCTCATCAACGACGGCACGGCTACGGTCGAGGTACTCGACACCAACAGCAAGTGGTTCGGTGTGACCTATCCCGAAGACCGTCCCGACACCGTTGCCAAGATCAAGGCACTGGTAGACGCCGGCGAATATCCCAACAAGCTGTTCTAAACGGGCAAGGGATTTATACCTTTATATATAGAGCCGCCACGGTTGCAGACATGCAGCCGTGGCTTTTTTCATTTTATTACGTGACATATTAACACGATATTGTATGACTCCCTGACACAGTGCTTCGTTAAGGTGCCACGCAGTGCTTTATTAGGATGCCATGCAGTGCTTTGTTAGAGTGTCATGCAGTGTTTTGTCAGAAGGTCATATCATAAGAATGGCCAACAGAGATGAGAATATACATTGAATTGATAAATTGCATATTCTCGCTAAGATATGTATGCTGTATTACAGCGGTTGTTATGATTATTTGATTTGAATGTTTCTATAGCCGCAGCGTCGCGTCACACTCCGCCGCGAGCGCCGGATGGTGGGTGACGAAGAGCAGCGTCCGTCCCGCGGCGTGGCGGCGGAGGCGGGCGATGAGCGTGCGCTCCGTCTCGGGGTCGAGGAAAGCGTCAACCATGCGTATAGGATCGTTTTCTGCAATATCTTCATCGATTCTTTGCGGAAATAGTACCGTTTGGTTGGGAGTGTAGGGACGAAAATGTATCTTTGCCATATGTATAAATCTTTAGGCTTAAAGATACAAAATCTTTAGGTAATAACAAAGCCCCAGCTTGTGAAAGTCGGGGCTTTGTGCTAAACAAAGAAGGTGTGCTTTTTGACACACTTTCATTTTTTCAATTTCATCCTGTTCCTCAACGCTAAAAGCTGTATTATGCAAGGCCTTTAAATTATCATCCAATTGTTCCACAGAGCTAACGCCAACAATCACAGATGTAACCAAGTTGTCTTTTAACAGCCAAGCTAAAGCCATTTCAGCCAAGGTCTGTCCACGACGCCGGGCGACCTCATTCAAAGCTCTCACTTTGTGCATTACATCTTCTGTCAATGCCTCCTGTTTCAGAAAACCGCCCCGAGCTATACGCGAAGTGGCAGGAATGCCATCAAGATAACGTCCCGAAAGCAATCCTTGTGCCAATGGCGAAAAGGCTATAAAACCAGTACCATTTTCCGCTGCTTGCTTCAAGATTCCTGTTTCTTCCACTTTTCTGTCCAGAAGGTTATATCTTCCCTGATAAAGCAGGCAATGGACATCATGGCTTTTCAAATAATCATAAGCTTTCTGCGCCTCTTCCAAAGGATATTTGGAAATGCCTACATAAAGAGCCTTTCCCTGACGAACAATATCCACCAATGTCTGCATTGTTTCTTCAAGCGGCGTATACGGATCGTAACGATGCGAATAGAAAATATCCACATAATCAAGATTCATACGGCGGAGACTTTGATCAAGACTCGCCATAAGAGATTTGCGCGAACCCCATGTACCATACGGTCCAGGCCACATGTCGTGTCCTGCCTTGGTAGAAATGAATAATTCGTCACGATACGAAGCAAAAGAATGTTTCATCACATATCCGAACGTTTCCTCTGCACTGCCAGGAGAAGGTCCATAATTATTAGCCAAATCAAAATGGGTGATTCCACAATCAAAAGCATGATGTAGCTTACGACGGCTTTCAGACAATGTATCTACATCGCCAAAATTATGCCATAACCCAAGCGAGATTTCCGGTAACTGAATTCCGCTGTGGCCTGCACGACGATATTTCATCCCTGCCTCATAACGGGTATCAACAGGTCTATAATTATTCTCTGTCATTATCATAAATGCTATTATACCACAAAAAGAAAAATTCCTCCCGCTGCAACATTCAAACTAGAACAGGAGCGGAAGGAATTTATGATGTCAAAAACTTATATCATTCAAATGCCCAGCGATGCACGCACTGCCTTCACCTTTTCTTCAGCATCGGCATTAGCTCCGGCATAGCACTTCGGGCAACCCATTTCGCCCTTCACCTCAATGTAGAACTTGATCTTCGGTTCCGTACCTGAGGGACGGACAGAAATCTTCGTACCGTCTTCCGTGAAATACTGGAGCACGTTCGATGATTCAGGCATGTCGAGCTTGCTTATTTTGCCAGCAGCATCAGTCATCTCAAGCGTTTTGTAGTCCTTCACTACACACACCTTCGATCCTCCGATTTCCTTCGGCGGATTAGCACGGAAGTTGTCCATCATAGCCTTGATTTCTTCGGCGCCGCTCTTGCCCGGTTTCACCACGTTGACGGTAGTTTCTTTCGAGAAACCATATTCTACATAGATACCCATCAGCACATCGTAGAGCGTCTTTCCCTGATCCTTAGCCCAGGCACAGATTTCAGCCAGCAGCGAGCAGGCCGAAACAGCATCCTTGTCGCGCACGAAGTCTTCAGCCAGGAAACCATAGCTTTCTTCACCGCCACCGATGTACTGCTGCTTGCCTTCGCGCAGGCGAATTTCGCGAGCAATCCATTTGAAGCCCGTGTAACAGTCGAGCATCTCGACCTTGTTCTTGTCAGCCACGGCCTTAATAAGTTCGGTCGTAACGATGGTCTTCACAATAAAGTCGCCCGGCTGCATTTTGCCCGTAGCCAGACGATTCTTGATGATATAGTAAAGGAAGAGCAGACAAGTCTGATTACCGTTGATGAGCACCCACTCGCCCTTATCGTCCTTGCAAGCCATGCCTACACGGTCAGCATCAGGATCACTGGCCATCACGATGTCGGCATCGATTTCCTTGGCCAGCTTAATGGCCAGTGTCAGTGCTTCAGCATTCTCGGGATTGGGCGAAACAACCGTCGGGAAGTTACCGTCTTTCACCATCTGTGACTCCACGCAATGTACATTTTCAAAACCCCACAGCTTCAATGAAGCGGGAATGAGCGCACGTCCAGCACCATGGAGCGGCGTATAGACGATGCTCAGATCCTTCTGACGCTTGATGACTTCGGGGTCGATAGAAATGGAATGTACCTTCTCCAAGTATGCTTTGTCCACATCCTCGCCGATAATCTGGATAAGTTCCTTATTGCCGTTGAATTTGATGTCGGCCACCTTCACCTTGTTCACCTCATCGATAATAGCGGTATCGTGCGGAGCCAGCACTTGTGCACCGTCGTCCCAATAAGCTTTATAGCCGTTATATTCACGTGGATTATGGCTAGCCGTGATATTGATGCCGCTCTGGCAACCCAAATGACGAATAGCGAAGGACACTTCAGGCGTAGGACGCAGATCGTCGAACAGATAGACCTTAATACCGTTAGCCGAGAAAATGTCGGCTGAGATTTCAGCAAACTTACGGCTGTTGTTACGACAGTCATGACCTACAACGACAGAAATAGGTTGACCAGCAAAACACTTGTTCAGGTAGTTGGCCAAACCTTGCGTAGCGGCACCCACAGTATATATGTTCATACGATTGCTACCGGCACCCATAATACCGCGCAAGCCACCCGTACCAAACTCCAGATCTTTATAGAAGCTTTCTATCAGCTCCGTCTTATCGTCGTTTTCCAGCATTTTCTTCACTTCGGCCTGAGTCTCAGCATCAAAAGCCGGTCCCAGCCACTCTTGAGCTTTCTCAGTAACCAATTTAATCAAATCTTGATTTTCCATAAATCTATTATTTTATAGGTTAATACATTATCTGTTTTACTGTCCGACAAAGATAATCAGATAAAATGAAGAAACAAATTATTCAGGAATTTTATATCGGTCTCCTGTTTGTTTCACATATTCTTCAAGAAACTCTTTCGGATAGCCTGGACGGATGACACCGGCCGGTTGACCGATGGAATTACGTTCAAACTTACCGTCCTTTACGCGCTTCACCACACCGTCATTATATTTAACAATCAAGAATTCACCAAGGCGTTTCCAAGCGTCGTGTGTGCTCTGAGCCGTCATCACGGTGTAGTTCGTCAAGAATTCCTTGGCTTTGGCAGGATCGGTTTCCAGCAGTTTCACAGCAACAGCTTCGATACCTTCCTGTGCCTGGTTGAAGGTAGTCTCAATTTCGTTCTGTACAGCCCGCACATCATCCATCATCAGATCATAGCGCGGATATACCATGTTGGCCACCCAGTTGTATATCCAGAAGGAAGACTTCCAGGAGAAAGTAATATAATCGGCACCGTCCACACGTGTGTAGCACTCAGGTACACGAGTAGCGCAGCAATAGACAGGCGTGAACACCGTCATGTTGGCATCGTCCAAGCCGAACCACAGCACGCCACCTACGGCGTCGGGCAGGTTTTCGCGCATCTGTGCCACGAACACGAAACCGCTCTGCTGGGTGGAGATGGGACGCTCGTTAAAGTATTTCTGTCCGTTCACTTCAAACTCCAGTGGTGAGAGCCGGTAGGGAGTATGATAAGGACCAGCACCAAAATCCTTTGTGATGTCGAGTGCCGTGCCTTCGTAGTGGTCGCGCATGGCGTTCTTCACGTCCTGTACGGAGATTTTGCGGTTGGGCTTCACGTAGAGGGGCATCGGCTCGTCGGTCGTACCCTGGATATAGGGCAGAAACTCCTCGCCGCGATCAGTGAACATGTTGAAGTAGCTCCACACGCGGGCCTCGCAATAGCGGCGTGCACCAAAATCAAGAGGTGCATAGGCCTTGGAGAAGCTGAAGTCCTTGTTCACCCCATTGAAGTAGCCTTTCTCGCGGGCAAAAGAAATGACATCAGGCGAATACATGCAGTTTTCCTTGTCGTTCATGTCGAACTGATGGATACGGCTTTGGTTGGCATGAGCCGAGATACAATCGTCTGGCACACGAACAGCCACCCACACGGCACCACGTACGCCGGGACCCTTGCCTATCATCTCCATAATCCACACTTCATTGGGGTCGGCAATGGTGAAAGACTCGCCACTGCTATAATAGCCATACTCCTGCACCAGCTCGGTCATCACCTTGATAGCCTCACGTGCCGTACGCGAACGTTGCAAGCCCAGATAAATCAAGCTACCATAGTCGATAACACCTGTCGTGTCCACCAACTCGGGACGCCCGCCAAAAGTGGTCTCTCCAATCGTCAGCTGAAATTCGTTCATGTTGCCCACTACATTATAGGTTTGACGAGCCTGTTCTATCTGTCCCAGGTACTTACCCGTATCCCACTCATAAACATTGATCATCGTTCCCTTCTTGTGCATACCTGCGGGATAATGATACAACTCGCCGAACAGCGAATAGGAGTCGGCCGAATAGGAAATGATGGTCGAACCGTCGGCCGACACGTTCTTGCCCACAATAAGATTGGTACAAGCCAGTGTATCAGCTACGGCTGCTGCCATACAAACGACAGCAAGGGTCAATCTTCTAATCTTCATAATCGATAACTTTTATTATTTGAATATTAAGTATTTACCACACAAAGCGATACTGACGTGTAGTGACGTTGCCGCAACCATCAGTGACACTCATCACCAGCACGTGACTACCGCCTTTCTTCACCCGACGAGGGTCAAGTTGGCACACCAACTCTCCCTTCACAGAATTCGGTTTGCCGAAGAGAGCATATTTTCCGTCGATGGTACCACGATAGGAGGCGATGCCTGTCTGTGCGTCCTTTGCCTTAAAAACGATACGTCCCGTACGTCCCCAACCGGCCTGCCCTACAGGCGTCAGTATGGGTGGAACGGTATCAATAGCCACGGTGTAGGTAGCCAGATCGCGCACCTTCACCTCCATGTAGCCGTTCACGTAGTGGCCACCCATGTTGTATTTACTGCCTTTAGCACTAACACTCGCCACGTAGTACTTCGTGCTGTCGGCCAACGGACGGTGGCGCAATCCGATACGTAGATTGCATGCCTTGTGCAAGGGAATATTGCGATCGTTCAGCTGATAGGTAAAGGCTATGTCACCACTATCGCCACAAACCGCATAATTCAGATAAGCATCTTCGTAGAGCACGCCGCGGGGCAATACCAGCTCGAGGCCAGGTTCCTGCAGATAGTTCACCTTGTCCCAACGGAAATGATACTTCTCGCGATGTTCCACCACAGGAATCTCACTCCGACGGCCCTGCACAGTGAAGCGCACCTTCGACTCGTTGCCCAGCGCGTCGCGCAGCGTATAGACAAAGCGATAGGGCCGCTCCTCGTCGATGGTCACCAACCCACGGTTGCCATTCGAGGCATGTAGCAGACGGAGACGATTACCGGGGTCGATGAACGACTTCATATATTGCCCATAAGTCCAAGAGTTAATGTAGCGATTCTCATCGTAGGCAAAACGATCCACTACACTACGAAAAACTTCCTGCCCATCCACTTCGAGAATCACCGTATGTACGCCGTAACGGTTATGCACCCCGTCCATGTAATCATAGGCACGGATACCTGCTCCTATCTCACCCCAAGCCGTGATGCCCGTCGTCTGGTTCAGACCAAAAGTTTGTCTCGTCGTCTTGCCATTCACCACACCCCGTCCGCGTTGCGGAAAGAGCATAATGCCCTGTGCACGCGGCGCCGTGTGATCCTTCACCTGTCCGGCAAAGAAAGGCAACGGGTCTACATAGTCGTCCGTGGCCGTCTCGATAACATCCAAATGTAAATGAGGTCCAAACGAATAACCTGTATTGCCGCTATAAGCAATGATTTGTCCTGTCTTGACGGGATATTCCCCTGCCTCAGGCACAATCTCTACTTCCCAGCTCTCCTGCTCATATTGCAAATCCTCCACACGTCGAGCAATATCACCGATGAAAGCTTCCAAGTGACGGTTAATAGTAGAATAACCATTGTTATAGACGACATCAAGCACGTAGCCTGATCCATGTGTTACACGGATACGTGAAATGTACCCGTCAGCCAATGCACGTACAGGCTTTCCTGTCACCCCTCCCGTCTTAAAGTCAAGCCCCCCATGAAAATGGTTAGCACGAAGTTCGCCAAAATTGCCACTAAAAGTAATAGAATGAGCAAAAGGATTTATAAAACGAACAGTATCTTCCGATACTGCAAATAGTTTGGCAGAGATATTCCCAAAGTAGACAAACAGTCCACATAATAATAAAATATATTTCATCATTTATCGTCTCATATTTATTTGTTTAAAATGGATAACCTACCGCAAAGTGAAAAGCAAAATCACGACTGAAATCTGGATGAACAATAGGATAACGATTCCGCCCACTTTCGTAAACAGGATTGATAGCCTTCATACCAGCATCAAAACGTAAAACGAAAAAATCCAGATCCAAACGGATTCCCATACCATAAGCGACAGCTATCTGCTTGTAAAAAGTATTAAATTTAAATTGTCCCCCCGGTTGGCTTTCATATTCATGCAAAGTCCAAATATTGCCAGCATCAACAAACAATGCCCCATGCAGTTTCCAAAAAAGATGCGTACGATATTCCACACTGGCATCCAGTTTGATATCTCCCGACTGATTTAAGAAATTGTTTCTATCGCCAACATAGGAACCAGGCCCCAGTTCTCGAACAGACCATCCACGTACGCTATTAGCTCCTCCAGAAAAATATCGTTTTTCAAATGGAACAACACTAGCATTTCCATAAGGGACGGCAATACCTCCACCTACATGAAATGCTAACGAATTACGATTGTCAATTACAAAATTCTTCGCATAATCGATATCTCCTTTTATGTATTGAGCAAAAGGAATATTTAACAATGTATATTCACCTGACTCATTTTTTTTCATCCCGGTCAGCTTGGCCAAGCCATACAGTAAAGAACCTGCAGATTCTATATTGATACGCACAGAATAAGAATTGCCCAACAATGCATTATTCATCAATGCCTGGCCAGCACTGTTATAAGTATAGCTATAACCCGAACGAACAATAAAACGGTCTTCATAATTATAAGCCAATATATAATTCTGCTCCTTGTCAAGATAGATTTCACGAAAAGCAGGATCGATCCATGGCATATATAAGTAATTGATGTCGAGCAAATCTATACGATGTTGCGAACGCTGCCGTTGCATTCCCCAGCGATAGCTCCAACTACCTGATGCCACAATACGAGTGAACTCTGGACGCATCTGATAATTGTATTGCAATCCAAATTCAGTAGTTGCCCTAATCGTACGTCTAAAATCTCTGCTTAAAAAAGGGAACATGAAACGAGGGAAATTGATTGTCGCTTCAGCCCCCAGTTCCATATAATTTTCTTGATTATATCCACTTTTCAAGGGTGAAATAGCCTCATAGGCTCCACGAAAACGAAGCATCAAAGCTTCGGAACCTCTGAACAAGTTACGATGCTGGAAAGACACTGCTGCCGCTGCACCCAGATCACCCGCTGAATTTGTACCTTCAAGCTCGAATGAAACAGACTTGTGTTTGCTTTTGGTCAACATAATATAGGCATCCAAACGAGTACTGTCCTCACGTTCTTCGACAAAACGGATATTGGTATATTTCAATGCCTGCAAACGACCAAAATTAGAATAGGTGCGCTGAACCTTCCGTTCATCATATAAATCACCCGGCAAAATATGAAGATTATTCTCCAAAAGTTGAGGCCTCAGATATAATTTATCCTTATAATAAAACGATAGACCGTTGTAATGAAGAGAATCATTCACTTCAATACTATTAGCGGAAGACTGCAACACATTGTAGTCAGTCACAAAACCTACTTTTCCGATCATATATTGACGATGCTGCTGGCTTCCCGTTCCTCCCCGCTGCCTGTAAGGCAAAAGGTGAAGAGTCAAATCCACAAGATAAGTATTGCGTGCAGTATCAGCAGTATAAGAAAGAAAATCCTTATTGAATTTATAATAACCATTCCCTAACAAATTATTTGTAATACGTTGCCGCTCGGCATCCAGCTGATTCACATCAAAACGCATACCTTCAGATAAATAGGTACCCGCCGAATCGAGCTGCATTAAATTACGAATATTGTCGTCGGGAATATCATAACGGATAGTTCTCACAATGTACGGTTTTCCTGTAGTCACGTTATAGACAAGCCGTATCTTTTTCTTTTTCACATGACATTCCGTCTCAACAGAAGCTCCCATATAGCCCATATTCTGAACAGCTTTGGTCATCTCTTCACGAGTACGATCCGCATCTTCTTTCCGATAAATCACAGGAGCATCCCCAACCTTACGCAACACTCGGTTTATCCACCGAGTACTGTCGGCACCCGACCAATTATAGACATACAGCTGAGTCTTGAACAAACTAAACCATTTGGCATTAGGATTCTGTCGTACATACATGGAAAGGCTGGAAGGCTTTACCTCTTTATTATCCGTATGTATACTCACTTCGTCCAGCAAATAAGAGCCATCGGGCACATACTTAGTAGACGAACAAGAGACCGACAGCAACAAAGCGAGAACGGATATTACACAATACAAGCCTTTCTTCATATCAGCACACACATATAAACTGCGACAAATATACCTTATTTTTTCGGTTTGCAAAAACAAATGGGCCCCAAAGAGCATCATCCGAATACCATCTTTTGTTCCAGAAAATAAAGTACTACTTCAGCTTCGTAAAGTCCCTCTTTAGCGCGCTAAAGTGCCACTTTACGGAGCTAAAGTCCATGTTTACAAAACAAGGCCTGAAAAACAGCACATACGACTTATATCTTCACGATGCACATTGTTTTGATTATCTGAAAATAATGACGTACATTTGCGAAAAAGATAAAGAAGCGGAATATGGCACTGAGCAAAAACAAAATTAAATATATCCATTCCCTGGAACTCAAAAAGAACCGAAAAACAGAAAAGACATTTTTAGCTGAGGGTCACAAACTCGTAGGAGATTTATTGGGACATTTTCATTGCAGATTACTGGCTGCAACAGACAAATGGTTCATAAACAATAAAGAACTACAACTAAACGATGTTGGTGAAACATTGATAGTAAACGAAGAAGAGCTGTCACGTGCCAGCCTGCTAAAAACACCGCAACAAGTACTAGCTGTATTCGACCAACCGGAATATCCGACAGATCCGTCGGTTATCGGCCATTCTCTATGCCTGGCTCTGGATGACATACAGGATCCTGGAAATCTGGGGACCATCATACGCCTGGCCGACTGGTTTGGTATTGAGGACGTATTCTGCTCACCCCAAACGGCAGACATCTACAATCCTAAAGCTATGCAGGCCACTATGGGGGGCATTGCACATGTAAGAATACACTACACTCCCCTGCCTGACCTGATACGAAACTTAGAAACAGACATACCGATATACGGAACCTTTCTGGATGGAGAGAACATGTACGGAGAAACGCTTTCGAAAAACGGTCTGATCGTGATGGGCAACGAGGGGAACGGTATCAGTCCGGAAGTAGGCAGCCTGATCAACCGTCGGCTCTATATCCCAAATTATCCGACCGGACGGGAAACTTCGGAATCGCTCAACGTAGCCATCGCTACTGCAGTAGTTTGTGCCGAGTTTCGGAGACAGGCTCCATCCTTGTAAAATCAAAAGGAAACAAAAGGACAGGCACCAAACACGACATACGCTCCACAACTTCTACAGGAACTTCAGAAAGAATATCCTTAAAATTGAACGAAAGCGCAGATACATCTGCCTCCAAAGGAACTAAAGCAATAACCCCCGGTTTCCATTCTGTACTTTCTATTTCGTCAGACATGGGGAAAAGAGCTTCCACACAATTTTCGTGCATCTGCACAACATAATGCCACAAAAAGCCATGTCCTGGCAAATACAGGTAATGAGAAGCATACCGTTTCATCATTCAAATCCTTTCAGCCTAATTTACCCTTCTTTTTTGCAAACGAGGACGAGCTTCTTGTTTTTGTGGTTGAACCAACGTAGACGATGGTTTAGGTCGCATGCGAGGTACAGCATTCAGCTCTTTCTTATCCGACTCCAAGCTGTCCTTATCTATATTCTCCGGTTCCTTTTTCACATTCAAAGTATCCTTTTCAGCAGCTTTCAAAGTATCTGTCACTGCAACAGCTACAGAATCGGCACTATGATAACGCATGAGAGAAATCTTATCAAGCAACAAAGACTTTTTCTCCGAACTCGAATAGTAGACAAAACCGTTCACTTCTTTAAGCTCTCCCATCGTGTCGCTTTGTAAAGCTATAGAATAATCACCCGTAGTGAAAATCTTACGAAAAGCACTAATTACACTATCATTTTTATAATGTAGGGACATGGCCATGATAGGAGCAGAAATACTATCAAACTCCTTGTCAGGATACAGAAAACGGATATTCCAACGTAACGTATCACGACCGAAAAAGTTACTGTCTGCAGGCAGCGAAAAGGTCACTTTATTATTCAACGGCATCCCTGACAACCGATAAAGCTCCTGTCCAAACCAGACATCCACACTATCACCGGGAGCTGAAGTTTGAGGCTTACCTTCACGCAAAGCCAACAAATCCTCAACAGTTGCTTTTTCTGCTTTCAGCCGTGCATTGATATTTTCATAAATCTTACTTAAGACTTCTGGATTTCTAGCATACCAAACCATTGATGAATCAAATTGTGCTTCTGTTATTCCGTATTTCTTGTAAACAGACTCCACGTAAAGTACACGCTTATAATTCTCATTATAAGATAATGCTTCACCCAATGCTTTGGCTATATGATAGTCATAAAGTACGTTCTCCATTTGTTTATCCGACAATACCGTTTCAGGACGTTTTACCTGACACGCAAATAATGTCCAGACTAAGAAAACGAACAGACCATACCGTTGAATTTGATTGCTACGTTTCATCCTTTCTTTGTCACTTCATGATAAGCTTCATTCAAATATTTGCTATAGAACAGCAACAAGGCGACAATGCCACAACTGATTGCAGCATCCGCGAAATTAAATATCGGACTGAAAAAAATAAAATGATCTCCCCCGACAAAAGGCATCCATAAAGGCCAATTAGCTTCGATAATAGGGAAATAAAACATATCTACTACCTTGCCGTAAAACAAAGGAGCATATCCTCCTCCCTCTGGCAGAAATGAAGCCAGTTGGTAACTGGTACTTTCACTAAACAGTACGCCGTAAAATACACTGTCAACAATATTACCCAAGGCTCCCGTCAAAACCAATGACACACATACAATGAAGCCAGTCTTCATCTTATGCTGTACAAATTTATAAAGGAACCACCCGATAACAGCTACTGCAACAATGCGAAATGAAGTCAAGAATAACTTTCCGACAATCTCCATTCCAAAAGCCATTCCGTTGTTTTCTGTAAAGAATATATAAAACCATGTAGGAGGTTCGGCTTGAATGCCCAATTTGTCGTATAGCCAGCCGATAGCATTAATACTATCATGCCAATACATTCCCGTCTTTACAGCCACTTTTATCAACTGGTCTACCAACAATACCGAGAATATCACAAACAAAGCTATCCGCCCTTTTGTCCAAAAGCTCTTCATTCCCTTATGCATTCCAAAAAAGCACAAGCTATAGGAGCACAAAGACACAGATCCTTGCGCAGCCCATAGCCTGTTAATGTTTCAAATTACTTTTTACCGCTATTCTTAGCTTCGATGCTCAAAGTAGCATGAGGAACGGCACGCAGGCGTTCCTTCGGTATCAGTTTACCAGTCTCACGGCAAATACCATAAGTTTTGTTTTCAATACGCACCAAAGCAGCCTGAAGTCCTTGGATAAACTTCAGCTGGCGTTGAGCCAAGCGGGTAGTCTCTTCCTTGGACAACGTATTGGCCCCTTCCTCCAATACCTTATATGTAGGAGACGTATCATCTGTATCATTGCCGTCGGCTCCGGTCAGACTGGCTTTCAGCAAATCGTAGTCACGTTGCGCCAACTCCAACTTTTCCAAAATAATGGCGCGAAACTCTTCCAATTCTGCATCTGAGTATCTTGTCTTTTCTGCCATAATTGTAATGTGTTTAGTTTGTTTCGGTATTAAATTATCTTTTCCAATCTCTATCAGTTCTTTTCAACCTTCACAAAGAGCGAGAAGTCATCGAAGTTCAATTCGGTACCTTCTTGTACTTCATCAACTAACGTAAGTGAGGTTGCCAGAACTTGGTTGCAAATATAGTCTTTATATTCGTTTACCGCATCATCTGTCTGCGTATTTTTAGACAATGTAATATTTATTTTGTCGGTAATTTCAAAGCCGCTGGACTTGCGGATGTTTTGGATGCGGTTCACCAGCTCGCGGGCCACACCTTCGCGACGCAGCTCTTCGGTAACGGTAACTTCCAGTGCTACAGTCAGTCGGCCTTCGTTGGCCACCAGCCAGCCGGGAATGTCTTCGCTGAAGATTTCCACGTCGGCAGCCTCGACTACGGCTTCCGCACCGTCCAAATTGAAGGTGTAGCGGCCGTTCTTTTCCAGCTCGGCGATAGCTTCCTGTGACATTTCTGCTACAGAGGCAGCCACGGCCTTCATCTGCTTGCCGAACTTCGGACCCAGCTTCTTGAAGTCGCACTTCACTTTCTTCACCAGTACGCCGGCGGCTCCGTCAACGAACTTGATTTCCTTCACGTTCACCTCGTTCATGATGAGTGTCTTCACGGCTTCGATGTGGGCACGCTGTTCTTCGTCCACCACAGGAATCATGATGCACTGCAGCGGCTGGCGTACCTTGATGTTCACCTTGCGACGCAGGGCGAGTACCATGGACGTGATGTCCTGAGCCACCTGCATACGAGCTTCGAGTTCGGTATTGACCAATGTCTCGTCGCAGACGGGAAACTTGGCGAGGTGGACAGAAACCACCTGGTCGCGGCCAGTCACGGCAATCAGGTCGCTGTAGAGCATGTCGGCATAGAACGGTGCGATGGGCGCCATCAGCTTGGCCACCGTCTCGAGGCAAGTATAGAGGGTCTGATAAGCCGAGAGCTTATCTTCAGTCATACCACCACCCCAGAAGCGTTTGCGGTTGAGGCGCACATACCAGTTAGACAGGTTGTCGTTGACGAAGTCGGATATCAGTCGGCCAGCCTTGGTAGGCTCGTAGTCGTTGTAGCAGGCATCCACATTCTTCACCAGCGTATTGAGCAGGGACAGAATCCAGCGGTCTATCTCGGGACGTTTCTCCATGGGCACGTCGGCTTCCTTGTACTCGAAGCCGTCAACGTTGGCATAGAGGGCGAAGAAGGAATACGTATTATATAAGGTACCGAAGAACTTGCGGCGCACTTCCTCCACACCTTCGACGTCGAACTTCAGATTGTCCCACGGCGAAGAGTTGGTAATCATGTACCAGCGCAAGGGGTCGGAACCGTATTTCTCGATGGTCGAGAAGGGATCGACGGCATTGCCCAGTCGCTTGGACATCTTGTTGCCGTTCTTATCGAGCACCAGACCGTTGGAGATGACAGCCTTGTAGGAAACGCTGTCGAACACCATCGTGGCGATGGCATGGAGCGTAAAGAACCAGCCGCGCGTCTGGTCAACGCCTTCGGCGATGAAGTCGGCGGGATATACCTGATGGCTGTCCAGCAGTTCCTTGTTCTCGAACGGATAGTGTATCTGCGCATAGGGCATGGAGCCGGAGTCGAACCAAACGTCAATCAGGTCGGTCTCGCGCTTCATGGGTTTGCCGTCCTTCGAAACGAGGATGATGTCGTCCACGTAAGGACGGTGCAGGTCTATCTTGTCATAGTTTTCCTTCGTATATTCGCCCGGCACGAAGCCTTTGTCCTTGTAGGGATTGCTCTTCATGAGGCCGGCAGCCACGGACTTCTCTATTTCGTTGTAGAGTTCTTCTACGGATTCGATGCACTTCTCTTCCGTGCCGTCCTCGGTGCGCCAGATGGGCAGCGGCGTACCCCAGTAGCGCGAACGGCTCAAGTTCCAGTCGTTCAGGTTCTCGAGCCACTTGCCGAAGCGTCCCGTACCCGTCGACTCGGGCTTCCAGTTGATGGTCTTGTTCAGCTCCATCATGCGCTCCTTGCAGGCAGTGCTGCGGATGAACCAGCTGTCCAGCGGATAGTAGAGCACCGGCTTGTCCGTACGCCAACAGTGCGGATAGTTGTGCACATGCTTCTCTATCTTGAAGGCCTGGTTGGCGGCTTTCATCATCATGCAGATGTAGAAGTCGAGCGACTCAGCTGCCTGGGCGGCCTTCTCGTCGTACTTGCCGTCCACAGTGAATTGCGGGTCATAGGCATTCTTCACCCAACGGCCCTGGTATTCCTTGTAGGCCTCAGTATCGACGCATTGAGCCACAAACTTCTCGTCCAGCTCGTCCAGCAGGTAGAACTTACCCGTAAGGTCCACCATGGGGCGGGTCTCGCCACGCTTGTTGATCATGAACAGCGAGGGGATGCCGGCCGCACGTGCCACGTTGGCGTCGTCGGCACCGAAGGTCGGGGCGATGTGTACGATACCCGTACCGTCCTCTGTCGTCACATAGTCGCCGGGGATGACGCGGAAAGCCTTGGCCGATGCTTCCTGCCAGTTGCCTTCGTTGTCCAGCTCGGTGGGCTTCACCCAGGGGATGAGCTGTTCGTACTCCATGCCTACGAGGTCCGTACCCTTATACTCGCCTACCACCTTGAAGGGGATCAGCTTGTCGCCTGGCTTATAGTCCTCTAATGCAACGTCTTCGGCCTTTTTGTTGAAGTGCGTGTAGAGCAAAGCCTTGGCCAGTACGACGGTCATCTTCTCGCCCGTATAGCCGTTGTAGGTCTGCACAGCCACGTAGTCAATCTTCGGGCCAACACAGAGGGCTGTGTTGCTGGGCAAGGTCCAGGGCGTGGTGGTCCAAGCGATGAAGTAAGGTGCACCCCACTCTGCCATTTCGGGCTTCGGGTTCTTCATCTTGAACTGGCCTACCACCGTCAGGTCCTTCACGTCTCGGTAGCAGCCGGGTTGGTTCAGCTCGTGAGAGCTCAGTCCCGTACCTGCGGCGGGCGAATAGGGCTGGATGGTATAGCCTTTATAGAGCAGGCCCTTCTTGTAGAGCTGCTTCAACAGCCACCAGAGGGTCTCAATGTAGCGGTTGTCATAAGTGATGTAAGGGTCTTTCATGTCCACCCAGTAGCCCATCTTGTGCGTCAGGTCCTCCCACTCCTTCGTGAACTTCATCACGTCCTTGCGGCAGGCGGCGTTGTAGTCGGCCACGGAGATAGTCTTGCCGATGTCTTCCTTCGTGATGCCCAGCGCCTTCTCCACGCCCAGCTCCACGGGAAGTCCGTGCGTGTCCCATCCGGCCTTGCGCTTCACCTGGAAGCCCTTCATCGTCTTGTAGCGGCAGAAGATGTCCTTGATGGTACGAGCCATGACGTGGTGAATGCCCGGCATACCGTTGGCCGAGGGAGGTCCTTCGAAGAATACGAAGGAAGGACATCCTTCACGTTCTGTCATACTCTTGGCGAAAACCTGGTTTTCGTCCCATTTCTTCAACACTTCCTTGTTGATTTCCGATAGATTAAACTTTGAATGTTCGGCAAATTTACCCATGGTTTTATTTTTGTTTTTATTTTGAACGTTGCTTATTGGAGGCTACCGGTCACGCTCCCTTCAGATACTTCGAACCAAACCTCCTGTTTTAAGGCTGCAAAATTATAAAAAAAGTGGAGAAAAGCGTTGTTTTAGAGAAGAAAAACATTTGTATGCCAAGAACAGACACATCCTGACACAACCTCCAAAATGCCTTTTATCAGACAAAAGGCTGACTTTACAAGCCGAAAGCATAGTTTTTCACCACCTAACACAGTGCTTTCTGAATCCCTAACACAGTGCTTCCTCAGTAGTTCACAAAGCACTGTATGACACCCTCACAGAGCACTTCGTCAGCCCCTCATGAAGCACTGTATGACACAACCACTCTCTATTTCGATATCACTACTGTCCCGTAAAAGTGGATAAATAGTTCTTTGAAATTATTGAAATATAGTCAATTACGTGGTTTCTTGAGATGAAACGGACTTGATTTTGCAACTTTGCAGTCTAATACAAATGGCTGCTATGTTCCAAGACAAATACGTATTCTCTCAATTAACCGCTTTTCTGAACAGGACTCAGTTCAACAACTATGTTCGCAAGTATGATGGCAACCGGTATGTGAAACATTTCACTTGCTGGAATCAGATGCTTGCAATGATGTTTGGGCAACTGAGTAACCGTGAGAGCCTGCGAGACTTAATCGTTGCTTTCGAGGCGCATAGGGGCAAGCAATATCATCTTGGGTTAGGTCGTGAACCGATAGCCAAGACAACTCTTGCCACAGCCAACCAGAACCGCGATTACAGAATCTTCGAAGACTTTGCTTTCTATATGATGAAGGAAGCCTGCGAGAAGCGGACGACCAACATCCTTGACATTTCCGGAAAGAAATATGCGTTTGATTCAACAACGATTCCGTTATGTCTTGCAACATTCCCGTGGGCAAAGTTCCGAAGCAAGAAAGGAGGAGTGAAAGCTCATGTCTTATACGACATTGAAGCACAAGTTCCTGCCTTCTATACTGTAACCACTGCCTCAAAGCATGATTCTACAGCGATGTCTTCAATCCATTATGAACCAAATGCTTATTATATATTCGACAGGGCTTATGATTCTTTTAAAGAGCTCTATAGGATACATCTTACAGACTCTTTCTTTGTTGTCAGGGCCAAGACGAACTTAAAGTATAAGACAGTCAAATGGAAGCGGAGAATGCCAAAGAACATAATGACAGATGCAGAAGTGAAACTGACCGGTTATCTCTCCGGGAAGAAATATCCGGAGTCATTCAGACTCGTCCGATATTACGACGAAGAGGATGACCGTGAGTTCACTTTCTTGACGAATGCAAAACAACTTTCTGCACTGGATGTCGCCAATCTTTATAAGAAAAGATGGTTAATCGAGCTGTTCTTCAAATGGCTCAAGCAGCATCTCAAGATAAAGAAATTCTGGGGCACAACAGAGAACGCTGTTCGCATACAAATCAGTGTGGCTATTATCACGTACTGTCTTGTGGCTATTGTCCAACATGATATGAAGTTGAAACGTTCAACCTATGAAGTTTTGCAAATTCTCAGTATATCATTGACTGACAAAACCCACTTGCGTGACCTGTTCGACAAGACTAATTTCAATGATGTCAAAGATCTAAATGATCCCCTGATTCCGGGGCTTTTTGATTAATTGTTTAACTCGTCCCATTTTAACGGGACACTAATGTTTCGATATGTAAAACAAAAAGGGAATTCACTCTTAAAGCGAATTCCCTTAATTTATTGATGATTATCTATCTAATGTCATCCTTCAATGGCAGCTTGAGCCATACCGATATAGATTTAATATTCTGATACTTATGTATTTAGTGTAAGCCTAAAGTAAGCGAATATTTATCTAATGTTGTTTTGATTATGGGGTATCGGCTTAGAGTTTATATCTTTTACGGCAGCGATCGCCGCAGTAATTTCAACTTGATAATCAGTAATTTACAACTTTATTGTAAACTTCTGTACAACACTACCTTATAAATTATATTTAATTTCCTAATCCCCTTGGAATTGTTTACTGGGTTATTACTTAAATATTACTTTTAACAAAATAGGTAGATTGAATAGTTTTGTTATTGTTACCTCCTTTCTTTTAATAGTTCAATAATAGCGTCCTTGTCCTTCAGATTGGAATCAAGACGTGTAATCTGTGCGTTCAGGCTGTCTATCTGCTCTTTCAGAAGTTTGATGGTCTCCTTTTGGCTTTCTACGACAGCCTGTTCCTTTGTCAATTGTGCAGCAATTTCGGTATCTCCGATATTGTTGTTTGCATTCCCGTCCAGTGTTACCGCCGCAAGGTATGCGGAAATCTGATGCTGCACGGGACAGAAAAGGGAAAAGAAATTGAAGCCCAGTGCCTCACTCACTTTGAAAAGGCGGTTGGTCTCCATCGTCTCCCTTTCGAGAATGCGGTTGATGTGCTGCTGGGGAACACCGATTCTTCGCCCAAGCTCGGATTTACTAAGCCCGAGTTCGTTGCGACGCCTGTCGATGGCCTCTCCCACATGCACGTTTTTTATATCTATTGTCATAAGATTAAATCAATAATTGAACCTTAAATCAAAATTCATCAAACAAATATTTGGCTATATAAACCTTTTTGTGTTATTTTGTGAGCGTTAAAACACTCATTTATTGAGGACAAAGTTAAACATTAAATATTAAACATCCAACAATTATGGCAGAAAACATGGAAAAAATTCGCCCCGCCCTCGTGGCGCTTGAAGTCGGCGACACCGTCACGTTCCCCATTTCACGCTTGAAGAGCGTCCGTACCCAGGCATCCGAACTGGGTGCCATCTACAACCGCCAGTTCAAGACCAGGACTGACAGGGAAAAGCATACGATTACAGTCAAACGTATTTTGTGAAGGATTAAAATCATGCGGATATGAAACTGCTTCAGTTTGTGGATCACCTGATTCCATACGACACCTTCCTGAACGACCTTTCCGCAAGGATTGTCAGAATGCTGAAAACGGACCGTGACGACCCGGAGTTTGTCAGCCAGAGGAAGGCTTATGAAATCTTCGGGCGCAGGAACGTGGAAAGATGGAGACGCCAGGGAAAGGTCGAGGCATACAAGAGGCCCGGCAAGGTAGAGTACAGAACGGCCGACCTCCGCCTCCTGCAACGCACGGTACAGGATTATCTTGATAACGGACATACGGAAAAAGGATGCGGAAAGGAACCGAAAAAGTAAACAATGTTGTGGCTATGTTGAAAAGAAAGCCGGCCCCGGCAATATAGTCACGGAATATTCTTTTCGGGGTGGCACGTATAACCATATAAACGTATCGCAAATGAAAGAGTTGAAACCAACCTGCGACCCCGAAGGAGTCTATTCTGCCAAGCGGACCTGTGCCGAACTGGGCATAAGCCATAAGACGCTCCGAAAGTACCGGGACAACGGCTACATTACGCCGCTTAACCCGAACAACCCGTGCCGGCCGAAATTCTCCGGGCAGTCCATCATCGACTGCTGGAATCTTATGAAGACATTATGATCAGCGAATCCACCATAAGCAAAGTCAGGGAACTTGCCATAGAGGATGTTCTCAAACCTTATGTCAGCCTTTCAAGGAAAGGCTCGACACTGATGGGGCTTTGTCCTTTCCATGCGGAGAAGACCGGATCGTTCGCGGTGTCCCCACACAGGAACCTGTTCCACTGCTTCAGCTGTAACCGTGGCGGTGACGCTATCACTTTCATTATGGAGAAGGAGAATCTTTCCTTCATCGAAGCGGTCAGGTTCATAGCTGAAAATAATAATATTCCGGTAGAATACACAGACGAGGAACGTACACATGAACAGGTTGCAGAGACAAAGCACCGGGAGTCCTTGCTGGCTGCATTGGACTGCGTGCAAAGCTATTTTCTTGAAAAACTGAGAGCCGGAACAAGTGAGGAGTGTTCCAAGGCACGTGAATATGCGTATGGAAGATGGCCGGAGGAGTTCTGTTCCGTGGCAGGCATCGGCTATGCGCCCAAGGACGGTTCCGCATTCATGGAGTATTGCCGACAGAAGTCTCTTGCCGAGGAAAAGCTGTTCGAGCTTGGGATGCTCCGGCGTGGCGAGGACGGCAGCGTGTATGCCATGTTCCGCCAGCGCATCATGATTCCTGTACGGAACAGGTGGGGACGCATCATCGCCTATACGGCTAGGTACATCGGTGACAATCCGAAAGCTCCGAAGTATATCAACTCGGCCACCAGCGTGGTGTATTTCAAAGGTGAGACGATTTTCGGCATTGACAGGGCAAGCCGCCAGCGGGATGCGGACTACTTTATCATCGTGGAAGGTGCGCCGGACGTACTCCGAATGCAGTCCGTGGGGTATGAGAATACGGTGGCCGCTCTCGGTACGGCATGGACGGACGGTCAGTTCGACCAACTGAAAAAGTTCACCTCGTCCCTATGCTTCATACCGGATTCGGATGTGGCAGAGGGTAAACCATACGGTCCAGGGTTCGAGGCGGTCATGACAAACGGAATTGCCGCAATCAGGAAAGGCTTCCATGTGACGGTCAGGGAACTTCCGTTCGCAAAAATAGCAAATGATACGGGTGAAGAAAAATACGGCAAGAACGATGCCGACAGTTTCATTCGTTGTCGGGAGGACTATACCTCACTGGCCGAGAAGCATTTCATCATCTGGCTGGCACAAAAGCGTTTCTTCGTGGCTTCGTCATTGGTGGAGGAACGGAAATGTGTCTCTGAAATAGCCGACCTGCTGCGTTACGTGAAGGACCAGCTGGTGTTTGACCAGTGCGTCGAACAGCTTTCAAAGCTGCACGGCAAGGTAAAGCTGTGGCGTGATGCCGTATCACAGGCACGGGGTGAAGCCCGGAGGAAAAGCAACCGCTCCGATTCCATGAACGAGATGCAGCGTGAGGCGGAACTGCTGCGCCAGTTCGGCCTATTTGTACGTGAGAACTGCTATTATTCCGTCGGCGAGGATGATGACGAGCCGGTCAGAATATCCAACTTTGTCATGGAACCGCTGTTTCATATCGAGGACGAGAACAACGGTACCCGTATTTTCCGTATGAGGAACATGTACAACGTCTGCCGTGTCGTCGAGCTGAAGGAGTCTGAACTGTGTTCACTAAGCAACTTCCAGCAGAAGGTCGGTTCACTAGGCAACTATGTATGGCTGGCCAAGATAGACAGGCTCAATCGTGTCAAGGAATACCTCTATTCAAAGACCGATACGGCAGAGCGTGTCCGGAAACTGGGCTGGAATGCGACAGAGGGTTTCTTTGCCTTTGGCAACGGCATATTCGCCGGCGGCTCGTTCAGGGCTGTCAATGAACTGGGCATCGTCAGGGGTGATAACGGCAAGGCTTTCTATATACCGGCCACATCCAAAATCTACATTCACAACCAGGAAATCTTCCAGTTCGAGCGGCTGATGGTACACGAGAACCGCAACGGGGTAAAGCTGTATGATTATGTGTCAAGGTTGACAGAGGTATTCGGAGAGAACGCGAACGTCGCTTTCTGCTACCTGCTTGCCACCCTGTTCCGTGACATCATATTCAGCCGTACTCGTCATTTCCCCATACTCAACCTGTTTGGCGAGAAGGGAACCGGCAAGACCACGCTCGCCACCTCCCTCCAGTCCTTCTTCCTGCACGGGGTTGATCCGCCCAACCTGGGTGTCACCTCCGTTCCTGCCATGAACGACCGTGTATCGCAGGCGGTCAATACCCTTGTCGTGCTGGACGAATACAAGAACGACCTTGACATCCGCAAGATAGCCTATCTGAAAGGACTGTGGGGAGGCGGCGGACAGACCAAGAAGAATACGGGCACGGACGGGATGGCGGCACAGACCATCGTCACTACCGGCGTGGTGCTTTGCGGTCAGGACAAGCCCACGCAGGACATGGCACTTTATACCCGTGTCATCTTCCTTACCTTCTCGAAAACCTCTTTCAGCCAGGCGGAGAAGAAACATTATGAAGACCTGGTGGCTCTCTGTAATTTGGGGCTGACGCATCTCACGCTGGAAATACTGAACCATCGGGAGCTGTTCGAGAAGAATTTTCCGGAAATCTATTCCATCACGAAGCGTGAATTGGCCACGAAGTTAGAGAACGAGACCATCCATGACCGTATTTTCGGCAACTGGGTCATTCCGCTGGCCGCTTTCCGCACGTTAGAAACAGTGATAGACGTTCCATTTACCTATACGGAACTGTTTGATACGGCCATAAAAGGCATACGTGTTCAGAACGAGCTGGCCCAGGAGAGTTCGGAGATTGCCGACTTCTGGAACATGCTTCAGGGATTCCAGACATCAGGGAAGTGCATTGACCGGGTTCACTACCGTATCCGTTACATGAAATCGTTCCGACCTCTTTCTGTCAGGGAAGACATCGAGTTCAACGAGGCCCGTCCTATCCTCTACCTGAACATGGCGGCCATAGCCTCCCTGTTCAACAGCCGGAACATGAACGCTACGGCCAACCGATCGAACTGGTCCACCATCCTGTCGTATCTGAAATCACATCCGTCGTATCTCGGTCTGAAACAGGATAGGTTTACGATTCTGTCTCCAAGTGGTCTGCCGGAATATTCCATTGAGATTGTCAATGGCGAGCAGGTCAGGAAGGTCAAGGTGAACCGTCCGAAAGCATTGTGTTTTGACTACCAGCAATTAAAGGATACGTTCGGACTTGAACTTGAAACGGAAGTTGTATCTGATAATACAGAATTAGAAGGATATTGAATGTGACATTAAAGCCAAGTGTTTTCATCTGATTTCGGATTAAACACTTGGCATTAAATAGATTATTCTAATCTGTCTTTCTGGAAATAGGTTTCCATTAAACTTTTCAGATTGTTCTCTATAACTGACATGACTTCTTCAAAAGGAATATTGACTTTCCATTTGATTTTTTTCAAAAACAACTGCCAGCGTTTAATTCGCTCAGGATCTGTTTTGAAATCGTCAGTAAACAGTTTCAAATTGGGATTATATTCCAATTTTCTGTTTTCGAAAGTTGCATTGATTGCTTCTTGTAATGTAGTCTTATCTATATCCTTTGTTGTAAGAATCTGATAGCAATCAAAGAAATCCTTCATTCTACTATTCAGTACATCACGATCTATCATTGTATGGAATTTCTCAGCTACTACGGTTTCTATCGAATATGCCTGAATATTAATGGATGGATTATCAGGTAGAAGTAATGGAAAATCCACAGTTTCAGGACATGGCGTAACCACATCTCCAAAACCGATGTCAATAGACATATTGTGTTCAATAGTATCCAAATATCCGGTAAAATAAAAGCGGGTCCCGGGATATTCTTTTTCCACTGTAATAGGTTCTGCTCTGATACTATCCACATTAAATACAACACCATCTTTCTCACAAGGAATACTTAGAATTTCTTTGAATACAGATTCCAAATGTTTCCTGTCACGACTTATTCTTTTTGCCATAAAGTCAACATCCACGGTAGGTCGGGCATCCAATCCATCCATTGCATACAAAAGCGAACCACCTTTCAATAGAAAGTTGTCCTTAAACTGACTTACTGAAACACGATACAGCAGCCGTTCGTTAAAATACCGTGCTAATAAATACATATATTCATGGCCGGAAGTTTTTTTCAAGTTCAGGAGCTTTTCTCTGACGGACTTCCCGTAATTGGTTATTTTTCTTTTCATTATTCTAATGTTATTTCAATGAAATAGTTAAGTGTTTTATATACTCTCAATTTCTTAGCGTAATCATATAAGCGACTAAGATTTCTGTCATTCCGTTTCAGATATGTTCTTACGACTTCTGCACATATATCCATACCAATTTTATTTCGATACTTGATGGCATCGCAAACACTTCTTTCTAAGTCTGTCATTCGTATTGTGTGACCGGAAACATTTTGTTCAATAACACCAATATCAAAATACTCATCCTTCCAATAATAAAGTTGTATAGGAATACTATCTGGAAGAACAATTTTTCTTTTACTTCTTATGGCTATACAAAATGCGGGGGGGACAGTTGTTGAAAGCTGGTAATAAGACCAGGCATTATATAGGCATACAACACCGCCAGGTATTATTCGCTCTATATCTACCATCGTGCTGAAAAGAGCTGTTGGCTCAGCATAAACCCCTTGGCGTACCCGTATAAGTTCGCCTCTTTCTACAGCTCGAAGTACTCGTTTATATTCAGAGCGATTAGAAAGATCTTTTACGGACAGAACCCCACCTTTGTTTGCCAACATATCTGTTATATTTTCCATATCTTGGTATTTTCTATTGCAAAGTTATTGAATTTATCCGAATAATGGGTATTTATCTACGGATAATATAAATATTTTCCGTAATTAAATCCCCTATACTAGAATCTAATCTTATCTAAGACTTCCTATAACTTTCAAAAAAATATCTGCACATATTTTCATGTTGACAGCGTTGACAAAGCATAATACATTTAGTACCAAATAGTTTATATTGAAAATCAGCGTTGACAAACGTTGACAAAGGTAGCCACTTTCAGAAAAACCCAAGATATTTGGAGCCAAAGGTTGACAAATCACGATATACTATTTATTTCTTCTTTTAATAAAGAAAAAGATAATATATTGTATGATAGTAGCTTATGGCAAACCTTATAAGATACGTTTGACGTTGGCTCCCTTGTCAACGCTGTCAACCTCTAAATATATGCCCTTCTTGTTTTCTTGTAACGCATACATTTCTCAATGTAGTCTTAAACATTACAGCGTTTGATAACACATATTTCTTGAAAATCCCATTAAATAGCTGATATTCCAATATCTAACGTATTGATATATATGTATTCCGATTTTATCTTTATGGCAAAGCGAAGTTGGATATGGATTTACACAAGTTGTTTTTGGAAGTTCTTCCCGGTCGGATATACTCCGTCAGTGAAGCCGCACGTTATTTGGGTGTTCACAGGTGTACTGTCTATGCCTATATCAGTCATCCCGAAAGGCCTTTGCCTTTTGTGAAAATGCAGGACAAGACGAAACTTATGTTTCGTGGAGCGGACTTGATAGCCTATAAAGCAGCCGGTCTCCCGAAGAAAGGCCGCAGACGGAAAGACGGCAGGGTCGGATGCCACTGACGCTTTCCGTTCCGGTCAATTTAGCCAATGATGCGTAAACGGACTTTTACCTGTTGCCTTTGACAAGTCGCAGGCAAGAAGCCATACCTTTGTACGTATGTCCTCCATGTCCGCAACGGCTTGCAGGTAGCGTGCCGGGGATGTCGCTCCGGACTTTATCATCCACTCCCACGCACACACTTCGGGGTTGATGGCATCCACGAAGGACATTATTTCCGATATAAGATTTTCCATCTTGCCATTCTTCATTTCAGCGGTAAAACAGAACGCTACACCGCCAAGTGTTTTCCGCTTAAAATTGAAGCATCGAATGCCGTTTTCCATTCTCGTTGATACATTCCAGCCGTTTATGGCTGCAATGTGAATAATTTGGTCGTCTGTCATGTCAGTATGAGTCAGTTGTTATGAAACAAACATAAGCCGGTCCGCCATATTCCCTTTGAAACATGGCAGGCTGCTTAATATAGTCTTAGTCCTATGCTATTTCTCTGATTGCGTCAAGAAGGTCCTCCACCATTTTCTCTGCCGCTTCCATGTCTTCAAGTACATCTCTCATACGGTAAGGTGCTCCGTTTTTTCCGTGTCCCCTGTTGTCAAGCCACAGATACGTTTCCTCGTCCACGTCGAAGTCATCGTAATAGTTCTCCATGTCCGTTATCAGACTGTCAAGGTCTTTGCCTTTCATTGTAGCCGTAAAGGAAAAGTTCTGCCCTGCCGGAGTGAATTTTGAAAACTCGAAGATGACTATCCCATTCTTCTGTCCGGCATCCGCACTTACATTCCAGCCGTTCGTTTCACCGCATCGGACAACTGTATCTATTCTGTCTTTTTTGCGCATATCGTTTTTGTTTTATGTCAGCCGTAGTGTCAAGCCACGGCTGACGGTTTATAAACTCAATCTTCAAATCTCGCAAGGAAACGTTGCAGACGGTGGTCATTCAGCCTGCAAAGCGGTGCAGGCTGGAAGTTCATTTGCTGCCGTACCTGCAATTTGCCAAGGCCTTGTGCCGTAAGGTCAAGCTCCACTTCCGACAGCTCGTTCAGTGAAATGTAGCCGTACTCGTCCTCCATAAGTCCGACAACTATACCGAAAAGAATGGTGTCATTACCTTCTGTCTCTCCTTCAAGAATGAACCAGCGGACAGAACCGAGGGCAAAAACCGCACGGCAAACAGCGTCCTTTCCCTTGCCGTCTTGGGAATAAAGGGGATAGCCTTTCAAGGCTTCCTCCAACATGGGTGTCATAAGCCTGCACATAATCAGTCAAATTTAATTTCGTCCTCGTAAACGTCTATTTCCGCTCCGCTGCTGAACTGCACGGTAAAGCCTTTTGCGGTTTTGGCGATGATTGTACCACGATGATAGCCACGCCACGGTGCTATCAGCTCACATTGCTGTCCGTATTCCGGAAAATCTGTATCGTCCCACATATCAGTAAGTTTTAGTGTTTGAAAATTCGGGGTCATAAATAAGTTCTCTTTCAATCAGATATTGGTACGCTTCCGAAGCGAGCCGTGAAGCCCACTCGTTGCGTTCGTCATAAAAGCCATTTTGGTAATTGTGCGCCAACTGCCGCATGAAGCCGATGAATACCTTGAACATCTGCTGCTGGAGGTAGCGGTGCGCTCTGGTCAGTTCCCTGCCGGTCTTGTCGGCGGAACACATCCGTCCGTTCACGAAGTTTGCAAACTCTTGGGCGAAAGCCTCGTCCTGCCCGGAGACTGTCGCTCCTGAAAATTCCTGATAGTCCATATTGTTACAATTTAAATGGTTGCCTGATAATAAATCCAAGGTTCGGGTGACACGTTGTAGATATAATCGCCACACCGCACCAGTAAACACCTGCTCCCATAATAGAGCCTCTTCATGCCTCGGACACTTCCTGTCCTGTGAAAGTTGGGAAAGCGGTCTATGCCAACTCTTCGTCCTTGCTCGATAGTCATTTTTCTTACTCGCATAATCCTTTAAGTTTGGAGGTTTCAATTCTTTTCCCTCTTGTGAAGCTCCTTTGAGCCTCGTGGTCGGGAAAACCGTTTTTCGTGCAGGCCGGACTGCGGACGTAAAGGGAGATAAGGCAAGTGTGAGATCAGAGAGCGCGGACGGAATACCCAAATTTTGGAGGAACGGGAAAATTTGCGGAAGGCTGCCGTCAAGCCCTCCGACCGAAAGCGCCAGCGACACTTGACGTTCTCCCTGTCCGCAGTAGCTTTGCACGTAAAAAACGGCTCCCGACTACGAGACTCAAATGGTTGTCAAGCCACATTCGTCTTACATTTTTCGGAGAACAGATTATCACCTTGCAGGCAAGTATCCATATATATGAAGAATATTCTGAAACGCCGTTGCCGTTGTGAGAGCCTGTAAAATGGAGCAAAGCGTAGTCTTGCAGGCTCTCTCTATGGCAACGGACTGGAAACTTCCATCAATCGTAGTAACCTGTCAGCTGGAACTTACTTGGTGTCATAGACACGGAGTAAGTCAGCAAACGAATTTTCATAGTATCACAAAATCTCATAACCTCTCACATAATCCAATGTTTAATGTATTGCAAGCAATTTTCATAAGCCATACCTTTAGGACAAAATACTGATTTATAGTGATATATGTATAGTCAGATGCCAGCTGACCTAATATTCTATATATTATATAGCAACTCAATCGAATAGAAGTATGGCAACAATTAAAATCAAATTTCGTGCATCCTCTTCCACAGAGAATGAGGGTACCTTATTTTATCGAGTAACACATAATCGGATAGTACGACAAATTAGTTCAGGGTATAAAGTCTTTCCGCAAGAATGGAACGCTGAAAAAGAATGCCTCGTTTTACCAGTAGAATCAGATTCTATACGACGAAACTATTTGGTTTCGCTGAAGGAAACTTTATTAGATGATACCAAACAACTGAAAAGTATTATCAACCGACTAGAACGGAGTGGCGAGGTGTATACGGCAGATAAAATTGTATATCTATTTTTACATCCGATAATAGGACATGGTTTTATCGCTTTTGCTCGTCAAGAAATTGAAAATCTTAAAAAGATAGGAAAAAAAAGTAAAGTAAAGAGTTATACTACTACATTGAAAAGTTTCTCCCGATTCCGTAATGACAAGGAATTATTACCAGAAGAAGTGAACTCTGATATAATAGAAGCATATGAAACGTATCTGGAATCCGTAAAAGTATGTCCAAACACTATCTCGTTCTATATGCGTAATTTACGAGCAATCTACAACCGTGCCGTAGCCAAAGAACTAACCGTTCAAAGATTTCCATTCAAACAAGTCTATACAGGTATCGACAAAACAGTGAAACGTGCAGTATCGATAGAGGTTATTCGGCAAATAAGAGATTTAGATCTAACCTTGCATCCTTCGATGGAATATGCGAGAGATATGTTTCTTTTTTCATTTTACACTCGTGGTATGTCCTTTGTAGATATGGCATTTCTGTTGAAAAAAGACTTACAAAATGGAGTTTTAACTTATCGTCGCCATAAGACCAACCAGTTATTGTTCATTAAATGGGAAAAACAAATGCAAGAAATCATTGACAAATACGACACTTCTAACACTAATTACTTGCTACCTATTATCAGAAATAAAGACCAAAATGATCGAAAACAATATGAAAATGAATGTCATCGAATTAACCGGAATCTAAAGAAGATTGGCAAACTCATAAATCTTTCTATACCACTTACTACCTACGTAGCCCGTCACGGATGGGCAAGCATTGCGCAAAAAGAAGAGATTCCTATTGCAACCATAAGCAAAGCAATGGGACATGATTCGGAAAAAACAACACGTATTTATCTTGATTCTCTTGATACATCTATTGTGGATAAGGCAAATAGTACTATTCTTAATTTATTGTAAGCTTAATTTGTTGAGCAAATTTGCTCTTCTCTTTTTAAGAGAAGTACACCGAGTACAAAGTTATGGAAATATAATGAGAATACTTTATAATTGAGACGAAAATATGCTATTTCTTAGAAAAACAAGTATATCAAACAAAAAATATTCAGCACTTTGTTGAGTAAAAGAGTATTCTAAATTATTTATATATTTAATAATCAGTGGATTTTATTACAATGTCCGTCTCTTAAAAAGAGAAGTACACTCAAGATGGTTAAAAACAACTTTTTCCATCTTTTCCCCAATAATAGGAAAGTATTATTATGGGAATAATATAAGAAATTAAAAAAGAAAATGCTTGAATATCAAAGTCTGACATGTAAAAGCGGCAGCTCTATTATTTAAGTCTTATCGAAATTTCTTTTACATCTTGGGTTAATAAACAAAAAAGATATGAGGCAGATAGAAAGAGCAAGTGTTGTAAGAATCGTCTCTGATTTAATAAAAGCAGATGGCATAATAGATATAAGGGAAATAGATTTTTTTGATGCCCTTAAAGAGAAATATGGCATTATAGAAGAGGATGAAATATTTGCTGAATCATGTACTTTGTCCCAATCTTTAAGTGTTATAGCCAATTTTGATGAAAAAGATAGACATTCTTTAATGAACGACTTTTGGAAGACTACCATGTCTGACGATTTTTGTACAAAAGAAGAAGCCTTATTACTACTTGCCTTACGCCTAAATCTCATTGTTAAAATACCTAATGAAGTTACTGTTCTTTCTGTTGAATCCTCTACATTAAATTTCGAGAAATCGCAGATTTTATATTTGGAAAGCGAATATAATAGTGTAACGAATAATCAAATGAAGCTATTGTATCGGGAATTATGTACGGAAGTGAGATTGGCTGGCTTTGAATTGGTATATCTACCCAAACTCTCAGAACACTATAATAGTATTTTGGAAGCCGATTTACTTCGGATTGCAAAGTTCCTTTATCCAAAAGTGAGTAATGAACGTATATATACTATTGTAAAACAGGTGCAAAATTTATCTACCGCATCTTTTTGCTGTGATCATTTGGCAACTAAATTATCTATTAAAGAACTTCGTGTTATCAATCCGTCATTTCTTATTAAAATAGGGGAATCGATTGTTAACGATAAAAATATCTCTAATTTTCTATTAGTAGAGATAGTGGATAATCCATTATTTACGATAAGAATGATCTTGGATTTATTTGCCGAGAGTTATCATAACCTACGTTTGAATTATATACAAGAGGACAAAGGAAGATTCGTTTTTACAGGTTATTATAAACTGATTTTTGATATCCTAATGCTAAGGAAAAGTGTAAGAAGTAGTGTTGTGGTAGATCCTATGCGAGAACGAATATATTTTCCTGAAGCGGATGTTATGTTAGAGAAAGTACATAGACGTGAGAAAGCTCTATATGCTTTATTTCTAATGGAGTCTGCCAGTGGAGGAATTAATTTCAATCAGCCGCAATCTCCCAAACAAATGGAGCGATATGAGAAACGCATGAAAGCAATTATACATAAGTATCAATTAATTTATAGAATGTTCGGAGGAGATGAAGATAAAGCCCCTAATATTGGAGTTCCAGAAATTCGGCTTCCTATGATAAGTTTATTGAAACGGCAACTCTCAAAATTAGATAATGTGCTGTACCATGTAGATGACTATATGATACAACGGAATATATATGGTAATTATGCCGTGAATATATCTTCTTCATTATGCCTTTGTTGTGGGGCTGAGAAAAACGATATCAAACTCTTCACTGAATCGGAAGATTGGATAAAGATAGCGGCATTATAGGTAGTGGTTAAATAGGGTTCAAAGGTTGCAACCATAGTTCTTGTATTTCGAGTGATAACAGTTGTAACATTTCTGAAACCAAGAATATAAGAGAAGTCATTTATAATTTTGCATCAAAAGAAATTCAAAATTAAAACAACAGTATTATGATTAATCTTGAAAAAGGACAAAGAATCAGCATGGACAAAGGTCTTACGCTGGTGGGCGTTGGTCTCGGATGGGATCCCAATAAAGGAACAGGCTATGATTTTGATTTGGATGCTTCGGCATTTATGCTTGGTAGTGATGGGCAAGTTCCAGCACAAGAATATTTTGTGTTCTATGGTAATCAAAAATCACCCGATGGTTCTGTAGAATCGAGTGGTGATGATTTAACTGGAGGAAACAGCGATGGTGGTGATGACGAGACATTAAATGTTGATTTAACCAAAGTTAGCTCAAATATACAAGAAATTATATTTACTGCAACTATTTATAAGGCAGAAGAACGTAGGCAAAACTTTGGACAAGTACGCAACTCGTATATTCGCATATATGATGCTAAAACAAATATGGAAATCGCTCGTTATGACCTAGATGAGGATTTTTCAATTGAAACAGCTGTAGAATTTGGGCGTTTATACCGTCGTGGTACTGAATGGAAATTTGAGGCTATGGGGACAGGTAATAAAGGAGGAATGCAATCACTCGTTCATAAATATGCGAGTAAATACGAATAACCCATGGCTATCAATCTTGTAAAAGGACAACGGGTAGAAATAGACAACAGCTTATCCCACTTGAAAGTAGAAATGGGCTGGAAAGTCAATCCCAATGCCAATCCGCCTTATGATTTGGACGCTTCTACATTTTTGTTAGGTAATAGCGGACAAATTGAACATGAGTACAATTTTGTATTTTACGGTTCTTCAAACAAAGTTCCTGCTTTGGATAATGAAGAAAAACAAATATATGACGGGAATGGTAATCCTGTCTATCGCCCATGCTCAGTAGATAAAAGTGTGCTTGGTTCTATTGACGATCTTGGTGATGATGAAGACGATACAGGTGAAGGAAGCGAAGAAATTGATGTTGACTTGACTAAAACATCTTCAGCTGTAAAAGAAATACTCTTCACTGTAAGTATCTATTGGAATCCTAATAACCTCAATGACCCACGTCGCAAATATAATTTTGGTCAAGTTCGTGATGCTTTTATCCAGATTAAAAATGCACTAACTGGAGAAATAATTTGCCGTTATGATCTAGATGAAGATTTTTCTACAGACAAAGGCGTTGAGTTCGGCCGATTGTATCGTCGTGGAACTGAATGGAAATTCCAAGCTGTTGGGGATGCTCATACGGATGGACTTGAACCTATTTGTAAGAAATATGCTTCTAAATTTATGTAGACATGGCTATCATTCTTGAAAAAGGTGGGGATACACATCGTATCAATTTGGAAAAACGCGCAGGTAAACCTCTGATTGGTGAAATTGTCGTCAATCTTGATTGGAATAAAGGCGGTTTTTTCAAAGGCCTATTGGGTAAAGCTGTAGATCTTGACCTTGGCTGCTTTTATGAATTGTGTAATAGACAAAAAAGTTTAATAGACGGTTTGCAATTCTCACATGGTCGTGGTGGCGACCGCCATCATGTTACCCGTCAGGGTTGCTACGATAATGCGCCTTATATATGGCATCAAGGGGATGACAGAGGTGGTGGTTCTTCATCCGGTGAAACAATATTAATTAATTCTGCCGGTGTAAATAACATCAAGCGTATCATTGTCTATACTTTTATATATGAGGGTGTTGCAAAATGGTCTGAAACAAATGCTGTAGTCAAGGTTAAAGTTCCAGGTTATGAAGATATTGTCGTAGAAATGGGACAGCAATTCAGTAACAAAAAGTTTTGTGCAATAGCAGAACTCAACTTTGGAGGTGATAATTCCATAACCGTGAAGAAACTCGTTACATTTCATGATGGTCATCGTGACTGTGATATGCAGTATGGATGGGGGTTCAATTATTCACCGGGTAGTAAAGATTAATAAAATAAAAAAATTATGGCAATAAAACTTGAAAAAGGACAACGTATCAATCTTGAAAAAGAATCTGGTGCAAAACTCACAAATTTTTGTGTGGGATGTAATTGGGGAGCAATAGAAGTCTCTAAAATGAAAGAAATTGTCGTAAATGAGGGCTTCTTAGGATTTGGACGAAAAACAGAAATGCGTCCTGTAAAAGAAGAAATAGATGTAGATATTGACTTGAGTTGTATCATGCTTGATACTAATGGGAAACTTGTTGATACATTATATTCTCCATTATACAAAAAAGAGTTCTTCACTTCTGCTGGCTTGCCTATAGGAAAAGATTGGTCAACTGATAAAGCTATGTATCATACTCCTGATGATACAGAAGGAGACAAAGGTGGAGATGATGGATTAGACAATGAAATAATAACTGTTGATTTAACAAAAGTAAATCCTCAAATTGACCAAATCTTTTTCTTTCTAAACATTTATTCACCTAAAAACATTGATTTTCAGAAAATTCCTTATGTGGCTATTCGCATGTATGAAGGAACTCCAGAAAAAGTAACATCAGTTTTTGCTCAGTATGATGTTGCAAAGAATGCTCAGTTCACAGAAACCGATGCTCTTATAATGGGAAAACTTTATCGAAGAAGCAATAATTGGAAGTTTGCTGCAATAGGTGATGCATATAGAGATAATAATGATCTTCGTAAAACAATCAAACGAATCATAGAAAACTATTCAAAATAACGAACAATGAGAAGATTACCTGTTTATCTGTTGCTCGATACATCGGGTTCGATGTACGGAGAGCCTATTGAAGCTGTAAAGAATGGCGTTCAGACTTTGATCTCTACGCTTCGAAGCGATCCTTACGCATTGGAAACTGCTTATATCAGTATCATAACATTCAATTCTTCGGCTCAACAAGTAACACCGCTGACAGAATTGGCTGCATTCCAGCAACCTAATATTGATGCGAGTGGTTGTACTGCTTTAGGAGGCGCATTAGATCTTTTAGCCAAGAAAATTGATAGTGAGATTACCAAGACAACCGCAGAAGTGAAAGGTGACTGGCGGCCTTTGGTTTTTATTATGACTGACGGTGTGCCTACCGATGATATGTCGAAAGGACTTGCTGAATTTAAGAAACGCAAATGTGGTATGGTTGTGGCTTGTGCAGCTGGACAAGGAGCAAGTACAGATACCTTAAAGCAAATCACAGAAAATGTGGTTCAACTGGATACTGCGGACAGTGCCACAATCAAAGCATTTTTTAAGTGGGTATCTGCCAGCATCAGTACAAGTAGTAAATCTGTTGAGGAAACGGCGGCAGAAGCTACTACAATGAGTGAACTTCCACCTCCCCCTCCAGAAGTAAACATTGTTGTATAATGGACATTGACCCGAAAGACATTGATAAGTCAAATGCCTTTCGGGTATAAAAACTAAAATCATGAGTAGAAGATTACCAGTATATATTCTTATAGATACAAGTGGTTCCATGAGGGGTGAACCTATTGAGAGCGTCAAGGTCGGACTTTCAGACATGATTGCGTCATTAAGATTGGATCCCTATGCATTGGAAACAGTTTGTGTTAGTATTATTACGTTTGACAGTAAGGTTGAGCAAATTCTTCCTTTGACAGAATTGGAAAATCTCCAGCTACCTGATATTCATGTGCCAGACTCAGGTGCTACATTTCTGGGAGCAGCATTGAATTTGATGTGCCAACGTTATGATGAAGAAGTCAATATGGGATCACGTGAGCAGAAAGGAGATTGGATGCCTATAATGTTTGTTCTGACAGATGGGAAGCCTGCAGATTTAATGGCATATGATGAAGCTATACAGAAAGTGAAACGCCATCAGTTTACTAATATCGTAGCTTGTGCAGCTGGCCCGAAAGCAAAGACAGAACCTTTGAAAAAGCTTACCGACAATGTATTTACGCTTGATACAATGGATAGTAATACATTCAAGAAGTTTTTTCAATGGGTAACTATCAATGTACAACAAGGAGGGCGAACAATGGGTGTGACGGATCAGGTTGAATTACCGCCTCCACCAGCAGAAGTCAACTTGGTAATTTAATAGAAACAATGATATGAATTGCAAATTTGTTGGATATGAATTTAAGACACTTGAAGTCTCATTGGCTCCAAGAGAGGAATTTTATGCAGAACGTGGCAGTATAGTTTATGTAGAGGAATCATTGCAGCGCGAAGTTGAATTTACAAATGGTGGTACCGGTTTAGGAACTATTATTGGTGGAGTGGTTAAATCAGCTTTGTCTGGCGAGTCCATATTGATTATCCGTTTTTCTAATCCAACGAATACGGAGAAGAAACTTGTGTTGTCAGGTTCTTCTTGTGCTTTACTTCCTGTTAAATTACAAGGAGAAAATCTTATATGTCGTCGAGGACATTATGTTGCTTCAACTGGTCGGGTATCCTTGAACCTCAATCTGAATCTCCAAGGTCTACTTGGAGGTATTGGACTATTTCAAAAAATTGAAGGTAATGCAACCGTCTTTCTCAATTCGTTGGGAAATCCCATTGAAAAGCAGTTAAGGAATGGTGAAACTATAGAAGTGGATGAAAATCACATCATTGCCTTACACGGATTTTCTTCTTCACAGATACAGGCAGGATGGTCTGTCGGTAATGTTTTGCGAGGAGAAGGATTAAGTCTTATGAAAATAACAGGACCTGGGAAAATCTATCTCAGTCCTTTACCTATAATTATCAATCGAAATTAAATTAGTATAAAACAATGAGAAGATTACCCGTATATTTCCTTGTTGACGTTTCAGAATCAATGGTTGGTGCCCCTATCCAACAAGTTCAGGATGGCATGAGAATGATTGTACAGGAATTGCGTACAGATCCCTATGCTCTTGAAACTGCGTTTATATCTATTATTGCTTTTGCAGGAAAGGCAAAATGTATTTCACCGTTGACAGAGTTATATAAGTTTTATCCACCTATATTTCCTATAGGTGGTGGCACGTCTCTCGGTGTTGCTCTGAATTTCTTGATGGATGATATGGATAAGAATTTAGTTAAAACCACAACGGAGCAAAAAGGGGATTGGAAGCCGATAGTTTTTCTTTTTACTGACGGTACACCAACTGATAATCCATCTTCTGCTTTTGCTCGCTGGAACAATTCATATCGCAGAAAGGCAAATATTGTAGCCATATCCATTGGAGACAATGTAAATACTCAACTTTTAGGACAAATATCTGACAATGTACTTCGGCTAAATAAGACAGATGATATATCATTCAAAGCGTTCTTTAAGTGGGTGACGGCTTCCATTAAGGCTACCAGTGTATCAGTGACCGATGTAGGAGATGATGATGTAAAATTGGCTTCTACCAATGGTATTAATTTGGAAAAAGTTGATACAACCAAGCCCTGCATGGTGGATGAAAATTATGTAGTATTGCTTGGTAAATGTTCCAATACCAAGAGACTTTATTTGGTTAAATATGCAAAGCATCTTGCTAATATAGAAGGGCTTGAAACTCTGAATATAAAAACAACAGACTTCAAACTCGTGGGAGCCTATCCTATTGATGAAGAAAATTACAATGATTTGAGTGATGGAAAATCGAACCGTAATATCAATACGATGTCATTGCGGGGTGTGCCGACTTGTCCCTGTTGTGGAAATCAGCTCGGAGTAGTAGTTTGTGAATGTGGTAACATTATGTGTTCGGGCGGTCAAACGACAGCTTGTCCTTGGTGTGGTATGGAAGGAACTTTAGGTGAAATTGCTGAAGGAGGAATAGACATTACAAGAGGAAGGGGGTAAAATATGGATATTGATAAAATCATAGACACTCTCATTGGAAATAAAGATGATAAGAAAGTAGAAAATTTTCTCCGTTTTTTGTCAGACAAATTGTGGAATTTATACAATGACTATCTTATGGATAAAATAAAAATGGCAGAGAATAAAATTGTGTGGGATCTTAATATACCTAATGCAAAGGAAAATCAGGAATATGAAGTGACTGTAGATATGCCTGTTTTAGATCCCGATGGATTAGACGGTATGGAGATTGTTCTCGTAAGCGTATCTGGACTCGATAAAAATATTCATGGGTTGAGCCTTGTAACAGCTGCAGATGGGAAGTCTTTTACTATCTCAGGATGCCCGTCTTTGGAATATTTCCGTAAAAATGGTGCAACAGCTCAATCAACATTTGATTTGATTATACGCTATCAGTTTGTAGGTGTGGATATGCCAGAAGAACATCCTATTTTGGAACGGAAAGTGCCTTTCGTAATTAATCAAGATCCTCGTAAATTGTGGAAAGACCTACCTGTGGATTGGGGAAATATGCCTGAACCAAAGTATCAAAATAATGATATTCAGGTAGAGTATATAAAAGTAGAAGCCCTTGCTGACGGAACACCTCAGAAAGATATTGTGGCAGCCAGTAAGCGTGGACGTAGCCATGCACAAGAAGCTAAACCTCGCGATGACCATTTCAAAATGGCTCATATGGACAATGGATGGTATGTTATGGCCGTAGCTGATGGTGCCGGTTCTGCTAAATTTTCACGTGAAGGTTCTCGTATTGCATGTGAGGAATCAGTGAACTATTGTATTGTACAACTTAATGGCAATAAAGATTTTGAAAATGCAATATTGAAATACAACGAACAGATGGGTGACGGCGAAAGCGATGCACGCAAACAAGTTGGAGATCATATATATAAGATTGTTGGAACTGCAGCGTTTAAGGCTCATCGTGCGATTAACGCTGAAGCGGCCACCGTCAACAATCAACCTAAACAATATGCGACAACACTTTTGCTTGTCATTAGTAAAAAATTTTCTTTTGGATGGTTTCTAGCTTCATTTTGGGTGGGTGATGGTGCAATTTGTCTTTATGACAAACATACACATACGGCTAAAATACTTGGTGTACCGGACGAAGGAGAATTTGCAGGGCAGACTCGATTTCTCACCATGCCGGACATTTTCAAGGATGCCAAAAGTTTATACCAGCGACTTCGTTTCAATATAGTAGATGACTTCACCGCTCTTTTTATGATGACAGATGGTGTAAGTGACCCGAAGTTTGAAACAGATGTCAATCTGAACAATCCTGACAGATGGGATGCTTTGTGGAACGACCTTAAAGAGAATGGAGTGGAACTTACTGACGACAACGAATCATCAAAAGAGCAATTATTGAATTGGCTTGACTTTTGGTCGCCAGGAAATCACGATGACCGCACTATTGCCATTTTATATGAGGGTGAAGAGACTGATCCAAAATGTGAAGAAGTAACAGAACAAATGGCAAAAGAAATCTCCGATACAAATGAAACAGGAACTATTTCTTCTGATAAAATCAATGTAGAATCTTAAAAGGAAGAAGTTATGGCTAATATAATTAAACTGACTGCATCCGACGGTTCTACCGTTGAGTTCTATGACGAGATTAAGGCTCAAGGCGGAGTTAAGGATGTATATTTCTCAACCGATAAAACTTATGTTGTGGCATTCTACCGTAATCCTACAAATGCCAACGACAAAGCCCGATTGGAAAACATTGTTGGGGTGTATCGCGAAAAGATTTTCGTTCAGAACTCAGATGGAGATTACTGGAATGACATATTTGCATGGCCTACTAAAATGGTGGAATGGAAAGGACTCACGGGTATTGTTATTCCTTTCTATAACAAAAAGTTCTTCTTTACAGGAATTGATGCCCAATGGCCTTTCATTAAGAACGGTCAGGAAAAGAACGGCAAATGGTTCTCTTCGGCAAAACTCATCAACAAGTTCGTTCCTGCCGATCAGAAAGGTACATTTCTGTCGCGTTTGCATATGTGTTTGAAGATAGCACGTGGTATTCGCCGCATACATGCCGCAGGACTAGCTCATTCGGATCTTTCCTACAATAATGTACTTGTTGACCCCCTTTCTGGTTCGGCCTGCATTATTGATGATGATGGATTGGTTGTACCCGGCAAGTTCCCGCCAGAGGTGGTAGGTACTCCTGGTTTTATAGCACCCGAAGTTCTCGCCACAAAGACACTAAAAATAGACGATCCAAAAAAAAATTTGCCTAAGATTACTACAGACCGCTACGCACTTGCAGTACTCATCTATACTTTTCTGCTCAACCGCCATCCTTTGGACGGTGGAAAAGTGTGGAATATAGACGATCCACAAAAAGACGATGATATGCGTTATGGAGCAAAGGCCTTGTTCATTGAACATCCCACTGATTCTACCAATCGCGTTAAACCTAACCAGCTGGCACCGTCCCAATTGCCACAAGGCGATCCAAATCGGCTCCCCTATACTATTTGTGGTCCGTATTTGAAAAAATTGTTCGACAAAGCATTCATTGATGGGCTGCACAATCCATCTATGCGTCCCAGTGCGGCTGAATGGGAAGATGCACTTATCAAGACATGTGATTTGGTACAGCCATGCCAAAATCCAGATTGTCAGGCTCACTGGTATGTTTTCGACAATACTACCAAGCCTCACTGTCCGTTCTGTGGTAGAGAATATAAAGGACAGCTACCAATTCTTAACTTTTATTATGCACCTGCTCATGGAAAGTTCATTTCGGAAAACTATCGCTTAATGATTTATGATAAGCAGACTCTTTATCGGTGGCACTCCAACAACTTGGTATCAGCAAATGAAAAGACAAGCGATAATGATAAGAAGCCAGTCGGAGACTTTCATTTCCATAATGGACAATGGATACTTATCAATAGGCGTCTCCCTGATATGCGTGACATTACTGAACAAAAAGATATTCCAATCGGCGGATATGTTCCACTTACAGAAGGTCGGCAGATTCTCCTTGACAAAAGTCAAGGAGGTAGATTAGTCATTGTTCAACTTGTTAATAATTAGATTTATGGCTATAAAGGATCAATGCGAACAATGCAAGAAATATAATAGTACTTGTATAGAAAATATAGAATTTAATGGGCAGTCATGTGACCATTATATAAAGCGTATAAATTTGGAGAAAAAAACAAATCAAGTCATACATGACAATGCAAATTTCAATCAACAGGAAAAAGCATCGTGCCCTCAAATAGATTATCCTAATCCCAATGATAACATTCATGGATGGTTAGGATTTCTACTTTTTTCCATTGGTCTTGGTGGTCTGGTAAGTGCTTTATATCCTATACTTACTTATAATATAGAAGAATATGGGAGTCATTTTTTAGCACTTGCAGATGTGTTTTTGGGTATAATGTTATTAGCCTTAGCCATTTACACTATCTATGCTTTCCTCCAAAGAAAGCCAAATGCAGTTTATTTAGCCAAGGTATATATAGCTGCTGTCTTTATATCAAATGTTATAACTCTATTTAGTGGTGAATTTGAGGAATCTGGTATGGGGAGTATGCCTCGTCTTATACGTTCTTTGATATGGAGTATCGTTTGGTTCTTGTATCTGACAACTTCTAAGCAGGTCAATAATATCATTCCAAAAACATACCGTAAAATATATAGTCGTGACTATTATATTACAGCAGCATTTGTTATAGTTCCCCTATTTATGCTTGGCATTGGTATCGCAGATATACAGTCACAATACGATAAAAAAGAAGCTCAATTCATTTCATCGGTAGATTTAGCATATAATGAATACACAGATGGACGCATAGTGTTCACAAAACCTGATGGATTTATATGTGAAAAACAAGAAATAGATGAACCCAAAATCACTCTGTTTGATTTGGAACTTAGTGATTGTGCTTGGGTAAGAATATGCAGCGATTATGATTCCGATATTACAACCGATAATTTCAATTCTTATTGGGAAAATTGGAAAGACTCAGAACTTGAAAAATATTCTTATAAGGAAATCCTAAATGAAAAGCGTTTTGTTAATGACAATCCATATTTTATTAAAACGATTCAATATGAAACAGAAACTCCTATTCAATGGCATTATGTGCTATTATTTAATGAACGAACGGAAAAAGTTTGCGTAGTATCATATTATCAAATTGGGGATGGTTACAACTATCTTGATACATTATTAAAATCCATCCGTTTCTAATGGTATATATTGTACGAAATAATCAAGATTATGGCCCATACGATGAGAATACTCTCTTGTCATATGTAAACAATGGGCAAATTTTACTTCATGACAAAGCTAAAAGTGTATCTACAAATGAAGTAAATACAGTATATTATTTTTTGCATAGGGCTGGATTGAAGCCAAAAGTATCTCATGGTGGCGATTTAATAGCACAGCTACGCAAAATAGGAACAGAACTTATTATACCAAAGAATAGTTTTATCAACAAGCAATGGCTTTCGGAGAAACGCTTGTTAACCTTGGCTATAGTTGGATTGTCTCCTAGTATGTTAATGGTTATACCAATGTGGAATTTTGGCGTATTCTATGCGATTGCTTTGTACTTTTCATGTATATGGGGACTTTTCTTTTATTACCTCTTCAAGACACCGCAAGTATCTATAAAGAATACTATTTCAATATTCTTCTTGACTCAGTTATTCGTATTTGTCGCCTGGGATGTATTAGGTATTCCACGTATAAATCCATTCTATAGATTGATAGATTTATCTTTCCCTTTGAATCTATTTGGATATACCTTGGGAGTCGGTTTAATGGAAGAATTGGCTAAAGCAATTCCTCTGTTTGTTATTTATAGAAAAACAAAAGAACCGTTATTGCCACAGACATTAGTATATTATGGCTTAATGTCAGGTATTGCTTTTGGCGTTTTTGAAGGAGTACAATACCAAATGGAAGTAAATACTCAATTGGATTATACCGGAGCATTTTTTATGAATATAGCTCGTTTAACAAGTCTTCCTTTTCTTCATGCTATTTGGTGTGGTATAGCAGGCTATTTTATAGCCTTTGCAAATTTATATCCCAAATATAGAATATCCTTGTATTTCTTAGCAATTGCAATTCCAGCCATTATTCATGGTTTATATGATACATTCTGTGGAAGCTCATTAGGAATGTTAATAGCATTGCCTATTACTTTTATAGGAGTTATCATGCTTATGACTTACTTAAAACAAAGCGTAAATTATCAATCAAAACTTCGAAATTAATATGGGAAAATGTAAATATTGCCATAGAGATGCGGGATGGTTTCAACATTCGCATTCAGAATGTGAGAAAAAATATAACGACGGGAAATTAAAACTTCGCAATATACTAATGTCTTGTTTCTCTAATCTTCAGGATTTTTATTGTAGAGAACAAGAAATAAATGAAATAATAAGTAGTTCATACATTGATGAAGCAACAAAAGAAAAAATTTTTGTAGATGTATTAGACGATGTAATAGAGAAATATCTTGAAGACAATATTATAAATGATGCAGAAAAACAAAGTGTAGCCCGTTTTATACAATTTTCTCAAATTCCACAAGCGATACTTAACCAGCATCATTCCATAGAAAAAATGTTGCAAGCAGATGTTATTCAGGATATACTGAATGGAAACAAACCATCACCTAAAATAACTATTGCCGGAAACTTTCCATTTATGCTTTCAAGAAATGAAACTATGATATGGTTATTCCGAGACATAATATTCTATGAGCAAAAAATAAAAAGAGAATATGTCGGAAGAAGTAGTGGTATTAGTGTAAGGGTGGCGAAAGGTATTTATTATAGGACAGGAGGCTTTAGGGGACACCCGGTAGAAACTACTTATATGCAGAGGATTTCAGTAGGTAGTGTTTGTCTGACAGATAAACATATTTACTTTTCTTCGCCAGAGAAGAGTTTCAGATTGTCATTTGATAAAATTATAAACATTGATACATATTCAAATGGAGTTGGTCTACAAAAAGATGGGGCAAACAGCAAACCTATATTCTTGGAAGGAATAAATAGTTGGTTTGTGTATAATGTAATAATGAATTTAAGACATGTATAGAGGCATAGATGTAAAATATTACATTTCTGAAATATAGTCGTAACATGACGATGTTATAACCTTGCAACCCTTTAGCGATAGCAATAATGTAAAGGTGTTGTAATGTTTTGGAAATCCAAAAACTCCGTAAAGTTGAAACTAACTTTGCAGCATCAAAAGGAAATCAAATGTATAACAAATAAAATTCGAAGAAAATGAAAAATATTATTTTGACAGCAGCAATTGCTATTTGCGCAACTTTTGGAGTTCACGCTCAAAATATCTACGGAACTTCGTCCAAACGTAATTCAACCTCTTCATTGAGTATCGGCACAACGAATAGTTCTGTAAGATACCAACAGGGATATACCCGAAAGGACGGTACTTATGTACAAGGGCATTACAAGACATCTACTAATACGACTAATCATGATAATTTTTCAACCAGTGGAAATCTTAACACTTTTACGGGTACTATTGGAACCCATGCCCGTGATTACTCTTCCAATGCATACAATTATGGATCAGGTCGCACTATTCATACCGGTAGTCGTGGTGGACAATATTATATAAATAGTAAGGGTAACAAAACATATGTACCTAAGAGAAGATAATTTATTTCATAAAGCATAATAAACGAGGGAAATATGAAAGTAAAATTTTTATATGTTGTGTTTACTATGATGTTATTAGTTGCACCAACAGCTATGGCTCAATCTGTGTATGATTATGAGTATAACAGTCAAAAGAAAAACGCTTCGATCACATTTAGGAACAGTTCAGATTATACAATGACATTGAAGGTTATCTACTCTTTTGGAGGACTATATACGACTGTGTCTTTACCTGCACATTCATCAAGAACGGTAAACTTTAATAAAAGTGGCACATTTAAGCTGAAAATCAAAGCTACATCCTCATACGGACAATCTTCATATCACGATGGGGGAAAGTTCTCTGTAACATCTACTGAAACCGAATGGACGGAAGGAGAAATGGTTTTCAAAATGTCAACATATGGCAGTGGTCTTGGGCCATCTATATCAGCTAAAGAATTTGAAAGTAATGAATAAGTATTAATATTGATATCGTATGAATATGGATTTAGATTTCACCCCCAGTCTTATTAAAAAAGCATTATGGGGAATTTTAACAGTAATATTATTAACGGTAAGTATGGCTTTTATCAAACCTTGGTATAATGTTTGGTCGCAGGAAATGGAAGGTAAAGCAGAATTTGCCAAAGCCGAACAGAATCGTAAAATAAAGATAGAGGAAGCACGAGCAAATCTTGAAGCAGAGAAATTGAATGCACAAGCAGAAATAGAGAGAGCTAAAGGGGCTGCTGAAGCGATTAAAATAGAGAACGGTAGTATTACTCCTACTTACATCCAATATCTTTGGGTTCGCCAACAATCAGATTTGAGCGATAAGACTGTAATATATGTACCAACAGAATCAAATTTACCTATTCTTGAATCTGCAAGAATAAATCAGATACCGAAGAATAATTAATTTATAAAGAATAATATGGAACAAAAACATCATTTCACAGGCTTAACCGATGCCGAGGTGCTCGAAAGCCGTAAAAAACATGGCGCTAATATTTTGACACCTCCAGAGAAAGACCCGTTATGGAAACAATTTCTTGAAAAGTTTGGCGACCCTCTTATCATAATTTTGATGATTGCAGGTGTGCTTTCTATTGGAATCTCATTTTATGAATATTTTGGATTGGGAGAAGGTGGAGAAGTCTTCTTTGAACCGGCAGGAATTTTTGTTGCTATTCTGCTTGCTACTGGTTTGGCATTTTATTTTGAGCTCCAAGCTGATAAAGAATTTACAATTCTTAATCAAGTAAACGATGATGAACCTGTTGAGGTAATCCGTAACGGGAATGCCACACAAATACCTCGAAAAGATGTTGTTGTAGGCGATATAGTCATTCTTAATACCGGTGAGGAAGTTGCTGCTGATGGCGAATTGATAGAAGCTGTACAATTACATTTGGATGAATCCACCTTAACTGGAGAACCTGTATGTGGTAAGAGTATCAATGAAGAAGAGTTTGATAAGAATGCTACTTACCCAACCAATCATGTAATGAAAGGTACAAAGGTAATGGAAGGGCATGGTATATTCCGTGTACTTGCAGTTGGTGATGCAACCGAACAAGGCAAAGTGTTTGAGGCAGCACAGATTGATGACAGTGTGAAAACTCCGCTTAACGAGCAACTTGACGGATTAAGTGCTTGGATTACCAAATTGAGCTATGGTTTTGCTGCATTGATTATAATTGGACGTATTGCAGGTTATTTAATCAGCAACGGAACAGATTGTTTTGGCTCAATGGAACAAATTGCTCCTTTTATAGCATATGTTCTACAAACATTGATGATTGCCGTTACATTGGTTGTTGTAGCGGTACCTGAAGGGTTGCCTATGGCTGTTACACTCTCATTGGCATATTCTATGAGAAGAATGCTTCGAACAAATAATCTTGTTCGTAAAATGCACGCTTGCGAAACAATGGGAGCAACTACCGTAATTTGTACAGATAAAACAGGTACACTGACTCAAAATCAAATGAAAGTGGACGATATAAAAGTTTATGCAGATAATATTTCCGATAGTGTTATCAACGAAGGAATGGCAGTAAACTCCACCGCATCTATTGATTTCTCAGACGTCAAGAAACCTCAAGTACTGGGTAATCCGACAGAGGGGGCATTACTACTTTGGTTAAACAACAAAGGGGTGGACTATCGTATGCTGCGTGAAAGTGTAAATGTTGTACAAGAACTTCCATTCTCTACTGAGCGTAAATATATGGCTACTGTTGTTGAATCTGCTGTCATACCAGGCAAGAAAATACTTTATGTGAAGGGTGCTCCGGAAATAATCTTTGACTTATGCAAAGTCACCAATGTAGATAAAACTATTGTTGATAAGCAGTTAATTTCCTATCAGGAACGAGCCATGCGTACACTTGGTTTTGCCTATCAAGTGTTGGAAAACGATAATGCTGTGATTGAAAATGGCAAACTGGTTGCTACATCACTTCATTTCATTGGTATTGCTGCTATTGCAGATCCTGTTCGTGTAGATGTCCCTGATGCAGTAAAAGAATGTTTGGATGCAGGTATAAACATAAAGATTGTAACTGGTGATACTCCGGGTACGGCAAAGGAAATAGGTCGTCAAATAGGTCTTTGGACTTCTACAGATACAGAACGCAACATCATTACTGGCCCCGATTTTGCTGCACTTACAGAGGAACAATTGCTTGACCGTGTACAGGATCTAAAGATTATCGCCCGCGCACGTCCTATGGACAAGAAACGGTTGGTAGAAGCCTTGCAAAAGAAAAATCAGGTAGTAGCTGTTACTGGTGATGGAACAAATGATGCACCTGCATTACATACTGCTCATGTGGGACTGTCAATGGGCGATGGTACATCTGTTGCCAAAGAAGCATCTGACATTACCATCATCGATAACTCATTCTCAAGCATTGGTAAGGCTGTGATGTGGGGACGTTCACTCTATCAAAACATTCAGCGTTTCCTGTTATTTCAACTTACTGTAAATGTAACAGCTTGTTTCTTAGTTCTTTGCGGCGCATTTATGGGAACAGAAAGTCCATTGACTGTAACTCAAATGTTGTGGATAAACCTTATTATGGATACTTTTGCAGCAATGGCATTGGCATCACTTCCTCCTTCAGAGAGCGTAATGCAGGACAAACCCCGCGACCGTAATGCTTTTATTCTTAATAAATCAATGATTGCTAACATTATCGGTGTAGGTGGATTCTTTTTTGCAATGTTACTCGGTTTGCTTTATATATTCCAACACGCAGACATTCACCAACTCACAGATTTGTTATCACTTCAATTGGGTGAAAAAGGCCATGTATCTACGTATGAGTTGACTCTGCTCTTCACTATTTTTGTGATGACCCATTTCTTCTATCTCTTCAATGCGCGTGCATTCGAGACTGGTCGTAGTGCTTTACATTTCAAAGGTTGTAAGGGATTACTTATCATTGTGGCTATTATCATGATAGGGCAAGTGGCAATGGTGGAAATACCTGGTATTCAACAATTCTTCAATGTTCAAGGATTGAGTTTGCAAGATTGGATAATTATTATTCTTGGTTCCTCCCTTGTACTTTGGGTACGTGAAGGATGGCATCTGATAACTAAGCGATAACTAAATATTACGGGTTGGAATAGCTCCATACATCATACCGGGGTTATTCCAACCCTTTAATTTTATCTAAATATGGTAAAAATCAAATACAGGCATTCCTGATTCTCCTCCTTCATGGAAAAGAGCTATTGGGTATTGCATAAGCAAAACAAAGATATGGAGCAAGATAACTATAATCTTCAACGCTTTATAGAAGCACAGGATTTGATATATCCAATAGTTCTCAAAGAGTTACAGGAAGGCAGGAAACGAGGGCATTGGATGTGGTATATCTTTCCGCAACTCAAACAGCTCGGGTATTCTTTTAACTCAAAGTTTTATGGAATATCCGGAATAGAGGAAGCTACTGCATATTTAGGAAATCCAGTTCTCGCCCAACGGTTAAGAGAAGTTTCAGAAACAATACTTCATCTTTCTACCAATGATGCTGTTGAAGTATTCGGAGGCATTGACAGCCGTAAACTCTGTTCCTGCATGACGCTCTTTGACATCGTTTCGCCTGATGAAGTCTTTGCCCGAATTATAGACAAGTATTTCAATGGGCAGCAAGACAAATGTACAATTAAAATAATCAATCATTTGAGTACATGAAACACCTTCTCTTATTTCTCGCTTTATTTGCAATACTCAGTGGCTGTCGCCATGTAAATAAAACAGATTTTTCTCATGAAGAGAAAAATAGTGTGTATTATTGGAAAACAGTATTTGCACCGGATTCGTCCGATTTCGCATTCATGCGCAAGCACGATATTGGACGTATTTATTTGCGTATGTTTGATGTGTCGGTTGATAACGTTGGTACGATTGACGGAAACCGTACTGTGCCAAATGCCACTATGAGGATTCCGGAAAAGACTTATTATATATTAAACGATTCTTTGGGCTTTATAGAATTTGTTCCTGTGGTGTATATTACATTGGATGCAATGAAAGATGCAAAAGGACATGAAGGACAGTTGGCCCAAAATATCGTGACGCGCGTCAAGAATATGTGTTCATATAACGGATTGTCAAATGTGTCCGGCTTACAGTTGGATTGTGATTGGACAACTTCTACTGAACGTTCGTTTTTTGCGTTATGTGATTCTGTCCGACATGAAATCCGCAAGCAGAACCTGACTTGGAATCTTAATTCGACAATCAGACTACATCAACTGGCACAGAAGGTTCCACCGGTTGATTACGGTGTGCTGATGGTTTATAATACCGGAGATTTCAGTGACCCGGATGCGGCAAATTCCATCTTAGACCCAAAAGATATAAAGCCATATCTGAAATATCTGAGCGATTATCCATTGCACCTTGATGTAGCCTATCCCACCTATTCATGGCAGTTGTTGTTTCATAAACGCCAGTTTGTCGGTCTGTTGAATGGGATAAACGTACAGGATTCCACTAAGTTCAAAAACACTAAGAATCATCATACTTACCAATGTCTTGAAGATATTCCTTATAAAGAAATGATAATCCGGAAAGGAGACGAGATTAGAGTAGAAACCTCCAAATATCAGGACATAATAAGCGTAAAGTCCATGATAGAGCAAGAGCTATCCAATAATCCGCACAGTAATATTTTATATCATTTCGATTTACGCAATCTCTCAAAATATACAGACGATGAAATCAAAAAAATACTCTCTACTTCTGAAGTTAAGTAGCATAGTAATAATAGTATTTTCCGTATCATTCCATGCCAATGCTTGCGGTCCGTATCCTCCGATAATACCAACACCCAAGTTCTTCACATCCAATTGGGACGGCTTGCTTACTAAAGACTTTTACAAGCAGGAGAACTTGCGGTTGTGGCAAAAACTTACTTCTGAAAGAATACCATTAAACGACATTGAGCAGGCGGTATATAAAGATAACAGTGATACAGTCAATGATATAATGTTCAGTTATGACGAAAGTGTAAGCACGGATAATTTATTCTATATCTATCTGAAAAATACTCACGATTCGGAATTAGCTGATTTTTTGAGTACAGCCAAAGAGTTGGAAAAACGCAGAAATGAAATCAATTCACCGTGGTACTACCCATCATCCAGAGATTCAAGTGATGTAACAGGTGATTTCCAGGATATAATTGACAAGTGCAAGAGTTACACCGGAACCCGCATCAAGGACCGTTATGCCTTGCAAGTGGTACGGGCACTTTTTGCTTCACGTTGTTACGATAAATGTGTGGCATATTTCAATGAGGCTTTTCAGGAAATTTCTGATGACAACCTGTTCAAGCGTATGGCACAGGGGTATGTAGCCGGATGTTGGTACCGGCTGGGAAATGTTGATATGGCAAATGAATATTTCGCCCAATCTGGTGATTTTTATTCTATCAAAACCGACAATCCTGTTGCGTTCATGGCAGAACGCAATCCAGACAACCCGGAATTATTATCATACATCCAGACTATCTCAAATGATTCTGCCGAGTTTTGTGCAATAAAATCTGTTGCAGAAAATGTGCTAAGCAAGAAGAAAGTAAACAATCGTGGTGACTGGGAGTTTGCTTTGGCATATATGTACGGAGAGTTTTACTCTGACAGTCGCAAAGCCTCGCAGTATATCCGTAAGGCTTTGCGGCACACGTTTTCATCAGACGATTTACACGACCATGCCCGTGCCTATCGCATGAAGATAGATGCAGAGAACGATGATAATTCATCACTTTTGTCTGATTTGAAATGGATGGAATCAAAGATTGACATATTTTTGCCAGATGCTGTGGAATGGAACAGAATGATGCAGAACATAGTTTATGCCAGCCTGATTCCGAACTTGTGGAATAATAAGGACTATACTACAGCTATATTACTATGCGGTTATGCAGACAATCTGCTTGCCACCAAGCAACGCCATGATGAAATAGAGACAGATTATACATGCGCTTTTTGGGGAGGAGCTACCCAAACACAGACAATTGAAGAAATGAGAAGAAGTGAACGATTTTGGAATACGCAAGATTACAGTTCTCTTTCTTTTCAGTTGATGGGGTCTCTTTCGTCCAGTCAACTTATAGACGTGAAGCGGGGTATTGCTTCTGAAAATAAATTGTTTACTTATCTGAAAAAGTATATCCGGCACGATTCAGACTATTTCAATGAACTTATAGGGACTCTTGCCCTCCGTGAGGAAAACTATCAAAGGGCTGTCGGATATTTTACCAGTGTTTCTGATGAATATTTGCAAGCCATGAATGTATATAAGGGAGGCTATCTTAATCGGAATCCTTTCTATGCTTATCCGGACAGATGGTCTAAAAGCGGAGAATGGGAATGGGAGGCACAAACTGTCAATAAACCATTGCAAGACTCCCAAAGAATTAAATACAGGTTTGCCAAAAGAATGTTGGAATTGCAAGACCAGATGAAATACGGAAAGACTGCCGACATACGAGGTATGGCACGGTTCAAATATGCCATAGGCCGTCGTAATTCTTTTGAAGAGTGTTGGGCTTTAACCCAATATTGGCGTGGAGAATATATCGGCTTGTTTGAGCCTCGATTGGATTATTGGTCAATTGATTATATAAAAGGTTATGATGACATCCTATACGATTACAAGCATTCTGTCGGGCATAAAAAAACAGAAGAAATCTATCAGGCAGAAATTAAAAAGGCTTTGGAAATGTTCCAATCTGAGGAAGCTAAAGCCGAAGCAGAATATATATTGGGTAATCTTCGCACAATTATAAAGTGTTATGGTAATACCACTACTGCACGATACATCAAGAAGTCTTGCGATAATTGGCATTCCTGGTTATGATGTAAAGGCACTCCGTTCCACGCTTCCCAGCGTAGAACGGGGTTCGGAACATATATCAGAAATCATGCTGTTTTTCTTGCCTCCAGGAAGCGGTGTGCGTTATCATTGACCAATTTGACAATTCGTTCGTGATATTCCGTGTTGGAGTTGCACACTCCACGGCTCTGTATCACCTTACCCTCTTTCAATGAGAACTCCACGGTCTCTATGCGGTTGCCTTGTCGGTCGTGTGCCGAAAGGATAATGCTGTCCGTCTTTGCATAATATTCACACTGGAACACACAATGGTGCATGTGTTCGCCCTCCTCCTTGTAGGCTTCAATGGTGTCAAGCACGGAAATCTCAATGTCGCTGTCGCTGATGACAATCCCGAAGAAACAGGACTTGTCCCTGTAAAACTCGGCTTCATGCTCCTTGGCTCTCTGCATCCGCTCCCTGTTCCTGCGCCTCTCCTCCATGCCGTTTACTTTGGCCAGCCACCTGTCATGCTCGGCTTTGAGGTTTATCGGGCAGATATACCTCGGGCTGCGTGTGTCCTTTCCGCACCGTTCAAGCAGACGGACGGTGTCGCACCACATGCTGTAATCAACAGGCCGGTAATGATGCCGTGATGCAACCTTGTATGACTGCCAGCACCTGTCCAGCTCGAATGTATTGCTGACGAAATAGGCAACCGCCTTGCGGTCTTTGGTTTTCATCATGGTTTCGATGCGGTGGTCTGACAAAAGAGCCTTTGCAAGACGCATGGGGTGGCAGTCGGGAAGCCTGCCTCTCATGCCGTTGCGTCTCAGTCCTGCCGTGACTGAATAACGGGGATAGACATACGTGTTTGAGATAACCCAATGCACATCGGACATTTGCCTTAACTCAATATCGGTCATCCAGTTGAAGCTGTCCTGATAATAGCCTATCGTCCTCGCCCTTGAAGTGACGGCAGTCTTTCCGTCCCCACCAAGCCACAGACGGCACACCTCCCAACAGGTAGTTCTCATTGGCTCGCCTTTCCTGTAACAGACATTCAGCAGGAACACACGCTGCACCTGCAACCCGTCAATGGCTTCAAGAGTGGAAAAATAGCTTGTCTCCCTGCATTTCCGTTTCATCGTGTCAGTAACCTGCAAGCGGTGTCCGCAATGGGGGCAGCGTACAGACTTTCCTTTTCCCTTGTAGTCAAACTTTCCTCCGCAATCGCTGCACGTGCATTTGTGGCCGGAAGTGCGGAAAGCAATATGCGATACCACGTTTTTGACAGCCCACTCCACGGCTTTCGGGCTGATGGCGGACAGCCCCTCGTTGGAGGCTGCCACCGTCTTTTCAAATTTCGTTCTCGGTTTCATGGCTCAAAAATCAAAAAGTGAGAGTTCGGGTTGTTTGGGTTCGGGCTTCTTTGCAGCCTTGGGCTTGGAGTTGCGTTGCTGCAACTTGCGCATTTCCTCGTCCTGGTAGCGTTTGAGCGCAATGGCTCGCTGTTCCGCCTTTTCCTCCTCGGTCAGTTCAATGTGGTGATTGACAACGACCGAGCAGTTTATTGGCTTGCCGATGTCCAGTGTCGGCTCGTCTATCGCATGGACTGCCATGGAATAGATTTCCTCGTCTGCAAAGCCACAACAGCCGGATTTCTGCACTTCGTTGAGTATGAACGTAACCACATCGTCAATGGTGCGTGTCGTGGTCTCGTATTTGGCACGGAAGAGTTCGTCCTCTTTTGCCCTCTTGTCAAGATAGTTCCTGATGATTTCCTTGAAATGTTCCGTTCCTTTCATGATGTTTCCGTTTTAAGTATTAGAAGCGATAGCCGATTACCGCCCCGATATATAGTTTTTCCCCTGCTGCAAGCGTTTCAACCAACCGCATGAGTTCCCTTGACCGTTCAGCCGTTCCGTGTCCGTCACAAAACTCCGTGATGAAAAGGCAGTCCGTGGCGAGCGGATTGAGTATGGCTTTCTGAAGGTGGTAGGCAGTCCCTGCCCATTCCATGATGTTCTTCTCGGTGAGTGCGTCCGTCCGTTTGCGGATAAGGTCAAGATAAGTCTTTCGCCACTCCGTGAAGCCCCCGTTATAGGCCAGCGTCTCGTCCGCATTGAGGGTAAACATGCCCTCGGGCAAAATGCGCCCCGCAAGGTTCTTGATTTCCCTTTTGCGGTCTTCGTTGTCAATCTCGCAGGTGTAGTCCATAAAGACCATGTCGCCCTGTCCCACGTGTTCGATGCCGATATACTCCCTTTTTTCTATTGGTCTGTTGCTGAGTTGAAAAATAGTGCTAAACATAATTTTAATATATTTATGTAATTCTTAATTCTTTTCCCTCTTGTCTGAAGCCTTACGGCTTCTCGCATCCGGGGGATTTTTACGATACTTACCCACACGGAGGGCTTGAAGTGGCAAAAGGCGGACATGGCAAGCGGAAAGCGGACGGAATACCCAATTTGGCACAAATTGCGGAAGGCTGCCGGTCGTTTTCCGTGCGGCCAAGCATAGCGGTGTTTGCCGTCGCCACGGCCCTCCGTTATTTTGTATCGGAAAATCCACAGATGCGCCAAGCCTTGAGGCAGACAGGGATGTACTTGTATTCATTCAGTTAATGACGGCACAAAAAAATCCCGACACCGACGTGCCGGGACTCTGAAAGTGTACATAAAATTAAAGTATGCTTAAACCAATGGGATCTCAAACGACTTGATTACGCAACGGGCCTCCTTGTCAAGAATGAACCAGTATTCGGAGCGGTAGGGTTTTCCTTCCGCCGTTTTCGCCTCGAACTCAATCTTGACTTTCCACCCGTTGAAAGGTTTTAGGGTCTTGCCGTTCTGACCACCGGGAATTGTGAGCGACCGCAGGACGGCCATAGCTTCCATCTGCCGCTCCATCAGCCCGGCCATATCCCTGTTGTCCGGGTTAAAATTCTCCAGCCCATTCGTCTCTTTCATTACTTTTTCGTTGATTTTCATCATCGCCATGGAGAGTGCCATCTTTTCCTCCATGTTCACGTACTCCCTGCCGAAGACGGAATCCGCCTTGCTGATACCGATGACCCTGACGGATTCGGGGTTGTCCACCGAGGCTTTCAGCGCAAGCTCCGCCACCTCCACGGCTCTCTTGCCGGGGTTGTCTGGCCGGAACATGAAATAGAACACGCCGCCCCAGAAGAGGATGCCGGTAATCAGTATCACAATTAATAACGTACCCTGTCTCATACCTTGATGATTTGAAGTTTGTCGGGAGACACTCCGAGCCGCTTACGGTACACGGTGCCGTCCTCCCGGTACATTTCCAGTTCGGATGCCGTAATCTGTTTCTCGCACAGCTCTTTCGCCTCGTCGAGTGTAAGCTGGTGCCCTCCGATGTTCCTCCAGATGGAGAATGAACACGGTGCGGATTCGTTGTTGTAGTTGGAGCAGTTGAACGCCCGGCTTCCGACACGTATCTCTCCGCCGCAGTGCGGGCATTTGCCGATGACCGGCTGCATCGGCACGCTGCCGTCGTCCGCCAGCTCCAGCACGGTCGGGAACGCCTTGCCCTCCTTGGAGGTGAAGCCGTCCAACAGGACATGCCGTTTCTCCAGCAGTTCCGTGATTTCCGCATCGTTCATCTTGCGGTTGCCGATGATGCCGTTGATGTTCAGCACGCAGGACGGCTGTTCCCCGATGTTATGCTCGCAGCGGTAGCCCTTGCAGGTCTTTACCACGTTCCCGCCGCACAGGGGGCAGCGTCCGATGATTCTTTTTTCAGTTTCCATGATTGTTGATGTTACTTTGTTATTTTTTTATCTTTTCAGAAACCCCGGTTCCATTCGGCCACGATGCCGCCGACGATGTTCTTGCCGGACATCACGCTTGCCCAGCTTTCCGGGTCGAGCGAGAACCAGAGGTCGTTCCACGAGAGCGTTCGCACCTGCCATGCCAGTATGAACAGGTCTGTGTTGACGGCCTCCAGCCTCGTCACCACCTCGTTGGCGATGTAGTAGCGTTCGGAGGAACTCAACAGGTTCACCTTGTGCTTCCCGTTCTTGCCGTCCGTGCCGCCCACGTCATAGCTTCCCGATGTCACGAGCTGTTTCATGAACGGGTAGAGTGCAGCCATCTGCGTGGCGGCATCCGCCAGCTCGTCCGACACCAGTGCGGCGATGGCCGTGCCCTTGAGGTTTCCGCCCACCGATTTCAGGAGCAGGTCGCAGTTCCTGGGGATTTCCGTCGTCACCAGTTCCCCTGCACGTTTGATCTGGTACAGGTTCTGTACCGCACCCTGGGCATTGGAAAGGTATTCCAGCATTTTGTCCTCCACGTTATGTACCCGGTCAAGAGCCACTGTTACGGCGGTCTCTGCCGCAATGATTTTCTCCTGCCTTTCCTTGCGCTTCTTGTGGATGCTTTTCAGCTCGGCTGTCTGCGCGATGACCGCCCCGGTCAGTGCCGGGTCGGTCTGCTGGGCGAATACCGGCAGATTTCCTGTCATGCAACCGCAAATGACGGCGATTATTTTCAGTTTCATTTTCAATGATTCCATATACCTTACATTTTAAGTCCAGTATTCCGATATTCGGCCAGCTTCCGTTCCCGGTCATCCTTGTTGGGGGAAAGGACTGGTTGTAAAGGCCTGTTCATCAGGCAGTCGTTCCAGTCCTTGAAAGCCTTGGGAGGCAGCCACTGTCCCATGCGGTAGCGGATGCCCAGACGCTCGCCGGCCTGTGCCGTAAGGGAGCGTTCCGTGTCCAGTGTGAAGGATTTTCCTTTCGCCTCTATCCGTATGCCGTCCTCCGCCTTATGGATTTTCATCGGGATATTTTCCAGAAGGGCCATCATGCGAAGCCCGTAGATGCGCCCGGCAAGGTCGTTGTCGAAACAGTCGAAGGCACGGGCATGGGGAAAACGCTCCATGACACCGGTTATCTGCCTGTCCGAGAACGTGCCGCCGAGCGACACCAGTGCCACTTCCGCATTTATCCGTGCCCGGTTCACCTGGTAGAATGCCATCGCATCGAAAGCGGACTCACAGAAGAACACGCTCCGGACCGCCTCACGGTTGCCGCCCGTCAGGTCGGCCACCCATGCCGAGGAGGAGGAATCGGTGCCGGCCGCCTTGGACTTGTAGCCGCTGTGCCCCCGTATCTCGTAGCCCCTGACTTCATCATTTCGTGCGTCCGTGTAGGGGAAACCGATGTTGTAGCCGTCGAACTTGCCGTTCCGGCGGTCACGTATGAGGCAGACGAACGGAGAAAGTTCCCTGACCGTCTCGGCGGAAATGCCCCTGAGGGCGAACAGTCCCGGTGTCTTCTCCGTATCGACAGGCTTCACCTCATACCGTGAACTGTCAAATACGGCAGTGTGCATGGCGGATTTCACATACTCGCGGTCTTCCCGGTATTCGGGTTCGGGCATGTTGGCAAAGCGTGCCATGACCTTGGCGATTTTCTGCCACTCGTCCTTGCCCGACACCGTGAAGGAGGAAAGGTTCTCCCGTATGAGCGTGACCACATCGCCTTTCGAGCCGTTCCTGCGGAAGAACGTCTGCGCCGCCTTGTCGTTCGGGTGGCTGACGATGATGGTGTCACGCCTGTCCCTGCCTTCGCCCAGCACCAGCTCGATGTACCTTCCCACACCGGCCTTGCGGTCCAGACGGTAGCCCAGGGCATAGGCGATGTCGTCAATGCCCACACGGGATTTCAGTTCCTTGAAGTTTACCTTGTAGTCCGTCATAAGCCCGTCCGTATTACGGTGATATTCATATTCTTGTTAAATGCTGATTCCCGTACCGGCTTTCTGCGTGCGCTGCATGACCGCCAGTTCCGGCCCGTAGGTCTTGCGTGCCGTCATGTTCAGGAACGCCGCCTTGTCCTTCATGTCGGTGAGCTGGAAGAAGGTTTTTGCGGTGTCTTTCGACACTTTCTTCAGTCCCAGTTCCACCCCGTCGTAGGAGGCGCGGATGGCATAGTCACCGGAGCGTGTCTTGACGATGGCCGCATTCTTGAAAGGCACCTCCTCACCGGCATCCAACGGGGCCAGTGGGTCGTTCTTGGCCAGGTACGGCTGCTCGCCGAGTGCCAGCCGCTGCTTGTCCACGTGGTCGAGAATCAGGTCCGACGCCTTGTTCACGTCCGCCATGACGGAGACGATGAATTTCGGTTCCTGTTTCAGCGTGCCTATCCACGAGTCCAGGTAGGCGGCGGAGTTGTCGGTCACTTTGGAGTCAAAGCCCATGGAGTGGCTGATCATGGCAGCCGTGAGTTCGGCCACCAGCTCCTCCTTGGCGTACTTCGGGTCGCCGAAGCGTCCGCCCGTTTCACGGTTGAGCCGTTCGGGTGTCATGGTGGAGTGCGTCATCTCGTGCAGCATGGTGGAATAATACTCCATGCCGCCCCGGTAAGTCTCCTCCGGCGAGCTGCCGATGTTGAACTGCGCCTTCATGGGCACCACGATACGGTCCTGCGAGGGAGAGTAGAAAGCCCCGTCCACACGTTTGTCCGCCTGTATCGGGCAGAGCCACTGCTGCGTCTGCACCATGCGGTCGAGGGCGGCATGGGCGTACATTCCCTCCGTGTCCCGGAGTTCGGGCACCTTGAACCTGTCAAGGAGTTTCTGCATCCTTTCCGGCTGCATCTCGGCCAGGTTGGTCTGCGCCACGTTATAGACAGGGAAGGACTTGACGAACGGGATGGCCTCCAGCCCCTGCCGTTCCTCCTTCGTCATGGCACGGTACTCGTCGGAGCTGACGCGCCTGCCGTCCCTGTCCTTTACCAGCATGTCCCAGTACACCACGGGGAAGGCTTTCTCGCCTTTCAGGACATGGGCTTTCAGGTTATGGGCCTGCTTGAAGGTCAGATAGACCGGGAGCTGATACCCCATGGCGGCCGTGTGCAATTGCAGGAAGAAAGAGTTGGAGCCGGAATAGTTGCGTCCTCCCACGTTCTGCGGCAGCCCGGCATAGCCCGACTCGCCGCCTATCCAGCCTTTCTTCCAGCCGGTTTCCTTCATCTGCCGCATACGCTCGATCATCATTGCCGTAAACCGTTCCAGAGCTGCCTGGCCGGAACCGCCCGATGACGACAGTGAGTTAGTTCCATATGCCATAGTCCTCGTCGTCCGTTAGCTGGCGGTCCATCCCCTCGGTGTCCGTCTGTTCGACATAAAACTCCGCCGACTCGTCCGACGGGTCCGTACCGTGGGCACGGCACCAGTCGAGGTAGTCCTGCGCGTTCTCTCCCTCCATGACAAAGCGGAGGAAACCTATCTTGCCTTCCTGGAGGAGTTCCACCAGCTCCTCGTGTCTCATTGCTTTTGACATAATCGTTTACTGTTTTTAATGTGATATGAATTATTAATTACTCTTTCTCATTCAGTTACATTTTCATGGAAGCTGATTTTTCCACCCTGGCGGTGTTGCCCGCCAGCATATCGGTGATTTCCGTGTTCAGGTACTTGGCCGCTATCTGCTCCCGTGTGGCGGTCTTGGTCTTGAAGAGCGAATAGCCGTCGTCGAAGGAGATTTCATGCCGGGAGGTCTTGCCCCTGTCGCCCATGTCCACCGACACTTTCCACTTGTTGTCGGCATGGTCCTTGGCCACACGGACACCCTTGGGGTCGATGCCTTCGGGAAGCCGGTATTTCTCGTAGGCGGATTTCAGGTGCAGCCGTTCGCCGAAGTTCCTCTCCAACAGCTGCTCTGGTGTCATCACCCGGTCGAAGTAGGCGTTCAAATCCTGACGGGAGGCGACGGCCGACATCTTGGTATCGCCGACCTGCGCGTAAAACTTGTACTTGCCGTAATCGGGACGCTGCTCGTCCTTCTCCTTGTACACGTTGAACTTCTCCACCGTGACGCTGCCCTCCGGCCCGTCAATCGACTTAGGCATCCGGAAAGCCTCTTCGGGCACTTTGGGCATGAGCTTGGTCGGGTAGTAGCGTTCCATCAGCTGGGGTACGGTCATCTCCTTCTTCTGGTAGGCGGCAAGGTCAGCCGCATCCATTTTCTGCGGTTTCAGCTGCTGCCCGTCAATCTTGGCTGTAAAATACCAGTCTTCCGGGTTGTCCTTGCTCTGGTAGGCATGGCCGTGCGTCACTTTTTCACCGTTGGCCGTCACCATCTGCGGTTCACGGGGTTTGCGCTCCTTCCCGGCTTCGACTTTCGTCTCGGCCTTCTTCTCGTCGGCAGGTTTCTCCACGGCAGCGTTTCCCACTGTCTTGGCAGGCTCTTCCTGCGTAGCCTTCTCTTTCTTTTTCTTTGCCATAGCTTCATTGTTTGGAGTTATTTCTTCTTGCGTTTTCGCTTTCTTCATCAGCTTCGGGTCTTCAATCGCATCACAGATGGCGACCCTTTGCCCCGAACGGATCAGTTTGGGCAGATACGTGTCCAGGGCATGATGGGGAAACCCGGCCAGCTTGACAGGCTCTTTCTCGCCGGGAATGATTTTCTCCGAAATCTTCAAGGCAAGCAGTACGGAAGCCTTGACGGCATCCTCCCTGTACAGCTCATAGAAGTCCCCGTTGCGGAAAAGCAGCATCGCGTCCGGGTGCTTCTTCTTCAATGCGTCAAACTTTCCGAGAAGGGTGGTATCCTTGTCTGTATTCTCTTTCTTGGCCATGGGAAACTGGTTTTAGATTTTGAGACCCTTGGATTCTTTCGGGGAGGAATGGAACTTCAACGCCCGCTCCTGTGACTGACGGTCAACCACCTTCAGGTATTCCCAGCGGTTTTTGTCCGTCATCACCAGTCCGAGGTATTCGGGATGCCGTTCGTCATAGCGGAGTTTCTGCTGCCGTTCCCATTCTTTCAAGTCGCCCTGTATCACCTTGAACCCCTGCGGTTCTTTAAGGTCCACGCCGACGGAGACCTTTTCACCGCCCACGTTCAGCTCCACGGGCTTTCCCTCACGTACCTGCTGCTTCTGCTGTGTCCCCAGTTCGATGTCATTCACCTTCTCCATGTCCTTCAGCTTCTGTTCAATCTGAACATCAGTTACCCGTCGGTGTATGACGGACTTCGTTTCGGGATCAAGCTGGAGATACTGCCGTGTCTTCTCGCCGTTGATTTCCACGGCTTTTTGGATGACTTCACCACTATTGAGCCTTGCGGCTTCCTGTTCCGTCAGTCGGAGGATGCCGCTACGTTCCGCTTCGAGAGCGGCACGGACAGGATAGGCCATGAGTACGGGATTGCCGTTCTTGTCAGCGGTCATCTGCAGTTTGAGCGGTAACGTGATCACGTCACCGTTTCGGGCACTTATCGACACCTGCATGAGCGGTGTGACCTCGCCGGAAACAAGCCTGTCCTTCACTTCCTGCGGCAGAAGGTCGGCCTTTTCCCGGTCGATGCCCAGTGCTGCCAGTCTCTCGTATGGCAGCGGTTCGGGTTGATTTCTGTTGTGCATTTCCATTTTATGGTTGTTAAGCTGTTAATTTTGCGGCCGTGGCCGTCTGATTGCCACAAATTTATCCGCATCAAATCCCTGAAACAGAAATGCGCAACACTATTCTTATAGTATTCATGCTGACGCTCATGCCGGTAGCGGCATCCGCCCAGTTCTATACGATTACAAAAGAGTCGAAAATCATGCCTCCTTTTGTAAGAGATACCATTGAATATGTTGATAATAAATGGAATACGGAGGCTGGTTCAATAAATTCATTGGCTAAAGATACATTGAACCTTACAGTTGTCGGTCAGGAAAACAGTAACAGGAAAAGCCGAAACAGTGACAAAAGCACGTCCCAAAAGTTAAGCGAGATAAAGCCGGATAAAAAGCTTCCCGAACTTACTATCCCTAATCTCTATGAGGAAATTCTCCGTAACGGTATTCGTCATCCGAAAATCGTGCTGGCGCAGGCCATCCTCGAAACGGGCTGGTTCCGCTCTGCCGTATGCCGGAACAAGCACAACCTCTTCGGGCTGACCAATCCCCGTACAGGGAAATACTATGAGTTCGGGCATTGGACGGAGAGTGTCCGGGCTTATTACACGAAAGTGCAATACAGATATAAGGGTGGCAATTATTTGCTATGGCTTGATGAAATTGGATATGCGGAAGACCCCGGGTATATTCGCTCCGTTATTCGTGTACTGAAACAACTTTAGGTAGGAAAAGAACAAATCAAAAATGCAAAAAGCGAAGCTTATGTAGGACAAGATAACTTTTTTGTACAGACAAGAAACATGAAATCAACAGATTATCGTGTGGAAATCGTGTGGAAATCTATTAAATGTTTTGCAAATCAAAATTGTTTTATTACCTTTGCGGCATTAGAACCTGCCAAGCCTCTTTACAATGCTCAAATCGGCGGGTCGTTTTTTTATTATACCTATATGAAAACAAGTTTTGCCAAACCATATTCTTCCCCGGCAGAGATTGCTCAAATTCTAAAATCCCGTGGTATGCTCATGGACGATGATCAGAAAGTGGAAAATTATTTGATGAATATTGGTTATCATAGGCTTACTGCATATATTTTCCCCTTTTATCGGATTCCAAAGAGTGATAGGGTCTTGAAGGAAGGCATATCTTTCCGGCAGATACTGACCTTGTACCGATTTGACAAGAAACTGCGTATTCTGCTTTTCAATGAAATTGAAAAGATAGAGGTTGCTATACGAAGTGTATTGGCCAATATAGGATGTCAGGAATTAGGTGATAAGTATTGGATTACCAAATCCGAATACTTCGCTAACCCTGACAAGTTCAACCAGACTTTGGCAATCATAGAAAAGGAGTTGGTATCGAGTAAGGAAGATTACATAGAGGACTTTCGGCAGAATTACATTGAAGACTATCCTCCGGCATGGATGATAACTGAAGTGCTTTCATTCGGCAACCTTAACTATATTTACTCAAATATAGCGAGTAACAAACTGATGAAGCGTATTGCCGGTTATTTTGGGTTGAAACCACAGGTATTTACTTCTTGGCTGACGGTGCTTGCCAATCTTCGTAATATGTGCTGTCACCACGCAAGGGTATGGAATCGTGATTTCATGTTGAATCCTGCCGAGCCACGTAAGACCACATACGCATGGATTGACGCCTCAAATGTGGATAAGAAAAGGATTTACTATCGCTTGTGTATAATCCGGTATTTTCTTGCTTCGGCTTCTCCAAATAACAACTTCAATGAAAAACTATCAGTCTTGTTGAACGAATTTCCCTCAATAGATATTGCTGCAATGGGATTCAGCCCAAATTGGAGAAGTGAAGATTTGTGGAAATAATCGGTATTTATGAAACAACATGAATTTTATCTTGAAAAATATCTATATGTCAGTTTGTTATAAATTTAGGTGTTTTACAATGATGACAAGTATAAACAGATGCGCTGGGTAAAAAGCATAGAATCCATACTTGGCCACATTGCCTTGTATAAATCCCCTTCTGCCATTATAAAACAGAATAACGGTGCAGGCGAGCATTGCGCCAATCACTCCATAGTGCATCATCAAGGGAAAAGTAAAAAGCAATTGAGCCATTCTGCATAAGTGGGAAGGGAAAGTGTTCCCGCACTTTTGAAACAGATAGAAGATTACAATCATCAGAATACCTCTCCACTCATAATCCACACCTGACCATGTGGCCAACCATGCTGTCAGAAGGATTGTGCAGTAGCAAATGACTTTATGCCCGTCCAGCCTTTCAAAAGCCGCCAGTACCGCCACACCCAAAGCCAGCGTAAACATCACGTTGTGCGTTCCGTCACTCCCGTTCAGCAGATGCCACGGCAGTTCGCTAACAGCAGCGAACCCCAGCAGTGTCAGGAAATACCGCATCCTGTTCCGGGTATGAGTGAACCCTTCCGCTATTAGGAAAGCGAACACCGGGAAAGCGATACGCCCCACGCAACGCATCACCCCGTATAGGAAAGTATCATCTTTCAAAAAATAGAGGGCAATGTGGTCTGTCACCATGGAAACCATGGCGATGACTTTCAATGCGCTGCCGCTCCATCCCGGTAAGCAGAATTTTGTATCCATAATCGTATAGTCATTCAACTCATGCCCAACAGTTCCTTTACCATGTCCTCGACCTCCTGGTTCACCCGCTTGAAGTTGCGGTTGAGCATGATTTCCCTCTCCCGGTCATTCCGGAACTCGTAGATTTTGGGAAGCGGCACGTAGTGATCCTCCTCCCGTTTGATTTTCTTCATGTCGAAGTGCGTCTTGCAGAAGTACTTGGTGGTCTTGAACTCCTCGGACCGTTCGATGTCGAATCGCTCCAGCATACTGTCGTCCGTTGCGGTAAAGTCACGCGCCGCCTGCCCGGCCAGCCAGCCGGTGGCCATGTCCGCAATCTTCGCCGCCGGAACGAGGTAGTCCATCTTCTCGGAAATGGTGGTCGACACCTTGCTGTCGTTGATGGAAATGGAGCGTGAGGTCTGCTTGGCCTTGCCGAACACGTCGTTCTGCGCCCATTCCAGCGTCTCCTTGTTGCGTGCCGCCCCCATGAAGATGTTGCCGCAGGTGGTGATAATCTTCTGCATCCCCACCTTGCCGTAGTCCGCCTCCAGCTGTGGCAGTTCCTGAAAGCCCAGCGTCACGGCCACCTTGTTGGAGCGTGCCGTGCCGATAAGCCGGTCTATCTTGTGGAAGTACAGGGTCGGCAGCTCGTCCACGATGATGCTCACCGGGATGTTCCCCTTGGAGTTCACACGGGTAATCAGTCGGTTCAGCACCAGTGCGTTCAGCGAGCCGATGACCTGTTCCTTCTCCGGGTCGTTGGCGATGACCAGATAGCTCGGATGTTCCCTGTCGGAAATCTTCAGGTCAAAGTCGTCCCCGGTGAACACCCAGTAGGCTTCCGGTGATACCAGCCGGGCGGCATTGACACGGAGCGTGCCCACCATGCCTTCCAGCTGGTCGTTGGCCTTGTTCTCGTAGGCACTCTTGAACGGAGCCATCAGCGAGGCAATCCTCTCGTCCTGCATCAGGATGTTGAACACCTGGTCGTATGGCCTCCCGAGGAAGGACAGCACGTGCGGCATATCGGAATACTCCCCGGTCACGGTGTCCGGCTCCACCTCGTTTCCCTTGTCGTCCTCGTACCAGCAGCGGCTTATCCTTATCTCCTTGCCGGTTCTGTCCTTGTAGGAAAAGCCCTCCAACTCCACGAACATGCGGTCTTCATCGGTCGAGACGTCGTTGCCTTTCTCGTCCACGAAGTCCAGCACCACGCTGCCCTTGCCGTCAAGGGCGTTGAAGTCGTCCCAGTTGCGGATGACCACCTCGTATTTCCTGCCCATGTGTTCCTTTCCCTCCAGTGAGATGAATCTTTTCAGCTTCTTTCCGTCCTTGAACCCTACCGGGTGGAAGTTCACGAAGAAATAGATGATGGCCGCCAGAAAGTTCTCCGCCGAGTTGGTGAAGAAGGCCTCCGAACCGCCTTTCTTCTCGCCGCCGCCCTTGTTCAGGGAGGCGAGCAGCGTAGCCGCCGTCTCCGATGCCGCCGCCAGGTCGGGAATATACTTCCGTTGTATCGGGTTGATGCGGTTGGAATACTCCACATCGGTAAAGTTCACTATCCTGAATCCGCAATTATCAGGAAGTTTTCCGGCTTTCCTGTTCTTGCAGTACTGGTAAAAAAGCGTCTTGGCAAGTGTCGGAAACTTAAAGTCATATACCATGAGGGCGAAACCCTTGGCCGAGTGCTGCCTTATGAACGGGTCGATGATGCCGAACGACTTACCCGAACCGGGCGTACCCAGCACGATAGTCCCACGGAACGGGTTGATGATGTTGATCCAGCCCCTGTGCATCTTCTGTTTCCAGTAATATATCATGGGAATGTTCACCGAGTAGTCGTTGTTTACCAGCACTTCCGACTGTTGGAAGGATTCGTTCTCGAAGTTGAAACGGTCTTCGCCCACCTTGTAGTTGTAATACCTGGCGATGCCGTCCAGCCCCTGATGCACCAGCATGGTGCCTGCCACCGAGCAGAGGGCATAGAGGATACGGCCTGCCGGGAAACCCATCCAGCTGACGCCGAAGTCCATCCCGTGAAAGACAAAACACAGCCCGACAAGGGTCAGTCCCGCCAGTACCGGGTAGATGACCATCGTCCTGACGTTGAACTTCAACGCCTTCTTCGCCTTCGTACCTATACACACCACACAGATGCAGACCAGTTCCGTCACCTTGCAGCCCGCCACCGAGTTGAACACCTTGAAACGTCCCAGTATGTCAAGAATGAACTGCGTGACGCGGTTGTCCGCCGTTACCGGCAGGTTCATCACGATCTCGATGATGAGAAAGATGTAGATACAGCTACGGAAATAACTGTACATCTGCTGCTGTTCCCTCGTTTCCTCAAATGCCATAAGCTATAAATTTATATTCTGTCAAAACGGTATTTTTATTCCCAGCAACAACCCGTTGCGGAAAGTGTCCCCGTGCAGGAAGTTCACGTTGTTCTTCTGGATAATTGAGAACTCCATTCCGCTTCGCAGCACGTAGCTGTACTCGAAGCCTCCCTCCAGACCGAGGAAGAACTTCCGGTTCACCGCACCGAACTGCGGGCCGAAGCGGAAACGGAGCATCCCGTTCTTGTAGCGGACAAGGCGGTGCTTGTACAGAAGACCGCCGTCCCAGTAATAATCCTTCCAGAAGTTCTTGGAAACGGGCCTGTGCCAGTGCGTGCCCGCCTCGCCGAATACTTCCACGGCATTGCCGTAGGACAGCGGATATTCATAACCGAGGGTCGCATTCAACGTGGAGGGGAAAAGGAAGCCGGCGTTCAGCGTCAGCTTGCCGTCCTGTGCGGACGCGCTCATGGAGGCTACCGCACACAAGAGAATAAACAATAATTTTTTCATGGCCTGTCAGTATAAGTGATGTGATAATAGGGATAGTACGGCGTGTCTTTCAAAATGTCCGAATCAAAGCCGTCGGCATTGAGGATGTCCTTGTACTCGATGGTCAGCGTGATGACACGCCCGCTGATCTGGTTCTCGGAAATTTCCAGCCGCAGAATCTTCTCTTCGGGGAAGGTGAGCTTCGGCAGTACCAGCACGTTGCGGTAGTCCTTCTTGAATTTCCTCACGTGGTTGACCGTGAAGACCGGCGTCAGCTCGATGGTCTGCGAGTTGGTCGCCTTGGTCTCCTTCTTGTCCGTGAGCTTTATCCTCGTCTCCTCGATGTCATAGGGTATTTTCGTCCGGTTGCGAAGCGAGTAGTCAATGAAGAAATAGTCCCCGACGGAGTAGATATTGTTCACAACGGCTTTCATGCCGTGCTCGTTCGATACAATCTGGTTGAACTTGCGGTCGCTGCCATAGACCGCCCACGCATAGCGTGCCATCTCCGCCATCGGCATGGAAACCTCCGGGTTGATGTACGACTGCAGGTCGTCGTATGACACATTATATATATTGGAAGCCATGCCGGGAGATTGGGTATAAAGGACATCGTACTGTGCGATATGCCGTTCCCCGATAAGGGTCAGCGTACCCAGCAGCTCGTTGTCATCATAACCCAAGTCCGGCAGGGAATCATTCTCGTGATAAGGCTTGATGCGTACAATGTTGTCGGTACACTGGTTGCCGGCAATCTTCGGGGTGGAAATGTCCACCATCTTGATATTTTCGGGCATGACAATGTGCGTGGTCACTTCCCGGTTGACGTAAATCCTCCTGTTGGCGAATATGTTGCCGGTAAGACAGAAGATGCTGATGAAAAGTAAAAGAATCCTGACTTTCATATTATGCGATTTAATGATTTCTTGTTCGGTGTGTAAAGTATTTGATAGTTTACCGTGCGTCATCCGAATTGATCAGATAGACAATGGTGTTGTACTTGATTTTCGCCTTGTTCTTCCTGATGCCGGAAGAGATGGCGGAAGTGGCGGAGTTGTACATGTTCTGCAAGGCCTGCAGGGCGATGGCCTCTCCCGATATGCCGGAACCGTAGCCGTCCTCCGACTCGAAGTTGATGTTCTGCTGTACCGTGCTGGAGCTTGCGTCCTTCACGAAGTCACGGAACTCGGATTCGGGAACGTAGAACCCCTCCATGCCGTCATTGTCAAAGACAGAGAGCTTGACCTTGATGAACCTGTCTCCCACAAGGATGCTGGTGATGGCAGCCCGGACACGCTGCTGCCCGAATCCTGTCACCGTACCGTAAAGGTATGTGCCTTTCTTCAACCGGGTTCCGCTCACGGTCACGTCGTCAAGCAGCTTGAAGCGAAGGCGCGTGCCTTCCCGTGCCTTGGTGGTCTGGTCTATCATGGCCCGTATCAGCCTGGCTTCCGCTGCTTCATTGGAGGCCGTGACGGTATGGAACTTGCCGGCATTGGTGTCGGAGGATTTCAGGACAAGGTTCGGGCGGTTGCGTTCCGCTTCCTCCCTGCGTACCCTGGCGATGGAGTCCGCACGCTGTTTTTCCGCAATTTTCTCCGCTTCCGACTTGCCGTAACCGAGTCCGGCTTCAATGGCCTTCTGCCGTTCATAGCTCCGTTTCTGTATCTCTTCAAGGTCACGGGCAAAGTCATCCTGCGAGGTGTAACCGTTTTCTGAACCACCACCGGAAGAACCGTCGCCGTAAGCGTAGGAGTTGATGTGCTTTCTTGATTCGGCCAGTGAACGCTCCAGTTCCTCCATTTCCTGCTGCCGGCGGATGCGCTCGGCTTCGGCGGCGTCAATGCTGTCAAGCTCGTCCTCGGTGTAGCCGTGACCCAGTTTTTCATTCTCTTTCTCTTCCTCCCCGAGCGCACCGACTGCCGTGAAGGCATCCTCGTCGTCGAAACGGCGTGACATCTCATACATCTTATCTCCGGTTTCCTGAGTTTGCGCCTCCGGCAGTTCCATGTTGATGTGGTCCGTGGCCACCGCCTCCGCTGTCTCACCGTCGCCGCCGAATGTCTGCATCAGGAAGTAAACCATGGCACACAGCGGAACGAAGACGACCAGCGGAAAGATATACTTGGGTTGTCTGAAATTAATCTTGATCATGAGTTGTCATTGTTTTTAAGGGATTTGACGATGTTTTCCAGTTTTTTGTAATGCCGCACGATACGGACGGAATCCGCGCGTGATTTCTTCGGGACGGCAATCAGGGAGTCCAGTTCCTTGCGGACGGCCTGCCCCTCGGCGGTCAGTTCCAGCAGTGTACGTCGATGCGCGTCCTTGTTCGCCTGAATGGTGCGGAAACCGCTGAAGAGCGGTTCCATGTTTGCAATGGCACTCACATCGGGTTCCGTCACGTTCCTGCCGGTCAGGAAATCCGAGACAATGCCTCCGACCAATAACAGGGATAACGAACCGACCACGCAGGCGAACGTCCTTTTGGGATGTTTCCTAGCCCATGCGTTGGCAAGCCGGATGCGCCCCGGCAACCGGCATTTCGTGCCGACCGAACTTAACCTGGGCTGCAACCACGCCCTGATCAGCAGGTGCGTTTTAAGCCTCTGTTCATGCAATTTTTTACCAAATGATTTCATATCCGATATTTTTAATAGTCCAAATCCTTGTTCTCGATGGTCCTCCAGCCGGTGATCATCAGCCCGTGGGGATTGTTTTGTGTCCTGGGCACGCTCTCGATGTACCCGGTCGTCACCAGCGAACGTTTCTGGTCACGGGAACGCCGCTTGATGAGCTGCGTTCCGTAATAGGTGAACTTGCGTTCGTTCCCGTCAAAGCGGATGGAGTCGCACATGACGGTGCAGACCGCCGACGAGGAGATGATGTCGGAGTAGAAGCCGTTCTCGTCCATGGCCTGTTTCTGTTTCAAGGCCGTGCCGTCCGCCATGTACATCGCCTTGCCGAGCGTCCAGCGGATGTAGTCGTCATCGGGCGGCAGGTTGAAGAAATACTGGTGGAAGAGCTGGATGTGCGCCTTCGCCTCCATGGTGAAGTTGGCCTCCAGCTTCGCACGCTCGGCGAGGAACGGGATGTCCCCGTCGAGTACATAAATCTGCTGCCGCTCCTCGCTTACGAGGGAGACGCAGCACCAGACGGTGAACCCGCAGATGACGGCACAGCCAGCTATGGTGGCCAGCACCGTCATCATGGCGAGTTTCGTTTTCTGTGCAAGGGATTCTATAAGCATATACTGTCGTTTTGAAGTTTACTTTACGAGTGATTTCCCCATGGAGCCTGCCGCACCGATTGTCGAGCCGACCGCACTTCCGGCCATCGAGCCTGCCGCGCTCGTGATTCCCATGGCGGTGGAGCCTGCCACGGAACCCGCTCCCGAACTTACGCCGCCCGGTATCAGCCAAGAGGCCACTTCGGGGACGAAGCGGATGATGTAGGCACCGACAAGCATACCCATGGCGTACATGCAGTTCGAGCCGATGCCCTGGAGGCCGAGCGCGCCGATTTGCTCCCACGAGTTCACCGAGCCGTGCAGGAGGTGGTCGTAGGCCACCAGGTCCTGCTGGAGGTTGTAAAGGAGGATGAAGTCAATGTAGTACAGGCACATGTAGGTCACGAATCCCCACAGCGAGAGGGAAAGGTATTTTGACATCCACTGGCTCCAGGCCGAGTTCCACGGCGGGGCGAGGGACAGGGCGAACATGATGGGGCAGAATATCATGAGGATGGCCATGAAGATGCGTTGCGCCACGAGGATGCCGTAGTAGGACATCTGGAAAATCAGTTCGCCGATGAAGCGTATGACGTCGTTAATCCACTCGCTGACCTTGGTCTCGGCGGCCACGGCGGCACGCTGGGCGTAGTTGTTGATGGTGGTGCCGAGGTTCTCCACGTTGTAGATGAACTTGTCCCACCAGGCCGCATCCTGCCCGATGGCTGCCACCTGTTTGGCGGTGGCGATGGAGTCCTGCACCGTCCGGAGGCGGTCAAGGTAATCCCCCTGTTTCTGCGCCACCTTCAGCTCGAAGGCGGCCACTTCCTTGTTCTTGGCCTGCGCCATGGCCTTGGTGGCTGACTCCAGGCTCTTGCCGGGCACCTGCAACGCCTCGCATATCCATGACGAGGAGGAGATGCAGATGGAGATGCCGATGATGCGTAGGAGCTTCATCACGTCCATGCCGCGCCGTCCGAGCATCATCATCCAGCACTCGTAAGAGCCGACACAGAGGGCGAGGCAGAGTCCGAGGGCACGGGCCAGCGAGACCGCATCACCCAGCACCGCCACGTTGGGGAATGTCTCCATGGCGACCAGCAGCTTGTCAAGGCTCTCGTCGATGGCGGGCAGACCGATGGTCAGGAGTGTACACATTATATTCATACCGTTCTTACTTTATATTTATATTTTACAGTTTCTTGTTTCCCTTTTTAATAATGAGTGGCGGCCACGGCACAGAGATGCGCCGTCCGGCTGACCAGTTCCTCCATTTTCTTCCTGGCTTCCTCGTAGGCCTGCTGCCTCTTGGCGTTCTCCAGCCCGTAGCCGACACCGGTCTTGTGGATGTAGGCGATGTCCGCACAGAGGATCTCATTCTGCCGGCTCAGCTCGTTCACCTGGTACTTGAGCCTGCCATCGCTTTTCTTCATGCAGTAGAGCAGCCCGTCGGTGATGCAGTCCTGCATCCGGTTGAACTCGTCCTTGTAGGCAGGGTAACTCAAATCCACGTTGCGGTCCGCCTCCCGTGCCAGTTCCTCCCTGTACAGTCCTTCGATGTGTTTGCGTTCCTCTTCCGCCTTTTCCGCCTTCTGACGCTGGGTTTCCCCGGCCGTGACACGCACCGGCATGATACGCTTGATGTTGGAGTCCTTCTCCCTGAACCGCACCCGGAAGCCGGAATGGAAGCCCGCCCATTTCCAGTACATGTCCGCACCGGAATACCGCTTGTGGAGAAAATAGTAGTACCAGTCGGGAGCGAAGTCCCACGGGCCGTTCTCCATCGACTTCCACTGCCGTTCCTTTTCCTTGTCCCTTGTAGGCCGTTGGGCGTTGGAGACAAGCGGGATGCCGGCCAGTATGATTACAGCCATGATAATTGTCTTTCTAACCTGCATATCCTTCGTTCCATTTGTTGATGACATTTTCCGCTATCGCATCCTTTACCTCCGAGTTCAAAATCTCCCAGATGTAATCAGGTTTCCAACCGCAATCCGTTACAAGATAGCAGTACAGGTTTGCGTTGTCAATGATGTACCGTGCCTTGTCAACGGTGCTTTTGAGCGTCAGCACCAGATTCAGTTTCTCGTCCATGCTCGCCTTCATCAGGTTGATGCCCGAAGCGGCCACGGACGCATAGAGCTTGTAGCAGTGCTTTATCTCCCTTGATATGGCGAGGTTGGCATCCGTGTAGTACCATGCCACGAAAGGCTTGTCCTTCACATATTTGAAAGTGCTTTCCGTGAAGTCCTTGTATTCCCTTACCAGCCGGTACAGGGAGTTGGCGGTGGAAGAAATGGCTCCGGCCAGCACCAGGTAGGAATGGGCGTTGTCAAGCCTTGTGTTCAGCGTGGTGCGCACGTCATTGAACCTGACGGCTCCTTTCGTGATTAAAGACTGTTCGCCGAAACTGGTGGCCACTCTCTGTAACGCCTGGTCCTCGTCCTTCTTCACGGCCTTGTGGAGCGCAATCAGAGCCTCGATGGTCGGAAGGTCTTTGGGGATAATGAATGCGAAACTTTTGGCCGGAAACAACATGAGTGCCACTATCACACACGCTAATTGTATTTTTGCTTTTCTATGTGCCATACCCGAATGATTTATAATGTATTGTCAATAATTTGCAGCCACCAGTCCGTTCCAGCTTTGTATCAGGCCGCCCACATGGCTTTTCATGCTCACCACGTTGGCCCAGCCCTCCGGGTCGATGGCAAAGAACAGGTCGTTTGCCGTGGCGAACTGCGCCATCAGTACCATGCCGTCCACCTTGTAGCGTATCTTCATCAGGCCGGTATAGATACGGTTGGCCAGCGTTAGCCGCTCATAACGGTCGAGCAGGTTGTATCCGTCTTTCTTCCTTTCCGCCGTGCCCTGTCCTTTGAGAGGATTCTGCACCTCGGCATTGTTCACGATGTTCACGAAATCGCCCACGAGCTGCTGTGTCTCCGCCACCAGGCCACCCAACTCTGTCAAACAATAAAGTTTATTTGTAAACTTGGCTTCATTCACGGTCTTGACCAGTTCCGGCACGTCTTTGAGGATGTCAAAGGCGCACGAGCCGATTTCCTTGTAATACAGGCTTTCCGTCCCGAAACCGGACACGTTTTCCATCGTCAGCTTGTAGAGTTCCTTGATGGTGGCCATGCTGACCGTGTACAGCTCCACCTTCTGTTTCCTGGCAGCGATGGAGTCCAGCTGCAAGTTGTGCTGGTCCTCGATGAGTTTCTGCGAGGCGGTGTTGGCGGCCACCACCTTGATGCAGTTCTTGTCGATGACGACACGCCATCCGGCAAATGCCTGCATGGAGACGGTTGCCAATAAGAATGTGATGAATATGTACCTTGATTTTACCATAGCGACATTACCTTTTTATGTTCGTTTATTTTCCTTGCAAACTCACGGAAGAGCGGACTTCCTGCCTTATGGCGGTCTTCCTCTATCCGTATGATGGCCTCCTGCAACCCGCCGTAGTGGGCGATGTAGGTTTTCAGGGCTTCCTTTTCCGAACGCTCGGTGGTGTAGGCCCAGTAACATTCGGGGGCTTCCTCCACGCCATAGACATCCGAGTTCTGTCCCCGGCATATCCACACCTCCTTGAAATAGCTGCGTCCCTCGTGATTGTTCAGGGCGTTGATGGTGAATATCTGCTGCCGCTGGACGGGCGTAAGTCCCAGGATGGCGGCAATCTGTTCGTACCTGTCCTTGAACTTGGTCTGGTCGAGCAGTATCTTCACGTCGGAGTTGTTGATGATGGCCTCCTTGACGATGGGCGAGTCTATCACGTCGTTCAGTTCCTGCGTGACCACCCCGGCGATGCCGTGGAACTTGCGGACGGTCTTGTAGAGATACTTGATGTACTCGGCCATGGTCGGGGACGCGATGGCCTTCCACGCTTCTTCGATGATCAGTGCCTTGCGCCCTTTCTTGATGCGCATCTTCTGCAGGAACACGTCCATGATGATCAGCACAATGATGGGGAAAAGCACGGGGTCATCCTTTACCTTGTCGATTTCAAAGATGATGAACCGCTCGTCAAAGAGGTTCACGTCCATGTCGGAGTTCAGCGTGGCCTCCAGCTCTCCGCCCCGGTAGAACTGTTTCAGGATGGCGGCGAAATTATGGATATCGAAGCTGATCTTGTCCATGGCCATAATCTGGGGGATACGCTCCAGCGCGAACTCGTAATAGGAGTTGAAGGACAGCTCCCTGACTTTCAGCCTGCGCCTCTGCTGCTCGATATGCCTTATCTGCCGGTCCGTCTTCACCAGCTGTGTGTTCTCGTAGAGTTCCTGCTTGTACTTCTCTACGATGGCAAGGGCGCGTTCCCGCTCTCCTTTGCTGGCGGCCCCGTCCCGTGCCAGCGCAAGCAGGGAACGGCACTGTCGTAGCAGCTTCACCTTCCGGGCTTCCGCCGGGAGCATCAGTGCCCGTTTCTCCGTTTCCTCCGGCGGTGGCGGCTCGTTGATCTGCCGCTCGATGTCCTCCATGCCCTTGTTGTACTTGTCGGGGTCTTCCTCCATCTTGGATGCCACCAGCAGTTTCTGCCTTAATGCCTCACGCTCATCGTCGTTGAACCCATCAAACGGGTGGAAGTAGGTTTCATAGTATTCCACGAGGGTCTGGTTGACGAGCATGTCCTCTATCTTGTCGGGGAAGGCGTTGCCCTTGAAAATCAGGAATATCAGTGATTTGAGAAAATTCTTCTTCTCGCCGAAGTTCTGCTCGTATTCCTCCCTCGTTACCTTGAAGGGGTTCATGGAGATGGGCTTCTCCTTGGAATAGGCGATGTACGTGCCCTTGTAGTAGCCGCATATTCCCTCGTAGGAATCACCCGTATCCACCATGACCACATCGGTATTCTGTTCCAGAAGCTGGCGCACGACCGAGTTCATGTGGAAGCCTTTTTGTATTTCCTAACACGCTGAGCCACAGCACTCTCTTAAAAACAACAAATTCAAAACGGTACAAATTTTGAACAGGGGAAATCTATAGTTCAAGGCACTCGGCAAAGAGAAAAAACTATGACAGGGGCAAAAAGCAGTTTTAAGATTATTTATGAAAATATTTTGGGCAATTTTGGCTGGTTGCTATCCAAAGAGCGCATTTTTGATGAAAAGTCCCACTTTCATCAGCCATAAAGAGTGAGACGGTCGAAAAAGAAAAAGAGGGATGAGAGAGCCTTCTTGGTGGCTTCAACATTGGGCGAAAATGGATGTCTTGTACCTCAGTTGTATCTCAGTCGGCATATATTGCTGATAGACAATGCAGGTTAATAATTCGGCGGCAATAGAATAGCGTTTGAAAGACGTATTCATTGTTTAGTAGTTTTCCTGATAAAATGTTAAATTTAGGGTAGTTAGATTAGTTTTTCTTCCAATTGTTTGGTTTTTTGGAATTGAATGCCTACCTTTGCATTGACAAATCCCGCTCGCTTCCCATAAGAACAGCGTACCCAGCGGGACATTTTTTAAATTGTAGGTATATGAAAGTTATAAAGAACAAGACAATAGATTTTGCAACCGCAGTTCAGGCTCCCGTCATTAACGGAAATAGAGCTGCACGGACAGGTTATGTCCGTTTGGTTCGCCTTATCACTGACGAGCCTGTTCCTCAACAAACTTCATATACGGGAAAAATTGAGTTGAGGTAGGAATGGCTGTATATACAAAAGAATACGAATCCCAGCCAGAGGCTATTCTTACAAACGTCATTATCTGTCCAGCCGTAGATTTGTCGGCAAACGTGGCTGTTCCTGTTCATTGCCAAGTTGAAAATGTATTGTGGGACACAGGAGCGACCAATACATTGATTTCACAGGAAGTTGTAAATGCTTTAGGGTTACAACCGAAGAACAAGGCTCTTATTTCGAGTGCAGGAGGTGATGTCGAATCCTGGACTTACCTTGTTCATGTTATCCTTCCAACAGGAACAGCAGAGTTGAATGTTCAGGCTCTGCTTAACGACAATTCAGACTATGATGTGGTGATTGGCATGGATATTATAAATTCATGCGACTTCTGCTATACAAACAAAGACGGCAAAAGTACATTCTCCTTATGTCATCCAGCAAAGGAGAAAATCATTCTGAAATAAACCAGCCATAGGCTTTCTTTCAAGAAAGACATGTGCGACAACAATAATGACAGATGTGACATTCGCATCTGTCTTTTGCTTTTTACGCCAATAAGAGGCCATTTCCTTACACAAAATATACGAGATTTGAGCAAGAATTTAGTTAATTATGGTTAAATTTAAGGTTTATACATACTTTTCCATAACAAAATGAGGTTGTATTGAGATTTTCTTTGTACTTTTGCAGCGGACTATTATCGCCATGTTTATAGCCATTGAGGTTAGACGTGTTCTTTCGTGATGGCATACAAGGCAGCCTACGCCGTGCTGAGTATGGCGGAGTCATAATGACAAAGCGGTACAAAGCGGGCATTGGGTGGGAAAGATAGTCCAGACATAATGAAGGCGTTTACTAACGCTCTGTTTAAGACAGTCTGTAATCTAGCAAATTAACAGTTATCATAGTCTTGAGCAAAGCCAACGGTAGATGTCCCGGGTGTGATAATATCGCTCCTGCGGAGACCTGTAAGCACGGATTGTACCTTTTCGGGCACAACAATTGTTTATTATGGTCTCCTAATGGAAATGATTATTCATATCGGCGTGGGCTCTGACGTTGTCTGTTCAACTATGATAGGCAATTGCTAGAGCCTCAGACTGTGGAATAGACAACAGACGTTTCCACGCTCTTTTTATGTCTATATTGCTATTAACGAGCAACGACATATAAGCCGATATGAACGCATTGCTTAATGCGCATACCAAACGAGGTTGCGATTCACCTCCTCACATTGGATTTGCCTCCAATGTCTCCCCCGAAGCCCAAAGCTCACAAACAGGGGTGTCCTCGGAATATGTCCAGCAGGAAGGTTACAACTGGTTTGTTCTTCGTGCTACTTATAACAGGGTAAATGCAGCCGTAGAGAAAGCAAAGAAGAATGATATTAAGACATACGTGCCGATGCACTATGTACTAAAAGTGATTGCTGGGAAGAAGAAGCGAATACAACAGCCTCTTCTTCCCAACTTTCTTTTTATATACGCCACAAGGGAACAATCAGACAGTTTTGTGAAAAAGACAGTTGATGCCCCAATCTCTTTTATAAAATATTATTTGGATAAGACGCTTCCTCCAGAGGCAAACGGTAAAAATCCTCCGCTTATTATACCATACAATGCAATGATAAATTTTATCAAAGCAACAAGTACTGATAGTGAGCATGTACGCATTGTTACAGCGGAACAGTGTCACTATAAAAGTGGAGATAAAGTACGAGTAATAGCTGGTGACTTCAAGGGAGTGGTTGGAAAAGTTGCCAGAATAGCAGGACAACAAAGAATTGTTGTTGAGATCTCGGGATTGTGCCTTGTCGCTACTGCGTATATTCCTACTGATTTTATTGAGATTGTCAAATAATGCCGAAAGGCATATTGTTTAATTTAAATTTTTTATTTTATGAAGAAAAATGGTAAGAATGAAGAACTTCAGTCTCGTCGTGAGTTCTTTAAGAGAGCCGCTAAAGGTGCTCTGCCTATTTTGGCTGGTGCAGCTCTCCTGTCAAGTCCTATCTTGTCAGAAACTGCAAATGCAATGTCATGCGCAGGATGTAACAACCGTTGTATGAACAGTTGCTTCAACACATGTCATGGTACTTGTAGCAGAACTTGCTCCGGTACTTATAAATAAAGTTAAATCAAAGTGTTGCGGAATTAAGGATGACAAAAAAGAAATTGCCCGTTCGTTTTACGGGTCAGCACTTTACTATTGATAAAGTGCTAATAAAAGATGCAATAAGACAAGCAGATATAAGTAATCAGGATACGGTTTTAGATATTGGGGCAGGCAAGGGGTTTCTTACTGTTCATTTATTAAAAATCGCCAACAATGTTGTTGCTATTGAAAACGACACAGCTTTGGTTGAACATTTACGAAAATTATTTTCTGATGCCCGAAATGTTCAAGTTGTCGGTTGTGATTTTAGGAATTTTGCAGTTCCGAAATTTCCTTTCAAAGTGGTGTCAAATATTCCTTATGGCATTACTTCCGATATTTTCAAAATCCTGATGTTTGAGAGTCTTGGAAATTTTCTGGGAGGTTCCATTGTCCTTCAATTAGAACCTGCACAAAAGTTATTTTCGAGGAAGCTTTACAATCCATATACCGTTTTCTATCATACTTTTTTTGATTTGAAACTTGTCTATGAGGTAGGTCCTGAAAGTTTCTTGCCACCGCCAACTGTCAAATCAGCCCTGTTAAACATTAAAAGAAAACACTTATTTTTTGATTTTAAGTTTAAAGCCAAATACTTAGCATTTATTTCCTGTCTGTTAGAGAAACCTGATTTATCTGTAAAAACAGCTTTAAAGTCGATTTTCAGGAAAAGTCAGGTCAGGTCAATTTCGGAAAAATTCGGTTTAAACCTTAATGCTCAAATTGTTTGTTTGTCTCCAAGTCAATGGTTAAACTGTTTTTTGGAAATGCTGGAAGTTGTCCCTGAAAAATTTCATCCTTCGTAGTTCAAAGTCGGGTGGTTGTCAAGATGATTTTTTTGGTTTGGTGTCGTCTTTTTTTAAGCTGCCGCATAACGGCTGGCAAATTGGCGATGGAGCCGACTTTTAGCACAAATGTTGAATAGAATTACTAATCTTCAACATTGCACAAAAGTTCAACCTCAAATCCGCAACTACGCGCCTAAATGATACAGAAGCGAAAAGAATCTGCATCGTTAGTAAAAGGGGGCACAGTGCAGTCACCATAAAGACATATAAATGCCCCTTACCCCACCATGCGACTTGAGGCAATACGCAAAATCACGACCATAAGTTGTCGGTGTCATCCAAAGTCATTCTGGGTAAGTTCCTTTATGGCTCTGAGAATCGTGTCGGCACTGCATGTGCGAAGTGTCGGATGAAGCGAGAGATGGTACATCAGATGAGTGGTGACATCCTCTATGCATGAGCCGCCACAGAAATAAACGCTCATAAGCGAACGGTTTCGTTAAGCCAGATGAGCAATGATGAGCTTGCTCGGGCATTGTCATGGCGAGAAACGGTCGGATAAAATCCAACGGATGATTTCGCTGTATTGATAACCATACAGCCTGCATCTCATACCGAGGGTTGAGTCGATTACAGATGAGAGATTGGAGTCAAATTGCTCCATTATTGAAAAAATTCCTTCAAAAGGAGAGAGGTTCTCAGATTTTATTGCTACCTTTGCCATGTCTGTCGGGTTTGATACATATTTTGATTTGCAACACTAAGATAGGTGAAAAATCTGACATAGCAAAATCCTGAGCAACTTTTTGTTGCTCAGGTACTTATAAAATAAGTTAAACTAAAATGCTGCGGAATTTAGGATATCTTGAAGAAGAACGTAATGAACAAATTAGAAAAGAAAATGAGAGACGATTCCAACAAGAGCAACAAAGGATAAACAATCAACGTCTTCATGAGATTAATGAACGTAATCGCATTGCTTTAGAACGGGAAAATGCGAGGAGAAGAGCAGAGGAAAAAAGAAAAGCGGAACAAAAGCGAAAAGAAACCAGTCGCACAAACACAAATGTTCCTCCGTCGCAACCGAAGAATAATCGTTGGTCAATAGGCTCTAATCCAACTCTTCTTCCACGAGCAACCTCATCAAAAACAGCAACTACAAAAACAAACTCATCTAATAAAACCGATGGAAAAGAGGGAAAGTAAGTAATCTTATTGCAAAATGAATTGTATATGCAGTCAATCGCCAGTCGGTTGGCTGCATTTTTTCTGTGTGCAAGGATGGTCTATTCGCCACCGATGGAGGGGCGGTTAGCACCGCTCGCCTCCAGATAGTCGTTTACTGCGTCACGCATGGTGAACTCTCTCATGCCTGTCTTTGCCCAGTAGATAAGGGCATCAACAGCGGCTTTTCTTGCCTTGCTGTATTCGTTGTCTGTCATGATTCTGATGTTTTGAGTTTTCTAAAAAAGTGTGATGCATATCCAAATGGTGATTTCAACAAAGATGATAGACCAACTTAGGAAAGCCAAGCCGAACATCCAGGCATAGGTGCTACCGTTGAAGTATGCACCCTCCTCGATATTGCGGATTCGTTTAAGCTCTTTCTGCTGGTGAGTGAACAGGTCGTTTATCCGCTTCTCATGCTCGTCAAGGGCTTGCTTGAAAGCAGAAATGGCGGTGTTGTTCCGCTTATCCAACTGGGCAACTCCTTCATCGTTGATGCCGACTTTGAGGTTGCTCTGCTCTGCCTTGACTATGGCATGGCATATACTATCCACGATGTTGTCCGTGCTCCTGTGGGCAGCCATAAGTGCCACTTTCGTTGATTCCAACCTCCGATAGGCATTGCCCAGTTCCTCCTTTGCCTCATAGAGTGCTTTCTTGGCTGATTCAATCTCTTTCAGGGTCACTTTGATTTCTTCCTTGCCACTCTCGATGTTCTCGTCCTCCTGCATCTGATTGTACAGGTTAAGCACATCCTGTGTGGCATCTTTCTTGTTTCTTCCCATACCGTTCTTGTTTGAAAAGTTATCGTTTCATGCCTCTCTTTATCGGCTTGCAGAGTGTGTTTGCTTGCATTGCGCAACGTCTTGCCCATTCACGGTCATCATCGTCCTTATCACGTCCCCAGCCACTGCCAGGACTGCCACCGCCACCACATGACTCAGACATCGATGTGGCAGCATCAAGGTAGTTCATGAAGAGCAGCATGGCTACATTCAGAATGTCAGTGTGGCTTGCGGATCCATTCTCGGGAACTTCGATACAACTGTTCATCGTGTCGTAAGCAGTTCTCGGCATGACTATGCTGAAACGCTCACCATCGACTTCAATAATCTTTCTCAATCCGGCAGGAAGGTCAGGTTTGGCAACATTGCTTGTACGAGACAGACCACCTTGCGATGCCGTATTTCTGCTGTCCAATGTGGTAGCGTTTGAAACAGAAGGAGAAGGTCTTTGACCAACTGCAACAGGTGTTGGCTGAGGGTGCAGCTTGCGGAAGGTATTCCCGATTTTCGATGCGGTGAGATTCCTTCCTACACCCAGTTCGGAAGCCTTGATGGTAGTTTTTCCGAACTTGAAGCGGTAGCCATGCACCCTGCCTTGACCATTCTTGTCACGGATAAGCTCGATGTCATATCCCTTTGCCCTCAATCGGTCGGCATATTCATCCCAATCAAAGAACGGCATTGAACGCAGCACATCCATACAGGCTTTGGTCACCTCTGCAATGCGTTCCTGACGAATATCCATGGCATCCTTCCAACCATGACGCTGATTGATGGCTTTCGCAGCCATCACGGCACGCTCACCGATGAACTTCACATCATTGAGATTACCGTCCATGTCGATGCGGTTCACTACCAGATGCAGGTGGGGAATGCCACTCTTGGAGTCACGGTGAAGGGCGGCAAAATATTGGGAGTTGGCTATGTTGGTCGGCTTGACCGAAGTTGCAGCCTTGCCTTTCTTCTTGCCGATGTGGTTCACCTTGGAGATACCATCCATCTCACGAATGAACTCGTCAAGGAATCTTCTCCAGTCCTCCATAGTCCAGTTACGTGCCTCCTCCTCAGATGGGGAAAGCTCAAAGCGGATGGACGTCAGTTCGATGGGCTTCTTGGCATACCTCTGCTTGAACATGGACTGATGCAGCACCATCTCGTCCCACATGCCCATCGGCGGCAGACCCTCGCTGAGATGGTTGGTCTTGACGATGTCCGCGCGATTGTTTTTGGTTGCGTAATTGGTCATTGCCTGACCATGCTGAATTGCTGACGCTTTTGCTATCATAACATATCCAAGAATTTGTCTCTAATGCGGCTCAATTCCTCTATCAGGGTGTTGATGCCTTGAAGCCAACGTTCCATGAAGTCGGCTCTCTTGAAGAGTTTTAGTCTCTCGGTCTGTGGCAGGGCATGAAGCGCATTGCGCACATAAACCAGTTCAGACCTTGCCCCGATTAAGCCCTTCAAGGCTTCCTCCTGCTCTGCGGTCATGGGTAGGGATGGCTTGTGTCCGATGCCTAAGTCATGAAGATATGTGCTCTTGCTCCTGCCTGACAGTCGGGCATTATGTACTACCAAGTCGTAGTGTTCTTCTGTGAAACGAACGTCAATGTGTCTGGTCTTCGGAGGTCTCTTCCTTGAGGTTTTCTCCGTGTTGTTATTCTTGTCTTTTGTCATTGTAGATGGGGTTTATAAAGTTTATACTTGATATAACAGGACAGCCAATGTGAGCCTGCGAACATTCAAGAATGCCAGTAGGAAGCGGTGGGCGAAGCGAAACCGTCTGACACTGGTACTTCTTGTTTAGACCTCCGAAAAAAAACTACGGCTAATAGAGGTAGCGGCTTCTGGATAGCTTGCCTGTCGGGAACGTCAATAGTCGAAATAAGGGAAAAGTAGAGATGACATCATGAGTGACTTGGGGTGATATGCGCGCCATGTCTCTCCGTGTGATCCTCGCATCGTCCTTCATGGGGCGGTGGCTGCAAGAGGTTGCCCTCGTCATCATAGACAGGAGACGGCAGCAACTCAATGGGTGATGCCCCTTCTCCTTGATTGCAGTCATCTTCTGACGGCTGTCCAACCTCATACTCAAAATGGTCATCACCTTCCTTTTCCCTTTGTTTGAAGTCTTGTGGTATCGGAGAAGGATCTGAAAGTCCATCCCCGATAACATGAGAATTAACGAAAGGGGAAGAGGTATTATAAGAGGCAGGAACATGGGGCTGCAGAATGTCAGTAGTGGCAGGATTGACGCTGCTGTCTTTCTGCTGACCTATGCCATTGGAAAGATTGCCTTCCGAAGAGCAAGCGGTATCGGATGGGACATTGGACACCGATTCCTCTTGGGTGGCGGAAGTCACGGATTGACGGTTGTAGAAGGGGTTCTTGATGGCTTCCTTGATGCCGTCAACGTACCAGAAGGCGATGCATAGTATCGTATGTATGGAGGTGCGGTTGTTCCTCTCGGTTGAGAGGATGCCCACCTGATTGAACAGTTCCACCACCTTTGCCGCTGTCTTGCGGTCACACTTCCAAAGGGCAGACAGCTCAACGGTAGAGATGGCAAACTGCCCGATGGAGAGAGAAGCGGAGAAGCCTGTCTTCAGATAAACACTTGGCTTGGTGGATGCCATTGATACAAAAGTGCCGAAGGCGGTCATGCGGTGGAAGCCCTGCCTGTCATCCTTCAAGAAATCGAGCTGTTCCTTGGTCAGCAGGATTCCGTATTTTATGCTTTGGTTACTCATCTTGAAAAACTGATTATTAGTGAAACGGATTACTCAGCAAAGAAAGAATGAATAGTTTCTCTTTCCCCTTTCGTAAAAAGTAGATTACATGATTCTCTTATCCGTCATGCCATTCTTCCCCATCAGGATTTTTCTCGCCCTTGACCCTCTTCATGGAGGCAGGCTTGTTCTTCTTGCTTTTCTGCAACATTGCCAGATGAGCCTCGAAGTCTGCCTGTTCCTCCTGGGTCGATTCGTAAGGCTTGTCCCATGAGCCACCTGCCTCAATCCATTTTATCAGCTGGTCTTTGAAGAAGTAGAGCGTGTTCCCTCTCTTGTAGAAAGGAATGCGCCTTTCAGATGTGTAAGCATAAAGCGATGAGACTTTCTTTCGGACGAAGGCACTTGCCTCTCTGATGTCCATAAGAACATGGTCATTCTCGCTCGGAGCATTGCCTATTCTCTGACCAATGTCATCAAGACGAGTCATCATCGTATTGACCTTTGTCAGAAGTTCGCCAACTGCACTGGGCAGTTGGTCGAACGATAATGATTTGTTTTCTTCCATTTGTTATCCTGATTATGTTTTTCACTTATGTCTGGTCACTCTCTTCCTTTGTTGGTATTTTGAGCGAGATACGTTCTGCCGCATCACGTTTGAGTTCGTCCACCACATCGGCATACACCTGAGTAGTGGCAAGATTGCTATGGGTAAGCAGCTTGCTCACGGTGTAGATGTCCGTTCCCTCTGCCAACTGCAAGGTGGCAAAGGTATGACGGAAGCAGTGGAAGGTGATGTGTTTCTCGATGCCGGAAGCCTTTATCCACGGTTTGAGATACAATGCCACTGTACTGTTCGTGAGATTCTTGAACACCTGTCCAGTGCTTCGCTCGCCACAGAGCTGCAAAGCCTCTTCGCTGATAGGCAGGATTGCAGCGGTGGAAGTCTTCTTTGTGATAATGTCCATTCCCCAGCCGCCATCAGCCAACTTGACGATATTCTCCCACTGGAGTCTGATGCAGTCAGAAAGGCGAAGACCTGTAAGGCAGGAGAAGAGACCTGCACGGCGAAGGACATCACTCTTGCAAGGAGTCTGAGACAACTGCAACAACTCTTCCTTGGTGAGGAACTGCCGCTTGTTGCCATGAGCCTTGGCACGCACAAGTTTCTTGGCGATATTCTCTTTGAGCAGTCCGTCCTCGTATGCGATGGCAAGGATGCACTTCAACTTGGTAAGGTTGTTGTTGGCTGTTGTTCCCATCATGCGCTTGCCGTTGTGCATACAGGCATCCGACAACAGGTAGTCGAGGAATCCCTGGCAGTACGGAACGGTAAGGTCGCAGAAGCGGCACTCGCCATGCGTGTAATTGTGGAAGTGCATGTAGGCGGTTGCCCAGTTCTGGCTGCTGCCACGCTCAATCATGAGGTTCTTGAAATATTCCAAGAAGCTCTCCTTGCCCTTGTTGCGGTCGAGGAAGCCATACTCCTCATTGATGATGGACTCAGTCCTGCGGCACTTGATGATTTCCGCTTTCTGAATCATACTTTTGTTGTACTCCTGCTGAAAGCGTTCAACAGGGTTGGTGTAGATGTAAAGACCAAGGTACTCCCTGCGTGAGAGCTTGCCTGTCTTCGGGTTGCGGATTGGAGGATAGAAATCCAGATAGAGGGAAGTCTGTCCGTTCTTGATAGGTCGTTTCCGCACGGTGACCTTTGTACAAATGTTCGTCATATTGTTATTCTTTTATTATTCTTACCGATGTGTATCTGTGGATGCGAATAGCCATGGTCGCAACGCTTTAACTCTCAAATCCGATGCAAAGTTAGATTGCCGTGAAAAGAGAAAAGCAAAGATGGCTTCAAATACAGCCAGAATTTAACCTGAATTTGCTTTTGAGTATGATTTTACGCTCAAAATCAGACTAAAAGCAGGTATTGGATGCGTTTTTTGTCTTATATCCGTTACTCTGCGTTGTGGGTTTGTTTCGACCGACATGGATGGGTGCTGCATAGCAATTGCAACGGCATGGGTCGTATATGAGTTTGTTTGAACCATCTCTTGACTTGTGTCTCACTTCCGTTTTGCCTTGGTCGTAGTACTGCTTTTCTCTGCCTTCTTGCGTGCAGCCTCCCAGTCTGCTTTCAGATAGTAGTTGGCTCTTCCGCCTTTGAACTTTCGGATTCTCACTCCATGGGTCTCCGCAAATCTGCGTACCTGTGTCTTGCCTAATCCGTAGAGTTTCATGATGTCGAAGCAGGTGTACCAGTCATCGGAAATGTTCTTACCCTGTTCTTCATTATAAAGCCCGATAACCCTTTCCACGTCTTCTTTCTTGAAGCAGGTCGTTCCCCATGCGTGAACTGACTGGAGTTGGTAACGATTGCGGACTTCATAGAATCTTCCATACTTGATATTAAAGGTGCTCAACACCTCTGCCATTGTGTAATGGGTGTCGTGGGTTACTCCATCAGGTGCTCTTTCACCAGCCCTGGGAGTCTTGCGACACTTTGCCAACTTGTTGACTGAGCCAGTCTCGGCATCTTTTAGCCTCTGTGCTTTCTTGGACGTTGCTCCTTCTAACGATAGGGAAGAAGGGAGAACCACCTGATAACCTTGTCCCTTGGCTATTTCAAGAAGGTCTTGCAAATAGATCCTGGTCATGCGTGTACCGAAATTTACGGCTCTTAGCCTGCCTTGACGAATAAGACTGCGTACTGTCTTGACGCTGATGCTTACTGCCTGCGCTGTTTCCTCTACGGACATCAGCACGATTGGAATGCGAGTTGTAGTATTCATTTTTACCGTTATTTTTGAATTTTGCAGTGACTCATGGGGGATGGTCCTTGACGGAAACTTTTAAGAGGAAACAAGGGGAAATAAGAGGAAATAAGAGGAAATAAGAACCCTCATTAAGAACCGTGTGTCCCTCTGCCCATGGTACAACCGTGGTACAAAATTACTATAAACGGATGAAACTCGCAATAGGCGGTTGGAGCGTTATGTTAATGAATATGTATTGAAAATGAGCTATTTATGACGTTTCTCTAAGTTTTGTTTGGAGTTCTTTTCGATGCGTTTTAGTCCATATGACATGCATGTGGAAGCTCTTCCCGCTGCCCGAAGGCCCGATGCAGAAGAAGTTGGCATTGTCCGTCATTTTTACCTTTCCTTCCTTGCCGGTGATGTCGATGCAGACGGGCAGCCCCTGACGGTCGGTGTAGTACGTGGTCAGCGGCGTGTCTTCCGACTCTTTCATGTGCTCCTTGAAGAAGAAGCACAGGGCGGCGTCCGAGAGGGTAAGGAAGAGGTCATAGTCGGGATTGAAGGCGTAGGCGTTGCCGGGGAAGCTGTCCGTGAACAGCTCCAGCTGGTTGTAGGCGGTACGGGAGGGCATGATGCCGCATTCGTAGAGCCTGGTCTCCAGATACGAGGTCACGGATGTAACCTTGTCCGGCGGGCAGCTCACGAGGATGTTGAAGTTGCAGTACACCAGCAGGGTGCTGTCCACGGCCAGCCGGTGCAGCACTTCCTCAATGTCGGCCTTGGCTATCCTGTTGCTCGGGTCGGGCATCGAGCCGTGGCGTTTGGCCTTGGCTTGCAGCTGTCTAAGGAGTTTGCGCTGCTGGGGTATCTGCACGGCCTGGTTGTACACCACGCAGTCTGCATGGGGCACGTTTGACAGGAACGAGAGCAGGTCGGTGGCGACGGCATAACCGTTGATGCTCGTCTCCGTGTAAGGCTTCACCAGCGAGGGCAGGTTAATCTCATCGATGTCCACCAGCGGGTAGGAACGGATGATGCGGTCGCCGGTTCTCAGGTATTCGTCCGAGGCCTTGAAGTTGGTCATGGAGAACGGGCCGCTTCGGAAACGGAACGCCATGAAGCGGTGGCAGTATTCGTTGACCTCCTCTTTCGTCAGCAGCCAATGCCGGATGTCCTTCTCCTTCAGGATGTCGGCCACCTTACTGACCTTGGCGTGGAAGTCCTGCCATTTCTTCGGGTCGTACTGCACGAACTGGCCGTGCTGCGCCTCCTGCGTGACAATAAGGTAGGTGCGTATCTCCGTGAACTCCCTTCCCTCGAAGTAACGGAAATAGCTCCTGTTCAGGAACTCCGCGTCTTCCGGCACGTCGTGGTGGTAGGTCTGCTTGCAGAAGATGTCCTGCTTCTGCAGGGCATAGCCCTCGCCGAGCGTCTGCGCCACATTGGAAAGCACGTCCTGGAAGCGTAGGTACTGCTCCGCATCCGTACACAGCTGCTGCACGGGGTTGGTCATCCCGAAGATGACGGACGGATTCCCGCCGGCCGAGAAGAGGACGACATGGCCGTCCGTCTCTTCCAACTGTGCGTAAAGTCCGTCAAATACTCTTTTTCTGGTGTGTGCCATAAGATTACCGGTTTTAGGAGTTCGCTTTCAGTTTTTTGTAAACATAGATTCCTTTCGCACGCCGCTTGTTGTGCAGTCCGCCGCGCTGCTTGACATAGATGACGACCAGCCCGGCTACCGCCATGACGAGCATGGCGATGAAGCCCGCTATCTTTCCCAAGGCGATGGAGAAGACGATGAAGCCGACAAAGGACACGCCGATGGCTGCCGCCGCCAGCGTGAGGAAGCGGCCGCGGATGCCCATGAACTCCAGCGGTTTCTGCAGCCCCTTGAATACCGGATAGCCTTCCTTGTCCATAGGATTCTGTCAAGCCTGTTATGTAAAGAACAAGGGCAAAGCCTCTGACAATGCGATGAACGCGATACATCCTCCGATGGTCAGCATGATGGTTTTCTTCACGTCTTGGTCTCCGTTCTGCATCTTGAAATAGACGTTGAACGCACCGACAAGGACGATGACGGCGGCGATGGCCTTCATCAGGTTCGACACGGGTTCCTGGTAGGAACTGACTTCCTGGGTGGCCTTGGTGAAACCTGCCGCTCCCTTGCTGCCTGCCATGGCCTCGCTCACCGAAACGGTTATGGCGATGGCGGCCAGTACACTCTTCTGTGCAAAACGGGAACATTTGATGCGGTTTGCCGCACGATGTAATTGTTTTCTTAACTTTTGCATTTTCAAAACATGTTTATGAAGTTCTATCACTAAAGGAACGTCGGGCTTTCTGGTGAAAGTCCCGTGATATTTTTTCTGTAATGAATCATTACCTCGCATTCTCGCAGGTGAAGATAAGCGCACCCAAATCGCAGCTGCCGGTCTCCGCCAGCCTGTTTATCTCGGTGAGGAGGTCTTCCACGAGGATGCCGTCCGTCATGACGGCTTCCCTGTAACCGGGACGGCGGAAAGGCTTTTCACTTTCAGAATGTTGCTCCGGTTCGTTACCGGCAGCTTTCGTATCATCAGACTGTGATGCTTGGTCAGATGCTTCCGTATTTTCTTCCTGAGAAATTTCCTGCTGCTTTTCGGGTTCATCCCGACTGACCTTGACAGCCTTGAAGGTTTGCGCTTCATCCGATATGTCGATGTCCTCTTCCGCATTGTCGTCCTGCTCCGCCGCCTGTGCGGCCCTGGCTTTCTGTATGTCAAGCACGATGAGTGCCGCATAGTAAAGGACAAGGGTGGTGAAAAGGAGGAATACTATTTGTCCGTATTGCATGGTGTGTACATATTATATGGTTGTCATACCCGGTATTCCGTCTTCCGGCAGGGGAAGGAAATGAAGTCCCAGCTTGCCGCCTCTTGATTCCAGCTGTTCCCTGCGTACCAGCGTGTCGCTATAATAAAGGATGTTGCGCTCGTCGCCCACGATATAGCCGGTGCTTTTCAGCCGGGAGCGCAGCCTGACCCGTGCCCTGTTGGACACGACCTTCAGCCGTGTCAGCGGTTCAAGTCCGAAGATGACACGCCGCCTCTCTTTCCGTATGAGTTCGTTCCGCACACGGGACAGCACCTTGCGTGCCTGTTCCCCGGTACGTTTCAGTCCCAGCCTGGCCGCAATGCGGCTGACGCTTGTCTTGGTGATGCCGAGTTCCCTGCCCATTTCAGAGAAGGAATACTCATGGAAGTGGCTGCGGATATATCCGGCACGTTCCATCCACCCGGACTTGGCTATTTTCACGATGCCCAGCCTGCGTGCCATGTTCTTCACCGCCGTCTCGCTCATGCCGAGTATGCCGGCTGTGTAGGCTGTGGTCTCTACCGGATAGAGTTCGGCAAGCAGGGCAAGCCTGTTTTCGTTCCATTTCTCTTTTCCCATGGTTATATCTCTTTCAGGTTCATGAAAAGCGATTTGTTCTCCCGGCGGTAGCGGGCGAGCTGCGGCAGGAACGCGCCGAAAAAGGCACGGACGATGGCGTTCACCAGGTCGGAACGGCAGCGGCCACGGATGTCGCAGTCGTCCAGCGAGTCGGCAAGGTCACGGTCGAGCTTGCATACCAGCCGCTCTTTCTTGTCGTCGTGGGTGCCCGTGTCTTCAAGGAAGGAGAGAAAATCCTCCCAGCACTTTTCAAGGCCGCCGCTCAGGGAAACGGGGGCTGTTGTATGTCCGGCCGTTGTCTCAGCCTTTCCTGTCTCATGTACATCAGATTCTTCCTGACGCTTGTCGGTCAGGGTTATTTCTGGGTCGTTGATGCCTTTGATAAGGTCGTCTATTTCCGGAATGTTTTTTGCCATTGCGTTATGGGTTTGATGGTTACTGATTATTGTTCGTTCTGATTCTCGTTATTGCCGAAAATGTCGGCATAGATTTCTTCAAATACGGATGCCACGATGCCGGCCTGCATGTCGAGGGCGGCCATGGTGCTGAAACGCTCCATGTCGGCACGCTTGGGGATTTTTCCCGTTACCCGTCCGTAGTTGGAGAAGGTCTCCCGTGCGCTCTCCCAAATGGCCAGTTCGGAGCGTTTGCCGACCCTGCCGTCATTCAGGTTGGGAACGATGAAGAACCTCGCCTTCATCTGTCCGGCGGCGGCCTTGCGCAGACGGTCGGTGAACATGAGGAAACTGGCGGTGGAGGGAACCGTCACCAGGTCGTAGTGGAACGGCACGATGATGATGTCCGAGTTGACGAACATGGGAATCAGTCCGTCCGCCTTTAGGCTGCCGGGAGAATCCATGAGTACCACGTCCATGCCCGGCTCGTTGCGCAGCCTTTCCATCAGGGCGGTCATGGCTTGCCTGTCGTCCGCACCGTATGCCAGCACATCGTATGGGATGTGTTCCTCTCCATATTTGCGGATGTCGGCCTTGCGGCACTTGGCCACGGACTGCTGGGTGTCGCAGTCTATTACGAGCACGCGCTTTCCCTTTGTCACCAGGTAGTTGGCGAATGTCACGCAGAGCGTCGTCTTGCCGACGCCTCCTTTCTGGTTGGCGAATGTTACGATGACCGGTGTCTGTATCATGTCCGTGCGATAATTGGTTATGCTCCAAAATTATCATCCGCACAACCTGAAAAACGAAATGCGCAACACTTATATGCTCCGGGTAGTTCAGACTAAGGTGTCCGGAATTATGAAATTCGGGAAATCAGGGTTCATGCTGACCGAAAAGGTTACGGCAGGAAGTCTGTCAGGGACTTTGTACCGTAACCTTTTAGTATTATCATATATCGTTCTGTTATCGCTTTAATGTGCGTCCGTCGTCGATGTCGTCATAATTACCTTTCTGGCCGACTTCCCATTCACGTTTCTCGCTCTGGCTACCTCCTCCTGCATCACGCAGCCGGATATGTCCGCCTGTTTTATGTCCGATGTTTTTGTGGACGGATTGTCTGTCGGTTTGTGACTTATGCGATTTCCTTTTCAACCGTTCAAGATTGAAGCCTTCTTCTGTCAGATTAATGATTATGTGTTCCTTGAAGTTGACGGCATAAGTGCCGTTCCCGTCCTCCCGTATGGTGAAGCCTTCCTCGAAGAGCTTTCCCTTGACGGAACCGGTGGTATCGTCACTGAAAATCTCTCTCAGCTGGTTGACGGCATCCGTGTGGGACCGGGTACGTTCGGGAGTGAGGGTAACAAGGTCGGGGCGGTTCACCTTGAATATCCTGCAGAGCATGTCCCGTTCGGCTTCGGTGGCCGGTTTGAATTTTTCAACCCGTTCGATACGGTTGTTGCGGTCGATGGCTTCCGCCATGAACGGTTTCAGAGGACGTGACTGCCCGTTAAAATAGATGACACCTTTCTTGATGTAGGCGTGCTGCCTGCGTATCTTGCCGTAAATCTCGCCCTGGGTTATCTTGGGGTTGAGCGTGAGCAGGCGGTCTATGTAGTCCTCGATGCGGTCAAACCGCTGTTCGGGGGTGGCGAAGTCCAGCAGCTCGTCCACGGCCAGCACCCTTGCACCGTGGATGACGGTCTTGTTATGGTGGTCCACTACCATGTAACCGTAAGGCGCGTCTTTCTTGCCGAAGAACACGATGTCAATGCCGAACTTGCCTTTCAGTTCCTTTTGCAGCTCTTCCTTATTGGTACTCACGTCCCGGTATTTTTTGAGGATGCTTCTTAATTGCCGACATCGTGCCCTGTCCGTATGGCCTCTTTTATACAACGCCTCTATGTCGGAGAGGGGAAGCTTGTGTTGCACCTTTCCGCCGTGCTTGATGAATACGGTTCCGTCTTTCTGATAGACCTCGTAGCCCATGGAGGTCATCACCGCCTTGTACTGGGCAAAGGAGGAGAAAGTGTACTGTCTGGCAGTCTCCATATCCTTGTCTGTCTTCTGTTTCCTGTTGGTTCCCAATATCTTGTCAATGGCTTCCTGCGAGCGTCTGCGCTCGTGGTCGTGTACAATCTTCCTGCCGTTGGGTGCGATGCGAGAGGTGACGATGTGCAGGTGGGTGTTGTCGGTGTCATAGTGGGAATAGACAAGCAGCGGCTGTCCGGGTTCCGCATAGCCCATTTCCCGGAGATATTGGTGGGCGAACTCCAGCAGCTCGGTTTCCGACTTCTCGTGTCCCTTGCAGGATATGGCCACATGGAACTGCGCCTTCTGTATCCGGCTGTTCCGGGAGGTATATTCCCGGAGATACTTGACCAGTTCATCGGGGGTGGGTCTACCAAATGTTCCGAGTGCCCCGAAATTCTGGATTTCGAGTAAACGGGCTACACCTTTCGCGACTTTCCGCTCATTGTAACCGACTGCGTGGAAGTTCGGGCTTCCGGGTAATATGGTTGCTATCATTTGGGTTGGATTGATTGGGAGTTCGGGATATTCAGAGCTTGACGGCCTTTTTGGTGACTTCTTCCAGTTCCCTTTTTATTTCGTTCAGGGTGTCCTGTGTCTCACGGATAACCGGCATCAGCACCTCACGGAGATATTCCGGTGGCAGCAACCCGGCAACCGAAAGTTCGTTGGCTCTCTTGACCGACTGGTTCAGGTTGCCGCCTATATGGGAAAGCTCGTTATGGTACTTCCGGTAGAACTCACCGAGTGCCTGGATGAGTTTGAGTTTCTGTCTCACATCGACACGGGTGTATTCTTCAAGTGCCTTGCGCACATAACTGCTCACTGTTTTATAGACGGAAGAAGAAGCCTCTTTCTTAAACAGTTCCACTTCTTCCAATGTCATTCGTACCTTGATGTACTTGGTCATTTGCTTCTTCATACGATGATAACTTGTTTTCGGGTTTCCCGGAACTTCTTTCGCAGGGCGAAACAGCGGCATTGCCGCTCCGATGCGCAGCAGTCGGCAAGTTACCTTTGTGGAAGCTAAACGGAGTTTTGTGGCCACAAAGGTACAACTTGCCTGACAAATCCTGCAACGCAGTTCGATGTCCTCCGGGGTTCATTCTTGCACCAAAATTACCGAATAAAACGCCTTGCGGAGAAATGCACAACAGAATTGTAGGTTTCCACCCGGAAGTCCCGGAACACGGATAATCCGATATGACGGATAACCCGGTCATTGATAATAAGAATACTTCATTTCGAGATAGTCCGAAAAAAATATCTGTGATATAATGAAAGTTCACTCACCTGATTTGTGAGAATTTGAATAGTCGGATAAGTAATACAGACGGATACGTACAGCCATAATATTAGGGCATCAAGTGATGTGAGAATAGAAGTTGAAATGAGCGGATGTTTCAAGTTTGGCGGTATGTTGAAGCTGTTTTCGGGAGTTTGAGTAATCAGGACATCAGGGGAAATGAAGAGTTCGGTATCAGTATCAGGCAATGGACTGTTTACTGAAAAATGTGTTTTGAAATGACTTACGGACTTTGATAAATGGGTTGTTCTTATGATAGTCCCACAGTTTCCCATATCCGAATATTTCGGTTTGTTCGGTTACCCATTTTCTTATATTTTTCTTTGTAATTTACTGAATATAAAGGTGATGATGCTTTGATATATGACTATTTTTCAGTACCTTTATACTATAGAACCGGGATTTTAGAATATCAAGTTTCATTAAAAAAGTAACCTTGTATGTTTGAATTGTTGTTGCTGATATACCTGTTTCCGATAGTAGTGATAGTAATACTGCTGTTCAGGCTGGCGAGATGGCTTGTCCGAAATACATTCAGGCTGCTGTGGTGGTTTGTGAGGAACTTCTTTGTCCTGCTGGGCAAAGGTCTGACACGGGCTTTCACGCTGATTATGACGGGTAGGATTTTCAACCGGTAGGGAAAGATAAAGCCGTACCTGCCGGGTATGACCGATACGGCTCTGTGAACGGTGGGTAAGTTCTTCCCTTTACGTTGATAATTCTTTGGCTGACTGCCTGCTAAAACCCCTTGCCTTTGCTACGTTCATATACGACCTCCTTTTTGGAATCACAATTCATGAGACGGAATTGTACTGTACATCCCGTTGGAATATCACTCGGAAGTTTTGCTGCCAATTTACTTATGACTTGATCCACATTGCTGAACCCTATATCAGTAAGTTCACTGACGACATCACCCTTAAAATAGGCGCGGCCATAAATCATCATTTTCTTGGATATGCGGAACATCTTGTCTGCCGGTTCTTCTATATCACGGGCTTTGCCTTGCTTACTTTTCTTACTGCTGAAAAAGATGAAGTCTATTACTTTTGCATTAAGTTCCCAAGCTGGAGTAAAATCTATTTTCACATACCCTCTCGTTACATTCAGTCCGTGGCTGTGGTTCATGCCGAATGCCACTTCATAAAGGTTGGCATCACAGTCATTCTGTGCAATGGTCGCCCATGTATGACGGAACGTATAGTAGCAGTAGTAGTCCTCTTTCTTCATTCCCATATCCGCACAGATCTTTCGGATTCCGTTGTTTACGTTTGCATTGAAACTGTCTGAATTACTGTACCTTTTGTGAAAATTGAACAGGTATTCCTCGTTCTCATCATGGGAGAGGTATTTGTCAAATGTGGACTGGATGAACGGCTCGACACGCATTTCAATATACGCTTCGTCCCTGCGGCTGTGGCGGGTCTTTGCCCGTTTGTAACCGATAATACCATCCTTATAATTCTCCTTTTTGAGTTCGTACAAGTCAACCGTGTTGATGCCACCAAGGCAAAGGGAGAGAAGCGACACATCACGGGCAAGTTCCGGTAGGGAAGAAATCATCTTCGTTTCCGGTAGTGGCCGGTTGAAAAACTCACGGCAGGCTTCGGCACTGATGGCACGTTGTACACCGTTGTCTGATTTTGGAATAGTAATTTTCTCCCACGGATTGAATTTTATACGTTTAATTTCTCTTTCTTCGTCATTGTACTCTATAATGGCCTTTTTGAAAATTTGGCGAATACAAGTTGGATACATTTCTTTTGCTCGTTTTGTATGAGACAAATTTTCTATCCATTTTTTCAAAACTGCTGTAGTTAGATGGCTGAACATTATACGAGTTGTTCCTAAATAACGTTCCAAATGGTTTACGGCAAGTTGATAATTTCTTGCATTTCTTTCAAAGCCTTCTTTTTCCATGCAACTAACAAAGGTTCTGGCATATTCACTGAAACAAACTTCTTCTGCTGTTTTAAGCAAATAATCAATGACTTCCTTAACATCCCATAAAGATGTATTTATTCGATTTAGTCTATCTGTATATTGCCTTATGAGCATTGAACAGTATTCATTTACTACTGGATCAATCAATTCCCCATTGCTCGTAATATGATTCTTGTCCACAATTTTATCGGTCTTGATATATCCAGGTTTACGATTGTGTACTATCCGTATGTACACGGAATAGAGACCATCAATTCTTGGCTTTCTCACCATTACTTTTAATGTTGTCATATGTACTTTAATTTTATAGCTGCTATAGCCTTTTAAGTTGGTGTAAGCAGGTGTAAACAATACAGGGATTTGGTGTAAGCAGAGTGTAAGCAAATACGTTCATTTGGCTCATTTTATGCGGTCAAATGTACGAACCGCCTAAACGCAACTCAGGCTGTAATTACCACTAAAAGCAGTGAATTACAGCCTGATATCAAGTTTTAATTTTATAAAGTCGCTATTCTTGCGAATGCTCTATTGCAGCCTGCGCCACATAATATGTGTACTGATAATCAAAAACTTAGCTATTTGGTTTAAGCCTACAGTAAGCAATGATTACTTGTCAGTGTGCATGATTGCAGCTTGCGCCGCAGCCAGACGCGCGATAGGTACACGGAACGGTGAGCAGCTTACGTAATTCAAGCCAACCTTGTGACAGAACTTCACGGATGACGGTTCACCACCATGTTCACCACAGATACCACACTTCAAATCCGGACGGATGGCACGACCCTTCTCAGTAGCCATCTGAACCAACTGACCTACACCATTTTGGTCGAGTACTTGGAACGGGTCTACCTTCAAGATCTTCTTCTCCAGATAAACCGGCAAGAAAGAAGCGATATCATCACGTGAGTATCCGAACGTCATCTGTGTCAAGTCATTCGTACCGAATGAGAAGAATTCAGCCGACGAAGCGATGCGATTAGCAGTCAGGGCTGCACGCGGTACTTCGATCATCGTACCTACCTTGAATTCGATGCTGTCACCTACTTCTTCAAACAGTTTGGCAGCCTCAGCACGGATTACTTTCTCCTGTTCCTTGAACTCGTAGAGGATACCGGTCAACGGCACCATGATTTCGGGATGTGTCTCCACACCTTCCTTCTTCAGTTCAAGAGCAGCGCCCAAGATAGCACGTGTCTGCATCTGAGTGATTTCAGGATAAGTATTACCCAGACGGCAGCCACGGTGACCCAACATCGGGTTGTGTTCGCACAAAGCCTCAACACGCTGTTGGATGTATTGCAAACTAACGCCCATGGCTTCAGCCATTTCCTGCTGTCCCTTTAGATCGTGGGGCACAAACTCATGCAAAGGCGGATCGAGCAGACGAACAGTGACAGGATAGCCCGCCATTGCCTTGAAGATGCCCTTAAAGTCGGCCTGTTGGTAAGGCAGAATCTTTTGCAGCGCCTTACGACGGCCTTCAGCATCTTCAGCCAGAATCATTTCACGCATAGCCTTGATCTTCTCGCCTTCGAAGAACATGTGCTCCGTACGGCACAAACCGATACCAACAGCACCAAAGTTACGAGCCACGGTAGCATCGTGAGGCGTATCGGCATTTGTACGTACCTGCAACTTAGCATATTTATCGGCCAGCTTCATCAGCTCGGCAAAATCGCCGGACAGCTCGGCAGCCTTCGTTTCCACCTTTCCTTTGTATACTTCACCCGTACTTCCATTCAACGAAATAAAGTCGCCTTCTTTCAAAACGACACCGTCTACTTCCACTGTACGAGCTTTATAATCTACGTTCAATGCGCCTGCACCTGATACACAGCACTTGCCCATACCACGAGCTACTACAGCAGCATGCGAAGTCATACCGCCACGAGCTGTCAGGATACCTTCGGCCACAGCCATACCAGCAAGGTCTTCGGGAGATGTTTCGATACGAACCATCACCACGCGCTTACCGGCAGCACGCCATTCAGCTGCATCATCGGCAAAGAACACAATCTGACCACAAGCAGCACCCGGAGAAGCAGGCAAACCACGAGTCAGCACCTTAGCCTGTTTCAAAGCAGACTTATCAAATACAGGGTGAAGCAACTCATCAAGCTTATTGGGTTCACAACGCATCAAAGCTGTCTTTTCGTCGATCATACCCTGACGAAGCAAATCCATAGCAATCTTCACCATAGCAGCACCTGTACGCTTACCGTTACGTGTCTGGAGGAACCAGAGTTTGCCTTCCTGTACAGTGAACTCCATGTCCTGCATATCGCGATAGTGGTTTTCAAGCTTCGTCTGCAGAGCATCCAGTTCTTTATAGATTTCAGGCATAGCCTCTTCCATGGAAGGATATTTGGATGCACGTTCTTCTTCGCTGATACCTGCCAGCTCAGCCCAACGTTGTGAACCAATCTTAGTGATTTGCTGCGGCGTACGTATACCAGCTACCACGTCCTCGCCCTGCGCGTTAATCAGATATTCGCCATTGAACAGGTCTTCACCCGTAGCGGCATCACGGCTGAAACAAACACCTGTAGCTGAAGTATCACCCATATTACCAAATACCATCGCCTGGACATTAACAGCCGTACCCCATTCATCGGGTATACCTTCCATCTTACGATAGAGGATGGCACGTTCGTTCATCCAAGAATCAAATACTGCACAGATAGCGCCCCACAGCTGTTCGTAAGCACATGTCGGGAAGTCCTGTCCGGTACGTTCTTTTACAGCGGCCTTGAAGCGCTTTACCAGTTCTTTCAGGTCTTCCACCTCCAATTCATTATCCAGCTTCACGCCTTTTGCGTGCTTCACGTCCTCAATAATAGCTTCAAACGGATCGATGTCATCCTTGTTGGTCGGTTTCATACCCAACACAACATCGCCATACATCTGTACAAAACGACGATAAGAATCCCATGCGAAACGCGCATTACCCGTCTTACGGGTCAAGCCTTCCACAACCTCATCGTTCAAACCCAGGTTCAGAATAGTATCCATCATACCCGGCATAGAAGCACGGGCACCCGAACGTACAGATACCAACAGCGGATTATCCACATCACCGAACTTGGAAGACATCAGGCTTTCCACATGTGATATGGCTTTTTCAACATCTTCTTTCAACAATTCAACCACTTTGTCGCGTCCCATTTCGTTGTACTCAGTACAAACTTCTGTTGTAATGGTAAATCCCGGAGGTACCGGCACTCCAATCAGATTCATTTCGGCCAGGTTCGCACCTTTACCACCCAACAGATTTCTCATGTCGGCCTTGCCTTCTGCATGGCCATTTCCAAAGGTATAAACTCTTTTTTTATCCATAATATTAAAAAGGTTTTGAATGTGCTTTTCTCAATTCATGTGCGCAAAGCTAAATATATTTCACATACTATAAAACTTTTTGCACAAGAATTTTAGATAAAAATGCAATTTCGACATTGCAATCTTTATTATTTCTCCAAAACATTAATATTTACCGAAAAATAGCTATTTTTGCAGCAGAATTTATTAGACTGGTGTAAAAGTGGCAAGAAAGAGAAAAGAACTTCCTCTACTGGAAAAGGTAACAATAACAGACGTGGCTGCCGAAGGAAAAGCCATCGCAAAAGTAAATGATCTGGTTATCTTCGTACCTTATGTTGTACCTGGAGATATAGTCGACTTACAAATCAAAAGAAAGAAACATCACTACGCCGAAGCAGAAGCGGTAAAAATCCACGAATACTCCCCCAAAAGATCCGTTCCATTCTGCCAGCACTATGGCGTATGTGGCGGATGCAAATGGCAAGTACTTCCTTATGCTGAACAAATCAAGTATAAGCAAAAACAGGTAACCGACAACCTGACGCGTATCGGGAAAGTGCAATTACCGGAAGTTTCTCCCATTTTAGGTTCAGACAAGACAGAATTTTATCGAAACAAACTGGAATATACATTCTCCAACAAACGTTGGCTTACAACTGAAGAGGTAGAACAAGACGTGGTGTATGAACAGATGAACGCTGTGGGCTTCCATATTCCCAACTCATTTGACAAGGTACTGGCCATTGAAAAATGCTGGCTTCAGGACGATATATCCAACCGTATCCGTAATGCAATCCGCGACTACGCATACGAACATAACTATACCTTCAACAATATCCGTACCCACGAAGGTATGCTGCGCAACCTTATCATACGTACTTCTTCGACAGGTGAACTGATGGTTATATTAGTGTGCCGCATCGAACGAGACGAAGAAATGGTACAGTTCAAAGCGATGCTTCAATACGTGGCCGACTCGTTCCCCGAGATCACCTCCTTATTATATATAATAAACAATAAGGTGAACGACACAATTACCGACCTCGATGTGCAAACATTCAAGGGCAAGGATCATATCTTCGAAGAGATGGAAGGGTTGCGCTTCAAAGTAGGGCCCAAATCGTTCTACCAAACAAATTCAGAACAAGCCTATAAACTGTACAAGGTAGCACGCGACTTTGCTGGACTAACCGGTAACGAACTGGTGTACGATCTTTATACAGGCACAGGAACCATTGCAAACTTTGTATCCCGACAGGCACGCCAAGTCATCGGTATCGAGTACGTGCCCGAAGCTATCGAAGATGCAAAAGTAAATTCAGAAATCAACGGCATCGACAATACACTCTTCTTTGCCGGCGACATGAAAGATATCCTGACACAGGACTTTATCAGCCAGTACGGACGGCCCGATGTCATCATCACTGACCCACCCCGCGCAGGCATGCATCCCGACGTCATCAACGTTATTCTGGAAGCACAACCCCAACGCATTGTCTATGTCAGCTGTAACCCCGCTACACAAGCCCGTGACCTGCAACTGCTGGATGTGAAGTACCGCGTCAAAGCCATACAACCCGTTGATATGTTTCCCCATACACACCATGTGGAAAATGTTGTACTGCTTGAACTGAAAGAACAATCTGCAACTGAAAACCAATAAAAATCTCTTCACGTGTCAAAAGAAAAAATAACTGCAAGGGCTCGTGCCCAATATACGGATTACTTTGTCAAAGAGTCGATGGAACTGATGGAATTTCTGGCAGCCAAGATGCCTCAGGCAAGCCGTACCAAGCTGAAATCGCTTCTGAGCAAACGTATTGTGTTTGTAGACAACGTCATCACCACCCAATATAATTTTCCCCTGCAACCAGGAATGAAGGTACAAATCAGCCGCGACAAGGGCAACCGTGAGTTCCGCCACAAGCTGCTGAAAATTGTCTACGAAGACGCCTATCTCATCGTTGTAGAGAAAATGCAAGGGCTGCTCTCGGTCAGTACCGAACGGCAGAAGGAGCGTACCGCCTGTACCATCCTGAACGAATATCTGAAGCGTTCGGGACGTAACAACCGCGTCTACGTAGTACACCGCCTCGACCGTGACACTTCCGGACTGATGATGTTTGCCAAAGATGAAAAGACGCAGCATACACTGCGCGACAATTGGCATCAGATTGTATTTGACCGCCGTTACGTGGCCGTCGTGGCAGGTGAAATGGAAAAAGACAGCGGCATCGTCCGCTCCTGGCTGACGGACCGAACACTGTATGTTTACTCCAGTCCATCGGATGACGGCGGAAAGGAAGCCATCACACATTACCGCACTATCAAGCGGGCCAACGGATATTCACTCGTCGAACTGCATCTTGAAACAGGGCGAAAGAACCAGATACGCGTCCACATGCAGGACTTGGGACACCCCATCATTGGTGACGGACGTTATGGCATCGAAGACCTCAACCCCATCGGCCGTTTGGCGCTCCATGCATTCAAGCTCTGCTTCTATCATCCCGTCACCGGAGAAAAGATGGAATTTGAAACGCCCTATCCACCCAGCTTCAAGAACCTGCTGGTAAAGAAATGAACTGACACGACCATCCCAACGGTTTCCCAGATATAAAAAACGCCATGGATTTACAGGATTGAAAAGTGTAAATCCATGGCGTTCGTATTTCAAGCCGAATGATGATAGAGTGCCGTCAATAACCTTCTTCTGTCAGCACGATGATTTCTCCGTCCAATCTGCCAGAAAGGTAATGTTCGCGTACCCATACGTTTTCGAACACTTTCTCGCCGGTAGTAAATGTCAGGAGCAAAGCTTCTTTGCTATTATCTACCCATCTCCATGAAAATTCCCGATCTACGGAAGTCTTTCCATCTTCGTCGTACGTCACGGTCAATTCTTGTCCCTTCTGGTTTTTCGAATAGAAAGTCAGCTTATATTGGCGCACTACGGCACCATCCTGTTCGGTCTGCATGATCCAAGTCTTGTCGCACAAGCCTTCATCTGTATTCTTAATGGTTTCATAGACGATATCGTCACCACACGACAGAAAGAGGAATGACAGCATGCAGGCTGTCAGCATTTTCACAAAATTACAAGTTTTCATAAATCTGTTTTTATTGATAACGGCGGCAAACATAATGAAAAAAACAGGATGAGACAAGCTTTTTGCCAAAGGCATTTAAACTTTCCGACGATGACATTGTCTAACAAAATAAGAAACTTAACTTAAAAAATGACGATTATGAAGAAATCTACAACTATCCTTTTATTGGCAGCTGCGCTTTCTTTCGGCTACCTGCCTACCTGTACGATGAGTGTCGAGGCCTCTAATCCGACTGCCGTGACTGATAAAGATCCTAAAGACCACAAAACAAAGAAACCTCACCACAAGAAGCCCGAACCGCCTCATAAAGTCCATCACCGGAAACCCGAGCCGCCTCACAAAGTTCACGGTCACCGTCCACCCAGAAGACCGATGCCGCCCGTAGGGACACATTACAGGGAACGTCCCCAGCACTGCATAAGTATCAGCTTCAATCATGCACCCTACTTTTTTGCAGAAGGTATTTTCTACCGCTATGCCAATGCAAGTTACGTCGTGGTACGCCCCGAAACAGGCATGATTGTGCCTCTCTTGCCAGAAACCGGCGTGTACCGGATTAAGAAAAAAGGAGAGATACTGTATGTCTGCCACGATGTCCTCTACCGTCCCTTCAAGTCCGGAGGAAACCTGCACTTCAAGATTGTAGGTTTCCTCTAACGGAGCAGCCTTTACTCCGGCAGGTTGTTGCTGGAGTAGAGGCTGTCGATGATGCCGTCGGCCAAACCGATGACGGGCACGTGGACGTACTGCGCCTTTACCGTTTCGGCAATGGTCAGGAATATCCGCGCGGCGGGGACGATGACGTCGGCACGGTCTGCCTTGAGGCTGAATTCCTTCATGCGCTGCTCGGGCGTCAGGGGGCTGAGCTGGTCGTAGAGTTCCTGCAAGGAGGCAATGGGCATCCGCTGGAGCTTTTTGTCTTTCTTGGTGGCCAGACGATAAAGCTTGTTGATATTGCCGCCCGAACCGATGATGTTGATGTCGGGGAAGTCAGCAGTCAGGCGAGTCAGGTCGTCTTTCATCTGTTCCCAGACCTCTTCGCGCACTGCGTTGCTCAACATGCGCACGGTACCTACGTTGTAGGAAAGCGACTGTACCAGCACGCCGTTCGTCAGGAGATTGATTTCGGTGCTTCCACCGCCCACGTCGACGTAGATGTAGTTGCCGGTACGGTCTTCGAGGCACTCCACGTGGTTGTTGTAAATCATGCGGGCCTCTTCCTGTCCGTCGATGATTTCGATGCGGATACCCGTATCTTTCAGTACTTTCTTGATGACGGCCTTGCCGTTACGGGCGTCGCGCATGGCCGAGGTGGCGCAAGCGCGATAGTCGGTCACTTCGTATATCTTCATCAGCTGGCGGAAGGCTTTCATCAGGCGACGCAGTTTCACGGCTTTGCCGTCCGAAAGCTCGCCCAGCGAGAAGACGTCGAAACCCAGACGGAGGGGCACACGGAGCATCATCACCTTCGACAGCCGACGGCTGACCAGGTTTTCGTTTTCTTCTTCTTTCTTAATCAGGAGCCGCACGGCGTTCGAGCCGATATCGATGGCGGCATAACATTTCTTACACATATCTTTTTCTTATTTCTTTCAGGTTGAACATCATTTGCCTGTTTCGCGATTCCGTCCTGCACGCTGCGGGAAGCTTTCGCGCTCCGCGATTCCGTCCTGCACGCTGCAGGAAGCTTTCGCGCTCCGCGATTCCGTCCTGCACGCTGCGGGAAGCTTTCGCGCTCCGCGATTCCGTCCTGCACGCTGCGGGAAGCTTTCGCAGTTCGCGATTCCGCCCTGCACGCTGCGGGAAGCTTTCGCGCTCCGCGATTCCGTCCTGCACGCTGCGGGAAGCTTTCGCGCTCCGCGATTCCGTCCTGCACGCTGCGGGAAGCTTTCGCAGCAGATTATTCGGCCGGATCGAGTGGCAGGAGCCGGTTCGCCTCCTTATAATACCGGTACAACTCCTCTTGCGAACGGAAAGGACTCTCCTCGCCTGTCGTCCAAGGCTCGTTCCTTCCCCTGCCGTCGACGATGCGTCCCTGCATCGTATCGCGCAAGCCGTAGTCGATGACACGGGCCAGGTCGGCCTTGATGGCGGGGTCGTAGACGGGCGCCACGACCTCTACGCGGTTGTCCAGGTTGCGGGGCATCCAGTCGGCCGAACCGATGAAGCATTTTTCCTCGCCTCCGGCGGCAAAGATGAAGATGCGCGAATGTTCCAGATAGCGGTCGATGATGCCGCAGATGCGTATCGTGTCGCTCACGCCGGGGATGCCGGTGACCAGCGAACAGTTGCCTCGCACAAGCAGGTCGACAGGCACGCCACTGGCCGACGCCTCGTAGAGCTTCCGCACCATGTCCGTGTCCGTGATGTGGTTGATCTTGACACGGATATAGGCGGGCTTTCCCTGCTGGCGGTTCTTGATTTCGTTGTCTATCAGACGGAGGAAACGTTTCTTCATCTCGTTGGGCGAGACGAGCAGTTCCTTGAAGGAGACAGGTACATAGGGCTTCTCGATGAAGGTAAAGACGGAGTTGACATCGCGCACCACGTTGCGGGCAGCCGTCATCAGCAGGTAGTCGGTATAGACGCGCGCATTGCCTTCGTGGAAGTTTCCCGTACTGATGCAGGCGATGTCGAGCCCGTTCTTCATGCCGATGTGGGTGATTTTGGAGTGCACTTTCAGGTTCTCCACGCCGAAGATGACATGAATGCCGGCATCCTGCATCTTCTTCGACCAGCTGATGTTGGACGCCTCGTCGAAGCGGGCCAGCAATTCGATGACGACCGTCACCTTCTTGCCGTTACGGGCGGCACAGATAAGGGCGCGCACCACTTTCGAGTCCTTGGCCAGGCGGTAGAGCGTGGTCTTGATACTCTTCACCTCCTTATGGATGGCGGCCTCTTGCAAGAGGCGGATGTAGTAGTCGAAGCTATGGTAAGGCACGTGGATGAAACGGTCGCCCTTCTGCACCAGCCGCAGCAGGCTCTCGCCGCTATCCAGTTCAGGACGTACCAAGGGTTCCCAACGTGGGTATTTCAAGTCCTTCCGGCCGCAATCGGGGAAGGACATCAGGTCTTTGTGGTTATGATAACGACCTCCGGCCAGCACCGTGTCCAGCTTGTCGAGATTCAGCATGTTCATCACACGCTTGTGCAGGTCTTTCGGCATGGCGGCGTCGTAGATGACGCGCAAGGCATCGCCTTTCCTCCGACTCTTCACTCCCTTGGATATCTTCTGCAACATGCCGTTGCGCAGGTCGTTGTCTATCTCCATCTCGGCATCCTTCGTAAACTTGAAGGCATACGCTTCGAAGTGGTCGTAGTTCAGTCCGCTGAAGATGATCGGAAGACAGAACCGGATGACATCGTCCAGGTACATCAGGTAGTTGTTGCCGTTCTTGTCGGGCAGTCGCACAAAACGTCCGCAGACCGAAACAGGCAGTTCGATCAAAGCATACTCGGCTTGCTTCTTATGTTCGGCCTGCATCTTGACGGCCAGGTAGATGTTCTCGTCCGTTTCGTCGGCCAGCTGCTTCACCGCCGAAATCCACACGGGACTGACAAATCCGCTCAGCTGCTGGCGGAAGAACGTACGCACATACTGTTGCTGCTCTTCGTCAAGTTCATCCTCCTTCAAAAGGCAGATATGCTCGGCACGCAGCTGCTGGGTGACATCACGAATGGCCAGTTCGTACTCCTTGGCGTACTTGTTGTTCAGCTTGGTGATCTGCTTGATGAGCTGCCGGGCATGTTCGCGTTCGGCCTTCACACTCCGGTCCTCACACTCGGCGATGCGGCTCAGCGTCGCCATACGCACGCGGAAGAATTCGTCCAGATTGTTTGAGTAAATACCCAGAAATCCCAACCGTTCCAGCAGCGGGATCTGTTGCTTGGTGGCCTCCTGTAAAATGCGTCGGTTGAAATACATCCAACTCAGATCACGCTCCACATATGCCTCCGACAAGTTTTTCTTGTTGACCGTCCTTTTTGCCATAAGTTTCATTATTTTTCCGCAAAAGTAGAGGACGGGTATTACATTCAGATTTCAAATCCGTTACAATATTCATACGGTACTCCCAGAGGTAACCGACCGGAATGTACAGCTTCCTCCAGCGCCTCCAGGATGATGCGCTCGGCACTCCGCACCCAATAGCGGAACTCCACGTTCGGACGATAGTTGCGTTCGAAGTCAAGCAGACGTTGCAGGTCGAACGAATCGGCCACGATGCCCGCTCCCGTCCGTGCGGCGTCGTAGGCGTTGCAGTCCTGCTCGATGTGGGCAGGCACCATCAGCAGCGGCTTTCCCAGATACATGGCTTCACAGACCGACTCGAACCCCGCCGTCGTGGCGTAGGCACGGCAGCCGGACATGTAGCGCAGAAACTTCATGTCGTCTATCTGGTGGAAAGTCAGCGTGTCGTCCATGCAGCACGTCTCTTCTTCACCAGGCTTGTCCCAAAAGAAATGGAGAGGTACACGCGGATGGCGGCTGTGCCACCCCAAGACGTCGTCGGCAAAACCCGCGTTAAGCAAGTAGCCGTGCAGGTAGTCGCCCCTTTCGCTCTCACAAGCCAACACTTCCGACCGCAGCAGCGGAGGAACCACACGAATGCGTGAAGCCGGACTGTCATCCATCGGACGGAATGACAACGCCAATCTGCGGCAGGCTCCGATACTGGTCAGACGGGTGAAGAAGCGCAACAGAGAAAGACTCCATCCACTTTTTTGCGGAAAGTGAAATTCAGGATGCAGGAAAAGATACTGATGTCCGATGCTGACCTGCGGCACCGATGGACGGAAAAAGAAATAAGTCAGTCCCGTAAGCAGCTCATAGAAGTTGACAACAAGTTCGGCTTCCGTTTCTCGAATACGACGATCTATGTAACGCATACTGCGGAAGTAGGCAGGCAAACGCAACAGGTTGTAAACCACACTGCGTGTCAGGCTTACCCGGCGGTTAGCCGGTGTAGGCAGAAAATTTGGACTCAGGAAACGTTTGACGGGCGCCTTGATGTTCCGGTTGAAGAAGCCGGGCAGACGACGCGAACTACTCTGGCCCACCAGCACCTCGACCACGTCGTAACCATTACGGCGCAGTATGCCTTCCAATGTAATAGCTTGGGTGAGATGTCCCCGCCCTTCGCCCTGAATGATGAACAATACTTTCATAGGACTTCAATGTATATAATAGATGTGTATTCCACAAATAAAGATTTCAAATCAATCCGCACCTGCATCACGCAGATGCGGAATCCAAAAGAGAATATATGAATTTACGTAAGAAATGCCTCTCTCCGTATCGAGGTCAGATATATTCTTCGACCATGAACATATCGCTGACAAAATCGTCTACGACACGTTCCAAGTTCTCGCAAGCTTCATCCGGCGTTTCGCCGTACGCGCTGCACAACAGGTTGTTCATGTAGTAAGCAAAGAATCCGCCGCCGGCGGCAGCTTCTACAGTGTAATCATTCTGATTCAGTTGCATAATCATTCCTCCTATTTTTATTTGGCATTGCAAAAGTGCACAAACCTTATTGCAACGGTGTTGAGAAGACGTTACAAATCTGCTAAATGCGACCAAAAACACAAACCTATCATTTTCCTGCACAAGTCCGCCCGTTTCCCAAAGGAATTACGTACTTTTGCACAACTAAATAAAAAGGAGTTTTCACTATGAAGAAACTGATAAAGGGAGCCCGCTTCACTCCCAGAAACTATTCCGATGAAGTAGAAGCTAAAATACAACAGTATAAACATGAAGGCGTCCGCCTGCCACAACGCCACCTGCTCCGTACCGAAGAGCAACTGGCTGGTATCCGTGAAAGTGCCAAAATCAATACCGCCCTGCTCGACTATATTTCTGAGAATATCCGCGAAGGCATGTCCACCGCTGAGATAGACCACATGGTCTACTGCTTCACAACCGATCACGATGCCATTCCTGCACCGTTCATGTACGAAGGTTACCCGAAGAGCGTATGCACCAGCATCAACGACGTTGTGTGTCACGGCATCCCCAGTACCAAGGAAATCCTAAAGAGCGGCGACATCGTCAACGTCGATGTATCGACCATCTACAAAGGCTACTTCTCCGACGCCTCACGCATGTTCATGATCGGCGAAGTGAGTCCCGAAATGAAACGTCTCGTTGAAGTGACCCGCGAATGCCGCGACATCGGCGTACGCATGGCACAGCCCTGGACACGCCTGGGAGACATAGGTGCCGCCATCCAGGAACATGCCGAGAAAAACGGCTACAGTGTGGTACGCGACCTGTGCGGCCACGGATGCGGTGTCAAATTCCACGAAGAGCCCGACGTAGAGCATTTCGGCAAACGAGGTACAGGCATGATGATCGTGCCGGGCATGACGTTCACCATCGAACCAATGATCAACATGGGCAGTTATGAAGTATTCATCGACGAAGCCGACGGATGGACCGTCTGCACCGACGACGGCCTGCCCTCAGCTCAGTGGGAAAGTATGGTGCTGATTACCGAGAACGGAAACGAAGTGCTGACAGAATAAGGAGACATCTTCGCATGAAAAAATTTCTGACTACAGCACTTTTATCTCTTAGCCTTTGTGCAACAGATATGTATGCACAAATCAATCTGCATTACATAGATGCCAACGAAGCCCGTACTCTGCTTTCGAAAGAAGATGCTACCACCCGTCAGTGGAGTCGTTTCGATTACGAAGCCCGGTTGGGCAAAAAAGGAGGCACTCGGCAGGAGCTGATGCGTTTCATTGCCGATCAGGCACGCGACTGGAGCAAGGAGGACAAACAACGCATGCAAGAAGCGGCCGATTCACTGAACAGCCACATCAAAGCCCTGAACCTGTCATTGACTCTTCCGCAGGAAATCAGAATTCTGAAAACAACCATGGCCGAAGAAGGCGGTGCAGGCGGATATACTCGTATGGACTACATCGTAGTGGAAGAACAAATAGCCCGCATGAAGTCCCAGCAAGCAAGTTATCTGCTGGCACACGAACTTTTCCATGTGCTGACACGCAACAATCCGGATTTCCGTGAGAAAATGTACAAGCTCATCGGCTTCAACATCGTACCTGAAGAATTTGAAGTACCGGCCGATTTGCGCGATGTGGTGATTACTAATCCCGATGTCAACCGCTTCGACAGTTACGCCCGTTTTCGCATCAAGGGTGAAGAACGTCCCTGTGCGATGCTAATTTATGCCAACAAGCCATACGAAGGAGGCAGCTTCTTCAATTATCTGACAATCGGCCTGATGCCGCTGAAAGACGGTAAGGCAGAACAGAAAGACGGAAAAACGGTGATATACGGAATAAAGGATGCAGAGAATTTCTTTGAACAGGTAGGAAGGAATACCAACTACATCATCAATCCCGAAGAAATACTGGCCGAGAACTTTGCCTTCCTGCTGACCCGCAAGCCTGTTAGCGGCACTCCCGAACTGATTGAAAAGATGCGGCAGGCTTTGCAGCCACAAAGATAACCGGCGGGGATTGGTTTTAACAAACGGACATAATATTGTACATCATGGAAATCGTATTACTGATTATAGGACTGGGCGTCGGGACAGGTATCGGAATGTTGGTTGCGGGACGTAAATCCACCGCACTGAAAGCGCAGCTTGAAGCCGCACAGCAACGTGAAGACTTGCTGAACCGTACGACCAACGAACGCATCGAACGAGAGAAAGCGGTTGCCGAGGAGCGGTTGAAAGCCATCGGGCAGCAAAACACCGAACGACTGGCCGCACAAGAAAAACAGTTTGGTGAACGACTGGCCGAGCAGGAACGTCTTTTTGCCAACCGCCTGGCTGAACAGGAGAGGTTGTTCAATGAACAGAACAGCAGCCGTGAACAACAATTCGCCGAACGACTGGCCGAACAACGGCAGCAACTGGAAAAGCGCCTGGCCGAACAGCGTGAAGAGGCCGAAGCACTGCACCGCCGCATGAACACTGAGTTCGAAGCATTGTCCAACCGCATCTTCCAAAACAAGGCCGACGACTTCAAGCGACTCAATGCCGAACACATCGGCAATCTGCTCCGCCCCTTGGGTGAAAATCTCAAAGACTTCCGCGAAAAGGTAGAACAGGTATACAACACCGAAGCCAAGGAACGCTTCTCACTGGGCGAACGCATCAAGGACCTTGTGGAACTGAACAACCGCCTGAGCGAAGAGGCCAACAACCTGACCCGCGCCCTGAAGGGCGACTCGAAAATGCAGGGTAACTGGGGCGAAGTCATTCTGGAACGCCTGCTCCAGGCATCGGGCCTCATCGAAGGCGAACATTACGTCCGCCAGGAGTTCCTGCGCGACGAGCGGGGTGAAGCACTGACCAACGAAGAAAGCGGTCAGCGCATGCAGCCCGACATCATCGTCCGCTATCCCGATGACCGTGAAATGATTATCGACTCCAAAGTTTCCCTATCGGCCTACGCCACCTATACCGCCGCCGAGAATAAGGAAGAGCAAGCCCGCTGCCTGAAGGCACATCTGCAGTCCGTCCGTGCCCACATCGACGAACTGAGCCGCAAGGACTACTCGCACTACGACGTCAAGGCACCCGACTTTGTCATGATGTTCATCCCTACCGAAGGAGCCTATCTGCTGGCCGTACAGAGCGACGCCAACCTGTGGGAATATGCCTATAACAAGAAGGTCGTCCTGATGAGCCCCACCAACCTCATCAGTGCCCTGCGCCTCTCGCTTGACCTGTGGAAACGCGAGAATCAGGTAAAGAACGTGCAGGCCATCATCAAGCGGGGCACGTCGCTCTACGAAAAGATTGCCGGCTTCACCGACACGTTCCTCACCTTGGGCGACCGTCTGGGCAGCCTTCAGAAGGACTACGACAAAGCTTTGAACCAGCTGTCGGACGGAGCGGGTAGCGTCGTCCGACAGGCTGAACAGCTGCGTGGCATGAGCCTGACACCCAAGAAGCGCATATCGCCCCGACTTCTGCCGGCCGGAGAAGAGGAAGAAAAGACAGAAGAAACATCCGAACTGAACCAAACAACAACAAAAGAATAAGGCAATGAAGACATTGAAAGACCGCATCCTTCGCGACGGACGCTGCTTCCCCGGAGGAATCCTGAAAGTAGACAACTTCATCAACCATCAAATGGACCCCATCCTGATGAAAAGTATAGGCGTAGAATTCGTACGCCGTTTCGCATCAACCCAAATCAACAAAGTCATCACGGTAGAGGCCAGCGGAATTGCTCCGGCCATCATGGTAGGCTACCTGCTCGAACTCCCCGTCGTTTTTGCCAAGAAGAAAAAGCCCAGTACGATGGAGAATATGCTGGCCACCTCGGTCTTCTCCTTCACCAAGCAGCGCACGTATGATGTCTGTGTCAGCCGCGATTTCCTCTGTCCGGGCGACAAGGTGCTGTTCATCGACGACTTCCTGGCCAACGGAAACGCAGCCAAAGGTATCATCGAACTGGTGAAACAGGCCGGCGCCGAGCTGGTCGGCATGGGCTTCATCATTGAAAAGGCCTTCCAGCACGGAGGCGACGAACTGCGTGCGGCAGGCATCCACGTAGAGAGCCTGGCTATCATAGAAAGTCTGGACAACTGCGAAATCAAGATCAGATAAACCTTTTTTCATCATCAAAGGCGCGGAGCGCACGGACTGCTTGCCTGAAAGCAACCGTACCATCCGCGCCTCTCACATTTTCGATATATGGAAGAACAACCACAAACAACGCTGAAGAACGGCCTCATCTATGGTCTGAACGACCGCCCACCTTTCCGCGAAGCTTTCTTCGCCGCACTGCAACATCTACTGGCCATCTTCGTGGCCATCATCACACCGCCGCTCATCATCTCGGGCGCACTGAAACTTGATACTGAAACAACGGGCTATCTCGTATCCATGGCCCTCATCGCCTCGGGCATCGCCACCTTCGTGCAATGCCGCCGCTTCGGCTTTATTGGTACGGGGCTGCTGTGCATCCAGGGTACCAGCTTCTCGTTCATTGGCCCAATCATTGCTGCGGGCACCACGGGCGGACTGGCACTGGTCTTCGGATCGTGCATGGCAGCCGCTTCGGTAGAAATGATTATCAGCCGCCTGCTGAAGTACACACGAAAGATTATCACCCCGCTCGTGTCGGGCATCGTAGTGACCCTCATCGGCATGAGCCTCATCAAGGTGGGTATCACGGCCTGCGGAGGTGGTGCAGCAGCCCAGGCCGACGGAACATTTGGAAGCCTGCGCTACGTAGGCCTGGCAGCCTTGGTACTGGTACTTATTCTGATCTTCAACCGAAGCAGTAACCGGTACCTGCGCATGAGCTCCATCGTCATCGGCCTGGCTACGGGCTACGTCGTGGCGTGGCTGATGGGCATGATTGACTTCGATTTGGTACAGAGTTTCGGCGGTGTCACCGTCCCCCACCCCTTCCGTTTCGGGTTGGATATCAGCCTGTCTGCCGTACTGGCACTGGCACTGATTTTTGTCATCACGGCTATCGAGGCGTACGGCGACATCACGGCCAATTCCATGATTTCGGGCGAACCGGTCGAGGGCGAAGTCTTCATCCGACGGGCGTCGGGCGGCATCTTTGCCGACGGTTTCAACTCCATGATTTCGGGCATGCTCTGTGCCTTCCCCAATTCGGTGTTTGCACAAAACAACGGCATGATACAGCTGACGGGCGTAGCCAGCCGCTACGTGGGCTACTACATAGCAGGCATGCTTGTTGTACTGGGACTGTTCCCCGCTGTAGGACTGGTATTCTCGCTGATGCCCGAACCGGTATTGGGAGGTGCTACGCTGCTGATGTTCGGCACGGTGGCAGCAGCAGGTATCCGCATCATCGCCGCGCAGGAGATGAACCGCAAGGCCACGCTGGTCATTGCCGTCAGCTTCTCGCTGGGACTGAGCGTTGAACTAGTGCCCGAAATACTGTGCCAACTCCCCGAAACATTGCGCAACATTTTCGCATCGGGCATCACTACGGGCGGCCTGACTGCCATCGTAGCGAATGCGCTGATACGAATCAAGGAATAGACGAACAAACCTTACTTAAATCAACTTCAGATCTTTAGCTATCCTGCAAGCCTCGATAGAATTCTTCACTTGCAGGTTAGCTAAAATTTCTTGTCTGTGACGACTGACCGTATTTATACTGATAGAAAGCAGTCTGGCTATTTCCTTACTCGTCAAACCTTTGTCTATCATAGTCAATATCTGCCTTTCCCTGGCAGACAATATCTTCTTGCTATTTTGTTTTTCCAGTTCTGTGACATGTCCCGTAACAGAATTGACTATCATGCACTGTGAAGGAAGTTCAATGGTTAGAGGACCGTACAGGCACAATGCCAGCCAAAGGCTGTCACTGGAAGGAAGCAGAACATAAAACATCCGATGCAACACAGACAGATAACTTCCCGTGCAGCTCATCATTCGTATCTTGCTGGCCAGATAATAATCGGAACGTTTTCTTTTGGGCTGCCGTTTCATGAAATGGTAGAAACAAAGTTCCTGCCAGTGCTTGTTCTCCAAATCATCCTGATGCATAAGCCCGAAAAGTTCTTTTTCCCAAATGGAAGAAACTTTATCCTCCCGTTTCCTTCCTCCTCTTTCAAGCATTTGCGAGAAGCCACCATAATAGATATAGCTGGATCGGGTACGCAAGTCACTCAATACAGCAATCACATTCTCCATCCGAGCATAGTTACAGGCAATATCCTTGTATCTGACCAGCATTTCATCATAGGGCTGGTCTCCTGTAAAGTCTTGCATGGAAAATTCTTTGTTCAATATATCCACAGTATCCATCTGTCCGAAAAAGAATGGTTATTATTAATCATTGCAGGTTCGTTTACAACGATTTACCTTTGCAAAGGTAAAAAAAGAATAGTTATTCACGGTAAACGGAAAAGATTACATAAAAATTTATATGAATATGAAGAAGTCAATGTTGTTAAGCGGATGTATGGTTGCCGCTTCATGTGTCTGCATGGCACAATCATTGGAAAAGATGCAATGGTTCAACGAACCGGAACAGTGGGAAATCAAGAACAACACGCTCCTGATGGATGTCACACCACAAACTGACTATTGGCGGATATCCCATTATGGATTTACCGTAGATGATGCCCCTTTCCTGTATGCGTTGCGCGGAGGGGAGTTTGAAGTCAAGGTGAAAATATCGGGTGATTATCAGGCCCGTTTCGACCAGGCAGGACTGATGCTGCGTATCGATCATGAGAATTATATCAAGGCCGGTATCGAGTTTGTGGACGGGAAATACAATCTGAGTACGGTTGTAACCCATCATACGAGTGACTGGAGCATCATTCCGCTGGAAAAACCTATACCCTTTATCTGGATTAAGGCGATCAGAAGGCTGGATGCCGTAGAAATTTTCTATTCCTTCGACGATAAAGAATATACCATGATGCGAAATGCCTGGCTACAAGACAACCGTCCCGTCATGGTAGGTATCATGGGAGCCAGTCCCGACGGCAATGGATTCAGCGCACTATTTGAAGATTTTTCCATCAAACATCTACCCGACCAGCGCCGAACAGAATGGCTGAAGAAGAACACTTCAAACCAATAACAGACCGTGTTGTAAAAACCCTTTCACACTGCCCCCTCGGACGAAGATTACAAGATCTTGATTCATCCGTAAGGGCAGCCTGACAGGGCTCATCCATACCTCATACCTACTTCCTAAATCCTTTCCTCAACTCTTCTTTCACATCCTGCACTACCCCCATCGGAATGTCCTTGTCCACCTTCAGCGAGATGGTCATATCGGACTTGCCGGAACGGAAGGCCTTCATTTCTTTCCGAAGTTCGTCCAAGGAAAAGTTCTTCAGTGTCTTGCTTTGGCCGGAAACAAGCAGCGTCACTTCCAGCGGTAGTTTCTCCGCAGCGTCCACCACCATTTTCTTATATTCCTTCGGCTTTGCAAACGTGACAAGGATGGGGAATGCTTTGTCCAGAGCGGCTTCATCTGTTGTACCCAGCTCGACAGCGACCTCCCGGCGAAGCTGCTGATAGACTTCCTTCACCGTACGCAGATAGAGGCGCATGGCTTCGGTAGTCGTCCCGCGGTCGTAGCGTATCTGCAAATCGGAACGGAACGGCTGTCCCGACTGTTTTGCCTGTTGATAATCTTTCCGCAAGGCGTCGGCCAGATGCTTGCGGATAAAGTCGGCACAATCAGTCTTTGCCCCTTGCCGGTCTATCATAATCTGATTTCTCATGTTAACAAAGAGCGTGTGTGCCGCCTCTCCCAGGGCAGGAGCTACGCTACCTCCGCCTTCTCTGAACTTCCGCGCAAAATATTGCTCCAACAGTTCGCGCTCGTCCTGACGGACGGTGTCCTGCAAGGGTTCGCAGACTTGCGGCTTCACCACCTGTTCCACCGCGTTCTTCACTTCGGGCCGGGCAAACGCATAGAGCGTCCCCGACACCACCGGCACGAAAAGCAACAGCTTCAGTCGAGCCAGTCCGTTGGTTCTTTTCTTTAACATCATATTGATACGTTGTTTTAGCTTGCTGTGTCCAAATCCGCTGGCCATAGAGTAGAGCCTTGTGCCGACGGATTTCTTCACGAGCAAAAGTTGATATTGAGTGGCATCGATGCCATGAGAAAGTACGCCGCTGTCTGCTTCAAACTCGTGCACTTCGCACAGTTCGCGCATCAGCAACCAGGCGGCAGGGTTGAACCAATGGAACACAATCAGCAGTTCCATCCACAGCAGGTCAGCCGTGTGGCAGTAGTGCAGGTGCATCCGCTCATGCAGCAGCACCGTTTCGCGGTTCTGCTCATAGTCTTCCTGCGAGAGGACGACGGTCCGCCCCCAACTGAAGGATTGTTGTCCGCACGGACCGATGACCAGCCGGTAGCCGCCACACTCCCTAACGGAACAACGGCGCACCAACTGCCGCATACGTCCATGCGAAAGCAGAAAGAAACCCAACGTCATCACCGCTCCACCTGCATAAAGAGTCACCAGCATGTACAACCAGTCAAACGACGTTTCCGACCGCGATGTCTTTGTCAACCCAGCGGTCTCTGCAAGGCGCATCAAGTCCGCATCTGCTTCGGACAACGTACCTTCTGCCGAGGCTTCCTCCGCCAAAGGTTTCGTCAATACGGCTTCCACCGCTACCAAAGGGCGTTGCCACAGGCTTTCCTGCGGTACGTCTACCTGCACCAAAGGCAGCAACAGGCAGCCAGCCGTACCGCCCAACAGCAGAAAGCGGTTGGTGCGAAACAGCGTATCACCCCTGAAGCACAGCCGGAAGAGCAGATAAAGCATCGCCAGGCAGAGCGTAGACTTGAACAGATAGAACAGAAAGGCACCCATATCCCTGTCAGGCTTGGCGTTTGTTTTCAATCCGCGCTATCAGCTCCTTCAGCTCGTCGAGCGGCATGCCCTCCTCTTCGACAAAGGCGGAGACAACGTTGGCAAAGGAATTGTCGTAGTAATGGGCCACAACCTCGTTCAGTGCCGAACGCTTGTAGTCCTTCGCCGACACCAGCGGATAATACTGGTAGGTATTACCGTAGGCCTTATAACCCACGAATCCTTTCTCTTCCAACCCGCGCACCAGCGTAGACACGGTATTGTAGTGAGGCTTCGGTTCTTCATAGAAAACCAGGAGTTCGCGGACAAACATAGGACCATGTTCCCAGAACATCCGCATGATTTCTTCTTCTTTTACGGTCAGTCGTTTCATAATCGTCTTGCTTTACATCATTGAACAATGCAAAGATAACAATTATTTTCAAACAAACAACTAAACATATTAGTTTATCAACTATAAATTGCAGTAGATTAACTAAAGTTAGCAGTAGTCTAACGAATATTCCTATTGAGAAACCTTATAAACAATAGCCTCAAGAATTATTTTTCTATCTTTTGAGGTAACACTTTATTCAAAACCAGATAACCCAGAAAACCTGAAAGTACCGTTCCGAGTAAAACACCAAATTTCGCCTGATTAAGTAATTCTGGATGGCATTCAGCAAACGAGAGATTGGCAATGAAAAGAGAAACCGTAAAACCAATTCCTCCTAACAACGAAACACCCGTCAGGTTTTTCCAATTCATACCTTCGGGCATACGAGCCACCCCAAACTTGATAGCAGCCCAGGTAAAGACCAGAATACCCAAGAACTTACCAACCAGAAGTCCAACAGCAACAGCCGTACTCACATTTCCAACCAAACTATCGCCACTACCCAAAACCACTCCGGCATTGGCAAAAGCAAACAAAGGAAGAATGACAAAGTTGACAAGGCCATGCAGATTGTCTTCCAACGACTGGAGGGGACTGATGACATGGTCCGAAGCCCTTTCCACCCGTTTCAATTTAGCGATTTGTTCTTTAGTCAATACAATATGATCCGAGTTCACCACCGGAAACTCATCAATGATACCACGTATCTTCTCTATATATTTGCCTGCATCCAGACGAGGACGAGCCGGTATCACAAAAGCAAGAATCACACCCGAAATGGTACTGTGAATACCAGACTGCAGGAACAGATACCAGATAATGACACCAAAAAACAGATAAAACAGCTTTTCTGTCACACCCATGCGTCCCATATAATAAAGGAAAAGATAAAGAATAAAAGCCGCTACCAGATACCAATAAGACACATGCCCGCTATAGAAAATAGCTATTACCAAAATACCACCAATGTCATCGACCACAGCAAAGGCCGTGAGAAAAATCTTCAGACACAAGGGAACACGCTTACCCAGCAAGCTCAACACGCCTAGTGAGAAAGCAATATCAGTAGCCATCGGAATAGCCATTCCTTGCATTTCTGGAGAACTGGGTTCTACCAAAAGGAAATAAATGACAACCGGCAAAATCATACCGCCACATGCGGCAATAAAAGGCAGGATTGCCTTGCGAAACGAAGACAACTCTCCCACCAACAGCTCACGCTTGATTTCAAGTCCGACAGCCAAAAAGAAGATGGTCATCAGACAGTCATTGATGAATTGCAACATGGTCAGCGGATGGCCTCCATGCGAAAACAGATTGAAATCGCCTATTCGTAAATGCAGCTCATGGGACAAAAAGCTGTTATAGGCAGGTGCCAACGAAGAATTAGCCACTACGGCAGCCAGAATAGCTGTCACAAACAACAAAACACTCGCCACAAGATTGAGCGACGAGATGTTTTTCATGGAACGTAAAATAATCATAAATAGCCTCGATTAGGGGGTTATATATGTAAAATAAAAGTAATAGTTAATCCAACTTCAGCACAGCCAGGAACGCCTTCTGCGGCACTTCCACGTTGCCAATCTGCTTCATGCGTTTCTTACCTCGTTTCTGCTTTTCCAGCAACTTGCGCTTACGACTCACGTCACCGCCATAACACTTGGCCGTCACATCCTTACGCACAGCCTTAATGGTTTCGCGAGCAATGATCTTGGCACCGATAGCTGCTTGAATAGCTATTTCGAACTGCTGACGCGGGATGAGTTCCTTCAGTTTCTCACACATGCGACGGCCCAGTTCATAAGCATTGTCAAAGTGCGTCAGCGTAGACAAGGCATCTACCGGCTCACCATTGAGCAGGATGTCCAACTTCACCAGTTTGGACGGACGGAAACCGTTGGGATGATAGTCGAACGAAGCATATCCTTTGGAGATGCTCTTCAGCTTATCATAGAAATCGATAACGATTTCACCCAATGGCATATCATAGTATATTTCCACACGGTTGCCCGAAATATACTCCTGCTTCACCAGTTCGCCGCGCTTGCCAAGACAAAGAGTCATAATCGGTCCGATGTAGTCGGTGGTCGTGATGACCGAAGCACGGATATAAGGCTCCTCGATATGGTCTATCATCGTAATATCGGGCATGCTGCCGGGGTTGTGTACCTCCATGACATGTCCCTGCTTGTCGTAAACATTATAAGAAACGTTGGGCACGGTGGTGATGACGTTCATATCGAATTCACGGTCCAGACGTTCCTGAACAATCTCCATGTGAAGCAGACCAAGGAAGCCACAACGGAAACCGAAGCCCAAGGCCAACGAAGATTCGGGTTGGAAAGTCAGCGACGCGTCATTCAGTTGGAGCTTCTCCAACGAAGAACGCAGGTCCTCGAAATCTTCAGCCTCGATAGGATAGACACCAGCAAACACCATCGGCTTCACTTCCTCAAAGCCTGCAATAGCCTTGTCGCACGGACGGGCAATGTGTGTAATGGTATCGCCGACTTTCACCTCACGTGAAGTCTTGATACCTGAAATAATATAACCCACGTCACCCGTTCGCAGTTCGTCTCGAGGCACCATGTCCATCTTCAACACGCCTACCTCGTCGGCATCATACTCCTTGCCAGTATTGAAGAACTTAACCTTATCTCCCTTACGAATGATACCGTTCTCTATTTTAAAATAGGCAATGATACCACGGAAGGAATTGAACACCGAGTCGAAAATCAGCGCCTGCAACGGAGCATTTTCATCGCCTTCGGGATGGGGAATGCGTTCGATAACGGCAGCCAATATCTCTTCCACACCCATGCCCGTCTTGCCCGATGCACGAATGATCTCCTCGCGCTTGCAGCCAAGAAGTTCCACGATCTCATCTTCCACTTCTTCGGGCATGGCACTGGCCATGTCACATTTGTTGATGACAGGGATAATTTCCAGATCATGTTCAATGGCCATATAAAGGTTTGAGATAGTCTGCGCCTGCACCCCCTGTGATGCATCCACAATAAGCAACGCTCCTTCACAGGCAGCAATAGAGCGTGACACTTCGTACGAGAAGTCCACATGTCCCGGCGTGTCAATCAGGTTCAGGATATATTTCTCACCCTTGTACACATATTCCATCTGAATAGCATGGCTCTTAATAGTAATCCCTCGTTCCTTCTCCAGATCCATGTCGTCCAGCATCTGGCCTTCGGTCACTTGAATAGTATTGGTAAATTCCAGCAGTCGGTCTGCCAGTGTCGATTTCCCGTGGTCAATATGGGCTATGATACAAAAGTTGCGTATATTCTTCATTTGAAAGTCATAATAAATAAAAGCGGGCACAAATATACGGAAAAAAAGCGAGTTTTTAAATTAGTTTTCTTAGGAGATAAAAGCTAACTTTGCAAAAAACTAACCAGAAGAAGATATGACATTCAAAAGAATAGTAGCAGTAGACGAAACCCTACTCAATGCCAATGCTCTTGCCCGTCTCCATTCATTAGGTGAAGAAGTAGAAATCTACCACGATTTCCCTACCGAAGAAAGTGAAATAATCCGCCGCATCAGTGCTGCCGACTGCCTGCTGGTATCTTTTCGTACCCCTATCCGCCGCAACGTGCTTGATGCTTGCCCCAATCTGCGCTACATCGGCATGTGTTGTACGCTCTACAATCCGGAAAGTAGCAATGTCGATGTCATCGAAGCACGACGTAGGGGGATCACCGTATTAGGAGTAAAAGACTATGGCGACGAAGGAGTTGTCGAATATGTAATCAGCGAATTGGTGCGGCTACTCCATGGTTTCGGAGGCATCCGCTGGGAAAAAGAAAGTACCGAACTGACAGGAAGAAAAGTAGGCATCATTGGCTTGGGGAAAACCGGCGGCATGATAGCAGACGCCCTTCAAATTTTTGGAGCCAATCTGTGTTACTACAGTCGTACCCGTAAACCCGATGCAGAAGCCAAAGGCGTCACATACCGACCACTGGACAAGCTATTAAACGAAGCAGAAATTGTTTGTACCTGCTTGCCTCGTAACAACTACCTGCTAGGCGAAAATGAGTTCCACCTGATGGGGAACGGGAAAATACTGGTCAACACCTCCGTTGGAGCCACTTTTCAAACAGAAGCTTTAAAGAAATGGCTTCAAGAGTGTTCTTCCAATTATTATCTATGTGACGCTACGGGTATGGGAACATTGGCAGAAGAACTCACTCCCTTTCCCAACGTTCTTTACACGCCCTATATCTCCGGTAAGTCCATTCAAAGCATAGAACGCCTATCCCAAAAGGCCTTGAATAATATAGAGAGCTATCTAAATACGCATTAAACCTTTGCGATACACAGGCATATAAAAAAGATGCGCTGACGGGTATTCCCCGCCAACGCATCTTTTTTATAGTCTTTCAGATAAAATTAGTTCAGCTTTACAAACAATTCACCTTCTACTTCAGAAGTAGAAATTTTGTCTTCTCTCAGCAACCATCCCAGACCCAGATACAAATCTTTGTCGACCAACTTTGTTGCTTTCTTGATCTGTTTAGCAGTCAAGCCTTCAGTTTCATTCAGTGCGTTCCAAATTTTTCCTGCTGTTTCACCAGCTTTTTCTTTCAACATTTTCTTCAAATTTAAGTTAGACATGCCATAAAATCGAACCTCTCTGATGGTTTCAGATTTTATTTTGCGTGCAAAGATAGTTATTTTTATGTTATTTAGCACATTATTACTGTTTTTTTTCAAGTTTATGTAAGAAAAAGAGGTAAATCAACGTTCGTCAAGTGCCACTTTAGCGGCGTAAAGTCCCTCTTTAGAAATCTAAAGTGCCACTTTATGAATGCCAATATGGATGTTACTAACCACACATCAAAATTCTTCCATTCCAACAAACTGACTCCATCTCTCTTTTTCCTACTATCTTTTTTCACGTTCTATATTCATCATTCACGCTTTCACGCCATCACAACACAATGATTTACTGACTGATATAGTGAAAGCAAGATCTTTCACGGTGAAAGCAACAATCAGTGTGCAATCTTGACGCGAACATAACACCATACAAATTTATCATCACCCTGAATAGAGTTTTTTTAAGTAGATATTTTGACAACAACTAAAAAAGCAGATGCGATTTACAGATATTTTCCAATCAGAATCTGAAAGTTTTTATAACTTTGCTCCAAGCTACTTTGTGAATAAAAATACCATCATTTATTAATCTGGACATCGGCATGACACAACCCAAATTTATCATCACGCTGGACGGATATTTCCGCCTGGGAATGGTTTACCAACATAAAGACCTGCTACAGGCAGGCGACCAATGTATCGGTGGAGGTTATTACCGCTTTGACTATGTATCGAACCGGATTATCCTTGACAGAAGTTCGTATGACTTCGGCAAACCGAAATGGCACCTACTAGACACACTAAAAGTGCCGTCGGTCTATCGCAACCTACGCATTGTCTATCTGTATGACGACGGTTATCACGAAGACTTCAACGTAAGCGACGAACTGGAAATAGAGTATTACGATTAATAGAAAGTATCCAATACTAAGGCATTATCAAATGCCATTCTTTCTTTCCAAATACTCTACCCAAATGCGAGCTGCCTCTTCGACCATGTAAGCACAGGGACGTTTGGCATAATATTGCTTGGTACGTTCATCGGGAATACTTGTAATTTCAGGCTTCTTTAACCCCAAAAGTTCAGCACATATCAACGAACCATTGCGTCTCTTGAACTCTTCGGCCAACTGCTGTACAAGGGCATAGTTAGCTCCTTTGCTTTCACGGTCTTTTCCTTCAATTGCACATTTCTCCAGTCCAGCCAACATGAACAAGCCGCAGGCTGCACCACACGTCATACGCATACGCCCGATACCGCCACCAAACGAAGCGGCCATGTGCAAAGCCTGTTCCTCGGTAAAGCCGTATTGGTCGGCAAAAGCCGTCACTATCGACTGGGCGCAATTAAAACCACTCTTGAAGAGAGCAACAGCCTTTTCTATTCTTTTCTCGTTTTCTTCCATATATTTTCTATCACAAGATTTATGTTTACAACAATTCTGAAACAATCAACCAAATATTGAGTACGGTAACAACAGAAGCTATAAAATAGAGCACTCCACTACTCCACCGGCTATTGGCATACGGTCCCATTACTCGACGTGAAGAGGTCAGACCAACCTGAAGGAAAACCGTAAACGGCAACTGGAGACTCAATACCATCTGCGAAATCAGTAATCCCTTGAAAGGATCGCCAATAAAGAATATCAATAACAAGGCCACACCTAACGAGAGCACAACGCCAACCTGCGAATGGCTGTCCTTGATATGATAGGACTCACCAAACATACCAGCAAAAATGGAACCTGCCGCCATACCACTGGTGATAGTAGACGAAATGCCTGCCATAAGCAAAGCCAAGGCAAAGATGACGGCGGCATTGCTGCCCAATAATGGTTCAAGTAGTGACTTGGCCTGCTGAAGTTCGTCCACGGGAACGCCTGCCTGAAAGAAAGTGGAAGCAGCCAGTAGAATCATAGCACTGTTGATAGCCCAACCTACCAGCATGGAGAATAGGGTATCAAACAGTTCGTACTTCAAGACACGACGAATGGAAGCATCGTCCTGCTTATTGTATTCGTGACTCTGGATAACTTCAGAGTGCAGGAACAGATTGTGAGGCATGACGACGGCCCCCAGCACACTCATGACAATGAGCATGCTACCCTGAGGCAACGAAGGCGTAACCCATGAAGCAGCCGCCAACGTCCAGTCAATTTTTACCAAGAATAGTTCGTAAATGAACGAAAGTCCGATGATGGAAACAAAAGCTATAATAGCCCGCTCAATTTTTTTATAGGAATTGGTGAAGAGCATCAGCAGCACAAATACGGTAGTGAGCACTGCTCCCCACGGAATGGGAATGCCAAACAGCATCTGCAAAGCAATAGCTCCACCCAAGATTTCAGCCAAAGATGTGGAGATGGAAGCCAAGACAGCTGTTGCCAATATGGGCTTTGAGACCCAGGCAGGGGTGTATTTCGTAGCAGCTTCGGATAGGCAGAGACCAGTAACGATACCCAAGTGGGCTACGTTGTGTTGCAGGATAATGAGCATAATGGTAGACAAGGTCACTACCCACAAAAGAGCATAGCCAAACTCTGAACCTGCGGCAAAATTGGATGCCCAATTACCAGGATCGATAAAACCAACCGTCACCAGCATACCCGGCCCGATATACTTAAGCACATCGAGTCCACCCAAATAACGTTTATGATCTTTCCGTTTAAGATCCTTCAGAATGTTCTTCATATCCCTTTATTATACTCGGCAAAAATACAAAATAATGTGATAAAAAAAGCCGGAAGGATAATTTCCATCCGGCTTTTAAATTATAAACAAAAATTAAAGGTATATTGTTCAATATCCCATTTCATGAAGTGCCTGACAAAGTTGGTCTGGACACGATGTAGGACGCATACCACAACGGATACCCTCAAGACGGCTGATGACATCCTTTACAGGCATGCCTTTCACCAACCGACAGATACCCTGCAGATTACCGTTACAACCGCTCCAGAATTCGATATCCTTGATGATACCGTCTTCCACTTCAAGATTGATATCAGTACTACACGTACCTTTTGTTTTGTAATGGTAAGTCATTTCAATAGATTATTCCTCTTCGGGCTTCATATTGGTATAAACCGTCTGTACATCGTCGAACTCTTCCAGACGCTCAATCATCTTATTGATCGTCTCGCGATGCTCGGGCTCGATGTCCTTCAGATCGTTGGGGATATAGGTGAAGTCACCACCGACATCTTCGAAACCGCACTCTTCAAGGTGTTTCTGGATAGCTGCATAGCTCTTCGGATCACCATAAATAGTGATAGTGCCTTCTTCCTCGTCTTCTTCGTAGTCTTCGTCTACATCGAAATCGATCATGTCGAGGATGAATTCTTCCATATCCATGCCGTCTTTCTTCTTGAACGTGAATACGCACTTATGGTCGAAAAGGAAAGCCAGCGAACCCATTGTACCAAGGTTGCCACCGAACTTGTTGAATACCGAACGGACATCGGCAACAGTACGGGTCGGATTATCAGTCAGCGTATCTACAAATACAGCAATGCCGTGAGGGCCGTAGCCTTCGTATGTCATTCCCTTATAGTCGCTCTGGTCCTTACCCATTGCATTCTTGATGGCACGCTCGATGTTGTCCTTCGGCATGTTCTCACGCTTACAAGTGGCGATAACTGAACGCAATGTAGGGTTGTTTTCAGGTTCCGGACCGCCAGCCTTTACGGCGATGGCGATTTGTTTGCCCAGACGTGTAAATGTTTTGGCCATGTGGCCCCATCTTTTCAGCTTGGTAGCTTTTCTATATTCAAACGCTCTTCCCATGGGAGTAATGTTTTTATTTTGATTTTAAATGATTCGTTCAATTAGTTTTATCTCAGTTTGGCATCCAGCTTGTTCTGCAAGTTGGCGATGAGCTTCTGCATAATCTTGTCGATCTGCTTCTCGTTGAGCGTGGCATTTTCGTCCTGCAACAGGAAGCTGACGGCATAACTCTTCTTACCGGCTTCGAGATTCTTGCCTTCGTACACATCGAACAACTCAACGGATTTCAAGAGCTTCTTCTCGGTTTCATAAGCAATCTTCTCGATTTCGGCAAACTGGATTTTCTTGTCGAGCAGCAGAGCCAGGTCGCGTTTCACAGCCGGGAACTTGGAAATTTCCGTATAGCTGACCTTGATATTCTTGATAGCCTTCATCAGCTCGTTCCAGTTGAGGTCGGCGTAGAAGACTTCATTTTCGATATCGAAAGCTTTCAGAATCTTACGCGTCACAACGCCGAACGTTGCCAGACGTTTTCCTCCACGTGTGTTTACAGACAAAGCAGCTGCATAGATATCGTCGGTCAGGTTACCGATAACCAAGTCGTGCATGTGTAGACCTACACGGGCCAAGATATTCTCTACATAGGCCTTGAGTTCGTATACCGAACTGTCTTCATCGGCATGTGCCCACGAGTTGGACACCTTCTTACCGGTAAGCCACAAGCCCAGGTGATATTCTTCTGAATAGGCGGCAAGAGGTTTCTCGTCGTTCTTCTTTTCGGCATTGAAGTGGTAGCAGTTACCGAATTCGAAGAACTTCAGGTCGGCATTCTTACGGTTGGCATTGCGCACGATGCTTTCCAAACCACCGAAGAGGAGAGTCTGACGCATGGCATTCAAATCAGCACTCAACGGATTCATCAGCATTACCAGATTGGCAGACGGATAAGATTCCAACCCGTCATAATAGGCGGCACGCGTCAACGAATTGTTCAGGATCTCGTTGAAGCCGGCACCTACCAGCTGTTCGGCAATGAGGTTCTGTATCTTGTTCGACTTGTCACACTCACCCTTTGTGGTCAGGCTGGACTTCAAGGTCGTAGGTATCTCTACATTATTATATCCATAGATACGGAGGATATCTTCGATGACATCGCAATCGCGTTGTACGTCTACCCGATAGGGAGGCACGTCGAGCGTCAGTCCTTCAGAGGTTTCACTTACAATCTTCATCTCCAAGCTCTTCACGATGCTCTTGATGGTCTCTACAGGAATGGTCTTGCCGATGAGTGAATGTACCTTTTCGTAAGGAAGCTCTACGCGGAAGTCGGCCACAGGACCTGCACACACATCCTTAATCTCGGATGAAATGGTACCCCCGGCCAGTTCCTTCACCATCAGGGCAGCCAACTTCAGGCAGTAAATAACACTGTTGGGATCAATACCACGCTCGAAGCGGAATGAAGCATCGGTGCTCAAGCCATGACGACGGGCCGTCTTACGCACCCAAGTGGGATGGAAATAGGCGCTCTCAAGGAATACATCCTTGGTTGCTTCAGTAGAACCTGAGTTCAGTCCGCCAAATACACCAGCGATACACATGGCTTCTTCTCGGTTGCAAATCATCAGGTCGCGTTCGCTCAACTTACGCTCCACGCCGTCCAATGTCACGAACGGTGTACCTTCGGGCATAGTCTTCACGATAACCTCTCCCCCCTTGATGGTATCGGCATCGAAGCAGTGCAACGGCTGGCCGAAAGCATGAACGATATAGTTGGTAATATCGACTACATTATTAATAGGACGCAAACCAATGGTGCGAAGCTTGTCCTGCAACCAGGCGGGACTTTCCTTGACCGTAACCCCTTTGACTGTAACGCCGGCATAATGAGGACAGGCCTCAGCGTTTTCGACCGTCACGTTGATGTCCAGGTCGTGGTTTTCGACGGCAAAAGCCTCTACCGACGGACGCTTCAAGGTAGCTGTACGTCCATTCTGAATCAACCAGGCATAGAGGTCGCGAGCTACACCGTAGTGCGAGCAAGCATCAGCACGGTTGGGAGTAATGTCCACCTCGAGCACATAATCGCTCTTCACCTGATAATAATCCTTGGCCAGCGTACCGGGAACTACATCGGCGGGCAGCACGATGATACCGGCATGGTCGGTGCCGATACCTATCTCGTCTTCCGCGCAAATCATTCCATTGGATTCCACTCCGCGAAGCTTTGATTTCTTAATGGTAAAGCACTGTTCTCCGTCATAGAGCTTGGTGCCCAGTGTAGCAACTACCACTTTCTGTCCGGCAGCTACATTAGGTGCGCCGCACACAATCTGTACAGGCTCGCCCGAACCGAGATTGACGGTAGTGACGTGCATGTGGTCTGAATTAGGATGAGGAACGCATGTCAGCACTTCGCCAATCACCAGACCTTCCAGTCCGCCCTTGATAGTCTGCACCTCTTCCACACCGCCTGTTTCCAGTCCGATGGAGGTGAGCGCAGCGGCCACTTCGTCCGGCGTCAAGTCGAAATCGACATACTCTTTCAGCCAATTATAAGAGATATTCATATCGTAATGTTTTTTATTGTTTCCAAAAGTGACCTGCAAAGTTAATAAGATTTTTTATTTCGTAGGGAATTATCCCCCAAGAAAATACGCAAAAAGCCCATGCAAGGTCATGAACGTAGCGATACGTCCCTATGAAAGAAGTTTCTGCAATTCGGACTCCAAGCGCAGACGAGCCTCTTCCATCGGCACATCATGCCCCAGTTCCTTTTGCAGGGAAGTGACACCTTTGTCCACAAAACCACAAGGGTTGATGTAACTGAAATAGCGCAAATCGGTATTCACATTAAAGGCTAAGCCATGCATCGTAACGTAATGGCTGCTACGTACCCCGATGGCACAAATTTTACGCGCACGCGACGTGTCTCCTTCCAACCAGACACCTGTAGCCTTGTCCACCCTTCCGGCCACAATACCATAGGAAGCGCACACACCAATGACAGCCTCTTCGAGCAGATGAACATATTCCTTCAGGCCAAGACCAAAATCTTCCAGATTTAAAATGGGATAACACACCTGCTGACCAGGACCGTGATAAGTAATGTCGCCTCCACGGTCAATATGATAATAGGTAGCACCTATCCGCTGAAGTTGCCCTTCGCTCAAGAGCATATTCCGTTCTTTACCGCTACGTCCCAATGTATAGACGTGCGGATGCTCGCAGAAGACAATACGATTCAGATACTCATGACCACACTGCTTGGCCTGTACCAACGTTTCAAAGTATTCAGCCTGCTTTTTCCAAGCCTGCTCATAGGAGATAATTCCCCAATTTTCTACCAATGTTTTCATGTCTGCAAAGGTAAAAGATTTCGAGAAAAACCTTATCTTTGCCGCATAAAAAAATATGATAGCGTTATGGATTTTCCTCACGTTGACCTACCGGTAGACATCATCGCATGGACCGATGTGACCGAAGATATTCTGAACATCTACAAGCAATCATGCCGTCTGAAAGCATGTATTTTCGCCGTGTGCATCGAAGGTACCATCACCGTATCCATCAATCTGATGGAAACAGAAATCAAGCAGGGCGATTTTGTCGTGCTCCTGCCCGGCACCATCATCCAGTTCTATTCCCAACAGGAGAAAGTCCGTATCGGATTTGTAGGGTTCTCAGAGCAGTGCATTACAAAGGTGAATGTCGTCCAATCGACCTTCCACTCCCTCTCTTCCATCCTACGCTCACCTGTACTCCACATCGACCCAGCCGTAGCATCCTACTTTCAAGATTACTTTGCATTGCTGGGCCGCATTACCACCGGCTCTCATACACTGGACACAGAAATGATCCGACACATTCTGGAAGGTATGCTCTATGGCGTGGACAAGCTATACAGCGATGTCCCCATGCAAGACGTCCGGACGCAAAGCCGAAAAGAAGAAATCTGCCGTAAATTGGTGCAACTTGTCATCGAAAACTATACCCACGAACGCCGAGCCCAGTTCTATGCCGACAAAATGGGTATTTCACTACAGCACCTGAGTACCACCGTAAAACAAGCTACAGGGAAGAACATTCTTGACATTATCGCCCATGTTGTTCTGATAGATGTAAAATCCAAACTAAAGTCGACCGACATGACCGTACAGGAAATAGCTTATTCGTTAAACTTCCCCAACGCTTCATTCTTTGGCAAATACTTTAAGCGCCATGTTGGAATGAGTCCGCAGGAATATCGAAACAGCTAAACCATTGCCGACAGACGTGCTAAAACAATGAGAAAAAAAATCCTCCTGCTATACACGGATTGAGTAATTAATTCTATATTTGTAGGTACTGTTTCAACAACCGATTATTGTTTTATAAATGAAAACCGAAATGAAAAAACATTCTGTCATTCTACTTGTCATTTTGCTTGCAGCAAGCAGCTTTTTCTTCTCATGCAATGACACAATGAACCAACATACAGGCGACTTTACCTTCGACAGTCTTCAAGTAAATCAGACGGCACACCTCTTCGGAGACACAGCCAAACCCGCCTGTAACATCAACATCAATTTCACCTATATCACAAAATCGTCTGACGAACAGATGAAGGACAGTGTAAACAAATACTTCTTGTCCATGTGCTTTGGCGACAAATACATGACAATAGCACCAGAAAACGTACCAGATAAATATGCGGAAACTTATATTGAGAATTACCGCAAAGATCTGGAACCGATGTACAAACAAGAATCCGTAGAAGATTCGGCCAATATCGGTGCATGGTATTCTTATTATAAAGGTTTGGAAGGACACGTACAACTCTACAACGGAAACTTACTTGTTTACCGAATCGACTACAACGAATACACAGGTGGAGCACATGGCGTCTATATGACCTCCTACCTCAATCTAAGACTGGACACCCTGACCCCTATTCGCCTGGATGACTTGTTTGTCCCCAACTATAAGGATGCCCTGACCGATCTGCTTTGGAACCAACTGATGGCAGACAATCAGGTTACAACCCACGAAGAACTTGAAAACATGGGATACACCAGCACAGGAGAACTGACTCCTACTGAAAACTTTTTCCTAGATTCCGATGGTATCACTTTCCATTATAACATTTACGATATTGCACCGTATGTAATGGGAGCCATCCAAATCAAACTGCCTTACGATGCCGTAAGACATCTGTTGAACGAGAATACCATTATCAGCCAAATCAACTGAATTTTATGGAACTGTTATTAAAATATTTCCCCGAACTGGACGAAAAACAAAAGGAACAGTTTGCAGCGCTGGGAGAACTCTATACAGACTGGAATGCCAAAATCAACGTCATTTCACGCAAGGATATTGGCAACCTGTACGAACATCATGTACTCCATTCGCTGGGCATTGCCAAGGTAATCCATTTCAGTCCTGAAACCAAAATCATGGATTTGGGAACTGGCGGAGGATTTCCCGGCATCCCCTTGGCTATCTTTTTCCCGGAAGTCAAATTCCATCTGGTAGACAGCATCGGCAAGAAAGTACGTGTAGCTTCTGAAGTAGCAAACAGTATCGGGCTAAAAAATGTCACTTTCAGCCATGCGCGTGCCGAAGAGATAAAAGACATGTATGACTTTGTGGTGAGTCGCGCAGTAATGCCACTGACCGACCTGATGAAAATCATACGGAAAAATTTCTCTACCCACCAACAGAATGCTTTACCTAATGGACTCATCTGCCTGAAAGGGGGAGAACTGGAACACGAAACGATGCCCTTCCGAAACAAGACCACAATGTGGAATTTGAGCGACTATTTTGACGAAGATTTTTTTGAAACAAAAAAAGTAGTATACGTGGCAGGATAAAAAACAATTTGCCCGAAACAAGCAACAAGAATAAGACCTGTACAAATTATGAAAATAAAAAGATTTGAATTCAATATGTTTCCTGTGAACTGCTACTTGCTGTGGGATGAAACCAACGAAGCGGTAGTTATCGATCCCGGCTGTTTCTACGAAGAAGAGAAACAAGCCCTGAAAAACTTCATCCAGGGAAACAATCTGCAAGTAAAACACCTGCTCAACACGCATCTCCATCTAGACCATATTTTTGGAAATCCATTCGTACTGAAAGAATTCGGATTGAAAGCAGAAGCCAACCAGGCTGATGAATATTGGATAGAGAACGCTCCCAAACAGAGTCGTATGTTCGGCTTCCAGTTTCAGGAAGAGCTTCCACCGTTGGGAAAATACCTGTATGACGGTGATATTATCACTTTCGGTCATACACAATTAGAATGCATCCACGTACCGGGACATTCACCTGGAAGCCTGGTATATTATTGTGCAGCAGAGCACTGCATGTTCTCTGGAGATGTACTTTTCCAAGGAAGCATCGGACGGGCCGACTTGGCTGGAGGTAATTTCGATACACTGATCGAGCATATTTGCAGCCGCCTGTTTGTCCTTCCCAACGAAACGATTGTCTACCCCGGCCATGGGGCTCCGACTACCATTGGAATCGAGAAAGCAGAAAATCCGTTTTTCAGATAAAAGAAAAAAACAATTCATAACCAATAAAACATTTACTATCTTAAATAATATCGCCATGACAAACGACTTTTTATCCCGACGCCATAATGGCATCGGCCCAAAAGATGAAGAGACCATGCTTCGCAAAATAGGCGTGAGCAGCTTAGATGAACTGATCGACAAGACCATTCCCTCGAATATCCGTCTGAAGGAGCCACTCGATCTGCCCAAGCCCATGACCGAATACGAGTTTGCACAACATATTGCCCAACTCGCTTCTAAGAACAAACTCTACACAACCTATATCGGTATGGGATGGTATGGTACCATTACTCCGGCTGTTATCCAACGCAACGTTTTTGAAAATCCGGTTTGGTACACTTCCTATACACCTTATCAGACCGAAGTATCGCAAGGCCGCCTTGAAGCCCTGATGAATTTCCAAACCGCTATATCAGACCTGACAGGAATGCCCTTAGCCAACTGTTCACTGCTAGATGAAGCCACAGCCGCAGCTGAAGCCGTCACTATGATGTACGCTCTCCGTTCGCGCCAGCAACAGAAAGATGGAGCCAACGTTGTATTTGTGGATGAATCTATTTTCCCTCAAACCCTGGCAGTCATGACTACCCGTGCCATCCCTCAAGGCATGGTTCTGCGTACAGGAAAATATAATGAGGCAGAGTTGACATCCGACATATTCGCCTGTGTCCTCCAGTATCCCAATGCCAACGGAAATGTAGAAGATTACCGGACATTCGTAGAGCAAGCCCATACAGCAGGATGTAAAGTAGCGGTTGCTGCCGACATTTTGAGCCTTGCCCTGCTCACTCCCCCGGGTGAATGGGGAGCAGATATCGTATTCGGCTCAACCCAACGACTAGGTACACCCATGTTCTATGGTGGTCCGTCAGCAGCCTATTTCGCTACCCGAGACGAATACAAACGCAACATGCCGGGACGCATCATCGGATGGTCTAAAGACAAATATGGAAAATTATGTTACCGCATGGCACTCCAAACACGTGAACAACACATCAAACGTGAAAAGGCCACCTCAAATATTTGTACAGCACAAGCCTTGCTAGCTACCATGGCAGGATTTTATGCGGTCTATCATGGGCAGGAAGGCATTCGTGCTATCGCTACCCGCATCCACAGCATTGCCGTTTTCTTGGAGAAATCACTCAGTAAACTGGGTTATACGCAAAAGAATTCAGTCTATTTCGACACCTTGCGTTTTTCTCTACCAGAAAGCACTTCTGCCCAACAGATACGTACTATCGCTTTGAGTAAAGAAGTAAACCTACGATATTTTGACAATGGCGACGTTGGCATGAGCATTGACGAAACAACGGATATCGCTGCCATCAACACTCTGCTCGCTATCTTTGCCATTGCCGCTGGAGTCGAAGCACCACAAACAACCGATGTGACCGAAGCTTGCACCCTACCTCAAACATTCCGACGCCAGAGCCCATATTTAACACACGAAGTATTCTGTCGTTATCACACAGAAACTGAAATGATGCGTTACATCAAACGTCTCGACCGCAAGGACATCTCATTGGCTCACTCCATGATTTCTCTGGGATCCTGTACCATGAAGCTCAACGCGGCTGCAGAAATGCTTCCATTGAGTCGTCCTGAGTTTATGAACCTCCATCCTCTTGTACCAGAAGATCAAGCTCAAGGGTATCATGAACTGATTCATAATCTCTGCGAGGAACTGAAAATCATTACAGGATTTGCAGGTGTCAGCCTTCAGCCCAACTCTGGAGCAGCAGGCGAGTACACGGGTCTACGCGTTATTCGCGCCTATCTGGAAAGCATCGGTCAGGGACACCGAAACAAGATACTTATCCCTGCATCAGCACACGGAACCAACCCGGCCAGTGCCGTACAAGCCGGTTTTACTACCGTCACCTGTGCTTGTGATGACCATGGCAATGTTGATATGACCGACTTACGTATCAAAGCCGAAGAGAATAAGGATTCGCTGGCAGCCCTGATGATTACCTACCCCTCTACCCACGGTATTTTCGAAACCGAAATTGTAGAAATATGCAAGATTATCCATGCTTGCGGCGCACAAGTCTACATGGACGGCGCTAACATGAATGCACAGGTAGGTTTAACCAATCCTGGATTTATCGGTGCCGATGTCTGCCACCTAAACCTACATAAAACCTTTGCTTCGCCTCATGGAGGAGGAGGTCCCGGTGTAGGTCCCATCTGTGTAGCAGCCCACCTCGTTCCCTTCTTGCCCGGACATGTACTATTTGGGAACGCTACCAATGAAGTATCTGCAGCTCCTTTCGGCAGTGCAGGTATCCTCCCCATCACGTATGGGTATATCCGCATGATGGGTACAGAAGGTCTGACACGAGCTACCCGTACAGCCATCCTCAATGCCAACTATCTGGCCGCCTGCCTGCAAAACACTTACGGCATTGTTTATCGCGGTGCACAAGGTTTTGTAGGACATGAAATGATTTTGGAGTGCCGCAAGGTACACGAAGAGACAGGTATCAGTGAGAACGATATAGCCAAACGTCTGATGGATTATGGTTATCATGCTCCAACCCTTTCCTTCCCTGTACACGGTACCCTGATGATAGAACCTACCGAAAGCGAAAGCTTGGCAGAATTGGACAATTTTGTGGACGTAATGCTCCACATTTGGGAAGAAATTCAGGAAGTAAAAGAAGGACGTGCCGACAAGACAGATAATGTCCTTCTCAATGCACCTCACCCTGAATATGAGGTTGTATCCGATCAATGGGAGCACAGTTACACACGGCAGAAAGCCGCTTACCCCACAGAAGCTGTCCGCGAAAACAAGTTCTGGATAAATGTAGCCCGCGTAGACAACACATTAGGTGACCGCAAATTATTGCCTACACGCTACGGAAAATTTGAATAAAAAGGAAAAAACAGAATCATGGATGACGAAAAGAAATGGGAAGTCCTGCACAGTGAATACCTGATCCGTCGCCCTTGGCTAACAGCACGACGTGATCATGTGCGCTTGCCTAACGGTGTGGAAAATCCGGAATATTACGTACTGGAATACCCTGATTGGGTAAATGTCATCGCCCTAACCCGTGACGGACACTTCCTCATGGAACGACAATATCGTCATGGACTACGCTACACCGGCTATGAAATATGTGCCGGTGTATGCGAGCCTGGCGAAGAGCCGATTGATGCCGCACGTCGCGAACTCTATGAAGAAACTGGTTACGGTGGTGGACAGTGGACACACCATCTGACAATATCAGCTAATACCAGCACCATGACAAACCTTTGTCATTGCTTTATCGCAACAGATGTAGAACCTATCTCTACCCAACATTTGGAAGAAACAGAGGATATTAGCATCCATCTGCTCACTGCAGATGAGGTGTTCGACTTGTTACGAAAAGACCAAATACGTCAGGCTCTCATGGCAGCTCCGTTATGGAAATATTTTGCTGAAAGGAAATAGTTAATCTATGTTCTGTAAATGACTTAAAAAAGGTGGACAAACCAAGTGAATATAAATCTTGAGTTGCCCACCTTTTTCTATAAATGATATCACTCGAGTATTCATCTGACGATTGTGATCGTCCCCTCCTTGATCCACTTCTCTTTCTGAGATGTATTGGCCGGCTCATACCCTAAAGCTGCACAACCATAGACTTTATGATTTTGAGGGACTCCCAAACGGGTGAGCAACGCACGGACTTCCGGATCATCGCAAGTCTGACCCAGCTGATTGATCCAACAGGAACCAATGCCCAGCGAACGGGCTGCCAGGAAAATATTTTCCAACGCACAGGCACAATCCATCGGCGCCCACCACTGCGTAGGTTCGTTGGAAACTATCACCAACGTAGGGGCGTGATAGTAGCAACAATAGGTTTCACTCTGTCCGCGTTCGCGCAAGCGGGGTTCGTCACTCTTGGCAAAGGCTCCTTTGATAACCTCGTTCAATTCGGTTAATATGGCTGTATCCTGAATGGCCGTGAAGTGCCACGTTTCATAGTGCATGCCATTGGGAGCATAAGCAGCAGCTTCAAGAATCAAATCCAGATCTTGTGCCGACACTTGTCGGTCGGTATAAGCACGCACACTACGGCGTGCCTTGATGTTTTGCAATACTTCGTTCATCATTCCTCTATTTATCAGGTTCAACGTTTTACCAGTCCTATCTTGACATTCAACTTGAAATACCAGGAGCCGTTCTCACGCTCCAGAAAGCCGTATTTGTCCTTCTCCAGCGCTCCTTTCTCGAAGCGTGTATTCTGATACAGAAATTCGGCAAAGTCCTGTCGGCACGACTGATGATAGCAGAGTACCTCGCCTTGCCCATCAACCAACAACATGCCTTCGACAGCCGAATCGGTACCTCTGAAAATCTTGGCAGGACGCATGCCCAAGGCCAGAGCCAGCAAGAACTGCTTCATCTTGTATTCATAGAAACCGTGTTTCTGGATGAGCTCATCCTTTATCTTCAGCGGATTGAGTTCCTTGATACGTTCCGTCAGTTCGGCAACGCGCGTGATGCCTTCGAGGTGCATCAGGCGAACCATCTCGGCCAGCATGCGGGGAAAGTGCAGGTCAATCATCAGCAGGTTGCAACGGAACACGCGGTCGGCCACGTCGCTATACTTCAGCACACCACCCAGCCGCTCAATCATCAGCATACGCTCGGCCACTTCGTTGGGCGATTCGGGCAGGGCGTTCACCTTGTTGACCGTAGGCACGGCAAATTTCAAGCCTGTCTGCTCCAGCTTCAGGTTGGCCGTACGTCCGCCGTCGAGCAACGGATTCATGGGACTCAGGCGACAACGTACACAAAAGCCCGTCAAGGGAGCGTCTTTCTGCCAGAAAGCTATCTTGAAGTCGGTACGGTCATCGGTCTTGGCTTCCAGGTCGTAAATGCGTACGGCGTCGAGAAAACCTTCCAAGCCGTCGGGCACTTCGACTTCTTCGCCCGACGAATGTTTCAGGATATCGAGCACATAGTCGGCCGCCTCGCCAAAGTCGGCCCTTGGAAAGGTAACCGACTCAGCCTCCTCCTTCGGCACAAACTGCCCACTACGGTCTACCTCGCCCGATACCATGCGGATTTCGTCCTCTTCTATGTAATACCGACGCGTGCCGTCGTGTTCCTCACGCTGAACCAGCGCTACCGGCCAGCAACGGTTCATGTCCTTCTGTACCTGAGGTGTACCCATATACACGCTTCCATCCGCCAACAGACGGAAAAAGGCATAAATCTCGCCCAATTCTCTTTTTGTTGCTTTGAACATACTTATATATAATGTGTAAAGTTATCGATGTAAATCCCTACTCTTCTATCCTCAATGTCTCCACCTTCTCCAGCCGTGCCCGCAAGCGTGGCATCAGGGAGCTACGTATGCGGAGTGTCATGCGGCAATCCATGTCGTAACCCTGCTCTACAATCTCAGGACCTTCTTCCTTGACCACCCGCATCACGTCGTTCATGAAAGGATATTCGAACCAGAAGCGGATGCATTCGTCCACCGTCTTCTCCACAACCTCGGCGGCGGCAAGCGCTTCGGCTGCGGCGGCCTTATAGGCCACAATCAGCCCGCTCGTCCCCAACTTGATGCCTCCGAAGTAGCGCACCACGATGATGAGGATGTCCGTCAATTCGTTGGAGTTTATCTGTCCCAGGATAGGTTTTCCGGCCGTACCCGACGGTTCTCCGTTGTCGTTCGCCCGAAAGTCCTTGCGCTGGGGACCGAGCATGTAGGCATAACACACATGACGGGCATCGTAATATTTTTTCTGATACTCCTCCAGCAAAGCCTTCACTTCGTCTACCGTACGTACAGGCAAGGCAATGGCTATGAATTTGCTCCGCTTCTCCGTATAAATACCCTCGGCAGGAGCGGCTATGGTTCTGTATACGTCTTCGTTCATACCGACAAAGATAATGCATTTTTCCACTTACTCCTCGCCTATTCCCGACAAAAATCCTAATTTTGCAACACACCAATCCACTGAAGTCATGAGAAAGATAGTCCTTGCCATCGACTCCTTTAAAGGGAGCCTCACCTCTGCCGAGGCCGAAGCCGCTGCTCTCGAAGGCATCCGGCGGGTGTATCCTCAAGCTGAAATCGTCTGTATCCCGATAGCCGATGGTGGCGAAGGTATGCTGGAAGCCCTTTCTGCCTTACGTGCACAGGAAGTGCGCCTCCGTGTACAGGGACCTTTGGACGAGAAAGTGAAAGCACGTTATCTGATAAGTTCCGACGGACAAACGGCCTACATCGAAATGGCTTCGGCCAGCGGACTCCCCCTTGTGCCTGAAAACCAACGCAATCCTCTGCTAACCACTACCCGTGGGACAGGCGAACTGATGCGCGATGCCCTCGACAGGGGATGCAACCACATGGTCATCGGACTGGGTGGCAGTGCTACCAACGACGGAGGGATGGGCATGCTCAGCGCTTTAGGTATCCGTTTTCTAGACCGTCAGGGTCAGGAACTGGAAGGAAGGGGTTGCGACATGGAAGAAACAGACAGAATAGATACCTCGTTTGCCCACCCAGCCTTAAAGACCGTCCGATGTACCGCCGCCTGCGATGTCCGCAATCCGTTCTACGGTCCCGAAGGTGCAGCCTATATCTTCTCTCCACAAAAAGGTGCTACTCCCGACGAGGTGCAACTGCTTGACAAAGGCCTGCGCCACCTGGCCGAACTCTACCGACAAACGACAGGACATGACATTGCCACCCTACCCGGCGCAGGAGCGGCAGGAGGACTGGGCGGTGCACTGGCTGCCTTTCTGAACGCCGAACTCCGTCCGGGCATCAGCTTGCTGCTGGAAGCCAACGGATTTAGGGACAAGATAAAGGGAGCAGACCTGATCATTACAGGTGAGGGCCGCGCCGACCAACAGACTACGATGGGGAAAGTTCCGGCAGGCGTACTGAACGAATCCCGCCAAACAGGTATTCCTGTCGTTCTGATAGCCGGCCAAGTAGCCGACAAAGAAATACTTCGTTCGGCCGGTTTCAGCCAAGTATATGCCACCACCCCTCCGGATATGCCCCTCAGCACTGCCATGCAGAAAGATGTGGCCCAAACAAACATCAGCCGGACCATAGAAAACCTCCTGAAATAAAATTCCTATAATAGAATATTTTAAGAATTAACTGATATATTATTACATTACCATTACTTACTTATTATTCTACCATCCAACAAATAAATCACTCGATTGGCATAACCAGCATCTCTTTCCGAATGTGTAACCATTATAATTGTTGTTCCCTGTTTGTTAAGTTGTTGTAGTAACGTCATGACTTCAATACCATTTGTTGAATCCAAATTACCAGTTGGCTCATCTGCTAATATCAAAGGACAATCTGTGACTATAGCACGAGCAATGGCCACTCGTTGTTGTTGCCCTCCTGACAATTGCTGTGGAAAGTGTTTGGCACGATGGGCTATATTCATTTGTTCTAATACATCCATTACTTTTGATATTCGTTCTTTCTTCTGAATACCCAGATAAACTAATGGTAACTCAACATTTTCAAATACCGTTAATTCATCTATCAGATTAAAACTTTGGAACACAAAGCCAATATTTTTCTTACGAAAAGAGCTCAACTGATTTTCATTCATTTTGGTCATCTCTTTCTCGTTAATAAAATATTTCCCAGACGTAGGTATGTCTAGCGTTCCTAAAATATTTAGCAACGTTGACTTTCCACATCCTGATGGCCCCATAATGGCAACAAATTCCCCTTGTTTAATCTCCAAATTTACATTGTTTAATGCTCTGGTCTGTACATCTTCTGTCGTAAAGACCATGGAAAGATTTTCTGTTCTAATCATATTTTAAAAACATTAGTGTCCCGTTAAAATGGGACGAGTTAAACAATTAATCAAAAAGCCCCGGAATCAGGGGATCATTTAGATCTTTGACATCATTGAAATTAGTCTTGTCGAACAGGTCACGCAAGTGGGTTTTGTCAGTCAATGATATACTGAGAATTTGCAAAACTTCATAGGTTGAACGTTTCAACTTCATATCATGTTGGACAATAGCCACAAGACAGTACGTGATAATAGCCACACTGATTTGTATGCGAACAGCGTTCTCTGTTGTGCCCCAGAATTTCTTTATCTTGAGATGCTGCTTGAGCCATTTGAAGAACAGCTCGATTAACCATCTTTTCTTATAAAGATTGGCGACATCCAGTGCAGAAAGTTGTTTTGCATTCGTCAAGAAAGTGAACTCACGGTCATCCTCTTCGTCGTAATATCGGACGAGTCTGAATGACTCCGGATATTTCTTCCCGGAGAGATAACCGGTCAGTTTCACTTCTGCATCTGTCATTATGTTCTTTGGCATTCTCCGCTTCCATTTGACTGTCTTATACTTTAAGTTCGTCTTGGCCCTGACAACAAAGAAAGAGTCTGTAAGATGTATCCTATAGAGCTCTTTAAAAGAATCATAAGCCCTGTCGAATATATAATAAGCATTTGGTTCATAATGGATTGAAGACATCGCTGTAGAATCATGCTTTGAGGCAGTGGTTACAGTATAGAAGGCAGGAACTTGTGCTTCAATGTCGTATAAGACATGAGCTTTCACTCCTCCTTTCTTGCTTCGGAACTTTGCCCACGGGAATGTTGCAAGACATAACGGAATCGTTGTTGAATCAAACGCATATTTCTTTCCGGAAATGTCAAGGATGTTGGTCGTCCGCTTCTCGCAGGCTTCCTTCATCATATAGAAAGCAAAGTCTTCGAAGATTCTGTAATCGCGGTTCTGGTTGGCTGTGGCAAGAGTTGTCTTGGCTATCGGTTCACGACCTAACCCAAGATGATATTGCTTGCCCCTATGCGCCTCGAAAGCAACGATTAAGTCTCGCAGGCTCTCACGGTTACTCAGTTGCCCAAACATCATTGCAAGCATCTGATTCCAGCAAGTGAAATGTTTCACATACCGGTTGCCATCATACTTGCGAACATAGTTGTTGAACTGAGTCCTGTTCAGAAAAGCGGTTAATTGAGAGAATACGTATTTGTCTTGGAACATAGCAGCCATTTGTATTAGACTGCAAAGTTGCAAAATCAAGTCCGTTTCATCTCAAGAAACCACGTAATTGACTATATTTCAATAATTTCAAAGAACTATTTATCCACTTTTACGGGACAGTAGTGTTTTAAAAATTTAAATTACTCATTTCTCAAGATACGCATTGGTTTTAAACGAATTACACGCCAAACTTGATGAGCTACTGTCAATAAAGCGACAAATATCATTAACACAAATGCTATTACATATCCCCACCAAGGCAAAACAATATGAAAGGCATAAGTTCCAAGCCATTCATCCATCAAAATAATAGAAAGAGGAGTTCCCAATACTGTAGCCAATATCGTAAGTAATATCAACTCCCGTGTTAAAACCCCAAAAAGACTTATCTTATCAGCCCCTAACACCTTTCTTATTCCAATTTCTTTTACACGAGCCATTGTAGAAAAAAGAGTCATAATCCATAACCCCAAACAAGCTACAAATATTGCAAGCAATGATGCACATGTAAAAATCCAACTAAAATTACGATCTGATTTATACAAATCATCATTGTAATCACTCAACCTAAAATATGAAAATACGGCTGAAGGAAAATATGTTTTATATATCTGCTCTATCTTTGCAACTTGTTTTGCATTAATTTCTGTATTTAATTGAATAGAAATATACGGTGTCGCAATAAAAGGAACACGTTCTTTTATAAAAAACATTATTGGCTTATATGGTTCAGCAAGTGATTGTTGGTGGTAATTTTTCACAACACCAATAATCTCAAGAGGTTCTTCCAAGACTTCCATGGCCAATTGTTTGCCTAATGCATCTTCAGGAGAAGAGTATCCAAGTAATCTGGCAGCCTCCTCATTCAAGACGACCTTGTTTAGTTCATTTCCATAATTCTCAGAAAAAATACGGCCACAAATGATTTTAAGAGAATACAGAGTCAAATAATCATAATCTACAGCAAACATTTGTATCAGTTTTATTTCTGATATGTCGCTTCCATAAGGACGATTAGTGAAATAATTTGCTACTTCCGCACCTGGAACTGCACCAGAAACTGCCACATGACTTATAAAGGACTCCTGTTCCAGTCTTTTCTTAAAGTTCATCATTTGTACAGACATATTTTCTGTTAAAGCAGGATATTTCAAAACCAAAACTCGATCAAACATAGCAGAAGAAGTTTCTTGTTGTATAAAATGTATTTGTCTAATTACTACAATTGTTCCTGAAACTAAAATAAAAGAAGCTATAAATTGAATGACAATTAATATTTTCCTAATTTTATTTCCCTTTCGACTATGTAAAAATTTACCTCGCATGATGTCTGAAGGCTTAATATGAGTAAGTAGAAATGACGGATATAAACCAATAAAAAAGGTTCCACAGACAAATATCATTAATACCATACTCCAACATTCTAATGAGTTAAAAACGTCAAATGCAAAATTTTGTCCAACCCAACGGGAAACAATAGGCAACAATACTTCTATCCATCCCAAAGCTAAGACCAATGCCAATAAGTTGAATAACCCTGATTCAAGTAATCCTTGTATTACAATCTGCCGACGAGAAGCTCCGAGTACTTTTCTAAGCCCAAATTCCTTACCCCTTTCCAAATATCGCGCAATAGTTAAGTTCAAAGCATTTACCCATCCGATTAACAATAAAGCTACAGCCATAATAAAAAGAATCTGGACAGCTGTTTTGCTACCTTTTTCTTCCTTTTCATATGATTTACGAGGAGTCAAATGTATATCTTTTAAAGGAATAAGTTCAACTCTCCAATCTTTATACTTTAATGCAGATGTCTTATATTTTTCTGATATAGAATGAAAATTTTCTTCTATATCGCTTGGACTTTTACCGGGTTTAAGACGTATGTAAGTATACACACCATGAATATACCAAATGTCACGTCTTGCTTCTGGAATAGAAGAATACGACAATAAAAAATCGTAACGTAAATGAGAGTTATATGGCATATCTGCAATTATTCCTGTAACCTCAAAATGCTGTTCAGATGAAGGTGTCTTAAAGGTCAAGATTTTACCAATAGGATCACTATCTGCAAAATAGCGATGTGCAGTACTTTCCGTAATTACAACTGTATTTGGACGAACTAATTGTCCTTCCTTCTCCCCTTTAATTATGGGGAAATTAAATAAATCAAAAAAGGCAGGTTCCGTATAACAATATTTTTCCTCTATAAACTGACGATCCTTGTATGTAACTTCTTGTTCACGGTCTTGTGCTGTCACCCTTACATATTGTTCGATGCCAGGAATCTCACGAAACATGACAGGAGCGTGGCCAAATGTCGTTGTAGCCCAATTGTCCGTCAAAACGTTCCCTTCATAAAGACGACTTTCTACACGATAAATTCGATCACCATCATGAAATGTGTCAAAACTTAATTCAAACCGTACATAAAAAAGAATCAACAGAGCCGAACCTATACACACAGAAAGGCCCAATAAATTAAGGGCTGTAAGAGACTTCTTTACCCTCTGACTTTTAATAATTTGAGAAAAATATTCCATTATCGTAATTTTAAGTGTTCATTTTTACCAAATAAATCATATCCGGAAATAATAACTTTCTCTCCAGGATTCAACCCATCCAGAACTTCATAATACAAAGGATTCTGTCGTCCTAATCGAACTTGGCGCAGATGAGCCACTTTTTCTTTCTCATCTACTACATATACATATTCCCCTCCACTTGACTGGTAAAAACTTCCACGTGGAATAAGAACTGCTTCTATAGGATCACCCAGTTGTAAATCTAAGTGATATGTTTGTCCAGAACGGATATTCACAGGTCTATCAGAAATAAAATGCAAATCAGTGCGAAATTGTCCATTTTGTACTTCCGGATATACTTTTGTTATTTTCAAACTATACTTTTTTCCTTCACGCTCAAAATTAGCCAAAAGGCCAGAATGTATACGTTCCACATAATGCTCATCAATCTTTGCTTCTACCTTTAATTCTGGAGTAATAATTTGTCCTATACGTTCACCTTGAGATATAGATTGTCCTATTTGAGCTTCTATATTTCCTAATTGTCCATCAACAGGCGCTTTTATCTTTAAGTTCTCTAAACGTTCACGTACAAGTAAAAGACTTTTTTTAATGTTTCGTATATTTTCATTTAGACTTTGTAATTGATTATCACGTAACTGTACATCTTGTTTGATCCTTTCATCTAAAACTTTGACTTGTTCTGAAATTGAATTATAATCTTCCTGTGACTGTAAATAATCTTCCCTGGATATTAAATTCTTTTGAAATAGATGTGAGTATTGTTGAAAACGACGTTGCTTCTGTATTAATTCTTTATTCAGTGTAATACGTTCTTGCTTCAAACTAAGATGCTCTTGTTCCATATTCAAGCGAGTATTACGAAGTTCATTTTCCTGATAAGCCAAGTTTGCCTCACTTTGTAAAATACCAATATTTAACAGCGGATTACTAAGACGAAGAATTATATCTCCAGCTTTTACTTGCGTTCCTTCTTCTATCAAACGTTCCTCTACTCGTCCCCCTTCAATAGCATCCAAATATATGATATGATCCGGAATAACCTGTCCAACTACTCTTATGTAATCATTAAATTCTCCCTTTTGTACAGTAGAAATTGTTATGCCATCTTTGTTTACATTCATAGAGGATGAATTGACACGAAATGTTATCCATAATACCCCCAAAAGAATAGTAATTGAACCAATTATAATACAAATCATTTTCTTTGAAAATTTGGATTTTTTCTCAATTTTTGTATCCATGCCGTTATAATCAATCTGCTTCATTTTTATTTTATAATTAATTTTTATTACAAAAATGTTCCTTCCTGATAGAATCGTATCACTCTTTTTTGAAGACTATATCGCAGTTTGGTACGTATTATCTCTGCTTTACTCCGCATGTATTGATTGCGTTTTTCCAACAATTCGAACATAGATATCATACCCTCCCTCCATTTTTCTTCACTTTCTTTCCATGTAATAGAATCCGCACGAAGTTGTTCTTTAGCTAATTGACATTCCTTAAGTGCAGATTGAAAAGAAAGATATGTATTATGTATTTGTTTATATAATGATAAACGTTGTTGTTCATTTTCATTCTGTACTTGCTGCAAACGAAGTTTTTCTTTTCTTATATTCTCTAAACGAGATAAACCATTGAATATCGGTAAAGATACGCATATTCCAGTATACCTATTCATATTATTATTTAATTGTTCTCGATAGGGGATAATATCACCAGATTTATTTTTTGCCGTATTATAATATCCAGTATTTAAATTAAATTCCAGACGAATTGAAGGGTAAAAAACTCTTTTTGCCATAGACCATAGTTTACGAGAAGCTTTTTCTTTCATATTCATAATATGATATTCTGGAAGAGTTAATTCAGAAATGGAATATAGTTCATTTAAGCTTAAAAGACTGTCAGTTATATCCATCCTACTCTCTGTGATGACAATAGACAATGTATCAGTTTCTTTAATATTCATAAGTTCTTTCAGAGTTAATAGAGAAAGATTGCAATTATTAGATTTCACCGTTTCTTGATAAACATCGGATTGTAACCGTGCTTTTACTTCTTGTAAGTCGGAAAGGGAACGTATTCCTAAATCAACATATTCCATCATCTGCCTGCAATAATATTCACTTAGTTTCCGTTGTTCAACTGCAAGTTTGTGCATTTCTTTATCGAAAGAATAACGATAAAATGCTTCTAAAACTTCAAAAGCCAAATTATTTTCTTCCACTTTACTTGACAACACATTAATTTTTTTGTTCATTTTATAAAACAACAATTTATCAACACGCGAAAAGCCTTCAAATACAGGGAGAGAAATATTTAGTCCGATCGTATTTTCTAAAAAAGACTCAGAAGTATATTGGTTTGTTAATGGATCTATGGAATGTCCAAACTGCTTTCCCAATACACTGATAGTACTAATTGAAGGTAAAAAATTACCATAAGCAGCTATAATATCTGTATTGGCAATTTTAGCATCCAATTTTTTATTTTGTATCCGTAAATTATGCTCAATTGCATATCGTATACATTCAGATTCGGTCCATTCGGATTGCGCATTACTAATTTCAGGCAAAACGAAATAACAAATCGATAAAAAAATCAATAAACATTGCCTAATAGGTGTTTCAGAACTCATATCGATTACTTTACATTATTCTATTTGGCTTATATGATACAAATTGTGTGCCACTATCATAATACATTGGAAACTAGATGTTTATAAAATCAAAATAGAACTAAACGTCCAATTTATTGACGTATAAACGTCTATCTTTTTGACACTAAGAATGATGTATGTACATATCGCTCTTATCTTAAACTCCACAAATCTCGGAAGACTTACATTTTGATTGATTCTCAGTTAAACATTTATATTTATTATAGGATTTTTGATTTAGTCTTTTCTCAACAAACAATTCTTGTACACAAAGAATAATTCCACTTGTGTTATTTTAGTTATCCTTCCACAAAAACATCATTATAATTATAAAAATTAAGAAAGGGGCATAAATAAAATTTCTGAAGTGTCAAATATTTAGGCGTTTTTTTGTTCGACATCTGTAAAACAGGTATTTTTACCTTTAAAAAAAAGAACATATGCAAACTGGTACTATTCTAATTGTCGATGACAACAAAAGCGTATTAACTTCTCTAGAACTTCTCTTGGAAAGAGAATTTGAGAAAATAGAGACTGTATCTGATCCCAATAAGATATTTTCTATTTTAGATGAATTCATAATTGATTTAGTCATTTTAGATATGAATTTTTCTGTTGGTTTTAATACAGGTAATGAAGGCTTGTTTTGGCTCCAGCGCATACATGAAATTAGACCTGAACTACCAGTTATTATGCTAACGGCTTATGGAGATATTGATCTTGCTGTAAAATCATTAAAAAGTGGAGCAGCAGATTTTGTATTAAAACCTTGGAATAATGACAACTTGATAAAAAAAATAAGAACTACATTACAAGAAGCAAAACATAAATTACCTGCTAATTCTATTAAAGGAGCTAGTGAACCAGGAATGATTATTGGCCATTCTCCAGCGATGATGAAAATAATAAGACTTGTAACTAAAGTAGCCAAAACAGATGCAAACATCTTAATTTTGGGTGAAAATGGTACAGGCAAAGAAGTATTAGCTCGAGAGATTCATCGTTTGTCTCTTCGCAGTCAGTATGAAATGTTTAATATTGATATGGGATCTATCAGTGAAACATTATTTGAAAGTGAATTGTTTGGACATGAAAAAGGAGCTTTTACAGATGCATACGAGAGTAGAATTGGTAAATTTGAAGCGGCAAATGGAAGTACACTTTTTCTTGATGAAATTGGAAACTTATCTTTAGGATTGCAAGCAAAGTTATTAGTTGCTTTACAAAATAGAGAAATAACCCGACTTGGAAGTAATAAAAAGATTCCAATTGACATACGATTAATTGCCGCCACTAATCGGAATTTACTTGAAATGGTAAAGCAAGCTCATTTCCGTGAGGATTTATTTTATCGTATAAACACTATACAAATAGAAATTCCTCCTTTACGACACCGTAAAGAAGACATAGCGACATTTGCAGAATTTTTCTTAAAAAAATACGCTAATTTGTATAAACGGACAGGATTATCCTTACATCCCAAAACCATACAAAAGCTGGAAAGTCATAATTGGCCTGGAAATATTAGGGAATTACAATATACCATTGAAAAAGCTGTGATCTTAGCAGAAAAAGATATAATAAAACCATCTGATATCTCTATACATTTAGATAATACATTTTCTTTTGATAGAGTTCCTAATTTAAAAGAAGTAGAAAGAAAAGCTATATTAGCAGCTATATCTCAAAATTCAGGAAATTTAACAGCAGCAGCCGAACAATTAGGTATCAGTAGACAAACATTATATAACAAATTAACACGTTTCAATTTTTAATTAAATGTTTAGCACTCGTTTATACATACACATCCTTTTATTTGTATTACTCATAGTCTTTACACTTGGGCTCGGGCTTGCAGGTATTATTTCAAGAAAAGCTATAATACTAGGAACAATTACGATTCTAATAGCTTTTGGCCTTATTGGGAGACTTGTTTATTACTTGAATTCTTATAATCGGAAAATGAAATTTTTTTTTGATTCTATAGAAGATAATGAATCCATGCTTTATTTTCCAGAAAATATTGGATCCAAAGAACAACGATATTTATATGCATCTTTTAATAGAGTATATACTTTAATATCAGAACATAAAAAGATTGAGTTCGAGCGTAAATTACATCAAAAAGAATATGAGTCTTGGGAAAAGCTAATGCGAGTCTTGACACATGAAATAATGAATTCTATCACACCCATTGTTTCACTATCTGAAACCCTTCTTTCTTATTTTCAAATAAAAAATACTTCAGAACACACAAAACACATTACGGATCACACTATTGAAAAAACAATACGTGGACTCGAAACCATCAAAAGTCAGGGACAAAATCTAATTTATTTCACAGAATCATATAGACAATTTTCAGGATTAAAACATCCTGAAATGAAGTACTTTTCATTAACAGATTTAATTGAAAGCATTCAGACACTATATAAAGAAGATTTAATACAACAACATATCGATTTTTCGGTTGACCTTTTTCAACCAGAAATAAAAATTTATGCAGATGAGAAAATGTTATCGCAAGTTTTAATCAATTTGTTGAAAAATGCAATACAAGCATTTACACAACAATCTAATAAAAAAATACATATAGAAATATATCGCAAAGAAACGATACTATTCATAAAGATAACAGATAACGGTTCTGGTATTCCATCTAACCTAATTGAAGATATATTTATACCTTTTTTTACCACAAAAACGAATGGAACAGGCATAGGCCTCAGTTTATCCCGGCAAATTATACGTATGCATGGTGGAGAATTATCTGTAATCTCCCACCCCTATCATAAAACTTCGTTTACAATTTCTCTGCCACAAAAATCCAATCACAATATATTCAACAATTATTAATGATCAACCTATTTTTCCTTCTCCTGCTCACGACGAAAAAGAGCAGGAGACATTCCACAATAACGCTTGAAGAACTTGCCGAAAGCCGACTGGTCACTGAAGCAAAGTTTGTCTGATATATCCTGCACGCTTAATTCAGGGTTTCTCAAAGCAACCTTCGCTTCAGTTATAAGCAAGTCGTCTATAATGCTACGGGCTGTTTTCCCATAAAATCTTTTTAATGTTGCAATCAAGGCATTGGGCGACACACCCAACTGTTCGCAATACCAGTTCACTTCGTGACGTTCGCAACAATAGGTGTGAGCCAGATAAAGAAAATGTGCAACCATTTCTCCCAAACGATAAGGTTCTTCCGCTTTCTCTACAGACTCACCCTGACGAAAAACAATATTCCATAGCTCACACTGACAGGCACGCAACATGCTCTGTACTAATTCACGATGAAAGATGCCATTCTTTTCTGCCGACATCAAAGCAAATAAAGAAGAAGAGAGTCCCTGAAGTCCCACTACCTCTTCACTGTTCAGTGAGACAAAAGGTCGTTTAGCATAAGCCATCATCTTCTCTGAGATTCTAGAACGCAATTTAGAAGTCGTTTCAAGAAAAAAATTCCGTTCAACCACCAACAGATAACCTTCCAGATTTCCTTCTACCGTCACATTTTTCCATTGGTTAGAAGCAATAAAGTCAATATAAGCCGGAGCAAACAACCCCACGCGATCACCGTTCAATGTCAGACGAAGCTCACCTCTGGTCATCAGCATACTAACGTGATGTTCTCTATCAGGAAGCTTTCGACCCAATGTCAGACAAGCCCCTGCCAACTTCACCATTATCACTTCACTACCGCATGCCGCCATTTCCACAATACCGGCCTGCACCCTATCCGGTCCTAACCAGTCGAGAACATACTCTTTCAGATTTACCATATTCCATTCATCAATTTATTATGAAACCATCTGCTTTCTCTCTCTTCCAGCGAACCTTGTTCAAGAGCATCTCTTACTCTTTTTCGAGGGTAAATATAGAAGAAAGACTTGAAAGTCCGAAGCCTTTTTTCACTTATTAAAAAATATAAAGCAAAAAAGTGGTAATACGTGATTTCAAACCAATCTGAAGTGAAACCAAACCAAAAGAAGCCCCCACATTGCCGATAACTTTGCGGCCATAATCATTTAAATGAATTAAGTCACTACTGTCCCGTAAAAGTGGATAAATAGTTCTTTGAAATTATTGAAATATAGTCAATTACGTGGTTTCTTGAGATGAAACGGACTTGATTTTGCAACTTTGCAGTCTAATACAAATGGCTGCTATGTTCCAAGACAAATACGTATTCTCTCAATTAACCGCTTTTCTGAACAGGACTCAGTTCAACAACTATGTTCGCAAGTATGATGGCAACCGGTATGTGAAACATTTCACTTGCTGGAATCAGATGCTTGCAATGATGTTTGGGCAACTGAGTAACCGTGAGAGCCTGCGAGACTTAATCGTTGCTTTCGAGGCGCATAGGGGCAAGCAATATCATCTTGGGTTAGGTCGTGAACCGATAGCCAAGACAACTCTTGCCACAGCCAACCAGAACCGCGATTACAGAATCTTCGAAGACTTTGCTTTCTATATGATGAAGGAAGCCTGCGAGAAGCGGACGACCAACATCCTTGACATTTCCGGAAAGAAATATGCGTTTGATTCAACAACGATTCCGTTATGTCTTGCAACATTCCCGTGGGCAAAGTTCCGAAGCAAGAAAGGAGGAGTGAAAGCTCATGTCTTATACGACATTGAAGCACAAGTTCCTGCCTTCTATACTGTAACCACTGCCTCAAAGCATGATTCTACAGCGATGTCTTCAATCCATTATGAACCAAATGCTTATTATATATTCGACAGGGCTTATGATTCTTTTAAAGAGCTCTATAGGATACATCTTACAGACTCTTTCTTTGTTGTCAGGGCCAAGACGAACTTAAAGTATAAGACAGTCAAATGGAAGCGGAGAATGCCAAAGAACATAATGACAGATGCAGAAGTGAAACTGACCGGTTATCTCTCCGGGAAGAAATATCCGGAGTCATTCAGACTCGTCCGATATTACGACGAAGAGGATGACCGTGAGTTCACTTTCTTGACGAATGCAAAACAACTTTCTGCACTGGATGTCGCCAATCTTTATAAGAAAAGATGGTTAATCGAGCTGTTCTTCAAATGGCTCAAGCAGCATCTCAAGATAAAGAAATTCTGGGGCACAACAGAGAACGCTGTTCGCATACAAATCAGTGTGGCTATTATCACGTACTGTCTTGTGGCTATTGTCCAACATGATATGAAGTTGAAACGTTCAACCTATGAAGTTTTGCAAATTCTCAGTATATCATTGACTGACAAAACCCACTTGCGTGACCTGTTCGACAAGACTAATTTCAATGATGTCAAAGATCTAAATGATCCCCTGATTCCGGGGCTTTTTGATTAATTGTTTAACTCGTCCCATTTTAACGGGACACTAATGGAATTAAGTTAAGAATGAAAAGAATGTTTTTACGCGCAAGCACATGGAGCCTCTGCCTCCTGCTTGCCACCGCATGTAAGAATGCTCCTCTAAATATGAACGGAGGAAACTACAAAACAATGGAAGTGTCACGCGGATCACGTACACTGAGTCAAAGTTATACAGCCGTCATCAACGGACGACAAAGTGTAGAAATACGCCCGCAAGTTAGCGGAACCATCACCCAGGTATGTATTGCCGAGGGAGCTCAAGTAAAAAAAGGACAGACACTGGTCATCATAGATCAAGTGCCTTATAAAGCAGCCCTCGAAACAGCCATTGCCAACGTCAAAAGCGCTGAAGCCTCGGTAGCCACGGCCCGACTGACAGCAGACAGTAAAGAACAACTTTTCAAAGAGAACGTAGTATCAGCCTTCGATCTACAAACTGCACGCAACAGTTTGCTACAAGCCGAAGCTACACTGGCACAAGCCAAAGCTGAAGAAGTGAACGCACGTAATAACCTATCGTATACCGAAGTGAAAAGTCCTGTAGACGGTGTGTCGGGTATGCTCCCCTATCGTGTAGGAGCCTTGGTAGACGCATCGATCACTACACCCCTCACTACCGTGTCCGACGATACAGAGATGTATGTTTATTTCTCCATGACCGAAAGCCAGGTACTTTCACTGATACGTCAGTACAAAACACTGGATGAAGCCATGAAACAAATGCCCGAAGTAGAACTGAAACTCAGCGATGGCTTGACATATGCCCATAAGGGACGCATCGACGCCATAAGTGGAACAATCGATACCAGTACGGGAGCTGTAAGTCTGAGAGCAACTTTCCCCAATCCCGAACACATGTTGCGTAACGGAGGAAGTGGAACCGTCATCTTTCCTTATATAAAGGAAAACGTACTTATCGTACCACAGGAAGCCACCTACGAAATCCAGGACAAAATATTCGTATATAAAGTAGTAGACGGAAAGGCTACATCTTCCCAAGTGAGCGTATTCCCCGTAAACAATGGAAAAGAATACATTGTAGAAAGCGGACTGGAAGAAGGTGAAACCATCATTGCCGAAGGGGCCGGTCTGGTTCAGGAAGGAACCGTAGTAGGTACCCCAGCAGCCGATAACGCACCTGCCAATTAAATCTGAAAGGAGGATTACGTTATGAAACTTAGAACATTCATTGACCGCCCCATTCTGGCATGCGTCATATCAGTTTTGATATTGATGCTGGGCCTCATCAGCCTGTTCAATCTGCCTATGGAACAATATCCCGACATCGCACCACCTACCGTATCGGTATCGACCAGCTATACAGGTGCCAATGCCGAAACCGTACAAAAGAGTGTCATTGTCCCACTGGAAGAAGCCATCAACGGTGTAGAAAACATGACCTACATGACCTCTACCGCCACCAACAACGGTTCGGGAAGCATCACTGTTTACTTCAAGCAGGGTACAGACCCCGACATGGCTACCATCAACACCAAGAACCGTGTGTCCGAAGCCGAGGGTCTTTTGCCGGCTGAAGTGACCAAAATCGGTGTAACCGTAGAAAAAAGGCAAAACAGTATGCTGAAAATTCTGGCCCTCTACAGTCCCGACAACAGCTATGACCAGACATTCATCAACAACTATTTCAAGATTAACGTCGAACCTCGTCTTTCACGTATCACTGGTGTAGGTAATGTGAACGTGATGGGTGGCGACTACGCGATGCGTATCTGGCTCAATCCCCAAGTCATGGCTCAGTATTCGCTGGTACCCGACGACGTTATCAGTGCTCTAGGTGACCAAAATGTAGAAGCTGCTACCGGTACGCTGGGTGAGGATTCGGAAAACACCTATCAGTACACCCTCAAATACCGCGGACGATACGAGACATCTGAAGAATTCGGCAACATCGTTATCAAATCTCTCTCAAACGGTGAAGTACTCCGTCTGAAGGATATTGCTAAAGTTGAACTTGGTGCCCAAAGTTATGCCTACAACAGTGAGATCAACGGTCATCCGGGTGCCACTTGTATGATTTCGCAAACAGCCGGTTCCAATGCCAACGAAATCATTGAAGAAATCGACAAACTGACTGCAGAAATAGCCAAAGAGTTGCCAAAAGGATTGGTATTGACCGACCTGATGAGTACGAAGGACTTCCTCGACGCCTCCATCAACGAAGTGGTGAAGACCTTGATTGAAGCCATCATCCTCGTTATCCTCGTTGTGTATGTCTTCCTGCAAAGTGTACGTTCCACCATCATTCCTGCTGTGTCCATCATCGTGTCGCTGGTAGGTACGTTTGCTTTCCTTTATATAGCCGGCTTCAGCCTCAACCTGTTGACACTCTTCGCGCTTGTGTTGGTCATCGGTACGGTAGTTGACGATGCCATTGTAGTGGTCGAGGCGGTACAGGCCAAGTTCGACGAAGGTGTCCGTTCACCTTATAAAGCCACGACGGGCGCCATGGACGGCATTGCAGCTGCCATTGTTACCACATCACTGGTATTTATGGCCGTGTTCATTCCTTCTTCGTTCATGGGAGGCACCAGCGGAACCTTCTACATGCAGTTTGGTTTGACTATGGCTGTTGCCGTGGGCATTTCAGCCATCAACGCCCTTACCCTGAGTCCTGCCTTGTGTGCCCTGATCATGACACCGCACATCGATACCTCTACCGGCCAGAAACTAAGTTTTTCTTCCCGTTTTCACCAGGCTTTCGAAGCTTCGTTCAACCGTCTGATTCTTCGATACAAAGGTGGAGTAAAGTGGTTCTTCCGTCGCAAATGGATAGTAGGAACTGCACTGGTAGCCAGTATCGCCTTGCTGGTGGTCTTGATGAAAACGACCAAGACTGGTCTGGTCCCCGAGGAAGACATGGGCTGTATCTTTATGAACGTCACCACTCCTCCGGGCAGCAGTCTCTCGCAGACCATCAAAGCCATGTCCGAAGTCGAGAAATGTATCAAAGACATTCCCCAGATATCCCGTTACTCCAATGTCAGCGGCTATAGTATGATGGGCGGACAGGCACCGTCAGGTGGTATGCTCATCATCAAACTGAAACCCTGGGACGAACGGACAAAAAGCCAAGACAACATCAACGCTGTCATCAGCGAGATTTACCGTCGCACAGCCAATATCAAATCGGCTAAGCTCTTCGTTTTTGCCCAACCGACCATCATGGGCTACGGTATGGGAAACGGCTTCGAACTCTATGTACAAGACCGTGCAGGTGGCGACATCAACACATTACAGAAATATACCACGGATTTCATCGCTGCTCTGAACCAGCGTCCCGAAATCCAGATGGCCTATACTTCATTTGACACAAAATTCCCGCAATATACCGTCGAAGTGGATGCCGCCCGATGCCAACGTGCAGGCGTTACGACTACCGATGTGCTTAGCGTTCTGTCGGGCTTCATCGGCGGAAACTATTCGTCCAATTTCAATCGTTTCTCCAAACTCTACCGCGTCATGGTACAGGCTGACAAGACTTATCGTCTGGACAAAAACGCCTTGAACAATATGTTCATACGTACCTCGTCGGGTGAGATGGCCCCCATCGGCCAATTCGTCAATCTGACCAAGGTATATGGTACTGAAACTCTTACCCGTTTCAACCTCTACAGTTCCATTCAGGTAAACGGACTTCCGGCCGACGGTTACAGTACGGGTGAAGCCATTGCCGCCATTGCCGAAGTGGCCAAGGAGACATTGCCCGTAGGCTACGGCTACGAGTTCGGTGGTATCACGCGTGAAGAGGCCGGAAGCGGAAGCAACACGGTTATCATTTTCTCCATCTGCATCATCTTCGTCTTCCTCATCCTCTGCGCCCTGTACGAGAGCATCTTTGTACCGCTGGCCGTCATGTTGAGTGTACCGTTTGGACTGATGGGAAGTTTCCTCTTCGCCAAAATGTGGGGACTGGAAAACAACATCTACATGCAGACAGGTCTCATCATGCTAATCGGCCTGCTGGCCAAAACAACCATCCTTCTGACCGAGTATGCCTCAGCCCGCCGCCGTCAGGGCATGACCATCGCACAAGCAGCCGTATCGGCAGCAGGCGTCCGTCTGCGTCCCATCCTGATGACAGCCCTTACGATGATCATCGGTCTGTTTCCACTGGTTGTTGCCTCGGGTGCCGGAGCCAACGGTAACATCTCCCTAGGTGTAGGAACCGTAGGCGGAATGATCGTCGGAACATTGGCGCTGCTTTTCGTGGTGCCCACACTGTTCATTGTCTTCCAGACCTTGCAGGAGAGACTGATGCCTGCCCGCAAACACGAGGAAGACTGACAATTATACAAACCATAACAGAAAAAGAGAATGAAAAAGATATTGATAGCCGCCCTGTCCGTACTGACAACCGGTTGCGGCATATATAACAAATACGAACGGCCCGACTTGGGTACAGTACAGGCCGACAGCCTCTACCGTTCCGACGCCGCTCCCGACACAGCCTCGTCCATCGCCTCGTTGGGATGGGAGGAACTGTTCACCGACCCGTGTCTCCAGTCGCTTATACACCGTGGCCTGGAGGCCAACACCGACCTGCAGACAGCTGCCTTGCGTGTCAAGGAAGCACAGGCCACCCTGATGTCGTCCAAGCTAGCCTACCTGCCATCCCTGCAGCTCGACCCGCAAGGAAATCTCTCCAGCTTCGACGGAAGCAAGACGCAGAAGACCTACTCGCTGGGAGGTTCTGCCTCGTGGGAAATCGACCTCTTCGGAAAGCTAACCAACGCCAAACGCGGCGCCCGTGCCGCCCTGCTCGAAAGCGAGGCCTACCGGCAGGCTATGCAGACACAAGTCATAGCCACCGTAGCCGACAGCTACTATGCCCTGCTGATGCTCGACGAACAGGTAAGAGTCACCACGCAAACAGCCGAAAGCTGGCGTGAATATGTCAAGTCTCTCCACGCCCTGATGAATGCAGGCGAAGCCGATCGTGCTACATTGAGCCAGGCCGAAGCATCACGGCTCAGTGCCGAATCGTCGCTCCTCTCACTCCAGCGACAGGTAGCCGAGCAGGAAAACGCCTTATGCGTCTTTATCGGCGAAGTTCCTCACCGCCTCGAGCGAGGCACACTGAACGACCAGCAATTCCCCGACCGTATGTCCGTAGGCCTGCCTATCGAACTGCTGTCACGCCGTCCGGATGTACGCCAGGCTGAAGCCTCGCTGATGCAAGCCTTCTATGCGACCAATTCCGCCCGCTCGGCCTTCTACCCCAGTATCACGCTAAGTGGAAGTGCAGGATGGACCAATAGTGGCGGAGCAGCCATCACCAATCCAGGTGCCTGGCTCCTGCAGGCAGTGGGATCTCTCGTACAGCCACTCTTCAATCGTGGACAAAACATTGCCAATCTGAAAATAGCCAAAGCTCAACAAGAGGAAGCGGTACTGGCCTTCAAACAGTCGCTACTCGATGCCGGGCAGGAGGTGAACAATGCCCTCATCCAATGGCAGACAGCCCGCGAACAGATTCTGTTGGACATGGAGCAAGTGAAGCAGCTGGAAACCACCGTTTCGGATACCCGCCTGCTGATGCAATATGGTACGGTGAACTATCTGCAAGTGCTCACCGCCCGCCAATCACTTCTCTCGGCCCAACTGACATTGGCATCCGACCGCTACAGCGAAATACAGGGAGTCATCAACCTCTACCATGCTTTGGGTGGAGGAGCTGACCAATAAAAGCATCTCTAATACCGTGTTAACTAAATCTACTCTCTCTTCATAAACCAATTTATTATGAAGTCAACCTGAAGCCCGCACCATTCGTGATGAACCGTGCGGGCTTATTTCATATTTATTGCTAACTTTGCCATACAATAACCAAGCAAAAAGCATGATGAAATACTTCTCCATCCTACACCAACGTTGGCATCACTTCCTGCACAACGAAGAACTGAAACAGAAAATCTACTCCATCGTATTCGAATCGGATACGCCCAAAGGCAAACTGTTCGACATCATACTCATTGGCAGCATCGTGCTCAGCGTGCTGCTCGTCATCCTGGAAAGTATGCACATCTTCCCCCATTCGGCATACCTGGTGCTGAGGGTCGTGGAGTACGTGCTCACGCTGTTCTTCACCATCGAATACCTGGCACGTGTGTACTGCCTGAAGCAGCCGCGAAAGTACATCTTCAGCTTCTTCGGCATTGTCGACCTGCTGGCCACGCTGCCCGTTTACTTGAGCTTCTTCCTGCACGGCACACACTATCTGCTCGTCATCCGTGCCTTCCGCCTCATCCGCATCTTCCGCATCTTCAAGCTCTTTACCTTCATCAACGAAGGCAACCTGCTTTTGCGGTCGCTATGGATCAGTGCACCGAAGATTTTCATCTTCTTCTTTTTCGTGCTCATCCTCGTCACGTCCATGGGCACGGTGATGTATGCCATCGAAGGCGATGCCCCCAACTCTCAATTCAACAATATTCCCAACAGCATCTACTGGGCCATCGTCACCATGACGACCGTCGGCTATGGCGACATCACGCCCGTTACCCCCGTGGGCCGCTTCCTCTCGGCCGTCATTATGCTCATCGGCTACACCATCATAGCTGTCCCTACGGGCATTGTCTCGGCTACGATGGTAAGCGAACATAAGAAGCTGGAGAAGCGACGCTGTCCCCGTTGCCACCGTGACGGTCACGACTTCGAAGCCCTCTACTGCAAGTATTGCGGCGCACGACTGAAAAAGACCGAACCCGAAAAAGCCAATGAGGAACGGCGCAACGACGAACGTTTCTGAACGTTCCTCTCTATATTATACATTGTTTATTGTAAATTTATGGAGAAACAGAAAATATCCCTCGTACTCTCCATGGGCGGCGCCCGTGGCATTGCACACATCGGTGTGATAGAAACCCTGTTGGAATACGGCTACGAAATCGCCTCCATCACCGGCAGCTCCATGGGAGCCATGGTGGGTGCCATGTATGCCACAGGACGGATGACCGAATGCAAAGAATGGCTGTGTAGCTGGGACAAACGCAAAATGTTCCAGCTGGCCGATCTCACCCTGAGCCGCGATGGCCTGGTGAAGGGCGACCGCTTCATCCGCGAACTGAAACAGATTGTCCCCGACGTGCCCATCGAAAATCTCCCCCTTCCCTATGCCGCCCTGGCCACGGACATCGTGAGCGAGCAGGAGGTGAAATTCACCTCTGGCAGTCTATTCAACGCCATTCGTGCTTCTATCTCCATTCCCATGGTGTTCCGTCCCGTCCGCACGGAAGGACGCATACTAGTGGACGGAGGCTTGCTCAATCCCCTGCCTCTGCGCCACGCCATTCGTACATCAGGCGATCTGCTTGTGGCCGTCGATGTCAATGCTCCCATCGACAACGGCAAACGCCGCCGCATGAACCCTTACAAACTCCTGGCCGAATCGTCGCGCCTGATGATGCAGCAAATTACCCGCTACGACATCGAACGCTTCAAGCCCGACATCCTCATCCGGATGTCTGCCCACGACTACGACATGATGGAGTTTCACCACGCCCGCCGTATCATCCAAAGTGGAGCCGAAGCCGCCCGAAAGACATTGGACCAACAATAAACAATACGCCCTTTTCCACTAAGGAAAACAATGCTTTCGTATCCGAAAAGCACCGTTTTCTTTTTCACGGGAAAGGGCGTATCTATCTTGGCGGGGACATCTTCTCCCCGCACCTTTTATTCCAACTTGTGAATGATGAGCCCCGAACGCAACTTGGGTTCGAACCACGTCGTCTTGGGTGGCATGATGTTGCCCGTATCGGCAATGTCCATCAGCTGTTTCATGCTGACCGGATAGAGGGCCAGAGCCACCTTCATCTCACCACTGTCCACACGCTTCTTCAGCTCGCCCAGCCCGCGGATACCGCCCACGAAGTCGATGCGCTTGTCCGAACGGAGGTCCTTGATACCGAGTATCTCGTCCAGAATGAGGTTGGAGGAGATGGTGACGTCCAACACACCGATGGGGTCATTGTCGTCATAAGTACCCGGCTTGGCGGTCAGGCTATACCACTTGCCGTCCAGATAGAGGGAGAAATTGTGCAGGCACGCAGGTTTATAGATGTCTGTACCTTTTTCTTCCACCGTGAAGTTCTTGCCCACCGCTTCGAGGAACTGCGCCGGCGTCAGTCCATTCAGGTCTTTCACCACGCGGTTGTAGTCGATGATGGTCAGCTGGTTGGCAGGGAAGCAGACGGCCATGAAGTAGTTATACTCTTCGTCGCCCCGATGGTTGGGATTTTGCTTGGCCTTCTCGGCGCCCACCAAGGCAGCGGCAGCGCTACGATGATGTCCGTCGGCAATGTAGAGGGCAGGCATCTTGGCAAATTCGCGTGTAATGGCGTCGATATCCTCCTGCTGGTCGATGATCCAGAACGTATGTCCGAAACCATCACCCGGAGCGATAAAGTCATAAACAGGTTTCTGTGCCGTATAGCGGGCAATGATAGCATCGAGCGTCTTGTTGTCGGGATAGGCGAAGAACACGGGTTCGATGTTGGCATTGTTCACGCGGACGTGCTTCATGCGGTCTTCCTCCTTGTCGCGACGGGTCAGCTCGTGCTTCTTGATGACACCGTTCATGTAGTCGGGCACGTATGCACCTACCACCAGACCGAACTGCGTCTTGCCATTCATCGTCTGGGCATAGATGTAATAGTTTTCCTTCTCGTCCTGCACCAGCCATCCTTTGTCCTGAAACATCTGGAAGTTTTCGGCAGCTTTCTGATAGACACGCGGATCGTGCTCGTCGGTACCTACAGGAAAGTCTATCTCGGGCTTGATGATGTGATAGAGGGACATCTCATTGCCTTCGGCCTCGGCACGAGCTTCATCGGAGTTCAACACGTCATAGGGGCGTGATGCAACTTTCTCCACCAGATTCTGTGGTGGACGGATGCCTTTGAATGGTTTGATTGTTGCCATGTTACAGTTTCTGAAATCTGAATTACTATTATTTCTTGTTCACACGAAATTTCTCGCAACCGTCTTTCAGGAAGCCGACAATCTGCTTGGCGGCAGCGATACCGGCATTGATGTTGGCCTCGGCGGTCTGGGCACCCATCTTCTTCGGTGTAGAGAAATAACGACCTGCGAATTTGGCCATAAACGTTTCATGAGCAGCAGGCATGATGTCGGTCATGTACTTCAGGTCAGCACGCTCTTCCATCAGTTGGATGAGCTCAGCTTCGTTGATGACTTCCTTGCGGGCTGTGTTCACCAGCAAACCACCCTTCGGCATACGGCCTACGAGGGCATGGTTGATGGAGTTCTTCGTCTCAGCCGTAGCAGGAATGTGCAGAGAAACGACGTCGCAAGTCGAATAAAGCTCTTCAGCGCTGGCAACCGCCTTCACACCATCGGCCTCGATCACTTCATTCGGACAGAAAGCATCGTAAGCATAGATATCCATACCGAAGCCCTTGGCGATGCGTGCCACGTTACGACCTACGTTGCCATAGGCATGAATACCTAGCTTCTTACCCTTCAGCTCAGAACCGGAAGTACCATTGTACATATTGCGTACAGCCATCACCATCAGACCGAATGCCAGCTCAGCCACGGCGTTGGAGTTCTGGCCCGGCGTGTTCATCACGCATACGTTGTGAGCCGTAGCGGCTTCCAAATCCACGTTGTCGTAACCAGCACCGGCACGTACCACAATCTTCAGTTGCTTGGCGGCATCGAGCACTTCAGCATCGATAATGTCGCTACGGATAATAATGGCATCTGCATCGGCCACAGCCTCCAGCAATTTAGCCTTTTCGCCATATTTTTCCAATAAAGCCAGTTCGTAACCGGCTGCTTCTATTTCTTTACGGATACCGTCGACAGCCACTTTGGCGAACGGCTTATCGGTTGCTACCAATACTTTCATAACTATAGTGTTTTAAATGGTTGGAAAAAGAATTCACCACAGAATACACCCATCATCACAGCCATCATCCCATAAGAGTATCTGTGGTAATCTGTGCAATCTGTGGTGAACAACAATTGATTTATTTGAATTAATGGAGTTTCTCAAATTCCTGCATGCAGTCGATCAAGGCCTGTACGCTTTCCTTCGGCATGGCGTTGTAGCAAGAAGCACGGAAACCGCCTACCGAACGGTGACCCTTGATGCCCACCATTCCTCTTTCGGTAGCGAACTTCAGGAAGTCAGCCTCCAGTTCCTTGTATTCGGGAGCCATCACGAAACAGATGTTCATGCGCGAACGGTCTTCCTTGGCAGCCGTACCCACAAACAGCTTGTTGCGGTCGATTTCGGCATACAACATGTTGGCTTTCTCAATGGCACGACGCTCCATTTCCTTCACACCACCCTGAGCCTTGATCCAACGAAGAGTCAGCATGGCCGAATAGATGGGCAGTACGGGAGGCGTATTGAACATGGAACCACCATCAATGTGTGTCTGATAGTTCAGCATGGTCGGGATGTAGCGGGAAACCTTGCCTACAGCCTCGTTCTTCACGATAACGAAGGTCACACCGGCAGGAGCCAGGTTCTTTTGTGCACCGCCATAGATACAAGTATATTTGGATACGTCGATCGGACGAGAGAAGATATCGGACGACATGTCGGCAATCAAAGGCACGGGAGAGTCAATGTCTTTCAGGATTTCCGTACCATAGATAGTATTGTTCGTCGTGATGTGGAAATAGTCGGCATCTGTCGGGATGGTATAATCCTTCGGAATATAGGTATATGTAGCTTCTGCCGAGCTGGCCACTTCTACAGCCTCGCCAAAACCTTTGGCTTCCTTCAGGGCTTTCTTGGCCCATACGCCCGTATTCAGATAAGCAGCTTTCTTTTCGAGGAAATTATAGGGAACCATGCAGAACTGGGTACTGGCACCACCACCGAGGAACAGGACGGAATAACCGTCAGGGATATTCAGCAATTCCTTGAACAAAGCAACTGCTTCGTCCATCACGGCCTGAAAATCTTTGGAACGATGGCTGATTTCCATAACGGAAAGTCCGGAGCCATTAAAATCCAATACACCTTTAGCTGTTTCTTCGATGACCTCACGCGGAAGGATGGAGGGTCCTGCACTGAAATTATGCTTTTTCATTGTAACAAAGTTTTGGTTATACGATGCGTTATTTATGTCTTTCGACAAGGCGAAATTACGGATTTATTTCTATAATCCAAATTTTTCTATCCAATTTCTCGCTTTTCAGGGCAAAATGCTTTCCATTTTATTGCTTTACACACAATAAATACACTATTTTGTTATGTAGAGATAGCAATAATCAGGGTAAAGAAGTATCAAAATGTAAAATTCACACTTATTTTCCGGGAAATATTCCAATATCTACTTTACAAAATGTAAGTTAAAACAGCTTCCAAAATCACTTCGCTTCTTCAATAAGCGTCTTTATTCCCTTGATTTTTTCACCTTGAACCAAAGAAAGCACCTGTTTGGCCTTACTGCGACGGATGGCCACAAAGGCATAGTGATCCTTCACGTCGACCTGACCGACATCCTCGCGCGACAGCCCACCTTTCTTATATAGAAAACCTACGATGTCCACCTTATTCAGCTTGTCCTTTTTTCCTTTACCTATATATAAAGTTGTCCAACGAGCCTTGACGGGTTTGGGTGTTTCTTCAGGTAAATCGAAAACGGGAACATCTTGATGGATATATTCAGGCAGACGCTCTTCGGCATGAAGAAGCAGGAACGACGAGCCGGTGGCATCCCATCGGGCCGTACGTCCGTTGCGATGCGTGAAAGCTTCTTCATTAACGGGCAGGTGGTAGTGGACCACATTCTCGATGCCGGGAATGTCGAGTCCGCGGGCAGCCAGGTCGGTCGATACCAGCACAGGCGAACTGCCGTTACGGAATTTGTAGAGCGCCCGTTCGCGGTCGGGCTGCTCCATGCCGCCATGAAAGGCTTCGCAAGGAAACTTCTTCGACTTCAGGAAGGAAACCACACGATCCACACTCTCACGATAATTAACAAACACGAGTGTCGGCTTATGGGCTACGGTGCAAAGCAACCGATAAAGGGTCTCAAGCTTGTCTTTTTGAGGAGAAAGCACCTGTTGCAGGTTCAGACGGGAAGAAACGACTTCACCTTCCAGAAAATCGAGTTTCACCACTCCCCTATCCCCTTCTTCCACTCCCGTGAACTGAGGAATTTCTTCGGCATCGGTAGCCGAGAGCAACACTCGCTTCTCCAGCCGGGGCAGCTGGCCCACCACTTCGGCCATCTCTTCCTGAAAACCGAACTCCAGACATTTATCGAACTCATCGATCACGAGCGTCTTGATTTGCGCTACTCCGAAATTTTCCTTATGCAGGTGGTCGTTCATACGGCCGGGCGTTCCTATGATGACCGCCGGCTTCAGACTCTTCATCGTGCGGTGTTCGTCCATGGCCGGACGCCCACCATAGCAGCTCATCACCTTGAAGCCCGTGTTCATGGCCTTGAACACACCCTCGATCTGCAACGCCAGTTCGCGCGATGGCACCAGCACCACAGCCTGTACCTCTTCCGTCGAAGCCGACAAGCGTTGTACCAGCGGCAGGAGGAATGCCAGCGTCTTTCCCGAACCCGTAGGCGAAAGGACAATCAGACTTCTGCATTCCCCATATGCCCTACCCACGGCTTCCTGCATAGGGTTCAACTGTTCTATTTTCAAATTCTCAAGTATATCGGTTGTTTTCATCATTCAATCAAATCTTGGTTTCGACAAACTTACGGAAAATCTCCGGAATATCCGCCGATTTGCAGCAGATTAACGCAACAGGATTTGATAATTAGGGAGTTAGAGGAAAAACGCAGAAGTTGGGCAGACAGTTGAAAATCGTCTTAAAGCAGATTAAAGCAAAAGAACGGTTTCCTAATCATTACCCGATGAAAGTGCAGATTTAACAGTCCCTGTTTCATTTTGCGGCGTTCTGCGCAGCTTTACTTATCAATAGGTAACTTGTTGATTTATAGTTTTGCAACCAAAAAGAAACGAGTATGGCAAGAAGCACATTCAAGGTGCTGTTCTACGTGAACGGCAGTAAGGAAAAGAACGGAATTGTCCCCATCATGGGACGGGTTACAATCAACGGAACGGTAGCACAGTTCAGCTGCAAGCGGACTATCCCGAAAGAGCTTTGGGATGCCAAAGGGAACAAGGCAAAGGGCAAGAGTATGGAAGCGAGGGAAACCAATCTTGCGCTTGACAACATCAAGGCTCAAATCATCAAGCATTACCAGCGTATATCCGACCGTGAAGCGTATGTAACGGCAGAAATGGTACGCAATGCCTATCAGGGATTGGGCGGTGAGTATGAAACGTTGCTCGGTGCTTTTGACAAGGAAAATGAAGTGTTCAAGAAGCGTGTCGGAAAAGACAGGGTCAGGGCTACCTATATGGCAAGGGTACGGGCAAGAAACCATGTGGCGGCATTCATCAGGTCACATTACAAGCGGAACGACATCTCCATGCCTGAACTTACGCCCGACTTCATCAAGGAGTTCGCCGTGTTCCTGTCCAACGAAGCCGGACTTCACAACGGTTCGATATGGGAAAACTGCATGTGGCTGAAAGGTGTGGTGATGCGAGCGCATTTCAACGGACATATACCGAGAAATCCGTTTGCCCAGTTCCATATAAGCCCGAACACGAAAGAGCGTGAATATCTGACGGAGAATGAGCTGAAAACATTAATGGAATTTCAGTTCAAAGACCCTAAGAACTCCTATCTCCGTGATATTTTTGTTTTCGCCAGTTTTACCGCCCTGTCATTCGTGGATATAAAGGAATTAAACAATGACCAGATTGTGGAAGTGAACGGTGAGAAATGGATTATTTCCAAACGACACAAGACGGGTGTACCGTTTCAGGTAAAGCTGCTGGATATTCCCTTGCAGATAATCGAGCGTTACAAGGCTTTTCAGGAAAACAATCTTGTATTTCCCAATCTCAACTATTGGTCAATATGCAAGCGTATGGGAAAGATGATAAAGGAATGCGGCATCACCAAGAAAATCAGCTTTCACGCGTCAAGACACATCAATTCTTCTTACTCATTGAAAACAAGAAACTTACAAAGATTATCAGCTTAACAGGTAACGATATGGAAACCAGCGGGCTTCTATATTCTACAATGTTCTGCACTAATCAAAAGAACGCTTCTCTCATTTGCAAAAGTAGTGTTTTTATCCCTTATTACCAAAGTTATTCCTCTGAAAAATAGAGAAAATTTAGCGTTACGTATAAAGCACTTCCAAAACATTCTCTGCCAAAGCTGAATCATAAATACGTATGGCATTGTTTTCATCTGTGTTGTAACCAAGATAGTTAATATTGCCATACCATATCAGGGATTTGTCAATGATTGCAACGTCAATAGCCAATGTGTCATTAATCCTAATACTTGCTCCTATGCCTTTTAGCTTTTCCTCTTTTTCCAAATTACTTTTGATAAAAGCGACAACTTCCACACCCCGCGCCGATAGTTCTTTTAGCATCTCAAGTACGGAAGAGTGCTTGGCAAACCAAAGTTTTGTAGCGGAAATGACAACCGAACGCTTTGCCTGGTGTAAATCCTTGAAAAATTCACTTTGGTATGTATGTCCATTAAAAATAACGCTTTGACTTTCGTTGAACAAGTCTATTGGCGCGTTTGACTTAATCTGATAGCCGACAGACGCATATCCTTTCAATCTACGCTTGTACATGACATCACACATCGGTACGCGAATGTCAATGTAATCGTAAATCCGGACTTCTTTCTTACCCGGGTATTCCCGATGCAACCGTCCGGCATATTGCGCGATGAGACCTTTCCATGAGACAGGCAATGCCAAGAACAAAGTGTCCAACCGGGGATAGTCGAAACCCTCACCCACATATTTTCCGGTTGCCACTATAACAAGCGGTTCCGATAATGATATGTCTTGTAAGTATTCCATTTTCTGACGTTTCTCCTTTGCCGATTCGGAACCGACAAGAGTAATGACATGTTTACAGTGTGGTATTAACGCGCCTGCTAATGTTTCGACATGGGCGGTGAGGTTGGTCAGTACAACTGGTGAACGCCCTTCTTTCAGAGCCACGCATACATCCTCTATTATAAGTCCGTTCCTATTTTCATCATCAGCCATTTTCTGAACCATCCGGGCATAAGTGGACTTTTCATCCGTCAACTCTCTATAAGAAGTAAAGCGGGGAACAAGCAGGCGTGTGAATGTTTGGGAGGTCATTTGGACCTTTGCATCTGCCGAATAGCGGATAGGGCCGCATTGCATGAAAATAATAGGCTGGTGCCCGTCCTTGCGGATTGCGGTAGCTGTCAGTCCATAGACATAACTGGCATTGGCATACTTCAATATCCGTTCAAAATTCACAGCTGATACATGATGGCATTCGTCCACAATCAGCATTCCGTAATTCCGAACAAAAGATTTCACCCCGTTGTCTTCCAAACAGGATTGCATCAAGGCAATGTCTATTTTCCCATGCAGTGAATTTCCCTTAGAATCCAATGTACCGAACGGTGAAAAGGCTTTTTTACGGCCACGTTTCTTTGGAGTATCTTCTTCCGTAAAGTCTATTTCCAAAAATTCTTCCAAACGGGATTTCCATTGGTCCAATAAAGCTTTAGTGTGTACAAGTATCAGCGTATTTACTTTCCATTCAGCAAGTAGGCCAATAGCCGTAACCGTTTTTCCAAATGCGGTAGTGGCATTCAATACCCCGTTGTCATGTGCTGTCAAACTGGCTATGGCTGCTTTCTGCTCTTCACGGAATTCGCCTTTAAACCTTACGGTTACGTTCTCTCCATGATTGGTCTTATCCTCTATCCGGTAGGTGATTTGGTTGCTTTCCAAAAGAGCAACAACCGCATCTTCACATCCACGGGGCAGGGTGATGTAATCCTCTTCCATATCGGCACAGGAAATGATACAGGGAATGTTGTAAGTAGACAAGCGCATACCTCGTCTGGCATAAAACTCCGGATTCTTGAATGAGGCAATCCGTTTCAGATGGTTGATTGCTCTTGCGGAAAACCCAGACAAAGGGATGTATAGCATATTGGAACGTATGAGAATTAGGATTAGCAGGAAAATCGTTAGGAGTGATTTTCTGAGGTACCGGAGTCTCCCACGGTTTGGATTCACTGGTAGTGGACAATTCACCCAAATCAGAATCTGTTCTATGTTTAGCCAATATTGCATCAATCATTGTTTCGGAAATCCGTTTTATCTGAAGTAGATAGTCCCACTGGTCCTCGTAAACTGTAAAATTCTCGTTTACAAATACGCTGTTTCCTTCTTTGCGTGCTTTCCCTTGTAATGGCAACGCCACCAGATTCCCGAAACCACCCTCTGGCAACCTGTCCTGATTAGGAAAGAAACGGTCGTATGATTTGAAGTCCATCCTTCCGTATCTTTCTGTCGCTTCCGTCAATATCGTATTTCCAAGCCTTCGTGCCTTGGATGCAGGCAACGGCTGTTCAAAGAACATCCAAACATGTGCGCCGTTCCCGGAACGGGAGCGTTCAATGGAGCAAGGAACATTCCAATCCTTGCAGACCCCGACATACGCCAACACATCTTTCTTGTATCCATGTTCGCATGACTTGTCATCAAAATCCGCGCACAGGAAGTTACACGTATTGTCGGCAAGAATGGCATAGGCACCGATTACATCCTGCCCGTCCGAACTCTTCCCTTCAAGATGTCGATAGATATCCTCATACTCCAAGGGCTTGAAAGCCCTGTTGGGGCATTCCGTACATTTATATCTTTTCTTGTCACACAATTGCCTATCCCATTCGTTCCGACATACAGGCTGGTAGCCGGATTTTCCGCTTGTCCGGCTGTACCATCTCCGCGCGAATACATCCTCACGTCCTTTGAAGAGATTGCGGAACACATCCACTTTTTCTTCCAAAGACAAATGTCGCTTTATAATGGGTTGTGTCAAGTGAGTACCTTTGCTGCAGAGCAAAGACTGTAGTCTGTCTACCTCCTTATGAAGAAGCTCATTTTCCATAAGAAGTTTGTTGTATGCCGCCAACAGTTCTTGGTATGTAAGCTGTTTTCCCATATCATTCAAAGCAACGGTGTCATATATAAAGGTAGGTACACAATGCCATCTTCTGTTTTCACATCCTTGTCGTGAAGCACGTAGGGTGTGGATAACTGGGAGCCATACTTGGCTATGCACTTTCTCAATGAATTCAGTGTGTAACGTTGCCCGGACTTCACCTCTATGGGGGAAATATTATGCCTGCTGGTCGTTATAGGTTTGGCTATCAGGAAATCAATTTCCATACGGTCTTCGGCTGATGTCCGGGAACTGTTGCTGAAAAAGTAGAGTTTGTGTCCTGTCGCCCGAAGCATTTGCGCCACGATGTTCTCCACCAACATACCTTCGTTTACTTCCAGCTTGTCAAACATCAGTTTACGGTAAAGGTCCGCACTTACGATTCCACGTTCGTCAAAGGCGTGGCTGATGAGCAGCCCGGTATCACCCATATAACATTTCAGCGTTGTACGTTCTTCATTCAGTTTCAAGCCGATACTCGGTTCGGTCGAATTATAACAACAGTTAATTATTTTAGCGTCACTCAGCCAAAAGAAAGCCTGTGAATAATCACGCATACGGGCTTCACTCTGCAATGCGGATAAGACAAACTTCTTTTCGTGTTTCTGCAATTGCCCCGGAATCTCCTCAAAGATAGCGGCAACTTTTGTTTCCTGATTGTCCGCATATTGGCGGATGTCATTGCGGTAAAGAGCCAATATATCGCGCTTCACCTCATCTACCTTTTCAAAATCCCGCGTTTCCACATATTTCTGTACAGCCTGTGGCATTCCTCCGACAATCAGATATTGCCGGAAATAGTCCATTGCCCGGCGGTGGAAAGCCTCCATCGGAAGACGTTTGTCAAACCGCATCCGGATGTAAGACATCAGCATTTCATCACCCATTGCCCACAGGAATTCCTCAAAGTCCATCGGAAACATTTCAATGGCATGTTCTTCGGATGGCAACATGATGTCCTTGACATTCTTCTTAATGGAAATAAGCGAGCCAGTCTCAATATAGTCATAACGCCTGTCTGCAACCAAGTGCTTGATGGCTGCACGGGCACGGGGGCAGAACTGTACTTCGTCGAATATGACCAAGGAACGGGCTTCCTCGCCTTTCGTCTGGCGGGGAGTAAGTTTCCGCCTGAAGTAAAGTTCCAGACTCATGAAAAGCATATCGAGGTCATCCAGATAAAGGTTGAAAAACTCCATTACCTGAGGATTTACCTTGCTGAAGTCCACCAGAATGTAAGACTCGTATTCTTTGCGTGCAAATTCTTCCACGATATAACTTTTCCCTATACGCCTGGCTCCTTCTATCAAAAGGGCAGTATCACCCTTATGGTTTTTCTTCCATTCCAACAGTTTATCATATATCTTTCTTTTCATAATTCACCTATTCGCCTTTATTGTCTGATTAATATTTCACGTATTCGAGATTATTATGTCTGCAAATATACACATTTTCTTGTATTAGAAAGAATTTTGATATCGCCACATTGAAAGGCGAACTCATTGTACCACCGATTTACTTCCTCTGAACTCTACTCCTCTAAATCCGCGCCCCATTGATGAAACTTTTATTTGAAGTTTCGCTGTTGTAAACCAGCACAACAGCACGACAGCAAACCAGCATATCATTGAAACTATGTTGCTTCCTATCTGCATTGGATTACTTTCTTGGTTGTCCGGTTCTGTTCATCGTAGATTTTGCAAACCATTGGTTCGCTGAGTTTGTGAACAAGCGAGGATGTATTTGCTCAAAATAGCATTTCCTTATTAGTCTAATGTCAGTTTGGGCTGTGATTGGCACATATCGACATCGAATTGACACTATTGTCTGTTTTTCAGAAGGATGAAAATCCGGCTTTGTTCCCTGTAATCTCAATAAGGTGCAGGCTTACACACCGCCCTATTCCCTTTCTTCTTTTGGGCAGCTTGGGCATCGGGAAACGATGCTTTGAAAGCCGAAATAACAACACTTGTTCAAATCCGTTTATTGACGGATTTCTTGTGCTCTCAAAAGCACAGCAAGGTGTCCTTCGGGTTACCCGAAGGCTTTTCGGTTACTGCCGAAAAGTGGCAGCAGCAAGGTATGTTTCGAGTTACTCGAAACCTTTCGGGTTACTCCCCGAAAGCCTTGCCGCTGGTTGCACCTCCGAAGTCGGGCAACCTGAATAACGGATGACACTAATTCCTCCGTTTATTCCCAAACAATCTGACAAGAGACATTGGATGACAAGCTGATGTTTTTCTTATTCCTAACATTCTCATACAAATATGAGCCATCAGACCTATACACAAAAAGACAGACAACAGGCATATCTTAATTTTCTCAACAAGAGTGAATGGTTCTTTGGGATGTTGTATCGCATTTCTTAATGATTCCATATACAGACCAGATATTTCAAGTTAGGAACGGAGCTGTCCGAACGATGTCCATTCCGGAACATCAAGACACAGACAAAGACTACGGCAAAGGCTCAGACCGGATGTGCATCATGCAGGCATTAGCTACATCCGCCGTTTTTTTTATTTGACATACCTTGTACCTTCGTACTTTTCACACACAATAGGACTGACAGCTCCCGTTCCATCAAAGCCATGATTAGCTTCCATTGAGAAGCAGGTTCACAACACCTTGTTTTATTCTTCCAATTTATTCAATCTCTCATAAGTATCTTGCAAGGCTTCCGGCACCACAATCTTCAAGCGGGAAATACGTTCCCGTTCTTCCAATTGCCACTCTTTGTATTGGGTAAAAAGCTGCATGTGACGCTGTTTCTCCTGTTCCAATGCCTGCTTGAATTGCTGGATGTCCTCCAAGGTCTTCTTTTCCGCTTGTTTCTTGATGGCAAACTTCATCCTGTTCAGCTCACGTTCATTTTGGCGATGCCATTTCTGAAGTTCAAAGAACACGTCTTCCACCTTTTGCGGGTTTACGGATGGAGTATGCGCATAAATCAGCGTGTCTTTCCCATTGCCGTCCGTGCTATAAGGTTTCACCATTTTATTTTGCAATTCTTCACGGGCAGCAGAGAACGCGCCGCCCGGATGAATATATTTGCCAATGGTAGCGGCCACGGCTTCCAGTTGGAAATAACGGTTACGTTCTTTGATGTTCAGCAGCGAAATTATATCCGCTTCCTTGGTCTCTTCCGGATACTTCGGTTTGGAAGGGAGTTCAATCCCTTTGTCTGTACACCATTCCTCAAAAGTCTGATTGGCAACCCGTTTCAGTTCCTTGTCTTTGGCTTTGACCGCTTCCCTCATCCAAGCGCAGAAAGCGTTCATAGAAGAAATTTCCTCCAAAAGCGGGCGCACTTGCTCCAACATTTTTTCATCATAGCCGATGTTGACGGTCTTGCCCGATTCGGAAGCAGAGCCTACAATATCGACTTTTGTAGTGACAAAGGTCAAATTTTTCAGTTTTGCCTCACAACCGGCTATGACTTCTTGTGCGATATCCGCCAGATGGGATGCCGAAGTAGAGGTCAATCCATGCTCGCTGAAAAAGATTTCGTTGGTTGTTTCCATTTTAATGATAATTAAAAGATTCTTATCCACCGTTCTTCTGACATGCCGCCACACGAGTGGACGATGTAATAAAGCACAACGGCCATAGCCAATCCGATTAGTATGGCGGTAAATACCCTTCGTTTATTTATTGGCATTCCTACTCCGATTAAAAAAACGTTCCTGATTTTCATTCGACATCGCCTCCGTACCGCCATAGTATGTGATTTCCCAAAGCAATCCGGCAACCAACTCTTTCGGAGCGATTTTTACGTCTTCCCCTATTACGATTTCCATACCGACACTTTCTGCCCAATGTGAGTGATTCGAGAGGGGATAGCATAGTGCATTGTCTTCTTTTGCATAGACAGAACAGTTCATGTCCACCATTGGTATGCAACCCTCCCAACGATACCCCAAACGGATATAGTAAGGGGAATGCACCGGTTTTATCTCCTGTATCGAATGATAGATTTTTCGCCAGCCCTCCATGTCAAGTCGTGCGGCCTGTTCCGGCGCATTCCGTTGCCACAAAGTTTTGAACGCCGGGGCTATCTCGTCAAAACTGAATTGTTCCAATAAATCTTTGAATGTCATATTGCAAAAAATTAAAATTATTATATCCACAAATCTCCGTAATGGTCGATGAAGAGTTTCATGCCTTCACGGATGCGTTTCCGCTTCTCCGCATCTTCCTCGCTCCATTGGTCTGTACGCTGGTACTCCTCGAAAGCATAAATCATCTTGCGGATGATGTTCAGCCATTCCGCATAGCCTTTGTCTTCTCCATGCTTTTCAATGATGTTGCCCGGTGTACCGCCGTATGACCCTTTTTCTGCCTTCAAGAAAGCCCGAAGATGGTTGGCGATAATCCTTGCCAAACGTGTGTCCAAAGACCATACGTCTTCATACGATACTTCCGCATATCCCTCGTGGCATTTGGCTTTCCACGCTTTTTCTTTCCATGCCGGTGTCTTGTTCATACCTTCTGTTTTTTGCAAAGGTATTCGCGCTAAATGCCAAATCGTGGCAGAACAGAAAAATAATTTGCCTATGCTTCAATTCAGCACATTTAATGATTTCTTTTGCAAGCAAAAACTTATTATGGAAGATTTTGATTTGCCAGACATTCTGAAAGGAAGAATTGAGAAAAGGAAAGAAGAAGAAACCGAATGGAAAGCCTCATGTCTTTCAGTGGAAGAATTGCTTTGCTTGCAACTGCTGGGATATTCTTCCCGGCAAATAATAGAAAGAGTTAATCCCGAAGTTAACGAACAGCTAAAAAGGACGGCAGCAAAAGCCACTCGTGAGCTTGACAAAGCGAAACGGATATTGGACAGGCAGGCTAAAGCAGGAGTTATCACTATTCCGTATTATGCAGTCGATTATCCTTACCATTTCAGGAATCTATGCAATGACACCCCACCTCTCATTCATGTATCAGGCAATTTGGAATTGCTCAACCGGAACGATACAGTGACCATTATCGGTGCCCGTGCAGCCGATGCTGAAGGTTTGGACGCAGCTTATCGGTTTGGCAAGCAGATAGGCGGGCAAGACCATGTGGTAATCAGCGGTCTTGCATTGGGATGCGACACGGCGGCGCATCGGGGTTGTCTTGATGCGGAGGGGCAGACTATCGCCATTGTCGCTTCCGGATTGGACATCACACATCCAAAAGTAAACAAAACCTTACAGGAGGAAATCGTGGCAAAAGGTGGAACTATCGTGTCCGAACATCCGTTCGGCATGAAGGCAAACCCTACGAGGCTGGTTGCCCGATGCCGTATGCAAGTGGCTTTGACCCAATCGGTCATTGTGGCGCAATGCCCCATTATCAGCGGAACCATGTATGCCGTGCGCTTCGCACAGGAATATGACGGTGATTTCTTTGGTTGGGAGAACGACATTTATGCGGTGGAGTATGACACATGGGATGAACTAAACTCCGGCAACAAATTCTTACTAGACTATAATCTTGCCATTCCTCTCCGACCGGAACAAAACATTACGCTGAATCAATCTTATCAACTAACAATAAACGACATCAAAAATGACACTGAAAGAACTTATCATGAAGGTTGACTTCGACAGCCTTCTCCCGTATCTGGAGAAATGGGAAAAGAAGAATTTGGATAACATCTATGCCTTCCGTGAAGCATACGATATTCTTAGGAACATGGAACCGGACAAGGATTATAGAGGGGAAGTTACCATAATAACGACAACAAGAGAAGACGGAACAAAAATCACACAGGTAAACTTCTTGGACGATAATGTATGGGAGAAAGAATTGGCTAAAGAATTTGTTTTTCCCAACGGCATGCAGCTCAATATGGAAGAACTTGCCATGCGCTGCCTGTGGGAAATCACTTTCTATGGTTTCTCACCCGTAGATCGTGAAGACACATTCTCCAAGATGTTCGGCAGGCGGAAGCCTCTGAATCGTTACGAAGTGGCATTGGACAAGTTGGAAGAAAGCATGTGGAAGCATCAGACCCCTCGCAAGTTCCGTGCAAGGGATGAAGACGGTGCACGGCTGACCATTGCACATTTCCCATTCAAGTTTTGTAACAAGCCGATGAACCGCAGCAAGAAAAAACGGAAATACCGTCAAGACAAGCGCGAAGAATATCTTGAGGTCATGGCAAAACGGGAAACGCTCATACAGATGCTTACCATTCCGGGCAGCAGCTTTAAGCGTAGCGATGTGGAATTTTTGTTCGATATTGCGTATGGCATCCGGTATGATTATTGTTCCGTTGTTCTTGGAACAAACGGACGGTTGGACTATATCCTTGAGTCCATGACAAAATACCAACAGCTTGATTTAAGCCGATATGACCATGCGATTGTATTTATCCGCTATTCTTCCTGTTATCCGCCGGATAATACAGAACTGGAGACATTCCGTCAAGCGGTGCATAACCGGTTGGGATATGAAAATATCCTGTTCGGTACTGTCGTAGAGAATAATGAATGTGAACAAATAAAAGTTATGTTGCTATTGAATAAAGCTGTTTGAAGATAGCAAAGAAGAAAGTGCAGATCAATTTTTAGCACCTTCTTCTTTGTTGTATTTCCTTGAATTTCGATTCGGCCAATATATACCCTCTGAGAACGAAGATATACTTCATCGCCAGTTTAATATATACTACAACAGCCAACGAAGATATACTTCATCGGCAAACGAAGTATATCTTCATTTTCAATGTGGTCGGGTTGGGTAAATTACGAACATTCATATTTTCTTATATGGGATTTATAGAAAAAGGAAAAAATTATCCGATACAGTGCATGACGATACTGACCATAATCTCTTTCTCCTCCATGCGTGACTCAGCAACCATAATTGTAAGTGCAACCAGCGTATGGTCGGCTATGCGTTTCTGACCTTTTCCGTCATACAGGATACCGTTGAGGTTGAGGAAGTATAGAAACAAAGCTGCCGTTATACGCTTGTTGCCATCGTTAAAACTGTGGTTCTTGGTGATGAAATAAAGCAGATTGGCAGCTTTCTCTTCCACCGATGGATAGACATCCTTTCCTGCGAAACTCTGGTAAATGTTTCCAATGCTGCCTCTGAATGAATCATCCTTTTCATGACCGAACAAGTCCGACTCGCAGCTGAAACGCATTGTGTCAATCAGGCTTCGGCACTCTTCGTAGGTAAGAACGTATGTGCCTTTACATCCCTGCGGTCGGGACATCCGTTGATGATCGTAATCATCGAGCATGGAAAGCGCCAAGCTATAGTCTTCAAATACATTGAAAATTTGTTGAAAATCCGTCATACTTCTTGTCCTATTCATTTCCAATAGGTGGCTTACTCCGCCGCCTTAAAGTTATACACCGGTTTAATGACATTCACCACTGATACAGTATCGTTGATATTGCGGATAATCTCGTCCTTTGGCTTATACACCATCGGCGACTCGTCCTTGGTCTCTTCGTTCACGCATTCTGTATAGATGCCTTGCATAGAGCGGGCATAATCATCCAAACTGATGTTCTGGAAAGCTTGACTTCGGCTCATGATGCGGCCTGCACCGTGGGGAGCAGAGCAGTTCCAATCTTCGTTGCCTTTACCGATGCAGATGAGAGAACCGTCACGCATATTCAACGGGATGATACATTTTTCTCCGGCATTGGCAGAGATGGCACCCTTACGGATGATGTTATCATCGCTAATATAGTTATGGATGCTTTCAAACTGAAGGTTGTCTTCACACATGTCGGCATATCCCTGACGGATAAGGTAATCCATGATAAGCCCCGTAATCATGCGCCGGTTTATCTTTGCCCATTGCTGGCAGAGGCGCATGTCGTACAGGTAGTCTTCCCGATAGGTGCCCTCCAAGTAGGACAAATCGGGCGGTATCGTAGGTTTACGCATCTTGAATGAATTGTGCAGTTCGCGGATAACGTCCTGCAACTCGTCTTTCCGTCCGGCCTGCTTGTATTCCGCAATCAGACGGTTCTGTTCCTCCATCAGTTCCGCCCAACCGGACTGGCATTTCACGGCTAACTTCTGGTAATTATCGGCAACTTGTTTGCCCAGATTACGGCTTCCGGTATGCACAACCAAATAAAATAGACCGCTTTCATCCTTATCCAATTCAATGAAATGGTTGCCTCCGCCCAGCGAACCGATGGAGAGATTGAGGCGTTTCGTCTCTTTCAATTCCCGGTAGCAACACATCTGTTTGATGAGGTCCTTGCTCTCGCGGTAAGCATCCATATACTTTTGTGGCAGTGTTGCATACTTGTTGTCCCGATAATTGCGTCCTGACGGGATGTGATGTAGGATGAACTCATTCAAGGCGTGGTAATCTATCTCTTTCATGCAGGTGAACGACTGCACAAGAATGCCGCAACCGATGTCCACACCTACGATATTGGGGATAACCTTGTCTCCCAAGTCACCTGTAAAGCCGATGACACAGCCTGCCCCGGCATGAACGTCGGGCATGATGCGGATTTTGCAACCGCTGAATGCGGGGATAGCCAGCAACTGTTCTATCTGTTCGATAGCAGTTGTCTCTATGTTGTCCGTAAATATCTTCACGTTGTGATTTTGAATTGTTTTCATCGTTGCCTTATTTTCATGATTTTCGTTGCAAAAGTAACGATTACGTATGCCGAATTGAAGCACAAGCAAAAAGATTATGGATATGCTTTGTTTTTACGCAAGTATTTGTTTTCTTTGCCCGAAAAGATTTTTTTATGCTTATGACACTGAAAGAACTTATTATGAAAGTCGACTTCGACAGTCTTCGCCCTTATTTGGAAAAGTTTGAACAGAGGAATCTTGACAACATCTATGCTTTCCGTGAGGCATACGACATTTTGCGCCGCATGAAGCCAGAAAAGGGCGGACTGCACGAAATCCGTGTAATCAAGAGCGGCAGAAAAACAGAGGGAGAAAAGGAATGGATCTGCGTGTATCCAATGCATACAGCCTGTTGGAAAGAAAATCTGGCTGCTAATATTATTGTTGACAGTGATGTTCACTTAACTGATGAGGAACTGGCAATGAATTGTTTAAGGGAAATCACCCTTTGGGGCTTTTTTCCGAAAAGGCAACAGGAGACGTTAGACAGAATACTCAACCACCGTAAGCCAATTAATAAATATGAGGTTGCTTTGGACAAGTTGAAAGAAAGTATTTGGAAGCATCAGATTCCACGTAAACTACGCTGGCAGGGAAGGAACGGAGAGCGGTACACCAAAGTGGAAAATCCTTTTTGCTTTTCCAATGAAAGGAAAAACCGCTCAAAGCGGAAAAGGAAATATCGTCAAAACAAACGTGATGAATATCTGAGACAGATGGCTACCCGTGAAAACCTAATAACGCAGCTTTCCTCCGAAGGCAGCAGTTTCAAGAGAAGCGATGTAGATTTCCTTCTTCACATTGAGTATGGAAGACGATACGACTATTTGTCCATCACAAGCGGAACTGATGGACGTTTGGACTACATTTTAGAGTCAATGACCAAATACCAACAACTAACGTATGAGAAGTACAATAATGCTGTCGTTTTTCTATCGTTTCCGGCTTGCAGCCCACCGACAGGTGAAGAAAAGGAACGGTTTGAAGAAGCTATACGCCGGCATTTAGGATATGACGACATGCTTTTCGGTATGATTACTCATGAAAACAATGAACAGGATATTAAAGCCACGCTGTTACTGAATCATAGATTACTTGCCTAAATATCCAATAATAAATGAGCAAATATTATTTGGATAAATGGGCAAGTAAGCAATAAGTCTGCCGAGCACACTACAAAGAGGCTACCTTCCTAACCAGCTTTGAGGTAGCCTCTTCATGAAATAATCAATTGCGTTAGGATAGTATTTGTATTTTCAGCCGCTTTGCTTCATCTTCAACCAACTTATCCCACAGACGTGAATGTTGCAAAGAGGAAGCGGGAATACGGTCTTGATACTTTTCCAGAAACTCCGCACTGTACAGGCCATCCCTGCCGTAGCAATCAATGATTTCATTCCAGTCCCAGTAGTCGGCAAACTGCTCCAAAAGTTCCGGAGTCAGTATCAGGTCGGAATTACGGGATAATTCCCGCCAGTTCCAATAGTTCTTGTACTTCTCCAAGTTTCCTGCCGTGAACAGGTGTTCGTTGCTTGAGCCGGAGATTTCTTCCCAGTCAATCCTGTTCTTGAATTTCTCAAGCATAGAAACCGTCCAAAGGATATTGCTGTTACTGGAAATCGTTTTCCATTCCACTTTGTCCTTGTATTTCTCCAGCAGTTGTTCGTTCCAAGCAAAGTCGCCCGAAAGTTCCTTCCAAGCGGCATCTTCCAATACTTTCGCCATAAAATCGTTGCTTAAATTCTTTGTTACCATAATACGTTAATGTTTAGAAGTTTATCATTCATTCTGCTGCAAAGTAAAGAGCGTTAAATGCCAAAACGCGGCATATCATAAAAAGAAATGCAGGAAAAAGAGAAAATTTAATATTGAGCTACGATTTGGCACAAGGAAATGCGTAACTTTGTGGCATAACCATTAAATGACAGCAATATGGCAGCAAATCTTTTTGGACGATACGTATGGCTGATGGACATCTTGCGCAGATACAAACGGCTGACGTTTCAGGAAATCAATGAACTTTGGCAGGAAAGTGGATTAGGCTATGGCGAGGAACTGCCTTTGAAGACCTTTCATAACCATAAGAAAGCCATCAAAGACATTTTTGATGTATATATAGAATGTGACCGGAAGGACGGATACCGTTATTATATTGACGAGCCGGAACGCATAGAGGGCAATAATCTGCGCAGCTGGCTTATCAGTTCATACGCCACATTGAACCAGATACAAGCGGATAACAAGCTGGAAGACCGGATTATCTTTGAGGAAATCCCTTCGGGACAGACCTGGCTGACCTGCATTGCGGATGCCATGCGTCGTAACCATGTGTTGAGCATTACGCACCAAGGCTTCGGCAAACCGGAACCCAGCACATTCGACATTGAGCCTTACTTCTTGAAAGTGGTGAAACGCCGTTGGTATGTGGTGGCGCGCAGTCCTTATTACTCCGAGCGGAATAAAGAACAAGGCGTCAAGCCAAGTGATGTGTATTTGGTGTACGCCCTCGACCATATTTCAGACATTCAAGATACGGGACGGACGTTCAAGATGAAAAAGAACTTCGATGTACACAGCTATTTTGAAGGATGTTGTGGCATAATCACTTCTAACGAATCGTCTCAAAAGATTGTTCTTCGGGCATACAATGGTTTTGCGGACTATTTGCGCACATTGCCTTTGCATGAATCACAGCGTGAGATTGGAAGTGATGACGAATCGACTCTCTTTGAATACCACCTAAAACCAACTTTCGACTTCTATCAGTTGGTGCTTGCCCAAGGCGACCAAGTGGAAGTATTGGAGCCGGAATCGGTACGTGACGAGATGCGCAACTTCGCCCAAAACATATTGGACTTTTATACAGAGAAGAAGGAGGGCAAGCCATGCAAGGAATAAATTTCATAGCCATAGATTTTGAAACGGCCACAGGCAAACGTGCTTCCATTTGCGAAGCCGGTATCTGTGTGGTGCGTAACGGTGAGGTGACCAAGACCCGTTCGTGGCTTGTCCGTCCGCAAGGAAACAGGTACAGTTATTGGAACATGCAGATACACGGCATCCGCCCGAATGATACAGTTGACTCTCCAGAGTTTCCGGAAGTATGGGCGGAAATCAGTGAATACCTTAAAGATATTCCTATACTTGTGGCTCACAATGCCGCTTTCGACGTCGGTTGCATCCGTCATTCATTGGAACTATACGGCATGGAGAAGCCTGACATTACTTATTATTGCTCCCTGCGTGCCGCCCGCAAGCTCTATGACTTCGGTTGCAATAGTCTGGATTACCTTTGCGACCAGTTTAAGATTCCCTACGGACGGCATCACCGGGCAGGAGATGACGCGGAGATGTGTGCACGGCTGTTTCTGAGAGAAATAAAGGACTTCGGACTTTGTGGATTAGAGGAAATGAAATACTATAGTGGAAAATTATAAAATTACGAATATTATGGGACAACAATGTAACGACAATCAAATTGGGTTGAAAACAATAGGAGAGCTTTCAGGCTTGAGCTTTTTCATCCCGAATTATCAGCGCGGCTACAGGTGGACACGCCAACAAGTGAAGGACTTGCTCAACGACATCAACGAGTTCGATGCCAGCAAGGATGGATTCTATTGCTTGCAACCATTGGTGGTGAGACTACGCAACGAAAAAGATATTGTAACAAAAATACATGAAACGAATAAACTTTCAGAGATAAGGGAAATTCTCAATAAGAGCGTTGGCAAGTGGGAAGTTATAGACGGTCAACAGCGACTTACCACTATATACATCATTCTCAGAAGCCTTGACTCCAATGAGCCTTATTCATTGGAATACGCAACTCGCGCCAAAAGCAGGGAGTTCCTTCTCAATATGGATAAGTATGACGAGAATGAAAACATTGACTTTTATTATATGGATCAAGCCAAGAAAACCGTGAAGGAATGGCTCAAACCAGACTTTGACAAAGGGGCATTCTTGGACAAGCTGAAAAACAAAGTTAATTTTATATGGTATGAATCTGTTGACGAAGACCCCATAAAGGTGTTCACCCGACTGAACATCGGCAAAATAGCCCTTACCAATTCAGAGCTGATAAAGGCATTGTTCCTCAACAGATCTAATTTTGCGGGAAAGTCGACGGACAGTTTAAGATTGAGGCAACAAGAAATCGCAAGCGAATGGGATAAGATAGAATATACCCTGCAAAGCGACGAGTTTTGGCTATTCCTGCACGACAAGGGTTATGATCGTCCGACGCGTATAGACTTCATCTTCGATTTGATTTGCAGCAGAAATTCGCTTAATATTGAAAAACTCAATAAAGAGGATGAAAAGGAAAAGATTATTGGTTCTGACGAACACAGGACATTCCGATATTTTTATGAATACTTCAAGTCCTCACACATAGATGGGAATAATGACGAAGAAACCCTATTGCAAAAAACAGAAAAGGCTTGGCAGACTGTAAAATCCTATTTCCAGACGTTTAATGAATGGTATGATGACTTGGAACTTTATCATTACGTGGGTTTTCTCCTTGCGGTAGGCACCATTCCCATTAAACAACTTGTAAACTCATGGAAAGCGAAGAAAGGTAAGAAGGAATTTGTACGCTACCTGAAAGACGAAATCAAGAAAGCGATAGGCAACAATAGCACAGACTACCCATACAAAGAAGATGGAAGCGACAAGCGCAACTGCTGCTGCCTATTGCTGTTTCACAACATACAGACTGTGATAAATCAAAACCAGGCACAACAAAGCAACAATAAATACCAGATAGGGATATTTTACAAATTTCCGTTCCACTTGTATAAGTTGGAAGGATGGGACGTGGAGCACATCAATTCCAGCACAAGCAACCCAGAAGAAGATGACGGCACACGCAAGGAATGGCTTGTCAACGTCTATCTAAGTGCCGATGAAGATATACGGAAATACATAAACAACTATTTCGACACCGAGGATAAAAATACAAAAGACGAGCTTTTCAAGAAAATAAAAAAGAACTTCAATGAAGGTCCTGAGGTCTGGACGCCAGAAGAAAAGAACAGAATATGGAATTACACCCTGCTTGATTCATCAACAAACAGGAGTTATGGCAACGCCATTTTTTCCGCGAAACGCCGTGTCATTATTGGCAAGGACCAAGGCAAACTGATACCAGTACCGAAGCTAATGAAAGACGGGAAGCTCGCAATAGACAAAGAAAGCAAGTGGGCCACTTCCTCTTTTGTTCCACCGTGCACGAAACAAGTATTCCTAAAATATTACTCATCTACAATCGGTGACAATAACTATTGGACAAAAGCTGACGCTGAAGCTTACAAAAACGACATAGACTCATGCTTGGAAAAGCTTGAACAAAACGATCAGGAGGACAAACAATGACAAACGAAGCAACTTCTTTCTGGAAATTTATCGGCAATTACCAAATAGAAATTCCGATAATACAACGCGACTATGCACAGGGCAGATTGGGCAAAGAACACTTGCGCAACAATTTTCTCGTGAACCTAAAGCTAGCATTAGATTATCAATTGCCGGAACCTGCATTGAAACTTGATTTTGTTTATGGTTCCGAAGACGAAGGCAAACTATCTCCACTTGACGGTCAACAAAGGCTTACCACGCTATGGCTGCTTCATTGGTACGTGGCACTCAGGGCTGGCAAGCTCGAAGAAGCCTCTGTAAGGCTGAGAAATTTCACATACGAGACGCGAATATCTTCAAGGGAGTTTTGCAGAAACCTATGCATACCCCAAAATTTTGAAGAATATGACGGCAACACAGGAATTGTGGATTTCATAACCAGCCGCACTTGGTTTTACTCTTCCTGGAAGCAAGACCCAACCATACGATCAATGTTGAGAATGATTGGCGGTACAAAGATTAACGACAAACAAGGTAACGATATTATTGATGGCTTGGAAGAGTTGTTTGACGAAAGAAACAAAGAAAGCTTTGAAAAATATTGGAAGGCTTTGATTTCTGAAAATGCTCCTATCGTATTTTATTATCTTCCGCTTAAAAATTTTGGACTGACAGATGAGCTGTACATCAAAATGAATGCACGTGGCAAGCAACTCACTTCGTTTGAGAATTTCAAGGCCGACTTAATCGGGTACATTGAAAGGAAGGCAAAAGAGAATTGTGCCTGGAGAAGTTTCCTTGATATCGAAAGGGGCATTCCCTTAAAACTCGATACTACTTGGACTGACATTTTTTGGGAAAAAGCCGCATCAAATGGAGAAATTGACAAGATTTACTTCGCCTTCCTAAACCGTTACTTCCTGAATTACGCTATCATATATAATAATGCAAAGGAGACATCAAAAGAATGGAAACTGTATGGTAATAAGTCAGACGATTCGTTGCTTGGCTATAACAATGGTTTTGACGACATCTACGCCGCCATCCTCTCAAGGTTGGAAGTTTTGGAAAACCTAAGTACCCTTTTTAAGCATTTGGCAGAAGCCAAGGAAGATGTCAAAGAGTATCTTCCAAAGTGGTTCGGGGAGTTTGATTTCATCCCTAAATATACTGGTAATACCATTTCCACGCTCACGCAGACGCAAAGGGTGGTATTCTTCGGGGTATGCCGGTATTTGGAATCCTGCTCAGCGTTCAATGAGCGTCGCTTCAGAAGGTGGATGAGAGTGGTGTGCAATTTAGCGGAGAACACCACGATAAATACGGTTGACGCAATGGTCGCTCGTCTGAAATTAATAGATGAATTGAGCAAACACGTGGAAAACATCTATGAATATTTGGCAAGCGAAGATTTCAAAATACAATCAAAAGCGTCTCCTGAACAATTAGGAGAGGAAATAGCGAAAGCCAAGCAAATACTTAAACCTCAGGAAGCGCAACTACCCGAGCGGCCTACTGATTGGAGTGACGATAAAGAATGGAATTGGGAGTCGGCTATATCGGAAGCAGAAGGATATGCCTTTTTCAATGGTGCAATCCGATTTCTGTTTAGAAATAAAAACAATAAATGGGAGTGGAATAATTTTACGACAAAATGGAGAAATGCTCAGTTTCTATTCGGCGAAAAAGGATTTTACAAGAACAAATCCACTTTATTGCGGTATTTTATTAGTAAATTTACAGAATGGGATATGTTTTGGGGGATTACTTTTGATAGTACGCAATCGTCTTGGCGTTCTAATTTGTTAGATGACAAGTGGAGTTGCCCAATCGATGAAATGTTGTGTTCTTCCAGTTTCGAGGTTAATCCTGATTACCACTCATCATTCGAAGGAAAGCAAAAGGCTGTGCAAGAAGAACTTGTGATATCCGGTTTATTGGACTATATTGAGAGAGGATGTCATTTGAACTACAGGGACAACGACATTTACATTCTCTATCCCTACAACGCAAAAGCTGATCGGAAGAAATACATAATCGCTGACAAGCGTAACAAGCTATTGTCACCCCTTTACGGCGGGTGCATTGACCTGTCCAACAAACAGCTTGGCAAGATCTACACCAACCAGAAGATTGAAGGGTGTGATTTTTTCTGGGGATGGGACATCCATTTCATTTATGTTGATGATGCAGAGTATGCGTTCCGTTGGCAACATTGGAATTGGATTGACCTGTATGAGGACAATAAACGCCTTTATGAAGAAAACAACAACCTGACCATTAATGGTAGCGAGATAAAGGATGAAAAGGATTTGGTTGAGAAGATGGACCAATGTATAGACCGTTATAGAAATTCAAAAGGAAATGCCGACCAACTCAATTAATTTTCTCCACATCTCTGACACTCACAGTCAGCATCGGCGGCTCACACAGCTGCCCGATGCTGACATCCTTATACATTCAGGAGATTTTACCATGAATGGAAGCGAGCAAGAAGCCATTGATTTCATGAATTGGTTTTGCGACCTTCCTTACCCTCACAAGATTTTTATTTGTGGCAATCACGATGCCTGCCTATACGGATCTAAGATAGATGGACTGGATAAGAATGTACATTATCTATGTAATTCCGGTGTGGTTATTGATGGAGTTAAATTCTATGGTGTTCCCATGTTCATGGAAGATTGTATTTCTGACCGTCAGAGTCGCAACTATGCAGCCGTACCTACCAATACTGACGTATTGATTACCCATTGCCCGCCCTATGGTATTCTTGATTTTGACGATGAGTTAAACTATGGTTCGACAGAACTTTTGGCGAGGATAAAAGAAATAAAACCCCGTTTACATCTGTTTGGCCATATCCATAAACAACACGGAGTGAAGGAAGATGGTCCAACCATTTTCTCAAATGGATCTATTATGAATGGAGATTATACAAACTTTAACCTCCCGAACCTGATTGAAATATAAAGGCATAAGTCGGATATAGATTTCAAATAGATAGTAATATTGCTGTGTTATAGCAAGTTCAGAATTATTATATGGTAGCATTTTTTCGCTAAAAATCCATATCTCTTAGATTACGAACAACGCCACTCCCTGCCACAAGCTGCCACGATTGTGCCAACCTATTGTTTGATGCACGATACCCATTTATTTTGCGTCCAAAACCGAGTATCAACATTAAAAACAGTATTGACAATGGAAGTATTGATTTTTCAGAAAGAGGCGTTTGAAGAAATGGCGGCAAAGTTCAGCCGCTTCTCAGACCGTGTGAACGAACTCCTTGCCAAGCAAGGCGGCAAGTCATTAAACCGCTGGATGGACAACCAAGAGGTCTGCCAACAGTTGAACATCAGTCCGCGCACCTTGCAGACCCTGCGTGACAACGGCACACTGGCTTATTCGCAGATAAACCACAAGGTGTTTTACCGACCGGAGGATATGCTGCGCATCGTCAAGCCCGTTGAAGGTAAGCTGGCAGACAAAGCCGTTTGATTATTATGTACCACTAAATCCAACGTAACAATGAGTGAAATGATTACCAAGAACCATGCGCTTGTCGTCGAGTTCGGCGACAGCCTTGACCGTCTGCTGGACGGTATCGAGAACTTTATGGCAAACAGCCGTCCGATATTGGGCGGCGAACGCTTCCTGACGGACAAGGAGGTGTCGGCACGGCTGAAAGTGAGCCGACGCACCTTGCAGGACTACCGCAACAACGGCATAATCGCCTATTACCAGTTGGGCGGCAAGATTCTGTACAAGGAATCGGACATCGAACGGATGCTTGCCGCCAATTACCGGGAAGCGTTCATGTAGGCTGACGGGAATTCCCTGTAAAACAGTGTTACGCCGTCTGAGGTCTGCTCAATTTCCCGTTCTCTTTCCACGCGACGGGGAGAGCGAAAAGAAAAGGTTGACGGGCTGTCTGTTGTTCATGGTCAGCCTGCTCATGATGAACCGCCGGAAAGCCATGCTTTCCCGACCTCTTAACTTGAAGGAAACGGCTATCACCATTTCAAGGCTGTAAACATCGTAGTTTATCCCGTTGTCCTGTTTGATGTACCGCTTCGTTTCGCTTTCCAACAATTCGCCATTCTTGTATATGGCATGGACAGCCTTGCGGATGTGGCAGCCGAACACATTGAACGCATCGGACATTTCCTGCTGCGTCATCCAGACGGGAGCGGTCGGCATGGCAACCGCCCCGTTTTCTGTGATTGTGATTATTTTGCGCTGTTCCGCATAAATTTGCGTATCAAGATTTTACCGACACTTACGTAGCTTTGCAACCATGTTTAACCCGTTGTCGACAAAATGTCGGCAGCACTAAAACCAGTATCAAGAATATGAAGAAAAAAGAAGAAATCATTTGCGTAGGTGCAACTCTCTACAAGATTGTGAACCAGCCCCGCATTGGCGGGGGCTATGTGAATTTGGAAACAGAAAAGCCATAGCTTATTAGGGCATTTTCTTTACGCAGTGCAAGCACAGCTAAAAATGCCCCAATGAGCCAGCGGGGTTGCACCCCTCTGGACACCCCCGTTTGCCCCATGCGGCTATGACCGCAGGCAGGCGGACACCGACAAACAAGTTTGTATAACCTCAAAAACAAGAAACGAACATGGGATATATCAGCATACAAATCAACAAGGCGAAAGGGTCGGCTGACACGGGCGCATCCGACCACATAGAACGCAAGACCACGCCCAAGAATGCAGACCCCACACGCACCCACCTCAACCGTGAGCTGGTGCAATTTCCCGATGGCGTGGCAGACCGCACCGGAGCGATAAGCCACCGTATCCGCACGGCAGGCATCAGGCGGAAGATAACGCCCGACCAAGTGAGGGCAATCCGCATCGTGCTTTCGGGTACGCACGAGGACATGGCTAGGGTGCAGGACGAGGAAAGGCTTGGCGAATGGTGCGATGACAACCTGCAATGGCTGTACCGCACATTCGGCAGGGAGAACACCGTTTCGGCTGTGCTGCACATGGACGAACACACGCCGCACATCCACGCCACGGTCGTGCCGATAGTGACGGGCGAGCGCAGGAAAGTCAAGCGGAAGCAGACGGAGGGCAAACGCACCTACCGAAAGAAAGCCAACGCCGTGCGCTTGTGCGCCGATGACCTCCTGACCCGTGAAAGGCTTGTCGCCTACCACGACAGTTACGCCGCAGCGATGGCGAAATACGGATTGCAGCGCGGCATCCGTGGTTCGGAAGCGCGGCACACCACCACCGCCCAATACTACCGTGAACTGAAACGACAGACGGGAGAACTGGAAGCCAACGTACAGCAGCTACAAGTCAAACAACAGCAGGCGGAACGGCAGCTTGACGAAGTACGGAAGGAAATCAAATCGGAGAAGCTGGAAGCCGCCAAGACCGAGGCGAAAGCGGCACTCGTGGCAAAAGTAGGTTCTCTTTTTGGTAGCGGCAGACTGAAAGAGTTGGAAGCCGACAACCGAACCTTGCAAGGCGAGGTTGCCGCCCGTGACGAGAGTATCGAATTATTGCAAAAGCAGATGGAGCGGCAGCAGAAGGAACACAGCCGCCAATTGGTGGAACTGCAAGCCAAGTACCGCAGGGAAATGGCAGACAAGGAAGCGGCACACCAAGAGGAAGTGTCATTCCTAAAATCCATTATCCAAAAAGCCAAGAAATGGTTTCCGCTGTTTCAAGAGCTGGTGTATATGGAGAAGTTCTGCCTTAAAGTCGGCTTCAACGAAAGGCAGACTGCCACGCTCATCAGCGGCAAACCGCTGTTCTACGAGGGCGAACTCTATTCGGAAGAGCACAGGCGGAAGTTCACGACCGAGGAAGCAGGCTTCCAAGTGGTAAAAGACCCGAAAGACAAGTCCAAGCTTGCACTTGCCATCAACGGGCAAGTGATTGGAGAGTGGTTCAAGGAGCAGTTTGGCAGGCTGTTCTCATCCGTTAAAAGGACGGTTGAACCGCTTAGGAGAGGCAAGGGCATGGGATTATAAACAATACCAACGGAAAAATAGCAAGTTTGTGTTTGGGGCAGACCAAAACCGCTTGCTATCCTCAGTTGGTTGAAACGTCATTTTATTTGTGCCCGAATCCTACTCAAACTTGCCTGTGTGATGCCTAAATAGGTGGCGATACTTCCTAACGGCAACCGCTGTAACAAATCAGGCTCTTTCTCCAACAACTCGTGATACCGTTCCGAGGCGACGGCTGACAACATGGAAATCAGCCGTTCCTCGGCAGCAAGCAGTTCCATTTCCGCATAACGCCGTCCCCAATTGGCTATGTGCAAATCCTTCAAGAATAACTCTTTCAGTTTTTTCCTTTCCAATACATATAAGACAGAATTTTCCATCAGCTCCATTGTTTCATACCCCGGTTCGTCATTCACATATCCTTTCATGGAAACAATAGTCGCCCCTTCCTTGCCGACCCAAAAGGTAATTTCTTTCCCCTCTACCGAAGTATAGGCGCGGACAATGCCTTTCTTGATGAAAAAGATGTCTTTTTCTATCTTGCCATATTCCAACACTTGGAATCCTTTTGGGTATGAGACTTCCGTCAGGCATTGCCGCAACTTGTCCAAAGACGCATCCGGCATGGCATATCTCTGGTTGATGATTTCCTTTATATCCATAAGTCATTTTGTTGTGGTACAAAATTATAAAATAGCGCACAGAAACAGCTGCTAACGGCTGTTTTTTTGTCAAATGCAAAATCCGTTTTTACCAAATGTAAAAAACGGTTAGAAATTACTTGCTTACTTTTGCACCCGAATTTAATAAATCATAGGTATGAATTGGATAATTTTATTTTTGGCAGGATTGTTTGAGGTAAGCCTTACATTCTGCTTGGGAAAAACGAGAGAGGCATCAGGTATTGGTTTTTATCTGTGGGGAAGCGGTTTCTTGGCTTCCACGGTATTGAGTATGGCATTACTTGCCAAAGCGGTTCAGACTTTGCCTTTGGGCACGGCATACGCCATTTGGACGGGTATCGGAGCGGTCGGCACGGTCTTGATTGGGATATTCGTTTTCAAAGAGCCGGCCACTCCCATACGGCTTTTCTTCCTGTTCACGCTCATTGCCTCCTTGATTGGATTGAAAGTTGTGTCATACTGAAAGGAGGAATAAATGATGAAATATGAATTGAGAGAAAACCACGGCATTCCGGCACCTCTGCTGGCTCTGCTGGCAGTCGCTACCGGGCTTTCCGTTGCCAACTGCTACTACAACCAGCCTTTGTTGGGCAGCATGGCAAAGGATTTTGGGGTAAGCGACTTTTCTGCCAGCATGGTTGCGACATTGACCCAGATAGGTTATGTAGTCGGACTTGTGTTTGTCATTCCGCTTGGCGATTTGGTTTCACGAAAGCAGCTGATATTGACCAATTATATCATTTCATCGTGCGCATTGCTTGCCATAGCACTTGCCCCTAACATCTATTGGGTGTGGGGCGCATCCTTGCTTGCCGGAGCATCTTCGGTTATGCCGCAGTTCTTCATCCCGTTGGTGTCTTTCCATTCAGCACCAGCACACAAGGTACGCAACGTGGGGATTATACAGTCCTGTCTGCTCATAGGCATTCTTGGCTCACGGGTGTTAAGTGGTTTCCTGGCTGATATGTGGGGATGGCGTTCCGTCTATTTTGTGGCTTGTGTGTTTATGCTCGGATGCTTTCTTATGATTTACAAGATGCTTCCCGTTCTGCCTGCTCGTTCACGTGAAAATTATGCGGGTCTGATGAAATCCCTGTTGCACCTGTTATCCCAATATCCGTACTTGCGTATCGCTTCTTTGAGGGCGGCGTTGGCTTATGGCTCGTTCTTCGCTTTATGGAGTTGTCTTGCTTTCCGAATGAAGCAAGAGCCTTTCTTCGCGAGTGACGATATTATCGGCGCACTCGGTTTGTGCGGACTGGCAGGTGCATCCACGGTGGTTTTCATCAGCGGCTATATCCAAAAGTATGGCGCAAGGTTTTTCTCTATTGTCGGAGGATGTGTGGTATTGGCTGCATGGTTGTTGGCATTTTTTGGAAATGACAGCTACTTGTGGATGATAATCGCCATCCTTTTGATTGATGCAGGAATGCAATGCATCCATTTGTCAAATCAGACCAGCGTGGTCTCCCTTGACGCATCCGCCATCAACCGAGTCAATACCGTTTATATGACCATCTACTTTCTGGGCGGTTCTGCTGGTACGTTCGTTTCAGGTCTGTTTTGGCAACATTACGGATGGGCAGGCGTGGTAGGAGTAGGAGTTGCCTTTACCGTGGCTTCCTTGTTCGTTAATTGCTTCCAACCAAGACTGCATAAGGATGAATGCTCAATATTCTGACTAAAATAATTTTTGGAATGATTCTTTCAGTCTGAATATTTTTCATACCTTTGTACCGTAAGAGTTTCCCGAACAAGCAAAGCGATGCAGACCACGGCAATTAGAACGGTTGCCAACTCATTACCTGAAAACGAGGTAATTCTTCTAACTCTCTTGATTTCAAAGAGGTATATTCCTTATACAGATTTACGGAAAATTCATGGAAAAACGCCCCAACTTCAACAGATATTTCCTTTTATCCGGCTACAGCATCATTTCTAAAACTCCCAATACTCTTTAAGCACTAACCCGTCACACGCCTTCAACAACTTCAGAAGTCCGGGTTTATGTTCCAGGCCAACCAATACCAACAGACGCTTGCCAGGATAGGCTTCGGCCATCCGCCGGATATTGGCAGCCATCACCTCATTGCGCTCATACCAACGGGACGACCAAAGACGAACAAAGCTTCGCCAACGGCTGAGCAATTCCTCCGTTTCCACAATAGACACCAGTTTCTGATAAAGAATATACTCACGAAGCGACAAGTATCCCATCGTCATGCTGGAATTCATGTCACGGGGTGAAGCAAATTTCATATCATTATAGTTCATCACTTGGAGGATCAGCTCCATATCTTCCCGATTCTTCCGGCTCAGTTTATCCGCCCGATACAAGGACAATGCGTCGCGCCACATGCTGTCCTGCCGTTCAAAGTACCGATGCTCCCGATACCATTCATTTCGACCCGTAATTTCGAAAGGACGTAAATCTACGCCCCGCTCCTGCTGGTAGCGATGCGCTCCTATGTTTTCATTAGTCGACAGAAGGTCGGGATACTTCTCCAGATCGAAGCGGAAATTTTTGTCGAAGAAAGTAGAATCCAGCTCCATCAACACCACATCGGGCTGAACCCGCAACAGGATGGCATAAACACTATCACTATTGAAATACGTACAAGGATTATGTTTCGTCCCCACCAGGCAAACTTCGGTCTGTCCCTGCATCCGGCAGAGACTGCAAAGAATAAACAGACAAAATATCAGACTTTTTTTCATACGCTTAATAATGGTACACCTCAGTACAAAGATAACACTTCCATTTCAAAAGCAAACAGCTTTGAACAAGCGAAAAGGAAAAATCACGTCCGATGCTAGAAATTTATAACAGGTTTACTATCTTTGTAATCGGGTTAAGAATATCCTTCCAAACCTATACGCATGAGAGAGAAAAAGAAGAAACGCTATGCCTGTCTCATACTTGAAAAACGGCATAATCGGCTCACGTTTCTGTATTCCAAACCTTAAACCTCTATTGAGCCCATAGAGAAATTGTATAACCATGAATAGATTTATCATTCCCCTGTTTACGTTCATCAGTCTCTTTTGGACAGCTTGCAATGACGACGACAAGCCGACAGATATCGTGAAAGAAATTGCCATGTCGGTTTCTTCGGAAACAGGCATCATGTATGCCCCCTCCGATACCGATAAAGAACACCCCATAGAATGTATGCTCATCAAGACTGAAGACAATTTCAAAGAATGGCAACCGCTTGCTTTCGGTGCCATCGAAGGCTTCACCTACGAAAAAGAGCATGAATATGAACTTCGGGTCAAAAGAACCATTCTTGCCAATCCGCCGATGGATGCTCCAGACCGCACCTATACGCTTGTATCCATTCTTCAGGACCGGCTTGTCACTGAGCCTGAAATACCGGATGACAAAGAAATCCAATCGGAAGAAGATATCGAGTACGAAGAATTATGCCCCATCAACAAGTATGCTATTGCTATGGGAAAAGAACTGTTGGTTGACAGTGAAGGTAATATAAGATATAATAACGGAGATTGGTTACCATCTTATGATATGGCCCGGCTTTGGATAGAAAACATTCTCCCTAAAGATGATCCGAATTGGATAGATCTCCAACGTATCCCTTATATGGCAACTTATATTTATGTTTTGTCACCCCTTACTGATGAAATCCGCCTGATCAGAAACGGTTCATCGGGACCGATGTTCAAGGATGTAGTTCCGGAGAACGAGTTCAATCACATCACAGGTTCCATGCAGGCAGGCGAAGAACTGCATTACGCACTGATTCTTGCCAATGTCTACAAACTAGGATTGCAGAAATTGGAGTTCACGCTGAAGAAGCAATAATACGAACTGTCATCCTTAAATACATAAAGTACATTATTAAGGCGCAGATTACGCGGAAGAGCACGGAAAAGAATAAAAAAAACGATCCGTGAATTCCCGCGTAATCCGCGCCTTCATGCTACAATCGGCCAATCACTCTTTACCACTTTCTCATATTCCTCCCCAAAAAGTTCTATTTTTGTGTAGTTTTTCCGACGGCGCCTGCGTCTAACGGACAAAAAACAACTACTTAATTCGATATGGAAACATTGGATACTACATTTGCGCAAATGATCAGGGAGCACAAAAGCACCATCTACACAGTGTGCTTCATGTTCTCGAAAGATTCCGATGAAGTCAGCGACCTGTTTCAGGAAGTACTCATCAATCTGTGGAAAGGCTACGCATCTTTCCAGAACCGCAGCAGCGTTGACACCTGGATTTGGAAGGTGAGCTTCAACACCTGTATCTCCTACGAACGGAAAAAGCAGAAGCGGGCCACCCTCCCACTGACCATGGACATCAACCTGTTTGAAGACAAGGACGAAGACTCCCGGCAAATCCGGCAACTCTACGACCGCATCCATCGGCTCAAGCCTTTCGATCGTGCCATCGTCCTGCTATGGCTGGAAAACATGAGTTACGAAGAGATAGGTGCCATCGTCGGCATCTCGACTAAAAACGTATCCGTGCGCCTGTATCGCATCAAGGAAGAGTTGAAAAAAATGTCGAACCGCTAAAAACGCATCAGTATGGAAAAGTATCAAGATAACTTCGAACTGGAAGAAATGAAACAACAAATCCGGTTATTGAAAGACAAGCTGGCCAAAGAAACCATTATCAGCGAAAAAATGATGATGCAATCCACCCGGGAGAAACTGGCCTATATCAATCGCAATAAGAGACTCATGTATATAGGAATTCCGTTTGCCCTGATCTATTGCAATATGTTTTTCATCTGGATGAACTATTCATGGATGTTCTGTGTCGCCACTTCCCTCTTTCTGATTGCCGCCTGCCTGTATCAGATATACAGCCACAAAGGCGTAAACATCCAAGAAATATCGACCGACAACCTGGTGGATATCAGCAAAGCCCTGATACGCATGAACCGTCTGGGGCTGAGATGGCTGTGTTTCGGACTGCCGTTCGCCCTGCTATGGATTATTTGGTTCATCATTGAGAGCTACCCCAAAGAAAGCGGAGAATCCATCTGCATCGGAGGAGGTGTCGGGTTCGTGGCCGGAGCCGTCATAGGCCTGCGGTATCTCAAGAATGAACGTCGCAAAGCCAAGGAGGCCATCCGCGACATCGAGGAATACACCCGGGAAGACTAAAATTCCATAGCCAACATTACCTACCTAAACATCAACATTAGCTCCGTAAAGTGGCACTTTAGCGCGCTAAAGTGCCACTTTACGGAGCTAAAGAGGGTATTGGTTTTCATGTATTCAATAGGACCGATCCCCCTATATATCATGCCCAAATACTATTGTTGCAGTATAAGGCCTAGCCGACAAGAAGTATTTATTGAATGGAAATCAATTGTTTTTCTCACCTTGGTCTCCGGGTTACCATTTCACATCGCATATCAGATCTAAAGTTTCTTGCATTTTGACATATATGCAAAATGTTCTAATGCCCATGCTATAAGATTGTTTAGTATAGGAATCAGGCTTTGTCCCAGCTCCGTCAGGGAATATTCGACTCTTGGTGGTATTTCAGCATATAGCTTTCTTCTGACCAATCCGTCAGCTTCAAGATTCTTTAATGTCTCGGTCAGTACTTTAGGCGATATATCCGGAATTGCCTTACTTATAGTATTGAAGCGTGTAGCCTCATTTTCAGAAAGTACACATAATATGAGCATGGCCCATTTACTGGAGAACCTTGACAGGACATTACGGATAGGGCAATCCTCTATACGGGTATATTTTTTGAGATTTTCTTGTAGTTGTAAACTGTTCATTTCCAATAATAATTACTTTAAAGTAAGTGGGTTACATTTTTGTAACTTATTGTTTATCAATATAAAAAGCACTACCTTTGTACTATCAAAACAATAGTAAGTTTATAATGCAAAGTTAATCAACTTTATAAAAACAGAAAATATGAGCAATATTAAAATTATGAACAAGGGCGAAAAGTACGCTCACGCAACAATAGGTTGCATCAAGGGTTTTGAAGGTAAGCAGTTTGTAAAAGAGGCTACAGAGGCTACTTCATGCGAGGTCTCATTTGGCACATTGTCGTCTGGGTCATCTGTTCCGTTTTTTCATAGCCATAAGGCAAATGAAGAAAACTACATCATTCTATCAGGAGCTGGGAAATTTCAGGTAAATGATGAAGTTTTCGAGATTGGAGAAGGGTCAATCATACGTGTATCACCAGGATGTGACCGTAACTTAAAATGCACTTCAGCTGAACCGATGACTTATATCTGTATTCAGGCAAAAGATGGAAGCCTGGAAGGCTATACGATGACGGATGCTAAGATAACAGAACGTGAGAATCTTTTGTAAAATGATAATTATCGCATAAATTGGAATCCCTGACAATGATAAAATTAAAAGTATATCATTGTCAGGGATTTTTATCCACCTCAGATGTATGTCAATAACTTTCAGAGGTGTACTCAAGCTATATTTCAGATATACAGCTCACATTCTTTTCTTATACTACAAACCTTCTTCAGCATCATGTTTACGATTGCAAGAAGCAATCCGTTTATCTTTCTAGCCTGATGCGGACATACTGAAACGCATCGCATACACGAAATACAAGCCTTCTTGTTCACTTTTGCAGGGTTGTTCTTGTCAATGGCACCGACAGGACATCTGGAAGCACAGAGACCGCACTTGATACATGCCTTTGTTGGCTTAGGCACTATACCTGCACTGGCAGCTTTCCGGTAGGGTCTGTTACCGGGTATTACAGGAGTGGAAAGATCATCTTCCTCCAGTTTCTTCCCTATCTTGTCTGCAAACTCACGTAAATGTTCGTAATCATCCTTGTCTGGTCTGTTCGTGGCATATTTATGGGCTATTGAATGTTCTGCAACGGCCGCTATGGCCGATACGACTGAAAATCCGGTCTGCTGTACAATATCTTGAAGTTCAACCAAAGTATCTTCGTATGCACGGTTCCCATACACGCAAACTATGATTGCTTTTGCACCATTTCCCTGAATCTTGAAGATGCGTTCTGCTGCTATGGAAGGCACGCGCCCGCTATAGGATGGAACGGCAATGATGGCTGTATCCTCATTTACCAATGAGTATTTATGAAAATCCTCATTCCCGTTTGACAAGTCAATATCCGTAATGTTACGACTCAGTTCGTTTGCCAAGAAATCAGCAACCTTCTTTGTTCCGCCTGTTGGACTGAAAGTTATTACATATATCTTCATATTCTCTATCTCCTTTATTTTTTATTCTCTATTTCTACTCTGCATACCAAGAGGTAATATAATAAGTATTCTGGGGCAATTTGATATTTTCAGGTTCCGTCTGCTTAAAACATCCTTTCAGACCCAGTTCCAAAGCTGTCTGATGGAAGTGTGACAGGGCAATGCCGGCATCAACCCTCTTGATGATTTCCTCTCCTCTCGAAATTCCAGACTTGTATGTTACATAGAAATGATAATCGCTTCCAGACTTCAACACACGCCAAGGTTGTGTATTTTTATCAGACGGAGCCAGTCTGAGCATTTCCAGTGGTTCAGTATAATCACCGGCCAGATCTCTAGAAAGAGGAGTCTGAAAATTATCCAGATAGAATAATGTGCTCCATTCCTTTCGGCTGGAAGAGCGCATAGCAGTCCTCATCAGCGATTCTGTCAGACTGCGCTTGGCAGCCGGATATCCGACAGGTGAAATGGCTGGAAACAGTTCGTCTTTAGGAACTCCCATTGCAGAAGCAAAACCTTCCCTGTTGAATGTCGCTGCCAGCCAGACTGTACCCAGTCCCAATGCCGTTGCCTCCAGAATAAGATTCTCAAACTCGTATCCGGCAGCCACATAGGCCAGATCTTTATCTGGAACAGAAATACCCATAAAAGTACTTGCTCCTTTTATCACTCCGTATGTACCAAGTTTTTCACCTTCTGAAGCCAGCTTCTTATCGATGATATATTTCTTCACCTGCATTCCAAAAGGGTTTTCAAGGTTATCCATATAGCTTCGAAGCCTTTCTCTTACATCAGGCTCAAGCTCTTTGTCCTGATAAGTACGTACACTACAACGCCTCTTGATTGTTTCAACTATTGGTATAGGTAATTTTTTGCACATTTTTATATCCTCCATTATATTCTAATGATAATCTTTCCGTTCAGTTTACCATTAGCCATAAGTTCAAGTGCTTCATTTACCTGAGACAGTGAGAATGTTCTTGATTCAATATCAGGCATGATATGGTATTTTTCCACTATCTCTGTTACCTGTTTAAGCTGGTCACCACTTGAACGGACGAACATAAAGCGGTATTCTTTACCTTGTTTGCGAGCCGCCGAATCGAATTTACTTCCGGCAAGCGTAAACAGGACTGTCTTCAGCCATGAAAAACCGTTCCTTTTTGCAAACATCCTGTTTGGAGCAGTTCTCAAGCTGAGCAGCCGTCCTCCTTTTTTCAGGACAGACAACTCATGCTCAAATTCATTTGCTCCCAAGGTATCAATTACATAATCCACATCGGATAGGACTTCCCAATAATTTTCCTTCTTGTAGTCTATATATTGGTCGGCACCCATTTTTAGAAGTTTATCCTTTGAACGAGTGTTTCCGGTCACTATAACACGAAGTCCCATTGACTTTGCTATGGGTACGGCAACTTGTCCAAAACCGCCTGACGCACCTGTTATCAGCAGTGCCTTTCCCGCCTGGACTTCAAGTTCTTCAATAAGTCCCTGATAGGCTGTCAGTCCGGCTAATGGTATAGCGGCAGCAGTAACAAAGTCATAGCCTGACGGCATTTTAGCCAGAGCTTCATGGTCAACTGCAGCATATTCAGCAAAGGCACCTATCCTGTTTATTGGAAGTCGTGTATATACACGGTCACCTGCACGAAAGTCTTTTACGTTATTACCCGTCTTTTCCACTATACCGGAACACTCATTACCCAATGTCAGAGGCATTCTGTAATCCTGTATCAGTCTGACACTACCTGTCAGTTGAAGAATATCCAAAGGATTTACGGCGGCAGCTATAACCTTTATAATAACTTCATTTTCATTTGGTTCGGGAATAAAAACTTCATTTACGGAAACCTTAATTCCCTTTGTGTATTTCTTGATTTGTGCTGCTTTCATTATTATGTTATTATTAAAATAAAACTATCAATCATTAATAGAAGCTGTTTTTTTACGGTCACTCATAATATCATCCATATGATCAACAGACCATTGGAGTAGTGAATCGAGGATAGGCTTCAAAGATTTTGCTCTTGCTGTAAGAGCATATTCTACCCTCGGCGGTATCTCCGAGAATATTGTTCTTGTCACATATCCGTCTTCTTCCAATGTACGGAGTGTCATTGTCAGCATTCTTTGTGTTATATCCGGCATTTGCTGTTTCAATTCCATAAAACGCATATTTTCCTTACCAGACCTATCCAAAATATAAATAACGAGCAATGTCCATTTGTCACATAATCTTGCCAGTATGTTCCTTACCGGACAGCCTGGAAACATGGCGTCTTGTATTGTTGATCTTTTCATGATTTATAATAAAACTGTCTATCTCTAATAAATTTCAATGCGCAAAGATATATAATATACTATAATTACCAAGTATTTTTTTTATACTATAATCTAAAGAATGATTGATAAGTCATTTTTTTTGTAATTCAGTTTTATTGAAGTGTAATGACTTCCCTCTGCAAAGGAATAATTAATAATTGGGTTATAAGCAGACATCTAAACGTCAATGATATACAAATCAAGGACTTACATCGAAAATCGTTACTGAAGATTTTCCCAATTTTCCTGTAACGATTTTGTAACGGAACTTTGTCTGAAGTGGGCATTTTAATGTCTTTCGGTTGTCCACCGGATAAATAGAAAAAGTCCCGTAAAACGTTGATTTTACGGGACTTGTCTTAATTTGACTACCTAATGTCTTAGGTTTCAGCGGAGAGACAGGGATTCGAACCCCCGATACCCTTTAGGGGTATACACGCTTTCCAGGCGTGCCTCTTCAACCACTCGAGCATCTCTCCTTACGGGGCGCAAAAGTAGAAGAAGTTTTCGGAATTACCAAATTTTTTGGGAATAAAGTGACGCACCCCGCACTATCCTACCTCTTTTCAACCGTTATCTTTACTATTTCAGGAGTACGGATGCCCGGTTTCAGCTCTCCGGCTATGTTGTAGAAGACACCGTCCGCTCCCACCAATGCCGCACCAGCGCGTGCCGTGCCCGAATAACGAAGAATCTCTTCCCAACAATCACCGGATGTATGATAAACCAGTATCCTGTCATTGAAGCGATAATCTTCGGGAGGCATGGACATATAGGTTTTCGCCACCGCTTTCAGGCTATCGACCACGGCCTGATTGCCCTCCGCCAAAGCAGCCTTCATGTGCTCCTCACGCTTCAGAGCCGACAGGAAAATATCCTTGTTCACTCCGCCGGTGCAAAGTATCAAGCTGTCGGCACAAGCGATGCCGACACCTCCGCCCAAAGAAACCTCCACGGAATCCGTCCCTACGGGAGCAGCCACTGGAGTCCATCTCTTCTCTGCCGGATGATAGCAAAGGCCATCCATCGAAAGCGTTGCCTTACGCCCTTCGCCGGCACCGGAGAATCCGCCCCACAAGAACAAAAGAGACTCCGTACCCTTGCGCTGGGCCACGCAGACCGGTTGTGTACGAGGAGCACCGGGAAAATCGGGCAATTGCGTCCATCCTGCATCCGGTTTATCCAAATCCAGACAATACAACGTATTGGAAGGCACTCCGTTGACGTTTCCTCCGGCAACGAAGAGAGTGTGCCCGGATATAGTCCCGCCCATATTGTCTATCGTACACGGCAAGGCAGGCAACGTATCGATGACCGCCGCATCTCCCTTTTCTGTCAACGAAATCCGGAATACAGCGGACAAAGCACCGTTCTGGTTGGTGCCACCCGCACAAATAATCCCACGGGGTGTGGAAACAGACACGCCGTATGCAGCCTCCACCGGCAGTTCGCCCACCTTCTTCCAGGCGAATAGCGAATCGGCCGAAGCATCCGTCGCATAAATGCCCCGATAGAATCGTTTCTTTCCCCCTTCCGCAGCAGGGACTTCCGGGAAGTTACAACCACCCGCCATCAGCAACATTCCACGATGAACACCGGCATAACAAGCTGAAACGCCCTGTTCGATTCCCGGTTCTTCTGCAGGGGCACCTTGCATTTGCCGCACCGTCCAAACCGACTCCTTTTCCACTTCGGGTGCTGCGCACCCTGCCAATATCAGGCATACTAATACAAATTTCTTCATTGATTTCAAATAAAAGAGAAGAAGCATCCAATAATTATCTCATATTTTTAGGCACGAATTACACGGATTCACACGGCTTTTTCTTTAATTAATCCGTGAAATCCGTGTAATCCGTGCCTAATATCTATCAGGTTGATTACCCTTTTCCTGTTTTGATTTCCTCTTATTAAGAAAAAAAGTTCACAAGTTTACTTCACCAAGTCTTTCAGTTTCACGGTCTGGAAAGTCATGTGCGCCACACTACTTTCATACAGGATTCCGACCGTCTCCTTATCTACCATGCTCAAGCAGGAATATCCCCATCCGTTTGCTTCATCCAGCAACACCTGATGTTCGGGTGACCATGTATGTCCACCGTCCAAGCTGACCTTGATGGTAATGTTGTTGCGGTTCTTGGTCGAATTAGGGTTGGAAAAGAGCAGGATGTCCTTTTTCAGTACATTGTCCTTCGCTTTCACGCTAATCAGACTTGCCATGCAAACCGGTTCAATCAAAGCCGTACGGGATGACTCGTGTTCCTTCCAGGTCTCTCCCAAATCGGTGGTCGTATAGACGGCACGACTGCCACCGCGATTGTCACGCATATTCAGCATCAGCACACCCGGTTCCACTTCGGCAACCTGCGCTTCGGTGGTATTGGTACGTGCATGATTGTGAATTTTCCAGTTCTTTCCACCATCCTTGCTGTACATGACGCCCGCATTGGGAATGCGGTCCGCTCCGATGTACTGGATAGGGAATACCAATGTACCGTCGCTCATCGTGATGCCGCGTCCCGGTCCCTGCAACAAGAAGTACCAGGAAGGGTCTTTCACCTGTTCCGTCACATTGATAGGTTCGGACCACGTCTTTCCGTCATCCGTACTCTTGCTCATCACCAGCTGAGCCGTGTGGTTCATATCCATTCCCGGATGTGAGCTCCACCAGGCACGCTGATTACCCATACCATGCGTCCAAGCCGCCACCACCCATACGGTATTCGTCTTTGTATCAACCAGGATAGAGGGGTCTCCCACACCATTCTGTGCGGAAGGCAGTCCACCCGTCTCACCGAAAGCCAGAGGCAGGCGCATCTTTTCCCACGTCTTTCCGCCATCCGTACTGCGGCTAAGACCTACGTCCACGTGCTCCTGCAAATCGACGCTGCTGTTGTAGCGCACGTCATATACTCCAAGCAACGTCCCCTTGTTGGTAGTCACCAGTCCCGGAATGCGGAATGCCGCGGAATTGTCATCTCCGGCATGGCGCACACCTACACCCATGCGGTGTTCGATGCCTTCGGGAGAGAACATCTTGATGGGAGCCTCTTTCCCATCCACCACAATGGAGGTCAACTTCGCCGTGACCTTGGTGTCCAGACGTGCTTCGGGCTTCATCTGCAAGCTCACCCAAAAGAAGTTCACGCCGGGGAAAAGTTTCTGGCCGCTCTGCAACAGCACTTCATTGCCCGGATTGCTAACCTCGCTATTCTTGATAGAATAAGAAGGATTGGCGGCTAACGTCTTTCCTTGATTATGGCTGGAAATATATTCCACCGGAGCGAAACGATTTCTGCCTCTGTCCTGCAGGGCTTCCGTACCGCCGTAATAGAGTTTCACCGCCTGAATGTCGGCCAGTTTCACTTCCTTGCCGAAACTTAAAGCCACCTTGTCCAATGTCTGGTTTTCCTGACCATTCAAACGAATGTAGAACAACACATTATCCTGTCTTTCAATCAGGATAGGAATACGTGTTTCACGAACCGCTATGGAGTCAGCCGCATAGACCGCTTGGGTAACGGCACTCCATACAAAGAATAGAAAAAATAAATTCAATACTTTTTTCATGATATTTAATGTATTAAGATGATAAGACTAACAACCGTCATAGTCACTACTACGTCTGCAAATATAAGCGATATTTAAATATACAGCAACACATTAATAAAAAAAATTAAATTAATCCCCGCATTAAATAAACATTGTCGCTTATTTAATGCGGGGATAATCGTAGTACGCAACTCTTACGCGTTACTTGCTCTCCAATTTCAAGACAGCTTTTTTCAGCCCGCCGGCTGTAGCCTCAAGCGTAATGGCGCCCGGTTTATCGGTAGCCGCCACGATAGCGGTCATCATACCGTTGAACACTTTCATCTTTGGAGTCTGGAAGTTTTCCAGCGAAGCCGGATTACCGTTGGCTCCGGCACGATAGACACCTGCACCTTTCACTTTGAAACGAATCTCATTCTCGGCAAGCGGACAAAGATTGCCATCCTTATCCACCACCTTCACCGTGACGAACGAGAGGTCTTCACCGTCGGCTTTGAGTGCCGTACGGTCGGCAGTCAATTCGATATGATGCGGTGCGCCCGCCGTATGTATCTCTTTCTCGGCAACCGCATTTCCATCCTTGTCGTAAGCGACCACTTTCACCGTTCCCGGTTCGTACTTGGTATCCATCCACATCAGGCGATAACGCTGCTGGCGCTTGAAATCGGCTGTGGAAGCGGAATCTTTGCTGTTCTCTATCGTTACAGACAAATCCTTGCTGCGTTTTCCCTGACTCTTGCCATTGATGAAGAGTTCGGCAGACGGGTAATTGGTGTAAACGAATACAGGAGTCACCTCCCCTTCTCTGCCCGCCCAGTTCCAGTGGGGCAGGATGTGCAAGGTCTCTTCCTTCGGATTCCAATGACTGCGATAGAGATAATAACGGTCTTTCGGCAGTCCGGCGAGGTCTATGATACCGAACAGAGAAGAATGGCTGGGCCAATCCGTATAATAAGGAGTGGGTTCTCCCAAATAGTCGAAACCGGTCCAAACGAACTCGCCGATGCACCAGGCGTTGTCCTCGTGCCAGAGCCAGTCATCCTCCGGCAAGTTACTCCAACCGCAATGTTCCACATCGTAGGAAGAAGATTGATGGTCATCATATTTCTGCATGGAACGACGCTCTACCGGGAACTTATATACACCGCGAGAGCTGACCGTAGAAGCCGTCTCGCTACCCAGGACAATGCACTGAGGAAGTTTTTTGTAATTCTCCAAGTACTTATGGGGACGATAGTTGAATCCGGCAACATCCATTGTCGCGGCGATGTTGTTGTTCACCACGGCATCCGGCGCGTCCATGCCCTGCGTGACAGGACGTGTGGGGTCTTCCCGATGACAGATGTCCTGAAGCATACGGGCAAGTTTCGCTCCGCGATTGCCGTTCCACTGGTCGGGCACTTCATTGCCCACGCACCACATCACGACACTCGGATTGTTGCGATAATGCCGAATCAGATTCACCAAATCCTTCTCCACCCATTCGTCGAAAATCTTATGATAGCCGTTCTGCACCTTCGCGCTTTTCCATTCGTCAAAAGACTCGGCCATCACCATCATACCCATCTCGTCGCAGGCACGAATCAGTTCGGGAGCCGGCATATTGTGAGAGGTACGGATGGCGTTGCAACCCATATCCTTCAGAATACGAATCTGACGGCGAATGCCCGCTTCATTGGCGATACCGCCCAAAGGACCGAGGTCATGGTGGTTACATACGCCTTTGAACTTCGTCAGCTTGCCATTCAGGAAGAAGCCTTTATCCGGAATGATTTCCAACGTGCGAATGCCGAAACGGGTTGCATATTCATCTTTCAGCACCTCTCCTTCATACACTTTCGTTTCCGCCGTATAAAGCGCCGGAGTTTCCGGTGACCATAAAGAGGGGTTATAGACTACAAAATTCTGGCTGAAGCAAGTGTCGTCCAACTTATCACCCGGCCTGTCATCCGAAGAGAGCATTTTGCCATCCGCATCCTTAATTTGAGTGACGATGCGGTAATCCGATACATTCTTACCGGCAGGCATCACCAGTTCGGTCTTCACATTGACCCTGGCAAATCCGTCTTTTACAACCGGCGTGGTGACTACCGTACCCCATACGGGAATATGCGCCTCTTCGTTGACGACCAGATGCACATTGCGATAGAGTCCCGCTCCCGGATACCAGCGTGAAGACTTCGGTTCATTCTCCAAACGCACGGCGAGTGTGTTCACTTCGCCCTCTTTCAGATAAGGCGTGGCATCCAAAAAGAAGGAGTTGTAGCCGTAGGGCCAATACCCCGCCTCTTGTCCGTTGACATAGACACGCGCATGGCTCATGGCGCCGTCGAACACCAGTGTAGCCTTCTTGCCCTTCAGGGAAGCAGGCGCCTCAAAATTCAGCCGATACCATCCCACACCGACAAAGGGCAAGCCTCCGGTACGTCCGGCATGTTCCATCGCCTCCTTCTGTCCGTCTTGGGCAATGGCCACATTCTGCTTGTCATTGTTGATGCTGAAAGGGCCGTAAATGGCCCAGTCATGCGGCACCGTCACCGACTGCCATTTGGCATCATCGTAAACTCGTTGGCTGAAGTCCTTACTGTCTTCACGGGTAAACTTCCATCCTTTCTTGAAAGTCTGTACGGTACGCACTTGCGCCTGAAGCAACAGGGGGATTGCCAACATTAAAATAGTTGCAAGTTTAAATTTTCGGTTCATATCTTTTCGATTTATTATTCTTCTTTCATTTCAAATACCATTTCTCCCGAATGTACCAACTCATCGTGGGTGATACGGAAGCCATTGTGTTTCGCTCCATCCAACTTCACCTCCTTGATGTAATCCGACCCGGAAGATGATTTGCGGATAACCAGCTCTTCCTTTCCGTAATAGCGCGGGTCAAGACGCAAGGTTATCTTATCGAATGTGGGGGTAGTCAATGTATAATCCGGCGTTCCGGGACAATCGGGATAAAAGCCCATCATGCTGAAAATGGCCCATGCGGACATTGTTCCGGTATCGTCATTCCCCGGAATGCCGTTCGGCTTGGCCGCAAAATAACGCGCCAGCAACTCCTTGACCAGTTTCTGCGTGCGCCATTCCTCACCGCGGAAATAGCTGAAAAGATAAGGATAAGCGATATCCGGTTCATTGGCAGGGTCATACAATCCTTCGTCAAACACCTTCTGAAGTTTATCCACGAAACTCTTCTTCCCCCCCATCAGCTTGGCAAGCCCCATCACATCGTGAGGAACGTAGAAAGTATAATTCCAGGAATTTCCTTCATGGAAGCCCGGACTCGGCGCAAAGTCAGCCCCTTCCATCGGGTCAAAAGGCGAATAGAACTTACCATCCGGCAGAATGGGACGAAGCGTACCGAACTCGCGGCAATAATAATGCTTGTACCCCATAGAACGTTTATAGAACAGCTCCGCATCTTCCTTCTTGCCCAACGCCTTCGCAAAACGAGAAAGGGCATAATCGGCAATGTAGTATTCCAACGCATGGGAAACCGAGTTGTCATACTGCTCCCGCAAAGGCACATAACCCAAAGAATAATAGTCATCGGCATCGGGCCGCATCAGATTGACCGCCCCCGGAGAAGTGGCCGACTTGTACATCGCCTCGTATGCCGTCTTGACATCAAAATCGCGCAAGCCCTTCATCCAGGTATCCACTATGACAGGAATGGAGGGGTCACCTTCCATCGTCAGCGTTTCGCGCCCATAGAGTTCCCATTTGGGCATCCAGCCATGCTCACGATACATATCGAGCATGGTACGCACCATATCAAGCTGCCGGTCGGGGAAAAGCAAAGTCATCAACTGATGAACGTTCCGATAAGTATCCCACAGCGAGAATACGGTATAACGGTTTCCTTTCACCGTGCGTATCTCACCGCTTTCCATCGCCGGATATTGTCCGTTGACATCTTGCAAGACATTGGGATGTATCAGGAAATGGTACAAAGCCGTATAGAACACCTGACGTTGCTCTTCCGTCCCGCCTTCTACCAGGATGCGGCTCAAATCGCTGTTCCACGCCTGGCGGGCAGCCTCATGCAACTGTTCGAAACTCTTTCCCGCTTGTTCCGCCTCCAAGTTTTGGCGGGCATTGGCGATGCTCACAAAAGAGACTCCCATGCTGACTTCCACCTGTTCGTTTTCATCGGCATCGAAGGTGAACCATACACCGATGTCGTCCCCACTCATCTCCTTCGTATAGTTGGGATAGATTTTACGGGTGCCCGACGTATTGTCCCACTGCGCCTCTACCCCCATCTTGCGCATCTGTTTCCAATAGCCGCGGGTTTTCGGGGCCTTGTTGAGCTTCATCACAAAATAAATCGGGAATACCGCGTTGGGATTATAGCAGAAAGTTCCCAGCACCTTGCTTCCCTCTATCTCCGTATCGCTTACAAAACGGACGGTGGCACCGCTTTCATTCGTCAAGCCCTCCCCTAAGTTCAACAAGACATTGCCTTGTCCGGCGGGGAAAGTGAAACGGGCACGTCCGGTACGGGGAGTGGCGGTCACTTCCGTTTTTATGCCATATTTGGTTAAATAATTCGTATAATAACCGGGAGTGGCCTGTTCGTCCTTATAGGAACTTCCGTACTGCATATAGTCCACATTCAGTTCACCCGCAGTGGGCATCAGCAACAAGGAACCTAATTCGGGACATCCCACACCACTCAGATTGACATGAGCGTAGCCGGTAAAATAGGTATTCTTGTATTCGTATGGCGTGGACCACCAGCGGCTGTCCTTATCGATGTTACCGTTCACAGCTCCCATCACGTTGAAGGGAACCACGGACATCATGCCTTGCGGACACACCGCACCGGGATTGGTCGTACCGTAGTTGGTAGTCCCCACAAACGGATTCACATAATCCACCGGTTGCCGTTCACCGCCTTCTACTACAATCTCATCCGTAAAAATCCAACCGCCGATGTTCTTGTCGGCATGCGCCTGGTAACGGATGTAGCGGGCACGGGTCTCCCCTTTCCAACCGTATTTCTTGATGCAGACAATGGAATCTTTAGATACCACGTTGTTCAGATGTGTCAATTCCGTAAAGTTCTCTCCATCCGAAGAAGCAGAAATGATGATTTCGGCAGGCAAGAAGATTTCCGGTCCTACGACCTGCATAAAGTCTGCGCTGACTGTGCGAACCTCCTCTTCCTTCTCCAAATCAATGGTCACATCCAGACGGTCGCGCGAGATAAAGCCCTGCCACACGCCGTCGGCATTGGTCCATCCTCCGCGAAGCCCATCGGTCAGCGCCTTGTCGCCCTGCGCCTTGTAGTACTCGTTATAAGGAGCATTGTACTTCACCGGTTTTCCAAAAGCCAAATGCTTGATGGGTTGAAGCGACTCAGGACGGTCGCCTATCTCCTTCTTCAGCGGGAAAGGATGATACCCCTTGGAAAGCAGCCAATCCACTTCACGCAAAGCGCTTTGACGGAACAGATTGTACGCCTTACGCTCCGGCTGGCTCCAAGCCACTTCCGCAAGCGCCAGAATACGGGGATAAATCATATACTCATAATGCTCATCCGTAGGAATATACTCCGCCCACAGATTCGCCTGCACCCCATACAGCAGTTTGGCATCTTCCGCCGTAAACGAATCGGGAACAGGATTGTAGGAATAAACCTTGGACAAAGGCAAATAACCTCCGATTGCCTCCGGTTGCGAATAGGGCGCGTCCTGATAGTTATCGAAATAGCAATAAGCGCCCGGCGTCATCACGGCACGATGGCCCGACTTCACAGCCTTGAGCCCGCCTTCTTCCCCACGCCATGACATCACGGTAGCATTGGGAGCGAGACCGCCTTCCATGATTTCATCCCATCCCAACAGCTTGCGGCCGTGCTTGTTGAGGAATACCTCCATCCGATGAATCAGATAGCTTTGCAGTTCATTCAGGTCTTTCAACCCCTCATCCTTCATACGCTGCTGGCACTTGGGGCAACTCTTCCAAGCCTGTTTACCGGCCTCATCGCCTCCCACATGGATATACTCGGACGGGAAAAGTTCCATCACTTCGGTCAGCACGTCTTCCAAGAAAGCGAATGTTTTCTCATTGCCCACACAGAAATCGGCACTCGTATAGGGCTTTCCCTGGCACGAAAGTTCAGGATAAGCCGCCAAAGCCTCTTCCGAATGAGCGGGCATCTCGATTTCGGGAACAATGGTGATATGACGCTCGGCGGCATAGCGCACCAATTCACGGATATCGTCCTGCGTGTAGTAACCACCGGATGCGGAAGGGTCTGTTTCCTCGCAATATTTACGACCTCCGGGAACATTCCACCACTCTTTCCAAATGGCTTCAGGACGCCATGCGGCAAACTCCGTAAGCCGGGGATATTTCTTAATTTCGATTCTCCATCCGGCAGCGTCCGTCAGATGCAGGTGCAAGCGGTTGATTTTGTAACGCGCCAACGCATCTATCTGTTTCATCAGAAACTCTTTCGTGCGGAAATGGCGTGAAACATCAATCATCAGGCCTCGGTACTCAAAGCGGGGCGCATCCTCTATACGGACGGCATCCACTCGCCAAAGATTGTCTCCGGCAGGTTCCGCCAACTGAAGCAGCGTCTGCAAGCCATAGAAAAGTCCGGTGTCCGTAGTCGATGAAACGGTTATGCCATCGGCATTCACTACCAGCGTATATCCCTCGGAGGAAGAAGAGGCGGACGGCAGCTTCTGAAGGGAAATAGAGCCGGCCACGTTCTTCGCGACTATTTTCCTATTCAGGAAAGAAGGCTGGGAAGAGAGATAGGCAAGCAACCCCTCTCTCTCCGCTCCTTTCAGATTGGTATATATCTTCGTCTCTTCCGTAATACGGAACGAGTCATCTCCTTTCGTTTGCTCCACGTGCCGCGGTACGGGAATAACCCGCTGCGCCGACACATTTCCAAACGAAAAGGATGCCGCAAACAGGAAGACACTCAAGAATGTTTTTACATGATACATATCAGGCTGTGTTTAAATCATTTATACTATGAATTTTATTCGGCGCCCCACTTCGTCGGCTTATCCGTCATCACCACTTCCAGCACTCCACCTTCCATCAGCTGTTGATGGGTGAAGTAAGGTTTCGACAAGACGTTTCCGTTCAGCGTAGCACTCTCTATATATTTGTTAGCCGCCGAATTGTTCTTCGCCACAATGCGGAACTCCTTACCTTGAGGAAGACGAACAGTAACGGCATCGAACAACGGGCGGCCGATGGAATACTCCGGATTACCGGGACAAAGCTGATAGAATCCCATGGAGTTCATCACATACCACGCGGACATCTGGCCGCAATCCTCATTACCGGAAAGTCCGTTAGGGTCGTTGAAGTATTGGTTGTGAAGCACATTGTCCACCAGTTCTTGAGTCTTCCATGGCTGTCCCACCTTATTATACAGGTGCAGGATATGATGGCTTGGCTCATTACCGTGCGCATATTGCCCTATCAGCCCGGAGATGTCGGCAGAAGTCTGGTCTCCTTCCAAAGCGGAATCGGCGGTAAACAGAGAGTCCAGCTTACCGATAAAACCTTCACGGCCTCCCATCAGTTCAACCAGCCCGTCCACATCTTGCGGAACAAACCACGTCCATTGCCAGGCGGTGCCTTCGCAATAGTCGTCTTCACGGTGATTGCTCGAACGGGGATTGAACGGCGTGCGCCACTTGCCCTCCGCGTCCTTTCCGCGCATGAAGCGTACGGAAGGGTCAAAATAGTGACGGTATGAACGTCCGAATTCGGCATAACGCCGCTGCACCTCATCCTCGCCCAAGGCTCCCGCCAATTGACTGATGCACCAGTCGTTGTAGGCATATTCCAGTCCCTTGGCCACCGCCTCGTGTTCCTTGTCACAGGGCACATAACCCAATGTATTCTTATAATATTTAGAGATGGGCATCAAGGCGGCGTGCTTCAGATAATCAGTAGTGGCAATCGGCGCCAACGTATCATATTCCGCGCTACGCAAACAGGCTTCCAAAGCCAGTTTGGCATCAAATCCGCGTTCTCCCTTCATGTAGGCATCCACAATCACAGGAACGGCATGGTAACCAATCATCGTACCGGTATAGTTACCGGCAAGTTCCCACATGGGCAGAATGCCTCCGTCCTGATACTGTTTCAGCAAAGCATTGATGAAGCGGACGTTCTTTTCCGGTTCGATAATGGTCAGCAACGGATGCAGGGCGCGGAAGGTATCCCACAAAGAGAAGATGGTGTACATCGGCTTATCCGCTTCGGCGGTATAGATTTCCCGGTCCAAACCGCGATAACGGCCGTCGATGTCGGTAAACAGGCTCGGAGAGATGCCCGTATGATAGAGCGCCGTGTAGAATACAGTGTTCTGCTCAGCGTCTCCCCCCTCAATGTTTATCTTGCCCAGATAGTCGTTCCAGTCACGACGCGCATCGGACTTCACTTGTTCAAAGTCCCATCCCGGGATTTCAGCCAGGTTCTTCCTCGCCCCTTCCGCGTCAACGGAAGAGAGCGCCACTTTGACCAACACCTGTTCATCCTTGGCTGTCGCGAAATGCAGCAACGCCTTCTTCACCGGCAACGGGCGTTTTCCCTCAATCTGCCGGATAGAATCTGTCAGGATATCACAAGTGAAAGGTTTGGAGAACACCGCTTCGAAATAGACGTCGTGTCTCCACGCCCAACTGTTGGTATTTTTATAACCGCGAAGGGTCGAATCGTTCACCATTTCCAGACTGAGCGCCCGGTTGTGCTGCCCTTGCAAAGCATAGTCCAAATCAAGGATGAACCCCGCCTCGCTGCTTTCCGGGAAGGTATAGCGGTGCAACGCTACACGTGAAGTCGCGGTCAGTTCCGCTTTCACCCCATAGCTGTCAAGAAATACGGAATAATAACCGGGCGATGCCACCTCGTTCCGATGCTGAAAGCGTGAAGCGTATGGCAGAGTCTGGGCTGGCGAGCCGCCTGTCGCCGCGAAGGAAGCGTCGGAAGCCGACACTTCGGCAGATGACTTGGTACGCTGTTCACCTACGGTAGGCATCAGCAGGATTTCACCATAATCTCCACAACCTGTACCGCTCAGATGAAGATGCGAGAAACCGTTGATAACGGTGTCCGTATCATAATAACCGGAGCAAGCGTCCCATCCGTAAATGCGGGTATCGGGTCCCGGTTGTATCATTCCGTTGGGAACGACAGCACCGGGGAACGTGTGTCCATGTCCTCCGGTGCCAATAAACGGATTGACATAATCCGCATAATCTTTCTCTACGGCTTCTGTGCCGCAACTTGCAAGGAGCGCCCCTAAGGCCACTCCCCACAAGTATTTATTTGCTGATTTCATTTTTTTCGCGACTGTTGTTTTTATTCGATTACGATTTCATCGACAAACAAGAAACCGAAATTGCCTTTACCACCGTGCCAGGCAGGAATGGAATGTTCGGACAGAGCCAGCACACGTACATAGCGGGCGGTAACCGGGTCGAAAGTCTGCTTATGCTCATACAGTCCGTTGCGGTCGGTTTCCGCCATCGCCGGATACTCCTCCGAGAAAACCTTGGTAAAATTCTCTCCATCTTCAGACACTTCGATAGTGACGCCACGCGCGTCAAATACCCAATCGCCCTTCTCCACGCAAGTAGAGAAAGAGACGCTTGAAATCTCAGTAGGCTGCTGCAAGTCGATAGTCACATCCATGTCGTTCCGATAGAACGCAATCCAACGGCCGGTCTTGTAATTGCCGTTACCTCTCAAACCATCAGTCAAGGTAGATACGCCATTGAACTCATATTGTTTGTTCACCGGCTGATTGGCCACAATAGGTTTGCCCGTGGATTTGCTGAAATTGATTTGTTCCGTAAACACGCGGCTGTTACCTTCCGGACGTATAGCCATCGCCTTCAGCGTACAGTTCTCCTTAATGGAAAGTACAGCTTCCGCTACGGGAGAGGCGGCGGTAGGTTCCGTGCCATCCAATGTGTAGTGGATAGGAGCGTCGTCAATCGTCTTCATACGTACATCCACGGCACCGGTCTCCGCATTCGATTGGAAATCAACCGTCACGTCAAACACGTGCTTGGCGTAGTTATAGCCTTCCGTCTGGTAGTTCTTGATGAGTCGCGGCAGACGAGTCAGGAAGTCCTGATAATTCTTCTTTTCCGGTTGGCTCCATTGAACCTCACAGAGGGCGGCCCAACGCGGCAAGCACATATACTGCAACTGCGCGAGCGTAGGAATATACTCCGTCCAGTGATTAGCCTGCACGCCAATGATATATTTCTGTTCCTCCGGAGTGAGTGAAGCAGGCATCGGCTCGTAGCTGTAAACACGTTCTATCGGCAGATAACCGCCGATGGCTTCCGGTTCATTTTCTATATCCTTCGTCTGATAGTAATCAAAATAGAGATAAGTGTTCGGAGTCATAATCACATCGTGGTGCTGCTTGGCGGCCTCAATACCACCGCCTTCACCGCGCCAAGACATCACCGTGGCATTCGGGGCAAGACCGCCTTCCAGCGTTTCATCCCAACCTATCATCTGACGGCCGTGCGCGTTCAGGAACTTCTCGCCGTGGTTGATGATGAAACTTTGCAGATACTCCTCCTTGCTATGCTTCTCATCGGACTTAATGCCCAACGCCTTGACGCGCGCCTGGCATTTGGGACAAGTCTGCCACTTCACCTTCGGACATTCATCGCCGCCAATGTGGATATATTCGGAGGGGAAGATGTCAATGATTTCAGCCAATACGTCATCGATAAACGTCAGCACATCGTCGTTACCGGCACAAAGCACATCGTCGGAAACGCCCCAGATAGTCCATACGTCATACGGGCCACCCGTACATCCCAGATTCGGATAAGCCGCCAATGCAGCCTGCATGTGTCCGGGAAGGTCGATTTCAGGAATAACCGTGATGTAGCGTTCGGCGGCGTATGCCACGATTTCCTTCGCCTGTTCCTGCGTATAGAAACCGCCGTAAGGCTTTCCGTCATATTTTCCCGTATTATGGCCAATCACCGTCTCCTTACGTTGAGAACCGATTTCGGTAAGTTTCGGATACTTCTTGATTTCGATACGCCAGCCTTGGTCATCGGTGATGTGCCAGTGCAGGCGGTTCATATTGTGCAGAGCCATCATATCAATAAAGCTCTTCACCTCTTCTACCGTAAAGAAGTGACGGCTTACATCGAAATGCGCGCCACGGTAGTCGAAACGGGGAGCATCCTTTATCTCTACACCCGCCAATACCGGCGTGCTGTTTTCCACTACGGGGATAGACTTGCGCAGCGTTTGGATTCCATAGAACACGCCCGCCTCGCTCGCGCCGGAAATGACCACGCCATCACCGCTCACTTTCAGTTGATAGGCTTCCGGCTTTTCGGCGCCCGGAGCCAACTGAAGAAGGATATTCCCTTTGCCTTCTGTTCCGGCCACAGCCTGATACGTTTTTCCAGTAGCCTTCTGCAAATACTCCGCCAAATACTCCGCATTGCGCCGCATCGCGTCATTACCTTCCGGATAAACAATTTTCACACCGCCGCCCAACGTAAATTCGCCATTGGCCGCCATTACGATTTCCTGGGGAGCAGGAATCACTTGGTAATTCGCTTCCGTTTTTTCACCGGAGCAGGAACACAACCATCCGGTTGTGAGAACCACCGCTACTGTCTTCAGTAATTTTCTCATATTCGTATAATTAATGAAATTAATAAGTTTCCCGTATATGTTTGATTGTTATTTCAGGAGTTGTCCCTTTCTTTATTTCAGGAGAAGTAATCACGATTTCGCGTGTTTCTCCCGGCAAGAGGTCAAAGAAGTTATCCGTGAAGCGCGCGCCCTGGTAAGGAATCTGCACGAATACGTCTTTAGCCAGCTTGGAGGAGGAAAGCGTCACCTCGCAACGGCCATCCCGCACTTTCACCTTGCGGTTCACCTTCGTTTCAGGCAAATCCAGGTCCTTGGTCGGCAGGAAATAGTGAACCTCCTTTGTTATTTCTTTACCCTGACGGTCTTTCAGAGAGAACGCCACATAGCACTCCTTACGCCGCTCTTCACTCACCCATTCATCCAGGGCGACGCTGAAGACCTTGGCCGAAGTATTGGCGGCAACCTCCACCTTCACAGACTTCCGGAGCAACTTCCTGCCCTCGAAATCCATCAGGCGCATATCCAGCGTCAGTCCGGAAGAATCCTCCAGCTTATCGGAAAGCAGATAGACATTCAGATTCCCGTTTTCTTGAATCGGATTGATGAGCAGCGGCGCGAACGCGCGTCTCGCCTGATAGTGCAACGCTTTCCAGTTCCCGTAATAGTCGATGCTCGACCACGACACTACCGGCCAACTGTCGTTCAGTTGCCAATAGAGCGTTCCCATGCAGTAGGGACGATGGCGGCGGTGCGCCTCCAGGCAATGGCGGATTCCCTGTCCTTGCAGCACAAGGCCTACATAGACGAAATCCTCGAATTTCTCGGGAACGATGAAGTCGCGTTCCATATAAGTACGGATTAAGTCGTTGCCCTGCGAGCTCTTCTGGTGCGCCTTCATCACTTCGGATTCTATCTCATAGTCTTCGGGAGAGGCGAAAGCGGCGATGGTCTTCATTTCAGGGAAAGATTCAAAACCGAATTCGCTTTGGAAACGTCCGATTTCCGTGTCGGACGACTCGAACGTTTTCTTTCCGTACCAAATGCCCCAGTTATGGCTGTCACCGATTTTCCAGGAGTCGGGACGTCCCCAGTTGGCGAAATAGGGGGAGGAATGGACATAAAAACGCCCCTCGTCCCACTGCTTCACCTTGGCGGGAAGCAATTCACGGAAAAGTTTGTCGTAGTTACGGTAAAACTCTTCATACACCTCAGGAGTATAGCGCGACTGCCAACCCCAATACTTCAGCCCCTCCAGCACCTCGTTGTTGCCGCACCACATGGCCAGGCAAGCATGGTTGCGCAAACGCCTGATGTTATAGTCCGCCTCCTCGGAGACACGTTTCAGGAACGTCGGGTCGGCCGGATAGATGGTACATCCGAACATAAAATCCTGCCATATCAGGATGCCGTTCTCATCGGCAAGGTCATAGAAGCGGTCGTCCTCATACGTGCCGCCCCCCATACGCGAATGACGTTCATATTGGCCTCCTTGATGTCGCGGAACAGAGTAGCGTAACGCTCATCGGTCATCGCCGGAAGCAGGGCGTCATTGGGGATGAAGTTCGCTCCTTTGGCGAACATCGGAATGCCGTTCACCTCGAAAAAGTAAGATTCACCGTGCTCGTCCTTTTCATTCACCAACCGGACGGTGCGCAGACCGATGCGGTGGCTTTCGGAAGCGACCGCCTTTCCGCGGCAGACCACTTGCGCCGTAAAGTCATACAGCACAGCCTCTCCCCAGCCGTTCGGCATCCAGCGCACCGGGTCCTTGATTTCTACAGGCACCCTCACACGGTTGACGCCGGGATTCAGCGTCACCTGCCGCCTGACGGTGAGAGGTTCTCCCCCCTTCAACGAGCAGGAAACGATGATTTCGGCTTCCTCCTTTTCGGGCGACACGCTGTTTATCTCCAATTCGTTGGAGAGTTCAGCCAGCCGGTCGGTCAGGGAGAGTTGCTTCACATGGTAATCGTCAATGGTCGCCACATCGTAAAAGCGCAGCGTGACGGGGCGCCAAATGCCGCTGGTCACCATACGGATGCCCCAGTCCCAGCCATAGCTGTAAGGCGCCTTGCGGGTAAACACGCTCAACCGTTTGTCCGCATGGTCGTTGTCCGCCGGATAGTCGAAACCGTTGGAAGCCCACTGCGGCAACGCCTCCTTGATGGGCGAACGGAAAAAGATGTGCAACCTGTTCTCGCCCGGACGGAGCACCTCCTTCACCGGAACGGAATAGCCTACAAACATATTGTCCGCCTTCAGCAGCAACGCTCCGTTGAGATAGACGTCCGCGTAGGTGTCAAGCCCCTCAAAAGTCATCAGGGCCGCCTCCCGGGAAAGTTGTCCTTCGGTCAGGGTGAAAGTGGTTTTATATTCCCAGTCCTCATTCTCTACCCATTGGATTTTCTCCTCATTCATTCCCCAAAAAGGATTGGGCAGCAAGTGCCTGTCCAGCAGGTCTTGATGTACGGTTCCGGGGACAGTGGCAGGCATCCATTCGTCCGTACCCGACCGCGCGAATTTCCACCCCTGATTCAGCGTTAAAATTTCAGAAGTATCCTCAGCCCGGGCATACAGCAGGCTAAAGCAAGCGACTAAGACATATAAAAATTTATTTTTCATCTTTTTAGATAAAGGATTTTGCGCAAATATACTACTTATCTGTGGAAAAGCACACAACCTATTACTATATTTTTTTAGTTTTTATCGCAGAATAATTAAAATGCATTCGCTGCATCTGTTCGTTTTTACTAATTTTGCGCTATCAAATCAAAATTTTAATCAAAGATACCATGAAAAAAATTATCCTTTACTCATTCATCATGCTGCTCGCCTTGTGCGCCTCCGCTCAAAAGCGCACGAAAGTGGCATGCGTGGGCAACAGCATCACTTACGGCTATCTATTGCCCGAGCGCGAGACACAAGCCTACCCTTCACAACTGCAACAACTGTTGGGTGAAACCTATCAAGTAGGCAACTTCGGCAAATCCGGGGCGACCTTGCTGAACAGAGGACACCGTCCTTATATGCAACAAGAGGAGTACCGCCAAGCCATCGACTTCGCCGGCGACATCGTGGTGATTCATTTGGGAATCAATGACACCGACCCGCGCGACTGGCCCAACTACCGGGACGAATTCATCCGCGACTACCTGGCGCTGATTGACAGTTTCCGCACGGCAAAGCCGGATTGCCGGATTATCATCGCCAAACTGACCCCCCTCGCCGACCGTCACCCGCGCTTCGAATCGGGCACACGCGACTGGCGGGGAGAAATCCAGCAAGCCATCGAAACCGTGGCGCGCGTGGCCAACGTGCAACTGACGGATTTCGAGAAACCGCTATATCCCTACCCGTACCTGCTGCACGACGCCATCCATCCCGACCCGGAAGGCGCCGCCCTGCTGGCGAAGACCGTCTATTCCGCCATTACCGGCGACTACGGAGGCCTGCGGATGCCCATGACCTATACAGACCGGATGGTGCTTCAGCGCGACCGCCCCTTGCCAATCAAAGGCACAGCCGACGCCAACGCCCGAATCAAGGTGAAGATAGCCGGACAGAAAAAGAGCGCGCGAGCGGGCGACGACGGCATCTGGCAAGTGACACTGGACCCTCTGCCCGCCGGAGGCCCCTATACCCTGACCGTCACCGACGGAAAGACGACCTTATCTTATAAAGAGGTATTGGCAGGCGAAGTATGGCTCTGCTCCGGCCAGTCCAACATGGAGTTCATGCTGAAAGCCGCCACTACCGCCGAACAAGAGGTTCCGGCAGCAAACGACGACCAACTGCGCCTGTTCGACATGAAAGGCAGATGGCTGACCTACGCCGTAGAGTGGCCGGAATCCGTGCTCGACTCGTTGAACCACCTCCAATACTACAAAGAAGCCCGCTGGGAGACCACCGTTCCCGAAACCGCCCGCAACTTCTCCGCCATCGCCTACTACTTCGGGAAGATGCTGCGCGACAGCCTGCAAGTGCCCGTCGGACTGATTTGCAACGCCGTGGGAGGTTCGCCCGCCGAAGCCTGGATAGACCGCGCCACCCTGGAATACCAATTCCCCGCCATCCTGCGGCAATGGACCCGCAACGACTTCATCCAAGACTGGGTACGCGGCCGCGCCGCGCTCAACATCAAGAAGTCCAACTATAAAGAGCAACGCCATCCCTACGAGCCCTGCTACCTCTACGAGGCGGGCATCCGTCCCTTGGAGAGTTTCCCCATCAAAGGAGTCATCTGGTATCAGGGCGAATCGAACGCGCACAACTTCACGGCGCACGAAAAGCTGTTCCACCTGCTCGTGGAGAGCTGGCGCAAAAACTGGAGCGACGAGCAAATGCCTTTCTACTACGTGCAGCTTTCCAGCATAGACCGCCCTTCATGGCCTTGGTTCCGCGACAGCCAGCGAAAGATGCTCTACGACATCCCGCACACCGGAATGGCGGTTTCCAGCGACCACGGCGATTCGCTGGACGTACATCCCCGCAACAAGAAACCCATCGGCGAACGCCTGGGACGCTGGGCGCTGAACGGCACCTACGCCCACAAGCAGGTGACGCCTTCGGGACCCCTGTTCCGCGACGTTGAGTTCCGCGACGGCGCCGCCTATCTGACTTTCGATTATGGAGAAGGCTTGCGCAGCTCCGACGGACAGCCCATCCGCACATTTGAAATCGCGGAAATCGACGGCCTGTTCGAGCCTGCCGCGGCGGAAGTGGAAGGGAACCGCCTGAAGGTCTATAGCAAGAACATCCGGAACCCGCGCTACGTGCGCTACGGATGGCAACCGTTTACACGCGCCAACCTGGTGAACGGAGCGGGACTTCCGGCTTCCACCTTCCGGACGGGAGAATAGTTTTTCACCAAGTTCAAGCCTTTTGTAATCAAAATTAATTACATTCAAATCTAAAGCCACCAATTTACAATCTGAAATCAGCAATCAGAATCTCTTCTTGCCCGAACCGTGTCCGCATCGTCCTTTCTTCGTATGTTCTTCGTATATTCTCCCTATCCTATAGATACGAAGAACATACGAAGAACATACGAAGAAGACACGGTTCTGACAAGAGTCAGACTGGGAGGAAACGGGTAGAAAAAGGGATAAAAAGCCCCAAACAGAAGAAACGCATTTCCTCCACCGGGAAATGCCGATTGCGGAGCAAGCATAGAAAAGTTCTTACATATTTGAGAAAGGGGAAAATGCGGAAGGAACTCCGCCACCACACCTTCGCCTATTGGCGATTTAGCGATTTGGCAAACGGAGCCAGATGAGAAACGAAACGATAAGCGAATAACCGACTACTCACCTTTAAAAGCCTGCATGAATTTTGTTCTTTCAAAAAAACGTCTAATAGTATGTTTTTTAACATATATCATCATGCTTTTCACCTCAGACAACAAAAGAAACAAGATATTTTAAAAATTTTTTTATTAACATTTCGACATTAATAAAAATATTACTATTTTTGCCGCGGATATTAAAGTTCACCCCAACGTAAGGCCTTGGTTAAACTTAACATTTAAGTATAAAGGGACTTTATTAGATGAATAAAATTAATATCTGAGATGGAAATGGAGAAAATAGGTATTTTATTATAAACCTTAAATTTCATTATTATTATGTTTAAACGATTCAGAACTGTCAGCATGATGTTGTTCTTGTTAGGAGCTCCGGCAGGAATGACATTCGCTGCAATCCCCGACGCGAACGGGGTACATGCCACACAACAGAGTGGCGTTTGTAAGGGTGTGGTGAACGATGAGTTTGGACCTGTCATCGGTGCGTCTGTAGTAGTGAAAGGAACTACGAATGGCGTGATTACCGACATCGACGGTAACTTCTCTCTGTCCGGCGTGAAAGAGGGCGCCATCATCCAAATTTCATTTGTGGGTTACAAGACGGTAGAAATGGCCTGGAAAGGACAACCGCTCAACATCACGATGAAGGAAGACTCGGAAATGTTGCAGGAAGTCGTGGTAACGGGTTATGGAGGCAAGCAGTTGCGTACCAAGGTGACGAACTCTATCTCCAAAGTGAGCAACGAAGCCCTGTCGGTGGGTGTACACTCCAACCCGGCACAAGCTTTGTCCGGTGCCGTTTCCGGTTTGCGCGTCATCCAGTCATCCGGTAACCCGGGCGCAAAGCCTTCGATGGTGTTGCGTGGTGGTACAAACTTCAATGGGGAAAACAACGAGCCGCTTGTAATGGTGGACGGACAAATCCGAACCACCGGATTGAGCGACATCAACCCCGAAGACATCGAATCCATGGAAGTGTTGAAGGATGCCGGCGCAACCGCCATCTACGGTGCGCGTGCCAGCAACGGTGTAGTGTTGGTAACGACCAAAAGCGGTAAGGAAGGACGCATGGAGGTCAATCTGAAGGCTCGTTTCGGTCTCAACTACGTAAATCTGCCGCACGAATTTGTCGATGCGCACGATTACCTCTATTGGATGCGTACCGCCTATAGAGACACCCCGTGGGCGCCGAAAGGAAACCTGACCGGAAAGACTCCGTTGGGTACAGGAAACGACATCAACGACCCGGGTATGCAGTGGAATGTCATGGGCTACAAACCGGAATACGACTACCTGCTGCAAAAAGGATGGGCCAAGATGGAAGACCCTGTCAATCCGGGCGAATACTTGATTTACAAGAACACCAACGTGGAAGACTTCAACCTGAACAGCCCTGCCTTTACCCAGGATTACAACGTCAATTTCACCGGCGGTAATGACAAAGGCACTTATTATGCCGGCTTGGGCTACAACAAGTCGGAAGGTCTCCCCGCAACTTCGTTCTACGAAAGATACAGTTTCGTGTTCAACGGCTCATACAAACTGACCAAATGGCTGAAGTCCACCTCCAACTTCTCATTCAACCGTGCCAACTGGGACAGCATGCCCGGTTCTCAGGGAAATGAAGCCAACTACTTCGGCCGCATCATGTCTGTTCCGGCAACCGCCCGCTACATGGACGAGGACGGCAATCCGTTGCTGGGTCCCAACGTGGGTGACGGTAACCAGACTTTCCAGAACGAAAAATGGACGGAAGACAACCAGAGCGACAAGTTCACCATGGTGCAGAAGCTGGATATCGACTTCATGAAGAATTTGACGTTGAGCGCCTCCGCCAACTGGTACTATTCCGAAATGGTACAGGAAGCGTTCACGAAAGACTACCAGATTAACCAGGCAGGCACGCAGTTCAACCGCGGACGTGGCACCTCGTTCCAGTTTGAGCGCAGCTTCTCGCAAACCTACAACGCCATCTTGAACTATAACACAACCATCAAGAGAGACCACTCGCTGGCGGCCATGTTGGGTATGGAGTACTACTGCCTGCAAAAGAAGGGTGTGAAAGCCAGTGGTAGCGGCGCTCCTACCGATGACTTCGGCGACTTGGAACTGACCGACCCGGGTGAAGGCAAACGCAGCATCGACAGTTGGCACGAAGAATCGCGCATCCTCTCTTATTTGGGCCGCGTGAACTACGACTACCAAAGCAAATACCTGGTAAGTGCCGTATTCCGCTACGACGGTTACTCTTCCTTGCTGGACAACCGTTGGGGATTCTTCCCCGGTATATCCGCCGGTTGGGTATTCGGAAAAGAGGAGTTCATCCAGAACGCTCTGCCGTTCATGTCGTTCGGTAAGCTGCGTGCGTCTTATGGTATCAATGGTAACGCCAGCGGCATCGGCCCATATACGTTGCAGGGAAGCTATGTCCCCGCTTTCAAGAATAACGACAAAGTGGTTTACAACGGAAATACAGGTTTCTTGATTGGAACACTGCCCAACCCCACGCTGCGTTGGGAAAAGACCAGAACGTTTGAAGTAGGTGCCGACCTCAGTTTCTTTGAGAACCGGCTCAACGCCAACCTGACCTACTACAACCGCTTGACCTCTGACAAATATGCCGACTTCAAGTTGCCGCCCTCTACCGGTTTCTCCTCCATTACAAACAACAACGGTGAGTTCAGAAACCAAGGTATCGAAATCGAGCTTTCGGGCACAGCCCTCAAGCTGAAAGACTTCACTTGGGATTTGAGAGGCAACATCACGTTCAACAAGAACAAGATTGTGAAGCTTCCCCACAATGGCCTTGACCGGAACCGTCAAGGCGGTTATGAAATCTATACCGGAAAGCAGAATCCGGACGGCTCATACGAGAAGAAATGGGTAGGCGGTTATCAAGAAGGCATGGAACCGGGCGTGATGATAGGATTCGTCAACCAAGGTATCTTCCAGAGCGATGAGGAAATCAACGCCGCTTATCCTTCGGGAATGGTAATAGCCGGAAACCTCCAGAATAAGATTCAATATACGCCTGCCAAGTGGGCGACCTTGACCGAAGAAGAACGTTCCAAGGGTGTGTTGATTCGTCCGGGTGACTTAAAGTGGAAAGACATTAACGGGGATGGCATGATAGACCAATACGACAAAGAAGTGTTTGGAAACACTACTCCGCGTTGGACCGGCGGTCTGACCAGCACCATGCGTTGGAAAGGCTTGACTTTCTATGCCGCCATGGACTTTGCGTTCGGATTCAAGAACTACGACTGGGCAACGGCCTGGTACATGTCTGCCGGACAGGGTACTTACAGTATGCCGACTCAGGTATTCGATAGCTGGACAGAAGAAAATCGCAATGCCAAATATCCGCGCTACCAATATGCCGACTTCCTTGGCCCGGCAAACTGGGGACGTGTATCCGACTTGAACGTATATAATGGCGCATACCTCGCTTTCCGCGAATTGGCATTGTCTTACAGCTTGCCGAAAACGTGGATAAGCAAAGCCTATTTGCAAAAGGTAGAGCTTTCTATCACTGCCCAAAACTTGGGCTATTTGACAGCTGCCCCCGTGGCACAGCCTGAGGTGTCCCGTGTTCCCAACCCGAACGGAAACGGTTTGGCTTCCGGTACCGGCTACCCGATGCCACGTACAGTGCTTTTTGGTATTAACGTAACATTCTAAACGACTTCAATCATTATGAAAAATATAAAAACAATCATGGCACTGGGTGCAACCCTGTTCGTTGCAGGTGCCTTCACAGCCTCCTGCTCGCTGGATTTGGAACCGCAGGATTATTACGGAAGTACGTCTTATTGGAAAAACGAATCCCATGTGTTGAGCTATGTGGACGGCTTGCACAAGCATTTGCGCGACCATGCCTACAACCACACCATTCTGATGGGCGAAATCCGCAGCGGCATGTATGTGGACGGTGTGGCCTATGACGGCATGACCACCAGTTACGGAGAGTTCCGCTTGCAGAACCTTGCCGAAAACGTTCCGGGATTCACCAACTTTGCCAACATCTTTGGACGTATCACCAACTGTAACCTCTTGCTGGCACGTACACCCAACATCGACATGCCGCAAGCCAAGAAGGATTACTGCATGGCTATCGCCTATGGTTTGCGCGCCTTCTATTACTTCGACCTTTACCGTGCTTGGGGCGGTGTTCCCTTGCGTTTGGGCGTTGAGGTAATCGACGGAGAATTGGATCCGACCAAGCTCTATATGGAACGTGCCAAGCCAAGCGCGGTGATGGCTCAAATCAAGGCTGATGTGGAAAAGTCCATTGAGTTATTCGGCGACCAATCCGGTTTCAATGTATTGGGAAGAGGCAATAAGGTGTATTGGAACAAGGCGGCTTCCGAATGTCTGGCAGCCGAAGTGTATATGTGGAACGCCAAAGTGACCGTAGGTGACCAGCAAGCCACTCCCGCCGACATGGAAAAAGCCAAAGCATATCTGAAAAAGGTGGAAAGCAGCTACAACCTGCAAATGTTGCCGAACTTTGCCGATGTATTTGAGGCTAAGAACCATAAGGCAAACGATGAAATCATCATGGCAATCCGCTATGCCGAAGGTGAGGCAGGCAATAATAACATACAGTGGTTGTATAATACCGGTACAGGTTCCGCACGTCAAAGCGGCTATCTGGAAGACGGAACTAAATGGGATGACCCGTTAGGATTGAAGACCGGAGGAAACATGTCGATGGCACACTGCTTGGCATTGTGGAATCAATTTGATGATAACGACATGCGCAAACGCGCCACGTTCTTGGCTCAATATCGCTACGAAGACCCCGAAAACAAGGAAGGCTGGCATCTCTATGGTATTCATACCCAAAAGAACATCGGTTACATCAACTCCGTGGGCAATCGCGTGTATTGCGGCGACTATGTGCTCTACCGCTTGCCGTGGGTTTACCTTTCACTGGCGGAAGTTGCCAACTTTGAAGGCAACAATGACGATGTGGAGAAATACATCAACCTGGTACGCGAACGTGCCTACGGCGAAGATTGGGACAAAGCTACTTACGGCTATACCGCAAGCAACTTTACCGAAAACGAATATGCCATCCTTGCCGAAAAGGATAAAGAGTTCATTCAAGAAGGACAGCGCTGGTGGGATTTGCGCCGTATGCAAGAGACCAAAGGCGGCAAGCACTTCGTCTTCTGCCAAAGGGCTGCCTTGCCGACCAATGACGGATTGGTTTATCCCGTGCTGAATGATGACAATGCTTACAAGGTATTGTGGCCTCTGGACAAAACCATGTTGGACAACGACCCGTCCCTGAAGCAAAACAAAGGATATGCCGACCCGGACAAATGCGTTGATTGGTAATTATCGGTTGTAACCGGATATAGAAAGAGGGTGTATTGCAAATGACACACCCTCTTTTTTTATTATTAAGTCATTGCTTAAAAAAATGGATTTATCACCAATAACTGAAAGCCGGGAGAGAACCGTCACAACAATGGCGTCATGTACAACGGAAGATACAAGATGCCGTCCTCCTCTTTTACATCCTTATCGTGAAGCACGTATGCGGTGGAAAGCAGACCGGCATATTTAGCCCTGTATTTCTTCAGCGAAGTGAACGTATAGACCTTGCCCGACTTCACCTCAATGGGTGAAATGTTATGCCGACTGGTAGTTTTCGCCTTAGCGATCAGGAAATCTATCTCCATACGGTCTTCGGACGAAACGTTTGAATTCTTGCTATAGAAATACAACTTATGCCCTGATGCACGCAACATCTGAGCCACAATGTTTTCCACCAGCATCCCCTCGTTTACCTCCAACTTGCCGAACATGAGTTTCTTATAGAGTTCTTCGCCCACAATACCGCGTTCGTCAAAAGCAAGACTAATAAGCAGTCCCGTATCGCCCATGTAGCACTTCAAGGTAGTGCGCTCCTCGTTCAGCCTCAATCCGATATTGGGTTCTGTGGCGTTATAGCAGCAATTGATAATCTTGGCATCACTCAGCCAAAAGAAAGCATCGGCATAATCGCGCATACGCGCCTGGTTCTGTAAAGCCGACAAGCGGAACTTTTTCTCGTGCTTCTGCAACTGTCCGGGAATTTCATCGAAGATGGCAGTCACTTTCATCTCCTGCCCTTCGGCATATTTCTTGATGTCATTCCGATACAAAGCCAAAATGTCGCGCTTTATCTCGTCCACCTTCTTAAAGTCATGCGTTTCTACATACTTTTCTACCGCCTGAGGCATCCCTCCTACGATAAGGTACTGCCGGAAACAATCCAACGCCTTGCGATGGAAAGCCCCCATCGGCATACGCTTTTCCCAATGGTGCCGGATGAAAGGCATCAGCACTTCATCGCCCATCGCCCAAAGAAATTCTTCAAAATCCATCGGGTGCATTTCGATGGCGTGCTCTTCGGAGGGTATCATGATGTCCTTTACATTCTTCTTAATGGAGATAAGCGACCCCGTTTCGATATAGTCGTAACGTCGGTCAGCCACCAAGTGCTTGATGGCGGCACGTGCCCGAGGACAGAACTGCACTTCATCGAAAATAATGAGCGACTGAGCTTCCCCGTCCGCTTCCTTGCGAGGCGTCAGTTTGCATTTGAAATACACCTCCAGACTCATGAAAAGCATATCGAAATCGTCCAGATAGAGGTCGAAGAATTCCATGACCCGAGGGTTCACCTTGCTGAAATCTACCAGCAAATAGGAATCATATTCCCGGCGGGCAAATTCCTCCACAATATAACTCTTGCCAATACGGCGCGCCCCTTCAATGAGCAAGGCGACTTCCCCCCTCCTATTTCGCTTCCATTCAAGCAAATCCTGATATATCTTCCGTTTCATAACTACATACATTTACACATAATCGAGAATTCCGCAATGCTTTTTTTACACATAATCGAAAATTTTATCACCGGCAAAAATACACATAATAATGAAAAAGACAAAGAATCGTGTCGGGGATAATCATCAAATTTCCACTTAACCAATTCATTTATAGCAAGTCTATCCATCATTCAACCGCTTGCTCACATTCAATGAATGAAACATACCGCAAAATACACAAAAAAATGAACGAAATGTATTCTGACAACAATACGAAAAAGTGCTCCATTTCTTTGTGCAATCCATACATTTTGATTATTTTTGAAATCAAAATCATATATTATCCTTTATCTCAGATTATGAAACATGTACTGCATTTCTTGTTCAGCCTGCTATGTTGTCTGGCTGTTTCGCCGGCCGTACAGGCAGAGGACTGCCACCTGTTGCCCCGGCCGCAAAAGTTTACGCGCTCCGCGAAAGGTTTCCATTCGGAAACGGTAAAGATTTCGACTCCCGTACTGCAAGGCGAATGGGAGGACTTCGTGACGGAGCGGGGTGGCAAAATCAATGAGCGTGCGAACGCGCTTATAGAAGTAAAGCTGGTCCCTTCCATTGAAGAGGCCGCACAGAATCAAGCGGAGGCTTACCGGTTGACCGTAGCGCCGAAGAAAATCACCGTGGAAGCGACCACCGAACAAGGGGTGTATTGGGCCATGCAGACACTGGCGCAATTGCAACGCGGCGGAGCAAGGAAACTTCATTTCGAAGGTTGCTCCATCACCGACTGGCCCGCCTTCCGCGTGCGCGGTTTCCTGCAGGACGTGGGACGCAGCTACATCTCGGTGGAGGAGCTGAAGCGGGAGATTGAGGTGCTTTCCCGATTCAAAATCAATGTCTTCCACTTCCATCTGACGGAAAACCAGTCGTGGCGGCTGGAAAGCAAAATCTTTCCGATGCTGAACGACAGCGTAAACACCACACGCATGCCGGGCAAATACTACACCCTGGAAGAAGCCCGCGAACTGGTGGATTTCTGCAAAAAACACGGGATGACGCTGATTCCGGAAATTGACATGCCGGGACATAGCGCCGCCTTCATACGCACTTTCCGGCACGATATGCAAAGCCCCGAAGGCATGAAGATATTGAAGCTGCTGGTCGAAGAGGTTTGCGAAACGTTCGATGTGCCCTACCTGCACATAGGCACCGATGAGGTGAAGTTTACCAACAAGGACTTCGTGCCCGAGATGGTGGCATTTGTCCGCTCCAAAGGCAAGAAGGTAATCTCCTGGAACCCGGGATGGCACTACAAGCCGGGCGAGATAGACATGACCCATCTGTGGAGTTACCGGGGAAAGGCGCAGCCGGGCATTCCCGCCATCGACTCCCGCTTCCATTACCTGAACCACTTCGATACGTTCGGCGACATCATAGCCCTGTACAACAGCAAGATTTATAATGTGGAGCAAGGCAGCGACGACATGGCAGGAGCCATCCTCGCCATCTGGAACGACCGCCTGGTGGAACCGGAGCGCAACATCATATTGGAGAACAACTTCTATCCCAATATGCTTGCCATGGCGGAACGCGCGTGGATAGGCGGAGGAACGGAGTATTTCGACAAGAACGGCACCATCCTTCCGGGCGAGGACACGGAAGAGTTCAAGGCTTTCGCCGACTTTGAAAAACGCATGCTCTGGCACAAGGCGCATACCTTCAAGGGATACCCGTTCGCCTACGTGAAGCAGACCAACGTGAAGTGGAACATCACAGACGCGTTCCCCAACGAAGGCGACCTGGCGAAAGCATTTCCGCCGGAAAAGGAACTGAAAGAGAGCTATCAGTACGAAGGCAAAACGTACCAGACCCGTGAGGCCATCGGCGCCGGCATCTATCTGCGCCATGTATGGGGGAAGATGGTACCTACCTTCTACAAGGAACCGCAGGAAAACCATACCGCATACGCCTATACGTGGGTTTACTCTCCTAAAGAGCAGGAAGTAGGGCTATGGGCTGAATTCCAGAACTACGGGCGTTCCGAAATGGATTTGCCCCCTCTACAAGGGACATGGGACTACAAAGGCAGCCGCATCTGGCTGAACGGTACGGAAGTGATGCCCCCGGTATGGAGCGCAACGCATCGGGTGAAATCCAACGAAACCGCCTTGGGCAATGAGAATTGCGTGGCACGTCCGCCCCTGAAGGTCCATCTGAACAAAGGCTGGAACAAGGTGTTGCTGAAACTGCCTGTCGGCAAGTTTTCCACTCCCGAGGTGCGGTTGGTGAAATGGATGTTTACGGCGGTATTCGTCACTCCCGACGGGGAGAATGCGGTAGAAGGACTGATATATTCGCCTCAAAAGAAACTTCTGAAATAAAAAGACAAGTCGATGAAAAAGAAAACAATCTTATCATTCCTGCTCCTCCTTTTAGGCACTCTGTGCATGGAGGCGCAGATGAAGTGGGTAAATCCGCTGGAACAGCCCTTTCAGGTAGTCCGCGGCAGGGCATGGAACCAGGAACTGCAAGGAACCTATGTACGCCTTCCGCAGAAGGCGAAGGAGAAAGTGACTAAAGCCGTCTGGGAGCTGTCCCGGCAAAGCGCGGGACTTTCCATCGCTTTTTACTCCGACTCACCGGAAATCAAAGTGAGGTATGTGGTCAACGGAAACCGCAGCATGGCGCACATGCCCGCTACCGGCGTTTCGGGCGTTGACCTGTACGCCACAGACCGAAATGGCCGGAGCCGTTGGTGCGCCGCCAAATATTCTTTGGGCGATACCCTTGTTTATACCTACGGAGGGATTACTTATGAAGACGGAACGGACAAGGGGTATGAATATACCCTGTTCCTGCCTCTTTATAATTCGGTCTCTTTCCTTGAAATCGGAATCAAGGAGGACGCGTCCATCGACTTCATTCCCGTCTCCGCGGAAAAGCCGCTGGTGGTCTATGGCACTTCCATCGCCCAAGGCGCCTGCGCCTCACGCCCCGGCATGGCTTGGGCAAATATCATAGGCAGAGACTTGCAGCATCCGGTCATCAACTTAGGCTTCTCAGGAAGCGGCAAGCTGGAGAAAGAGCTCTTTGAACTGCTGGCCGAGACAGACGCGCGACTCTACATCATTGACTGCATGCCCAACATGATTGCCCCTGCTGATACCGCCGTCATCGCGGAACGCATACTGGCCGGAGTGAAGATACTCCGCGCCCGCAATGCCGCCCCCATCTTGCTGGTAGAGCACAGCGGATATACCAATGAATACACTTCCGCCCGTGCGGCTTCTTCCTACAAGGCAGCCAACCGCAGGTTGCGAGAGGCGTATAACACCTTGATGCAACAGCAAGTACACGACATCCACTACCTGACCAAGGAAGAGATAGGGCTGTCCATGGACGCTATGGTAGAAGGAGTGCATCCCAGCGACCTGGGTATGCAACAATGCGCCGACAGCTACGCAAGGAAAATCCGTGAGATATTGAAAGAGGAAAAAGGAGAAGCGACGACTTGCGTTCCCCGTAAACAAAAAAGAGACCCTTACGACTGGCTGGCAAGGCACGAAGAGGTCTTGAAACTGAACCGTACCGTGTCGCCCGAGACAGTGCTTATCGGAAACTCGATTATCCATTATTGGGCGGGCGAACCGCTCGCCGACAAGCAACGGGGCAGGCAGGCATGGGACCGTCTGTTCGCAGGGACAGAAGTCCGCAATATGGGATTCGGCTGGGACAAGATAGAAAACGTACTTTGGCGTATCTATCATGGAGAGCTGGATGGCTACAAGGCAACAGATATTTTCATGCTGATTGGAACCAATAATTTGCAGTTCAATACAGATAGTGAAATCGTGGAGGGAATCTTGTTTGTCGCGAAAGCCGTGCGTGAAAGGCAACCTTCCGCCAAACTGCACGTAATAGGAATCTTGCCGAGAAAAGGGCAGGAGCAGCGAATCAAAGACTTAAACGTCGAATTACAAAAAGAGCTGAAAAAGACCGACGCCGCATTTGTGGACCTCACCCCTCACCTTGTCAAAGCAGACGGAAAAATTGACGAATCGATGTTCAGCGACGGGCTTCATCCCAATGAGAAAGGGTATGAGAAAATAGCCGAAGCCTTCTTGAGCGGAGAATGTCTTTGATATATTTCCTTTAGTACCATATACACCCAAAAAGCAGGTTGCCCTACTCCCAAAGAGGACAACCTGCTTATAACACATAGCGCGACTATCAGAGCTTCACTTTCGCAATCAGCTTGCGTATCTTACCCCGCCCGATGACCGGCGCATGAGGGTCTTCGGGATAGACTATCATAAATTGACCGGGAAGCAAATCTACGAACGTGGTGGGCGCATCCGAATAAAGGGCGCAATCGCCTTCTTCTTCATACGGCTTCGTCTCACTCGTCAAATCTTCGATGGCTTTCCAGCCAATCCGTTCGGCGCCTTCCAACAGGATATGCACATCGATATAGGCACGATGCACCTCCAGCACTTGCTTTTCGGCTGCCACGCATTCGGGATTCACATTGTTGATAAACAACTCATCCCCCTTTATCTCGATACGACCCAATTCAGTATGCAGCAAGTCGTGAGACTTCACATAATCGAAAAGGGGCTTAAACAACGGGTGGAGGGACTCCACCCGTTGACTATTTTGCAAATTAGATACAATCATAACTGCTTTTTCTATTATTCTTATTCCAGATTATCCGTTTTCGGACGCAAGAAATAGAGCTGAAGCGCCAATGCTACCAGCACAACGCCACTCAGCATAGCAAATCCCATGCCCAAGTTACCGCCATCGGTCCAGCGCCCCAGCAAGTGGGTAACGGCAGCACCTGCAAACACTCCGGTCATGTTCATGATGCCGTATGCCGTACCGCGATGTTTCGCCGAAACGAACTGGCAGAGGATAGGCATATTGTTGGCATCAAAGATACCAAAACCGACACCGAACAGCAATCCTGCGCCTACCACGCAAGCAAAACTATGTCCCATACCCAACAACAGCAAGGAAGGAATGGTCATACCCAAGCCGATGGCACCGGTATAGACACGCCCGCGGATGTTCTTCTGCACCCAACGGTCGGACATCACGCCGCCCACCAATACTCCGACAAAGGAAGAAACGGCAATAGTAATCGTAGAAATAGGTCCGGCTTCCGACATCGGGATATTCAGGCTTTCGGCAAACAGGGTAGGCAACCAGTTCTTCGTAGCCCATCCCGGAAGACTGGGCGCGGCAAAATAGAACAGAATGACCCAAAAAGCCCAATTGGAAAGCACAATAGACAGACCGCTGAGCATGGAAGGTTTCTTTTCGCCTACAGCAGGATTCAATTTGGCAGTCTGAACACGTTCAGGATTCTCATGCAAGAACAGTAACAGCACGATGGAATAAACGATGCCGACAATACCGAACCAATGGAAAGCCGTATGCCAGGAGAAAGCCGCCGCCACCGTAGCGCCGAAGCCACCGATAGCCTGCCCTACATAGAGACCTGTCATGTGAATGCCAATCGCCAACGAGCGGGATTTGTCCTGATGCCAATCGGCAATCAACGACAGAGCCGAAGGTATATAAAGAGCCTCACTGACACCCATAAACGCACGAAGCCAATAGAGTTCCTGGAAGGTATCGGCGTAACCCATCAGATAGGTAACCGCCGACCAGACGAACAAACTTCCGACCACCAGCCATTTACGGCTCACGCGGTCCGCCACCATTCCGGCAAGCGGGCTCATAAATCCGTAAATCCACAGGAACACAGCCATCAACGCGCCAAAGGCTTCCGCTTTGCCCAGTTCCACGATGTCCATTTTCATCGCCTCCTGCATGGTGGAAAGCATCTGCCTGTCCATATAGTTGAGCAAAGCCACCACCCACAAGAGCGCCACTACTATCCAAGGATAGAATTTTGAATTTTTCATGATACTATAATTCTGATTGAAGGTCTTATTTTTTTGAGAGCAACTCATTGCACAGCATATAGCTCTTTATCATCATCCGGGGAATGTGGAAAGGCCCTTTGAAGATATTGCCTTTGGCAGGTTGCGCCACAGTTCCGTCACGATGGAGATAGCCATACCATTCACCACATTCCTTATCGGGGAAGTGGGCATACGTCCAGTCGCTAATCCTCTTGTGCATTTCCAGATACTTTTCATCTCCGGTAGCCTGATAAGCATACAATGTGGCGATGATGGCTTCGGTCTGCGGCCACCAGAACTTCATGTCTTGCGAATAGTCCTGGCAAGGCAGGTTGCGGCAGTCACGGAAATTGATGATTCCACCGAACTCCTTGTCCCAGCCCCACTCCCACGACCAGTCGAGGATGGTAAGCGCCAAATCCACCAGTTTCTTGTCCCACTGACGGTATTTCGCCTCTTCGAGGATGAACCAGGCGGTTTCGATGCAGTGCCCCGGGTTGATGACACGTCCGTTGCAAGTATCGATAAATTCGCCGTTCGGTCCTACCATTTCGAGCAACGCCTTGAATTCGGGATGAATGAAGTATTTCTCCAACGCCGCCAAAGAGTCATCTATCTGCCGCTCCAAGGCAGGGTCTTCAATAACGGCACGGATGCGTGAAGCGGTATTGATGAGAATCATCGTGATGGAGTGTCCCTGCGCTTCCAACGCAGGCAGGTACTTCGGCTCCAGAACACCCGGAGTAGCGATGAAACGCTGTATCTGCTTGAAGAGAGCGAGCGCCTTCTCCGCATAGCCGCGGTCGCCCGACGCCAGCGCATATTCCGACATGGCAATGGCGGCAAAACTTTCAGAGAAGACATAACGGCGCTTGCGAAGCGGAGTACCGTCCTCCTTCACCTCGAAATACATACGGCCATCCTGGTCGAAACAATACTTTTCGATGAAGTCAATACAGCTTTTGGAAGCAGCCAGCCATTCGGGATTCTTCTCCACATTGTTATAGGCAAAGGCCGAGATGAAGCCGAAACGTCCCTGAAACCAAACCGATTTCGTAGTATCCATCAACGAGCCGTCTCTATCCACACAGGTATATACTCCCCCATGTACTTTGTCCAGTCCATGCTTCAGCCAAAAAGGCATGATATTCTCTACCAGGTCTTTCCGATAGGAATCAGCCCACGCTTGCAAATAGTTTGAATCCATGGCTATCAGAATTTGTTGCAACGGTCAAAAAAATGGATGGCTTCCAACTCAGCCTTCATGCGTACTTCTTCTTCATCGGTCATATTTTGGAACGGAGTGCGGTTCTTGCCTAAATCCAGCCCTATCAGTTTCATGATGCGCTTGCCGCCCACGATGTTGCCGCGGAAATGGCAAATCACGTTAATCACCTCTTGGGAGAAATTCTGCAACTCGCGCGCCTTTTCCAGGTCACCGGCCTTCCAAGCGTCGATGATGCCCACCAGGTTTACGCCATTGTAATTGGTCGTTCCGCCGATACCGCCTTGCGCGCCACCCATGGCGAGACAAGGAAGAATCGTCTCATCCTGTCCGTGCAGCATATCATACTTGCCGTTCTTGTACAGACGGCATTGGTTGTACTCATACATGCTTTCGAAAGTATATTTGATGCCCGCGAAGTTGGGAATGCGGCCATCTACCGCTTCCAAGAAGGCTACCATCGAGAGGAAAGCGCCGTTGAATGCAGGGATGTGGTAATAATAGAAAGGAAGGTCAGGAGCGCCGCAAGCGATTTCTTCACAATACTTCACCAATTCTTCTACACGACCTACCTTCGGGAAAGGAGGTGCCATGGCACCGATGCCCCACGCGCCAATCTTCTGCGCATGCTCGGCAAGTTTGCGGCTGGATTTCACGCAACAACCGCCCACGTGTACAATCACCTTGAACCCTTCGGGCGCCACTTCCATCCAGCGCTCGGCCAGTTTCATGCGTTCTTCATCCGTCAGCATATAGCCTTCACCGGAAGAGCCATTAATAAACACGCCTTTCAGGCCATTCTTCACCAACATTTGCGCATACGCCTCGATAGGCTCGTAATTCACTTCACCGTTTTCATAGAACGGAGTAAACGGTGCATTAATTAATCCAATAATCTTTTCCATGCTAATATTTTATTTAAGATTAGTATTCTGCCACAAAGATAGACATTTTTATTAAAAACAATAGGTTTACTAAAATATTTTATAAATAAAAACGAAATAGTATATGATAAAGCCGCCATCAGACAACTATAACATAAATTCACAGGAGAAATCAGAAATTTATCAAAGACATTCGCTACTTTTGTAAGCAATTAACTACTAACCATCTATCAGAATCTATATGAAGCCTATCAAAACCTATATGAAACCGAATTTATTAGAGGAAATAAAAGCTGGCACAAAAAACGCACTTTTAAAAAAGAAAATCATTACCTATTATATCTATAACGGGCACTCAACCATTACCAGCCTCGCCAAAGAGTTGGATTTGAGTGTCCCCACCGTCACCAAGTTCATCAACGAGATGTGCGAGGAAGGGTACATTCAGGAATATGGCAAACAAGGCACCAACAGCGGACGCCGCCCCAACCTGTACGGACTGGACGCCGAATCCGGTTACTTCATCGGCGTGGACATCAAGCGGTTCGCCATCAACATAGGACTGATGAACTTCAAAGGCGATATGGTGGACCAGAAAATGAACATCCCCTATCAGTGCAGAAACACCCAAGAGGGACTGGACGACTTGTGCAAGCTGATATCCCGGTTCATCAAGAAAGTCAACATCAGCAGCGAGAAGATTCTGAACGTCAACATCAACATATCCGGACGGGTGAATCCCGAATCGGGCTACAGCCACAGTTGGTTCAACTTTGAGGAACGCCCCCTTGCCGAAATCATATCCGGCAAAATAGGGCATACGGTCACCATCGACAACGACACGCGCGCCATGACCTACGGCGAATTTCTGAAAGGAAACATCCACGGCGAAAAGAATATCCTGTTCATCAACCTGAGCTGGGGATTGGGACTGGGCATCATCATCAACCGGGAAATATATACCGGCAAATCAGGATTCTCCGGCGAACTGGGACACCTGCCCGCATTCAACAACGAAATAATATGCCATTGCGGAAAGAAGGGATGCCTGGAGACGGAGGCATCCGGTTCGGCACTGCACCGCATCCTGCTGGAACGCATCGCCAACGGGGAGGAGTCCATCCTCTCGAACAGGGCCAAAGACATGGAGAATCCTCTCACTTTGGACGAAATCATAGACGCCATCAATAAGGAAGACCTTCTGTGCATCGAACTCTTAGAGGAAATAGGCCAAAAGTTAGGCAAGCAGATTGCAGGGCTGATAAACCTCTTCAATCCGGAACTGGTCATCATCGGAGGCACCCTCTCACAGACCGGCGACTACATCTTGCAGCCCATCAAGAGCGCCATCCGCAAATATTCGCTCAACCTGGTAAACCAGGACTCCACCATCACCCTCTCCAAACTAAAGAGCACCGCCGGAGTCATCGGCGCCTGCATGTTGGCACGCAGCAAAACTTTTGAATGCTGACGGATGGAAAACCGCCCATTCACCCCGATTGCCGGCTGAAATCACCTCGCCGGCAATTTTTCTGCCGATTTGATTGATGCCGACGTGCCCCCAGTGCAGATTGTCCTTGTCGAACGGACTATCTTTGGCATCTATAATGGAGACATTCGGAATAAAGTTTTCATCGGCCGGATTGACAATGGCGTCCTGCGCGTCACGCACACCTTGCCCAAACTGAACCGAAGCCGTGGGATTGGTCACACTCTCTCCCGGCTTCACGATGTGCCCAATGTAGATATGCGCATCCGGGAAACCAAGCCGCTCGCGGCACTTCTCTATCAGCGTCTTCAGCAGAGGCAAATAGTGCTCCTTGGAATCGGCGCCGTTTCCCTCTCCCTGCATCCACCAAATTCCCGCCAGACGGGGCTTCTTGCCTTTGCCCAGCAAATCGTTGATGGCAGGCCGATAGATATTTTCATAAAAGTAGTCCCAGTTGTGACTGTCGGAAGCGGAAGCCCAAGTCTCGATTTTAGAACCCGAACATCCCAACTTGACCACATAAAGCTCCTTGTCGGGAAAAGCCTGCTGAAAGCGCATGCCGAACTCCCCTTCCATCCCCCGGCGGCCCGCCGCGCCTTCGCTCCAAGTACCATAGCCGTGAATCATATTCATCATACTCTTCCCGTTCAGGTTGTCATTCTTGTAATACAAGTCAAGCCATCCGGGAGCCACGTCTTCAGTAGTGCCGTCAAAAACCCACCGCGCGCCATCGGATTGGTTCACGATATAGCAACTGCGATACCATATCTTCATCAAGCCGGGATTGGAGGCCGGCTCGTCATACCAGGCACTCAAACGACGGTCTTCATCAGCATCGGCAAAAGCCGACCCGTCCGCATTCGACTGCCCGATGGTAATGAAGACAGGCACTTCATCTTCCGACAAGACCACGGAGTTTTCCACCTTTTCGCATCGCTGAGCCATACAGACAGCACTTGACAGCCACAACGCGGCGAACATCGCCAAGTTTACAAGAATTTTCTTCATAGGGATTCTGTGTTTTCAATTATAGAGCGGCAAATTTACATATAAATAACGAGATTTCTACACCGACAGAATAAAGAAAAACACAACCGAAAGAATAAAAAAAACACCCGACTTTACATCGTAGGGTGCAAAGCCGGGTATAACCTTTATAAATCACTGATTATCAGCATCCAGCGGAGAGACAGGGATTCGAACCCCGGGTGCCTCGCAGCACAACGGTTTTCAAGACCGCCGCAATCGACCACTCTGCCACCTCTCCAAAACTCCATCGGGGAGTACCTCCATTTTTCAAAGGCGGGGCAAAGGTACAAATATTTTTCTGAAATACAATAGTCTCAGAAAAAAAATACCTACATATTGCCATTTTTATGTTATTCAGCATAGAAATACGCATAAAGATGCCATATATATGAAATATTTAATGTATTTTTGCACGCTCAAAAGAATTATTTCTTAATAACCCATCAAAACAAAATGAATATTATGGAATTGAACAAGACTTTCATTGACGGGCTCTGGAGCAAAGAAATCAACGTGACTGACTTTGTCAGCAGAAACATCACCCCCTACACCGGAGACGCATCTTTCCTGCAAGGACCTACCGAACGTACCAAACGCATCTGGGAAATTTGCCTGAAAGCACTCGAGGAAGAGAGAAACAACAACGGTGTCCGCTCCTTGGACAATACCACAGTATCCACCATCACTTCACATCAAGCAGGCTACATCGACAAGGAAAATGAACTGATTGTCGGCTTACAGACTGACGAACTGCTGAAACGCGCCATCAAACCTTTCGGCGGTATCAACGTCGTGGCCAAAGCTTGCCGCGAAAACGGCTTGGAAGTAGATGACAAAGTGAAGGATATCTTCACACACTATCGCAAGACACATAATGACGGCGTGTTCGACGCCTATACTGACGAAATACGTTCTTTCCGCTCGCTGGGCTTCCTCACCGGACTGCCTGACAATTATGCACGCGGACGTATCATCGGTGATTATCGCCGACTGGCCCTCTATGGCATCGACCGCCTGATTGAAGCCAAGGAAGAGGATAAGCGCAACCTGACCGGCCCCATGACTGACGCACGCATCCGCTTGCGCGAAGAGGTAACCGAACAAATCAAGGCGCTGAAAGAAATCAAAGTAATGGGCGAATACTACGGACTTGACCTGAGTCGCCCTGCCACTTCGGCACAAGAGGCTGTACAGTGGGTGTATATGGCTTACCTGGCTGCCGTAAAAGAACAGGATGGAGCTGCCATGTCGCTGGGTAACGTATCGTCTTTCCTGGATATCTTCATTGAATATGACTTGGCTCACGGACATATCGACGAGACTTTCGCCCAGGAGCTTATCGACCAGTTTGTCATCAAACTGCGTATGGTTCGCCACCTGCGCATGCAGTCTTACAATGATATCTTTGCAGGCGACCCGACTTGGGTGACCGAAGCCATCGGAGGACGTTTCAACGACGGACGTACAAAGGTAACGAAGACTTCGTTCCGCTTCTTGCAGACACTTTATAATCTCGGTCCATCGCCCGAACCCAACCTCACCGTACTGTGGAGCCCCGACCTGCCCGAAGGCTTCAAGGATTTCTGTGCCAAAGTTTCGGTAGATACCAGCTCCATCCAATATGAGAATGACGACCTGATGCGCGAGGTTCGCGGTTGCGACGACTACGGCATTGCCTGCTGTGTATCCTATCAGGCTATCGGCAAGCAGATACAGTTCTTTGGAGCACGTGCCAACCTGGCCAAAGCCCTGCTGCTGGCTATCAACGGCGGACGTTGCGAAAACACGGGTACCATCATGGTGAAAGGCATCCCCGTACTGACCAGCGACACACTGAACTTCGAAGAGGTAATGACCAACTATAAAAAGGTACTTACCGAAATAGCACGTGTCTACAACGAAGCGATGAACATCATTCACTACATGCACGATAAGTATTATTACGAGAAAGCACAAATGGCTTTCGTAGATACAGATCCGCGCATCAACCTGGCCTACGGTGTAGCCGGACTGTCTATCGCACTCGATTCTCTGTCGGCTATCAAGTATGCCAAAGTGACGGCACGTCGCAACGAAATCGGCCTGACTGAAGGTTTCGACATCGAAGGCGAATTCCCCTGCTTCGGCAACAACGACGACCGTGTGGACCACCTCGGCGTAGACTTGGTTTACTACTTCAGCGAAGAATTGAAGAAATTGCCTGTTTACAAGAACGCACGCCCCACCCTTTCGTTGCTGACCATTACATCCAACGTCATGTATGGCAAGAAGACAGGTGCTACTCCCGACGGACGCGCCAAAGGTGTAGCTTTCGCTCCGGGTGCCAACCCCATGCACGGACGTGACAAGAACGGAGCTATCGCCTCCCTGAGTTCTGTAGCCAAATTGCGCTACCGCGACTCGCAGGATGGAATCAGCAACACGTTCTCCATCGTACCCAAGTCGCTGGGACCAACGGCCGAAGAACGTGTGGAAAACCTGGTAACAATGATGGACGGCTACTTCACCAAGGGTGCCCACCACCTGAACGTGAACGTACTGAACCGCGAGATGCTGGAGGACGCCATGGAGCATCCCGAAAAGTATCCGCAACTCACCATCCGTGTATCCGGTTACGCCGTGAACTTCATCAAGCTAAGCCGTGAACACCAGCTGGAAGTAATCAGCCGCTCATTCCACGAACGCATGTAACAAACTATGATTAGAGTTCATTCTTACGAAAGTATGGGAACATTCGACGGGCCGGGACTCCGGCTCGTCGTCTTTCTGCAAGGCTGCCCGTTCCGTTGCCTCTACTGTGCCAACCCCGACACCATCGACCCGAAGGGGGAAAGCAAAGAAACACGTCCTGAGGAAATACTGGAGATGGCCGTCAGCCAAAAACCATTTTACGGGAAAAAAGGAGGAATTACCTTCAGTGGTGGAGAACCTACCGTACAGGCTGAAGCACTGATACCACTGTTCCAAGCGTTGAAGGCGCAGGGTATCCACATCTGCCTAGACAGCAACGGAGGTGTCTGGAACAAACATGTGGAGACGCTGCTTGGACTGACCGACCTCGTGCTGCTCGACGTCAAGCAAATCAACCCCGAACGCCACCGACTGCTCACAGGACGAAGCAACGAACAAACACTGCGTACAGCCGCCTGGCTGGAAGAACACAACCGTCCTTTCTGGCTGCGCTACGTTCTTGTTCCCGGCTATAGCGATGCGGAAGAAGATATCCGCCACCTGGGCGAAATACTCGGAACCTACAAAAACATACAACGGGTGGAAATACTACCTTACCATCGACTGGGAGTACACAAATACGAAGCCATGGGACTGGACTACCAGCTGAAAGAGATAAAAGAAAATACTCCCGAACAGCTGGCACGAGCCGAAGCACTGTTCAAGGAGTATTTCCCCATCGTGATAGTCAACTGACCAAACCAGTTATCTTCAAATTTCTACTCAATAAGTGAGTCTCAAACCTGCCTGTAGCGTAAAGCTACAAGGACGTTCCTTGCGGATGGTCTGTACTTTAGAGCCGTCGTCAAAATAATAAGATATACCCGGTTCTACATACAGGCCCCATCGCCGGGATAGATTATATTGAGCACCCAGTGCACCCAAAACCGAAAGTTGTACAGGATCCACTGTCTGTTTTTCGTCACCAAGCTTCCCATATACACATTTCTCTATAGCACCACCGGCAGAGAGATATACCGAGAACTTGCGCGTATCGACAAAATTCCAGTTGACACGCAACGGGATACCCAAATAGTGCAGCTTCTGCTCCACACTGTTGTTGCCTTTGCCAAAATACAGGTCGGAATACAAATAGGTATACATCAAGCCGGACTCCACAGACAGGCCATGCCCCAGATTCTTCCTGACTGAAAAACCTACACTGACAGGCTGACGATGCTTGGCATCGACCGGTTCATCGCTCCGTTTCAGCACGTAAGGCATACCGTCCTTGAACGTCAACTCCTGCTCACCGGGAATGGCTATCACACCATTGGTGGTTGCACTCAGGTTGATGTTACTGCCCTGTACCAGACCGCCAGGTCCCGAATCATAAATAAGATCCTTATCACCACCATCGGAAGAACCACTGCGGTTTCCCACAGACAGGCCGAACGACCATCCATCCTCTCTCTTTTGTGACCGACTGATGACACGCGGTTCGTCCAGACTGGTCTTCTTCGGAGTAGAACGGCGTACAGACTCCTTTTTCTCTTCTTTGGTAACCGCTACATCTTCTACCTCGGGAACATCTACGACAGGCACTGTCTCAATGACATCTTCACCTTCTTTGATCTCTATATTTTCTGCCACTTCCGACACGGGCACAACTGCTACATTCACCGGAACAACTGTTCTGGAAGTCTTTGTCCGCGAAGGAACTTCAGATGCCAAAGCCAACTGTTCGTTTTCGGGAACGGAACCTGGTATCTCGTCCGGCTGAGTAACAACGGGCACCTCGGCACGACGTACCTCCTGCCCTACAGGACTCTGAAGCAACCACAGGCTGACCGCAGCAACCGCTACCAATGCCGAAGCGGCAGCTGCTACCGACCATCGGCGCATCATCACCAGACGACTCCGATGGGGAACCGCAGCAGGAGCAGCCTTGTCCAACTCTCGTTGCAACCTCTCCCAACCACCGGGAGGTAGAGGTTCCGAACAGTCGTCCAACCGTTCCTTGATTTTCTTTAACCACAATTCGTCGCTCATATCTTTAATACTATAATATAATGTATTATCTATTCGCTTTCATCCACGCTCTCACCTGTTCTGCCAATGAAGCCTTAGCTCTGGCCAGTTGAGAAGCAGACGAACGTTCATTTATGCCCAGTTGGGCAGCAATTTCCTTATGTGATTTGCCCTCCATTACATACAGGTTGAATACTGTACGATAACCAGCAGGCAGTCCACTGATAAATTGCATCAACACTTGTTGGGGAATGGTTTCACAGGCTTCAGGTTCTGGTTCGTCGTAAGCCTCAAGAGGAAGATCGTCCAAAGCCGTACTTTGGTTGAGTACATCGTTCTGTCGCAGGTATTGCAGCGCTGTGTTCACCATCACCCGCTCCATCCAGGCCCGCAACGAACCTTCGCCACGCCAGGTAAACTTATCAAAGGAAGAGAACAGTTTCAAAAAGCCGTCGTGCAGCAGATCTTCGGCCACTTCACGATTGCCCGAATAACGCAGACACAAAGCCAACATGCGCCCTGCATAGCGTTCGTACAATTCCCGGCGGGCACGGTTGTCACCCCGCCGACACTGTTCGGCCAATTCTTTTTCTTCCATTCTCCTTTTACACGTGTTTGTCTATAAAATGCGTTGGACGCAAAAATACTGCATCGTCCGGGAAGAAAAATACACTTTTGTTTCTTTAACAAATCGGAATGCAGTATTTTATCTAAAACTGCGTTTATCAGACAAAAACCATTAAAAACCATACGAACATGATGAAACAAATCCGCACGACTTTCATTGCGTGCATACTTCTGCTATCGGTCATGTCGATATTCCAGTCGTGTCTGGACGACGACGACAGCAATCCCCTGTTTACGGTGGGAACCATCAAGACACTGAGTGACAGTGAAGGTGATTTTTACGTCCTCTTGGATGAAGACAGTAAGCTCTTCCCCGGCGACATGAGCAATCTGCACAACTACAAAGCTGTAGACGGTCAGAGAGCTTTCGTTTTCTTTGACGAACTGCCCGAAGAAATGCCCGGCTATGAATACAATGCAAAAATTCGTTGGATAGAAGACATCCTGACTAAGGATATTTACTTCATGCCTGCTGAAAAAGAAGACAGCATCGGTGATGACAAAATCAACATTACACAGATGTGGCTCACACGCAAGGATTACCTGAACATTGAATGTCAGTTCATGCACAGCGAAAATCCCGACAAAAAGCACATGCTGAGCCTGGTAGTAAACGAAGCCTCAACAGGCGAAAATGATCAGGCTGGTTATGTAACATTGGAGTTCCGCCATAATGCCAATGAAGATTCACAACTCGTACCCGGCTCGGCCATTGTTTCTTACAAACTGGACAATATAGCAGACTTGCTGGAAGGTAAGGAAGGACTGAATATCCGCGTGAACACCATTTATGAGAACGAAAAGTTCTATCAAGTGAAGTTCAAGGATGCAGCAACCGATGCTACTACCCGAGCAGGGCATCACCCTTCATCGACACTGGTCAAATAAAGTAAACTCAAAAACTCTCTATATTATTCAGGCACGGATGCCAGACAGCTCGCGAGCTGCAGCATCCGTGCCTTTTTTATTTAAGACAATAATAGAAAAACACTACTGTCATTCACCAACCGTATCCTGCCGCTCTATCTTGCGATTGTCGATGCTCCGCCAGGCATAGAAGATGTAGGCCAGCACAAAGGGGACGAGAATGGATACATAAGCCATAGTTCGCAAAGTAAATTCACTGGAACTGCTGTTCTGCAAGGTGAGCGAGCTTTGCAGGTCGACCGTCGAAGGATAATAAGCTGTATTGTTATAGCCGGCTACCAATAAAAGAGACAGTACTGTCAGTACCGTACCAATGCCTGCAAACCAGATGCCCTTGTCGAAGCCCTTCTTCCACAACGTACGCCCGATGCCCCAAAGCACACAGACCACACCAGCCAAGAACAGCACCAGCACTAGCGGCATCTCGAGGAAATTCGTCAGATACTTGTAGTGCTCCATGCACACAAGTCCTGTCTCAGGATCGACCGCATAGCCGTCGGCCAGCAGCGTGCGCACCAAGAAGCCCAAGAAGAACGCCAAAAACAAGCTCGCATTGGCCCACAACGAACGGCGGCAACGGCCCACCAACTCTTCGTCGGCAATGCTATTCACAAAGTACAAAGCACCCAGCACCCGTGCCAGAAAGAACACCGCCAGCCCCAGCACCACATTCCAGGGATCACCCAATGCGTCTAGCCCATGCCATCCGTTGGCCCAACGGCTAATGACGGGCATCATCGTCTCCGTCATGCTTCCCTTGTCCACATAGAAGGCCGAACCCGTGAAAAACGTGGCTACCGCTCCGCCCAGCAAGACAGGCCCAACCACGCCGTTTAATACCAGAAAGGCACGATACGTATTCTTGCCCAGCAGATTGCCCGCCTTCAGCTGGAATTCGTAGCTGACGGCCTGCAACACGAAGCTGAAGAGGATAATCATCCACAACCAATAGGCCCCGCCGAAGCTGGTACTATAGAACAGGGGGAAGGAAGCGAAGAAGGCGCCTCCGAAGGTAACGAGCGTCGTGAACGTAAATTCCCACTTGCGCCCCGTCGAGAGCACCAGCATGCGCCGTTGTTCTTCCGTCTTGCCCAGACAGAACAGGAGCGAATTACCCCCCTGCACAAAAAGCAGAAACACCAGAATGGCTCCCAGCAGGGAGACCACAAACCACCAATATTGTTGAAGTAATGCCATAACGTCAATAATTTGAAGAATGAATGTCTACGTTTGAATTCTCAGGTCCCTTGCGGATGGCTTTCAGCATGATGCCCACCTCGGCCACCAGCAGGACGGTAAAGAGGAACAGGAAGAGGAAGAAGGTTGTCTGTACCGAACCCACCTCCAGCTTCGAGATGGCCGCGCCTACGGGCAGCATATCCTGGATGGTCCACGGCTGGCGCCCGCACTCGGCCACCACCCAACCTGCCTGTCCGGCCAGATATCCCAGCGGTACACTGAGCATGGCCACCATCTGCAACCAGCGCAGGCGGCTCAGGTCTTTCCTGAAGACCACAAACAGCACCACGAGGAAGAACACGATGAAATAGCCGCCCAACATCACCATTACGCGGAACATGTAGAAGGTGAGCGACACGTTAGGCACCAGCTCGTGCACGTCTTTGATGTATCCGTAGCCAAAATATGGCATATTCTCCTTCAACTCGACGGAAGCAACCCCGGCCGCCGCATCGTCACCCTGGGCACGCGCCTCCCGATAGGCGGCAAAGGCCCCGATGGCCTTGCGTCCGCGTTCCATCTTCTCTGTGGCCGAAAGGGCTGTCGTGCCGTCTTTCAGCTCGTAGCCACCCTCCAGCAGGTCGTTGATACTTGGTACAAAGGCATCGGCCTTGCGCTCGGCCAGCAACGAGAGCATCTTGGGAATCTCCATGCGGAAGAGGAAAGGCTCCACGCCGTCGTCGGCCTTCTGCTTGGCAGGGTTCAGCACGCCGAAGGCCACCAGGCCGGCTCCCTCCTGCCCTTCGTAATAACCCTCCATGGCGGCCAACTTCATTGGCTGATGCTGGGCCACCTGGTAGCCCGACCCGTCGCCCGTCCAGGCAGCCATCAGTGCCGCAAACAGGCCTACGGACGCACCCACCTTGATGCTACTCAGGGCAAAGCGGCGCTCGCGCTTCTTCCACAGATACCAGCAGCTGACGCCCACCACAAACAAGGCTCCCAGCACCCAACCTGAAAGGACGGTGTGGAAGAACTTGTTGACGGCCATCGGCGAAGTGGCTACGGCCCAAAAGTCCACCATCTCGTTGCGAGCAGTATCAGGGTTGAACTCCATCCCCACAGGATATTGCATCCACGCATTGGCCACCAGTATCCACCAGGCCGAAATGGTGGCACCCAAACCCGTCAGCCACGTAGAAGCCAAGTGGAAGCCGCGACTCACTTTCTGCCAGCCGAAGAACATCACGGCAATGAACGTCGCCTCCATGAAGAAAGCCACAATACCCTCGATGGCCAGCGGTGCTCCGAAGATGTCGCCCACAAACCAGCTGTAGTTGCTCCAGTTGGTACCGAACTCAAACTCCAGAATAAGCCCTGTAGCCACGCCTATGGCGAAGTTGATACCAAAAAGTTTCATCCAGAATCGGGCGGTCCGTTTCCAGAAAAGGTCGCCCGTCCGATAATAAAAGGTCTCCATAAGGCCCATGACCACGGCCAGCCCCAAGGTCAGCGGCACAAAAATCCAATGGTAGATGGCGGTCAGTGCAAATTGTGCCCTCGACCAGTCGATCAGCGAAGAATCAATGTGTTCAATCATAAATAATAAAGATTTTAATCAGAAAATAAATGGTTAGGTTGTAAACAAATGAATCTTTTTACGGCATCCTTTCAATCAATTCATGGCTCACATATCCATCCTTTTCTCCACCTTCAGTTGCCTGATTCAAGAAATCAGGGAAGAAAAACAATCGAAGAATGAAAAACAGGATAAAAAGCTTGATGAGGATAATCAGCCACAACGTCCGCCCCAGCTTCATACTGCGAAAGCCGTCGCGATAGAATTGCCAAACTGTCAGAATAAACTGTTTCATTGTTTAAGGTCAAACATAATAATACAAAGATAATCCAATCTTTGAAACCACCAACCACTTTCACCGGAAAAATCAATAGTCCACCACCTAAAAAAACTGTTCACCGACAGAAAAGCCGATTGGTCGGTGAAATCTGTCGACTGGCCGTTATCCATCCGCCCTATGTCCATCTTTTTTTCACATCTGCCAGTAGTCTACTACTTTTGTGTCAGGAAAAAGAAGAGAGATACAAAATCATAGAGTAGAAAAATCCAAATTCTCAAGCAATATGACAGATCTAAGAACATTCACCCTGACGGCTCTCTGCCTGGCAGGTATCACCTGCGTAGAAGCACAGACCGTCGAGACGGTGCCGACCGTGCAGACCGACAGCATAGCCGACACTTCCATTCCTCAGCAATGGAACTTACAGACGTGCATAGACTATGCCTTGCAGCACAACATTACCATCCGCCGCAACCGTATCAGTGCACAGAGCACACAGGAAGACGTAAAGACGGCCAAAGCCGACCTCTTCCCCTCGCTCAACGCCAGCGTCAGCCAGCGCGTCGTAAACCGCCCCAATACCACCAACGGTACCATCATCAGCGGCGACAACATCACCACCAGCCAGAGCAAGACATCCTATAACGGAAGCTATGGCATCGATGCCAACTGGACGCTCTACAACGGTGGCAAACGTCTGAATACCATCAAGCAACAGCAACTCAGTCAACGTATCGCCGATCTGGCCGTAGCCGAAAGCGAAAACTCCATCGAAGAAAGCATCATGCAGGTCTATGTACAGATACTCTATGCTGCCGAAGCTGTAAAGATAAACGAAGCAACTCTCGAAGTAAGCCAGGCCCAATACGAACGCGGCAAGCAGCTCTTCGAGGCCGGAAGCATCGCCCAGAGCGACCTGGCCCAGCTGGACGCACAGGTGAGCAGCGACAACTATCAGCTGGTCACCTCACAGGCCACCCTGCAGGACTACAAACTCCAGCTGAAACAGTTGCTTGAGCTGGACGGCAGCGAGGAAATGAACCTCGACATGACAATGCCCGACGACACACAGGTGCTTTCGCCCCTGCCCACCAAGGCCGATGTCTACCGTACCGCCCTGCTGATGCGCCCCGAGATTGAGTCAGGCAAACTCGACGTCGAATCTTCCGACCTCAATATCAAGATTGCCCGTGCAGGTTACATGCCTACCATCAGCCTCAGCGCAGGCATCGGAAGCACTAACGCCAACGGAAACGACTTCAGCTTCACCGAACAGATCAAGCAGAATTGGAACAATTCACTGGGACTCACCTTGAGTATTCCTATCTTTGACAAGCGCCAAACCAAGTCGGCGGTCAATAAAGCCAAACTCCAGAAACAGACCAGCGAACTGGACCTGCTCGACAAGCAGAAGACGCTCTACAAGACCATCGAGAACCTGTGGCTAGACGCCAATAGTGCCCAGCAACAATACGTGGCCGCCAGCAAGAAACTGGAGAGCACACAGACCAGCTACGACCTCGTCAGCGAACAGTTTAACCTCGGCATGAAGAATACCGTCGAACTGCTTACCGAGAAGAACAATCTCCTCAGCGCCCAGCAGGAAATGTTGCAGGCAAAATACATGGCACTACTCAACGCCGGCCTGCTCCAGTTCTATCAAGGCGAGAAGTTTGAACTCTAACAAAATAGAAAACAATCAAAATTTAGATTTAGAATATGAACAAGAAGAAAATCATCAGCCTCACGGCAGGCGTCATCATCGTAGCCGGAGCAGCCATATGGCTGTTCGGAGGAAGCAGCCGGAAGCAGCAGGTCACCTATGAGATGGTCAAGGTAGGACCGGCGGACATCTCGAACTTCGTCACCGCTACCGGAACCATCGAACCCGTCACCGAAGTCGAAGTAGGTACACAGGTCAGTGGTATCATCGACAAAATTTATGTAGACTACAACACCATCGTCAAGGAAGGACAGCTCATCGCCCTGATGGATAAGGTAACATTGGAAAGCGAGCTGGCTTCCTCACAAGCTACCTACGACGGTGCCAAAGCCGAATACGAGTATCAGAAGAAAAACTATGAACGCAACAAAGGACTGAAAGCCAAGAACCTCATTAGCGACACCGATTACGAACAGTCCGAATATAACTACCTGAAGGCAAAGAGCACTTTCGACAGCAGCAAGGCAGCCTTGGCCAAGGCTGAACGAAACCTGTCGTATGCTACCATCACCTCGCCCATCGACGGCGTAGTCATCAGCAAGGATGTGGAAGAAGGACAGACCGTAGCTTCCGGCTTCGAAACTCCGACCCTCTTCACCATTGCCGCCGACTTGACACAGATGCAGGTAGTGGCCGACGTTGACGAAGCCGATATAGGCGGCGTAGAACTGGGCCAACGTGTGGAGTTTACCGTAGACGCCTACCCCAACGATACCTTCCAGGGCGAAGTTACGCAGATCCGCCTGGGCGAAGCCTCCTCATCGACCAGCACTACCAGTAGCACGACGGTAGTCACCTATGAAGTTGTCATTTCGGCTCCCAATCCTGACCTGAAACTGAAGCCTCGTCTGACAGCCAACATCACTATCTACACGCTAGACAAACGTGGTGTGAACAGTGTACCTGCCGCTACCCTGCGCTTCACCCCCGCCCGTCCCATTGTAGGAGCTGATGCCGTCATCAACGACTGCGAAGGTGAACACAAGCTGTGGACCAAGGAAGGCAATGTCTTCACTGCCCACCCCGTCAGCACAGGTATCAGTAACGGAAGCTACACTGAAATAACAGGCGGCATCGAAGCCGGAACAGAAGTCATCTGCGAGGCCAACATCACCCGCGGCGCTCAACCCGAAGCCGAACTCGAAGCCGGCGAACGCAGCCCCTTCATGCCTGGCCCTCCGGGAAACGACAAGAAAAAGAGCAGCAGTAACGGCAAACAATAAAAAAAGAAACAGCCATGAACAAAGTTGTCATCGAACTTCAGAACATCAAACGCAATTTCCAGGTGGGCGATGAAACGGTACATGCTCTGCGTGGCGTTTCATTCACCATCCGCGAAGGCGAGTTTGTTACCATCATGGGAACGTCGGGATCGGGCAAGTCCACCCTGCTCAACACCCTGGGCTGCCTCGATACTCCTACCAGTGGCGAATACCTGCTGGACGGCATTGCCGTGCGTACCATGTCCAAGCCGCAGCGTGCCATCCTGCGCAACCGCAAGATAGGCTTCGTCTTCCAGAACTACAACCTTCTGCCGAAAACCACTGCTGTAGAAAACGTGGAATTGCCGCTGATGTACAACCCTTCAGTCTCGGCCGCCGAACGCCGCCGCAGGGCCATCGACGCCCTGGTGGCCGTCGGTCTGGGCGACCGACTGGAGCACAAATCCAACCAAATGTCCGGCGGACAGATGCAGCGTGTGGCCATTGCCCGTGCACTGGTCAACAATCCCGCCGTCATCCTGGCCGACGAAGCGACAGGTAACCTCGATACACGAACTTCGTTCGAAATCCTGGTCCTCTTCCAGAAGCTTCATGCCGAAGGACGTACCATCATCTTCGTCACCCACAATCCTGAAATAGCCCAGTACAGCAGCCGCAACATTACCCTGCGCGACGGACAAGTAAAGGATGACCGCGTAAACCCGAACATCCTGAATGCAGCCGAAGCACTGGCCGCCCTCCCCGTCCCCGAAGAGGACTGAATCTAAAAAGCAAGTAACATTATGAACGGAACAAATTTATTCAAAATAGCCTTGCGTGCTCTTTCCAACAACAAGTTGCGCGCCTTCCTCACCATGCTGGGCATCATCATCGGTGTGGCCTCCGTCATCACGATGCTGGCCATTGGCCAAGGCTCGAAGAAGAGCATCCAGGCACAAATCTCCGAGATGGGTTCAAACATGATCATGATCCATCCGGGAGGTGAACGCAGAGGAGGTGTCCGCATGGATCCCAGCGAAATGCAGACTTTGAAGCTGACAGACTATGAATCGTTACGCAACGAAACGACTTTTCTCTCGGCTATCAGTCCTAACGTATCGAGCAGCGGACAACTCATTGCCGGTAACAACAACTATCCCTCCTCGGTAAGTGGTGTAGGCACAGAGTATCTGGAGATACGTCAGCTGACGGTCGAAGAAGGCGAAATGTTCACCGAAGCCGATATCCAGGTATCCGCCAAGGTCTGTGTCATCGGAAAGACGATCGTAGACAACCTCTTCCCTGACGGTACCGACCCCATCGGACGTATCATCCGTTTCAATCAAGTCCCCCTGCGCGTGGTAGGTGTCCTCAAAAGCAAAGGCTACAACTCCATGGGCATGGACCAGGACGACGTCGTACTGGCTCCCTATACCACCGTGATGAAACGACTGCTGACCCAGACTTATCTGGAAGGCATTTTCGCCTCGGCCCTCTCTGAAGACATGACCGACTATGCCACGGAAGAAGTCAACACCATCCTGCGACGCAACCACAAACTGCGCGAAACGGACGAAGACGACTTCACCATCCGCAGCCAACAGGAGCTGAGCTCCATGCTCAACACCACGACCGACCTGATGACCACCCTGCTGGCCTGCATCGCAGGCATCTCGCTCGTCGTAGGTGGTATCGGTATCATGAATATCATGTACGTCTCCGTCACAGAGCGTACCCGAGAAATCGGTCTGCGCATGTCCGTCGGCGCCCGTGGCATCGACATCTTGTCGCAGTTCCTCATCGAAGCCATCCTCATCAGTATCACAGGTGGTATCATCGGTGTACTCATCGGATGCGGCGCGTCGTTCATCGTCAAGAACGTAGCCCACTGGCCCATCTTCATCCAGCCTTGGAGTGTCATCCTTTCGTTCGCTGTCTGCACCGTCACCGGCGTGTTCTTCGGATGGTATCCTGCCAAGAAGGCTGCTTGTCTCGACCCGATCGAAGCTATCCGCTACGAATAAGACGCTTTACAGGCATGGATTGTACGGACTCTCACGAATAAAGCTCCTCCTTTATCACGTATATCCGTATCATCCATGCCTTCAAATAATTCTTCATTCTTCATGATTAATTCTTCATTTAATCTTATCTTTGTCCCACTATGATAAAACAAAACCTGTCACAACGCCCCTATCTCGTCGAAGCCTTAACCCACATCATTGGCTGGGGTATCGTCTTCGGCTTCCCGTTCCTCATGATGAGCCGGAGCGGGTTCAATATCACATGGACCAGCTATCTGCGCCATGGATGTATCGTTCCCCTTTCGTTTCTCATTATTTTTTACCTAAATTACTGTCTGCTCATCCCTCGGTATTTATTTAGGAATCATGTCAAAACCTATCTTACACTCAATGTCTTATGCATCTTGCTCATCGCAACCGGATCGCATTTTTGGCAGGAATTTATCATGGTACATCCTGATACCCTCCGTCCCATAAAACGGCCTGACGGACCCCCAAAATGGATTTTCTTCCTGCGTGATATTTTCTCGATGATACTCACTGTGGGACTCAGCGCAGCCATCCGCATGAGTCGGCGTTGGGCTGCCAATGAGAATGCACGTCGGGAAGCCGAGCAACAACGTACTGAAGCTGAACTGAAGAATCTGCGCAGTCAGCTCAACCCTCACTTCCTGCTCAACACGCTCAACAATATCTATGCCCTCATTGCCTTCGATGCCGACAAGGCACAACAGGCAGTACAGGAACTGAGCCGTCTGTTACGTCACGTACTTTACGACAATCAGCAGAATCTCGTTCCCCTCAACAAGGAAATGGACTTTATCCGCAACTATATTGCCTTAATGCGTATCCGGCTGGCAGCCAATGTCACGGTAGAAACCCACTTCGACATCGGGCCTGAGAACCGTACGGAGATAGCCCCGCTTATCTTTATCTCCCTCATCGAAAACGCCTTCAAGCACGGCATCTCGCCCACCGAACCCAGTTATATCCGCATACGATTCAGCCAGACTGACAACTGCGTTTGCTGCGAAATTATCAACAGCTATCACCCCAAGTCGCAAACCGACAAGAGTGGAAGTGGCATCGGACTGGAACAAGTACGTCGTCGCCTCGAACTCTCCTACCCCGGCCGCTACACCTGGAAACAGGGAATTGACGAAACCGGAAAAGAATACCATTCGACACTTACCATTGAATGTTATCCCACTAACGAACTTCAAAACGAATAAAAGATATGAAACTGAAATGTGCCATTGTAGACGATGAACCCTTGGCTCTCGGCCTGCTAGAAAGCTATGTGGAAAAAACCCCTTTCCTCGAACTGACAGGGAAATATTCCAGTGCCGTACAAGCCATGAAAGAACTTCCTGAGAAACAAACCGACCTTCTCTTTCTTGACATCCAGATGCCCGAACTGAATGGACTCGAGTTTTCCAAAATGGTAGATTCGCGTACCCGTATCATCTTCACGACCGCCTTCGAACAGTATGCGCTGGATGGCTACAAGGTAAACGCACTGGACTATCTGCTCAAGCCTATCTCCTATACCGACTTTCTCCAGGCTGCCAACAAGGCCGTACGCTGGTTCGAACTCCTCAACCAACCCCACGACGAAATCACTTCCATCTTCGTCAAAAGCGACTATAAACTGGTACAGATCGAACTGGACAACATCCTTTACGTAGAAGGCCTCAAAGACTACGTCAAGATATACGAAGAAGGCAACCAACGCCCCATCCTGTCCCTCATGAGCATGAAGGCTATGGAAGAGCTGTTACCGGCCTCCCGTTTCATGCGCGTCCACCGTTCCTACATCGTACAAAAGAGCAAAATACGTATCATCGACCGAGGCCGCATCATCTTCGGTAAAACCAGTATTCCTGTCAGTGAAAGCTACAAGGCCGCTTTTCAGGAATACCTCGACCGCAGAAGTTGAAGTGCCCACACTATCAACTTTTTAGCTATCCATACTTGATATTCCGAAAATAAATCGTATATTTGCGGACAAATAGAACAATGGAGTTGTGAAACTCTTCAATAGAATAGTTTAGTTAAGTCTAGTTTAGTTTTTGTTAGGCACTTCCACGTCAGGAAGTGCCTATTTTTATTATTAATAATCAAGCGATTACGCTGAAAACAGTCCTAGCTACCCGAACAGACCGGTTACCAATCAACTTTGTTCCCCTATTCTGAAGCAAAATCGAACTTACCGATAAGATTTATCAATAGTATTATGGGATTATATACAAAATATCGTATTTTTGCTGCATGAAATTACGAAAAATATCTAAGTGATTGAAAATGAATTATAATTACCAACTCATAGTAGTAATAGGTTACGGATTAGTTAGTTATCTGCTGTTGTATTCTTCTACGCGTTATGTAACCTTCAAAGAACTCTTCGTATGCAAAAGTAGTATATTAATGGCTATACTGAAATAAAAATCCAGCTTTTTAAGCTCCGCAGACAAGTATTCTCGTAAAAGCGAATTTAGATGCGGGAACATCATCGTCAACGAATTTGACGACCTTGTTCCTCTCTTTTTTACTTATGCCACAAACAGTGTTTTTGCGGCTGTTACCTATTGATGTTTTTTATCAGTTTCCTTTAATCTAGAAAGGAAGTCAGAGGTAACATGTAAAGTTTATAAAATGACACCATAAAATACTTATAATTTGTGGTTACAATGAGATGCTTGACTGAGCCACTTTAATAGCATCCCACTTTAATTCTTCTTCATCCTCAACAGCATCAAGAACTTTATCTGCAACCCAAAGGGTGAGAAGTTCTTTTTCATCAACATTAAAATAGTTTGCTATTTGAACAACTTGGGTGCGTTTGGCACGTCTATCACCTCTTTCAATTTTTGAAAACATAGGGGTGTCAATCTCAAGAAAAGATGCTAGTTGTCTTTGCAGTACTCCATTCTCAAGTCTTAGTTCTTTTATCTTTTGTCCTAACAACATATTAAATATCTTTTTAGCTATTGATTTATACTATAATTTCCCAATGACCGCCTTTATTAGGTCCAATTCTCTTCACAACTCCAGTGTCTTGAAGGTGTTTAATATTAGTTGCTATCCAACGACGAGATACTCCAATTTTTTCTGCTATCTCAGAAAGAGTAATATTAGGATTATTTCTAATCTCTTTAATGATTTGCAGTGCAGTTTCTGGTGCACTTTGTAGTGCAGTTTCTGGTGCACTTTGTAGTGCAGTTTTTAATGAACCACGTTTAGAAACTTTTAATGAGCCATCTTTATGCGCAATGTCAGCAATAATATTTCCAGCTGCTTCATGACATGGAATTGTTATTCTAAAAAAAGGTTCGTTCTTCATCAGTAACCACATTAGCTCGTGGTGAACCATTATTCATCAAAACATTCTGAATAGTAGGAATACCAGTACTACGACCTTCAGTCAAATCGAGTTCTTTAAGATATTCTCCGAGTCTGCGATTACGATATCGCTTTGATACTAAAACTTCACATCTTGAAATATCAGCTGCAGATATACTCCTGTCAGGACCGCCAACATTCTGTATGGTAATTCCTTGCGGTTCTATGGTGATAACCACTGGTTCCCATTCACGATAATCTCTATGATATAGTGAATTTGTTACACTCTCTTCCAATGCTTGATATGGATATGAGAAAAACTTTTGGCTCCGGTTGCTATCCAATATTCCATCTATCATTTCTGTAGGGATTCCATTTACAGGACGAATAGCTACACCTGTTGCTTCGTCTGTATCAACACCAACCACTATATAACCACCTCTAAGATCGTCAAAATCATTGGCAAATGCACATACACTATGGTATATGCTTGCCGGATTCCATCCCTTTTTAAACTCTATTCGGTTGGATTCTATTTTCTGCTTATTCAGAAGATCGTCTATATTTATTGCAAGTGCCATATTTCTAACCGATTATACTCTCTGAATTATCGTTATGTTTCCCTTTGTTTTTCAAAACTAGTTCCTTACTCGTATTGGCATAACAATATACACAAAAATGACGGCAAGTATTATACATGCCTATATCTTTGCTTACCATACATCCGCATACCTTACGTTGGCCAGAATCCTTTACTTTCTTTTCCTTATTAGGTAAAGGTGGCAATTGACCGAACATATCACGTTCAGGCCATTTCAACGTATGGAGATAATAAACCAATTCTTCATCATCTGCAAAAATTCTTTTCATTAGTTCTCCATCAATGCAACGATTATGTTCTATGCCATATCCTTCGAGTTCAACCTCCTCACCACAAGTGGCCATAGTTATATTCCAACCTTCTGATTTCCACGCCTCTTTAATTTTAACAAGACCATCAACAACTTCACGACGTTGAGATTCTGTCATTTCAGCGGATTCAACATCCTCTTTTGTAAAGCAAGCAGTTTCTTTGATAAGGTTATTCTGTACTTTACGATAAGCTTTGACATCTACAAAACTAAACACTAGTTTGTCCGTATAACCTTTTAGAAGATTGCCTATATGCCAAATCCTTTTTAGCAGTTCTCGAGGAGTTATCAGCTTGGTTACTATTAGGGGATCAAATCGCCAAATGACTTTCTCCTTTCCAATCATGTTGGATAGTTTCTTGAAAGTATCAATCCTTTCTTCAATAGACGGGACATTTGGCTCAAATCCTTCATTTATATAATCGTTGAGAGTAAATTGAAAATAATAATGAATTCCACGTTCATCAAGTTTGTGCAAATATGGCAATATCGGTTTGGGATTCTTGGTCCAAAAAACAATAACCTTACAATTCTTAAAAGAAATGTACATTGGCTGTTGATTGAACGGATTGTACCATACACAATAACCTTTTGTCAAACGGTTGAAAAACCATTTGGCATAAAAGGCTGGAATATCTGTAGAACGGCTTGCTGAAATAATGACAGGGGCTGTTGCCTCAACAATCTCCCCAAAGTCCGTACGGATAGATATTTTTTCAGATACCATATAGTCTTAAAATATGATCTATGATTTTGTTGATAGGGATATTTGCATAAATATCTGCAAGCCATTGCATTTTTTTATTGCGTGGCTTGAGTCTATTATCCATGTATGCCCTTAGTCTTTCAAGAACACGCCTGTTAGATCTGTCATGATCTGCATAGTGACCCGGAACAATCTCCTTTTTTTTATTATCGTAGTATGTTTTATTATGATTATCTACGAACCATTCCATATCCTCGATAAATTGTCTATTAGCACGAGAATCTGAAATTAAGGCTGCGCATTCATAAATCCATGATTTATTATCGAGGATGGATTTTTCAAAACGTGAGATAGACTGTTTATCCTTTATAGGAATGGATGTATCGTATTCCTGCTCTTTTTTAACATTTTCAGTCTGATTATTTCCTGATAAAGCATTCATAACAGTTTGAGTGGTTTGTTGTAATCCATCCATAAAACCATCAAACAACCCTCTTTCTTTTTTTTCAGGGCCTTGTTTTTTTGTAGGTTCACCAATAAATTGATCATAGTTTGGAACATAATGTTCTTGCATTCTTTTCCATGCCGTACTAGGTCCATTTTTAGTTGGTTTCCAGCCTTTAAAATTATTCAATATGGTTAGAAAAACGTAATGGTCTTGATTGTCACCATTTTGGGCAAGAGCTTCTTCAAGTGATGTAAGAAGTTTCTGCTTATCTCTTTTGATTATCGACACAGCATATTTTCTAATGTCATTTTGCCACTCTCTAAGATTTTGTTTCTCTGTATTCTCAAGAGAAATGTTTTGTACGTTCTTTTCGATAGGGTGGTTCTCTTGCTTCTTTTGTTCTATAGTAGATGAACTGTTAGAAGTTTCAGGAATGCTCTTATCAAAAAGTTGCCCATACATTTCACGATAAACTTTGGATACATAATTTGATTCCTTGTTAAGGAGCAAATCTGTAAAATCACGAGTAAGATTTGCGAATCCATTAAGAACACCATAAAATGCAAAAGCGATACGATAATCATACATACCTTTACTCTGCATAAAGTTCAGAAGCTGTTCCCACTCATCACCTTTAATCAAAATAGCAGAAATAGAAGATAATAACCCATTATCCCATGGTTGATTAAATTCTTCACCGCGTACATGGCGACGAAGTTGATTGAGATATGTTCTAATAGGACTATTATCCCACTCTATTCCAATTATGTTTTTAGCAGACTTTGTTATTTCATCCGAAAGTCCTTCTTTGATAGAGTTAACCTTTCCGTTGAATGATTTAGAACAGAATACATCATTTGTCCAACTAGTAAACAACTTGGATAAAAGACTGTCAGTTATTGCTTTTTGTGCAACAACTTTATCCTTTGATGAAACAATTATTTCTCCATCATCAGGATTTAAATTAGTTATAGAAGACTCTATTAAAGCTCTTGCATGAGTAATCTCCCGATTAACCCATGCTACAGATTGGTTATTCTCACCATCTTCTTGAAGCCCATAAATTAACTTGGATCTATTGATAGATGTGAAAACATAGCCATAACGTTTAAAAACACTAAATATTCTATCAACCAATTGTTTATTACCGACCTCTTTTTCTAAATCTGCATAAATTGGGTTCAAACTATCAAGATAGTCAAATAATTCATTTAATCTATTAAGTTGAACATTAGAAGGAACTTTATCATAACTAGACAATACGGAAGAAAAAATGTTTTGAATCTCACGTAAAGAGTCAAGTTTCTGAATATACTCCTTTGTAGATGAAAGGTTTGCTCCTATATAATAGCCATATAAAAGACCTTTCATCTTGTTAATTACATAATCGTCTTCCACATATTTGTTTATATCACCCACCGATATAGAACTTGAGGTTTGAACAATGGGATATGTTCCTTCAAACTGATATACATATATCTTTCGCTTATATAAGCGTACAAGCTTAGTTTCTAGACTACTATCCGACAATGATATGGCAGTCGTTCTGTCTTTTTCACTGAAAAAGATAAATTTAGTCTGCCAAGGATTGAGATATATGGTTCTATCTGTATAGAATATCCCCTCTGCTAGTTGATTAAATATTTCATCAGTATCAATCTCTAACAACATTGGATGATCCTCAATATCAGATATAGGACGTTTAAACATATGAGGTGCGTCATATAGCAATGTCACATATTCTATACAATTCTCTTCAACCGTGAACCAACGAGAATATCCAAACCCCCTTTTATCATAAAAGGCCTTTGGAGACAATGATTCTGTAGAGAGAATATTATTAAAGTTTAAAGAAGTAGTTGGTATATAATATTTCATAATTACAAATCTTCAATTTCGTCAATTTCTGTTGTTTTGTAAAGATCAGGATTTATCTCAGTTAGCGGTGAAGGTAACGCAGAGGTGTACATTACATATAGGTCTCGATAAGTACGAGTCATTGCCACATATAAAGCCTTTCTATCTGATTCATTCCCCGAGAAGTTCTCAATATATGGTAGGAATACAGTTTCAAATTGTAATCCTTTTGCACTATGATAAGTCATTACTTTAGGGTTGGTGGATGTGAAGTTCAGATTGTCTTGGCTATTTCTGAAATCTTCTTTATCGTTGTATCGAAGTTCATAATTTCCTCCCATTGCCCTTAACTTATCATAAACACTCTTTACATAATCATTATCTGGCAAGAGTATTACTACATCTGTCATATTGTTCTTGGCTATAATATCATGAATAGCCTTTATTTGGCTATCTTCGTCACTATATTTCAAGAATCTCGGAACAGCTGTTTCCTTACTTTTATAAGTACTCTCTATAAATGGGGGCAGATCAACACCAACGGATTGAACAACTCGAGCTACAGGTAAAGGAAGCCGATAGTTTCGATACAATTCCCAATTCTTTACCTTCATATTCAAAGGTACTATGGAACTTATCCTATCTACAGGCAAAGTTGTTTTAAAACCTTCAAAAATAGATTGTGCTGTATCACCGAAAAAGAAGAAATTTTTGTGCGTTGCATTCAAGAAATCTTTAATCTCTTCATCGCTAAAATCCTGAATTTCATCAACTATGATATAATCAGCTGATGGCATATATGGAATCATATTCCCATTTTCATCCCTACTATATACCAAAAATCTACCTCTTCTTTCACGTTGATATTTCCACTCTTTATGATAATAGAAATCGTTAGTAAGCCCTAATTCCTGTTTCCCAGAGTTCATGTAATTGCAAAGGGCTTTAGTAAAGACAATAATCTTATAGTTATTACCGAATTCTTTTTGAATTCGTTGAGCTTTGATTAATGCCAAAACAGATTTCCCGCTTCCCGCACAACCAGATACGATACAGGATTTGTCAAGGGTTCCCATAAGAACTTTAATCTGATCGTCATCAAGTTCTGACTCTTTAATCATCCAGTCTTTTTTCATGATGCATATTATTTGGTTTATATATTCTCCACGCAATTTTACTTTTATCATATCTCTTTAATGAATGACTAACAAAAAACTCCTCGTTATATCCTTGATTCCTATCAATAATTGTAACATCACAAATTTCTGATGCTCTATCAAGCATTTTTGTTAACCATTCTTTAGACACTTCATTGTATGTTGTAATGTCAGCAATACAAACTATACCTCTTTCCGAAAGTTTTGGTAAAAAAGTATTTATGACATGTTCATATGGATTTCTTTCTTCAAATTGTTTCTTTGTTACAAACTCACAGACAGCTTTAAAAGTTATAATAAAGTCGTATTTTTGAGTTATTACATCTGTAACAACATCCATATCATAAAAATCATCTATAATGATGGGCATCAATCGACTTTCAATTTTTAAACCTGTTGCCGAAGCAGCTTCATCTAATATGACTTCAAGACATCTTAATTCATGTACATTCCCATCTAATGCACGAAGTTCAATTGTTCCTATATTAGGGAGCATTTCTGAAACAGCAACAATAAATCCAATTATTTCTCCTCCTGTTCCACAGCCAAAATCAAACAATGAAATCGATGTTTTAGTTTCATATTGATGTTTAAACTTTGAAAAATATTTTAAGAAAATGCAGTAAGATTCCGCGAAACTTCTCGGGAAATAAGTACCTAAATAAGTTAAGACCTCATCTTTCTCCCATTCCAATACAACAAGATCCTTATTCCTTCTACTATATTTAGCAGAAAGAACTTTAAATATTAGATCATCAATCCATTTAGGAAGTATAACGGATTTATTATCCATAAAACTTTTCTCTTATCTAGTGTCTTCTTTTTGAATTGTCAATATTTGAACACAAATATATAAAAAGGACTGTAGACTCAAGAGGAAATCTTCAAAAAACTGCAATTCTTTTGTGAAAAAAATGTTTTCCTACAAAACAGCAATTTGTTATTGTTTGAATGATATCATACCATTATCATGCTTCTTCTCACTTCACGGCAAATAAGAAGACGAACTACCTCATATGGGTTGCGGCATTCACAAAGATGAAATGCGTTCCACATTAAGAATATTGTCGAATAAAATAGTTAATGAAGATTGATTTGCCGCTTTCATACAGAATTGAAGATTTCCATTCACGCTTTAGTGAATTTGCGCATAAGCAGTTCATCACATATTAGGTGCATTGGTGAAACTATGTTCCAAATGGTTGATGATTGACGACAGTACCTCATGAAATCATTGAATATGTAAGTCACCGAATCATTGAATATGCAGTTATCCGCTGAACCGGATAACCGTTTCGGCAAATGTTTGCCGGTTTGAATTTTCGGGTATTGGACTATGTCATTTCTCATATCTTTAAATCACTGTTTTTTTTGAATCACGATACAAATAAACATGGAAACAATGGAAGTTGTATCACTTCCCGGACAATTGGCAGCATGTTGCGCTGATAGGCAGCAATTAGCTTACTTAATATATTATTCCACAACCGTTTATCATCGTAACTTTGCCCTCGAACGGCAGGGTTTCCCGCAACGGGTGAAGCCGTGGGTCTGAAGTTTTCCTTTCCAATCCGTCCCCGACGGATTTTTGTTGGCTCCAGCCAACAGCAAGATGTCTTTTCAGCGGCTCAAAATGATTTGAGCATCCCTGAAAAGCACTTGCCCTTACAGGGGGTAGGATTCCTCTCCGGAGTCGGGAAGCCTGAAGAACCCGCGGTAAGCATATCCCCATAGCAGAGTTTGTGCCGCATAACGAACTATATTAATAAGCAAATAAAATGAGAACAAAAATGCCGCCATAAGCTATCTCGTTTGACGGGTAGAAACGCCCCCATCTACCTAGGGTACATCTGGTTTAATAACAACAAATGCCAGTCAAACTCTGATACAGATTCTAAAAACTCTATTTGGCTGGCCAAAAAGAAATAGTCTTATCCTGCGCTTTCACCCTATTCTTGTCTTGAAATGGAAGCACTACAAGAAATCAGGAATACCGTAACGAACTGCTGCCTTATACCATTTTAGGTGGAAAGGCGCTGTATCCCGAATCGGAAATGCGTGAGGTGCTGGAAGCGAACTATCGGAAACCTTTCAGATAGCCTCCGACCAAAAGCAAGAACGGACAGCCGTTATCCGGTTGTCCGTTCTTGCTTGCGTTTGTTCCGTTCTCAGCAATGGCCTCCTTTGGCTATCGGCACAAACAACATATAGGTATCTCTCTACTCTTTGGCGTACGCTTTCCGTAAAAGCCACGAACGGAACACATGGGTATAATAGGTATTCAGGCGGAACGCTATCGGTATAATGATTTCAAGGGAATAGACATCGGCATTCAGACCGTTTTCCAACCGGACATACCGGCACACCTCAAAGTCATTCAGCACGTCCGTTTTCAGGATTGCCCGGATAGCCGCATTTACCGCTGTTGTTGCCACATTGAACAGTTCTCCGATTTCCCATGCCATCATCCATACATCGTTACCGGTTACGATTACCGATTTTCCTTCTATGGTAATGATATTTCGTTTCATGATTCTTCTTTTTTAGATGTTGCATCCTTTGAACTCTTCTATGCTGCCAAGACGTGCGACAAGATTTTCCATATCCTGATTGAGCTTTTCTTTTGTAATCTTCGCATAGATTTGCGTTGTCTTGATGCTCTTGTGTCCGAGCATCGAACTCACCGTTTCAATAGGTACGCCGTTTGACAGGAATACCGTTGTCGCCGCCGTGTGGCGGCTCTGGTGCCATGTAAGGTGTTTCGTGATACCGCACCGTTTGGCTACGGCACGTATTCCATACAAGCAGGTCATGTAATGAGGGACAGGGAATATCCTTCCGTCCCCACACAGTCCGCGGTATTTTTCTATGATTTTTCGGGGCAGGTCCAGCAGGCGGATATTCGATTCCACGCCCGTCTTCTGGCGGTTGATGTTTATCCACTCATGGTTGTCGAAGTATGTACGGACATTTTCCTCTCGCAGATTGCGCATATCGGAGAATGACAACCCCGTGAACGCACAGAACAGATACAGGTCACGGTAAAGCTCCTGTTTGGCGTTTTTCAGTTTGCCGTCCATCAGCATACGGATTTCCTCTTTCGTGAGAAACCCTCTTGTCGTTTCCTCTTTCTTGATTTCATATTCACGGAACGGGTCGCGTGTCAGCCATTCATTGTTAATGGCAATGAACACCATTGTCCGTAACGGACACACATAAAGCCAGACCGTATTGGTACAGCAGTGCTTGTCCGTACGGAGAAACATTTCAAAATCGGAGATAAATGCCGGAGTAAGTTCCTTCAGGGCAATATCCTTCACATGGTAGCGGATATTCAGGAACTCTTGCAGGTGCTTGTAAACGACCAGATATTTTGAAAGCGTGGCTTTGGCTTTCATGCCGGCTTCCACCTGCTTTGCATAATCCTCGTTGTGCTGGCGGAACACCTGCATCAGTGTATGGCAGCGGTGTTCCAGTCCGAGAAAGGCATTCTTCACTTTTTCAGCCGTCACAAAATTGTCACGCTCCATGATTTCCTGATAGTGCCTGTTGATGCTCACACGCATCTTGTCAAGCAGGCGGTTCGTTTCAAGTGCGGCAGAACTTCTTCCCGTGACACGTCCGCCTTTCGTGTCCCACAATCTGGGATCGACCGAAAGTTTGCTGCTGAATTGCGTCTGCGTTCCGTCCACTGTGATACGTCCCATAACCGGTACTGTACCGTCTTTCTTCACTGCCTGTTTTTTCAGGTAGAAGATAACTGAAAATGTACTCTTCATCGTTCTAATTTTTTTTGGTTTCAAATTTAGTTCGTGAAGAATCCTTCGTCGCTACGCAAATCATTGAGGAATACTGCAATTCTCGTTCATGCCGTATTTTCTTGCGTGAGTTGTTAATAACTCACTGGAAGTTAATGCTTTCTATATTCTTTCAACCTCGTCATAACCTGTTTTGGGCATGGTCACGAATTGGTAACGCTGCGATGTCCTAACTTGGCTTTTTCATTGCTTTTTCTGTCTTTCATTTTTTCAAGCCATCTTCCTAAAACACCTATCTGCCAATAACTTTGCTACATTCTTCTATTTATCACTTTATATTCGTAACTTTGCTTGGATATACAACAAACTATCAAAAACAGAACAAAAAACTAAAAACGCTATGATCAAAAAGATTGGATTATTATTACTGGGAGTAAGTTGTTTCCTGTCTGCATGCACAAACAAGAAGGAAACATTAAACCTTAAATGGGCAACCATGAACATCAGACTGGATAATCCAGCCGACAGCATGGACAACTGGAAATACAGAAAAGACACTGTGGCCCAATTTATCAAAGAACAGGGACTTGACATTGTAGGTATGCAGGAGGTACTTCATAACCAGCTGACAGACCTCAAAGAAAGACTTCCTGAATACACAGAGGTGGGAGTGGGACGCGAGGACGGAGCCACCAAAGGTGAATATACTCCGATATTCTTCAAAAAAGACAAATTTGAAGTACTCGACAGCAATACCTTCTGGTTGTCCCAATACCCGGACAGCGCAGGATTCATCGGATGGGACGGTGCATGTCCACGTATCGCCACATGGGTAAAACTTAAATACAAGAAAACGGGAAAAGTATTCATGGCGATAAACACACACTTCGACCATGTAGGAGGAGAAGCGAGGAACAAAGGTGCTCTGCTTATCATCGATCGAATCAAAGAACTGGCTGGAAATGAACCTGCAGTACTGACTGGAGATTTTAATGTCAACAACAAGTCGGACGCATACAATACCCTTACTAAAAATACATTTGTACTTAAAGACGCATTCCAAATAGCAGACAAGAAATCTGGTGTAGACTATACATACCATAGCTTTGGAAGAAGAGAAAAAAGCCAACGTGAAATGATCGATTTCATATTCGTTACTCCACAAATCAAAGTGAACAGCGTGCTTATTCCTGAAGAACCGACCAGAGGCACCGGAGTTACGTTCCTGTCGGATCACAATCCGCAGATTGCTGAAATTGAATTATAATCCGAAAAAAGCGGATTGAATACATCCTTTAAAATATACCCTCCTTATCAAACCTGTCTTGAACATTTGATAAGGAGGGTATTTCTTTTTTTGCTCCCTAAAATAGAGCAAAAAAAAACGGAGCTTTTCACAAAGTCCCGTTTTCAGTTTTCAATAGGTATTAGTTTTTTTTTAAGGTAAAAAGATTGTTTTCAGGATAACGGTGCAAATATAGGCCCTTTTCGTTTGACAAGCCAAATAAAAAAGTATGTCCTATAACATGTTTTCTTAATTTTTTTTGCCTTTATTAGGATTTGTAAATTACCGTCGGCAACCAGAGAAATAAATGGGCAACACTCCCCTTCAGAAAGGTTCCAAACGGGATTTATGCCCGGTTTTTCAGTTTTCAAATATAGTTTTCTTTTTCGGATTAGCCAAAATTCCAGGCAACTTATTCCTGTTTTATAATCTATATATGGCCATTCCTCCCAATTAAAGATGGGGATTCCAAAGTAGGCAATGGCGATGCTAAAGTGGATAGTTACGACGCTAAAGTGGGTAGTTACGGAGCTAAAGTAGGTAGTTATAGCCTACAGAAACAGACATAAAAAAAACGAGTCAGTTCTCACGAACTACTCGCCTCGGCGTAAGAAAAGCCCTAAGGCTTTTCTTTTGTTTTACATCATCTTGTTATCCAAAAATCAATCTTAAAAATTTTACATCAAAAAAAAATCTAATACGCTATGAAAACTCTAACTAAATAGCCTATGAAAAAAATTCTCTTTAGTACTTAACTAATTTACCTATGAAAACTGCGGTTTCACAACCACGATGCAAAGGTATGAATTCTTCTGTAATCAGCAATACGGCAGGCTCAAAAACCGCCAATCTATAACATCTTTTTCAAGTTCGACAGGATTGTTTACAATATTCATCAAAAAACAAACCACCGAAGCGCTCGAGAGAGTGCTCCGATGGTTGTCCCCTTAAACACCTTTAAACAAAATGAATATCGCATTTTCCCTTTCGGCTTTGCAACAGATTTCCGAAACCCACTGCTAACCTACACGGGACTGATACGTCAAAAAATTACTTTCTTGCTTCGGCAATGTAGCCCAAAGCTTCCTTGCACTTCTCAGTGACATAGGCCCAGTCCTCAGCAGCTACCTTGTCCTTCGGGAAGAGCTTGGATCCCATACCTACGCAGAATACGCCGGCCTTGATCCAAGAAGTCAGGTTTTCCTGAGTAGGCTCTACACCACCAGTCACCATCAGTTTGGACCAGGGCATCGGAGCCAGCAGACCTTTCACGAGTTTCGGACCAAGTACATCGCCCGGGAATACTTTGCAGAGGTCGCAGCCTACTTCCTGTGCGAAACCTACTTCAGATACGCTACCGCAACCCGGAGTATAAGCTACCAGACGACGGTTACAGATCTTTGCTATTTCGGGGTTGAACAGCGGACCTACGATGAAATTGGCCCCCAGCTGAAGGTAAAGAGCTACCGTAGCAGGATCAACGATGGAGCCTACACCCATAGCCATTTCAGGACATTCCTTGGCTGCGAACTTCACAACCTCGGCGAATACTTCGTGAGCGAAGTCGCCACGGTTTGTAAACTCGAAAGCGCGGACACCGCCGTCATAACATGCCTTTACCACTTTCTTTGCTACTTCTGCATCCTTGTGATAGAACACAGGTACCATGCCGGTCGAACCAATCTTGTTCAATACGGCTATCTTATCGAATTTTGCCATGATCTTCTTGATTTAATTTACGATAAATGATTGATGAATGTTTATCTCTGTACACGTCCGCTGGCATCGCCACCTGCCAAAGCTTCTACTTCTTCTGCAGAAACAAGGTTGAAGTCGCCGTTGATAGTGTGCTTCAAAGCAGAAGCAGCTACAGCAAATTCGAGGGCAGCACCCTGATTGGGCTTCGTCAGCAAGCCGTGGATGATACCGCCAGAGAAGGAGTCGCCACCACCAACACGGTCGATGATCGGGTTGATGTCATAGCGCTTAGACTCATAGAATTCCTCACCGTTGTAAATCATAGCCTTCCAGCCGTTGTGTGTAGCCGAGAAGGATTCGCGCAGCGTAGAGATAACATACTTGAAACCGAATTCCTGGGCCATGGCCTTGAAGATGCCCTTGTAGCCTTCGGCGTCGGTCTTTCCACCCTCAACGTCAGCATCGGGTTTGAAGCCCAGACAGAGTTCGGCGTCTTCTTCGTTACCGATACATACGTCTACATACTTCATCAGCGGCTTCATGATAGACTGAGCTTTTTCCTTTGTCCAAAGTTTCTTGCGGAAGTTCAGGTCGACAGAAACAGTCACACCGTGACGCTTGGCAGCTTCGCAAGCCAGACGAGTCAGCTCGGCAGCCTTATCAGAAATGGCCGGCGTGATGCCCGACCAGTGGAACCAGTCAGCACCTTCCATGATAGCATCGAAATCGAAATCGGAAGGATCAGCTTCGGCTATAGCAGAATGGGCACGGTCGTAAATCACCTTGCTGGGGCGCATGGATGCACCGGTCTCCAGATAGTAGATACCTACACGGTCGCCGCCACGGGCAATGAAGTCTGTCTTCACACCATACTTGCGCAGTGCGTTGACAGCCGACTGACCGATTTCGTGTTTCGGCAATTTAGTTACAAAATAGGCATCGTGTCCATAGTTGGCGCAACTTACAGCTACGTTGGCTTCGCCACCACCGTATACAACATCAAAAGAGTCAGACTGTACAAAACGAGTATTGCCCGGAGTAGACAATCTCAACATGATCTCACCAAGGGTTACGACTTTCTTTCCCATAATCTTTCTATCTTTTAATAAGTAATGAATAATAGTTTTCTTTCAATTTATAACTTTCGCGTTACAAATACATATAATTGCTTGAAAATATGCAAGTAAGGTCTAAAACCGGCCATATCTCACATCTTTCGTGTGCGGGCACAAAGATACAACAATTTTTGGAATACAAAAAATTATTATATATTTGTGTCGAAAATATTAAGATTATTATTGTGTACGTACACAAAGACGACAAACAAGGTCCGTCAGACAGGTATATCACGGTAAAAGGTAACTGAACAGATGAGCAGAATCAGAATCAAAGACATAGCACAGATGGCCGACGTTTCGGTGGGCACGGTAGACCGCGTCCTGCATGGCCGCAGCGGTGTATCCGAGTCCAGCCGCAAGCGCGTGGAGGAAATACTGAAACAACTGGACTATCAGCCCAACATGTATGCCAGCGCACTGGCCACCAACAAAAACTACACTTACGCCTGCCTGCTGCCCCAACACGAAGCCAGTGAATACTGGACAGCTGTGGAGGCCGGCATCCGGGAAGCAACCGCCACTTACTCGGACTTCAACATCCAGGCACACCTGTCCCACTACGATCCGTACGACTACCACTCCTTCGAGCAGGCGTCCCAACAAATCGTAGACATGCAGCCCGACGGGGTACTCTTTGCCCCCACTGTTCCCCAGTACACCCAACCGTTTACTGACGCACTGAACCACCTGAATATACCTTATATATATATAGACTCAAACATCAAGGAGCAGCCGGCCCTTTCTTTCTTCGGGCAGAACTCACACCAAAGCGGACACTTTGCCGCCCGCATGCTGATGCTTCTGGCCGGAAAAGACGCACAGGAAATTGCCATCTTCCGCAAGATAAACGAAGGCATCGTAGGCTCCAACCAGCAGGAAAGACGCGAAATAGGTTTCCGGGAATACATGAAGCAGAACCACCCGGCCTGCCACATCTGGGAACTCAACCTTCACGCCAAACGCGACAGTGAAGACACGCAGATGCTGGACGACTTCTTTGCCGCACATCCTACGCTAAAAAACGGCATCACTTTCAACTCGAAGGCCTACATCATCGGCGAATACCTGCAGAAAAAGCAGCTGACAGATTTCAATCTTGTAGGCTACGACCTGCTGCAACGCAACGTCGAATGCCTGAAGCAGGGAAGCATCTTCTTCCTGATAGCCCAGCAACCCACTTTGCAAGGCTTCAACGGCATCAAGTACCTCTGTGACCACCTCATTCTGAAGAAAGAAGTACCACACGTCAACTTCATGCCTATCGACCTGCTGACCAAGGAAAACATTGACTTCTACTACAACCGATAACGAACTAACTAATTTAAAAAGGCATTATGAATACAAAGTACCTGAAAATCAATCCGGCCGACAACGTTGCGGTAGCCATCCTGCCTCTGAAGGCCGGCGAAACCATCACGGTGGACGGACAGGACATCACACTGAACGAAGACATACCCGCCGGACATAAATTTGCATTGAAAGATCTGGCTGAAGGCGAAAACGTCATCAAATACGGATACCCCATCGGACATGCACGCGAAGCCCGGAAGCAGGGTGACTGGATGAACGAAAACAATATCAAGACCAACCTGGCCGGCCTGCTGGACTACACCTACAATCCTGTAGACGCCAGTCTGGACATTGCAGACCGGAAACTGACTTTCAAAGGCTATCGCCGTAAAAACGGTGATGTAGGTGTCCGCAACGAGATATGGATCATCCCCACTGTGGGCTGCGTAAACGGCATTGCCAACCAGCTGGCTGAAAACCTGCGCAAAGAGACCGGCTGTAGCGGCGTGGATGCCATCATGGCTTACCCGCATAACTATGGTTGCTCCCAGCTGGGCGACGACCACGAGAATACCAAGAAAATCCTGCGCGACATGGTACTTCACCCCAATGCGGGTGCCGTACTCGTAGTCAGCCTGGGATGCGAAAACAACCAGCCCGACGTATTCCGCGAGTTCCTGGGCGACTACGACCACGACCGCGTGAAGTTCATGGTTACCCAGAAAGTAGACGACGAATTCGAGGAAGGCATGAAGCTGCTGCGCGAACTCTACACCAAGGCTTCGCAGGATGTACGCGAAGACGTGCCCTTGAGCGAACTGCGTGTCGGCCTGAAGTGCGGTGGTTCCGACGGCTTCTCGGGTATCACGGCCAATCCGTTGCTCGGCATGTTCTCCGACTTCCTCGTGGCACAGGGCGGTACAACCGTACTGACCGAAGTACCCGAAATGTTCGGTGCGGAAACCATCCTGATGAACCGCTGCCGCAACCGCGAACTGTTCGACCAGACCGTGAAGCTCATCAACGACTTCAAGGAATACTTCCTGAGCCACGGCGAACCCGTCGGCGAAAACCCCTCGCCGGGCAACAAGGCGGGCGGTATCTCCACCCTGGAAGACAAAGCCCTGGGCTGTACGCAGAAGTGCGGCAAGAGCTATGTCGAAGGCGTATTGTCTTACGGTGAACGCCTGAAAGTGAAGGGCCTCAACCTGCTCTCTGCCCCTGGTAATGACCTCGTGGCCGCTACAGCTCTGGCTTCGTGTGGTTGCCACATGGTACTCTTCACCACCGGACGCGGAACCCCCTTCGGTACCTATGTGCCCACCATGAAGATCTCGACCAACTCCAACCTGGCCAATCACAAGCCGGGCTGGATCGACTTCAATGCCGGTGTCATTCTGGAAGACGAACCGATGGAACAGACTTGCGAACGCTTCATCGACTACATCATCCGTGTGGCCAGTGGCGAACCGGTAAACAACGAGAAGAAAGGCTACAAAGAAATAGCCATCTTCAAGAATGGCGTAACGCTTTAAAGGATCATAGACTGTGGATAATGGATAATGAAACGTCGTTATCCATTATCCTTTTTTATCAATAACCCTTCCTTACTTATGCAAGAAACCACCCAACCCAGGCAGGGAAGCTGGTGGGCACTCAGCCCGCTCGCCGTGTTCCTCTGCCTCTACCTCGTGACGTCGTTGCTGATGAACGACTTCTACAAGATGCCCATCACCGTGGCCTTCCTGTTCTCGTCGTGCTATGCCGTAGCCATCACCCGCAGCCTGAAGCTGGAGGAGCGCATCTACCAGTTCTCTCTCGGAGCCAGCAACAAGAACATCCTGATGATGATCTGGATCTTCGTACTGGCCGGTGCCTTCGCCCAAAGCGCCAAGCAGATGGGAGCCATCGATGCCACCGTCAACCTGACCCTCCACATCCTGCCGGATAACTTGTTGCTGGCAGGCATCTTTCTGGCCGCCTGCTTCATCTCTCTTTCCATCGGCACCAGCGTGGGCACCATCGTGGCCCTGACGCCTGTAGCTGTCGGCCTGGCGGAAAAGACCGGTGTCGACCTGGCCTACATGACGGCTATCGTAGTGGGTGGTTCGTTCTTTGGGGACAACCTTTCGTTCATCTCCGACACCACCATCGCTTCGACACGAACACAGGACTGCGTGATGACGGACAAGTTCCGCGTCAATTGCCTCATTGTCGTACCGGCGGCCCTGATTGTGCTGGGCGTCTACATCTTCCAGGGACTGAACGTCAGCGCACCACCGCAGACAGAGAGCATCCAGTGGCTCAAGGTCCTCCCCTACCTGGTCGTACTGGGCACTGCCGTAGCGGGCGTCAACGTCATGCTGGTCCTGATGCTGGGCATCGTGTCTACCGGCTTCATCGGCTTCCTGACGGGTATGTCGTTCTTCGACTGGTTCGGAGCCATGGGCTCGGGCATCACCGGCATGGGCGAACTCATCATCATCACACTGCTGGCAGGTGGCATGCTCGAACTGATACGCTACAACGGTGGTATCGACTTCATCATCTCCCGACTCACCCGCCACGTCAAGGGCAAGCGGGGTGCCGAACTGAGCATTGCCGCTCTGGTAAGCATTGCCAACCTCTGCACCGCCAACAACACCATCGCCATCATCACCACCGGTCCCATCGCCCGCGACATAGCCTTACGGTTCCACCTGGATCGCCGCAAGACGGCCAGCATCCTCGACACCTTCTCGTGTCTGACGCAAGGACTCATTCCCTACGGAGCCCAGATGCTCATCGCGGCAGGCCTGGCGTCCATCTCGCCCCTGAGTATCATCGGCAACCTCTACTACCCCTTCTGCATGGGACTTTTTGCCTTGCTGTCCATCTTGTTGAGGTATCCGAAGAAATATTCCTGATGACCGGTCGCAATGTCCGCAGCCCACGCATTCCACACATTTTCTGTGCATTTGCTTGGCGGTCAAAAAGAAAATGCTTACCTTTGCGCCCGCTATTACGAGTTAGTAGCATAATTCAAATCATTAAACTAATAAACATTTATGGCAACAAAAATCAGATTGCAAAGACATGGACGTAAGAGCTACGCTTTCTACTCCATCGTAATTGCTGACGTAAGAGCACCACGTGATGGTAGATTTATTGAAAAAATCGGTACTTACAACCCGAACACGAATCCTGCCACAGTAGATTTGAACTTTGAACGCGCACTGAAGTGGGTGATGAATGGCGCACAACCCACCGACACTGTCCGTAACATCCTTTCTCGTGAAGGTGTCTACATGAAGAAACACCTGCTGGGCGGTGTAGCTAAAGGCGCATTCGGTGAAGCGGAAGCAGAAGCCAAGTTCGAAGCCTGGAAGAACAACAAGCAGAGCGGACTGGCCGCACTGAAGGCTAAGCAGGACGAAGCCAAGAAGGCTGAAGCCAAAGCACGCCTCGATGCTGAGAAGAAGGTAAACGAAGCTAAAGCTAAAATCGTAGCCGAGAAGAAGGCTGCTGAAGCTGCTGCCAAAGCTGCTGAAGAAGCTGCTAAGGCTGCTGAAGAAGCCCCCGAAGCTCCTGCTGCTGAAGCTGAAACTCCCGCAGCCGAATAAAAAAACATTAATATACTTATTTCAAACAAACAAGAAAGAGGACGCGTCTTCCGGACACGTCCTCTTTTCTTTTGCAGACTTCCCGATAAAATCTGAAATCTTTTCCGTACCTTTGCCCCAATTACATTTAAATCCATAACAAAACAATGAAAAAGTTTACTTACCTACTCGCCGCAGCCGCCGTAATGGCAGCCTGTAACGGCAACAAGGGTTACACCGTAACCGGTACTGTAGAAGGAGCCGCCGACGGCGACACCGTATACCTGAAAATGGCAGAAGGCCGCCAGCTCGTCAGCCTCGACTCTGCTGTCATCGCCAATGGAACATTCACCTTCAAAGGTGTACAAGACACCGTTGCCAACCGCTATATCACGTATGCCGCACAGGACAAGGAACCGCTAATGATCGACTTCTTCCTCGAAAACGGACAAATCAACATCAACCTGACGCGCGACAACGATTCGGCCACCGGTACTCCGAACAACGACATCTACCAGACTATCCGTACCCAGCTCAACGGCCTGAACGGACAAATCATGGCTATCTACGAATCAATGGCCAACGACACAACCCTCACCGAAGAGCAGCGTAACGCCAAAGGCAGCGAAATCGAAGCCTTGCAAGACAAGTCTGTCAGCATCCTGAAAGACGCCATCAGCCAAAACATCACCAATGCCGTAGGTGTCCACCTGCTGAAACAGAACTTCTACTACATGGAGCTTGAAGAACTGGATCCGCTGATGCCTCAAATCCCCGCTACGTATGACAACGACGAGGCCATCGTCAAGATCAAGGCAAACGTAGAAAAGATGAAAGCTACCGCCGTAGGCCAGAAGTTCACCGACTTCGAGATGCAGACTCCCGAAGGCAAGACTGTGAAGCTGTCCGACTACGTAGGCAAAGGCAAAGTGGTACTCGTTGATTTCTGGGCAAGCTGGTGCGGTCCCTGCCGTCGCGAGATGCCCAACCTGGTAGAAGCCTACAAGCTCTACAAGGACAAGAACTTTGAAATCGTAGGTGTATCACTCGACCAGAGCGGTGAAGCCTGGCAAGCTGCCATCAAACAGCTGAACATCACCTGGCCTCAGATGTCCGACCTGAAATACTGGAACTGCGAAGGTGCCAAACTGTATGCCGTAAGCAGCATTCCTCACACTGTCCTGATCGACGGCGAAGGCACCATCATCGCACGTGGCCTCCACGGCGAAGGCTTACAGGAAAAGCTGGCCGAAGTTCTGAAATAATCATTTTCGACATAGAGAGCCTAGAAAGCTCCCGTAACCTGCGGGAGCTTTTTTTATTGCATACATGCAAACACAAATAGAAACCACATAAAATACAGAGTTTTCCAAAACAAGATAAACATGTATTGTAAATCAGACGATTAACAATTTTTGTATCACAAAAAGTTTCCCAAAACTGGAAACTATCAGATAAGATTGATACCTTTGCATCACCTAAAAAAAACAATAATCCACATCAAACAAGATTCTAAACCGTATGATACAGACAGTTATCAAGCGTGACGGCCGCATTGTCGGCTTCAACGAAGAGAAGATTGCCACTGCCATCCGAAAAGCCATGTTGCACACCGATAAAGGCGAAGACATGCAGCTCATCCACCAGATCACCGATCACATTTCTTTCCGCGGTGCAGCACAGATGACCGTAGAAGCCATCCAGGACATGGTAGAACTGGAGCTGATGAAGAGCAGTCGCAAAGATGTGGCACAAAAATACATTGCTTATCGCAACCAGCGCAGCATTGCCCGCAAAGCCAAGACGCGCGACATGTTCCTGGAGATCATCAACATCAAGTCCAACGACGTCACCCGCGAGAACGCCAACATGAATGCCGACACCCCCGCCGGCATGATGATGAAGTTTGCCAGCGAAACCACCAAACCGTTCGTAGACGACTACCTGCTGGACGAAGAGATCCTGAATGCCGTGAAGGGCAACTACCTGCACATCCACGATAAGGACTACTACCCCACCAAGAGCCTGACGTGCGTACAACACCCGCTGGACCGCATCCTGACTCACGGTTTCTCGGCCGGACACGGCGAATCGCGCCCGGCCAAGCGTATCGAGACAGCCAGCATCCTGGGCTGTATCTCGCTGGAGACCGCCCAGAACGAAATGCACGGCGGACAGGCCATCCCGGCATTCGACTTCTACCTGGCCCCCTACGTCCGCCACAGCTTCATCGAAGAAGTACAGACCCTCGAACGCCTGAACGGTGCCGACTATTCCCACCTCTACCAGACAGAGCTGGACGACTACCTGTCCCGTCCGCTCGACGGACTCCAGGGAGACGAACGCCTGGTACAGCACGCCGTCAACCAGACCGTAGCCCGTGTCCATCAGGCTATGGAGGCCTTCATCCATAACATGAACACCATCCACTCACGCGGTGGAAACCAAGTCGTGTTCAGCTCCATCAACTACGGTACAGACACCTCGGCCGAAGGCCGCTGCATCATCCGCGAACTGTTGAACAGCACCTACCGCGGTGTGGGCAATGGCGAAACTGCCATCTTCCCCATCCAGATCTGGAAAAAGAAACGGGGCGTCAGCTATCTGCCGGACGATCGCAACTACGACCTCTACCAACTGGCCTGCAAGGTAACAGCCCGTCGCTTCTTCCCCAACTTCCTCAACCTGGATGCCACCTTCAACCAGAGCAAGGAATGGAAGGCCGACGACCCGAAGCGATATCTGCACGAAGTAGCCACCATGGGATGCCGCACCCGCGTCTTCGAAAACCGTTTCGGTCCTCAGACATCTGTCGGACGAGGAAACCTGTCTTTCTCCACCATCAACATCGTCCGCCTGGCTATCGAGTGCATGAACATTGCCAAGCCCGAGGAACGCATTGCCCGCTTCTTCGCCAAGCTCGACGCCATGCTCGACATCACCGCACGCCAGTTGCACGAACGTATGGAATTCCAGAAGACCGCCTTCGCCAAGCAGTTCCCTCTGCTCATGTCGTCCTTGTGGTTGGGATGCGACCAGTTGCGCCCCGACGACACCATCGCCCCCGTCATCAACCAGGGCACGCTGGGCATCGGTTTCATCGGCCTGGCTGAATGCCTGGTGGCACTGACAGGCAAGCACCACGGCGAGTCGGCCGAAGCGCAGGAACTTGGTCTGAAGATCATCACCTACATGCGCGACCGCGCCAACGAATTTTCGGAGAAATACCAGCACAACTACAGTATCCTGGCCACACCTGCCGAAGGTCTTTCCGGCAAGTTCACCCGTGCCGACCGTCAGCAGTTCGGCGTCCTGGCTGGCATCACCGATCGCGAGTACTACACCAACTCCAATCACGTCCCCGTCTACTACAAATGCAGTGCCCGTCATAAAGCAGAAGTCGAGGCGCCCTACCACGACCTGACCCGTGGCGGCCACATCTTCTACGTAGAAATAGACGGCGACGCCACCCACAATCCCGAAGCCATCATGCGCGTGGTCGATATGATGGACCGCTACAACATAGGCTACGGCTCTGTCAACCACAACCGCAACCGCTGTATGGACTGCGGCTACGAGAACTCCGACGACCACCTGGACGCCTGCCCGAAATGTGGCAGCACGCGCATCGACCGTCTTCAGCGCATCACCGGCTACCTCGTAGGTACCACCGACCGCTGGAACAAGGCCAAGCTGGCCGAACTGAACGATCGTGTCATTCACCAATAAACCCGTTCGCCATGCTCTCCATACTCGACATTCTCGAAGACACTACTGCCGACGGCCCCGGTTTCCGCACTTCCATCTATGCGGCCGGGTGCCCCAACGCATGCCCCGGCTGCCACAACCCCGAGTCGTGGGACATTCGCCATGGCCGTCGCATGTCTACTGAAGAAATTCTGGAAAAAGTGCTCGACGATCCCTTTGCCGACGTCACCTTCAGCGGAGGCGACCCCATGTTCCAACCGGAGGGCTTCGCCGAGCTGGCCCGCGCCATCAAGGAAAAAAGCGACAAGAACATCTGGTGCTACACCGGATATACCTTCGAAAAGCTACTCGAAGACCCTCGCCAGAGCCTTCTGCTGCAGTATATCGACGTGCTGGTCGACGGACGCTTCCGTCAGGACCTGCGCGACGAGAGTCTCTGTTTCCGGGGCAGCAGCAACCAGCGGCTCATCGACGTACCGGCTTCCCTGAAAGCGCGAAAAGCCGTGGCCTACCACTACGCCCCCTATCACACCGTATAATCTTTATTTTCCGTACATCGTTTCGTAGTATTTCTGGTAATCCCCGCTCGTCACGTTGTCCATCCATTCCTGATTATCCAGATACCAACGCACCGTCTTCTCGATACCTTCCTCAAACTGCAGGCTAGGCTCCCAACCCAGCTCCTGCTGAAGCTTCGTCGAGTCGATGGCGTAGCGCATGTCGTGGCCCAGACGGTCCGTCACGTACGTGATCAGATCCATATCCTCACCTTCCTTGCGGCCCAGCAGACGGTCCACCGTGTTGATCACCACCTTGATGATGTCGATGTTCTTCCACTCGTTGAAGCCGCCGATGTTGTAGGTTTCGGCAATCTTTCCGTTGTGGAAGATGACGTCAATAGCCCGTGCGTGGTCCTCTACATACAGCCAGTCGCGTACATTCTCACCCTTACCATACACCGGCAACGGTTTGCGGTGACGGATGTTGTTGATGAACAGCGGTATCAGCTTCTCCGGGAATTGGTACGGGCCGTAGTTGTTCGAACAGTTTGTCACGATGGTCGGCATTCCGTACGTGTCGTGGTACGCACGCACAAAGTGGTCGCTCGATGCCTTGCTGGCACTGTACGGACTATGCGGATTATACTTCGTCGTCTCATAGAAGAAGTCCTTACCATAGGCCAAGTGATGCTTGCCCGACGATGCTTTCGTCGTGAACGGAGGCTCGATGCCTTCGGGATGCGTCATCTCCAGCGCCCCATACACCTCGTCCGTCGAGATATGGTAGAACCGTTTGCCCTCATACTTCTCCGGCAGGCTTTCCCAATACAGCTTCGCAGCCTGCAGCAGGCTCAGCGTACCCATCACGTTTGTCCGTGCGAAGGTGAAGGGATCCTTGATCGAACGGTCCACATGGCTCTCCGCTGCCAGGTGGATGATGCCGTCCACATGTTCTTCCTGCATCAGGCGGTAGAAAGCCTCGAAATCACAGATGTCCATCTTCACAAACTTGTAGTTCGGACGGTCCTCGATGTCCTTCAGGTTCGCCAGATTACCTGCATACGTCAGCTTGTCCAAGTTGATGATGCGATACTCCGGATACTTGTTCACGAACAGGCGAACCACATGGCTGCCGATGAAACCGGCACCGCCGGTAATGACTATAGAACGTTGAAATGTTGCCATTTGAATTGAAAATTGAAAGTTGAAAATTGAAAATGAGAGTAATTGTCATCCTGAGTTTGTCGAAGGATCTCCGAGATGTTTCAACTCCACTCCGTTCCGCTCAACATGACAAACCTAATACCTCATACCTAATACTTAATACCTAAAAGGACTCTCAAAGTCCTTCAGCACCGGATGCTTCGTGTCCTTTTCACTCAGGATCGCCTTCTCCACCGGTATCCGCCAGTCGATGCCCAGGCTTTCGTCCAGGATATTGATCCCCCCGTCCGCTTCCGGATGGTAAAAGTTGTCACACTTATACTGAAACACCGCCGTCTCGCTCAGCACCGCAAACCCGTGTGCAAAGCCCTGCGGGATGAAGAACTGCCGGTGGTTCTCCTCCGTCAGCTCCACCGCCACATGTTGCCCGTACGTCGGGCTACCCTTGCGGATATCCACCGCCACGTCCAGTACCGCGCCCTTCACACAGCGCACCAGTTTGCTCTGCGCATACGGCGGACGCTGGAAGTGCAGACCGCGCATCACGCCATAGCTCGACATGCTCTCGTTGTCCTGCACAAAAGTAACCGGTTTCACCTTCTCATCAAATTCCCGTTGCGAGAACGATTCAAAGAAATACCCTCTCGCGTCCTTGAAGATACGTGGCTCGATGATCACCACGCCGTCTATACTTGTTTTGATTATTTCCACTTGTTTAATTGATAATTGAGAATTGAAAGTTGAAAATTAATTCTTCATTCTTCATTTTTAAAGGTTCGATTTTCCCGTTCGTTCCACCTCGTCTACCACCTGTAGCAGGTATTGTCCGTACTGGTTCTTCAGCATCGGCTGTGCCAGTTCCCGCATCTTTTCAGCCGTAATCCAGTCCTTGCGGAAAGCGATACCCTCCAGACACGCCACCTTCAAACCCTGCCGCTTTTCGATCACCTCGATAAACGTCGACGCCTCGCTCAACGAATCATGCGTCCCCGTGTCCAGCCAGGCAAAGCCGCGGCCCAAGGTCTGCACCTTCAGTTCCCCGTCCTCCAAGAAACGTTGGTTCACCGTCGTTATCTCCAGTTCCCCGCGAGCCGACGGTTTAATATTCTTCGCGATATTCACCACCTTGTTCGGGTAGAAGTATAAGCCCACCACGGCATAGTTCGATTTCGGATGCTGTGGCTTCTCCTCGATGGAGAGACAGTTCCCTTCGTGGTCGAATTCCGCCACGCCGTAACGTTCCGGATCGCTCACCCAGTAGCCGAACACCGTCGCCTTCTTCTCCTCTTCCGCCGTGCGCACCGCCTCTTTCAGCATCGCGCTCAGTCCGTTACCGTGGAAGATGTTGTCTCCCAGCACCAGACAGGCCGAATCGTCGCCGATAAACTGTTCACCGATGATGAACGCCTGTGCCAGTCCGTCCGGACTTGGCTGTTCCGCGTACTCAAAGTGTACGCCGTAGTCCGAACCGTCGCCCAGCAAGCGTTTGAAGCCCGGCAAGTCCTGTGGTGTCGAGATAATCAGTATCTCGCGGATACCCGCCAGCATCAGCACCGATATCGGATAATAAATCATCGGTTTGTCGAAGATAGGGAGCAGCTGTTTGCTCACGCCCTTGGTGATGGGATACAGACGCGTCCCGCTACCACCGGCCAATACAATACCCTTCATATCTAATCGTTCTTAAGGTTTTCCATTTGAGTTATTTATACAAAGTTAGGCAATCCCCCCCGACATACCCAAACCTCCGCAGACAAAAATCGGGCGAAGCCACCTCTCAGTCGCTTCGCCCGATTTTCTCATCCACACCTTCTCATTAAACATTAATCAGACTCTCCAGTTTGTCAAGTAGATGACGTACAGGATCCACCAATGGCAATACATCCTCTTCTGCAAAATCAATCCCGCACTGACCAGCAAAGCCGAAGCCATAAAAAACAAGCATAATACATCCGTTGCATGGCCAGATTCCAATGCTTCGTCACGATCATGTCTTCAGCCTCACGCAATGTCGCATGCGCCTTTTCCTTACGATAAAAGACAACTGCTTTAATATCCTCTTCACTCAAACTCATAACAACAAAACACCTTCGTCTTTCACATTATGAAAAAAAGGAGTAAAATGATATTTCATCCAATCTCTTACCGTATAGAGTACAGGACTGATGCACTCATTAAGCGACCACCCCAATTCAACCAAAGGATAAGAGACATTATCATAATCTTCCGCCTCAATTTTCTGCTTGTCCAACAGGATCAATATATCCCAATCCGAATCCGGACGGGCATCACCACGTGCCTGAGAGCCATACAGATAAGCATGGGAGCCAGATGGTAGCAATTTCTGCAAAGCATCTTTCAATTGAATCAATACATCTGTCTTCATCTTTCACCTCCTTTTATGCAAAGAAAAGAAATTCCCCGCAGAAAACCAAATCTCCACCGCCACAATCATCCTCTGTCCCCAAACAAAAATCGGGCGAAGCCGCTCTGTCGCTGCTTCGCCCGATTTCATTCTTCAGGTATCTCCTCCCCTCTCTTTCGGAGAAAGGTCAGGGATGAAGCTTCACCCGCTTCGCACTCCCCAGCTCCTCCCGTTCCGTCACCGTGAGCCATCCCTCCTACTCCAGTTCGAACAGGGCCGGATACACCCGCAGTTTCTCCGCTCCGCTGTGGGCGATGATGTCCTCCATCATTCCATAACTTCAGCTCAACCACCCAAAATCCTCCTCCAGGATTTCAGCAGCCAATTCCTCTTCATCCGAAAGACTCCGGCAACTATTCCTAAAATTCTCCCACTCCTTTTTCACGACTTCCCTGATATGGTCGCATTCCAAAGGATTCTTATACAACAATTCCCTGGCCTTTTCACACCAGAATTCCATTTGTTCAATATATTCCCAACCATCTTTCCGTTGGAAACTTCTCACAATAGCCTGCTCAGAATAAACCGGCACATATGGGAAGTCCGACAATGCTTTGATATTACGACCAAAGTCTACCACCGAACACGATTCACAGTCTCTGAAATTTCCCCCGGTTTTCTGCTGCCTGTCAAACCAGTTTTTAGCCATCGGAGCCACCTTCTCACTAAAAACAAAAAGACTCTGTCTGCTGACCGTCTTTTCTCCACCCAAAAGGCTTTTGGTATAGACTACTTTCCGTTCCATTTCTGTTTTGGAAAGATTTCCGGTACTTTCATATCCCATTCTAAACTCTACCAGTAACAGGCGCGCATCGACCGCGCGGTTGTTGTGATACGTTCCAACTCCGATAACCGCATCTACCGTATTGTCGGCCTGCGCTTTGTGCATCACCTTCTTCTCATAAGAATCCATATCCAGGCATTCTATACGAGTATCAAAATAATCACTCCCCGGATAATCTCTGTTAGAGACTCCGTTCAGCAACGCCGGACACAACCGGTAGAGCGAATGCTCCCGTACCGTCTCATTCAGATACACCAGCTGCTCCATACTCCCTGATTCGGTCTATCGCTATATTGAACGATTCAAAAATCTCCCCGATTTCATGCCCAAGTGCCTCATAGCTGAACGCATGTCTGTTTGTATCCGACTGACGGGCCACATAAAAACAAGTATGGTCCAGTATCCCCTCCTTATTGGCAATGTCATGGATGGCCGATACCATATCCGGATTATGACTGGCCACCATAATCTTCAACCCCAACACCTTGTGGAGGAGCACCAGCATGCGGGCAAACTCCACAATCCATTGCGGATGCAGATGCGCCTCCGGCTCATCAATCATCAGAAGTGTTTCCTCGTTCAGGTATCCGTTTTCCAACAGCCGTTGCAGATAAGAAAACGTCTTGAATCCGGTAGCCACCTCAGTCAGCCTGATATGAATCTGTTGGTCACTCGAAACATAATTCAAACTGGGACTTCTGAACGAAGTATCGTCCTTCTCCAGAACCGCCTGTCCGTCCAGCAACTTTTTTATCCTAAGCAACAGTTTCTTTACCTCTGTCGATTCATTACTCTTGTTTTCTTCCGTCATCATCTCCCGCAGCGCATTCCAGAAACGATTGTTCGTAAAATCCGATGTGACAGACATGGGCGTATCCACATAAATGGCATTTCTCAGATTATACAAGTTAGAAAGATGTCCGTCTATGATACCTACTCCGTCTTCTTCCAGCTGTATATTGGAAGGCCAATCCTCTCGTAGTCCAAACTGTCTGTCCAGCATTCTGAAAAAGGTAGAGACCTCCCGCTGTTCCATGTCGTTGTAGAGCGTAGTGGTAAGCCTGTCCATCCATCGACTGGCCTGTTCGGTAAAATCGGTTATCGTCTGCCGGATCGTCTTCCCTTCTGCCTTCATATTCAGATACCTCATGACACGTTCCTTCCGCACCTCCGACATTTCCTCGTCCAAGTTCTCTTCAAGCGTATCCGTCACGATGGATAAAGCCTGTAAAAACAAGTCTCTGGCCACATCAACCTGCTTTCGCGAATAAGCGCCTGTTCCTCTCAGTTGTTCCTGAATCTCATAAAGTTTTCCTCTTGCAGAGTCCTGAAAAGCTATGCCTGTTTTCCTGATCCGTTCGATATCCTTACACACAAACACCATCCGATCCACCCACGCAGTCAACTTATCCACATATTCATGCAACAGGTTGTTCTCAAATTCAGCCGTTCCTTTAATTACATAATACAGCCACCGTGACAACGTACTTTTCCCGCAGCCATTGATACCCGACAACACTGTAATACCGTCAATGACAATATCCGCATCCTGAATAGCATGATAGTCGCGCAAAATGAATCGATATGTACTCATCGTATAAAATGAAGACGCATTAATTAGTTTGTAAAGCCAAGAAAATCCTTCGCCATGACAAAGTTATAAAAATATTCTATAGCATTACAAGGTAAGATACTATTTTCTTCCGTCCCCAAACAAAAATCGGGCGAAGCCGCCTCTCAGCCACTCCGCCCGATTTATTTGTCAATCCAATGTTTCTTCACTTGAAAAGGTCACATACCAAACCTCTTTCGAAACATCAGACAAACCGTCCACTACCCCATCATAAAAATTATTTTACCAACTCGAGCCCATTTTTCCATTATTTTGTTTACTTTTGTCCTACACGTTGAAGCAGCATGATTGTTAACCCTTTATTATATCAGGCCATGAAAAAATTTGCATTACTCACACTCCTCATTCTGGCAGGCATCTTCATGCCTATCCAGGGACAGAACCTTCTGTACACATTTCATTTCGATACCGTCAACGATTCGCCGGGAAAAGGATACATCAAGATATACGATAACCGGACGATCGAATACTACGGAAGCGGCAAAGATTCCTTCCACTACAAGTTTACATTTGTGTCAGCCAACCTTTTAGCCGATACATTTTTCTCTCTATACAGCGCCTCCGACCAGAAGCAGTCAAAACAAAAGCCCCATGTCATATTCATAAGCGGAACCTACGCCCTGTATTCCGAGGTTATATCCAATGACACCATCACCCATGCGCTCAAACATTCTAATGAACATGCGAACGACAATCCATACACATCCCTACTGGATTCATACCGTAACCGTACAGGCGCCTTTATCAATTTCAGAAGCCTATCCGACCTGGAGCTTCCTTTGTCTATCGAAGGATGGATCATACCTCACACCGTCGACATCCCCGGCAATGAAAGCGAGAAGGCATATCCCGTGCGTACCAAGACCGGCAAATACGTCAACGAAACAAACTTGAAAGACTATGAAGTATGGACCGATGCCAACTGGCTTACCATACGCACCCAAACAGAAACCGCTTTCCTGCTGAAGTGGGAGTCCAATCCCACCGGAGCCACCCGCAGTGCGAATGTATATGTCAAGGCAGGCGACAAAACCACCCAAATGACAGTAAGGCAAGCCGCTCTAAAGGCATCCATCGAACAAGTATGGGTAGAACACAACAAGCGCCAGGGCCTTGTCAAAGGCATGAAGATACACGTCCGGTTCCAGACTTATGGAGTAAGAGGCCTTCCCGGCAACTGTGCGGCCTACTTCAGCTTTGCCAACGGCACCCGCCTCATGGACTACAACGGCGCCTATCGTTCGGTAGACGGGCAAGTCTGCTGCGGCGGTTCCTTTATATCCAACTACGATTCCTGTATTTTCAACGACTACGTGCTGTTCATGCCCTACAGCGAACTTCACATCACCGGAAAAGCCGATTGCAAATTCCTGGTACAAGTCACGGTAGGAGGCCAATACATCTCCAGTCAGGAAGTCTTCTTCAATGTCTATTGACGCTTTCTGTTTCCGGTCCCCTACTTTCCAAACAAAAGAATCGGGCGAAGCCGCTCTGTCGCTGCTTCGCCCGATTTTTCATACCTAATACTTGAGCTTGTATTATCACTCGTCGTCTCTCTCTACAAACGATATCATATCTTCAACCACCACAAGCATTTCCGGAAGATTCGATTTAACTACATTGTACACAATTTCCGCATCCAAATCAAAATAATGGTGAGCAATGATATCCCTGATTCCCATTGCACCTTTCCAGTCTATGCTAGGAAATTGAGGCAACAATTCTTTGTTCGTCAATTTATCCACTCCCTTTATACTCTCCCCTATAGCGATAAGTAACATACATGTACTTTCCAAACGCTCCATACCGGCAGGAGTTAAATAATAAAAGTGATAAGAATCTATCTCGGTCGAATTATCGATAATCCGCTTCAAAGTCTGTTCTATCTTTCGCAACAGATGCAAGACATGCTCTTTCTTATACATAAATTCCCTCCTCCATAATATCCCGTTTCAACAGGGCATCCATATTCTGACGGATGCGGACCACATCAACCTCACAACCGAACAACTGGCACAATTCCTCTTTAATATGCACCAGACTGAATATACTGGGCACTGTCAAGTCCACACAAACATCCACATCACTACCCTCCGTCTGCTCTCCACGAGCTACAGATCCGAAAATACCAATGCGGGATATACCATAAAGTATTCCCCGTTTCTGCTTATACTCCTTCAACAGTTGAATATATTCCTGAGTCGTCTTCATATCCATTCTTTTTCTGTTCCAGTCTTCGTATAACAAAGATATACAATTCCCCGCACAAAACCAAATCTCCACCGCCACAATCATCCTCTGTCCCCAGACAAAAATCGGGCGAAGCCACCTCTCAGTCGCTCCGCCCGATTTTCCAACATCCAATATCTGATACTTGATAGTTAATCTTTATCTTTGAATAATAGAAATACAATGTTCTCTGTTCGGCCCGAGAAGAGACAAGCAAATTATATTCACCTTCCATACTTCTTCAGAAACTCTTCCACACTTCTGCACTCCCCGCGTCTGTACTGCTCCATACCTATTCTGACGTCTTCCCACACATAGTCAGCTACCACGTCCTGAACCGTTTCCGACGGTTTACCATAAGTCGCTACAGGCTCATGCATTTCAGCCTTCAAATCTTCCAGTTTCTTATATATTTTCGATTTCTCCATATTTCTTTTTCTGCAAAAGTAAAGAAAAGAAGTCGCATAAACAACTGAAAGCAAAGCTTTTTGATTCATCCTTCTTCACTTCCAGACAAAAATCGGGCGAAGCCGCACAGTCGCTGCTTCGCCCGATTCTTCATACTCTATTCTTTTTATCTGATATATTGTCCCTCAACCCAATTATTCGTAATATGCTTTACCAAAATACGTCCTTGATTTTGCTCAAAGAAGACATACCACGTAGTCTTACGTGCACTCTTCCGCCTGAAGAAAGCATATTCTATATCCACGCCCAAATAAGCAAAATGGTAAGCCAACGAATCTGCAATCTTATAATGAGGGACATTCGGCAGTTGCGATATAAAGTCCACAATATCATCCACAATTTTTTCCGCAGCTTCATAAGTGGACAGATAACCCTCCTTCACCAGTGTTTGAGGCAGGAGTGTCAAGAAGTCCTCCGCTTCCGGTAAGATTCGAATTTCACATGTCTGCATAGATTTCCTTCAATTTCCCTTTGCAGACATCCCGAAATTGTTCAAGCGTCACCCCCCGTTCCCATTCCTGTTCAAAAGTCTCCGATACCTTCTGCCGCTCCACGAAGTTCAGTACAGACTGCACATCTTCCAACGCCTCCATCCCCATAATCCGTTTCACCAGCTTCACCTTCAGCGCATCTATAGTTCCATACCCAGCAATCGGTTCATTCACCTCTTGCTTGCATTCCTGCTGTTCATCATATTCTTGAGTCGTCTTCATATCCATTCTTTTTCTGTTCCTGTCTTCGTATAACAAAGATACACAATTCCCCGCACAAAACCAAATCTCCACAGCCACAATCACCCTCTGTCCCCAAACAAAAATCGGGCGAAGCCGCTCTATCGCTGCTTCGCCCGATTTTCTAATACCTCATACCTCACACCTAATACCTGAAACCTGATACCTAATACCTAAATCTCACCCTCTTCGCACTCCCCAGCTCCTCCCGTTCCGTCACCGTGAGCCATCCCTCCTGCTCCAGTTCGAACAGGGCCGGATACACCCGCAGTTTCTCCGCTCCGCTGTAGGCGATGATGTCCTCCACCTCCACCCCGTCGGGATGCGCCTGGATATAGTCCTTTATCTTCCGGGTATCAAGTTCCTTGTAGTTCACTATTCCTCTAATTGAAAATTGATAATTGAAAATGGAGAATTATCCCTTAATACCTGATATTTGTCACTTTCCGTACATTGTCTCATAATACTTCTGGTAATCCCCTGAAGTCACATTGTCCATCCATTCCTGGTTGTCCAGATACCAACGTACCGTCTTCTCGATACCTTCCTCAAACTGCAGGCTAGGCTCCCAACCCAGCTCCTGCTGAAGCTTCGTCGAGTCGATGGCGTAGCGCATGTCGTGGCCCAGACGGTCCGTCACGTACGTGATCAGGTCCATATCCTCACCCTCCTTGCGGCCCAGCAGGCGGTCCACCGTGTTGATCACCACCTTGATGATGTCGATATTCTTCCACTCGTTGAAGCCGCCGATGTTGTACGTTTCGGCAATCTTTCCGTTGTGGAAGATGACGTCGATGGCCCGTGCGTGGTCCTCCACATACAGCCAGTCGCGTACATTCTCACCCTTACCATATACCGGCAACGGTTTCCGGTGACGGATGTTGTTGATGAACAGAGGAATCAGCTTCTCCGGGAACTGGTACGGGCCGTAGTTGTTCGAACAGTTCGTCACGATGGTCGGCATCCCGTACGTGTCGTGGTAGGCGCGAACGAAGTGATCGCTCGATGCCTTGCTGGCACTGTACGGACTGTGCGGATTATACTTCGTCGTCTCATAGAAGAAATCCTTGCCGTAGGCCAGGTGATGCTTGCCCGACGATGCCTTCGTCGTAAACGGAGGCTCGATGCCTTCAGGATGCGTCATATCCAGTGCTCCATACACCTCGTCTGTTGAGATATGGTAGAAGCGTTTTCCCTCGTACTTCTCCGGCAGGCTTTCCCAGTACAGCTTCGCAGCCTGCAGCAGGCTCAGCGTACCCATCACGTTCGTCCGTGCAAACGTAAACGGGTCCTTGATCGAACGGTCCACGTGGCTCTCTGCTGCCAGGTGGATGATACCGTCCACCTTCTCCTCCTGCATCAGGCGGTAGAAAGCCTCGAAATCGCAGATGTCCATCTTCACGAACTTATAGTTCGGACGGTCCTCTATGTCCTTCAGGTTTGCCAGATTACCCGCATACGTCAGCTTGTCCAAGTTGATGATGCGATACTCCGGATACTTGTTCACGAACAGGCGAACCACATGGCTGCCGATGAAACCGGCACCGCCGGTAATGACTATAGTACGTTGAAATGTTGCCATTTGAATTGAAAATTGAAAGTTGAAAATTGAAAATGAGAGTAATTGTCATCCTGAGTTTGTCGAAGGATCTCCGAGATGTTTCAACTCCACTCCGTTCCGCTCAACATGACAAACCTAATACCTCATACCTAATACTTAATACCTAAAAGGACTCTCAAAGTCCTTCAGCACCGGATGCTTCGTGTCCTTCTCACTCAGGATCGCCTTCTCCGTCGGTATGCGCCAGTCGATACCCAGACTTTCGTCCAGAATACTGATCCCTCCATCCGCTTCCGGATGGTAGAAGTTGTCACACTTGTACTGGAACACCGCTGTCTCGCTCAACACCGCAAACCCGTGTGCAAAGCCCTGCGGGATGAAGAACTGCCGGTGGTTCTCCTCCGTCAGCTCCACCGCCACGTGTTGCCCGTACGTCGGGCTACCCTTGCGGATATCCACCGCCACGTCCAGCACCGCGCCCTTCACACAACGCACCAGTTTGCTCTGCGCATACGGCGGACGCTGGAAATGCAGCCCGCGCATCACGCCATAGCTCGACATGCTCTCGTTGTCCTGCACAAAAGTAATCGGTTTCACCTTCTCATCAAATTCCCGTTGCGAGAACGATTCAAAGAAATATCCTCTCGCATCCTTAAAGATACGTGGCTCGATGATCACCACGCCGTCTATACTTGTTTTGATTATTTCCACTTGTTTAATTGATAATTGAGAATTGAAAGTTGAAAATTAATTCTTCATTCTTCATTTTTAAAGGTTCGATTTCCCCGTTCGTTCCACCTCGTCTACCACCTGTAGCAGGTACTGTCCGTACTGGTTCTTCAGCATCGGCTGTGCCAGTTCCCGCATTTTTTCAGCCGTAATCCAGCCCTTGCGGAAAGCGATACCCTCCAGACACGCAACCTTCAAGCCCTGCCGCTTTTCAATCACCTCGATAAACGTCGACGCCTCGCTCAGCGAATCATGCGTCCCCGTGTCCAGCCAGGCAAAGCCACGGCCCAGGGTCTGCACCTTCAGTTCTCCGTCCTCCAAGAAACGTTGGTTCACCGTCGTTATCTCCAGTTCCCCGCGAGCCGACGGTTTTATATTCTTCGCGATGTCCACCACCTTGTTCGGGTAGAAGTACAAGCCCACCACGGCATAATTCGATTTCGGATGCTGTGGCTTCTCCTCAATGGAGAGACAGTTCCCTTCATGGTCGAATTCCGCCACGCCGTAACGTTCCGGATCGCTCACCCAGTAGCCGAACACCGTTGCCTTCTTCTCCTCTTCCGCCGTGCGCACCGCCTCTTTCAGCATCGCACTCAGTCCGTTACCGTGGAAGATATTGTCCCCCAGTACCAGACAGGCCGAATCGTCGCCGATAAACTGTTCACCGATGATGAACGCCTGCGCCAGCCCGTCCGGACTCGGTTGTTCCGCGTACTCAAAGTGTACGCCGTAGTCCGAACCGTCGCCCAGCAAGCGTTTGAAGCCCGGCAAGTCCTGTGGTGTCGAGATAATCAGTATCTCGCGGATACCCGCCAGCATCAGCACCGATATCGGATAATAAATCATCGGTTTGTCGAAGATAGGGAGCAGCTGTTTGCTCACGCCCTTGGTGATGGGATACAGACGCGTCCCGCTACCACCGGCCAATACAATACCCTTCATATCTAATCGTTCTTAAGGTTTTCCATTTGCGTTATTTATACAAAGTTAGGCAATCCCCCCGACATACCCAAACCTCCCCAAACAAAAATCGGGCGAAGCCGCCATTCCTCAGCTTCGCCCGATTCTTCATTCTATTATATTTATAACGTCATCAAACTTTCCATTTTGGCCACAAAAAGCTCCGTACTCTCCATATAAGGCATCACTTCCTCTTCCGTTATATCATACATGTCATCATAATCTCCCGATTGTCTTAATTCATATAAACGAGAGAAAAGCCTTCCATATTCTCGCTCCAAAAGTCCTTGTGTAACAAACTTTGCTCCAATCAAATGTATCACACCACTATGAGTTTTAGCAACGATACCTTTATCCAGGAGCAAAGCAGAAGCCATATGAAAAGCCGCATAATACAAACGGTTACCAGCTAAGTTCCAAAATCCCAACTGTGCCACAGCTTTGGCTTCTTTCAGACTATCATAAGCTTTCTGTTTCCTATATCCGATTAAAGCCTTCTTTTCCTCAATGCTCAGCATAACTCAATTCCCTCTTTTAAAACATCCTTATAAAGCGGAAGCATATTTCTACGTTCCCAATCACTAAAGGTATAAAGCATCGGATGAATTTCCGCATCTATCATCCAACCCAGCTCAAACAAAGGATACGCAAATTCATCAAAATCAGAAGGAGACAATTTCTGTTTGTCCAGCAGAATCAAGATATCCCAATCAGACCCCTCGTGATAGTCACCACGAGCCTGAGAGCCAAAAAGAATGACCTTAGCATTCATCGGCATTATCTCTGCCGACCTATTTTTGATAGACTGCAATATGTATTCTCTACGATCCATACATATATATTCTTTTTACAAAGATATACAAATCCCTGCAGAAAACCAAATCTCCACCGCTGCAATCTTTCTCTACCCCAACCGTCCACTACCCCATCATAAAAATTATTTTACCAACTCGAGCCCATTTCTCCATTATTTTGTTTACTTTTGTCCTACACGTTGAAGCTGCATGATTGTTAACCCTCTATTATATCAGGCCATGAAAAAATTTGCATTACTCACACTCCTCATTCTGGCAGGCATCTTCATGCCTATCCAGGGACAGAACCTTCTGTACACATTTCATTTCGATACCGTCAACGATTCGCCGGGAAAAGGATACATCAAGATATACGATAACCGGACGATCGAATACTACGGAAGCGGCAAAGATTCCTTCCACTACAAGTTTACATTTGTGTCAGCCAACCTTTTAGCCGATACATTCTTCTCTCTATACAGCGCCTCCGGCCAGGAGCAGTCAGAACAAAAGCCCCATGTCATATTCATAAGCGGAACCTACGCCCTGTATTCCGAGGTTATATCCAATGACACCATCACCCATGCACTCAAACATTCTAATGAACATGCGAACGACAATCCATACACATCCCTACTGGATTCATACCGTAACCGTACAGGCGCCTTTATCAATTTCAGAAGCCTATCCGACCTGGAGCTTCCTTTGTCTATCGAAGGATGGATCATACCTCACACCGTCGACATCCCCGGCAATGAAAGCGAGAAGGCATATCCCGTGCGTACCAAGACCGGCAAATACGTCAACGAAACAAACTTGAAAGACTATGAAGTATGGACCGATGCCAACTGGCTTACCATACGCACCCAAACAGAAACCGCTTTCCTGCTGAAATGGGAGTCCAATCCCACCGGAGCCACCCGCAGTGCGAATGTATATGTCAAGGCAGGCGACAAAACCACCCAAATGACAGTAAGGCAAGCCGCTCTAAAGGCATCCATCGAACAAGTATGGGTAGAACACAACAAGCGCCAGGGCCTTGTCAAAGGCATGAAGATACACGTCCGGTTCCAGACTTATGGAGTAAGAGGCCTTCCCGGCAACTGTGCGGCCTACTTCAGCTTTGCCAACGGCACCCGCCTCATGGACTACAACGGCGCCTATCGTTCGGTAGACGGGCAAGTCTGCTGCGGCGGTTCCTTTATATTCAACTACGATTCCTGTATTTTCAACGACTACGTGCTGTTCATGCCCTACAGCGAACTTCACATCACCGGAAAAGCCGATTGCAAATTCCTAGTACAAGTCACGGTAGGAGGCCAATACATCTCCAGTCAGGAAGTCTTCTTCAATGTCTATTGACGCTTTCTGTTTCCGGTCCCCTACTTTCCAAACAAAAAAATCGGGCGAAGCCACCTCTCAGTCGCTCCGCCCGATTTTCCAACATCCAATATCTGATACTTGATAGTTAATCTTTATCTTTGGGGCATCAGTCTGCTTGTAGTTCATTCCACACTTTATTCGGATTCATCCGTGTATCCTCTAATGAGAGAATAATAATATCACGATTTTGAACCGTATAATAAAGTTTATTTTGAGGAGTCACAACACATTGACGAATAGTTTTATCTTGCAAGGTTACAGGAAAAGAATATGGATTACGCCGAATAATAGAAATACAGTGTTGAAAATCATCCAAAAAATTCTGCTGAACCTGAAAGCCCCACTCATTCAACAAATAGTCTAAAAGAGCATCCAATCTCTGTTCAGCCCGAGAAGAGACAAGCAAATTATATTCACCTTCCATACTTCTTCAGAAACTCTTCCACACTTCTGCACTCCCCGCGTCTGTACTGCTCCATACCTATTCTGACGTCTTCCCACACATAGTCAGCTACCACGTCCTGAACCGTTTCCGACGGTTTACCATAAGTCGCTACAGGCTCATGCATTTCAGCCTTCAAATCTTCCAGTTTCTTATATATTTTCGATTTCTCCATATTTCTTTTTCTGCAAAAGTAAAGAAAAGAAGTCGCATAAACAACTGAAAGCAAAGCTTTTTGATTCATCCTTCTTCACTTCCAAACAAAAATCGGGCGAAGCCGCTCTGTCGCTGCTCCGCCCGATTTCATACTTCAGGTATCTCCTCCCCCTATCTTTCGGAGAAAGGTCAGGGGTGAAGCTTCACCCGCTTCGCACTCCCCAGCTCCTCCCGTTCCGTCACCGTGAGCCATCCCTCCTGCTCCAGTTCGAACAGGGCCGGATACACCCGCAGTTTCTCCGCTCCGCTGTGGGCGATGATGTCCTCCACCTCCACCCCGTCGGGATGCGACAGGATATAGTCCTTTATCTTCTGGGTATCAAGTTCCTTGTAGTTCACACCCCAATAATCATTGCAGATTCTCAACTAAAGATTTGGCTTCAAGTATGTTGTCTTCAATTGAACAATAGGTCCAACTACCATATCTTCCAATCGAGTATATATCTTTTTTACTTAATTCTTTTTTAAGACGTTCAACAGCATCTATACTATTCTTACTGATATGAGCATAAGCTGGCTTCATCAACACTGCTTCATAATCCAAAAGTTCCTGAGTAGTGACTACTCCCATCTTTCTTAAATCCTGCAATACTCGTTCTAAATACAATCCTTCCTTGCTTAATTCAAAATTTTCAGGGAAACCTATCTCGACATACAAAGACATACGGTCAGCCCCCATAATATTATCGTAGTATCCCAATCGATAAAATATATAATCTTTTTCAGGAACATATATCCAGCTATTCAGGCGGTCATTCCCCTTTGAATCAAAACCCAAATTAAAGACAAGCACCTTGTTGCAAGAGAATACTCCTTCAGGATAATCGATTCCGCATTTAGTTAAAAGGACTGGTAGAGGGATTGTAGAAATCAAGCGGTCATAATGTATTTCTCTTCGGTTGGTCGTAGCTATTTTTTTCTCCGTATCAATAAATATCAGTTCTTCATCAACAGAAACTTTTGTATTATCAATATTATGCAACAACGAGTTTACATACTCAATAGCTCCTGTTTTAGGATAAGTAAAATGGCTATTATAAGAAGAATTATCATGAGATTTAAAATTCAAAATAATATCCTCTTTATTGGCTTTTGGGAAAAATCTACCCATAGCATTCATGTCCAATGAGTTCAAATCGCACGCATACAATTTTTCATTATAGGGAACAAGGAATTTTTCTGCTATCGACTTACCCAGATTTGCATAGACCATTTCCTTGAAAGAAGATACTTCACCCTTATAAGGAGTAAACAAATCGTACAAACAATCCACTAATTCCTCTTTTTCCAGTTGATGGATATTTTTCTGGAAAGGAAAATCCACATATTTTCCTTTGTAATAAATCTGAGTATGCTTTTCTACCCTTAACAACAGACTCGGATCTATATTCTTACATACATATTTCTCAACATCAGGATTCTGGAAATGAAAAAAATGCCCCGAATAGTCCCAAACAAAACCATTACGTTTAATCGTCCGGCAATATCCACCAACCTCCTTTTCCTTTTCAATTATCAGAAAATTATTAGTTGTAAAGTTCGCGTAGCTAATACCGGTTACGCCCGCACCAATTATCAAGTCCATAATTATTTATATTTAAAGAATCCGTTAATTGCCCAATTAATAAAATAGTACACACTCTTAATCAAACCCAGCTTTTCAACTTTATAATATACCATAAATTGAGGCTTCATGACTTTCTTTTTATTCCCTGTAGTACTTGAAGCAAACACTCTATACGAGGCTAATACATTACGATTACCATACGCATATCCACCACGCTTCAAGATGGAAAGCCAGAAAACAAAATCATCTCGCAAACTCCCCATAGCCTCATTAAACAATACATCACCCGTCTTTTCTCTATCATACATTGCTGTCAGGCACGAGATTGAACAAGACTTCAACAGTCCAATGTAATTCACCTTATCAGGTACAATAAAAGGTTTCAGTATCTCTTTACCTTCAGCATTTATCCGTTTGTAGGAAGCAAACACGATGGACGAATTCTTCTCTTTGATAAAATTCAACTGCTCTTCTAGAAAATTTGGTTCCCAAAAATCATCGGAATCCAAGAAACAGACAAAACGCCCTTGGACATGCTTCAACCCATTGTTTCGTGCCGCAGAAGAACCGGCATTCGATTGTCTCAATAACTTTATCCTATTATCAGTCTGTGCATATTTTTCCACAATAGAAGGACCGTTATCTTTTGAACCATCATCCACTATTACCATTTCCCAATTCGGATAAGTCTGTTTCAATACAGACTGAATTGTCTCTTCAACGTATTTTTCCCCATTGTACATGGGGGGTACAATTGATATTAAATTATCTTTCATATTTTGCTCTTATTAATTCACAAATAGTAAACATCTATATTAGGCTACCTGCTACTAACTTTTTAATGAATAACTATCAATTTTAACATGTTAATAAATTCCGCATTCCAATAACTTTTCTACTGAAAATATGGATATAAAAAAATTAATGCATTCGAAAAGACAACAGATTGAATAACCGAATCAATCCGAAAAATAAAACTGGACTTTTGATACACAACAACAATACACGGTGTGCCAAAGGCAATCGCTTTCGAATAGACATCCGATCGTAATTCTTGAAAAGAGTCCTTTCCATACATACTTTTCCCGTTCGACGATACTCAGCATATTCCAACCGTTGTGCGGCTTGCAACAGATTATATAACATGCTTCGCAGGTAACGAGCTTCGTACAAGCTTTTGAACTCTTCCCATAAACCAGTATCTTCCATTGTGCTACGGGCCTTCACAAATGCTGTGTGCATGTCCACAAATAAACGCTCTTGTGATGAACGGGAAATACTTCCTTCTCGTTCTATCGCATGGTAAAATACTCGATTCACGAAAGTTACCTTGGAAGCATGGCAGGCCACTTGAATAGAAAACAACGTATCTTCATTCACAATTCCCTTTTCAAATGCCAAATGGTTCTTTTCCAGAAAGTTTCTCTCATATACTTTTGACCAAGCAGAAGTCGGAATAGTACGTAGTTCTAAAGTGTCACGCAATATCTCTTCCTTTCCTTTCAAAGCTTGTATAAGATAAGGTTTTCCATAAACACACCGTGCGTTTCGTTCTTCGTTATCAAACTCCAGACGAAAACAAACGTAGTCTGGCCTTTCTTTCTCTAAATGCATAGCCAATACTGCAAACATATCAGGCTCTACCCAGTCGTCACTGTCAATAAACGATACATATTCTCCAGTAGCTATTTTCAGCCCCGCGTTCCTCGCAGCAGACAATCCTGCATTGGCCTGAGAAACCACCGATACGCGACCATCATGTGCAGCATACTGTTCCATAATATCTAGACAACCATCTGGAGAGCCATCATTCACCAATATCAGTTCTATATTCTGATAAGTCTGTCCTAAGATACTGTCAATGCAACGTGGAAGATATTTTTCCACTTTGTAGGCAGGAACAACCACTGAAAATTTAATTTCATTCATTTGGACTAATCATTTTATATATTTTATCAACTACAGACTGAATATCAAAATCTTTTTTCTTTTCCCGTGCTTTTTCTATGTAATGTACACGTAGATTCTTATCATCCAGCATCCGACAAACAGCCTTATAAATAGACTCATCATCTTCTTCTGCCAGCAGACCGTATTCCGAATCTCTAAGAATTTCCCTTGGTCCAGTAACATTGGTAGCGACAATGGGTTTTTCCAGACACAGAGCCTCACAAATCACCAGCGGATACCCTTCTGCCATTGAAGTACTTAAGAACAAATCTGCAGACTTTATATAAGGATATGGGTTCTGCTGAAAGCCTAAAAATTTCACGATCGTTTCTACCCCCAATTCAGAAGCTGTTTTCTTCAAATCCTCTTCCAAAGGACCTATTCCCAACAACCAAAAATCCACCTCGCGCTTCTCATCTTTCAAACGCTTAGCTAACCTCAACAAACGATCATAACATTTAGCATAAGTCAAGCGCCCTACACTACAAACAGTATTTCGCGTTTTCTTAATTTCTTTATTTCCTTTCGCAAGACTGCATATTCTCTCACGATCTATCGGATTATACAAAACATGCAAAGGAAGATTTCCACCAAACATGCGGACAAAAGCCTCTTTCGCACATTCTGAAACGATGAATATATCATCCATTTTACTATATAAGAAAATTTCTTCTCCTCTTCGAAAATATCTTAAAGTATAGTGCAACTTTTCCATATCAGTATGTACCCAACTAATGTTTTTCACTGCACACCCCAACAAATATTTGTGAAACTTCAACGGAATACCTTCCATAAAAGAGAGAATTGTATCGTATCTTTCTTTTATCTTCTTCTGTACCAAAGAACGCTGAAAATAATCTAATCCCCAATAACGAGATAAAGCAAAATGTAATTTATATTTCAATCCTCTACGCTCATACAGACTAAATATTTTCACATCGTTAGGTACAGAAGTTAAATAAACACCTTCTTTCACTACTAACAGTAAATCTACCTCGTAACGAGTAAAATCTGTATGACGGAGTATATCAATCAAGACTTTTTCTGCCCCGCCTCCGGATAGATTAGTTAATATAAACAATATCTTATTCACTTTAGAAATATTATTGGACATTTATACATTACAATATTTACTACAAAGGCGCTTCACACACTTAGCTAGAGTATACGTCCGCATATATCCTTCAGCTAATATCCATGCTTTTCTCTGCATTAACCACATCAATATTCTCTGACGATAAGGGAATAAAGAGAAATCCATTTCTAGGGTAAAGAACAAGTCGCGATATTTATTCCGCAAATTTGGAGAAGTATTGAACAACAGTTCGGCTCTCATTTTCTGGCGATACACATCAAGCAGATTCTCAAGAGTATCTTTCTCAAACTTATCTCTAAAGAACTCGCGCAATACTTGTTCTGTCCGGATAACACTTAAAATGGATTTTTCACCGACATGTTTGGTATAAGAATGAATATTAAGTTGATTATAATAATAAAATGGAGATGACAAGGCTATTTTATTGGCATAATATACCAACCGAGGAAGTGTTACCATGTCTTCACCGAAATCTATCCCAGCAGGGACTTCAATCCCATGTTCTGTATATAAACAGGTTTTATACAATTTTCCCCAAATGTTTGCAGGTAAATCTCGTCTCAACAAAGCCTTCAAATACTCTCTTTTTTCCTCTGGATAATCTACTATATATTTTTGTATACCTTTCGATTTTTCTAAAAAGAAACCAGATACAACAATGTCTGCATCTTCTCTTAAAACAGTTTCCACCAACATCTGAACAGTATCTTTTGCCACATAATCATCACTATCCACATGCATTAAATATTCACCCCTTACATGACTTACTCCCACGTTTCTGCAATATGCTAAACCTTGATTTACCGCATTGTTAATGAAACGCACCTGAGCCTTCCGTTCTGGATACTTTTTCAACACTAATTGTACTATTTCCACACTTTTGTCAGGTGTGCAATCGTTTACAAAGATGTATTCCATTTCAGAATAGGTCTGTGCAAACAAACTTTCTGCACAACGCTTGATATACTTTTCTACTTTATATATAGGTACTACCACCGTTACCAATGGTTTATCAATATCATTTATTTGACTATCCATAATTTTTTTTCTTAGAGAAAATGAGTTGAAACAGGAAAAGATAAAACACCCCATAAATCAAAAGAGGAATTAACCCTCCTCCTCTTGGAATGAGCATGCATGTCATAAATATATAAAATGTAAGATATTTATAGAAGCGGTATTTTTCAGAAAAAACTTCCAACATTCCCAATAAACGTCCAACTATAAAAGAAAGTAACATAAAAATTGGCATACATCTAAAAGAGAAAAGATAGATGTCAGACAAAATAGTCCATCCCAAACCACTTCCACTCACAAACAAAGAGGGATTCAACTCATAACACATGTGATATGAGAAAGAAAAATCCTGAGGCTGCAAGCTATTTCCCATTAATCCCCAAAGCCAAGTTGCTCCAGGAACAAAAGTTTGTAAATAGGCTACAGATGGATAGGTATCTATTAATCGCGAAGCATCAAACACCATTAAAGAGATTCCATTTGTATATAAAAAAATAGAAATCGCATCCATCAAAGTTTTTAATGAGAAAGGTCCAGCTCCCTCTTCATCTGCACGGACTGAAAAAGAAAAAAGGTAAAGCAATAAAACCAAAGTTCCTAGAATAACCAAACCTAATTTTACTAAATTTATCTTATGACGTAATGAGTATAACCAAATTACAAATAAAAACAATGCTCCAATACCGCCTCGCGTACCAATCATCAAATTGATAATCGAGTTAAACAAATAAAGTATTAAATAGTTACGACGCAGACTTTCATTCCCATAAACAAAAGCAAATGAGAAAAAAAATAATATTAAATTAGGAATGAAACTTCCACCAGCCGCATATTCATTCGACTGTCCAGCATATAAAACCAAATATCCTCCACCAGAAACAGCCTTCACCAACATCCCCAATGATGAGTAAATGGTACAGATGCAAAAAATGGGGAAAAGGATATTTCCTATTTTAGAAATATTCTTTGCAGCCGTTTGTCCTACTGATAAATTTAATAAAGGTTTTATTCCATTTCTTTTACGTACAGAAGAATAGCCCAAAATAGAAAAGATTACAAAAAGTAATACATAAGAATATATTTCTATCTTTCTTTCAGAGGATACAGTATAATCAAAGAAAAAGGTTGGTTCAAAAATCTCAATATCCAAATTAGGATTCAACAAATATGCAAAAAAACGTCCTCCTATGAATAGACAAAAAGTTAATTGGAACATAATGAATATTCCTAACTTTTTTCCAGAAACTTGCCAAATAACACAAATGCCTAAACACTGTATCATGACATATACAATAGATAATAGAGAATTTTCAACTTGTCCAACTTGAATAACCCCCAATAATGCCAACATAGAAACTATGGCATAAAACGTTGAGATTAATCCAGTATGAGATACTATGTTTTTCAAAATCGTATATTTTTGAATAAGTGATAAATCGATTGTAATATTCTATGCAAACCAATAGAGGAAAAGAACACAATGAGCCTAACTCTCAAACTTGCACAACAATAAAACAACCGATTAATATCCTTGAAGAAAACCCTTTGATATTCAGAAGATGAATATATATTCAAATAAAAGGCCTCGTATGCTATTGAAACCCAACGAGTATTATATCCTTTCATGCATTTACGATGAAATCCCTTCTCTTTCAGTAAAGTCTGTAACCATACATGCTGCCAATAGTTAGGTATTGTGCACCCTTTTGACAAAGAATTTACATTAGAATAACGATCGTAATGATAATAAGCTTTAGGAAGATAAGCTACCTTGTTCACTACCTCTAACAGGCAAAGACAAACCCATAAATCTTCAGAAATATTTAATCCATCAGGAATACGTACATTTCCTCTCGTATAACAAGCTCGTCGCACAAGTTTATTACAAAGACTACCATGCAACCTTTGGAACAATTCGTTTTGAATCTCATGGCAAGACAATGACATAGGCATTTGTTTCACATAAACACTTTTTCCAGGAGCTTCTTCTGAATAATAATCACATATCACCATATCAACCTGTTTATTATGTGCTATTTGGTACAAATCTTCAAACATTGTCGGTTCTACCCAATCATCAGGATCGACATGAATTGTATATTCACCTACAGCCTGTTCAATTCCCGACTGACGTGCCGAACCTACACCTCCATTTATTTTATGCAATACTTTGATACGAGAATCACGTTTGACATAATCATCACAAATTTCTCCCGACCTGTCAGGACTCCCGTCATCTATCAGTAATATCTCGAAATCTTGCAAGGTTTGTGCCAACAAACTATCCACGCATCTACGTAAATATTTCTCCGCTTTATATACCGGAATTATAACTGATATTTTAGGATTTATATTTCCCATATCTTATCTTTTCTTTTATAAATTTCATTAGAAATTTCTTTTCAACAACCGTAGTACCCAAAAGGTAAACACAAATCAACATATACAATCCACCGCCTAATGCATACAATACCAACGTACCCAATGAGCAGTCTTCTTGAATGGAGAAAAAGGCAAACGGTAGTAGGAAACATCCCAACGGGAGCAATAAGGGTAAAGCGATTTGCTGCATATAAACAGAATATTTCATCGATACTTTGGGCAGAACAATCCAAATTCGAATACCCTGTGTTATGAGAGCTACTCCAAAGTACACCCACATGACAGCTTCGGGCGTTATATGATAAACTTTCAACAACACATAAGCTATCGGAACAATACTCAAAAGTGCACTTCCTTCATAAATCTGAAATTTTTTAATATCACCAGTCGCATGAATGGCATTAATCAAGGATACACTAAGAGGTTCTATCATTCCGACAAACAACATGATACGCACAAAGTTGGCTGTGTGTTCAGGTACAATACCCAACCAAATTTTAAGAATTGCATCAATACCAAACATGATTGGAAATGCCAACAACAGCAACAAGAAAAATCCATATTTAGAAGAAGCAATAATCAACTTATGCATATACGTCAAATCATTTGTAGCAAACGATTTAATAATCTGTGGTCGCACAGCCATCTGAAAATTCTGAACGAACGACATAATGGCTGACTGTACCTGTACAGCCACTCCACGAGCTGCATTTACCGCTGGACCGAAAAACAAGTTCAACAAAATATTAATTCCCTGTGTATATCCCATTACGGCCAAATTGCCATTCACCGTCCAACCGGCATAAGTAGAAATTTTTTTCATCAACGGAATGTTCCACTGAAGTTTCGGTTTAATCTCCCTAAAATGTGTCGAACAATAACGACTGTATGACATACGGATAATGAATTGTACCACTAAATACAACAAGGCATAAACAATCAGTTTATCTGCCGGAATATAAACTAACATCCATACAATCACCAGTTTTAAAACAACCTCTAAAATAGAAATATAGGCAAAGGCGTCCATTCGTTCATAAGCTATAATCAGCGCATTGTATGGCACACTTATGATCGTAACGACCATAGTTAGAATGGCACAATGGTAAACCCATAGAGCAGCCGTCATACGCTCAGCAGGGATAACCAGTTTATTGCAAACGAACCAAAGTCCTACGGTTTCAGCCAACAATACAATAATGCCTGCCAACAAAAAATGTACACAAAGTACAGTGGAAAAAACATTTTGTAACTCATTCTTATCCCCCTTCCCTAAAGCAAAAGTAATAAAACGAGAACTTGCGCCACCTAATGATCCGTTCAAGAATCCCAACATAGTAATGACACCACCCACTACGTTATAGATTCCATAATCTTCTACACCCAGAGTGTTTAATATGACACGAGAGGTATACAGAGTTATTATTATAATCAGCATCATGCGGAAATATAATAATAACGTGTTTTTAGCTATTCGCTTATTATTTTCTGAAGTTCCAGACATTTTAATAGTATGTCGTTTAACGTCCAATTTTGACATACGCCATCGGGAAAGCCCTTTTGGAGGCCTTCCTCTTGAAGTTTTCAAAAACCGGAGTTAGCTAATGGTTAATGATAAATGGTATATGTAAATGTTCAGAAGATGATTTGTAATTCACCACAGAGGACACAGAGTTCCACAGAGATAATATTATCGCTACAGAATCGAGGAATAAATATCTTTTGCCCACTGAGGGATTTCGTTTACATATCGCTTGACCAGATGCCCGTCTGCCAAGCGGAAAAGAAGACAGGCGTCTCTGTCGTCGACTGAATTGTCATAAAAATATGCCCGATCTACGACCTGTGAAAGAATGCGACCGTTGGCCAGCGATTTATAATATCTGGAAATAATTTTTGTAATAGGTACATCGTGACCACCCTCCATGACGCGACCAGCAATGCGGGAAGCATTTATTGTAGGATCTGCTGTACACACAAAAAACAGACGAATGAAAAAGCCTGCACGACGTGCACGAATAACATAATCAACCTTATCTTCGGCAGACAAAACGGTCTCAAAAATATGACTCCGCCTTTGAAGAAGACATTCCTCACGCAAGGCCTCACAATATTTCACCGATTGCATCACGGCATCATAAGAATTCCAATCACCAAACTTTTCCTGAGCGATTATATCCGGATTGATATACACAGCATCTTCCATCCATTCATGACGCAAGATACGCGATGTAATAGAGGTTTTTCCCGAACCATTGGGGCCGGCTATCACAATCAGTACAGGACGATGGGGATTGTCATTGCTCATATACATCGGCTTTAGCTTGTTCAATACGGTCCTTCCATGCCTTCATGCGTTCATCGGAATAATCGCGCAAGTGCTTGAAATATTCGCTGCGGGCCTGGCGACGCTTACGTACGGCCTCTTCGGCCACTTCTTTCATCAAGGCAGCCAAAAGCTCGTCACTGGGTTCTTCCAACCCCGTAAGCCGATAATTATTCAGATTTATCTTATCTTTCATTGCTGACTTTTCATTCTTTCCATACAAAGAAACGTATTTCCCGGCAAATAAACAAAAAATCCGGTCTGAAGTTTTTCTGTAGGGCTCACCACAGAGGACACAGAGTTTCACAGAGGGAGAATATTTTTTCACCACGGATTACACGGATGAACACAGATTCTCAAAGCATCATCAGCAACACCCCGTAATCCTGACAGGCTTCCGACTGCTTCACCTGCTCGAGACCTGCCTTCAGACGGGCTTGTTCCGCTATCGGAAACAGGCCTTGCTCTATCCTGCGGTTCATGGCCTGCATAATGCCATCGCAAACATACTCCGGACTATACATGTCGTCGAAATAGGTATAGTGCTCATCCGCTACAAAATGACGCGTCAGGGTTTCCAGGATTTCAAGAAACACGGTGACGGCACAGGTGTAGTCTCCTGCATCCATACGCGCTACGATGAGTTTCTCGTAGGGCGATAACAGGTGGGCTATATAGCTGCAATCTTCATCGAGATTGCACGGGTTGAAAATGGATTCGATGTCAGCGGCGTAGGACATGGGGTTAATGGTTAATCTTATCGTTTTGTCAAACGTTGCTTGGCATATACAAGAGCTTTATCCAGAAGCTGTTTCTCCAACTTAATTTGAATTGTTTCCATATCTTTCTTGGTTTCTTGCAAATATAAACAAAGCCGGATAAACGAGAAACTGAAAATGGGTTTTTAACGTTTCTGTGATACTTCACCACAGAGGACACAGAGTTTCACAGATTAAAAATCAGGAGACTCACCGGCACGCAGTTCAGACAACATTTCATCGACGACGTATAAATCACCCATCAGATAAAGATAATCATTGGCGTTGTGCAACCGAAGACTTGTTTCGGAATTATAAAACAAGTCCAAGGCACGTTCCGGTGAAATGTTCAGACGCTTGGCTATCAGTGTCACCACACGTCCCACTTTATTCCACATTAAAATTTCGCTCAACATGACATCCAATTTTTATATCAGGGTATAGTTCACAAATCTCAAACAACGATCAATCAAACATTGATTCAGCAAACAAATTTGGTTATTGGGGACTAAAAAAGTCAATCGCTTCAAAGCCTCTTCGACTCCCATCAGCCCGGCTATATACGATTCTACCGTATCAACCACCCGATCGTCGGCAACCCCTCCTTCAATCCAATCATACCCTTTCCACAGTTGCCTGCCTTTCCGGTTTCCTGCAATAAAATCAAGCCAAGCCTTATCGTATTTTTCAAAAACAAGACATTTATATTCTTTCAATGCAGTGTCTCTATCCAGCTGATATTCATTCAAAACCGGAGACTGTTGTCGACGGTCAGCCATACGGGCTGCCCACTCACAAGCTTGCTTCTTATGGACAGTGACATAAAATCCTTGCCCAAAATCCAGCCCTGCTCTTCCGATGCCTGCCAAGGGGCCTTTTACGATAACCGTACCACCATGATACACTTTCATACCGGTTCCTCCTGCTTTTCTGCTTTCTCCCATTGCAGCAGGCAACCTGCTATATCTTCCGTAATATTTTCACGACTTTCGGCATGTATGGCTTCATAATGCTTCAGAATATAGCCTTCTATCAAATTAACGCGCTTCATCCGTCTGTAAACTTCATCCGGAGGAAGATTCCATTCCTTTGCTACACTTTCAATGCACGAAGCGGCAAATATCATTCTGTCTTCAATATTTCGTTGAGTCATAACACCATTCCCTTGTAAACGCATACCGCAAATTAAGCGATTTCCCGGCAAATAAACAAGGATTATCCGAAATTTCAGCGCCGGATGTGACACCCTGACATTCGCCACAGAGGGCACAGAGTCCCACAGAGGGAGAATATTTTTTCACCACGGATTACACGGATGAACACAGATTCTCAAAGCATCATCAGCAACACCCCATAATCCTGACAGGCTTCCGACTGCTTCACCTGCTCGAGACCTGCCTTCAGACGGGCTTGTTCCGCTATCGGAAACAGGCCTTGCTCTATCCTGCGGTTCATGACCCGCATAATGCCATCGCAGACATATTCCGGACTATACATGTCGTCGAAATAGGTATAGTGCTCATCCGCTACAAAATGACGCGTCAGGGTTTCCAGGATTTCAAGAAACACGGTGACGGCACAGGTGTAGTCTCCTGCATCCATACGCGCTACGATGAGTTTCTCGTAGGGCGATAACAGGTGGGCTATATAGCTGCAATCTTCATCGAGATTGCACGGGTTGAAAATGGATTCGATGTCAGCGGCGTAGGACATGGGGTTAATGGTTAATCTTATCGTTTTGTCAAAAATTCATCTGGGGTTAAAACTGGGATTGTAGCATGTATCTCTTATCAAGCAGAACTATCACAACATTCGTATCAAAAAACACGCTCATAATCCGTATTTTTCTTTCAGATAATCATCACGCATCTCCTTATAGCTGCGCCCATCGTCTTTCAAGATACCACGCAAATCGGCCATCGTACGCGGTGTACCACCCGGTGAAGATGCATAGACAGACTGCCTGCCCCGCTCTTCGTTGACTTCCTTCGTCAAGATACGTTGGATCTTATCTTTCACATTAAAACTCTGAAGACGGATCATTTCCAAAATGGCATTCGCCATTTTATCTTCGTTTTCAAATGATAGTGCAGTTGACATACTTGTTTTTCTGGTTTCTTGCAAATATAAACAAAGCCGGATAAACAAAAAACTGAAAATGCGTTTTTAACGTTTCTGTGATACTTCACCACAGAGGACACAGAGGGACACGGAGGACAATCAGCTCACGAAAGGATTATCTTACTACCCAATTTTCCAATTCTATATTAGCTATTCTACTGAGATGCTTTATATTTTCGGACACCATCACGCAACCAATGGCTACAGAGGTACAGCCAATCAACAAATCAAAATCTTCAATCAACAATCCCAATTGACGGAGACGCCCCTTTTGAATACAGAACTCCTCAATGCACACCCCGAACGGTATAATTTCTATAGTGGAAAGCAAACCCTTGACAAGTTCTCTATTCTTTTCGGGTGCAGTACTACACTGAGCACCATACAGGAGTTCAACTACCGATATTTCAGATATACAACAATTCTCCCAACCAACCTGTTCTATTTTTGAACGTACGGCAGGCTGATTGCGCAATAAGTGTATCAGAATGTTGCTGTCCAACAAATATCTTTTATTCATACGACAACGGCTTGCGAATGGTTGAGTTTTGCTTGATTGTAGCCATTATTTCATCGGCTGATTCCTCACCTTCCCATGCACCGCAATATTTATCAAGTACCGTACGGGTGAGGGATTTTTCCTGAGCCTCAGCCTTTTCGTGAAGCACGGAAGCCGTCAGACGAGTGGCCAAGCGCAATTTAATGTTGTCACTGAGATCTTTCAGCATATTCCAATACTTGTCTGCAATCTGCAAATCAAGCGCGTCTCTATAAGGATATCCTTCCATAAATCTATCTTTTCAGCAAATTAAGCGATTTCCCGGCAAATAAACAAGGATTATCCGAAATTTCAGTGCCGGATGTGACACCCTTCCACCCCCTATATACACCTTTCTCACGCGCGCGCAGGGGAGAGTGACCGTTAAAACCATTAACAATTCAATAACCTTGTATCTATATAGAGAGAAGTTGCGTTTTCGGGAGGCCAGGGTGGCACACTGCCGAAAAAGCAGGGACCGGCACCGGGCCGGTCCTGCAACACGTTGGCATCAGTCGCCGTGACGGAGCCGGTGATCGGCTTCCAGACTGCGGTGGAGCTCACGGAGGAAACGGTCCGGAGGAAGAACCTGACTGTCCTGGCAGGCTTCCCAATAGATACGAAGGATGGCGTAGTAGGCATACAGATGCTTTTCTACCCCTTTTTTATCCGCTCGACAGTGGTCTTGGACATGCGGGCCCGACGGGCCAGACTTTCTTCACTCAACAGACGTCCGTCGACGGGAACAACGTGTTGCAATTGCATGATATATTCCCCTAAATGGGGACTGAAAAAATAAGCTGCTTTCATAATTTTATCAGTATTTGTTTTAACATTTGAATTTAATTTATCGCTATATCATGCGTAACAACTCTACTAATTTTCGTTAAAACCATTAAATCTGCCCGTTTTCGGTACTGACATGTGGGTACCGAGGAATTTGGCAGTTTCGTGAGTAATTTGCTACTTCGCAACACTGTCACGACGGACAAACCGAGACGGACACGAATGTTTACCTAAAAACTTCTTTTATTATGAAAAAGACAACGCTCAGCCTGTTCAGAGGCTACAGGGGACTGAAACCCACAGACATCGCATTGGAACATATCGTCGAACTGATCCGACACGACGCGGATACGGCCGAACACACGCGCCGCTACCGGGAATTCCTGTCGCAGGGACAGAAGGAGGCGGCGGGACACGAGAAGAGTGTCTGCCCGTGTTTCGCCGTGGCGGTGCGCTTCGGCGGAGGCAAATGCAAGGAGCATATCCGCGAATGGACGCACCTGTGTATGGCGGACTTCGACCACATCCCGCCGGAACAGATGGAGGAATGCATCCGGCGGGTGCGGGAGGACCGGCACACGCTACTGGCCTACACCACCATCAGCGGAACAGGACTGCGCGTCGTCGCGGCCTACGACGCTGCCAGGGACTACGAGCCGCGCTCGGAACAGGAGCTGCACGTACTGGCCTTCGGACGCATAAACCATCACTACGAGGCGCTGACAGGCCATCCCTACGACGAGAAGTGCAAGAACGCGACGCGCCTGAGCGGGGTGGCGCACGACCCGGACGTTTTCTTCAACCCCGAAGCGACGACGTTCCTCATCAGCCGGCCGAAGCAGACGGCATCCGCCGCAAAGCGGAAAGCCGCCGACAGGCAGCTGGCCCGCATTGTCCGCACGGCGGAGAGGCTGCTCGCCGACGAGGGCATCGCCTACACGGAACACCACCACAACGAGTACATCATGCGCATGGGCTACCTGCTGAACGCCTACGGGGCGGACCGCGAGGAGGCGACCCGATGGGCCACGGAACGCTTCGCCGACTACGACGGCGACGTGGAGGGCATCCTGCGCTCGTGTTACCAGCACACGGAGGAGCACGGAACGCGCAGCCTCGGCACGCGGCGGAAGGACGCGGATGCCTCCCAGGGACAGGGGCGGGTCACGGTGGACGACATCGAAGCGTTCCTGAACCGGCAGGGACGCTTCCGCAAGAACACGGTGACCGGCAAATATGAGTTCGCTCCCGAAGGAACGGATGATTTCAAGGACCTGACGGACCGCGAGGTGAACTCGATGTGGCGACGCCTGTGCAAGGAGTCGGGCCCGGCACGCAAAACGGACGTGCAGACGGTGATCGAGTCGGACTTCGTGCCGCTGTACAACCCCTTTCGCGAATACGTGGACGCCCTGCCCCCGTGGGACGGAACGACCGACCACATCGGACGGCTGGCCGCGCAGGTACACGTCAAGGAGGATGGCGAGCTCTTTGTCCGCTTCTTCAAGAAATGGCTCGTGGCGATGCTGGCCGCCCTGCTCGAAGAGGAGACGGTGAACCACGAGATACTGGTGCTCATCGGCCGCCAGGGCATCTACAAGACCACCTGGCTGAACAACCTGCTGCCGCCCGCCCTGCGCCGCTACTTCTATCTGAAGTCGAACAGCCGCAACATCACGCGCGACGACCTGCTGACGCTCTCGGAATTCGCCCTAGTGTGTCTCGAAGAGCTGGACGAGATGGAGAGCAAGGAGCTGAACCAGATGAAGGCGCTCACCACCATGCGCCACGTGAACGAACGTGCGGCGTATGCCCGCTACAAGGAGATGCGGCCCCACATTGCCAGCTTCTGCGGCACGAGCAACAACCGCCAGTTCCTGAACGACCTGAGCGGAAACCGCCGCTGGATGCCTTTCGAGGTGGAGAGCATCGACAGCCCCTATGACCACGTGCCGGACTATGCGGAGATCTTCGCCCAGGCGTATGCACTGACGCGGAACGGCTTCGCCTACTGGCTGGACGACGAGGAGGTGAAGACACTGAACCACCACAACCGCCAGTTCGAAGTGCCCTGCCTGGAGCAGGAACTGATCCTGACGCACTACCGCCGCCCGATGGAGGGCGAGACGTGTATCTTCGTGACGAACGCACAGATACTGGCACGCATCAACGTAGGCCTGCGCCAGGGGCTGAGCACGGTGAAGATCGGGATGGTGATGTCGCAGGCGGGGTTCCAGCAGGTCCGCGTGGCGGGCAAGCGGGGCTACCGCGTCGTCGAGCTGACGGGCGACGAGATCTACCGGAACCAGCAGGCGATGGGAAGATTTGCCTAATGGAGAATTGAAAATGGATAATTGAGAATGAATAGTTATCCATTTTTTTATTATCCATTATCAATTTTCTAAAGTCCCTCTTTAGCACGCTAAAGTCCATGGTTAGCGCGCTAAAGTCCATAGTTACGAAGCCCAAGTCCAATTCTTCATTCTTCGTTCTTCATTCTTCATTTCCCTAAGGTTCCCCGATCGCCTCGACAATCATGCGGACATGCACGGGCATGTAGACACGGCTGCGGGGATGGCAACCGGCAGCTTGCAGACGTTCGCGCAGGTGGGGATAGAAGTCGATCCACTCCTGCAGTTTGCGGTAGGCCGTCTGCGGATTGAGGCCGGGGAAATAGAACTGGGCCAGCTCGGTGCGGCCGTATGCGCGGATGGTGAATGTTTCCATAGATTTCGTGTTGGTCTTTACGGACGTAAAGATACTGAAAATCAGCGGAAACGCCATGCGCAAAAGCGGCAATAATCAACAATAATCTACGATAATCAACATTTACCTACACTTACCTACCCTAACCTACAGTTATGGATTTTTCGCGTGGCGGAGGTGTTATCTTTGTATTGTCAGGAAGTTGTAGGGACACACCACGGTGTGTCCGGTTACTGAGTCATCCTATATTGCGGACAAGGCGGACACACCATGGTGTGTCCCTACAATCCTCTATTATTATTTACTAATTATTAATCAATTAAACCTATGATTACTTACAGAAAAATTCAAATTGTGGGCGAGAACCATCCGTGCAACGGACTGTGGTATGCACGCCCGGTGATTAACGAGACGCTGGACATCGAATTGCTGTCCCGTCACATGTCGAAACACAACACGCCGTTCTCGCCGGGCGTGATCAAAGGCGTCCTGGCAGACATGGTGACCTGCATCAAGGAACTGATCCTGGACGGCAAGAACGTGAAGCTGGACGACCTGGCTATCTTCTCGGTGGGCATCATCAGCGACCACGGGGCGGCAAGCGCGGCAGAGTTCAAGGTGTCGGAACACGTGGCAGGACTGAAGCTGCGCGCACGTGCCACCGGCGAACTGAGCAACGCGAAAATCAACCTGGAGGCGACGCTGCGCGAACAGAACGAGTACTACCTGGGCGACGGCACCGCGGTGACTCCTACCCCCGGCGGCGGAGGTGAGGACGAGGAAGAAGGAGGAAGTCCGCTGTAATAATGGAGAATTGAGAATGGATAATGGAAAATGAAAGACACTAATTATCCATTCTCAGTTATCAGTTATCAATTATCAATTTTCAATTATCAATTATGAAGAAGAAATCAGTCTGGAGCATTGTGCTCAAAGCAATTGTGGCCGTGGCTACTGCCCTGGCCGGCGTATTCGGAATCTCATCGTGTATAGGCGGATGAGAACCGTGACCCTGATCGTCGTTCATTGCTCTGCCACCCGCGAGGGACAGAGCTTTGACTTTGAACAGTGCCGCCGTGACCACATCCGGCACCGGCGCTTCCGCGACATCGGCTACCACTTCTACCTGACGCGCGACGGCGAGATACACCGCGGACGACCGCTGGAACAGGTGGGAGCCCACTGCCGGAACCACAACCGGCACAGCATAGGCGTCTGCTACGAAGGCGGACTGGACCGCCAGGGACAACCGAAGGATACGCGGACACTGGAACAGAAGGCAAGCCTCGTGGCGCTGCTGCGCGAGCTGAAGCGGATGTTTCCGCAGGCGCTCATCGTGGGGCATCGCGACCTGAATCCGATGAAGGCGTGCCCGTGTTTCGAGGCGGCGAAGGAATACTTGTTTTCCGCTTCTTGATCAAATAGTCCCACCACAGGTGCAGGGCCACCCAGACGATGATGTCGACCATGAGCAGCAGGGTGCTGTTGACGTAGGCCACCAGCAGGATGTTGACCAGACAGAAAAGGCAGGCCATAGACACCAGGCTGACCATGGCACGACGGGGCGTCAGGCCGATAGCAAGCAACTTATGATGGATGTGATTCTTGTCGGGCTCGAAGGGGTTGCGGCCATTGCGCAGACGGTAGAGCACCACCCGGATGACGTCGAACGCAGGCAGCAGCAGGGTGCTGAAGGCGATGAAGAAGGCGTCGTCCGAAGAAATGACCACCGACGGGGCATACTGGCAATACTTGATGGCCAGGAAACAGAGGGTATAGCCCAGCGTCAGGCTACCCGTATCGCCCATGAAGATCTTGCGGGCGCGGTCGGCATTGCCGAAAACGTTGTAATAGAAGAAGGGAACGAGAACGCCGAACGTGGCGGCCGAAAGCATGGCATAGCTCCACAGCCCTTTCTCGATGAACAGGCCGGTGAAAATGAGCAAGGCTACCCCGCTCAGACCGGACGCCAGTCCGTCGATACCGTCGATGAGGTTGATGGCATTGGTGATGAACACCACCGTGAAGATGGTAAAGGGAACGGCGACGAAGGCAGGCAGCTGATGGATGCCCAACAGACCGTAGAAGTCGTTGATGCACAGGCCGGCCAGCGGGAACAGGCAGGCACAGAAGATCTGTACCAGGAACTTCTGGCGATAGCGGACACCGACCAGGTCGTCGGCGATGCCTACCAGGTAGAGCATGGTCATGCCGCAAACGAAGAGGAGCATCTCGGGAAGGAGATGCTGCGCATACGTCGGTGCAAACGTGTCACCGCCCAGCAGACGGACGGCAAACACCAGGGCGTAGGCGAAGAGGATCGTCGGAAAGAACGACACACCGCCCAGGCGCGGAATGGCCTGCGTGTGTATTTTCCGCTCATCGGGAACATCGAACAGCCGCTTCCGGATGGAGATCAGGAGGATGCGCGGAATGATGAATCGCGCCGTCAGGGCTGCCAACAAAAATGTTGCAAAAATGAATAAATAATCCACGTCAGTTTAGTTTAGTTATCTTAATCAAGTTTCTTAAATGAATTTATCTTGTTTTGTCAATTTGTTTGTCGGAGGAGTCTTTCGGTTCGGGTCTGCCGGACCTAGGAAGTGGCAGAACCACGCTCCAGCGTCCGGTGCCACGACCGGTAGCGGTCCGCCGAATAGGGCCGGACAGAGAACACCTTGTAGGCAGGCTGGTCGGTACGCAGGATGTGCAGCCGCACAAAAGATTGCAGCTGGGCATCGGTGACGGACGCCATGACCACCGGGAAGGGATAGACCGCAAACCGGAAAAGGGAGGTCTCGCACGAGGGCATGAGCTGGCACAACTGGTAGGCCGACTGTTCGAAAGCGACCCAATAGTCGCCTGCACCGTAGAGGTGGACGGAGCTGCGGTTGGTACGCTCGCGCTCCATGATGGCGTCGAAATGGCCGGTCAGCAGGGCTGCCAGGGGATGGGCGGAAGACATTTAATTTATGGAAAATGGAGAATGAAGGAATGACAGATGTTCATTATCAATTTTCAATTCTCAATTATCAATTAAATTTAGTGTCCCAGCACCCGATCGTAGTCGTCGAGGCACTGGAGAAGACGGAGTTTGCTTTTCTTGAGGCCGGACTGCTGGCGCCAGGGAGCCAGGAGTTCGTGGGCCTGTTCGTAGTAGATGCTGCTGTCGGTGCAGCCGTAGAGGGTGACGAGCAGGAGGGCGCGCGACTGTTCCGCCTTGATGAGAGGCAGAAAGGTGCGGGCCACGCTCAGCAGCTCGCGGCACTCGTCCACCTGGCCCAGAATGACACGGGCCGGCAGCAGAAGGGCGTAGAGCTTGCAACGCAGGACGTCGGTGTCCAGACGGAGGCCGGCGTAGAGGCGCAGGACCTCGGCAGCCAGGGCACGGTCGGCATCGGTGACACCCTGGGGGCTGTGATGGCGACAGAGGGCCTGGTGAAGACCGGCACTGTAGCGGTCATTGTCCAGGCGGGTGTAGACGTGCTTGCCGTCGGCGTTCAGGCTGATGACTTCGTACTGGCCGGGGCGGACATGAAGCAGGGGCACCCACATCCAGTTGTCCACACAGACCACGACATCCTTACGGCCGGCACCGGGCTGGATGACCACTTCGGCTTCGGCGCCCTGGAAACGTCCTTCGGTGATGCGCACGCGGTCGCCCTTGCGCAGCTTGTCCGGCTGGGGCACGTAGACGGGAAGCACGTCGCTGTAGGAACGTGCCACCCAACGGAGGTTGGCCATGGCGGCATCGGACAAGTAGGGATAGTGGCTGCCGCGGCTGTCGCGCACACGGGGCAGGAAGTTGTATTGGGGCAGCTGCCGCTTGAGACGAAAAATCTCGACTTCGGAAGCATGGATGAACACGTAGTTGTAGAGCAGCGGACGCTCGGTGCTGACCAGCTCACCACGAGACTCGCGCACTTCCACGTAGGAAGGGGCAAAAAATTCGAACACGGGTTCGCCCTCCTGCACACGGCGGTCGAGTTCTTCCTGAAGTCCGCAGGCCGGCCCGCGATGGCAGGAAGGAAGCGAAAGCACATACCAGCGGACCTGGCGTCCGTTGCGCATGCCGTCCAACATTTCGGGAGTAGCAATCAGGGGCTTCACTTCGCTCATAGGTGTTCCTCGGCCATATCAACAAGATTTATATCTTGCTGAAAAACAATAATTTACAAGTTTATCACCGTGCATTACTGAAAATTTCCGGGCAATGGTTCTCTTCGTTATCATTCAAAGATTTTCATTCACCGACAGGGCTTTTCAACGCCGCTTTTTCCTCGCACAACACCCTTTTTTCAGGCACTTCTCTTCCTAAGAGAAGGAAGGCATGTTCAGACCTTGGCGCTCCAAGTATCTGTTGCCCCTTTTTCAATCTGTTTCGCTCAACAAATCAGGAAAATGTGTGTAGTAAATTCTGAAAAAATAAATATTTATATTTCCTTATTTGTTTGGTTATTTGGGGAATTATCCCCATCTTTGCACAATGAATCCTTCTCTTAGGAAGAGAAAGACCCCCCTACTCTACAAATCCACCTCACTTATTTTGTCAAAATTCCGCTCTTTACGAGAAATATATAACCGAGATATTTACAGATAAGCATCAGAACAGCCTGTTTAAATCCATCGTAAAAAAGTCCTCCGGAGTTATTCCCCCTTCACCGATAATGAATGATGCTTTCGGATGAAAAAGCACCCTGAACTTTTCCAATCCTTCAGTTCTTTTCTCCGCATTACTTTTAATTTCGATTGCTATCACAGACCCTTTCTTTCTAAGAACAAAATCCACTTCATCATTGCGTTCGCGCCAATAAAACACCTCGAAACGGTGAATAAAAGCCTGATTAACAAGATAGGCTCCGATACCGGATTCAAAAATATGCCCCCATGTTTTACGGTCGAGTATGGCCTGCTCGAACGAAAACGGACTAAACACCATTTTCAAAGCATTGTTATAAACTTGAAATTTAGGAATACTGGCTTTCCGCCTCGCCATGTCGACACTAAATTTCTGAAGACCACAAAGTAGTCCACTCTCATCCAACAAATTGACATAGCCAGCCAAAGTAGCTGTATTACCAGCATCTTGTAAAGTTCCTAACATTTTGTTCAAAGACAAAAGGTTGCCAGAATAAGCAGCTCCCAATTCAAACGTCTGACGAAGCAAAGCAGGTTTGCTAATCGGCGTGTCCATCAAAATGTCTTTATTGATAGTAGCCTCTATAATAGACGACTGGATATACTGCTGGAAACGATCGTAATCGTCTACCAGAACAGCCGCTCCAGGATAACCACCATAAAAAATATACTGATCCAGAGAGTATCCAAAGCATTCTCTCATTTCCTGATAGCTCCAATGCCCCATACGAATTTCCTCAAACCTTCCGGCTAAAGATTCCGACAAACCTTTTTCCAGCAATACCCGGCTGCTTCCAAGCAAAAGCACCTTAATATCACGATCATAAAATGTATCGTCATCCCACTCTTTCTTTACGACTTCACTCCAGTTGCTGATTTTCTGAATTTCATCAATAACGAGAATGATGCTTTCCAACTTCTTACTTTCTTTTAAGCTGCGAACTGCTGCCCAACAATTTGAAATCCAAGCGGAATTCGTGGCAGGCACATTGTCGGCTGAGAAGAACTGATAAGGGATATCAATATCTTTAAGCACTTGCTTGACAACTGTGGATTTACCGATTTGACGAGCTCCCATTACAACCTGAATAAATCGTCTGCGCTCTTCAAGGCGACGCTTAATAACCTGATATTCTGACCTTTTATACATAGGATTACATTTTACGCAGTGGAATGAGTATTTTTACGCAGTACAAATATAAACATTCTTTGCAGGAAATAAAAGAATAACACAATTTTGATTTGACTCCTTACAAACAGCCTTTTGTACTTCGGTGCACGGAATGGCACGGCGGGAATGAGTCTGCCCAACACCGTGCAATCCGCACCACCCAAAGACTCGGCCGGAAAGACGGAAATCAGAGGTTCCTACCGCTTACATCCAGTTACATCCAGTGCTTTAAGGATGTCGCGATTGGCACAATCGACCGCCGACGTATCCAGTGAAGCCAGGTAGATGCGGGTGGTATGCTCGGAATGATGGCCCAGGGCACGGCTGATGACAGACATGGAGACACGCTTGTCCCAGGCAATGCTGGCCCAGGCGTGACGTGCCACATAGGTGGTGAGCGGCATGTCGAGCCCCAGACGGGCACCCAGCTCCTTGAGGCGGATGTTGACCTGATGGGAGGCGCTGAGATACTGGTTGCGGTCGTCGCGCGAGACGTCGCGGATGATGGGCAGCAGGTAGGGAGTGTCGGCCGTGTCGTACTTGTCGACAATGTCCTGCATGGGGCGCTCCCACCGGACGGACAGGAACTGGCGGGTCTTGTGGCGGTAGTAGGAAAGGAAACCGCCGCGCAGGTTTTTCTTCTTCAGGTAGGCCATGTCGACAAAAGACATGCCACGGGTGTAGAAGCTGAACATGAAGAGGTCGCGGGCATAGTCGAGACGGGGATCGAGACTGAGGTCCAGGTTGCGGATGCGGCCGATGACCTGCAGGGGAACGGCACGCTTGACCGTGCGGTCGATACCGGTATAGACACGGCGGAAGGGATAGCACTGGACTGTCAGGCCGTCTTCGACGGCACGGTTGTAGATGGCGCGCAGGTTGCGCATGTAGTAGGAAGAGGTGTTGGGACAGATGCCCTCGCGGCGCAGGTAGCCTTCGTAGGCCGTCATGAGGTCGGCGTCTATCTTGTCCAAAGACACGTCGACATCGTCGCGGAAACGCATGAAGCTGTTGAACGACGTGAGGTAGGACTCGGCCGTGCGGCAACGGCCCGAAAGACGCAGACGGCCAATCAGGCCCAACGTATAGTCCCTGAAGCTTTCGGAAAGAGGCGTCCCCTTCCCGATCCGGGGAGAGGACGGATGGATTTTTAGTTTTACAATTGTCATAAATCAATAATTCAAGTTAGAAACGGAAGCTTAAATTATTAATTTATTCCACGTAAACCATCAGTTTCTTACCACTCAATGAACTTACCGCGCTCACGACGCTTCTGGAGCTCGGCCTTGAGGAAGCGCTGGCGGTCCTTGGCGATGTAGCGGCGGGCGAAAATATTGGGGACGGCTACACCCAGAGAAATGCAGAGGATGATGAGCGAAGCGTTGATGCCGTTGGAAACGACAGTGGTGACCTCGCCCACGATGCCATTCATATTGATGAGCGCCACCAACGAACGGTACATCAGCACACCGGGGATCATGGGGATGACGGAAGGAATGGTGAGCACGTGATTGGGAACATGGAACCAGTGGACGGCCTTCACGGCCACCAGGCTAACCACCAGAGCACCCATAAAGGAGCCGACTACCGGACCGAAGCCCAGCTCGAAGTTGACGAAATTGCGCGTGCAGACGGCCAGCATGCCACCGATAGCCACCACCCAAAGCAGGCGGCGCTGGATGTTGAAGATCATGGAGAAGCCCATGGCCGAAATGGCGGCGGCAACGGCATAGACCCAATAGGAATCGTGGGGCACGATGCTCAGCTCGCTGAACTTGCGGTCGATGACCACGTCTTCCATCACCAGGAGCCGCATGGCCAACACGATGCCGAAAGCCATGGCCACTACCATCAGGGCGGTGTTGACGGCACGGACGATGCCGACCTGGATATAATTGTCGATCATGTCGTCCACAAAATTGATGAGCGGAACGCCGGGCACGATGAACAGGGCACAGGCCAGCAAGGGATGATAGGGAGTCTGCGAAAGGCCGGTGAACGTAGTGACGTAGGCCAGGCAGGTGGAGATAAAGGCCGCAATGGCGATACTCATGTACAGATTGATGCCGAACTCGATGCAACGGGCACGCACGCGGAAACCGGCAAAGGCACAGATGGAGGCAAACAGGAAGGCAATCCAGTCGCCACCGAACAGCTTGCAGAAACCGCCGCAGGCAAAGCCGGCGCCGATGGCCACGACATAAGGCAGGTAGTTGCGCTTCTTGGTGCGGATGCGTTCCAGCTCTTCCTCGTAGCGGTCGAGCGAATAGTCGTTCTCGATGGCACGCCAGGAAAGCTTGCTGATCTCGGAGATGGCGGTCATGTTGATGCCATGCTTCTCGCACTTCTGAAACTTGGAGAACGAATGGGAGCCGTCGCTGACGTTGACCATCAGCATGGTGTAGCTCACATCGATGTGGAGCTTCTCTTCGGGGAGGCCCAGATAGGCAGCCACACGGTTCATGTTACGCACGATACGGTTGGTATCGGCAGCACTCTCTACTAATAATTTTCCGGTACGGAGCAACAAGTCGAGCTTTCGTCTCAACAAGGCCACTTCTTGATCAGTTAACGCTTTAGCCATCTTCCAGTAACAGTTGATTTTTGAGGGTACAAAGATAGTGCAAACCGGGCGCATATCAAAAAAATAAGCAAGCTTATCCTTCTGATATGCGCCCGGTTTGCAATACATCATCAGAACTGCGTCAAATCCAGATCGGTCACTCCGACCAGATTGGGCAAAGAAACTTCTTCCGCTCCCAACAGCTCGACAGACACGGTGTGGGAACCTTCGGTCTGATAGGTATGAACGGCTTCTTCCTGATAGACCTCTTCCTGTCCGTCACCCCACGAGATGTGTCCATAGTTGAAATAGGGACCGGTGATGGACGGGATGCTGAACGTCCGGTTGGTGTGGACAATGCGCAGCCAACCCTTGTCCTGACGTCCGGGCTGGATGACCTTGACGGACTGGGACAGCTCACCCGCCGTAAACGAAATGACGGCTTCGCGCGGCTCCAGGCCGGGATTGGTATCGATGACAAAGCGCAAAGGCACTTCCGCAAGTCCACGGGTGGAAGCAGCCTGACGGATCCATTCGGCAGAAAGCGAAACCTGGAAATCGACATTCGTATTGACCGAGAAATCGAGCGTGCCTCCCAGGGCGTCGACCGTATATTCTTCCTGCGCCACCAGGATGGCATTTTTCTGTACCTGCGTGATGGTCACCGTATCGGCCAGTCCCAGCTCTTCGTTGAAGAAGGCGACCCGTGCCGAACGATAATCATAGTCTTCGTTCGGAGCAACCTCGAACCGCCGCGTATAGGTAGAGAACGAACGGGTAACCGCCTCGCTCAGCCAAGCGACATCATCGAGCATACGCATCTGGAAAGGCACATTGCTGCGAAGCTCTACGGCCACGATGCCTCCTTCGCTGCCCACCGTATATTCGTCTTGCGTAAGCATTACTCCGGGTTGCTCGCCGGCCTGATAGACGGTAACGGTTTCGGACAGCTCGCCACTGCGGATCACAATCTTCCCTTCGCGCTTGTCGAACGACTCGTTGGCGGCAGCCGTGAAGCGGAGCTGGGTGGACGTCATCGAACGCGTCTGGACAGCGCTCAGCCATTCGGCAGCTGCCTCGTCTACCTCACAGTCGAAAGCGATATTCGCCTTGACTTCGACCGTCACTTCTCCACCTTCCGCACCCACTTCCACACGGTTGGAAGTGACGGTCAGAGCGTCTTTCTGTTTCTGCACAAAGGTCATGCGGGCTGTTGTCGTTCCCGACTTCAGAATCAGCGTAGCATTCCGTTCGTCCGGCGTTTCGTTGGCAGTGACGGTCAGCGTGACCACCGAAGACGTGGCATCGCCCTGGGCGGGAGTGACACTGCACCAGTCCTGATCGACCTCGGCTGTCCATGCCGCCGTGGAAGTGAAATGTACATCGGCCTGGCCACCGGCCGTTTCGAACACAAGTTGCTGGTCCTTGTCGAAGGTGAGGACGGGAACTTCGGGCTGCCCGTTCTCAGGATCGTCCGAACAAGCCGACAGCAGAAAGACTGCCGACCAGAGGATCGCTATAATCAGATGTATGTTCAGTTTCATATTCCTTAGATTTATGTATGTTCGTTTTCTTTGATTTATTCGGCTGCATTGGCAACAGAGAAATTCAGCGTCTTCCGGTCGTCTCCCTTCTGCAGTGTCAGGGAATAGGTGCCGTCGCGAAGCAGGGAGGTGTCGACGGTTATTTCATTTCCCTGGATCTGGCACTTGTCGCTACAGTCGCTGCCACCGGAGGAACGCAAGGAAACAGAGACACCGTCTTTCACCAGAAGCCTCAACAGACGGCTCTTCTTGTTATAGGTGAGCTGGGTGGTCTCCTCGATGGAGTATTCATCGGCAATCAGCAGATCCCATACGCAACCATCCTCATCGTTTCCCTTGATGAGCGTCCATTCGGGAGTGTTCGCACTGCGATAGTAGCCCCGGATGCGGTAACCAGGGAGAATGGGGCTTTTGATGATGACATTGATAGTACCGTAAACGTAATGGTTTGCCGGCAAATCTACCAATTCCGACCTATAGAATTCTTCCACAACCGTTCCCTCCTTATCGGTAACTGCAAACATGAGTTCTCCATCAAATGTGACTGAGCCAGTATTGAGCAGCCCTCCCATATATAACATAAAAAGTTCTCCAGAAACGACGGGTCCATCGACAGACATTCCATTGTTATTTCGTCCTTGCATGAAACATTCCGTATAGCGCAATTCTTCAATCCCCTTTCCACCGGCATCTTTCTGGATACCGATCACAGCACTCTGAAACTCGTTGTAGCCGCCCTCTGAACCACCGGCTCCTTGTCCATCGGGATCAAGAGCCGTCAAAAGAAAATATCCGTCGCAATAGCTGCCCCACCCCCAGTTGATACGGAAGTAGTTCTGATCGGTGTAGCCATCCAGTACGAAAGCATGTCCGGCGTTGGCATTGAATCCCGAATAGATGACCGGCCGGTTGCTGTCCAGCTCGCGTTGCATCAAGTCGTTCCACTCGGATGTATTAAAATTGTAGCGCGAAACAGAACGCGCCTCTTTGTCATAGCCCATGTAGGTTGTCAGACCGGAGGGAATATAAAATGTAGAAGCAGCGGTCCCGGAACTGCCGACAGGGCCAAAATCGGCTTGCAGCATGACACCACAATCGCGCATCAGCGTGGCTACGGCAGTGGCTTCAGCCTGTGAATAGCCGAAATATGGATATTCCAACAACATGTTCTTCCAATCGTAAGTGTGGCCCAACGGCAGATCGGGTACGGTTACTCTATACGTATCAGTCTGGTATCCGGGCAAGGTCCCTACCCCTTTTTCGGGCCACTGATGATAGCGCATCACGATGGCAAGAGCCGTTATCGTACATCCGGTATAAGCAAACTGCATATTTACTTTGGGACACAACATATTGTAAGGATCGGTCTGATTCCACTTGGCAGTCTCCAATTCGACTACCGGAGTGCCGACTTCAACCTGGCTCCAGGCACGGGTAACAACAGACTCGGCCTTTGCTCCGTGGAACATGAAAGTGATAACAATGGAAAGTTCCGCCTACAAGGAGATGATGGCGCAGATTGCGAACATCGCAGGGTACATCCGCGAGGCAAGGGACGAGAAGAAACGGAAGCGGGAAACCGAAGACAAGCTGCTTGACACGGCACAGGCGGCGAAGATGCTCAACGTGAGCAAGCGCACCATGCAGCGTATGCGCACCGACCACCGTATCGAGTATGTGGTGGTACGCGGAAGCTGCCGCTACCGCCTTTCCGAGATACTGCGGCTATTGGAGGACAACACAGTAAGGAACGAGGAAGGGACAATAGACACCCTGTTCCACAACCACACGCTGCGCACGGGCGGCAAACCAAAAGGAAGGAGGACATAGGTCATGGAACTGCTCACACGAAACAACTTCGAGGGCTGGATGCAGAAGCTGATGGAACGGCTCGACCGTCAGGACGAACTGCTGCTGGCGATGAAGGCTGAGGGGAAACAGCCCACTATCACGGAAAGCATCCGCCTTTTCGACAATCAGGATTTGTGCATGTTGCTCCAGATAAGCAAACGCACCCTCCAACGCTACCGCAGCGTAGGCGCATTGCCCTACAAGACGCTGGGCAAGAAGACCTATTACAGCGAGGAGGACGTGCTGACATTCCTTTCCAACCATATCAAGGACTTCAAAAAGGAAGATATAGCCTTCTACAAGGCTCGTATCCATAATTTCTTTCATAAATAACCCATTAAAACATTTTTCAGATGGCAAAGAAAAAAGACGAAAAGGACGTGCTGGTAGTCCGTGACGAGAAGACAGGCGAGATCAGCGTGGTAGCCGGGCTGAACGCGGACGGCACACCCAAGCGCACCCCCGCAAAAGCGGAGAACGCGCAGAGTTTCCTGCAATTCGACCGACATGGCGACGTGCTGGACAACTTCTTCAAGAACTTCTTCCGGCAGTGCAAGGAACCCAGCCGCTTCGGTTTCTACCGCATTGCGGCAGACCAAGCTGAAAATCTCTTAGAGGTGATGAAGCAACTGCTGAAAGACCCCGAAGCGAACAAGGAGCTGCTCGCCCCTCACAAGGTGGACACCTCCGACTATGAGAAGAAGGTGCAGGAAGAGATGGCAGCACAACAGACAGAGAAACAAGAACCTCAAAAACAGGAGAACATGGAACAACGGAAAGAACAGCAACAGGACAAATCCGAACAGATGCAGGGCAAACGTGGCTACCAGCCCATCGACGAGAGTAAAATCAACTGGCAGGAGCTGGAGGACAGATGGGGCGTAAAGCGGGACAACCTTGAAAAGTCCGGCGACCTTACGAAGATGCTCAACTATGGCAAGTCCGACTTGGTAAAGGTCAAACCGACCTTCGGCGGCGAATCATTCGAGCTGGACGCCCGCCTCTCCTTCAAGAAGGACGGTGAGGGAAACATCAGCCTCGTGCCGCACTTCATCCGCAAGGAGCAGAAGCTGGATGAGTACAAGGAACACAAATTCTCCGACAATGACCGGAAGAACCTCCGCGAAACGGGCAATCTCGGTAGGGTCGTGGACATTGTGGACAGGGAAACGGGCGAGATCATCCCCTCCTACATCAGCATCGACCGCAAGACGAATGAAATCACGGACATTCCGGCAAGCAGGGTGCGCATCCCGGAGCGCATCGGCAAGACGGAAATCACCACGCAGGAGCGGGACATGCTCCGCGCCGGACTGCCCGTACGCGACAAGCTCATCGAGCGCAACGACGGCAGAAAGTTCGTCACCACCCTGCAAGTGAACGTGGAGCAGCGCGGCGTGGAGTTCGTGCCGGGAACCGGCAAGTCGCCCCGTACCGCACAGACACAGGAAACCAAAGGCGACACATCGAAAAGTCAGGCGCAGGGCGGGGAAAATGCCGCACAGACCAAGAAGGAGCAACGCCGCAACACGTGGACGAACGAGGACGGCAGCATCCGCCCCATCAGCAAATGGAGCGGCGTGAGCTTCACCGACCAGCAGAAAGCCGACTATGTGGCGGGTAAAGCCGTGAAGCTGGAGAACGTGACCGACAAGCAGGGCTTCCATGCCACGATGTATATCAAGTTCAACCCGGAGAAGGGACGCCCGTACCGCTACGACACGAACCCTGACAATGCACAGCAGGTTGCTCCGTCCAACGAGAGCCGCACGCAGGTGGCGGTGAACAACGATGGCAAGACCAACGAGGCTACAAAGAATCTGAGAGAGCCGTTGCAGAAAGGTCAGACCAACCCGAAGGACGCCCGCCAGCAACAGCAGCAGGAGAAGCCGCAGAAGAAAACGGGCAAGGGCATGAAAATGTAATCCCGTGTCCGCCACTGAATCCAAAATAAAATCCAAAGTATCAACAAAAAAGAAGAAGACATGAAGACAATCATTGCAGAAAAGCCCTCCGTGGCACGTGAAATCGCCCGCATCGTGGGCGCGACAAAGAGAGAGGAAGGATATTTCGAGGGAGGCGGTTATGCCGTGACATGGGCATTCGGACACCTCGTTCAGCTTGCCATGCCCGACGGCTACGGCGTGCGCGGATTTGTCCGTGACAACCTCCCGATTATTCCCGACACATTCACGCTCGTCCCCCGTCAGGTCAGGACGGAGAAAGGTTACAAGCCCGACAGCGGCGTGGTGTCGCAGATAAAAGTCATCAAAAGACTGTTCGACACAAGCGAACATATCATCGTGGCGACCGATGCCGGACGCGAGGGAGAGCTTATCTTCCGCTACCTCTACCACTATACGGGTTGCACCACTCCTTTCGTGCGCCTGTGGATCAGCTCTCTCACCGACAAAGCTATCCGCGAGGGACTGCGGAAACTCGAAGACGGCAGCAAATACGACAACCTCTACCTCGCCGCCAAAGCGCGGAGCGAATCCGACTGGCTCGTGGGCATCAACGGCACACAGGCGTTATCCATCGCCGCCGGACACGGCACGTATTCCGTGGGGCGGGTGCAGACACCAACGTTGGCTATGGTATGTGAACGCTACTGGGAGAACCGCCGCTTTACGTCCGAAGCATTCTGGCAGCTCCATATCGCAACGGACGGTTGCGACGGCGAAGTCGTGAAATTCTCATCCTCCGAGAAATGGAAAGAGAAAGAACCGGCGATGGAACTATATAATAAGGTAAAGGCGGCAGGTTGCGCCACTGTCACGAAAGCCGAGCGCAAGGAGAAGACGGAGGAAACTCCCTTGCTCTACGACCTGACCACGCTCCAGAAAGAAGCCAACGCCAAGCACGGCTTCACGGCGGAACAGACGCTTGAAATCGCGCAGAAACTCTACGAAAAGAAGTTGATAACCTATCCGAGAACGGGAAGCCGCTACATCCCCGAAGACGTGTTTGCCGAAATTCCCAAACTGCTCGCTTTCATCGGCACACAGCCCGAATGGAAAGACAAGGTGCGGGCAAAAGCCGCCCCGACACGCCGCAGCGTGGACGACGGCAAGGTGACAGACCACCATGCCCTGCTCGTCACGGGTGAGAAACCGCTCTTCCTCTCCAAAGAGGACAATACCATCTATCAGATGATTGCCGGGCGCATGGTCGAGGCATTCTCTGAGAAATGCGTCAAGGATGTGACCACTGTCACGGCGGAATGTGCCGGAGTGGAGTTTACCGTAAAAGGCAGCGTCGTGAAGCAAACCGGATGGCGTGCCGTCTATGGCGAGGAAAAAGAGGAAATTACCATCCCCGGCTGGCAGGAAGGCGACACGCTGACACCGAAAGGCTCGTCCATTACCGAAGGAAAGACCAAACCCAAGCCGCTGCATACCGAAGCCACCCTGCTCTCGGCAATGGAAACGGCGGGCAAGGAAATTGAGGACGACGCACTGCGGCAGGCGATGAAGGACTGTGGCATCGGTACTCCCGCCACACGCGCCTCCATCATCGAAACGCTTTTCAAGCGCGGTTACATGGAACGCTGCAAGAAGTCGCTTGTTCCCACCGAAAAAGGACTTGCCCTCAATTCCGTCGTCAAGACGATGCGCATCGCCGATGTTGCCATGACGGGCGAATGGGAAAAGGAGCTGGCGCGTATCGAGCGCGGGGAACTGTCCGACGACACCTTCCGCAAGGAGATAGAGGCGTACACACGTGAGATAACCTCCGAACTGATCTCGTGCGACAAGCTCTTCGGCAGCCGTGACTCCGGCTGCGCGTGTCCCAAGTGTGGCACGGGCAGGATGCGGTTCTACGGCAAGGTGGTACGCTGCGACAACACGGAGTGCGGACTGCCCGTGTTCCGGCTGAAAGCGGGACGCACCCTGTCCGACGATGAAATCAAAGACCTGCTCACCGAAGGGCATACCAAGCTGCTCAAAGGGTTCAAGAGCAAACAGGGCAAGAGTTTCGATGCTGTTGTCGCCTTTGACGGGGAATATAACACGACTTTTGTGTTCCCGGAGGCTAAAAAGGACAAGAAATTTTCAGGACGGAAGAAATAGTATTAACTTTGCCACTTGTTCAGAGTAATGAATTGTTCTTCGATACCGGATTACACTCATACTTTGGATTTAGTGGTGGCACTCGGAGGGATACCGAGTGCCTTTTTCTTCCTTTTTCCAACCGATTATCCCGTTAATTATCAATCCGCTAAATCCAAAGTAATGAACAACAAGAAGAAAAACGAGGGTCAGACCGACTTTTCCTATTACGGTCTGTACCTGCTGGACTATCTCCGCACGAACAAGTTTGAACAGGCTGACGACACCGCTTTCATACGGGAACGGGCCGACCGTGCCGCCGAAACGTATGAGAGGGCACGGCTTGAAGGCTATCCCGCCGATGGTGCGCAGGAACTGGCGATGGACACGCTGCTGCGCGGGCTGCATTATTCCCGTTACGCCATCCTCCGCGAAGTCGTGGAAAACGAGTTTGCCGATGAAGTGCCGGAAGAGAAGCGTGAAGCCTTTGTCCTGAAACTGCTGCCGCTTGTCGGCAACGTGTTCTCCGTCTATGACCTCTCGGATGACAATTTCGCCCTGTCTTCCGATTACGACCTGCTCTACACGGAGCTGACGGGAGCAACCGTCCTTTACTTAGACGAATATGGCGTTTAACCGCAAACAGAAACTGCGGGACAACATCGAGGCGATACGGACGGCATTCATCCTTGACAGGGAAAATAGGACAGCGACAACCGAAGAGCGTGCCATACTTCAAAGGTACTGCGGTTTCGGCGGTCTGAAATGTATCCTCAACCCTGCAAAGGAACTGACGGATGCCGTCCGGTGGGCGAAATCCGACCTCGAACTGTTCGCCCCGACGGTGGAGCTGCACAGGCTTATCCGTGAGAACAGCAAGGACGAAACAGAGTACAAGCGGTTTGTGGATTCGCTGAAAGCGTCCGTGCTGACCGCTTTCTACACCCCCAAAGAGATAACCGACACCATCGCGGACGTGCTGGCAGATTACAGCGTCCGCCCCGCCCGTATGCTCGAACCGTCGGCAGGTGTCGGCGTGTTCGTGGATTCCATGCTGCGGCACAGCCCCAATGCGGATGTGATGGCTTTCGAGAAGGATCTGCTCACGGGTACAATCTTGAGGCATCTCTATCCCGACCAGAAAATGCGCACCTGCGGTTTTGAGAAAATCGAAAGACCGTTCAACAATTATTTCGACTTGGCGGTGTCCAACATTCCGTTCGGTGACATTGCCGTGTTCGACGCGGAGTTTCAGCGGAGCGACTCTTTCGGCAGACGCTCCGCCCAGAAAACCATCCACAACTATTTCTTTCTCAAAGGACTGGATGCCGTGCGTGACGGCGGTATCGTGGCGTTCATCACCTCGCAAGGGGTATTGAATAGCACCAAGACCTCCGTGCGTAACGAGCTGTTCAGTCAGGCCAATCTGGTATCCGCGATACGCCTGCCCAACAACCTGTTCACGGACAACGCGGGCACGGAGGTGGGCAGTGACCTGATTGTCCTGCAAAAGAACCTCAGCAAGAAGGAAATGTCGCAGGACGAGCGGCTGATGACCGTGATACAGACGGACACGAAAACCGCCCTGACCGACAACGCCTATTTCATCCACCACCCGGAACGCATCGTGCATACGATGGCGAAACTTGACACAGACCCCTACGGGAAGCCCGCTATGGTTTATCTGCACGAGGGCAAGGCAGCAGGCATCGCCGGGGATTTGCGCCGTATGCTCGACGAGGATTTCCATTACAGGCTTGCCATGCGCTTGTATTCGGGTTCAATCCGGCAGGCAGGAACGGAAGAAAAAGTTGCCGTTCAAAATAAAGTAGAGCGTCCTGCCATAAAATTGGAAACAGTATCCTCGGCGCAGACGGTGGAAACTCCGACAGAAAAGCCGCAACCCGCAGATGAAAAGCCGGAGATAGAACCGCGCCCGCAATATTCCGCAGGCGTGCAGCTCACCCTGCTTGACCTCTGGGGGATGACGGAAGAGGTCAGCCAACCGAAAACCTCCAAAAAGAAAAAGACGGTGAAAAAGGCAGTTACGGCAAAGTCCACTCCGCCCAAACCGAAAGTCACGGTTACACCGACAGCTCCAACTGCAAAACCCGCAATGGAGAATAAGGAGGTGAAAGCGGAGAACACCGCCAAGCCTGCCGACCCGGACGACATCTATGCCACACTGGACTGGGATACCAATCCTCCCATCAACGGTTTCTATGAAATGATGATGGGTCTGACGCCGGAGCGTAGGAAAGAACTTCGGGAACTGGCAAGGCAGCATAAAGAGAAACAAGTGGCGGAAAAGACGGAAGTGAAAGCCGTGCCGGAAACTTCCCGTGAGCAGCCACGACAGGAGGAAACACAGCCGGAGGCAGTCGCCGCACCTGCCGTTACAGATACCCCATCGGAAGCGGTGGGGACTTTCCTTTTCCCCGACATCGAAGCGGAAAAGCCGAAGGAGGAAGTCGTGGACCTTTCTCCGCGTGCCTACCACCGCACGCCGGAGATGCACCTGCGCGAAGGGTCGCTGGTGGCTGACCGGGGGCGTCATAACATCGGCTACCTGAAAGACATCACGCCATACGGGGCGACATTCCAGCCGCTCGACCTGAAAGGATACCAGAAGGAAAAGGCGTTGTTGTATGTGTCGCTGCGTGACGCCTACGAGCGTCTGTACCGTTATGAATCGCTCCGGCGCGAGGCAAATGTTCCGTGGCGAGAGCATCTGAATACCTGTTACGATGAGTTTGTCATGCGCTACGGCAACCTCAACGCCAAGCAGAACGTGAAGTTAGTGATGATGGATGCGGGCGGGCGCGACATCCTTTCGCTGGAACGGATGGAAAACGGAAAGTTCGTCAAGGCGGACATCTTCGAGCATCCTGTTTCCTTCGCGGTGGAGAGCCATGCCAACGTAGGCTCTCCCGAAGAAGCCCTGTCTGCGTCGCTCAACAAATATGGTACGGTCAATCTCGACTATATGCGGGAGATAACCGACAGCACGGCGGAGGATTTGCTCACTGCCCTGCAAGGGCGCATCTACTACAATCCGCTCGTGACCGGTTACGAAATCAAAGACCGTTTCATCGCCGGAAATGTCATAGAGAAAGCGGAACGCATAGAGGCATGGATGGGTGACAATCCCGAAAATGAGCGTATGCCGGAGGTGAAGCAGGCGTTGGAGGCTCTGAAAGATGCCGAGCCGCAGCGCATCGCCTTCGAGGATCTGGACTTCAATTTCGGGGAACGCTGGATTCCGACGGGTGTCTATGCCGCCTACATGAGCCGGCTGTTCGACACGGAGGTGAAAATCGCCTATTCCGCAAGCATGGACGAGTTTTCGGTGGTGTGCGGCTACCGCACCATGAAAATCACGGACGAGTTTCTGGTGAAGGGGTATTACCGGAACTATGACGGTATGCACCTCCTAAAACACGCCCTGCACAACACCTGCCCTGACATGATGAAGTCCATCGGCAAGGACGAGCATGGCAACGACATCAAGATGCGCGACAGCGAGGGAATACAACTCGCCAACGCCAAGATTGACGAGATACGAAACGGCTTCTCCGAATGGCTCGAAGAGCAGTCGCCGCAGTTCAAGGAGCGGCTTGTGACGATGTATAACCGCAAGTTCAACTGTTTCGTGCGCCCGCGCTACGACGGCTCCCATCAGACCTTTCCCGACCTCAACCTGAAAGGGCTGGCAAGCCGGGGTATCAAGAGCGTCTATCCCTCACAGATGGATTGCGTCTGGATGTTGAAACAGAACGGCGGCGGAATTTGCGACCACGAGGTGGGAACCGGTAAGACGCTGATAATGTGCATCGCCGCGCATGAGATGAAGCGTCTGAATTTGGCACACAAGCCGATGATTATCGGGCTGAAAGCCAACGTTGCGGAGATTGCAGCCACCTATCAGGCGGCATATCCCAACGCACGTATTCTGTACGCTTCGGAGAAGGACTTTTCGACCGCCAACCGTGTGCGCTTCTTCAATAATATAAAGAACAACGACTACGATTGCGTCATCATGTCGCACGACCAGTTCGGCAAGATACCGCAGTCGCCGGAATTGCAGCAGCGCATCCTGCAAGCAGAGCTTGACACGGTGGAGGAAAACCTCGAAGTGCTACGGCAGCAGGGAAAGAACGTGTCGCGGGCGATGCTGAAAGGATTGGAGAAGCGCAAGCACAACCTTGAAGCGAAGCTGGAGAAGGTGGAACACGCCATAAAGTCACGCACGGACGACGTGGTGGATTTCAAGCAGATGGGCATCGACCACATCTTCATAGATGAGAGCCACCAGTTCAAGAATCTGACTTTCAACACGCGCCACGACCGTGTGGCGGGATTGGGAAACAGCGAGGGAAGCCAGAAGGCACTTAACATGCTCTTTGCCATACGCACCATACAGGAGCGCACAGGAAAAGACTTGGGTGCGACCTTCCTCTCCGGCACGACTATCAGCAACTCACTGACTGAATTGTACCTGCTGTTCAAGTACCTGCGCCCGAAGGAGCTGGAACGGCAGGACATAAGGTGTTTCGACGCTTGGGCGGCGATATTTGCCAAGAAGACGACGGATTTTGAATTTAACGTGACGAACAATGTGGTCCAGAAGGAGCGTTTCCGCTACTTCATCAAAGTGCCGGAGCTTGCCGCCTTCTATAATGAAATCACGGACTACCGCACGGCGGAGGATGTGGGCGTTGACCGTCCTGCCAAGAACGAGATACTGCACCATATACCGCCCACGCCGGAACAGGAGGACTTCATACAGAAACTGATGCAGTTCGCCAAGACGGGCGATGCCACCTTGTTGGGCAGGCTGCCGCTTTCGGAAACGGAAGAAAAGGCGAAGATGCTCATCGCCACGGACTATGCCCGGAAAATGGCACTCGACATGCGCATGATAGACCCGAATTACGAAGATCATCCCGACAACAAAGCGAGTCACTGTGCCAAGATGATCGCGGAGTATTATCAAAAATACGACGCCCAGAAAGGCACGCAGTTCGTTTTCTCTGATTTGGGGACATACCAGCCGGGCGACGGGTGGAACGTCTATTCGGAAATCAAGCGCAAACTGACGGAGGACTACGGTATACCGCCAAGCGAGGTGCGCTTCATTCAGGAGTGCAAGACCGACAAGGCGCGGAAGGCGGTGATAGACGCCATGAACGCCGGGACGGTGCGTGTGCTGTTCGGCTCTACCTCTATGCTCGGAACGGGTGTGAACGCCCAGAAACGGTGTGTGGCTATCCATCATCTCGATACGCCGTGGCGACCGTCCGACTTGCAACAGCGTGACGGACGCGGAGTTAGGGCAGGTAATGAGATTGCCAAACATTTCGCCGGGAACAACGTGGATGTAATCATCTACGCGGTGGAGAAGTCACTGGACAGCTACAAGTTCAACCTCCTGCACTGCAAGCAGACTTTCATAAGCCAGCTCAAAAGCGGTGCGATGGGTGCGCGTACCATCGACGAGGGGGCAATGGACGAAAAATCGGGCATGAATTTCTCGGAATACATGGCGTTGCTCTCCGGCAATACCGACCTGTTGGACAAGGCGAAACTGGAAAAGCGGATCGCATCGCTCGAAGGGGAACGCAAGTCGTTCAACAAGGGCAAGCGTGATTCGGAGTTCAAGCTGGAGTCAAAGACCGGCGAGTTGCGCAACAACACGGCTTTCATAGATGCCATGACGGAGGACTGGAACCGCTTCCTGTCGGTGGTGCAGACCGACAAGGAGGGCAACCGCCTTAATATAATAAAGGTGGACGGAGTGGATTCCGCCGATGAGAAGGTCATCGGAAAGCATTTGCAGGAGATAGCCAAGAATGCCACGACCGGAGGGTTGTACACGCAGGTCGGTGAACTTTACGGTTTTCCGATAAAGGTGGTGAGCGAAAGGATACTCAAAGAGGGATTGGAGTTCACCGACAACCGCTTCGTGGTCGAGGGGAACTACAAGTACACCTACAACAACGGGCATCTGGCGATGGCTGACCCGTTGGCCGCCGCCCGCAACTTCCTCAACGCGATGGAGAGGATACCCTCCATCATCGACCAGTACAAGGCGAAGAACGAGGTGCTGGAGATGGAGATACCGCAGTTACAGGAGATAGCGGGTAAGGTGTGGAAGAAGGAGGACGAGCTGAAGCAGTTGAAGTCCGAACTTGCCGCCCTTGACCGAAAAATTCAGCTGGAGCTTGCGCCACCCACGCCCGAAGTCGCAGAAAAGGAGAATGAAGGGCAACAACTCAAGCCGGAAGCGGAAGATGTGAGGAACAGGCAGGCGCAATATCCCGAAAATGCACCGCCGCAGATACGCAGTCCGGCGGATAGTATCGTTGCCAACCATGTCATAATCGGGCGTCCGGGACTGTATGCCAAGGAGGAAACCCGGTCCAAAGGATTGAAAATATAACCTAAGGAATTTTATCTGAAGTATTAATAAGGGCTATCCCAAAAGGTCTAAAAGTAAATTTTATCCTTTCTGCAAGTATCTATAGGATGGCAACTGCATTTTTTTCTTTTTGGGCAGCCCTTATTAAAATTTATTCTTATTTTAGGTTATATACATTCATGTCCATTTATGTAAAAAATTCCTGCTGACCTTGTTTATGTCTTGTCAGTCACCATTTGCAAAACCATATTTGACCCTCAAAGAGGCTGAATTTGATAAGTAACTTGCTACATACTCATAATAAGGAGCTAAATAGAACACGAATGGGAAATACACAAATGCTAAACTAAAGAAGATATTGGCCAAAATAAACGCTATACCGAGAGAGAAACTTGATTTTTCAACTTCCTAAAACGGTGTTGTTCAAACATTTCTACTTATTTGTACTTGCCAGTTGAACCTACGCTTCCCTAATAAAATGTCTATGGTAAAAAGTTAAAAAATCCTCCCACTTTTGTTAGATATATTTTTTTGTGTAATTTTGTAATCGTTATGCGGCAGTAATAATATACATATTAATACGAGTTAGTAATCCTGTAGTTCTCATATGCTACGAGGAGGTATTAAAAGGTGCGTTTCGACAATGCATCTACTGTAGTATATTATTGCTTAATCCAAATGAATATTATAAATTTAGGAATTCTTGCTCACATTGATGCAGGAAAAACTTCCGTAACCGAGAATCTGCTGTTTGCCAGTGGAGCAACGGAAAAGTGCGGCCGTGTGGATAATGGTGACACCATAACGGACTCTATGGATATAGAGAAACGTAGAGGAATTACTGTCCGGGCTTCTACGACATCTATTATCTGGAATGGAGTGAAATGCAATATCATTGACACTCCGGGACACATGGATTTTATTGCGGAAGTGGAGCGGACATTCAAAATGCTTGATGGAGCAGTCCTCATCTTATCCGCAAAGGAAGGCATACAAGCGCAGACAAAGTTGCTGTTCAGTACTTTACAAAAGCTGCAAATCCCGACAATTATATTTATCAATAAGATTGACCGTGCCGGTGTGAATTTGGAGCGTTTGTATATGGATATAAAAACAAATCTGTCGCAAGATGTCCTGTTTATGCAAACTGTTGTCGATGGATCGGTTTATCCGGTTTGCTCCCAAACATATATAAAGGAAGAATACAAAGAATTTGTATGCAACCATGACGACGATATATTAGAACGATATTTGGCGGATAGCGAAATTTCACCGGCTGATTATTGGAATACGATAATCGCTCTTGTGGCAAAAGCCAAAGTCTATCCGGTGCTACATGGATCAGCAATGTTCAATATCGGTATCAATGAGTTGTTGGACGCCATTTCTTCTTTTATACTTCCTCCGGCATCAGTCTCAAACAGACTTTCAGCTTATCTCTATAAGATAGAGCATGACCCCAAAGGGCATAAAAGAAGTTTTCTTAAAATAATTGACGGAAGTCTGAGACTTCGAGACGTTGTAAGAATCAACGATTCGGAAAAATTCATCAAGATTAAAAATCTAAAGACTATTTATCAGGGCAGAGAGATAAATGTTGATGAAGTGGGTGCCAATGATATCGCGATTGTAGAAGATATAGAAGATTTTCGAATCGGAGATTATTTAGGTGCTAAACCTTGTTTGATTCAAGGATTATCTCATCAGCATCCCGCTCTCAAATCCTCCGTCCGGCCAAATAAGCCCGAAGAGAGAAGCAAGGTGATATCCGCTCTGAATACATTGTGGATTGAAGACCCGTCTTTGTCCTTTTCCATAAACTCATATAGTGATGAATTGGAAATCTCGTTATATGGTTTGACCCAAAAGGAAATCATACAGACATTGCTGGAAGAACGATTTTCCGTAAAGGTCCATTTTGATGAGATCAAGACTATCTACAAAGAACGACCTATAAAAAAGGTCAATAAGATTATTCAGATCGAAGTACCACCCAACCCTTACTGGGCCACAATAGGGCTGACTCTTGAACCCTTACCGTTAGGGGCAGGGTTGCAAATCGAAAGTGACATCTCCTATGGTTATCTGAACCATTCTTTTCAAAATGCCGTTTTTGAAGGGATTCGTATGTCTTGCCAATCTGGTTTACATGGATGGGAAGTGACAGATCTGAAAGTAACTTTTACTCAAGCCGAGTATTATAGCCCGGTAAGTACACCTGCTGATTTCAGACAGCTGACCCCTTATGTCTTCAGGCTGGCTTTGCAACAGTCAGGTGTGGACATTCTCGAACCGATGCTCTGTTTTGAGTTGCAGATACCCCAAGTAGCGAGTTCCAAAGCTATTACAGATTTGCAAAAACTGATGTCTGAGATTGAAGACATCAGTTGTAATAATGAGTGGTGTCATATTAAAGGGAAAGTTCCATTAAATACAAGTAAAGACTATGCCTCAGAAGTAAGTTCGTACACTAAGGGCTTAGGCATTTTTATGGTTAAGCCATGTGGGTATCAAATAACAAAAGACGGTTATTCTGATAATATCCGCATGAACGAAAAAGATAAACTTTTATTCATGTTCCAAAAATCAATGTCATTAAAATAATGGAGCGGTCAGGAAATTTCTATAAGGCAATACGGTTGGGATATATACTTATCTCCATTCTTATCGGATGTATGGCATATAATAGCCTCTATGAATGGCAGGAGATAGAAGCATTAGAACTTGGCAATAAAAAAATAGACGAGCTCCGAAAAGAAATAAACAATATCAATATTCAAATGATAAAATTTTCTCTATTGGGTGAAACAATACTGGAATGGAACGATAAAGATATCGAGCATTACCATGCACGGCGTATGGCAATGGACAGTATGCTCTGCCGTTTCAAGGCCACCTATCCAGCAGAGCGCATCGATAGTGTGCGCAGTCTTTTAGAGGATAAGGAACGACAGATGTTCCAGATAGTCCGGTTAATGGATGAACAACAATCTATTAACAAGAAGATAGCCAATCAAATTCCGGTTATTGTACAGAAAAGTGTGCAGGAACAGTCCAAAAAGCCAAAACGAAAAGGTTTCTTAGGCATATTCGGCAAAAAAAAGGAAGTAACTCCAGCAGTATCAACCACTATCCTTCATTCGGTCAATAGAAACGTAATCAGCGAACAGAAAGTGCAGGATCGCCAATTGTCGGAACAAGCCGACAGCCTTGCAGCTCGTAATGCAGAACTTAACAGACAACTGCAAGAATTGATTTGCCAAATAGAAGAAAAGGTACAAACCGAACTGCAAAGCCGGGAAAACGAAATAGTTGCCATGCGTGAAAAGTCATTTATGCAAGTAGGCGGTTTAATGGGATTCGTTCTTCTATTGTTGTTAATTTCCTACATCATCATACATCGTGATGCAAAAAGCATTAAACAATACAAGCACAAGACAACTGATTTGATAAGGCAACTGGAACAATCCGTACAACGGAACGAGGCACTGATAACGTCAAGGAAGAAGGCGGTACATACTATCACCCATGAACTGCGCACACCGCTGACAGCAATAACAGGCTATGCCGGACTGATACGGAAAGAACAGTGTGAGGATAAGTCCGGGCAGTATATCCAAAACATACTGCAATCCTCCGACCGTATGCGGGATATGCTTAACACTTTGCTTGACTTCTTCCGCCTGGACAACGGCAAGGAACAGCCCCGTCTGTCACCCTGCCGGATTTCAGCAATCACGCACACACTTGAAACGGAGTTCATGCCTGTTGCCGTGAACAAAGGGCTGTCCTTGTCCGTGAAGACTGGACACGATGCCATTGTATTGACCGACAAAGAGCGAATAATACAAATCGGGAATAACCTGCTGTCAAACGCTGTCAAGTTCACAGAAGAAGGCGGTGTTTCTTTGATTACTGAATATGATAATGGAGTTCTGACACTGGTCGTTGAAGATACAGGTACAGGCATGACAGAAGAGGAACAGAAACAAGCGTTCGGTGCGTTTGAACGTCTATCAAATGCCGCCGCAAAGGAGGGTTTCGGGCTTGGGCTTGCCATAATGCGTAATATTGTGTCGATGCTTGGCGGAACAATCCGTTTAGACAGCAAGAAAGGGAAAGGCAGTCGTTTCACAGTTGAAATTTCTATGCAGGAAGCTGAAGAACAGCTTGGATATACAAGCAATACACCTGTTTATCATAACAATAAATTCCATGATGTTGTCGCCATTGACAATGATGAGGTATTACTTCTGATGCTGAAAGAGATGTATTCCCAAGAAGGAATACACTGCGACACTTGCACCGATGCTGCGGCACTGATGGAAATGATACGCCAGAAAGAATACAGCCTGTTGCTGACAGACTTGAATATGCCCGATATAAACGGTTTCGAATTGCTGGAACTGTTGCGTTCGTCCAACGTGGGCAATTCACCAACAATCCCGGTGGTTGTGGCAACCGCTTCGGGCAGTTGTAACAAAGGGGAACTATTGGCAAAAGGCTTTGCCGGATGCCTGTTCAAACCGTTCTCCATATCGGAACTGATGGAGGTTTCCGACAGGTGTGCCATAAAAGCGACACCGGACGGGAAACCGGACTTTTCCGCCTTATTGTCCTATGGCAATGAAGCCGTCATGCTGGAAAAGTTGATAACTGAAACAGAAAAGGAAATGCAGGCGGTACGGGATGCAGCAAAAGAAAAAGACCTGCAAAAGCTGGATTCCCTGATCCACCACCTGCGCAGTTCGTGGGAGGTGCTCCGTGCCGACCAACCGCTGAATGTACTTTACGGATTGCTTCGTGGCGATGCTCTCCCGGATGGTGAAGCGTTAAGCCATGCCGTGACTGCCGTGCTGGATAAGGGAGTGGAAATAATACGGTTGGCAGAAGAGGAAAGGAGAAAATACGAAGATGAATAAGACAAAAATAATTGTGGTGGAAGACAACATCGTGTATTGCGAATATGTCTGCAATATGCTGTCACGGGAGGGCTACCGCAATATGAAGGCTTACCACCTCTCAACCGCGAAGAAACATCTGCAACAGGCAACAGATAATGATATCGTGGTTGCCGACCTGCGTCTGCCTGACGGCAGTGGCATAGACCTTTTGTGCTGGATGCGAAAGGAGGGAAAGATGCAGCCCTTCATCATTATGACCGACTACGCCGAAGTTAATACCGCCGTGGAAAGCATGAAACTCGGCTCGATAGACTATATTCCCAAACAGCTTGTGGAGGATAAACTTGTCCCCCTGATCCGTTCCATACTGAAAGAACGTCAGGCAGGACAACGCCGTATGCCTATATTCGCCCGTGAAGGTTCCGCCTTTCAGAAAATCATGCACCGCATAAGGCTGGTAGCCGCCACCGATATGAGCGTGATGATATTTGGTGAGAACGGCACGGGCAAGGAGCATATTGCCCACCTGTTGCATGACAAGAGCAAACGTGCAGGCAAGCCATTTGTGGCGGTGGACTGCGGTTCACTCTCCAAAGAGCTTGCACCGTCGGCTTTCTTCGGACACGTCAAAGGTGCATTTACAGGTGCGGACAATGCCAAGAAAGGATATTTCCATGAGGCGGAAGGCGGCACGTTGTTTCTGGACGAGGTAGGAAACCTCGCGTTGGAAACCCAACAGATGTTGCTCCGTGCCATACAGGAGAGGCGGTATCGCCCGGTCGGAGACAAGGCAGACCGGAATTTCAATGTCCGCATCATCGCTGCTACCAATGAAGATTTGGAGGTATCGGTGAATGAAAAGCGTTTTCGGCAGGATCTTCTGTACCGCCTGCACGACTTCGGGATAACCGTTCCTCCGTTGCGTGACTGTCAAGAAGACATTATGCCGCTGGCAGAGTTCTTCCGTGATATGGCAAACAGAGAGCTGGAGTGTAGCGTGAGCGGGTTCAGTTCCGAAGCACGTAAAGCGTTGCTGACACACGCATGGCCGGGCAACGTGCGGGAACTTCGGCAGAAAGTTATGGGTGCTGTATTGCAGGCGCAGGAAGGTGTTGTCATGAAAGAGCATCTGGAACTTGCCGTGACGAAACCGACCTCTACTGTCAGCTTCGCCTTGCGCAATGACGCGGAGGATAAGGAGCGGATATTGCGTGCGTTGAAACAGGCAAACGGCAACCGGAGTGTCGCCGCAGAACTGCTCGGCATAGGCAGGACAACACTATACAGCAAACTTGAAGAGTATGGACTTAAATATAAATTCAAGCAATCATAGCCCGTAATTCACTGAATTTGGCTATCTTTGCATAACATTTGAGAAAAACGGCGATTGGCAGGAGCTTTTCGCCGCCAACATATAGGATAAGACCGCAAGGCGTTTCAAGCGAAAATCTGGTAAATTGGAACTACGGAGACGATTGCGTGATGCTTATGCTATGCTTACGCATAGCGTGCATTCACGTACTCTCCGTAAAGGCTTTACCAGAGCCATCGCTTGAAGGTAGTGTGAATTGCACGCTACTTTTTTACCCTTGCCTAACGAAAGGAAACGATTATGGGTAAAGTTCAGATTCTCGCCGTACTGACGATGGACGGATGTCTTTCTTCAGAGTTATATGATAAAGCACATCAGGATTTGTGCCTTGACCGTTGCGGTCTTGATGAAATCAGGAAGAAAGCCTTTTACCGTGTGACACCGGACTATTCCATTTCAATGCTGCACGAATGGAGAAAAGACTGCACAAACATCCGTTACCTCGCGGAAGCCACACCGGACACGGCAGACTATATAAACGGACTGCTGCGGATGCACGCTGTGGATGAAATCATACTATACACCGTTCCTTTCATATCCGGAAGCGGACGACATTTTTTTAAGTCGGCTCTGCCAGAGCAACACTGGACGCTTTCCTCTTTGAAAAGCTATCCCAACGGTGTATGTCGCATTATCTATATCCTTGATAAAAAAGCAAGATAGCCAAAATGTGCGGCAAGCATACATTTCTATTTTCAGGAATAGAATAAATGTTCCGATTACAAACAATTTAAGTCGGAGATAATTTGTCCTTGTGAAAAAATACTGAATTTTATACCTCTGAAATCCAGCACTTTGTAAAATTGAGTGTTGGATTTTTTATTTTCTGCCGCGTTTTTTGCCAATTATATTCATGTGCGCACGCAGAAAACAAAGTGTAATTTTCAAAATTGACAGAACCATGAATTATTTCTTGCTGGCGGAAACCGACTTTTTCCGCCTGATAAACGAAGCCGGCGACTGCAATATGGAAACGGCATACACGGCTTTCGCCACCCAAGTGATCGAACTGTGCAACGGCGGCATGGACATGAACCTTACCGTCATCGCGCTTGCCTACATCGAAATCGAGTTGCAGCACCATCCCGTACGTAATCTGTCAGAAGAAAAAAGAGAGATTGCCGCCTACGTCAGCAAGGCTCTGTCTTTCGTAAGAAAGATGCAGAAATTCCTTGCCACGCCCCAAGTGCCACCACTAATATCCGCCAACAACGCAACAGAAACCACCGCCAGCCTTCTTCAATGGACGGGCAATGCCATCGACCTCGTGGAACTTATCTACGGCATAGACGTGATGGGCTGCATCAACAACGGCAATATGCCGCTCAAACAGCTCGCCCCACTTCTCTATAAGATATTCGGGGTTGATTCTAAAGACTGCTACCGCTTCTACACTGATATCAAACGCCGGAAGAACGAAAGCCGCACCTATTTCATTGACAGGATGCAGGAAAAACTGAACGAGAGAATGTTGCGTGATGAGGAGTTGGAGCGGATGAGAAAATAAAAAAATATCCATTACATATGAGAAGACAGGAATACTCGTATCCTGTCTTTTTATTTTCATTTAATTATATATTAATTAGCACAATATATGTGAGTTTTTCATTCCTATAAGGACAAATTTCAGAAACGTATGTCTGGTAAATTATTGAGTCATCATAGTATGAACATATATCATTACTAAAAACAATGAAACAACTTCCATAAGATTGTGGTTGTAAAAATCGCCATTTAATAGCCCGTTTTTTTTGTAAAATTCGCCAATTAAAAAAATATGATTATCTTTGCATTATATTTTATAAGGTATGGAAACAGTAAATAGAATACTTCAAGAGAAGATTACAGCACGAATCGCGCCCAATAAAGCAGTACTGATTTTTGGTGCTCGCCGTGTTGGTAAAACGGTAATGATGCGTAAAATTGTGGACAACTATTCAGGTAGGACGATGATGCTCAACGGCGAAGACTACGACACATTAGCACTATTGGAGAATCGCTCAATAGCCAATTATCGGCATTTATTGGATGGTATTGATTTGCTGGCTATTGATGAGGCACAGAACATACCACAAATCGGTAGTATTCTGAAGTTGATAGTTGATGAAATACCGGGAATAAGTGTCTTGGCAAGTGGTTCTTCGTCATTCGATTTGCTGAATAAGACTGGTGAACCGTTGGTCGGCCGCAGTACGCAATTTCTCCTTACACCATTCTCGCAACGGGAAATCGCACAGACGGAAACGGCACTTGAAACCCGCCAGAACCTCGAAGCGCGCTTGATTTACGGTTCCTATCCCGAAGTAGTAATGATGGAGAACTATGAACGTAAAACAGACTACCTACGTGATATTGTCGGTGCATACCTGCTTAAAGATATCTTAGCAATTGACGGCTTAAAAAATTCGAGCAAGATGCGCGATCTACTGCGATTGATAGCTTTTCAGTTGGGCAGCGAAGTTTCTTACGAAGAGTTAGGTAAACAACTCGGCATGAGCAAGACGACCGTTGAAAAATACCTCGACCTATTGGAAAAGGTCTTCGTTATCTATCGTCTGGGGGCTTATTCGCGTAACCTACGCAAGGAGGTTACAAAAGCTGGCAAGTGGTACTTCTACGACAACGGCATTCGCAATGCCATTATCGGGGCTTTCTCACCGCTGGCCATTCGGCAGGATGTCGGTGCGCTGTGGGAGAACTACATCATCGGAGAGCGGCGCAAAGCGAACTTCAATGAGGGACTGCACAGGGAGTTCTATTTCTGGCGCACCTACGACAAACAGGAAATCGACCTGATTGAGGAGAGTGCCGACAGTCTTACCGCCTTGGAGTTCAAGTGGGGAAATAAAATGCCGGCCGCACCGAAAGCCTTCCAAGAAGCCTATCCCTATGCCGAGTTTCATGTGGTAAATCGGGAGAATTATTTGGAGTTCGTATAATCAATAAATTAAAAACTACAATCCAAACAGCAATATCCGCGGTTTATCCAAAATAAACCGTGTGGTATTGACAAATTCGATGGAGGTTCGCAAGAAAGGTTGGCAAAAACTATTGCTCGCCATTTTTGTCAGAATGATTCATTGGATGAGGAATGTACTTTACCTCGAATTATCGGCATCGAAGGTATTTGGGGATCTGGAAAATCCAACGTGGTTAAAATGTTGGAACGTGAATTATCAGACGACTATTACTTTTTTGAGTATGACGCATGGGGACATCAAGAGGACTTGCAACGCCGCTCTATATTGGAATTGCTTACAAGCAAACTTATTGATGATGGTATCCTATCTGGAAATGCAACAATAAAAGTCAAAGGTGGAGGTACGAAAACCGTATCATGGTCTGAAAAGCTGAAATATTTATTAGCCCGTAAAACGGAGACCGTAACCGAAAAATATCCCCTTATCAGTAATGGTATGGTTGCGGCATTTTTGGTTGCAGTTTTAACTCCGATATTTACATTTATTGCGTATGCAGTAAAACCTACACCCACAACATGGTGGTTTTCTTTATTGTCTATTATCATAGCTGCACTGCCAGTTCTTATTGCATTGTGCGTTTGGAAATGGGCATATAGCAAAGATCATAAATATGGATGGAGTTATATGTTAGCTATTTATCAAGATAAAGTCGAAAAGGACGTTTGCTATGAGACTTTGAGCGAAGACGAACCAACGGTTTACGAGTTCAAAACATGGATGCAAGACATTTCTGATTTTATCAAGGAAAAAGGACAACGTAAATTAGTCCTTGTTTTTGACAACATGGATCGTCTCCCCGCTGAAAAAGTAAAAGAATTATGGTCTTCTATCCATACGTTCTTCGCCGATAGCGGTTTTGAAAATGTTTGGGCTGTTATTCCTTTCGATGAAACACATTTAGCTTGTGCATTCGGAGATGAGACCGACGAACAAACGAAACAACTGACCAAGTATTTTATCAATAAAACTTTCCCTATTGTTTATCGTGTTGCTCCTCCTGTTATTACCGACTATCGAAGTATATTCAACAAACTGTTTGTTGAAGCATTTGGAGAAACAGAAAATGAAGCGAAAGAAACTATAAATCGGATATTCAGATTGGTAAATCCTAATGCCAATGTTAGGGAAATTATATCATATATCAATGAGATGGTCGCTCTTAAACAAGAGTGGTGTAACGAAATTTTGATGATAAACATAGCATTGTTCTGTTTGAAGAAGACGGATATTCTGGCAAATCCAGTAGAACAAATATTGTCCGGCGACTATCTGAATGGCATTCAAACAATAATTAACAATGATCTGCAAACACAACGCGAAATTGCAGCTTTGGTATATGGTGTCGATGTTGAAGATGCTCGACAAATTCCATTGAAAAAATATATTGAAGGCTGCATCAACGGAGAAGAAGACCACGACATAAATCAATATGCAGAGACTAATAAACAATTTGACACTGTATTAGAAGAAGTTATACAATGTATGGACAATGCGCTTATCGATAAGATTATACATTGTTTGCATAAATTAACTCGAAAGAGCGATGTTATTCTGCGTGTATGGCAAAGAATAGCACAATTGAAATTAAAAGAATCCATAGAGAAGCAGGTGTTCCCTGTCGAATACCAAGAACTGCTGTTGCATTTAGACACGGAAAGCCAAAACCATGTGATTGCTCAATTATATAAGAAGATAGTTCGGTTCAATGACTTCAATGGCGGCGACTATTTCAAAACGTTAGATGCAATAGACAGGTTTATTGCGCAAAATAAGTTGGCGTGCGATTTTACGTCATTGATTGAAGCAAAAACAGTCAAGCCAAATACATTTATCGATTATATTCAAGCTGCAAATGCAACAGATGCTGCCTATCGGGATAACGCGACAACTAAAGCATATAAATATTATCAAGTAGCAACAAATTCGGAGGCGCTCGATAATTATTTGGCAAACTTACTACCCGATAATTTCGACCATGCAGATATTGTAAAAACGTTAAAAGATAATTCTACCTATACGTTTCCAACGCTTTTGCAAGCGATCACGAATTGCATTGATGAACAGAATGTAAATAAAGATAATATAGGGGCTATATTTACAACCTATCGTTTATTGGCATCTGACGAAGAAAGACCTTTACCTGTAACGTTAGATTCAACCTACATAAATCAGTTGCATTCTGAATTAGAAACTGATGGCCGAAACATTAAAGAGTCTGGATATTACGATTTAGTCGCCATGCAATTGGCACATGGTCATTCCGTTTCCTTAATAGAGGGTGGAGATATAAAATATGTTGCAGAACTCATGGACTATTATGTGGATCATGGAGACTTATTAGTAAATAGTGTGGGATGGAATATACCGCTATTAAATGAAACACTACAATACATGGTAAATCATAAACTTGGCTATAAATTATTGCTCTCAGACATATTGCCCCAATTTGAAGATATTAAGAACAGAATAGGTGTAACGGATGAGGTATTTATCGAGCATTTAGCAGAGTGGAATACCGATTTGGATAAGTATATCACTAAGAACAATATTAAAGATGTAATTCCTGACGCATCTTTTTACGATTTGACCACTAAAATAAGCAATGTCCTGACCGATCATATCAATAAAATAGCGTTCGAAGCGTTGTCTGAAATAAGTGTTGATACATTATACGCCCAAAGAACAGCACATACATCATATTATTGGTTTGTCGCAATAAAACATTTACTGGCTAAAATCAAATCCTTGCCAGATAACTTGACTGAATTTGGCAAAAAGATTCTGATGGATATTGCTTCTGGAACTCAAAGTTTGAATCCTTTCCCTAATTGTTTCAAGAATATAGTTGAAAGATTGGATAAACGAAAAATTAAATCGACAGTTACCGATATAAGAAATGATTTCTGCATCGGTAAAAAGACTATCAATGCAATAAAGTTTCAATTTTTCGAAACATGGCTTAGATCGCATGGTAATTTGAAAAGTCAAGCTGGAGACGTTATTGATAAAATAGTGAAACCTGTAATTTCCGATGGGGCATGCCGTTCATTGATTCTGCAAAACAAAGATTTTTATATGGATTTAATAAATACAGCAGGGGATGATGCTTATGAATTGAAAAAGAGTCTCCGAAACCTCATACAAAAAGATTCAGATCCGCAATTGGTTAAATTTGTCAATTCGATAGATTCAGTACCTGAGGTTGAAACCGCGTAAGTATTTGTCTAACAAGTCCGAATTTTACGATTTTACCCGTCAGAACTGAAGTGCCCCCCAAAAAAATTGTATCCAACTTTTGGGGGTCACTTCAAACTTCGATAGGGATAATTTTCAATTTTGGGGACTTGTTAGACAGTCTCATTATCTGGTAGCAGTTTACACAGCACCGGATCGTTTTTGATACGCTCCAGTTCCTCCTGCACAATCTGCTTCACCTCTTCCTTGATGCGCCGGTAGTTCGCCTGCACCGTTTCCTTCATGCGGTCGTTGCCGTCCTCGTCCGTGAAGTTTGTAATGACGGGAATTTTCTTGTAGGCACTTTCTTCCCGTTTCACCTTTTCGGCATCCACCACAATCTCGCAATGAAAAATCTTCTGCTCGATACGCTCGTTGAAGTTGTCGGATACAGAACCGACAAACATTCCCTGCGTAAGCCCGGAAATCTTACTCGGTGGAATGAGCGCGTCCATCTGCGTGTTGATGGAGGTGGAAACATCCTGCCGGTTGATGGAGATGGACTGCCGTTTCTGCAACACCTTACCGAACCGCTCGGAGAGCGTCTTGGCTGTTTCCCCCACCACCTGACCGGAGAAAATATTGCCGACAGTGTTCATCACCACTTTCGCCTCTTTGTCCCCGTAGTCACGCACTAACTGGCTGAAATCCTGAAAGCCCAGACACACGGCAACCTTGTTGCTTCGGGCGGTAGCTATAAGATTGTCCAACCCTTTGAAGTATATTGTGGGCAACTCGTCGATGATGACCGATGACTTCAGCATCCCCTTCTTGTTGATGAGCTTCACGATACGGGAATTATACAGACCGAGTGCCGCACCGTAGATATTCTGACGGTCGGGATTGTTACCCACGCAGAGGATTTTCGGCTCTTCGGGATTGTTGATGTCCAGCGTAAACTCGCTGTCTGACATCACCCAGTAGAGCTGCGGTGAAATCATCCTCGAAAGCGGGATTTTTGCCGACGCTATCTGACCCATGAGCTGCTCCGCAGCCCCTCCAAGCCACGCATCCATGAACGGCGAAAGGTAGTTCTCCAGCTCCGGATAAGAGGTCAGTATCGGAAATATATCCTCGTAACGGCGGTTCAGAAACTCGATAGCATGGGGAAACGTGCAAAACTTCCCGTTCTGATAGATTTTGAGATACCAGATAATACTGGCAAACAGAATGATAGGTGACTCCACGAAGAAGTCGCCCTGCTTTTGCACCCACGTTTTATTGAGGTTGAGCATTATTGTGTAGGCACTCTCATAGGCATCCGTAATATCTTCCATAAAATCCGGGTGAATGGGATTGCACCGATGAGAGCGTCGCGGGTCGTCGAAGTTGATCACATAGAACTTCGGCTTTACCTTGTAGCCGTCCGGGTGGTTCAGCAAATGGTTGTAGGCAATAGTAGATAGGTCGGGATACTTGAAATCGTAGATGTATTGACTAAAGCCCTTTTCAATCTGTTGCTTGATAAAATTGTTTACCACGGCATAGGACTTGCCGCTGCCCGGCGTACCCAACACGATGGACGCACGGAAGGGATTAACTACATTGATCCAACCGTTGTTCCAGCGTTTCCTGTAATAGAAACGTGTCGGCAGATTGACCGAATACTCGCTTTCGATAAGCCTCGTTTCCTGCATGAAACTCTCGTTCTCGTTGTTGAAAACATCCTCCATCAAATTGTGTTTCAACAGGCGGCTCATCCACAGACCACCCATCAACAGGCAGACATAGCCCGTTCCAATGGTAAGGACATACAGTCCCGTCACCGCTTCAAGCGGCAGCGGCAGGGGCAGCAACCACCAGTTCAGGAAAAACAGCACGAACCCGACGGCAAATGCTGTCCAGATTCTCCCCCAAGTGATTTTCTCACCCTTGACACCCTTCGTACCCAGACAGGACAAGGCAAGCAAAAGGACGGAAAACAGCTTCGTGTAGAGAATGGAATGGAACAGCCCCGCCGTGCGGTCGAAGTTCAGAAGGATTTTGTCCACCACGCCGATGTTCACGCCCCACAGCCGGATGGCTTCGTAGCAGAACCAGTACACGTTCATGACCACTAAAATGATACTCACGGCACGCAGAAAATCCATGATTTTCGCCAATGCCCTCAAATCGTCTTCTTGTTGTGACATACATTGATTTTTTAATTGTTGATACTCTGATTACATACCCAAGCCCTTGCGTTTTTTCTTCTTTTTGCGCTTCATCGCCCGGATGAAAGCCTCTTCCTCGGCATCTACCGCCGGACCTTCGGGAGTGAGCAAGCCCATACCGCCCGATATATCTTCACTGTCGTAGGCGGTCTGCCCGTGTGCCTTGTCCGCAGCATCCACAGGGATGGATAGCGGTATCGGCGGTTGTCCGGCGTATGGCAGGGTGAAGTGTTCCTGCAAGGCATTCGCCGAAAGCTCCTTACCCATGCGCGAACCGTTCAGCACGCATCCCGTGCGGTGGTCGATGAAGGTAGCCCCATAGATGCGCCCTTCCTCTGTGTAGCGCAGTACGGTGTCGATGCCCTTCTCTTTGAGTTGGGATACAAATTTGTCCTTGTCATAAGTGCCTTGCAGCACGGAAAGGACGGTGCGTTTCGTCATGTCTGCCAGTTTCCTATCCTTGATTTCCGATTTGGAACGGACAAACTTCTTCTGTACGGCTTCATAGCCTGCGGACTTCCCGAAAAGCGAGGATTTGAACGGGTTGCCCACCTTGTTACCCTTGTCGTCCGTGACGGAATAGACCAGCCCGTGATACTCCCGTCCGCGCACGTTGCCCCTCGCTTCCTCCACCGTCATATTATATAAGGAAAGGAGCGCACGGTATTCGCCCATCGTCTGGAAACGGTACTGCCCATTCAGAGCCTTCACGGTGTTGCCTACCTGCTTCTTCACATCACCTGCCGATGCGGCCACCTTGCGCAACGGATTATCCAATCTCTGATTTTTACGTTCTGCCGGATGCAATCCGTACTTCTGTTCCAGTTCCCTGCGGATACGGTCGCTGCGGCGGTAGAGAAAATCCCGGTTGAGCCTTTTCCCGTTCTCGTCCACGTTGACCGTCACGATGTGCAGGTGGTGGCGGTCGATGTCCTCGTGCTTGAATACAAGATAAGGCTGGTTTCCGAAACCGAGTTTTTCCAGATACTCGCGGGCGATATTCTGCAACTCAATATCGGTCAGCACATCCTCCGGGTGCGGGTTGAGAGAGATATGCACCACCGGCTTCTCGATCTTCATCTGCGGTGGCAGGAAGGTGAGAAAACCCTCCATCGCCTTGCCTATGTCCACCGTTCCCGAACCGTCATTGTAGATGCGGTTGGTGGTGAGAAGCCGCCCCTGCGCCTCGTTAATCTTCTCCCCGTTGTAGGCAATCGCGCCGTACAACGAACTTCCTACACTGATTTTTGCGACCATTTTGCCTCCATTTCCCTTGAAAGTTCCACAATCCGGCGGCTCAGTTTCACGAGTTCGACGGTGTGTTGCTCTAATTTGTAGAGCAACGCCATCGCCTTTTTCTCTGAAAAATGCAGCCTCAGTTCCTTCACGACTTGGTTGTAATTCGTACCCACGGCACGGAATTGTGCATGAAAATCCGACAGTTTGGTGTAATAGTCCACCAACGTCTTGTCCACCTTCAGCACCTTGAACGGTTGCCCGAAGAAGTGCGCTTTGAGGAAAACAGACCGTGCATAGACACCCGATTTTCCGAACATGGCGAGGAAACGGTTGTGTTCCTCCTCGTTGAAACGGACGGTGTACCGGTACACCGCCGGATCAAGTTTGGGATTTCTCCCTGATTTGCTTTTCCTTTTCTCTTTCATATTACTTTGGATTTAGCGGATTGACGGCATAAGCCGCCGCTTCGGATTACAGCACCGCAGTTCTGAAAGGCTTCCCGACTTCGGAGGGAAAGCCCGCCCCCTGCAAGGGCAAGTGCTTTTCGTGGCTGCTCAAAATATTTTGAGCGGCTGAAAAGACATCTTGCTATGTTCCGGCGAACATAAAAATCCGTCGGGGACGGATTGGGGGAATGCCTTTCAAACTCCGGGCTGCGCCACCTGCGGCGAACCCTGCCGTTCGGGTGCAAAGTTACGCCCTTAAAGCGGTATCGGACAGAGGCTTGACCCGGACAGTCAGTGCCAACCGGCGCAACATGCCGCCACTTGCCGGGGAAGTGGTACGGATTCAAAAATATCCTTGTTTATTTGCAGCATGATTCAAGAAACGAACGATTTGAAGATATGAAAAATGAGGCTTTCAAATACCCGGCAAACCGCTTTGGCGGCTATTTGCCTGACCGGATACCCGAACCTTCGGATACCCGGCTTTCCAATGACGCGGTGATTCACGGATTCAATGACTTCATGACGCAATGTCGTCATTCACCAGTTATCCGAATCCCTGCCTCACCGTTGAAGCGGATACGTGACGAACCGGACAGGCGGAGATTCGCTGACGCGGATATACATGTCACCGATTCCGTATCGGAGCAGGAAAACAATTCATCAACCATTAAAACCAACAGAACCATGAGTAATGAAACATTCGTTGCATTCGCAACACAGAAAGGGGGCATCGGCAAATCCACCGTCACGGCACTTTCCGCCAACTACCTCCACAACGTGAAAGGACACAATGTCGCCGTCATGGACTGCGACGCCCCGCAACACAGCATACACGGGTTGCGTGAACGTGAAACGGGACTTATCGGCGGAAGCCTCTATTTCAAGGCACTCGCGTGTGACCACTTCCGCAAGATAAGGAAGAACGCCTACCCGGTCATCGCAAGCGACGCCCTTAACGCCCTCGATGATGCCGAAAGGATGCTTGCCGCAGAAGAGGTGAAACCCGACGTCGTGTTCTTCGACATGCCGGGAACCCTGAAAAGCAACGGCGTGGTCAAGACCCTCTCGCAGATGGACTACATCTTCGCGCCCATGAGTGCCGACCGTTTTGTCGTGGAAAGCACCCTGCAATTCGCCGTGATGTTCCGTGACAACCTCATGACGACGGGACAGGCGAAAACAAAAGGGCTGTACCTGTTCTGGACGATGGTGGACGGCAGGGAGAAGAACGGGCTTTACGACCTGTATGAGGATGTGATCGCCGAGATGGGGCTGCCGGTGCTGTCCACCCGCCTGCCCGACAGCAAGAAGTTCCGGCGCGACCTTTCGGAAGAGCGCAAGAGCGTGTTCCGCTCGACCATCTTCCCGATGGATGCGTCCCTGCTGAAAGGGAGCGGCATCCGTGAGTTCTCGGAAGAGATAAGCCGTATCATCAGACCTCAATAATCATGGGCAGCAGGAAAGTGAACACCGAAGGCATCGACGAGGAACTGTTGATAGCCTCCATCGGCAGACGCAGGCAGGACGGGATCCTGTACCACGCGCAGGAGCCGCCCGCGCCTGCTCCCGAAGAAGAAAGCGTCCCGGAAACGGAACCGCCGCCCGTGCAATCCACGGCAAAAGAAAAACCGCAGAGGGACACCGTCCGCCGCAAACGGCAGGAGGACGACTATTCCGGGCTGTTCCTCCGCCGCAACGAGATAAAGACGCGCCAGTGCGTCTATATCAGCCGCGATGTCCACAGCAAGATTCTCAAAATCGTGAACGACATCGCCGGACGTGAAATCTCGGTAGGCGGCTACGTGGACACCGTGCTGCGCCAACATCTGGAACAGCACAAGGAGAAAATAAACGAACTGTACAAGAAACAACGTGAAGACTTGATTTGAATATGGAAAAGAACCAGAAAAACAGAAGTCCGCAGCATGACGGCGGCGGTATGCTTGCCCAAGTGCAGGCGAGTGTGGAAATCCTCTCTCCCGTGCCGTTAGGCGGCAAATGCGGTGAGAAGGACTATGAACGGCTGTTCATCCGTGAAGCCGAAGTGAAGGCACGCGAGGGAAAGATGGCGTATGTGCGCCCGGAGTATCACGACCGCATCATGCGTATCACCCGTGTGATCGGGCATGACCGGCTGTCGCTGTCCGCCTACATCGACCATGTGCTTACGCACCACTTCAACCAGTGCGAGGAGGCGATAAAAAGCCTTTACGCCCGGAATTACGACGCAGTATTTTAATCCTCAAAAAGTAACAGACATGAAAGGAAAGAAGAATGATTATCGCGCCTTCCTGAAAAAATCAGGAATCAAGGCGAGAGAGGGAAAGCAAGTGTACATCAGTTTGGCAAACCACAGCGTGATAACCGAAATCACCTATTTATTAGGTAAGGGAAACCTGACCATCGCCGACTATCTGGACAATGTGCTTAACGAACATTTCCAGACACACCGTGCCGAAATCAACCGTATGTTGGATTCAGTCCCCAAAGTAGAGCTATGAACATGACTATGATTCTGCTGACCGTATCGGTCGGCTGCAACCTGTGGTTCCTGTTCCTGCTCCTTTATGACAGGATCATGGAAACCAGACTTGTCCGCTTCCTAAGAAGCATAGCCGGACTGTGGCGGTCGTTGGGCAGCACGGCTGCAAAGCCCGAAACGGCAAGGGTAACACCGCCCGCAGAGACCCCAGCGGACATCATCGGCAAGAGCCGTTTCAGGATGGCATCGACCCGGACAACCGCTGCCATACCGACGCAAGAAGCCGCCACTTCGGAAAAAGGCATTGAGCTGACGGAGGAAGAGGCTACTTTTGACGACGGAAACACGGAAACCGTATCCCGTCCCGCCCAAGTCCCGGAGGATAAACTCGACGAAACCTTCACGAGCCTCACGCCTTCGGAACTGGAGTTCGGGGAGGACGAGCCGGAGGAAGAAACGTCCGACGCACCGAGGGCATCCGGAAGCAGCTTCGACGAGATAGACGATGCGGTCAGAACCGCCAAGAACCCGGAAGCGACAACGACGGAACGGGAGCGGGCGGCAAAAGTCTTCACCGACATGGAAGGGACGGAGCTGTACGAGAAGCTGATGACCGGCTCGTCTGAAATGAGCATCCGCATCAAGGGGCTTATCGAAATCCGGCTGAAGAAACCGAAAAAGGATTTTGTAGTCCCGGACAATATTGAGGACTTCGACATCCGCAACTATGTATAACGAGTAAAAAAGAATGAAAATGAAAACGTAAGACGGCATCACCCACGCGCACGGCAGTACAAGGTACAGCCGGTCCGCAACGGACACACCCAAGTCCGTAGAAACAAACGGGCAATCCACTAAACCAAAGTAAAGTAACCGAGTATCAACTGCCCGACAAAGGACCATCCACTCTTTTGACGGCAAAAACAAGAACAGTTTATGAACAAGAACATCAGACAAAAGTTTATCCTCTCTGCGGCACTTATGATTGCCGCAACCGCCTCCGCCTTCGCACAGGGAAACGGCATCGCGGGCATCAACGAAGCCACCTCTATGGTGAGTTCGTACTTCGACCCCGGCACGAAACTCATCTACGCCATCGGCGCGGTAGTCGGGCTTATCGGGGGCGTGAAAGTATATGGGAAATTCTCGTCCGGCGACCCCGACACCTCCAAGACTGCCGCCTCGTGGTTCGGGGCGTGCATCTTCCTGATTGTCGCCGCCACCATCCTGCGCTCATTCTTCCTTTAATAAACGATGTATGGCTGAATACCCGATAAACAAGGGTATCGGCCGTCCGGTAGAATTCAAGGGCTTGAAGGCTCAGTACCTCTTCATCTTCTGCGGAGGTCTGCTGGCTCTCTTCGTCCTGTTCGTCATCCTCTACATGGTCGGCATCGACCAGTGGGTATGTATCGGCTTCGGCGTGGCATCGTCCTCCGTCCTCGTATGGCAGACCTTCGCGCTGAACGCCCGGTACGGCGAACACGGGCTTATGAAATTAGGGGCAACAAGGAGCCATCCCCGATACCTTATCAACCGGCGGCGGATCACCCGATTATTCAAACGGAAACGAAAGGAAGAAACGACATGAGGAATACATCCAAAATGACAACACTGGAAAACAAGTTCCCGCTATTGGCGGTGGAACAAGGCTGCATCATCTCCAAAGACGCCGACATCACGGTGGCTTTCGAGGTGGAGCTGCCGGAGCTTTACACCGTGACGGGCGCGGAGTACGAGGCGATACACGGCTGCTGGTGCAAGGCAATCAAGGTGCTGCCGGACTTCTCCGTCGTCCACAAGCAGGACTGGTTCATCAAGGAGAAGTACACGCCGGAACTTCACAAGGACGACATGAGCTTTTTAAGCCGCTCTTTCGAGCGTCACTTCAACGAGCGTCCGTACCTGAAGCACACGTGCTACCTCTACCTGACCAAGACGACGAAGGAGCGTAACCGGATGCAGAGCAATTTCAGCACGCTGTGCCGTGGGCATATCATCCCGAAGGAGCTGGACAAGGAAACCGCCGCGAAGTTCATGGAGGCTGCGGAACAGTTCGAGCGTATCATCAACGACAGCGGCTTTGTCAGGCTGCGCCGCCTCTCCACCGACGAGATTGTGGGGACGGACGGCAAAGCCGGACTGATAGAGCGTTACTTCTCGCTCATGCCCGAAGGCGACGCCACGTTGCAGGACATCGACCTCTCGGCACGGGAAATGCGCATCGGCGACAACCGCCTGTGCCTGCACACCCTGTCCGACGCGGAGGATCTGCCCGGCACGGTGGCTACCGACACCCGGTATGAGAAACTCTCCACCGACCGCTCGGACTGCCGCCTCTCCTTCGCATCCCCGGTGGGGCTGCTGCTCTCCTGCAACCACATCTACAACCAGTACGTGATTATCGACAACAGCGAGGAGAACCTCCAAAAATTCGAGAAGTCCGCAAGGAATATGCAGTCGCTCTCGCGCTATTCGAGGAGCAACAGCATCAACCGCGAGTGGATAGACCGCTACCTGAACGAGGCGCACTCCTACGGGCTGACCTCGGTGCGGGCGCACTTCAACGTCATGGCGTGGAGCGACGACGCGGAAGAGCTGAAACACATAAAGAACGACGTGGGCAGCCAGCTGGCAAGCATGGAGTGCGTGCCTCGCCACAACACCATCGACTGCCCGACACTCTATTGGGCGGCTATGCCCGGCAACGCGGCGGACTTTCCGGCGGAAGAGAGTTTCCATACCTTCATCGAACAGGCGGTGTGCCTCTTCACGGAGGAAACCAACTACCGCAGTTCGCTCTCGCCCTTCGGCATCAAGATGGTGGACAGGCTCACGGGAAAACCGCTGCACCTCGACATCAGTGACCTGCCGATGAAGCGGGGCATCACCACCAACCGTAACAAGTTCGTATTAGGTCCTTCGGGCAGTGGCAAGTCGTTCTTCATGAACCACCTCGTGCGACAATATTACGAGCAGGGCGCGCATGTGGTATTGGTGGACACGGGAAACTCCTATCAGGGATTGTGCGAGATGATACGGCGCAAGACGGGCGGCACGGACGGCGTGTATTTCACCTACACGGAGGAGAAGCCCATCAGCTTCAACCCGTTCTACACCGACGACTACGTGTTCGACGTGGAGAAGAAGGACAGCATCAAGACGCTGCTGCTGACGCTCTGGAAGTCGGAGGACGACAAGGTGACGAAAACCGAAAGCGGGGAATTGGGCAGTGCCGTGAGTGCCTACATCGAGCGCATCAGGGCAGACCGGAGCATCGTCCCCTCGTTCAACACCTTCTACGAGTACATGCGCGACGACTACCGCCGGGAACTGGCGGAGCGTGACATCAAGGTGGAGAAGGAGGACTTCAACATCGACAACATGCTCACCACCATGCGGCAGTATTACCGGGGCGGACGCTATGACTTCCTGCTCAACTCGGCGGAGAACATCGACCTGCTGGGCAAACGGTTCATCGTCTTCGAGATTGACTCCATCAAGGACAACCGCGAACTGTTCCCGGTAGTGACCATCATCATCATGGAAGCCTTCATCAACAAGATGCGGCGTCTGAAAGGGGTGCGGAAGCAGCTTATCGTGGAGGAGGCTTGGAAGGCTCTTTCTTCGGCAAATATGGCTGACTACCTGCGCTATATGTACAAGACGGTGCGTAAGTATTTCGGTGAGGCAATCGTGGTGACGCAGGAGGTGGACGACATCATTTCCTCGCCCGTCGTCAAGGAGAGCATCATCAACAACTCGGACTGTAAAATCCTGCTCGACCAGCACAAGTACATGAACAAGTTCGACCAGATTCAGGCGTTGCTCGGACTGACGGAGAAGGAGAAGTCGCAGATACTCTCCATCAACATGGCGAACAACCCCTCACGGCTCTACAAGGAGGTGTGGATAGGCTTGGGCGGCACGCAGTCGGCGGTCTATGCCACCGAGGTCAGTGCTGAAGAGTATCTGGCGTACACCACCGAGGAAACGGAAAAGGTGGAGGTGTACCGTCTGGCAGAGCAATTGGGCGGTGACATCGAAGCCGCCATCCGGCAACTTGCCGAAAGGCGGAGAAACAAGCAATAAGTAATCAATAATCAGTAAAACAGATTTATCAACAAAAAAAGAAAAGCGTATGAGCATATCAAGAATGAAGATGCTGCAAGTCAGCAAGTGTTTAATCGGGCTGGCGGTCATGGTGCTGCAATCCTGCGACGTGGCGGAGAACCGCCGCGACCTGCTGTGCGGAAACTGGGAAAGCGTGGAGGGCAAACCCGACGTGCTTATCTACAAGGAGGGAGAAGCCTACAAGGTGACGGTTTTCAAGCGGAGCGGCATCCGCCGCAGGCTGAAGCCGGAAACCTACCTCTTGCAGGAGGAGAACGGCAACCTGTTCATGAACACGGGATTCCGCATCGACGTGGCGTATAACGAGGCTACCGACGTGCTGACCTTCTCACCCAACGGGGACTACGTGCGTGTGAAGCCGCAGCCGGAAACTCCGGCAGAAAAATAAGAACCGCTAAAATCCAAAGAAACATGAGAACAAGAATAACATTCGTCATCTGCCTGTGCCTGCTTTTCGCGGGCAGGGCTTCCGCCCAATGGGTCGTGAGCGATCCGGGCAATCTGGCGCAGGGCATCATCAACGCCTCGAAGAACATCATCCATACCTCGAAGACCGCCACGAACATGGTGAACAACTTTCAGGAAACGGTGAAAATCTACGAGCAGGGCAAGAAGTATTACGACGCCCTCAAATCGGTGAACAATCTGGTCAAGGACGCACGCAAGGTGCAGCAGACCATCCTGATGGTGGGCGACATCACGGACATCTACGTGACCAGCTTCCAGAAGATGCTGCGCGACGACAACTTCACGGTGGAGGAACTCGGAGCCATCGCCTTCGGCTACACGAAGCTGCTGGAGGAATCAAACGACGTGCTGACGGAGCTGAAGAACGTGGTGAACATCACCACGCTCTCCATGACGGACAAGGAGCGCATGGACGTGGTGGAACGCTGCCACTCCAAGATGAAGCGTTACCGCAACCTCGTGAGCTACTACACCAACAAGAACATCAGCGTGAGCTACCTGCGTGCGAAGAAGAAAAACGACCTCGACCGCATCATGGGGCTGTACGGCAGTATGAACGAAAGATACTGGTAGCCTATGGAGTTCGACAACCTTCACCAGATTCTCCGCTCGCTCTACGAGCAGATGATGCCGCTGTGCGCCGACATGGCGGGCGTGGCGAAAGGCATCGCCGGGCTGGGCGCGCTCTTCTATGTCGCTTACCGGGTATGGCAGTCGTTGGCGAGAGCCGAACCGATAGACGTCTTCCCGATGCTCCGCCCCTTTGCCGTCGGTCTGTGCATCATGTTCTTCCCTACGGTGGTGCTTGGCACGATAAACAGCGTCCTCTCGCCCGTCGTGCAGGGTACGGCGAAACTGCTCGAAACGCAGACTTTGGACATGAACAAGTACCGGGAGCAGAAGGACAGGCTGGAATACGAGGCGATGGTGCGCAATCCCGAAACCGCCTACCTCGTGTCCAACGAGGAGTTTGACAAGCAACTGGAGGAATTGGGCTGGTCGCCCTCCGACATGGTGACGATGGCGGGGATGTATATCGACCGGGGGATGTACAAGATGAAGAAGGGCATCCGCGATTTCTTCCGCGAGATACTGGAACTGATGTTCCAAGCCGCCGCCCTCGTGATAGACACCATCCGCACGTTCTTCCTTGTGGTGCTGGCGATACTCGGTCCGATAGCCTTCGCCATATCGGTGTGGGACGGCTTCCAAAGCACGCTCACGCAGTGGATATGCCGCTACATTCAGGTCTATCTGTGGCTGCCCGTGTCGGACATATTCAGCACCATACTCGCCAAGATTCAGGTGTTGATGCTGCAAAGCGACATCGAACGGATGCAGGCTGACCCGAACTTCTCGCTGGATTCGAGCGACGGGGTGTACATCGTCTTCATGATAATCGGCATCATCGGCTACTTCACCATCCCGACGGTGGCAGGCTGGATTATCCAAGCCGGAGGCATGGGAAGCTACGGTCGCAACGTGAACCAGACGGCAGGACGAGCCGGAAGCATGGCGGGCAGCGTGGCGGGTGCTACCGCAGGCAACATGGTCGGACGTGCCGGGAAACTGCTGAAATAGAGGCTGAATTACGGGAGAGGCATCCGCATAAAAGTAACATACGTATGTAGCCTGTCATGACATACGTATGTAGCAGCCTGTTACATACGTATGCAGCGGCTCATTACATACGTATGTGGTAACCCGTTACATACGTATGTGGCAAACGACCGCATACCAATCCTATTGTATAACGAATTAAGAACCGAAAAATAAAATCAGACAATGGAATTCAAGTCACTCAAAAACATCGAATCATCGTTCAGGCAGATACGCCTGTTCGGTATCGTCTTCCTCTCGCTGTGCGCCGTGATAACGGTATGGAGCGTGTGGAGTTCCTACCGCTTCGCGGAACGGCAGCGTGAGAAGATCTATGTGCTGGACAACGGCAAGTCGCTGATGCTGGCACTCTCGCAGGACTTGTCGCAGAACCGTCCGGCGGAAGCGAGGGAGCATGTGCGCCGCTTCCACGAACTGTTTTTCACGCTCTCGCCCGAAAAGAGCGCGATAGAACACAACGTAAAGCGTGCGTTGTTGCTGGCGGACAAGAGCGTGTACAACTACTATTCGGACTTCGCCGAGAAGGGGTACTACAACCGCATCATCGCCGGGAACATCAACCAAGTGCTGAAGGTGGACAGCGTGGTATGCGACTTCAACGGCTATCCCTACCGTGCCGTGACCTACGCCACGCAGAAGATTATCCGGCAGAGCAACGTCACCGAGCGCAGCCTCGTGACCACGTGCCGCCTCTTGAACTCGTCCCGTTCGGACAACAACCCGAACGGGTTCACCATCGAGGGATTCACCATCATCGAGAACAAGGATTTACAAACCATCAAAAGGTAAACGGATATGAAGAAAATCAAGAAATCATTTTGGGGCGCATATTGGAAACTCCACGACAAAAAGAAAATGCTGGTGGCAAGGCTCAGGGGCTATCTGGACGGCTTGCCGCCAAAGACACGCAGGCGCATCGTGCTGGCGATGCTCGCCGCATTCTCCGCGCTTGCCCTCTACACCTTCGGCAAAGCCGTGTATGACATCGGCAGGAATGACGGCAGCCGGATGGTGACAGACCATGCCGGACAGGTGGAACTGTCCGTGAAGACGGATAACAATCATAACGTAACACCTTATTTATATGGAACAGACGAAGAACGAAACGAAGATTGAGAACAAGACGGAGAGCAAGTCCGAAAGCACGGCTGCACCCGACAACAAGGGGAAGCCGAAAAAGGAGCGCAAGCCGCTGACCGAAGCCCAACGGCTGAAACGTCAGAAAATGATAGTGCTGCCCGCTATGGTGCTGGTATTCATCGGGGCGATGTGGCTGATATTCGCCCCGTCCTCCGGCAAAGAGCAGGAGCCGGGAACAGGCGGCTACAACATCGAGATGCCCGACGCGGACAAGGAGAACCGCCGGATTATCGGTGACAAGGCGAAAGCCTACGAACAGGGCGCAATGGAGGAAAGGCAGGAGAACCGCAGCCGCGCCATGCAGCAGTTGGGCGACCTGTTCGACCGCGAAACTGCGGCAGCGGATGGAGACAGCGATTTCGACCTTGCCAATCCCGGCGGAACAGAAGAGGCCGTGAAGCCCACACCGAAGACCATCCAATCCTCGGCAGCCGCCTACCGTGACCTCAATGCCACGCTCGGCAACTTCTACGAGCAGCCGAAAAACGACAATGCGGAGATGGACGAACTGCTGGAACGCATCGCCACCCTCGAATCCGAACTGGAAAGCGGAAAAGAGAGAAGCTCCACGATGGACGAGCAGGTGGCACTCATGGAAAAATCCTACGAGCTGGCGGCGAAGTACATGGGCGGGCAGAACGGCACGCAGGCGGCAGCGGGACAGACCGCAGAGCCGTCCCCCGTGCAGAAAGCCGGAAAGAACACGGCAAAACCCGTCAGGCAGGTGACGCATCAGGTGGTGTCCTCGCTCGGACAGCCCGTGAGCAATGCCGAATTTGTCGCTTCCTTCTCGCAGGAGCGCAACCGCAGTTTCAACACGGCGGTGGGCGTCACGACCGTATCGGACAGGAACACCATACCGGCATATGTCTATGGGACGCAGAGCGTGACGGACGGGCAGGCGGTCAGGTTGCGCTTGCTGGAGCCGATGGCGGTAGCAGACCGGATCATCCCCCGTAATGCGGTGGTGGTCGGCGCAGCCAAGATTCAGGGCGAACGGCTCGGCATCGAAATCACCTCTCTGGAACACGACGGTACGATTATCCCGGTGGAGTTGGAGGTCTATGACACGGACGGGCAGCCCGGCATATTCATCCCCAACTCGATGGAGATGAACGCCGTCAGGGAGGTTGCCGCCAACATGGGCGGCTCGCTCGGCAGCAGCATCAACATCTCCACCAATGCCGGGGCGCAGCTCGCCTCCGACTTGGGCAAGGGGCTGATACAAGGCACGAGCCAGTACATTGCCAAGAAGATGCGCACCGTCAAGGTGCATCTGAAAGCCGGGTACAGGGTCATGCTCTATCAGGAAGTGAATTAAGAAAACAATCAATCAAATTTTTATTTACCACTAAAAATCCAAAGTAATGAGAAAAGTAATCATGATGTTTGCCCTCGCTATGGGCATCGCAACTGCCAACGCGCAGGAAAACGTAACCGTTGGGCAAAGCAACGGAAGTGAACAACCGACCTTGACAAAGGAGGTCTATCCGCAGAAGGAGGCGGACGGCGACCTGTATCACGGTCTGACGAGAAAGCTGGGTTTTGACCGCATGGTTCCCCCGCACGGCTTGGAAGTGACCTACGACAAGACCGTGCATGTCATCTTCCCGGCGGAAGTGCGCTATGTCGATTTAGGCTCGCCCGACCTGATTGCGGGCAAAGCCGAAGGTGCGGAGAACGTCATCCGCGTGAAGGCTACCGTGAGGAACTTCCCGAACGAAACCAACATGTCCGTAATCACGGAGGACGGGAGTTTTTACACCTTCAACGTGAAGTATGCCACCGAACCGCTGCTGCTCAACGTGGAGATGTGCGACTTCATCCATGACGGCGAGGCGGTGAACCGTCCGAACAATGCGCAGGAAATCTACCTGAAAGAGCTGGGCAGTGAAAGTCCCATGCTGGTGCGCCTTATCATGAAGTCCATCCACAAGCAGAACAAACGTGAGGTGAAGCATATCGGCTGCAAGCGTTTCGGCATCCAGTACCTTCTGAAAGGCATCTACACGCACAACGGGCTTCTGTATTTCCACACGGAAATCAGGAACCAGAGCAACGTGCCTTTCGATGTGGACTACATCACATGGAAAATCGTGGACAAGAAGGTGATGAAGCGTACCGCAGTGCAGGAGCGTATCATCCTGCCGCTCCGTGCGCAGAACTACGCCACGCTCGTGCCGGGCAAAAAAAGCGAACGCACGGTCTTCACGATGGCGAAGTTCACCATCCCCGACGGCAAGTGTCTCGTGGTGGAGCTGAACGAGAAGAACGGAGGTCGTCATCAGTCTTTCGTGATCGAGAATGAGGATTTGGTGCGTGCCAATAACATCAACGAACTCCAAGTGCGCTGACCATGAGAAAGTACATCGCAATCATCATCGCGTCGCTTGCCCTGTTCACGGGGCAGGCGTACGCCCAGCGATGTCTGCCGAAAATGCAGGGCATCGAGGTAAGGGCGAATCTGGCGGACGGCTTCAAACCCGGCGGCAACGACGGCGGGTACAGTTTCGGGGCGGCTCTCTCCACCTACACGAAGAAGGGCAACAAATGGATGTTCGGAGGTGAGTATCTCCTGAAGAACAACCCGTACAAGGATACCGCCATACCTGTGGTGCAGTTCACGGCGGAAGGCGGCTACTATTTCAAGATACTTTCCGATGCCCGTAAAATCATGTTCGTCTATGCGGGGGCTTCGGCTCTCGTCGGATATGAATCGGTGAATTGGGGCGAAAAGGTGCTGCAAGACGGCTCGACCCTGCATAACCGGGACGCCTTCATCTATGGCGGTGCGCTGACGCTGGACGTGGAGTTTTACGTGGCTGACCGTATCGCCCTGCTCGCCAATCTCCGGGAGCGTTGCCTGTGGGGTGGCGACACACGAAAGTTCCACACGCAGTTCGGGGTCGGCATCAAGTTCATCATCAACTGATGCGCCGCATGGAACGGACGGATATAGACACCATGAGGCAAATATCCCTCGCGGACTTTCTCGCACGGCTGGGACATGAGCCTGTACGGAGAAGCGGAAACGAGCTGTGGTATCTCGCGCCGTACCGCAATGAGCGCACGCCCTCTTTCCGCGTGAACGTGGCGAAACGGCTCTGGTACGATTTCGGTTTGGGCAAGGGCGGTGACATCTTCACGCTTGCCGGGGAGTTTGCCCGAAGCGGCGACTTCATGGCGCAGGCGAGATTCATAGCGGAAACCGCCCGTATGCCGTTTGTCGCATCGGAAAAGCCGTTGTTCCTGCCGGAGCCGTCCGAACCTGCCTTTGAGGGAGTGGAAGCCGTCCCGCTGCTCCGCTCACCATTAACAGAGTATCTGGCGGAACGGGGCATCCCTTATGCCGTTGCATCCCGCCACTGCTGCCGCCTGAACTACGGCGTGCGTGGAAAGCGGTATTTCGCAATCGGTTTCCCGAACGTGGCTGGCGGCTATGAAATCCGTAGCCGCTACTTCAAGGGTTGCGTACCACCGAAAGATGTGTCACTGATAAAACCGAAAGATACCGCCTCTGACGTATGCAGCGTGTTTGAGGGCTTCATGGACTTTCTGTCCGCTGCTGCACTCGGTATAGGCGGCAATAGCGACAGCCTTGTGCTGAACTCCGTTGCCAACGTGGGTAAGGCGGTGAAACACTTGGACGGGTACGGGCGCATAGACTGCTTCCTCGACCGTGACGAAGCCGGACGGAGGACGCTGGAAGCCCTCAAAGGATATTACGGCGGACGTGTCACCGACCGTTCCGCACTCCATGACGGTTACAAGGACTTGAACGAGTATCTGCAACTGACAGCAAAAAATGAACAATAACTTAAAAATCAAAGAACAATGAACATACTGAACAACAAGAACAAGAGAACATCCATCTTCAAGGCGTTGGCACTCTGCCTGTTCGCCGCCATGTTGCTCACGCTCGCATCGTGTGACGATGACATGGACATCCAGCAATCCTATCCCTTCACAGTGGAAACCATGCCCGTGCCTAACAAGGTAACGAAGGGGCAGACGGTGGAAATCCGCTGTGAGTTGAAAAAGACGGGCGATTACGCCAACACCCTATATACCATCCGGTATTTCCAATTCGAGGGAGAAGGAACATTGAAAATGGACAACGGCATTACGTTCCTGCCCAACGACCGCTACCTGCTCGAAAACGAGAAGTTCCGGCTGTACTACACGGCGCAAGGTGACGAGGTGCACAACTTCATCGTAGTGGTGGAAGATAATTTCAGCAACTCCTACGAATTGGAATTTGACTTCAACAATCGCAACGTGAAGGATGACGGGGCTATCTCTATTGTCCCAATCGGAAACTTCAAACCCCTTACACGATGATGCGTGTATTCATGGCTATCCTCTGTTCCCTTCTGGCGGTCTGCTCCGTGTCCGCACGGGACAGCTGTCAGAAGGGGACGGACGGGCAGGCGTCAATCTACCGCCTGCCGCCTTTCGAGCGGGCGGTTCGCTGTACGAAGTATTTTGAAGGCTGGCACTCGGAGAAACACCACCCATACGTGGGCTGGGGGCATCAGGTGCAGCCGGGGGAAAGGTATTCGGCACGCACCATGACGAAGCGGCAGGCGGACGCACTCCTGCGGAAAGACTTGCGGAAGTTCTGCGCCATGTTCCGCAAGTTCGGGCGTGACAGTCTGCTCCTTGCCACGCTCGCCTACAATGTCGGTCCATACCGGCTTTTGGGGAGCGGGAAGATACCCAAAAGCACACTGATCCGAAAATTGGAGGCGGGCGACAGGAACATTTACCGGGAATATATCGCTTTCTGCAACTACAAAGGTAAACGGCACGCCATGCTGCTCAAACGGAGAAAGGCGGAGTTTGCGCTGCTGTATATCCTGTGATACGACTGAAATTCCTTGCGGTAAACAATATCGCAAGGAATTTTAGCGTCTAATACAAATTAACACATTACCTTTGCAAGTAAAATTTGTAAAATGAAAGAAGCGAAAGAAATATATTATTTACCTGTTGAACAGCTATCTGATGATGCTATTCAATGTATTGAAAAAGTTGTTGAACTGTTAGATGCGATAAAAGACGATTGCAATATCAATAACTTTTCTCGTCGATTTACATTCATAAGGGAAGGAAAAGCTATTAGCGATGTTGCGGAAATAAAAAAAGATAGCAATGGATTAAATCATATCTATATCAACGAAAACTTTTGTCAGTATTTATGGTCTGTATGTATTTATCTTAATGCCTATTTTGAGAATGTCATACATATTCCAATAATGGATGCTGTTGGCATAAACAAATATGGTTATAAACCCAATCTGATTGATGTAGAGTATGCTAATGATTGCTTTTTTAGAGGACGGCAATTGTTGCATAACTTCAATAGGGATGTTTATTGGGTAACACCCAACATCTGTAATCCCCAGCAATTTGAAAATATTATAAGTCACACAAATGGTGTATATTGTGCTGCGATAGCATTTATATATGCCCACGAATTTTCACATAATTATTTAGGTCATACACAAATACAACAGACGTTTCCCCATACTATAGATGATGAAATTGCCGCAGATGATACGGCAATTAGTTTTATTCAAACTGAATATGACTCTGCATGGGGAAATACATATAAGGCAGGTGTCGCAACTGTATTAGCAGCCATTTTATTGATGAGCGAAGATTCTATTTCTGGTGATGGAACTCATCCAGATATGGATGTCCGAATAGAAAATTTGGTTACTAAACTGGAATTACATGAAATGGATCCACTTTGGGGCTACTTAGGTGTTGCATTAAGATTATGGTTGCTGGTATTTGGTGGTTTGTCTATCGAAGAGGATATGCAACAGCCCGGTTTTGGCTCATATAAGGAGATTTATTTATTTTACATGGAGAAATTGAAAACAGTTAGACAACAACGTTATCCCAAAATTGTAAAACCTGATTGGGATATATAGCTAAATTAAAAACTCCGATGAAGCCGCAACTTCATCGGAGTTTCCGCTTTTCATACATTCGGGATTTTTCCTTTGCCGATTACCTCACCGTCCCTGCAATGCTCTATGATGCCGGGCGAAAATCCCATCTCCCCGATTGCGATATGCCGGATATACTCCGCATATTCCTGACCTTGAAAATTCCTCCCCGTGAGGTTTTTGAAAATCATCCTTATGCTTGTTCCGTCATCGCTGTGCAGGATGATTTTTCCGTTCTGTCTGATTTCTTCCATGATTGAAACTTGTTTTTGTGAATACTATCGTAGATTGGGACAGCGGTTTCTTTGCTACTTTCTTTGTCCGCCATCATGCTCACCGAAAGAAAGTAGGGCGGCTTTCGCCGTCGCCACTCAAAAACGGGTGTAAAGTCCCGTTACCATCGTGAACATTTCTTCCAGCATATCGCAGTATATGCCATCGTGCGTTGCAATGTCCTTTGTCTTGCACTCGAATGTCTTTTTACTGAACGTCTTGCGGTAGAAACGCATATTGTAGAGGTCTAATCCTGCATCGTAGATGATGTCAAGGCGGTTCGCGCTCGTCTTGTTCCTTGCAAGGCTCATGCGCAAGCCGTTGCCCATGTCTATGAAGTCCTTGCTTCCCGTCATGGCGACAAAGCGTCTGCCGCCTATCTGCTGTAAAATCGTCTTTGCTATCATGCTTTTCTTGGTTTTAGGTTGGCGGTGCGGACACCGCCAACTTGTTTAACATTCTGTTATCTCGGCAATGGGTGTGTTTCGTTTCAACCATTCCATCAGGCACTCCATATTGTACTCGCTTGTGATGACTGCCGTATGGCTGTTGATGGCGGTAAACCTGCTGCTCTCGTAGTCGTCTATCCACCCTTTTAGGGTATCAACTCCCCACGCTTCGGCATCGTCAAAGATGCCGTCCAATACTTTGATAGGCTCGCTGAATTTCACTATCAGCGTTTGATAGGCTGTGTTCATCGGTTGTCCTCCTTTCCATCCTTTGCCGTGAGCCACTTATCCCGTGCGGCTCGGCACTCGTCCAATGTGGGTTTGACACAAGAGAACAACTCTCCGTCTGTGGGGTGGCGGTAGTCGTACTGCACAAGTGTCCGCTTGCGTCTGCCGATACCTAATTGGAAACGCTCATATTTCTCCGTACCTGCTTCGGTGCAGGTGCTTATACCGTTGATGGTCATTCGTGTTGCCATAATCGTTGATTTTAGAGTGGTTAAAAATGTACTGACAAAACTCTGTTGCGCATCACCATTTCGGGGTCACTCGTATAGCGTTGGTGCAGGTAGAAATGGTGGGAGCCGAAGCCGTAAAGGAAAAACCTGTCAAGTCCGTGCTTCTCGGCAAAGTCCTTTACACTCCGTCTTAACTGCTCCTCACTCGTTGCAAGAGTGAGGAGGTTCACAAATTCAAGGAACATCGTGGGGATTTTATCGTCCCACAGACAAACCATGCTTTCAATTCTTACTTCCATTTTGTTGGGTTTTATAGGTTAATACTATGCCACTTCCATCCGCTGGCGGATAAGGTTCACATTGCTGTTCACAAGGTTTACAATGCGGTCGTGGTACTCGGTATTGGAATTGTGCAAGCCACGACTTTGCACCACTTCCAATGTCTTCAAGGAAACCTCCACCGTTTCTATGCGCTTGCCGTCAATGGTGGCGGATAGGATAAGGGAGTTCTTTTCAAGGAAATAGGAGTTGGAAAACACGCAATGGTGCAGTTCCGTCCCTTCCGCTGCAAACTCCGCCACGCTCTCCAACACACGCACCTGCAAAGTGCCGTCCGTGAATGCAATGCCGAAGAATATGCCTTTGAGTTTGCGGTATGCCTTCTCGTGTTTCTTCGCTTGGCGGATGCGTTCTTCCAATTTCTTGCGCTCTATCTCCTTGTTGCGCTTGTGCATAAGTCTGTCGTGTTCGGCTTTGAGGTCGGCAGGGCAGACGTATTTCGGGCTGTTCGTGTCCTTGCCGAAATGCCGCAGGAGGTCTATGGTGTCACGCCACATGGAGCCGTCAGCAATGGTGTAGCCGTTGCGGATACATATCTTTATGGATGCCCAATACCTCTCCATGTCAAAGGAACTGCGGATGTAGTGGCGCAACATGGGGTATTGCCCTGCCTTCAACAGCGTTTCGGCTCGGCTGTCGGAAAGGATAGCCGTGAAAAGGTCGTAAGGCAGTATGTTGTGGTACTCGCCATTGAAGCCGTTGCGTTTCAGTTCGGGTATGAAACGCTGTCGGGGATAGGTGCAGACGGGGTTTATATCGTATGCACGTAGTTTGTTGTTCTTGCGTACTTCCATGTCGCTGTATTCCGCCCATAGGTCATAGTAAAGTATGGACATTCCACGCAGTCGGGCAACGGTGGTAGTTGTACCTTTTGGCGAAATCCACCTTTGCACCACTTCATAAATGGAATACTCGGCTGCCTGTCCTGCCTTGTATCGGGACTTGACGAAAAAGAAGCGTATAACTTGATACTGCTTGCAGGTGGTGACGATGGAGAAATACTCGTTCTCGCTGAACACGCTCTTTCGGGTGCGCAACGCTTCCAACTCCATGCCGCAATGCGGGCAGGTGCATCCGCAAACGGTGTCCGCAAGGTCGTGTTCACTCCTCCACGAATGTCCGCACTCGGTGCAGATGTTCGTGCCGTCCGCCCTCTTGATGGCGTAATGCTTGAAGCAATGGCGGAAAGCGTATGCCCTCTGTATGGCGGTCAATTTCGGCAGTCGCTCGCTCAATCGTGCGACTTCCTGCTGTATGGGTGTTCTCGGTTTCATAATCAGAAATTGAATAGGTTGGGTTGTTGTACTTCTTGTGCGGTCGCTTTGGTGGCGGTTCTCGGCTTGCTGCGGTTTTGCAACTTGCGGAGTTCTTCCTCTTGGTATCTGCGGACTGCGTTCTGCCGTGCTTCCGCCTTTTCCTCTGCCGTGAGTTCCACAACGTGGTTCACCGCCACTTGGCATTGGATAGGCTTGCCTACCTCTATCTCGTTCTCGTCATAGTAGTGGACGGCTTGCCCGAATATCTCCCCGTCCGTGAAGCCGTTGCAACCGCTCCGCTGCACGTAGTTGAGAATGTAGGTGACGCAATCGTCTATGTTCTTGGCAGGGTTGCGGTAGTTCTTCGCAAAGAGCGCATCCTCCGCTGCACGCTGCTCCAAATACATCTGTATCGTTCTCTTGAAATGGTCTGTTCCTTTCATATCGCTGTCGTTTTATCAGTTATACATTTTTCCGTTTCCCAAAAACTCGTAGTCGTTGGCTGCGCAACTCTCCTCGAAACTCTCCTCGCTGCACTGAAATTCCATATCGTCACGGCACGACTTGAAGAAGCTGTCAAGGCACTTGTCCATGAGGTCGTACAGAGTGGTTCGGGTGTCGGGGGCTTTCAGAAAGTCGTAGATGGGTCGCAGGATGTCCTCGTCTGCGCAATAGCCTGTCAGTACGCAACAGTTGTCCGTGAATACCCTGCTTTTGCGCCTTTTCTTGTAATTGCCTTTGAGGTAGTAGGCTTTCGGCTTGAATAGGGTATGCCAATAGTTATTGACGATGTATTTCAGAAGCCGTATGCCGCAGAGTTCCTCTTCCTCTCCGCTGTAACGTGAGGTGAAGCGGTAGGAATAACGGCACGTGTCGTAACTCCAATCGTTCACTTTGACCTTGAACACACTTTCAAATGCTTCCAGCGTGTTGCGGTTGTCGCTGTCCCAACCGTATTCAAAGGTGCGCAACCATTCGTTGTATGCGGTATCTCTCGCTGCTGCGGAGAGTTCAGCTAATTGGAAAAGGTCGTATGTCCTTGTTATCGTTCTCATATCGCTGTCGTTTTAGATGGTCTGTTTCAGTATCTCTCTCCAATAGGTCGGCTGCACCTCGCTCAAAAGGAAGTCTGTAAAGTCCCTCCGTGCGTCCTTGTTCAGTTCTCGGTAGAGTTCACGGAACACGGATATGTTGCCGTTGATGTACGTTTCAACCATATACACGAAGATATTGTCCACCTCGTAGTATCTGCACTGCTGCGCTGCCGTTTTGCTGCTTCTCTTTGCCATGTCGGTAAGGGTTAAAGGGTGAATAACCAAAGGATGAAACCGAAGAAGGCGGTTGCGGAAAGGATAGCCACGATTACGCCTATCGCCACTCGGAACACTCCGTTTACAATCTCTCTAATGATGCCCCAAAGGATGCCGAACACCCCGAAGGCGGTGCGCACCATCAAGCCGCATATCGCAAGCCCTATGTACTGTGCCATTTGTCTGAAATTTGCCGTTGCCGTCATATCTTCGCTGTTTTTGATTTTTTTATTTTTTAATGCGGATTCAAGAGCTGAGGGAGTTGAGTTTCAAACTATCTTATCTGCCTCTCGTTTATCCGACATTTTTTTTATGCGTCTTTCTGTCGCATCGGTCGTTTTCGTTTCGGGTGCTTGAAAAGGTAGGGATTAGGGGATGCAAGGTTTTTCGGGAAAAATACTACCCGCAGGGCTGGAGATTTTTGCCGAAAACAGGAGGCTTGACCTTGCATTCCCGTCCAATCCCGGAATTACCTTTGCGCCCAGAACGGAAATGACTGCCTGATGCGGCGTCACTGAAAGACGCGAAAATGGAGGTAAACGGAAGTGGAGGCAGATTAGACAGGAAAACTTCAAAAGAGAAATCTGTGAAAAAAAGAAATCCCCAAAAGGAAAAAAAGGGACATAGCCGGAAGCGTGAAACCGGGCAAACCACCGGCAAGGAAGTATGATTTTATATGTCTGGCCGAGCGTGTCCGGTCGGACATATAAAATCATTCTTCCCGGTTTGCCTGCCGTGCATAACGGCTTGTTCCATTTATGGATCGGGCGGTCAGACACGGCTTTCCGCTTACGGCTCAAAGGAACAGCGAAAAAGAAATCGTCTGCGAACCCGTAAAAGCACCTCTCTGGCATAAGCACAAAAGAAATGGGCCTTGCATCATCAGTCTAAACTGTTGTTTAGGCGTGAGGCAAAGCCCTTTTCTCCGCTTATGCGGCAGTCGGCATACGTTCATCCAAAATTCTTTTGGGCGATGGTGTGCCGACGGATAAAACAGCTTTTACGGAAAAACTTGTATGAGATAGAAAAAAAATTAGGGAGATTCATTTCAAAATCTCCCGTTTTATTGTTACTTTTGCATATGAAGAGTTCTTTGAAGGTTACGCAACGCGCAGAAAGATGATGCAGTAGATAACTAACTAAATCGTAACCTATTACTATCATGAGCAATTAACCTACGCTCATTTCCAATGAATTACACTCTTTTCGTAACTTCGAGAGGCAAAGATACAATATTTTTTGAGAATATTGAATATATGCAAAAAATAATTATACCAAATCAGAATCATCATATTTATAATTTTTTCATACTACTAAAATGAGGATTTACCAAACGCCAATAGGCACTTTACACTCACAAAGTGGCACTTTACGAGCATAAAGAGGCACTTTACGGGCATAAAGAGGGACTTTACGAGAAGTCACATTATTTTTCCACGAAATAAAAGATGAAAGGCATTAACAAAGAAACAGAAAGAAATCAAGGTATCACAGATAGGCATTTCAGAACAGACATTACACGACAAATTTGCCTAAAGAAATATTTAAAAAAAACAAACAACGACAAAAGCTGAAAGAATATTAAAAAATCAGCATTTCCTATGAATCAGCATAGAAGTTTGCAACCATTTAATAAACCAGATGAAAGGCATAAAAAAAGAGAGTGCACTACAGAGTACACTCTCTTTTTTATTTATATAATAATGAATAAGACAAAACCTTATTACACGAACCAACGCACGTAGCAGAAGTCCTGACGATGAGGCAAGTCAGAATTCTTGGGGAACATACGGTAGGAAACTTTAAAGCTACCGGCATTTTCCAGCTTGTGCTTAGCCTGGAAAGTATAAAGATTACCCTCTTTCTTCACTACTTCGAACGGCTCGACAGAGTAAACATGCTGCTTACCGTCGGCAGAAGTGTAAGTAGTCACCAGTTCGAGTCCGATGGCATCGTTCAGACCTTTCTCGTCGATAACGTAAGTAATGGTATATTCCTTACCGCTCTCGATAGAACCCTTAACAAGCTCTTCGGTCTTCTCACAGGATACGATTTCGATACTATCCCACTTTTCAACTACCTGTTCCTTCCAAGCGGCAATTTCTTTGGCCTTGGCGTAGTTGTTGGCAGCCAACAGATGGAAACGCTTGGCTTCCTTGTTGTAGAACTTCTCGAAGTAGTCGTCGAGCTGACGCTTCATCGTATAGTGAGGAGCAATCTGGGCGATAGAATTCTTGATCGTCTTGATCCAGCCTTCGGAATAGCCCTTCTTGTTGCGTGCATAGTAGAGCGGCAGGATTTCGGTCTCGAGGATGCTATAGATAGTAGCAGCATCCAGCTGATCCTGATGTTCCTGATTCTGGTAAGTACGTTTCTCAGTCAAAGCCCAACCGGCACCTTCACGGTAGCCTTCGAGCCACCAGCCGTCGAGTACGGAGAAGTTGACAACACCGTTCATCAAAGCTTTTTCGCCGGACGTACCGGAAGCTTCGAGCGGACGGGTCGGCGTGTTCAACCAGATATCTACACCGGAAACAAGACGGCGTGCGAGCTGCATGTCGTAATTCTCAAGGAAGATAATCTTGCCGAGGAACTCGGGACGACGTGAGATCTCAATGATCTTCTTGATAAGTCCCTGACCGGCACCATCGTGCGGGTGAGCTTTACCGGTGAAGAGGAACTGTACCGGATAATCGGGGTTGTTCACGATCTTGGACAAACGATCGAGGTCGGTGAACAGCAGGTGGGCACGCTTGTAAGTAGCAAAACGACGACCGAAACCGATAAGCAGTGCATTAGGATTAATCTTGTCGAGCAAAGACACAATGCGAGAAGGATCACCCTGATTCTTCAACCAAGTCTCACGATACTGCTTGCGTACATAGTCGATAAGTTTGTTCTTCAACGCCATGCGGGTCTTCCAAATCACTTCATCGGGCACATCGTAGATAGCCTTCCAAATCTTCTCGTTTGACTGGTCATACCAGAAGTTCTCATCGAAATACTGAGCATAAAGCTGTTTCCACTCGGTAGCGCTCCAAGTAGGGAAGTGTACACCGTTGGTAACGTAGCCTACGTGGTTTTCTTCAGGGAAATAACCCTTCCAAATACTGGAGAACATTTCCTGAGATACTTTACCGTGCAGCCAGCTTACACCGTTGACTTCCTGAGAAGTGTTGCAAGCAAACACTGACATACAAAAGCGTTCGCCCTTGTCACCCGGATTGTTACGACCCAAGTCCATCAAGTCATCCCAGGAAATACCCATACGAGAAGGATAACCGCCCATGTATTTACCGAAAAGACCTTCGTCGAAGTAGTCGTGACCGGCAGGTACAGGAGTGTGTACAGTATAAAGTGAAGAGGCACGCACCAACTCAATGGCCTGATCGTAAGTAAGGCCTTCAGCTACGTAATCACAGATACGCTGTACGTTGATGAGGGCTGCGTGTCCTTCGTTACAGTGATAAACGTCTTTTTTGATGCCCAGTTTCTTCAGAGTCAGCATACCACCGATACCGAGCAGAATCTCCTGCTTCAGACGGTTTTCCCAGTCACCACCGTAAAGGACATGGGTAATAGAACGGTCGAATTCACTGTTCAGCTCATTATCCGTATCGAGCAAATAAAGAGAGATACGGCCTACATTGACTCTCCATATATAAGCATGTACATAGTAGTCCAGATAGGGAACATCCACGATCACCTGATTGCCGTTCTCGTCGAGTACACGGTCAATAGGCAACTGACCGAAGTTCTGAGCTTCGTAATTGGCAATCTGCTGACCATCCATCGACAGGGTTTGCGTGAAGTAACCGTAACGATAGAGGAAACCTACCGCACACAAGTCAACATTGCTGTCCGAAGCTTCCTTCAGGTAATCGCCGGCCAATACGCCCAGACCACCAGAATATATTTTCAAAACGTGATTCAAACCATATTCCATACTGAAATAGGCCACGGAGGGACGCTTCTTGTCGGGCTCCACATCCATATATGTACGGAACTTAGAGTATACATCATCCATTCTGCGCAGGATAACCTTATCATTCGCAAGCGCTTCAAGTTTAGCATAGCTCATACGTTCCAACAAAAGCACGGGATTCTGTCCTACCTCTTTCCACAAAGCAGGGTCAAGGTCTCTGAACAGTTCGGTAGCCTCATAATTCCAAGACCACCAGATGTTGCGTGCCAATTCAGACAATTTCTCCAACTCAGCCGGAATGTGCGACTTTACATTCACATCTTTCCAGTTCGGAGTGTTTACATTACTAACTTTAATCTTCATTGTATATGATAAGTTTGATTAATAATTTCTATTCAATTCAGTTTACAGGTTCAACAGACGCTCTTTTGCACGACGCAAAGCAAAATCGTAGGCTTCGTAATAGTGCGTGATAAAATGCTTCCACAATGCCAGTTCGGATACAGCAGCAGCCCGCTTGCGGATCTCACGAACTTCGGCAGGAGTCTTGGCCGAGAAAGCAGTGATAGTATCCTTGATGCCGTCAGCCACTTCAGAATAGTTGTAGTCCGAACGGTGAAGCACTTCCACACCATCGTCGATGCCATGGACATTCTTCAAACTCTTGATCCAGAGTCCAAAACCGGCCAAATCTGTCGTAATAGTGGGTACATGGAAAGCGATGCTCTCCAACGGAGTATATCCCCAAGGTTCGTAATAGGACGGATAGACACTAAGGTCGCTACCCAACACGAGATCGTAGTAGAGCTTGTTAAGGATGCCATCCTTACCATCCAAGTAACAAGGAACGAAGATGACCTTCACTTTATCCTCGGGGCGGTTGCCCATACCCAGATATTTCAGCATGTCGAGTACCTGGTCGTGAGTCATATTATGAAGCCAGTGGGTAATGAAAGGACATTGCAAAGGCGTATCGAAAGTTTCCTTACTTTTCATTCGCTGCTGCAGTTCCTCACGAGGCTCTCCCACCCAACTGGGTACATTGACAAAAGCCAGCACTTTTTTCTTCAGGTTCTTATCGCGATTCAAACGGTTCAGGGCCTCCAAAAAGACATTGATACCCTTGTTTTTAAACTCGTAGCGACCACTGGTAGAAATGATAAGCGTATCTTCGTCAGAAAAAGTCTCGCCGACCAAGCAACTGGCCAAGCGGAGCTTCAAAGCACGAGCACGCTTACGCTTACCTGTATACGTGGATCCTTTCGGAACGAATCCATCCTCAAAACCATTGACCAAAATGACATCGGCAGGTTTGTCGAGTAATTCCTTACATTCATTATTGGTAATTTCACTCACCGTTGTGAAGCAGTCTACATAGTGAGCAGTCTGCTTTTCGATGGAATGCTTGGACTGCATATTCAGTTCCTGAGCCATCTGATCTCCATTGTATGCAAAAAGATAGTCGTACAAAGGTTTCCCATTACCGGCAATGGAACGTCCAATCGACGTGGCATGTGTGGTGAAAATAGTTGCGATTTCGGGTACAGCTGCCTGCAAATAAAGAGCTCCCATGCCCGTCATCCATTCGTGTGCCTGAAAAACGACCTTGTCCGTATCTGTCAGATTGTAGCGATAGAAACTTTCAACCACTTTTCCAGCAGCAAAAGCAAACATAGAAGCTTCATCGTAGTCGCCGTAAGCGTGCAACGAATCAACCTGATAACGGTTCCACATTTCTGTATAAATGTCGTTCTTCTGTGCGAAGAAAGGCTGAAAATCAACCAGGATGACAATCGGTTCACCCGGAACATTCCAACGGCCTACTCTGACAGACAAATTATCGTGTGAAGCAGCATATTCCTTCCACGCTGCACAAAGGTTATCGTATTCTGTGAAAAGAGGATTTTCTTTCCCCTTCCAGAAATCCGGTCCTATAAAGAATATTCTATCACGGAATTGCTCCTGCAATGTTTTGGCCCGTGTAGATAACACCGTGTATATGCCCCCCACTTTATTACAAACTTCCCAACTTGCTTCGAAAATATAGTCAGGGGTCAACAATTCTTTACTCATATCTCTAATATTATTCTGATAGCGTACAGCCTCCCTGTAATAAACAAATCGACTGACGCAACTCCAGTAACATAATTACGTTGCTCTCAAAAACGGATGCAAAAGTACATATTATTCTTTGAAAAATAACCTTTTTAACCGAAAAAAATGAAGAAAAGGAAACAAGCAAACGTATGCAAAAAGACAACCCCCGCCTCCATGCTGTCCTAAGAAGACAACAGAGGCAGGGGTAGCCTGTTTTTTGAAAAAAAACGTCGATTATACCATCAAAGCAGCTACCAAAGCAAGAATTGCATAGAATTCAGGCAAAGCCGCATAAATCATGGTATTGGTTTGCACGTCATGACCCTGGGAAATACCCACGATACCATTGGCACAAATCTGTCCCTGGCGGATGGCAGAGAACAAACATACCAGACCGACACCCAAACCGATACCCAGCATCAAAGGACCTTCTGTCGTAAAATCACGCCCCATAGACATCAAAAATGCCACGAAACCATACAAACCCTGCGTGGCAGGAAGAGCTGACAAAATCATGTAGCTGGCAGACTTGGAAGGATCTTTCTTCAATGCACCTTCTGCCGCATTTCCTGCGATTGTCGTACCAAAGCAACTACCAATACCTGCCAGGGCCAACATCAGGCCCAAACCGAGATAACCTAAAATTTCATTCATAATGTTTTTTTTTTATTTGTTTCTAATTTTATTTGTTTTCAACCGTAGTAAAAGGAGCATATTCCTCTCCTTTTCCATTGTAACCGGAATTTTTGAAATATTCGACGAATGTCAGACGGAGTGGGTGAACAAACGCACTCAAACAGGACATCGCAATGTTCAGTGTATGACCGAACACCAGAATGAGACCACAGAACAACCATCCTAAAGCAGGTCCGGCTGCATCGTTGACCATAAAGGCAAGCTGGTTGAACACACCACCCAGCATACCACCGGCCAATCCAAGAGCATACAAACGAATATAGGAAAGTATATCACCCATAAGACCTGTAGCCATATTGTACGTATCCCAGATGCCAGCACCGATGTTGACCAGCACATTGCGATGCAGATTGTTCAACAGATAAATACCTATGGCCGATACACCACCGATAATGATGAATGCCCAAGTAGATACGTGCTCCGAAATGACTTCGAAGAACGAAAGGCTACCGACGCATACACCACCGACAACCAACAGCAGCCAGCCCCACGAGCTGAGCGACTCCTTGAAACCGTAACGGACAGTTTCGCCTATAGCCTTCACCGTCATAGCAATACTGATATGTACCACACCGATGATGAGAGCAAGCAACATCTGCTTATCGTAAGTGGTTTCACCTATCTTACCGACAATCATAAATTGCTTGATAAACTCAGGCAGTTCGAGGTCGAACAGACTAACGCCGAAACAAGTACCAAGAATCGTACCGATGACTGTCGTAAAGACACCCAACGTAATGACCAAATTCATCATACCGCTCAGCGACTTGGAAAGTTTCTTCTTCAGAATAAAACCCAAAATAATCAACACAACTCCATAACCTGCATCACCCATACAAAAGGCGAAAAACAGAGAGAAGAAGGGAGCCAAAATGGGAGTCGGATCGAACTCAGCATAGTCGGGCATACCGTACATCTTGGTAAGCACCTCGTACATGCGAGCAAAAGCGTTGTTACGCAGCTTGATGGGCGCATTGTCTTCTTTCGTAGCATTCCGGATCTCATAATAGACACCACTGTTGTCCAGCAGCTGCTTTACTTCGGGTTCATTATCGACAGGAATCCATCCTTCCAGCAGGACAACAGCACCATCAGCCATGTGTTCGCTGTTGAGTTTTACCTTCAGCAGGTCTATATCCCCTTGAAGCAATAGGTTGCCATGCTCGAGCGTCTTGCAGTTGGCCTGACAAAATGCTTTCAAATCGGCTTGTGCCTGTTCTATCTGCAACTCTGTATCGGCTTTCCGAGCTAATAACTCAGACAAGCTGACAGAAGGCAGACGGAGGGGTTCCATATCCAGCCCTTCCAACGGACCAGGCGTAACGGTCACAAAATAAATGTGTCCACCCTGTTCCTGAATACGAACGGCGTTATAATCGGACTCCCAAGCTTCGTCGTATTCTTTCTCTGTACAGGAATAAAACTGAACGTACCAGCCAGCATCACGAAGTTTACGGACAGCGGTCCAGTCGAAATCACCCCAAACCTGCATCTGTGCAATATCCTTGTCAAGCTGGGGAAGTTTCTGCCCCAGTTCCTGAATATGGGACTGCAAATCTTCGTATGCGCTGACCACTTCGTCGGCTGAAACACCTGTACGCACCGTTGCAGACAGGTCTTTACCGGCCAGATTATTCATGGCATTCAGCGTATTCTTGTACAGCGCACGCTTCTGCATGAAACGCTGCAACCGATCGTCCATTTCGCCACACTGCTTCTCTACAATGTGTACGACTCCCAACTCACGGATCTGCTCAAGGAACTGTTCATACTCCTTATGATAAATAAGGAATGTGAGCTTCTTCATTTTTGTAATCATGCTTCTGCCTCCTTCCTTTTTTCCTGATGGGACTTCATGATCTTCTGCGAAGATTTGGACAGGTTCTCTTCATCTTCCATGAACCGTTTGATCTTACGCAGGGCATCCTGATAGCCGGGAATTTGTACTTTTTCGAAAAGGTTCACTTTCTGTGTAGTCTTCTTACGGGCATGTTCGAGCAAGTTCAGCTTGGCAACCGTGAACTCACGCTCAATAGCAGTATGAGCCAGCTCTTTCAGCAGATTCAGACCGTCAGCATACCATTTGGGGGCATTGAACAGGCTATACGGGCGGATATCAAAATCGATATTCTCCAACTGGGGCACCCGTACACCAGCAATCTTGCGAACTCCCAAATGTACATCACTGACCTTAATCAGCGAGCTGTCGAACTCATTCCATAGAGCGAACATGGCTTCGTAAGCTTGTATTTCCTTTTCCAACCGTTGTTCCAGTACCTGAGCGTCGGTCTTGCAACGCTTCACCTCCATGCGCAGTGCACTCTCCTTATTCTTAATAATAGGAAGGGTACGCACCCGCACTTTCAGTTGCTTTTCAAGCTGCTGGAGCGAGGTCTTGTTATATTGAAACTTAATAGCCATTCTTTATGATTCTTTAATTTGCCTTGCCGGCCGGCCAATACTGATCGACCAGTTCCTTCTTTATGTTCACTTCTTCCGGCTTAAAATACTTGCCGAACAAGCTCCAGGCCACATCAAGCATCTCGGTCGTATCGAGATTGACATCGATGGCCAGCAACTGGTTGGAGTAATCCTTGGCGAAAGCAAGCGTACGCTCATCATAGTTTGTCAGGTCGAAACCATTCTCCAACTTGGTCTTGGCGTTGGCAGCATCGGCATACAGACGGACAGCAGCATTCATCACTTGCGGATGGTCCTTACGAGTCTTCTTACCGGTAACCAACTGTTTCAAACGAGACAAAGAACGGAAGGGGTCTACGATAACCTTACCAATATCACTGTCACGACGCAGGAAAAGCTGACCTTCAGTGATATAACCGGTATTATCGGGCACAGCATGCGTAATGTCGCCTCCCGAAAGGGTGGTCACTGCGATAATCGTGATGGAACCTCCACTAGGGAACTGTACGGCCTTCTCATAGATCTTGGCCAAGTCAGAATACAGCGAACCCGGCATAGAGTCCTTCGACGGAATCTGGTCCATACGATTGGACACAATGGCCAACGCGTCGGAATAAGAAGTCATATCAGTCAGAAGTACCAACACCTTCTCGTTGTGCTGCACAGCAAAATATTCGGCAGCTGTCAGAGCCATATCAGGAACAAGCAGACGTTCTACCGGCGGATTTTCTGTCGTATTCACAAAGCTGACAATTCGGCTAAGAGCACCAGCATTGGAGAATACATTTTTAAAATAAAGGTAGTCATCGTTCGTCATACCCATACCGCCCAAAATAATCTTATCGGTCTCAGCACGGAGGGCCACATTGGCCATTACCTGATTGAAAGGCTGGTCAGGATCAGCAAAGAAAGGAATCTTCTGACCGGATACCAGCGTATTATTCAAGTCGATACCGGCAATACCGGTCGCAATCAATTCAGACGGTTGCTTACGACGGACGGGATTTACCGATGGACCGCCAATTTCCACTTCCTGTCCTTCAATTTCCGGTCCTCCGTCAATGGGATCACCGAAAGCGTTAAAGAAACGTCCGGCAAGCTGCTCGCTCACCTTCAACGTAGGTGCCTTACCCAAGAATACCACTTCGGCATTGGTGGGAATACCTTCGGTACCTTCGAATACCTGCAAGGTCACTTCATCCCCGGCAATCTTCACCACCTGTGCAAGCTTGCCGTTTACGGTTGCCAACTCGTCATACCCTACTCCCGTAGCTTTCAACGAACAGGTAGCCTTCGTAATCTGAGTTATTTTGGTATATATTTTTTGAAATGCTTTTGTTGCCATTGTTCAAATACTTAGCAATTTAATATTCGTGTTCTCAAAATTCAATCATGCCTTCCGCTCTTCGATCAACGCCTGCAATTGCTGACGGAATGCTTCGTATTCGGGAGACTTGAACTTCGAGTAGTTCATCTGCTTGCAGATATTGATCATTTTCTTAAAGTAATCCATTACTTCGTTGAAGTTGTCGAAAGTGAAATCCGTATGGCAGATTTCAATAACCATATTCAGAATTTCTTCCTGACGTTCCATCGGAGTCACGGCATCAATTTCGTCGAAAGCGTCCTGCTGCAAAATTACAAAGTCAATCAATTCCGATTTCCAGAAAATGACGTGGTAATCTACAGGTACACCGTCATCACCCAAGATATTGATCTGTTCGGCAATTTCCTTACCACGCTGGAGACGAGTTTTGATTTCATTTACCTTTCCGATCCACTCTCCATTGATACGTTTGCTGATATAATCTTCAAATTCAGGATATTCAATATATTTGGAATATGAATCAATAGGATTTACGGCAGGGTAACGCTTCTTGTCTGCACGGTCCTGCTCAAGGGCATAGAAGCAACGGGCCACCTTCTTCGTATTTTCAGTTACAGGTTCCTTCAGGTTACCACCGGCAGGAGATACGGTACCAATAAAGGTAATAGAACCGGTCTCACCATTGTTCAATACTACATAACCGGCACGACCATAGAAGTTGGAGATAATGGAAGACAAATCCATAGGGAATGCATCGGGACCCGGCAGTTCCTCCATACGGTTGGACATCTCACGCAAAGCCTGTGCCCAACGGGAAGTAGAATCGGCCATCAACAATACCTTCAAGCCCATACTACGATAGTATTCGGCAATGGTCATGGCCGTGTATACAGAAGCTTCACGGGCAGCCACCGGCATGTTTGAAGTATTGGCTATGATGATGGTACGTTCCATCAATTTACGACCTGTATGCGGGTCTACCAGTTCAGGGAATTCTGTAAAGATTTCCACGACCTCATTAGCACGTTCACCACAGGCAGCTATGATTACGATATCTGCTTCCGCCTGCTTGGAGATGGCATGCTGAAGCACTGTTTTACCGGTACCAAACGGACCAGGAATAAATCCTGTACCACCTTCTACAATGGGGTTCACCGTATCAATCACACGAACACCCGTTTCCAGCAATTTGAAAGGACGGGGTTTCTCCTTGTAGTTGGTCATGGCACGCTTCACCGGCCATTTCTGAATCATGTTGACTTCCACTTCACTACCATCTTCTGCTGTCAGCACAGCGACAGTATCCTCGATGGTATAATCACCTTCCGAAACAATCGACTTCACAGTACAAATGCCCTTCTGGGCGAAAGGCACCATGATCTTAAGCGGCTGAAAATTCTCTTCCACCTTTCCAAGCCAGGCAGCGGCTTCCACCTTATCGCCGGGCTTTACCAGAGGAACAAAATGCCACTTCTTTTCCTTGTCCAAAGGATAAGTATACTGACCTCGCTTCAGGAAAACACCCTCCATTTTGTCCAGGTCGTTCTGCAAACCATCGTAGTTCTTGGACAACATACCCGGTCCTAACGTCACTTCGAGCATGTGTCCGGTAAATTCGGCTTCAGCACCTACCTTCAGTCCACGCGTACTTTCGAACACCTGAACATATACTTGGGCACCTACAACCTTGATAACCTCTGCCATCAGACGGTCGCCTCCGGTAGAGATGTAACAAATCTCATTCTGTGCCACCGGGCCGTCAACGACAAGCGTCACCATGTTGGCGATTACGCCACTAACAGTTCCTTTTGTTGCCATATAATATTAACAATTTTATTTATCTGAATTCCGCGGGTATCTGTACTTCGTTTTTCAATGCTTCAATCATACTGCGGAACAACTGACTTCCACGTTCTTTGTCCAAAGAAAGCCAACGTTCAATCATCTCAAGCTGCAACAGAAATACAAACAAACGTTCAATGGTAAAATAATTGAAGAAAGTAGCTTCTTCCATCCAGTTCCAACGCAGCTGGTCTATCTTTTTCTCACGTTCAACCAACTCTTCTACCTCACTGAGCTTCATCAGCTGATCCAAATAATCGACCTCAGTACCCAAACCGAAATCGCGTGCAGTCGACGTACGCAATGCTTCGCAGATACTGGTGTCGCCCACAATCAGAGGAGCGACTTCAAACTTATACTTACGGGCTGTAAGTGCAACCAAAATATTGTTGACTGTGAGATTGAAGCTAAACCAATCGGAAACGAACCGATTCTTACACTTCATTGCATAAGCATAATACAATCCGGCCAGACGATTCTCTGGCAAAGAATTCATCTCCTCGGTTGGTTGATTGAAATAGTCGGAGATAAACGCAGAAAGGTAAGAAGGAAATACACGGTCAGGTACCTCGTCACCGTCCTTCAGCATAGCTATAAAACCAGACAGTTCGTCTACTGAATACAATCCGCAGGTATCAATCACCGCATCCCTGTCTTTCAAAAGTTTCAATACATTCGCATTATCAAACTTCAAATAGAACAGGTCTATTAACTTTTTATCCGCATCTGACAAATAAGGATAAAACTCTGTCTTGAAATCTGCTACCGTATAACTCAGTTTGCTGTCATCCAAAGCCAAATCGGGCAAACCAGCTACCAAGTAATAGTATTTACTCATATCCTGACAGGGATTTAAAATAACATTTCCACCAGTTGTGGACGCAAAAATTCCTTGAAGTAGTTCATAAACTCTTCCTCGCCAAAGTTCACCTTATAGGCACCACTTGCCGGTGACACAGTGAACAACGTCTTGATACCGTTCACTTGCTCAATTCTGACGCCTTTGTCCAAAAGAGCTTTAGCTTTTGATGCGAAATATTTCTTTAGTCCTTCTGCATCTGCCGTAGAGATGACAATAGGCTCGTCCACGCTCCATTTTTCAGCTAATGCAACAATAAAGGCATTCAGATAGTCCTTATTTGCAGCAAAAGCTTTTACGTCTGTATCAACAATTGATCCACTTACGACGGAAGTGATTTCAGACTTCAAAGCATTTACAGCCTGTCCTGCAAACAGCTTCAATTCAGACTTCGTATTCTCTGACAATTCATCAGCAGACTTACGAGCATTGGCCAAAATCTGCTCGGCCTCTTTATGAGCTTCGTCTACAATTTTCTTCGCTTCCGCTTGGGCCTCCAATACTAATTTACGGGCTTCTTCATTCCCTTTCTCGACCCCTTCACGATAAATCTTGTCGGTCAGCTCTTGAATTTTGTTTTCCATATTTATAGGAGTTATATGTTAATTTATTTTCTATACGTGATTTTTCTCCTCATTAGATTTTGGCCAAAATTACAAAATTTGCTTGGATATAAAATAAAAAGAATGAAAGAAAAATGCAGAGAGGTTTAAAAAAGGGGGATAATGAACAAAAAAAGAGTCCCCCGTAACAGATTCGTTACGGAGGACTTCTCAAGAAAAACGGCGGCGACCTACTCTCCCACTGTTACGCAGTACCATCGGCGTGACCGGGCTTAACTTCTCTGTTCGGAATGGGAAGAGGTGGAACCCCGGTGCTATAGCCACCTGAATAAGGTTGACATGAAGACAGAAAAAATAAATGCTGAACGTATATACCGTCCAAAAGGACCGGCATAAAAGCTTACGGGCAATTAGTAACGCTCGGCTTTGGTGTCACCACCTTTACACCTGCGTCCTATCAAC